>NZ_CP066796.1:0-1269131 GCF_017161565.1 Erwinia amylovora
GTGTCACTTACGCTTTGGCAACAGTGTCTTGCCCGCCTGCAGGATGAACTACCTGCCACCGAATTCAGCATGTGGATACGCCCCTTGCAGGCTGAACTGAACGATAATACGCTGGCCTTGTATGCACCAAACCGTTTTGTGCTCGACTGGGTTCGGGACAAATACCTGAACAATATCAATGCACTGCTCAATAATTTTTGTGGCGCTAATGTTCCTTTACTGCGTTTTGAAGTCGGCAGCAAGCCTGTGGCTCAAACCGTCAGCCAGCCGGTGATGGCCAGTGCGCATGCCAGCGCACCCGGCGTGGTAAGCCGCCCGGCACCGACCCGACCAAGCTGGGACAACGCGCCCGCGCTGGCGGAGTTATCCTATCGTTCGAACGTGAATACCCGGCATAACTTTGACAACTTCGTCGAGGGTAAATCCAACCAGCTGGCGCGTGCGGCGGCACGTCAGGTGGCCGATAACCCCGGCGGGGCGTATAACCCTCTGTTTCTTTATGGCGGCACCGGCCTTGGTAAAACTCACCTGCTGCATGCGGTGGGGAACGGGATCATGGCGCGCAAGCCCAACGCGAAAGTGGTGTATATGCACTCCGAGCGTTTCGTGCAGGACATGGTCAAGGCGTTGCAGAATAATGCGATTGAAGAGTTCAAACGCTATTACCGATCGGTCGATGCGTTATTGATTGATGATATTCAATTCTTTGCCAATAAAGAGCGATCGCAGGAAGAGTTTTTCCACACCTTTAACGCCCTGTTGGAAGGCAATCAGCAGATCATTTTGACCTCGGATCGTTACCCAAAAGAGATCAACGGGGTGGAAGATCGCCTGAAATCGCGCTTTGGCTGGGGATTGACGGTGGCGATCGAGCCGCCGGAGCTGGAAACCCGCGTTGCGATCCTGATGAAGAAAGCCGATGAAAATGATATTCGCCTGCCGGGTGAAGTGGCTTTCTTTATTGCTAAACGTCTGCGTTCGAACGTGCGTGAACTGGAAGGGGCGCTGAACCGGGTGATTGCCAATGCCAACTTCACCGGCCGTGCTATTACCATCGATTTTGTCCGTGAAGCGCTGCGCGACCTGCTGGCATTGCAGGAGAAGCTGGTGACCATCGATAATATTCAGAAGACGGTGGCTGAATACTATAAAATTAAAGTGGCCGATCTGCTGTCGAAGCGTCGCTCGCGTTCGGTAGCCCGCCCGCGCCAGATGGCGATGGCGATGGCTAAAGAACTGACCAACCATAGCCTGCCGGAAATCGGTGATGCTTTCGGGGGTCGTGATCATACTACGGTGCTACACGCCTGCCGCAAAATCGAGCAGTTGCGTGAAGAGAGTCACGACATTAAAGAAGATTTCTCTAATCTAATCAGAACATTATCTTCCTGACTATGAAATTTACTGTAGAACGTGAGCGTTTACTCAAGCCATTACAGCAGGTAAGCAGTCCGCTGGGTGGCCGTCCAACACTGCCTATTCTTGGCAACCTGTTGTTACAGGTAACGGAAGGCACTCTGTTGCTGACCGGTACCGATTTGGAAATGGAAATGGTGGCGCGCGTGGCGCTGGCGCAGGATCATCAGCCGGGTGCGACCACCGTGCCCGCGCGCAAATTCTTTGATATCTGCCGTGGTTTGCCGGAAGGTGCCGAGATCGCGGTGATCCTGGAAGGCGAAAGGATGCTGGTGCGCTCCGGCCGCAGCCGGTTCTCTCTGTCCACCCTGCCAGCCAGCGATTTCCCTAACCTTGATGACTGGCAAAGCGAGGTTGAGTTTACCTTGCCGCAGGCCACCATGAAGCGCCTGATTGAAGCCACCCAGTTTTCGATGGCTCATCAGGACGTGCGTTACTACCTGAACGGTATGTTATTTGAGACTGAAGGTGAAGAGCTGCGCACCGTCGCCACCGACGGTCATCGCCTGGCGGTATGTTCCATGCCGGTCGGCCAGTCGTTGCCGAGCCATTCGGTGATCGTGCCGCGTAAAGGCGTTATTGAGCTGGTGCGCTTGCTGGACGCTGGCGACAGCCTGTTGCAGGTCCAAATCGGCAGCAATAACATCCGTGCTCATGTCGGTGACTTTATCTTCACTTCTAAGCTGGTAGATGGCCGTTTCCCGGATTATCGCCGCGTATTGCCAAAGAACCCGGATAAAACCCTCGATGCCGGCTGTGACCTGCTGAAGCAGGCTTTTGCCCGTGCGGCGATCCTCTCAAATGAGAAGTTCCGTGGTGTTCGCCTGCATATCAGCGAAAATCAGCTAAAAATTACCGCCAATAACCCGGAGCAGGAAGAAGCGGAAGAGATGCTGGATGTTACCTACGGTGGCACCGACCTCGAAATCGGTTTTAACGTCAGCTACGTTTTAGACGTGTTGAACGCGCTGAAGTGCGAAAACGTGCGCCTGTTACTGACCGATTCCGTTTCCAGCGTGCAGATCGAGGATGCAGCCAGTCAGTCTGCCGCCTATGTCGTTATGCCGATGAGATTGTAATTTATCGGGCTAACCTGCCTGCCATTCTGGCAAGGGGCAGCGTGCAAGATTATCTTGTACCCTGTGTACGCGATGTTTTTTGCGCCCTGCCACAGCCAAAAATGGCGGCGTTATTGACGCCCTGGCCTGTAGTACAAAAAAGACAAGGCGCTGTTATCACACCGCCTGTTTTAGGATTTCCTCCGCTATGGCATTAACCCGCCTTCTTATCAAAGACTTCCGTAACATTGAAGATGCGGACCTGGCGCTGGCTCCGGGGTTTAATTTCCTCGTCGGACCGAACGGCAGTGGCAAAACCAGCGTGCTGGAAGCGATTTACACCCTTGGGCACGGCCGGGCATTCCGCAGTTTGCAGGCCGGTCGCGTGATCCGCCACGATCGGGATGCTTTTGTGTTACACGGGCGTATTGCGGCTACCGAACGTGAAATCTCCGTCGGGCTGACGAAAAACCGCGCCGGTGACAGCAAGGTGCGCATCGACGGCAGCGATGGCCATAAAGTTGCCGAACTGGCGCAGATGTTGCCCATGCAGCTGATTACGCCGGAAGGGTTCACCCTGCTTAACGGCGGACCAAAATATCGCCGCGCCTATATCGACTGGGGCTGTTTTCACAACGAACCGGGATTTTTCAACGCATGGAGTAATCTGCGCAGGCTGCTGAAACAGCGTAACGCTGCGCTGCGCCAGGTATCGCGCTATCAACAGATCCGCGCCTGGGATCAGGAGCTGGCTCCGCTGGCAGAACAGATAAGCCAGTGGCGGGCGGCCTACAGCGAGGCTATCGCGGCCGATATCAACGCCACCTGTGCGCAGTTTCTGCCCGAGTTTCAGCTGAGTTTCTCATTTCAGCGCGGTTGGGATAAAGACAGCGGTTACGCCGAACTGCTCGAACGCAACTTTGAGCGCGATCGTGCGCTCACCTACACCGCCAGCGGCCCGCACAAAGCGGATTTCCGTATTCGTGCAGAGGGCACGCCGGTGGAAGATTTACTGTCACGCGGCCAGTTAAAGCTGCTGATGTGCGCCCTGAGGCTGGCGCAGGGTGAGTTTCTCACCCGACAGAACGGGCGACGTTGCCTGTATCTGATAGATGATTTTGCCTCTGAGCTGGATGAAACGCGCCGTCAGCTGTTGGCAGCGCACTTAAAAGCCACTCAGGCCCAGGTTTTTGTCAGTGCCATTGCCGCGGAGCACGTCTTCGACATGGCTGACGAAAAGGGCAAGATGTTCCACGTAGAACAGGGTAAAATAGCGGTTCAATCTGAAGATTAAACGAGCGAGAAAAGTTGATGTCGAATTCTTATGACTCCTCCAGTATCAAAGTTCTCAAGGGGCTGGATGCGGTACGCAAGCGCCCGGGTATGTATATCGGCGATACGGATGACGGCACCGGTCTGCATCACATGGTATTTGAGGTCGTGGATAACGCCATTGACGAAGCCCTCGCCGGTCACTGCTCCGATATTCTTGTGACCATTCATGCCGACAACTCTGTCTCGGTACAGGATGACGGTCGTGGTATTCCTACCGGTATCCACGAAGAAGAGGGGATCTCTGCCGCTGAAGTGATCATGACCGTGCTGCATGCGGGCGGGAAGTTTGATGATAACTCCTATAAAGTTTCCGGCGGCCTGCACGGCGTGGGTGTTTCCGTGGTTAACGCCCTGTCGGAAAAACTGGAACTGACCATCCGCCGTGAAGGCAAAGTCCACCAGCAGGTCTACGTTCACGGCGTGCCACAGGCCGCGCTGAATGTCACCGGCGAAACCGATTTGACCGGAACGCGGGTGCGTTTCTGGCCTAGTCATCAAACCTTTACTAACGTTGTTGAATTCGAATACGAAATACTGGCAAAACGTCTGCGTGAGCTGTCGTTCCTGAACTCCGGCGTATCCATCAAGCTGGAAGATAAGCGTGACGGCAAAAACGACCATTACCACTACGAAGGTGGTATCAAAGCGTTCGTTGAGTACCTGAACAAAAACAAAACCCCGATCCACCCCAACGTGTTCTATTTCTCCACCGAGAAAGATGGCATCGGCGTGGAAGTGGCCCTGCAGTGGAACGATGGTTTCCAGGAAAATATCTACTGCTTTACCAACAATATTCCGCAGCGCGACGGCGGTACGCACCTGGCGGGCTTCCGTGCCGCCATGACCCGCACCCTGAACGCCTACATGGATAAAGAAGGCTACAGCAAGAAAGCCAAAGTCAGCGCCACCGGTGACGACGCGCGTGAAGGGCTGATCGCGGTGGTATCGGTCAAAGTGCCGGATCCGAAATTCTCCTCACAGACTAAAGACAAACTGGTTTCCTCTGAGGTGAAATCGGCGGTTGAGCAGCAGATGAACGAACTGCTGTCTGAATACCTGCTGGAACATCCGGGCGATGCGAAAATCGTGGTCGGTAAAATTATTGATGCGGCTCGTGCGCGTGAAGCGGCGCGCCGCGCGCGTGAGATGACCCGCCGTAAAGGCGCGCTGGACCTGGCGGGGCTGCCGGGCAAGCTGGCTGACTGCCAGGAACGCGATCCGGCGCTGTCTGAAATCTACCTGGTGGAGGGTGACTCCGCGGGAGGATCTGCCAAACAGGGGCGTAACCGCAAAAATCAGGCCATCCTGCCGTTGAAAGGTAAAATCCTCAACGTGGAGAAAGCGCGCTTTGATAAGATGCTGGCTTCACAGGAAGTGGCAACGCTGATCACCGCGCTGGGCTGCGGCATTGGCCGCGACGAATACAACCCGGACAAACTGCGCTATCACAGCATTATCATCATGACCGATGCTGACGTTGATGGTTCACATATCCGTACGCTGCTGTTGACCTTCTTCTATCGTCAGATGCCGGAAATCATCGAGCGTGGCCACGTCTATATCGCGCAGCCGCCGCTGTACAAAGTGAAAAAAGGCAAGCAGGAACAGTATATTAAAGACGATGAGGCGATGGATCAGTACCAAATCGCTATTGCTCTTGACGGTGCCACGCTGCACGCCAACGCCAGCGCTCCGGCGCTGGGCGGCAAGCCGCTGGAAGACCTGGTGTCTGAGTTCAACAGCACGCGCAAAATGATCAAACGCATGGAGCGCCGCTATCCGATGGCGCTGCTGAACGCGCTGATCTACCACGCCACCCTGAGTGATTTGACGGCGCAAGCGCCGGTAAATACCTGGCTGGATGGCCTGGTAACCTATCTTAACGAAAACGATCAGCACGGCAGCAGCTATAACGGCGTGGTGCGTGAAAACCGCGAACTGCACCTCTTCGAGCCGGTACTGCGCGTACGCACCCACGGTGTGGATACCGATTACCCGCTGGATAACGAATTTATCCTCGGCGGCGAATACCGCAAAATATGCGCGCTTGGCGAGCAGTTGCGTGGCCTGATCGAAGAAGATGCGTATATCGAACGTGGCGAACGCCGTCAGCCAATTGCCAGCTTTGAACAGGCGATTGACTGGTTAGGCAAAGAGTCGCGCCGTGGGCTGTCGGTTCAGCGCTACAAAGGGCTGGGAGAGATGAACCCGGAACAGCTGTGGGAAACCACCATGGACCCGGACAGCCGCCGTATGCTGCGCGTCACCATCAAAGACGCCGTTGCCGCCGATCAGCTGTTTACCACGCTGATGGGTGACGCGGTAGAACCTCGTCGTGCCTTTATCGAAGAAAACGCTCTGCGCGCCGCGAATATCGATATCTGATGCCGTACTGGACTATCCGGCAGCCTCAGCGCTGCCGGATTGCCCGATCGGCTCCCCGCCTGCCTTATCCAAACGATATCTCCTTTCGTTACCGTGCCTGTTTCCCTTCCGGCTGCTCTTTTTTCGGCGACAGGTCGGGTATTTTACGCAGTGGTAGCCCCTTAAGGTATTTGCCCTGACGTCTTTTTTTATTATTTCCTGCTGGCCACCCAATAAACATATTTGCGAGGGTATCCAGTCATTCATTCATAACAAACAGCCTTATCGCCCGGCAGTGGTGAAGCTTGATAATCGACGATATCACGGTTGCTTAAGAAGGCGGCCCACCGTTG
This sequence comes from Erwinia amylovora, assembly GCF_017161565.1. Classification (NCBI taxonomy): domain Bacteria; kingdom Pseudomonadati; phylum Pseudomonadota; class Gammaproteobacteria; order Enterobacterales; family Erwiniaceae; genus Erwinia; species Erwinia amylovora. Next base: position 6,527 of record NZ_CP066796.1, read on the forward strand.
TATTAAGTTTCGCATCGTCCGGCTGGTCATCATAAGCTGGATCGCGCTAGCATAAAGAGACACGGTTAGCTAACGAGGATGGTATGGCGATTAAACTGATTGCGATTGATATGGACGGCACGCTGCTTAATCCGCAGCATGAGGTGACGCCACGGGTGAAGCAGGCCATTCAAACGGCGCGCGATCGTGGGGTGGTGATTGTCCTGGCCACCGGACGCCCGTTTATTGGCGTACAGCGCTACCTGAAGGAGCTGGATTTACAGCAGCAAGGTCAGTACTGCATTACCAATAATGGCGCGCTGGTGCAGCAGGCGGCTGACGGCGAGTGCGTGGCGGAAGTGGCGCTTAACTTCGATGATTATCTCTATTTTGAGCGGCTTTCCCGGGCGCTGGGCGTGCATTTTCAGGCGCTAAGCAAAACCGAGCTGTTTACCCCAAATAAGGATATCAGCGAATACACCGTTCATGAGGCGTGGATGACCGGGATCCCTCTGCGTCACCGCAGCGTCAGTGAGATGGATCGAAGCCTGACTTTCCCGAAGGTGATGATGATCGATCCTCCTGAGCTGCTGGACACCGCCATTGCCCGCATCCCACAGGAAGCGTTTCAGCGCTATACCATTATGAAAAGTTCGCCTTACTACCTGGAGATCCTTGATAAGCGCGTCAATAAAGGGGCCGGAGTACAGCTGCTGACAGAGCGGCTGGGACTGGCGCGCGAAGAAGTGATGGCGATTGGCGATCAGGAAAATGACCTGGCGATGCTGGAGTATGCCGGTACCGGCGTGGCAATGGGCAATGGCATTGAAAAAGTGAAGGCCGTGGCACAGTTTGTCAGCAAAACCAACGCGGAAGACGGTGTTGCCTGGGCGATTGAGAAGTTCGTACTTTAATCATCCGGATTTTTTAGCTGGTACCATCATGGCCGCGAATGGATTACCCTTAGCAAAACTGTGCTAAGGGTGTTTCCGATGAAAGAAAAGCAGCTCACTTTTGCGCCGCGTCATCATCAGCTTACCAATATTAACGTCTGGACCGCCGACAGCCAGTGGCTGGTTTACGACGTTCGCCCCAGCGGTGCCTCTTTTACCGGCCTGACCATTGAGCGGGTTCATATCAGCAGCGGCAAAATCGAAGTACTGTACCAGGCCCGCGATGGCGCCCATGTCGGTGTGGTGACCGCCAGCCCCGATCTGCCGCCCCGCTATGTGTTTATTCATGGCCCGGAGCACCCGGACAGCCACTGGCATTATGATTTTCACCACCGGCGTGGCGTGGTCGTGCAACAGGGGCGGGCAGAGAACCTTGACGCCTGTGATATCACCCCGCCGTTTACCGCGGGTGCGCTGCGCGGTGGTTCCCATGTGCATGTCTTCAGCCCGGACGGGTCGCGCCTGAGCTTTACCTATAACGACCATGTGATGCATGAATGGGACGCGCGGCAGGATCTGCGCAACGTGGCTATCGCGCTACCGCTGCATGCGGTCTGCCCGCCGAAAAGTCATCCGCGTGAATACGATGGCAGCCATTATTGCGTGCTGGTCAGCCGCACCACGGCTGCGCCGCAGCCAGGCAGCGACGAGATCAATCGTGCTTATGAAGAGGGTTGGGTAGGCAACCGGGGCTATCTGCGCGCCGATGGCAGCCGTCAACGCTGGGCGCTGGCGTTTATCGGTGACACGCTTTCCGCCAGCGGCGAGAAAGTCGCGGAGGTGTTTATCGTCGATCTGCCGGAGAAAAATGCTGATTATGCGGTGGCCGGTGAAGCGCCTCTGCAAGGGACGGCGACGACGTTGCCCGCGCCGCCCGCCGGAGTACGGCAAAAGCGCCTGACTTATACCTCGCAACGACCTTATCCTGGCCTGGTGACCACGCCACGCCACTGGTTGCGCAGTTCGCCCGACGGTAGTGCGATCGCCTTTTTGATGAGGGATGATACAGGGGTGGTACAGCTGTGGACGGTTTCTCCGCAGGGAGGCTCGCCTCGTCAGGTAACGCGTTGCGCCAGTGATATTCAGTCAGCATTTAGCTGGCATCCTGATGGCCGCCAGCTGGCATTTGTATGTGATAACCGCATCACCCTCTGCGATGTCGTCAGCGGCGCGCTGCACAGGATCGGCGAGCGTAGCGAGGCGCCGCCGGTAGCGGATGCGGTGGTCTTTTCTCCAGATGGAAAGCGGGTGGCATTTTTGCGCGACTGCGCGGGTTACCGTCAGATATTTACTGTGCAGGTCGACCAGCGGCCGCGGGAGCGACCGTCTGCGACATCACGGCGTTAGTGCAGTTGGCCTGCTCGCTGCGGCGCACGCGTTCGCCGGGCGAGTCGCGATCGCCAGAGGTAATATAGTCCACCGGCAACAGCAGCGTATCGAGTATGGCAGAGAAAGGCAGGTCGACAGCCGCCATCGGCCGTATTATCCAGCTGCTGTTTTCATCGGTCAGAACCGCTGCGCTGGCCCTTGTGCCTGGGTAGTAACCCATATTCGGGCCGGTGTGTGCCATCATACTTGAGCAGCCGCCGGTACTGGCCAGAGACAAACAGGCAACAACGCCGGCAATATGGCAACGCTTAAATGCTTTCATTTTATCATCCCTTCAGTCATCACAAGCCTTGCCGAAAATGGTTGCCAACGTGCTGTAAAACTCATTCATCTCCACTCTGTAGCGGCTGGCACGCCATACCGATTAGCTTATCCTTGAGTGTAAGACATTCGCCGCTCTCAGGTTAAAAAAAACAACATTCACGCCCTTGAAAGCGTAGCAGACATCACCATTTTAAGACTACGCTAAGAAGAAACTGTGCCGACAGGGCAGTGCTTTCTGCTGCGACGACCCGTCCATTACGGAGGGTCGGTAATGCTTATCAACAACTTGCTGAATATCAGGAGCTGAAAATGCGTAATTTCGACCTTGCCCCGCTTTACCGTTCATCCATTGGTTTTGACCGTCTGATTAACCTGCTGGAAACCAGTCAGAATCAGGGAAATAACGGGGGTTATCCTCCCTATAACGTTGAGCTGGTGGCCGAGAATCACTACCGTATCACGATTGCCGTGGCGGGGTTCGCCGAAAGCGAACTGGAGATCACCTCCCACGATAATCTTCTGAGCGTACGCGGTTCGCACCCTGACGAACAGCAGGAGCGAACCTGGCTGTATCAGGGGATCGCCGAGCGCAACTTTGAGCGCAAATTCCAGCTGGCTGAGCATGTACATGTACGTGATGCGCGGCTGGAGAATGGTTTACTGTATATCGATTTGGAACGCGTGGTGCCTGAAGCCAACCAGCCACGACGCATTGAAATTGTGAAATAACCCCCCTCACGCGGGTCGCCATACGGCGGCCCTGCAATTACCCTTCGCGGTGCGCCCGCTCAACTTCTTCTGCCAGAATGGCAACGCCGCGTTCAATTTTTTCGCTGTCCGGCACATAGTTCATGCGCAGACACTGATGCGTATGCGGCCACGCCTGCTCAAGCCCGGGAAAGAAGAACTGCCCGGGCACCATCAATACGCCGCGCTGTTTGAGGCGCTGGTACAGCACTTCCGTGGTTATCGGCAGGTCTCTGAACCACAGCCAGAGGAATATCGCTCCTTCAGGTTTATGGATCAGGCAGCGATCTGGCGCTAAATAGCGGCGAATAACGGCAATCGTCTGGTTAACGCGCTGCTGATAAAACGGTTTTATTACCTGCTCTGACAGCCGCAGCAGGTCACCGCGCAGGATCATTTCATTCGCGATAGCCGGGCCAATGCTGCCGGGTGCCAGGCTGATGATGCCGTTCATATTACCGACCGCGGAGATGACCTTCTCATCGGCAATAATGATGCCGCAGCGTGATCCGGGCAGCCCGAGTTTTGACAGGCTCATACACAGGATAATGTTCGGGTTCCACAGCGGGCGTACTTCACTGAAGATAATGCCGGGAAACGGCACACCGTAGGCATTATCAATCAGCAGCGGAATATCGTGCTGCTGTGCCAGCGCGTCCAGCTTAAGAAGTTCTTCATCGGTGATCACGTTACCAGTGGGGTTGGTCGGGCGTGAAACGCAGATCAAACCGGTATCTTCACCAATGTGCAGATGCTCAAAATCGACGTGATATTTAAACTGTCCTTGCGGCAGCATTTCGATATTGGGGCGCGTTGAGACGAACAGGTCCTCGTCCAGCCCCGCGTCGGCATAGCCCAGATATTCCGGGGCCAGCGGGAACAGTACGCGTTTCTTGCTGCCATCATTACGGCGACCGGCGTACAGATTGAACAGATAGAAGAAGGCACTCTGACTGCCGTTAGTGAGCGCAATATTTTGCGGCGTAATTTGCCAGCCGAACTGCTCGCGCAGCAGCCCGGAAAGCGAATCCAGCAGGGCGCTTTTACCGCGTGGGCCATCGTAGTTGCATAGCGCTTCCGTCAGCTTTCCCTGTTCGTGCATCTGTTGCAGCAACTGCTGGAAATAGTCGTTCATCTCCGGGATTTGCGCAGGATTGCCGCCGCCCAACATGACAGCCCCAGGGGTTCGTAGCCCTTCATCCATATCTTCCATCAGACGTGCAATACCTGAATGCCGCGTAAATTTTTCACCGAATGCTGAAAAGCTCATACCCTGTTAATCACTTGTTACCTTCACCAGGGCACCACCTTAACGTCAGTATCGGTATGATGCAATAACCGGGGGGACAGGCTCGGCCCCTGTGCAACCTTACTGGCTGAATCGCTTTTATTCCTTCGGGTAAAAACCGTTAACCATTACACATTATTCCTGCAAGTAAACCATTTCACTTATTAATGAGTGATGCAGTACGCGTTTTATTAAGTTAATAACAGTAATCAATCAGGCGGTGATGGCTGTCACATTTTTATCCTGCTGACATTTGTAGTCTTGGCGCGGTTCAAGCTAAATCAATTCAGCTAAAGGTGTAAAAAAGATGAAAAAAAGCGTTCTGGCAGGAGTGGTGATGGCGGTGATCAGCGGCCAGGCGGCAGCACAAAGCTGGCTGCTGACCGATGCTGAAAGCGGCGTCGAAAAGGGAAACTGGCAGGTAGACAGTCAGCAGCTGAAACTGTCGGGGGAGCGCTTCAGCATTGAGCAAAAAGTCCTGCATGGCGGCAAACAGGAGGGTAGCAAAGTGCTGATCCTAACCAGCCAAAACGGTTTGACTATCGCGCTAAGCCCCAGCCGTGGCATGGATCTGCTGCATGTTAACGGTCACGGCGTTCGCCTGGGTTGGGACTCCCCGGTTCAGGAGGTAGTCAACCCGGCGTATATGAACCTGGAAAGCCGTAACGGCACAGGCTGGCTGGAAGGTTTCAACGAGATGATGGTGCGCTGCGGCTTTGAGTGGACGGGTCACCCGGTCAACAAAGACGGGGTGCTCTATACCCTGCACGGTAAGGCGGGAAATACCCCGGCATCGAAGGTAGAAGTGACGGTGGACGATCGCGCTCCGCATGAGATCCGCATTCGCGGACTGCTGAAGGAGGCCACCTTCAAAAAGGCCAAACTCGAAACCTGGACCGAGCTGCGCTATGTGCCGGGTTCCGATTCATTTACCGTAGATGACGTGTTAACTAATCAGGCCGATTATCCCCACGATTACCAGATTATCTATCACAGCAATTTCGGTACGCCAATCCTCGAAAAGGAGGCGCGCTTTATTGCACCGTTAAAATCGGTTTCGCCGTTTAATGACTACGCGAAAAAAGGGCTGAAAGGCTGGGACAGCTATGGCGCTCCGACTAAAGATTTCGATGAAATGGTGTTTAACCTGGTGCCGAAAGCGGACGCCAGCGGCAAAACCGTGGCGGCGCTGATCAACAGTAAAGGCGATAAAGGGGCATCGATCGAATTTGATACCCGCCAGCTGCCACTGCTAACCCTGTGGAAGAACACCGATACGCTTAAGCAGGGCTATGTTACCGGCATTGAGCCTGGTACTAACTACGCTTATCCGGTGACGATAGAGAAACAGCAGGGACGGGTGAAACAGCTACAGCCGGGGCAAAGCACCGGGTTTACACTGACCTACACGTTGCTGAAGGATGCCGGTGCGGTACAGGAAGTGGAACAGCGCGTGCGCCGGATTCAGGGCAACCAAGCCGTGGCGGTAAACGAAACGCCGATTGCGAAAGAATAATCAGCCCCACGTTTGTGCGATAGCCTGAGCGCCCCAGCAGGCGCTCACTTCGGATGCACATCCTGTCTTAACCAATGTGGTGTATGTCAGGTATACAAAGCCTGCAGTAGACTGAAAGTGGTTTTCTGACATCCAGACATTTACAGAGGTAATATGATGAGTGGAGTAGAAAAAACGACAGCTTCGGCACCAGGGACTCCTCGTCCCGTGAAGAGTGAAAACGCACACCAAAACGGTTTAATCCGCACGTTAAGCCGGGCGGGAAACAGTTCAGAAACGAAAAAAAACCTTCAAAAAGGGGACTTAAGCGCTGAAGGAAGTGCAAAAAAAGAAGGAAGCGTGTCATCAGATAAAACGCCAGTCTGACGAAATCTGAAGTCAAAGATCTTACTTATTCAGGAAAAACGATTATCGTCGGCGTCTCTATTGCGCCGAAGAAAAAATTGCTTACCCCCGAAGACGCGGTGTCTTTCTGTAAGATGAGGGCGATCTCATGTCCGCTCCACTCTCCATAAATCATCTGCATCGTCAGTACAGAACACGTCCCGCCAGGGGCTGCCCTGCGCCCGTTCAGGGCGATATAAAGCAGAAAGGCCGCGATGGCGACCTTTCTGCCAGGCGGGCAGTGCTGAATATGCACCCAACAGCGGCGCCCGGTCGTGCCGTTAACGGGGATTCACGCAGTTCTTCTCAACCTTACCGTTCAGCGCGGCAATCAGATTGTCTACCGCATCCTTTGCCATGCCGTAGCGCGTTTCATGGGTGGCGGAACCAATATGCGGCAGCGCCACGACATTGCGCAGCGCCAGCAGCTCCGAGCTGACCGGCAGCGGCTCCTGCTCAAACACATCCAGCCCTGCAGCATGCAACGTGCCATCCTTTAGCGCGGCAATCAGCGCCTGCTCGTCGACCACCGGACCACGTCCGGCGTTGATCAGTACCGCGCTGCGCTTCATTTTTGCCAGCTGCTCACCACCAATCAAATGGTGAGTCTGTTCGGTTAGCGGCAGGCTGATGCACAGAAAATCCGATTCAGCCAGCAGCGTATCGAGGTTGCAGTAGCGGGCGTCAAAACGCCGTTCGGCTTCTTCATGACGCCTGCGGGCGTTGTAAAGGATTGGCATGCCGAAGCCGAGATGAGCACGTTGTGCCAGTGCCAACCCGATACGCCCCATGCCGAGGATACCGAGCTTTTTATGGTGCACGTCAATGCCGAACCAGTCTGAAGGAATACTGCCGCGCCACTCGCCGGATTTGACGCGTTCAGCCAGTTCTACCACCCGCCGTGCGCTACTCAACACCAGCGCCATCATGGTATCGGCAACGGTTTCGGTCAGCACCGTTGGCGTGTGCATCAGCAGCACGCCGCGATCGTTTAACGCAGCCAGGTCAAAATTGTCATAGCCGACGGAAATGCTTGATGCCACGCGCAGCTTCGGTGCCTGACGCAAAAAGTCCGCGTCAACTTTGCCGCCGGAACCGAGAATACCCTCTGCCTGGCGGAACGTTTCCGCATGTCTGGCGATATTATCCGGGGTTAACCCGCTGATTTCGGTTACATCGCAATGTACATCCAGCCGTTTACGCAGATCTTCGGGTAATGATTTATACAGCACCACGCAAGGTTTCATGCGGATCTCCCTGTTAAGAAGTGAATAAGTCAGTGCGTAACTGTATTGCCCTCATTTTGGCGACAGCGCACCATGAGGTAGCGGCGGTGGCTGGTGATCTGTCGGTTTAACGATCATCGTCAGCCAGACCGCAATCAGCAGCGCTCCGCCCATAAAGATGTAGGATACTGACGGGCTGCCGGTCGCCCCGTTCAGATAACCCACTACCCAGGATCCGAGGAAAGAACCCAGCGCGCCCATCGCGTTGATCAGCGCCATCGCGCCGCCGGCAACGTTACGCGGCAGCATTTCCGGGATAATGGCAAAGAACGGGCCATAGGGGGCATACATTGCTGCCCCGGCCACCGCCAGCAGCGCATAGGACAGCCAGAAATTGCCGGTGCCAACCAGATACGAGCCGATAAAGGCCAGCGCACCAATCAGCAGCAGCGGCCAGACAAATACTTTGCGGTTTTGTAACTTATCCGACGCCCATGAGACGACGATCATCGCCACGGTGGCCGCCAGGTAGGGGACTGAAGAGAGCCAGCCTGCCTCCACCATCCCCATCTGCGTGCCGTTGCGCAGAATGGATGGCAGCCACAGCACAAAGCCGTACACGCCGATACTCCAGCAAAAATACTGCGTGCACAAAATAATCACGTTGCGCGATTTGAACGCTTCAACGTAATTGCGTACTGCCTTCAGATTTTTCTGCTCTCTCTCCAGCTCGGCCTGCAGCGCGGCTTTTTCGCCATCGCTCAGCCATTTTGCCTGCGCCGGTTTGTCCTGCACCAGGAGCCACCAGACGACTGCCCAGATCACCGCCGGGAAGCCCTCAATAATAAACATCTCGCGCCAGCCGAAGGCGTTGATCAGATAACCGGAGACCACCGACATCCACAGCACGGTGACCGGATTACCAAGCATCAAAAAGGTATTGGCGCGTGATCGCTCTGATTTGACAAACCAGTTGCTGATATAAATCAGCATTGCGGGCATGACTGCGGCTTCAACCACGCCCAGCGTGAAGCGGATTGCCGCCAGCATCGGAATATTGCTCACCAGTCCGGTTAGCGTGGCGCAAATGCCCCACAAGATCAGGCACCAGAACACCAGCTTCTTAACGCTGCGCCGCTCGGCGTAGATAGCACCGGGGATCTGAAAAAAGAAGTAGCCGAGAAAGAACAGCGCGCCCAGCAGGGACGCTACGCCTTTGGTTATCCCCAGATCTTCGTTGATCCCCGCAGCGGAGGCGAAGCTGAAATTGGCACGATCCAGGTACGCCAGGCTGTAGCTGATAAACACGATGGGCATGATATACCACCAGCGTTTTGGCGCGATTGTCTGATTGCTCATAGTTCTGATCCTCGGTGGCCGCATTCTCTTGTCGGGTAGGGCGATGCGGTTTTGTTATATTCCGGTCAGGGCAGTCGCTTAGAAATCACCCAGTTTGGTGCGCGTCGGTAATCCTTCGCTGTCGCCGATGGCCTGAATCGCCAGCGACCCGATTTTGTTGCCGCGCAGAACCGCTGCGGGTAACGATTTTCCTTCCAGCAGTGCGCTGATCACGCCAACCGCAAAGCCGTCACCGGCTCCGACGGTATCAATGACGTTATCGGTTTTCACCGCTGCCACCTGGCCATGGTCACCGTCAGCGGTTTTGTACCAGGCTCCATCGCAGCCGATCTTGATCACCACCGCTTTGGCGCCCATTGCCAGATAAAAATCGGCGATAGCTTCCGGCTGGTGATAGCCGGTAAGGATTTTCCCTTCGTTAATGCCCGGCAGTACCCAGTCGGCATATTGCGCCAGATTATTCAGCTGCCTGACCATCTCCTGCTCGCTTGACCACAGCACCGGGCGCAGATTGGGATCGAAGGAGATGGTCTTACCCATCGCTTTCATTTCGCGTGCCGCATACAGCGACAGGGCCAGCGAATAGTCGGAGATGGCCGCTGCCACGCCGCTAAGATGCAGATGACGCGCGCTGCCGAAATAGTCACGATCAAAATCTGCCGGCGACAGATGGCTGGCGGCGGAGCCTTTACGGAAATACTCCACCAGCGGATCGGAACCATCATCGACTTTCGACTTGAGCTGAAATCCGGTGGGGTAACGTCTGTCCGGCGTCACGTGGCGGCGATCGACTCCTTCCTTGTCCAGCTGCTGGCAGGTAAAACGGCCAAAGGAGTCGTCACCAATGCGGCTAACCCAACCCACTTTCAGTCCCAGGCGCGCCAGGCCAATCGCCACATTCAGTTCTGCCCCCGCAATGCGTTTGGTAAAACGGGTCACCGTGGCGAGATCGCCTGCTTCAGCAGCGACAAACATTGCCATCGCTTCACCGATGGTGACGGCATCCAGCGTGCCATTGGCATCAATAGTCATGTCTTATACCTCGCGCAGCAGGTCAACGTAATGCCGGGTCGTCGCCACCAGGTCGCTGCCCTCCAGCGGAAACTCAATGGCGCGCGGCACGTCGCCCGGCAGTAACGCCAGCGTTTCACGCCACAAACTGTCGGCCTGATCGAGCGCCACAGCTCGCCAGCCGCTACCCTGCGGCGCAGCGGCTTTCACATGGATGTAGTCAACATGGCGGCTCAGAGATCCAGCCGCGTCGATCGGTCGATCGCCCACCCACAGCCAGTTAGCCATATCAAAAGTCATGCCGCTGATGATACGGCTCGCTTCATCGGCCTGGAAGAAGCGCTGAAAGGCAGTGAGTCTGCCGCAGTCGGTCTGATCGTTTTCCACCACCAGCTGTACCGTTTTCCCCGCCAGCCTGCTGCGCAGCTCGCCGCCGTCAAAACCCGGCTGAAAATGGCCCAGGGCATATTTCAGCATGCGCGCATTCAGCTGCTGCGCTTCAGCAAAGTGTAGATCCAGCCGTGGGTTAAGCGAGCCATCCGGCATAAACAGCGCTTCAGGTACCGAGTAAAACGCCACCAACTGCGCAGCAGCAATCGCCTGCGCCAGTTGTGGTAACTGCGTCAGCTGCTGTGGGGTAAACAGCTCACGGCGGATCTCAACGCCATCGGCCCCGGCGGCGGCAATAATCGGCAGCAGCGCCTGCTGGCCGCCCAGCGCCGCGACCTGCTGCTGACCGTAGGCAGCGGTGACGACAATCACATCTCTCTTCATGGATCCTCCATTTGCATGTTAAAAATGTAGATGGAACCGGTTCCAAAGGAAAGAGACAAAGATGTAACTTATGATGACGCCCCAGATACCGCTACGTTGAGCTGGGGATTTTTCTTAACGTGACAGGAGGCGAAAGTGGAGGATACCGGTCAAATGGCAAAACGTGTTCAAAGGCCTGCTTTTCACGGATCTGTTATTTCATTGAAGCGGCATAATACGGAAAGCGTCGCTGACCCACAAAAAGATCGGCAGAATGGATGAAAAAGATCGGAAAACGATGTTAGCCAGTCATAACAAATCATTTTAATTTTGCTTGCGGGTGAGAATGCGGATTCAGAGAGATAACGGATCCTTTTCTGATGCATCCTTTCAGGGGCGGAGGGTGAATTTAGATTCGAACAGCGCGCCTCACGCGGCTGCGATGATGACGTTCCCATTCCGGGCGGCAGCCAGAATGCTATTGCTCACCAAAAATAAATCTTCAGTTAAAAGATTAGCGTTTTATGATAAATCATTCCGCCATTATTAATATAATGGCCAGCGATATATAATAAAATTATGTCTGCTGCTTGTTAGATAATAATAAGGCTAAAAATGATTCCAAACTCCGCTCTGCCACCAATCCCCCCCCGTTCTGAAAAATATTTTGAGCTTGCATCTGTTAATCAATCATCAAGATCTCCGGTTCTCTCTCAGGTGGAGGTAGCAAAGAACACTTCCGAAAATTTAATGAAATCGCCAGCGTTGACATCAACGTCCGAGAGGGAGTTTTTAGAAAAAAGACTGGAAGAAGTAAAAGAGGAGATGCGACCGGTTGCAAACGATCCCCGTTATTTTGCCCAAAATAATAATAAGATAAATCGTTTCAATGATGTATTAGCATTAAATGAAACCCGGGTAGGTGAAGATCTCAATGCTAATAAAATTAAGATCGGAGGTAAATACTGTGCTATTGCCGGTCAATACCCCCTGGAAGGGCAGTTAGTAAATTATTTCAAAATGATAGTAGCAGAAAAATGTGCGGGGATTGTTGTTTTAGCCTCGGAAGATGAAATCAAAGACCCGATGAATAAAATGCCGAACTACTTTGGCATTGCAGGGGACTATAATGAAGGAGTTACCACTTCATCTGAAAAAATTGACACCCAACAACTACGCGATAATTCAACGATGCACATTTATGAGCTGGTTATAAAGGGTTGTGGCGACGATTACCCTGTTAAAGTGTTTCATGTTCTCAAATGGCCAGACCATGGGACTTTAAGCCCTGAGGCAATCCTGGAAGCTAATGGCCTTGTCAGGAAAATGCAAAATGAAGGGCTACCGTTTGTACACTGCCGTGCGGGGGTGGGACGCACCGGGGTGTTTATTGCTACTACAGCCCTGCAAAACGATATAAGCGTGCAAGAAATTGTTGAGGATATGCGTAGAAGCCGCAATGGGTCAATGGTTCAGAACAGTGAGCAGCTGGAGTGTTTCGTAAAAATTGCTCTATCACTAGGGCGAAATCTGATCACATCATTACCAACAGAAGAATCAGGAGCATTTGAACAGAAAGGAACGGGCAAGAGCGAAGAAGTACCCCCTCCACTACTTCCCCGTAGAGATGCGAAAGCACCTGCACCACTGGCTGAAGACCTGATCACTGAAAGAACAATTTCTGCTGGCCAGAAAAAAATCTTTAGGATCCGCAACCTCCCTTCACAGGACAATGTGGAAAGTAAAGTGCAAAGAATTTTCGATAACCGCACTCCCGTTCTTACTGTTTTGACAGCATTGAATGAATTTAGCCCGGTACAGTTAAAAGAAAGTGCGGCTGGATTTTTCACCCAGGAACATGAATATCCATCAGGACTTAAGACCCGATCTGTGGAAACCGCAAAGATCCAATTTGGGGAGTTAAAGGCTGTTGCTTATTCGATGAGCATTTCTGATGATAAGGTTAAAATCAATGTGCCAGTGGTTCATATTTACAACTGGCCTGTCACTGGCAGACCGAGTAAAAATGTTATCTATAATATTGTGGCTTATCTGATTAAACTTCGGAATAAAAGTGTGGATGCTTATCAAAATAAAGGAAGTAGAGCTGTTAAGGATCCTGATAAATTAGTGCCGATAATATGTCGCCCTGAAGGGGCACACCGTGCAGGATATTTTATTGATGCCTTTACAGCGCTGAGCTAGAGCAGGGTTATCTATCATGAGTTGATTTTAGCGGATATGCAGAAAATTACGCTGAAGATGGGTAATAAAATCAGCCAGGCAGATCTTTTCATTCTTATACATCCCGATTACGCGGAGTGATTGGTACCATTCAATATGGTGGGTGAAATACATCTGACCCGTCATAAAGCAGAACTTAACAGGGTTAATCATGCACATAAAACATTTACACATCTATATTAATGCTCATGTATTCAGAAGCCCGCAAGCTGCGGTGAAACTGGCGGAAAAATACAATACTGAAAAAAACTTGAACTTTGCTGGTAAGCTGTTGAGTGCAGTACAGGCACGTCCGGATTTGGTACTGGATATGGGGCCTCGTTTTAATCGTCTGGGTCATGATGATGCAAGTCATGCAAAAGCGTGTGAGAATCTTAAAAACAAGCTTGAAAGTGTAAAAATTGCTTGAAAAATCAGCAAGCAACTGCGTGTGTCAATCCGCCCGGCAAACGCCCCGTGTAACGGACTCTCAACGAAACACAGGCAACATCAGGATCATTCAGCAGAGATAAAGGCTGCATCGCAAAACCTGCAACTAACCGGGGAAGGTGAGTTTAATCGCCGTGTCATGCTCTGGTCGCGCTCAGATAGCGGCCAGTGCTAAACTTTGGGCCTCATTGAGCCGCTTTGTGAAAGAGCAAGCTCAATAACGATTCGGCCACTGTCTTATCACGGCAGTGGCTGCTGTTGTTCTCTTTACTCAACTTCCTGCTCTCCGCGGCTCCCGGCGGTCGATCCCCGGACAATCAGTTCGCCGCTGAATCGCTGTTCATCAATCGGGGCATCATCACCCTCAATGCGCCTCAAAACCTGTTCAAGGGCGGCGTAGCCCATCTGCCAGGTCGGCTGTTTCAGCGTGGTGATGCCTACGCCGGCCAGCTCGGCCCAGTCCAGCTCATCAAAGCCCAACAGGCCAATGTGCTGGCCCCAGTTGAGATCAAGACGGCGCAGCGCGCGGGCGACCTGAAGCGTCAGTGCGCCGTTGACCACCATCACCGCGCAGGGGGCGGCGTGATGGCGCTGATGGAATTCGCGCAGCACCTGCTCCAGCCGCTGACTGTCACCCGATGCGATTTCAGCCAGCTCCGCAACCCGTTGTGGCTGCTGTGCCATGCACTGGCGGAAGCTGTTTGCGCGCTCCAGCCGGGTATTGACCAGGCCCAGCGGTTCGCTGATAAACAGCAGCGCCCGGTAGCCCCGTGCCAGCAGGTGTTCGGTCGCCAGCCACGCAGCAGCATGATTATCCAGACCGATAACGTCACAATGAAAATCGGCAATTTTACGGTCGATCAATACCATCGGCAGCTGCGACTGCTGTAGCTGGCTCAGCGCCTCTTCGCGCATCCCCACCGCGTTAACCACAATCCCCTCTACCTGGTAGCTGTTCAACAGATTGAGGTAATGCTGTTCCAGATCGATTTCATTATTGGTATTACACATCAGAAGGGTGAAGCCGTTGGCGCGGCAGGCGGCTTCAATACCGCTCAGCATATTGATTGAATAGGGATTGGTAATATCCGCGATAATCAGGCCGATTAAGCGTGTGCGCCCGCGTTTCAGGCCACGCGCCATCTGACTGGGGCGATAGTTAAGTTGGGTAATGGCGCGTTCAATGCGCGTTTTGAGATCGGTCGATAATGCGCTTAGTTCGCCGTTAAGATAGCGGGAAACGCTGGTTTTTCCGGTATTGGCGGCTTTAGCAACATCGCTGATGGTGGCTTTGGCGGCTTTACGGTTCATGGTGTTCCCCGGGGTTAACAATAGATCGAGACTATCATAACTGCCGCACCAAATCAGGTTTCAGCTTAAATGGTCAGGGCATCTGAAGGGCAGAGAGATATTCATTTCCGGTTGTTTGTCATACCGTTAATGGCAACGGGGAAATGATAAAGCCCTGCCCTGCAAGGACGAAGCCGGTCGAATTACTGCAGCGGGCTAAGCGTAATTTCAACGCGTCGGTTTTGCGCTTTACCTTCGGCGCTGCTGTTAGAGGCGACAGGATTATCCGGGCCCATGCCGTTGGTGCGTACGCGGTTAGCGGCGACACCCTGAGCGATCAAGGCGCTGCCTACGCCATCAGCACGTTGCTGCGAGAGGTTCATATTCAGCTGGCGGCTGCCGCTGCTATCGGTGTACCCGACAACGTTAACGGCGGTTTTCGGGTACTCTTTCAGCACCATCGCCACCCCTGTCAGGGTATTGGCACCCGCCGGCTTCAGCGTACTGCTGCTGGAGTCAAAGGTGACATTATTAGGCATGTTCAGCACGATATTGTCGCCACTGCGCGTCACGCTTACGCCGGTGCCTTTCATCTTGTCACGCAGTTTCGCTTCCTGCACATCCATATAATAGCCCGCACCGCCGCCCAGCGCCGCGCCTGCTGTGGCACCGATCAGCGCGCCTTTGCCGCGATCTTTTTTCGAGGAGGAGAGCATCCCCACCCCGGCACCCAGTGCAGCACCGATGCCCGCGCCAATACCGGACTTGCCTGCTTCGCGCTCGCCGGTGTAAGGGTTAGTGGTACAGCCCGTCAGGGCAACAGTTCCGCTCAATAGCAGGGCGAGAGTCATAACGCTTTTTTTCTTCATGGGGTTCCCTTTCATTACAGCAATTGGACAACGATGCCCGTTAACAGGCCAATTATGCTGCTGAAACAAGGGTTAATGGGTTAGGCTAATTCCCAAATTGATCACCCGTGGCTATTTTTTGTTGTCGGGATGGCGAAAACAGCCGCTGACGTGCTCGCAAAGCAGCCCGCATGCCTGCATAAATGAGTAACAGGTGGTGGAGCCGACAAACTTGAAGCCGCGCTTTTTCAATGCTTTTGACATGGCGTCGGAAGCTGCGCTGGTGGTCGGTATGTGGCGATAGTCGCTAAAATGGCTTATTTGCGGCCGATGTTCGACGAAGCTCCAGATAAACGCCTCAAAAGGTTCTCCGGCTGCTTCCATCCGCAGCAGGGCGCGGGCATTGGCAATAATTGCAGCAATCTTGCCGCGATGGCGGATAATACCGCGCTCTTGCATTAGCCGCTCGATATCCGCCTCATCCATCTTTGCCACCGCCTGCACATCAAAACGGTGAAACAGACGGCGATAGTTCTCACGTTTTTTTAGTACCGTCAGCCAGGACAGCCCGGCGACCTGGCCTTCAAGGCAGATCATCTCAAATAATGATTGCGTGTCGGTTTGAGGAACGCCCCATTCACTGTCGTGGTAGGCAACATACAGCGGGTCGTCAGACACCCAGCCGCAACGTTGCATGGCGCTCTTCCCCATAGTGGAAATGTATGAATTCAGCTGGCGGGCGGCTCGGTCCGCGCAAAGCTGTCACGCTGAAACAGGGTGGTGACCAGCGCAACCAGCTGTGGACGACCCACGCACCAGTCGGGTGCTACCCGGCGGAAATTCAGGTAGCCCAGCGTGCAGGCAGTGGCGATATCCGCCAACGTGAGCTGCGTGCCGTTCAACCCCAATCCCTCTGCGGCTGCGGCTTCAAGCGCGTCCAGCCCACGCTTGATTTTATCGCGCTGGCGCAGCATTTCATCAGCGCACTGCTGGCTCGGGTCTTTTTGCTGCTCCCGCACGATAAGCAGTGCGGCATCACATACCCCATCGGCCAGCGTCTCCAGCTGGCGCACCGCCAGCGCAGATTGGGGATCGGCCGGCAAAAAGGCCGGTTCAGGATGGTGCAGTTCGAGCCAAGAGGCGATAATCGGCGAGTTAAACCAGGTGCTCCCCGCATCGGTGACCAGCGCCGGGACCTTGCCTAACGGGTTGTAGTCTTTAACATGGCTTTCAGCATGCCACGGCGACTGGTTAACAAACTCAAAAGTGATCCCTTTTTCCAGCAGCAGCACTGAAATTTTGCGGACATACGGGCTGGTGTAATTACCAATGAGCTTCATCGTTATTCCCCCGGGAATAAAAAAGGATTTAAACTGCTACGGGCAAAACCTTCCTGCTCCATGCGTGCATCAAGGATAAGCGATGCCAGATCATCCGCAACCGGGTCGACCGCCGGATCCTTTTCCTGATGCAGCAGTTTCAGCCACGTACCGCAGTCGCCGCAGCTTTCAGCCTTGATCGCCGCACTGTCGAGCGACCAGTAATGCAGGTCACGCGTTTGTTCACAGTTGCTACAACGGGCCTCCGTCACATGCCACTCGCTTTCGCACAGATTGCAGTGCAGGTAGCGCACGCCGTCCATATGCACCATGCCGGAGACCGGCACGCTGGCGCATACCGGGCAAAACTGGCGCTGCCCACCAGCCTGAACCCGCGCCTTGCCTGGAATAAGCGCGGCCATCTGTGCCCAACAGATTGACAGGGCGGCCCAGATAAACGGCGCTTTATCACTGTTTACTTTAGCGAACTCATTGGCAAATAGCGCGCTGGCCATGGCTTCCAGCTCGGCAGATGAAGATTTCTCCAGGTTTTCCAGCACCGAAAGCGCCTGACCGGTCATTTCCGGCTTAAGCTCGGCAATCAGCGAATGCAGCAGCCGCTGCCAGTGCGCATCGCGTGGTTGGGTGGTGATATCAAGCGGAGGTTTGCCGAGGCGGGCGCTTTCCTCCAGGCGGGCGAGCAGATCCATCCGCAGCGGATGGTCGTACAGCACGACTTCCTGCGCGCTGGCAATGACCGCAGCAAAACGCAGATAGTCGCCCAAAGGATTTTTTGCTGCCAGCTGGCGCAAGCGCGCGGCGCGCCGGCTGTAAGAATGCTTCAGCCTGGGGAAAAGTAAGGGCGGGATGGCGTCATCCACCGTCCGATCGCTTTTCTCCTGTGGATCTTGCGGGATAATGCGAATCGTCATCAGAGACCTTTTTCGGTTGTTTATAGCTGTTTTGCCGTGTGCGCACGCGGCAATAGCAAATTTATTTCGCCCGGCCGATCGCAGCGAAGTCATCGTACCAGATGAAACGGGGCAGTTATCATCAAGAATACCCGCTTCTGGCGGAGATTATAGTCCCCGCCAGCGCCGGATTCTGCTTTTTTGCCGGAATCAGCCCAGTGCATCGTGCAAATTCTTGAGATTTGTCTGTCGCGCACGAACAAAATAGCTGCGCTGACAGAGTACGGCTGAATAATTTTTGCGGCGCTGGCGTTGAAAGCTCACAATGAAGAAAATGCGTTTTTTAGCCGCATATGACGATAACCAGGCCACCGCAATGTGTGGCGCAGATGATGAGTGCATTTCGTGAATGACAAACAGCAAGAAAGCGAAAACCAGGGTCAGAAACAGACCGGCGCACAGCAGGTGATGGTGTGGCAGCGTGGTGCGCGACAGCAGCCGCAACCGGACTGGCTGGCGGAAGAGGTGCCGGTAGCGCTGGTCTATAACGGCATTTCCCATGTGGTGATGATGGCCACGCCAAAGGATCTGGCCGCCTTTGCTGTCGGATTCTCGTTGTCGGAAGGAATTATCGCGGTGCCGGGCGATATTTACGCGATTGATATTGTGCCAGCCTGCAACGGTATTGAAGTCCGGGTAGAGTTGTCCAGCCGCCGTTTTATGGCGCTGAAGGCGCAGCGGCGGGCGATGGCCGGGCGTACCGGCTGCGGCGTATGCGGTGTGGAACAGTTGGCGGAGATCGGTAAACCGCTTCAGCCACTGCCGTTTACCCGGCATTTTGACCTCGGTCAGCTGGATAGCGCACTGCGCCAGCTAAAGGATTTCCAGCCGGTAGGGCAGTTAACCGGTTGTACTCACGCCGCGGCATGGATTGATCCGGACGGACGGCTGCGCGCCGGCTGCGAAGATGTTGGCCGCCATGTGGCGCTGGACAAGCTGCTCGGCATCCGCAGTCAGGCCGAATGGGCCAGAGCGGACGGCGCATTGCTGGTATCCAGTCGCGCCAGCTATGAAATGGTACAAAAAGCCGCCATGTGCGGGGTGGAGATCCTGTTTGCCGTCTCTGCCGCAACTCGCCTGGCGGTGGAGGTCGCAGAGCGCAGCAATCTGACGCTGGCAGGCTTCAGTAAACCGGGCCGCGCGACAATCTATACTCATCCGCAGCGACTGGTCGGGGCCAGTACGACCTCTGGCAGCACCTGATTCAGGGCAACAAATGCCGGCAGCGCGGCCGCACTGCTGTCGGTCACCAGCGTGCTGACCTGATGGATGCCGGCATAGTTCAGGCGGCTGTTGATGCCGAGTTTACTGTGGTCGGCCAACAGGATCAGGCGGCTGGCCTGATGGGTCATCGCTCTGGCAATCGCGGCTTCATGGGGATGAAAGCTGCTGGCCCCGTGATTTTGCTCAATCCCGACCGGGGAGAGCAGCGCCACATCGGCGCGATAACGGTAAATCTCACCGACGGTCAGCTCTCCGCGCGTCTCTTGCGCACCGGCCTGCATACTGCCTCCTAACAGAATCACCTGGTTGTTCAGCGTTTCATCCTCTTCCGCCGCGCAAAGCTTTAACGCGGCATTCAGGCTGTTGGTAATCACCGTCAGGCCGGACATGGTACGCAGCTCTTCCGCCAGCATGGTGGTGGTACTGCCGGCATCAAGGAATACCGTCTGACCGGGCTGCAACAGACGGGCGGCGGTGCGCGCAATGGCGCGTTTTTCTTTCGCCATCACCGAACTGCGCACCGTTAGCGGCGGTTCAGGCGTGGCGTCCAGCGCCACCAGCCCGCCGTGAACGCGTTTAGCCAGCCCCTGTGCTTGCAGCACAATAATATCTCGCCGGGCGGTTTCCCGCGAAATGCCCAGCTCTTTGATGATTCGTTCGGTGCTGACCTGGCCCAGGGTGCTGAGCAGCGCCCGGATGCGATGTAAGCGTGTTTCCTGCAGCATAATTCAGATTCCCTGACGACAACTCACGGCTACAGCCTAACCGATCATGTGCCACTCTGCATGTGTATTTTATTGCGTTTGTGTATTTTATTGCATTTTGCTCAAAATTTGCCATGATGGGGGCAGACAGCGCTGACTGCCTGCCGGCAGGCGAACCTCAATTTTGCTACGGGAGTGATCATGGCTACACGTTCAACTATCATGGATACCAACAGTTTTCGCGCCGAGCATGCCGACGGTCTGAGCGCGGACGTGCGCAAACTGACGGATAAACGCAGCCAGGTGCTGGGCGAGTCTTACCGTCTGTTCTACCGTAAGCCGGTTCATCTGGTGCGTGGTAAGGGCCAGTATCTGTGGGATGCTGCAGGAGATAAGTACCTTGATGTGTATAACAACGTTGCCAGTATTGGTCACTGTCATCCGGCGGTGATTGATGCGGTGTACCAGCAGATGAATCAGCTGAACACCCATACCCGCTATCTGCATGAAGCGATCCTCGACTACTCCGAACAGCTGCTGGCTACCGCACCGGCGGCGATCGACCGCGCCATGTACATGTGCACCGGGTCGGAAGCCAACGACCTGGCCATCCGCGTGGCACGGGCTTACAGCGGCGGCAGCGGGATCATCGTCACCCAGGAGTCTTATCATGGCACCAGCGACCTGACGTCCGGGGTTTCCCCGGCGCTGGGCAGCGGGCAGCCGCTGGCAGCCACCACGCGCCTGGTGCCGCCGCCGGATCGCTACCGCGTTGATGCAGCGGATCTCGGTGCCTGGTTTGCCGATCGGATCCAGCAGCAGATTGATGATATGGCCGCACACGGCATCAAATTTGCCGGATTCCTTGCCGATTCGATCTTCTCCTCCGACGGCGTGCTGCCGGGGCCAAAAGGGTTCCTGCAGCAGGCCATCGACGTGGTACATCGTAACGGCGGCATCTTCATTGCGGATGAAGTACAGCCCGGATTCGCCCGTACCGGCGAAGCGTTCTGGGGTTTTGCCCGACACCATGTGGTGCCGGATATCATCACCACCGGCAAGCCGATGGGTAATGGCATTCCGGTGTCCGGGCTGCTGGCGAAAAGCGATGTGCTGGCAGCGTTCAGCGATGATATTCCTTATTTCAATACCTTCGGCGGCAACCCGGTAGCCATGGCGGCGGCACAGGCGGTGCTGAAGGTTATTAAAGAGGAAGAGCTTCAGGAACACAGTCGCGTTGTCGGCGCGAAATTGCTCAACGAGCTGGCAATGCTGAAAGAGAAATATGAGTGCGTGGGCGACGTGCGGGGTTCCGGCCTGTTTATTGGTTTTGAGCTGGTCAAAGACAAAGCCGGCAAAACGCCGGACAAGCAGCTGGCGCTGGATGTCACCGAGATGCTGCGTGAGGATCGCGTGCTGACCTCCGTCGCCGGGCCGTATGGTAATGTGCTGAAGCTGCGCCCGCCGTTGGCGTTTCAGCAAAGTGACATCGACTGGCTGGTGGGTGCGCTCGATAAGTCGCTGGCGGCACTGAGCCGTTAAAAGCTCCTTAGATCATTTGCTTGTAACCTGGCGGATAAAGATATAACGCCGTTACCGAGCGCGTTGTCACTGATACCCTTATGAATGGCGGGGCATTGATAACCCTTTTACCACGGGTTTATTTAACTATAATGATCCGACTGCTTACGTGGTGCTGATGAGCAACTCGCAGCACCGCCCTACATGACTGGAGATGAAGAACATGAGTTATACACTACCATCCCTGCCCTATGCCTACGACGCGCTGGAACCCCATTTCGACAAGCAGACGATGGAAATCCACCACACCAAACACCATCAAGCCTACGTGAACAACGCCAATGCCGCGCTGGAAGGTACCGAGTTCGCTAACCTGCCGGTTGAAGAGCTGATCGCCAAACTGGACCAGCTGCCAGCCGATAAGAAAGGCCCACTGCGTAATAACGCGGGTGGCCACGCTAACCACAGCTTCTTCTGGAAAGGTTTGAAAACCGGCACCTCTCTGGGCGGCGATCTCAAAGCAGCCATCGAGAGAGATTTCGGTAGCGTTGACGCCTTCAAGGCAGAATTCGAAAAAGCGGCAACCACCCGTTTCGGTTCCGGCTGGGCGTGGCTGGTGAAAAAAGGCGACAAGCTGGCGGTGGTTTCTACCGCTAACCAGGACAGCCCGCTGATGGGTGAAGCCATCTCTGGTGCATCCGGCACTCCGATCATCGGCCTGGATGTGTGGGAACACGCCTACTACTTGAAATACCAGAACAAACGCCCTGACTACATCAAGGCTTTCTGGGACGTGGTGAACTGGGATCGGGCAGCAGAGAACTTCGCCGCCGCTAAGTAACCGAGTCCACGACGATAACCGGTGACCTGTTCGCCGGTTTTTTTGCCTGCCAGCGACATCCCTTTTCTGACCTTCGATTTGCTTAATCAAATTTCACCACAAACCAGCACAACCACCCTCAAATCAGCGTTACTCCGCTGTTTTCTACTGATTAAACCCCAGGCCCCAGCGCTAAAGGCTGTAGTTTATGGACATCTGGATGGCTAAGAATCGTTTGTGTTAGCTTATTCCTTTTCGTTAGTTGCTTGCCGTGACAATCCATTAAAAAATGCGGCTCATTCACTTGTTTCAGCCAGAGAAAATACGCCTATGACAGCGATAAATCGCCTTGAAATGCGCCAGATTTCGATCGGTTTCGGCGGTTTTACGGCGCTTAAATCCGTCGATTTGACCCTTGAAGGGCATTCTGTCCATGCGTTGACCGGAGCCAACGGTGCCGGAAAGTCCACGCTGATGGCGGTGCTTTCTGGCGCGCACGACCATTACAGTGGAGAGATCCTGCTCGACGGCCAGCCGGTGACGATCCGTAGCCCACGCGATGCCAGGCAGTTGGGCATTCACCTGGTGCAGCAGGAAGTCGATGTGGCATTGGTTCCCGGCCTGAGCGTGGCGGAGAACATCATGTTGGATCGGCTGGCGGAAGGAGGGCATATCCTCCGCTGGGGCGAGATGCGCCGTCAGGCACGGGTATTGCTGTCGCAGCTGGGCGTACAGACAGACGTGCGCCGCAAGGTGGAACGGTGCTCGCTGGCGGAAAAACAGCAGATCCTGCTGGCGCGCGCGTTGTCGCATCACTGCCGTTTTCTGATCCTTGATGAACCCACCGCTCCCCTTAACCAGCATGAAAGCGCCAGGCTGTTTGCCGTGTTGCGTCAGCTGCAAAGCCAGGGGATTGGCGTGGTGTTTATCTCCCACCGCATCCACGAACTGATGGCAATCTGCGACCGGCTAACGGTGCTGCGCGACGGGGAACGGGTCGGGAGCGGCGCAATGCAGGGACTGAGCGCGGAACAGATTATTGAGCAGATGATCGGTCATCGGCTTGGCGACCTCTATCCGCCGCGCCGCGCGCCGTTCAGCACGGAAAAACTGCTGCATGTTGCCGGGCTGCATGATGAGAAACTGCTTCAGGATATTAACCTGACCTTGCATAAAGGCGAGATCCTTGGCATTGCCGGACTGGCCGGAGCGGGAAAAACCGAGCTGTGCAAGGCGCTGTTTGGCGCCAGCCGCTGCCGGGTACAGCATGCCAGGCTGCACGGTCAGCCGTGGCAACCCTCTTCCCCCCATGCGGCGGTGGCAAACCGTATGGCGCTGATCCCGGAAGAGCGTCGCAAAGAGGGGGTTTTTATCGCCGAGTCGGTGATGATGAACCTTAGCGTGAGCGCGGATAACCGTTTTTCGCGCTGGGGTCTGTTCGGTCATCGCCTGGCATGGCGCTGGGCTGAAGAGGTGATTGCGCGTTTGGGGATCCGTACTACCGGACCGCGGCAAACGCTGCGCAGCCTGTCTGGTGGCAACCAACAGAAAGTCGCCATCGGCAAATGGCTGTGCAATGACGCGGATATTTGGATTTTTGACGAACCGACCAAAGGCGTGGATATCAAGGCTAAAACCGATCTGTTCGCCCTGATAGACGGGCTGGCGCGCGAGGGCAAAGGCATCATTTATGCCTCTGGCGAATTTGCCGAGCTGACTGGCCTGTGCGATCGCATCTGCGTGCTGTGGGATGGCAGAATTGTGGCAGAAATAGCCGCCGACGCCGCCGATGAACAGACTCTTTTACATTATTCTACCGGAGGAACGCCTGCGTGAGCAGCAAAGAACTTTCCCTGAAAGCGGCTCCGTCCGCACGGCATCAGTTATTTGATTTTCTCTATAAGTGGGGAATGTTATTAACGGTAGTCGCATTAATTGCTGGTTTCGGCATCGCCTCGGACAGCTTTCTTGAACCGACCAATATCATCAATATTTTACGCTCTATAGCGATAGTGACGGTGATGGCGGTTGGCGTATCGATTTCGCTGACCATCGGGGGTTTTGACCTTTCGGTTGGCTCCACCGCGTCGTTGGCGAACTCATTGGTTATCTCGCTGTTCGTCTGGTACGGCTTCGGCCCGACTCAGGCCATCGCTCTGACTCTGCTGCTGTGTACCCTGGTTGGCCTGTTTAATGCTTTTATGATCGTAGTGTTGAAGATCCCCGACATGCTGGCAACGCTTGCCAGCCTGTTTGTGGTACAGGGTGTGGCGATGACATACAGCTATGGGGGATCGATTACCGAAAATATGGTTCTGCCCAATGGTGATATGGCCGCCGGAACCCTACCGTCAGCGTTTTCACTACTTGGGCAGGTGCCGATCATCGTTATCGTGATGCTGGCGGTGACCATAGTGGCACAGCTGTTGATGTCGCTAACCAAACATGGCCGCCGCATGTATGCCATCGGTGGTAACCCAGAAGCAGCAAGGCTTTCCGGCATTCGCACAGGTCGTTATCGCGTGCTGGCCTATGTGATTTCGGCGTTGCTGGCCGGGCTGGGTGGTATTTTGCTGGCATCACGCATAGGTTCATCGCAGATTAACGCCGGCGGTGGTTATCTGATGGATGCCGTGGCAGCGGCGTGGATAGGATTATCGCTCGCTGGTGCGGGCAAGCCCAACGCGCTGGGAACATTGCTGGGCGCGGTTATTCTGGGAGTATTACAAAATGGCCTGGTGATGCTGTCCGTACCTTACTACGCGATGGATATTATCAAAGGCCTGGTGCTGGCGGTTGCGCTGGCTATCACTTACGTTCAGCGCGTGCCGGGCGCGTAGCTTTCAACAGGGGTAGTAAAATGAAAAAATTCGCTTTATCTCTGCTGGCCTTGAGCCTGCTCACCGCTTCACCGGCCTTCGCGGCCGTACCTGCGGCAATCGCTAACCACTCAGGCCCGGTGCGTATTGCGGTGATCCGTAACCTCGGTTCCGACGACAACACCACCCAGTTTGTCGCCGGAGCCGTTCAGGAAGGCCGCAAGCTGGGCTTCAAGGTCAGCACGTTCCTGAGCAACGGAGACGATGCCCGCTTCCAGGACTTTGTGAATCAGGCCATTAGTCAGAAGTACGACGGTATTATTCTGTCACATGGCAAAGACCCTTATTCAACCGCACTGGTGAAACGCATTTCTGATACCGGGATCAAAGTGTCGGTGTTTGATACACCCGTCAACCAGCCGATTGCTGGCGTGACGGTGACGGCGCAGGATGATGCTTCGCTGGCACAGCTCTCCCTTAACCAACTGGTGAAAGATAGCAACGGTAAGGCGAATATAGTCAAACTGTGGGTTGCGGGCTTCCCGGCTATGGAGCGGCGTCAGGTCGTTTATGAGCAGATGCTGAAAGCGAATCCGGGCATTCACCAACTGGAGTCAATTGGTGCGGTTTCATCTGACGTGCAGGGCGACACGGCCAATAAGATAGGCGCTATTCTGGCGAAGTATCCTAAAGGCAGTATTAATGCAATTTGGGGATCGTGGGATGCGTTCGCCCAAGGAGCTTATAAAGCTCTGCAAGAGAACGGGCGTACCGAGATTAAACTTTACAGCATTGATGTTTCCAATCAGGATTTGCAGCTGATGCACGAGAGAAACAGTCCGTGGAAGCAGACGGCAGCGGTAGACAGTAAGCTGATTGGTGCGACAAATATGCGGCTTGTTGCCAATAAAATTGGCGGCGAGGCAACGCCGGCCAGCTTTCAGTTTAAAGCTGCGGCTATCTCACAGGTCGATCTGGCTGCCCAAAGTGGGGCAGTTAGCGTTGCCACTCTGAGTAAAATCATTCCGGGCTGGGGGGCATCGGACGACTTTGTGGCCCCGTGGTTTGCCGACCTTGAAGCGCAGTACGCGAAAAAGTAGTACAGGTACGTCATCTTGTAAAATAAGGGGTTATCTGCTTCAGGGGTAGATCCCTCAATTAACCTTAAAATGCTGACCATTAGCGGTGGTCAGCAGGCTGGCGTGGCAGTTCAAAAGATAGTAGTAACTCGACGTAGTTAAAAGAATGAGCGGACCTCTCGCCGCTCGCGCATGTTCACAGCAATGCCATAAGTGAAATGGTTTACTTTAAACGGCACCTGTCCATTCAGGATGCACTAAGAAGATTATCAAGTGGCTTCTGCCGTTATGGGAATGGCGTAACAGACTGTTATTGTTCATCGGGCGAGAAAATCAAACGGAAATAAGTATTATCTTAAATATGATGGTGGCGCTGCTTCTGCGTTGACTGAATATTAAGCTCTCACTTTATGCTTTTACACAACCATCTTTAATTCATTAAATCAGCCATGCCTGGCTAAGATTTATCACTATTTGCAGACTGGAAGAATAAAAGTCAATTCACTGTTGTGGTGACCAGATATCAAGGGTTATTAAAACCACCAGGAACCAGCTTCTGGGTTATGGGACTAAAGTTTTTTTTTCTTATTCAATGGGGCTAACAAGGCTTTCAGGTTGGTAATAATAAAGCCTGATTGACGATGGATGGATTTTTCCACACTGACCACGGCGTCAAGTCGAAAGCCGACTTTAGGGATGGTGGTAATCATTATTTCTGTCACCGCCAGCTGTGAGAATGCTTTTCTCAGCAGGCTGATATGGTTGCTTAAGTTGCTGCCAGAAGGGGTGAGATCGTGATCTTCCCACACTTTTTTTATCAAATCCTCGCGCGTCATTATTTCACCAGCGTGAATAATTAATTCAGTCAATAATCTTGTTCCAGGCCTGGATAGCTGTAACGTTGAGTCACTGTTATCAGTCAGTTTCAGTAACCCATTTAATGAATCAAAACAGAGGTTATGATTAATAATGTAGTTCATTTTTTCCACCAGCCAAATAAGTTTTTTTGTCATCGCACTGTCTGCACCGCGCAAGCTGTTTGCGGTTTCCTGTAACTAAGAGCCATTTAAATATTGTTAAGCCAGGTTTGACATTCCGGGCATCATATTGGTAAAGCTAAATATTCAGGTGATTTGTTTAATATTATTGATGTTATGTCCCTTCAGGAATATTTTATTCTTAAAATTCACAATAAAGTGGCTAATAATAATAATATTACTTAATAATTGAGATTAAGTTTTTTTTTGCTATTTAGCGTATTATCATTGGTGCGCTATGTTTTTACCGCTTTTATAATTTGCAAATAGATTCGGCAGGAGCCGGGTATAACAAAAGGAGTAGTGCAATGCGTGAGAACAGCATCAAGAACATTAAGCGAAGAATGTCTGTAGATAAAGTCATTAGTGCGATAAATGAATTCTTTGAAGAGCAAAATGCTAATAGCGCGCCCTCAGTTTTTGCCAGTACCAGAGATATCGCCAACAGATCGGAATTGAGCATATATAATGCCAGGCATATTTTAATTAAACTAGAGCAAGAAGGTGTTATCACCTCATTCAAACTAAACAATAGCAAAAGTTTGTACTGGAACAAGACCAAATCTTTCAAGGGTTAATTTCATCACCGGCTAAAAAATGGCGTATTCGTTCTGTCCGAATACGCCACGATTGATACGGGGAAAATAAATTTTTCACCCTGGTCAATTAGTCAACTTAACTGCCACGCAGGGATTCACACCAGCCTTCCTGTATTAACCAGTAGCTAAGCTCTGCGGGGCGAACCATATTAAGTTTTGACATGATGTTTCTCTTATGCGCACTGACCGTTTTCTCACTAATATTCAGGAATCGCGCAACGCCGCCGTTGCTGATGCCACGCGCCAAATAACGAAGAATTTCGGTTTCACGGCGGGTCAGGTTATTACTGGAACGATTAACGCCTGAAGGAGTAAGCCGGGTGCGAAAGTTATCCAGCTGTTCCAGCTGCTCGTTGACTACTGCCAGTATACTTTCGACTGATTGATTACGATAAAGTGTCACATAATGATGCATGCCGTCCGTTGTGATATCCAGCTGGCTCTCTTCGTGGGGGTTATTTTTAATAATAAAGACGCAGAGGGGGCGCATAGACATGCGGCGGTTCAGGTAGTGAATATTTGCTAAGGATAATGACTCTTCTGCCAGAAAGATTATTTTTGCACGGCTATTAAAGGCAGATTCAGTATAATCAGCGTTTATGCCCTGCTCTAAAAGATTTTCGTAAACGCTACTCTTTAACCCTTCAAAGTAAAAGCGGTTCGGATCGTTGATGACAATCGTGATGTTGTTTTTTTTCATGGCCAATTACCTGAAGATATCCCTAAACAGAGGCATTGATTAAGCGCCTCTACGCAGCTCCTGAATAGTACCTTTCTAAAATATTATATTGAAATTAAACTCCTGACGATATCAATGTTCGCCTTTTGGTCTATTACGACATTTGATTTTGCTTTGATGTATTTGGATTGCCAGATAAATCGCGAGTGGGAATTATTATTTTATTTTCGACACTAAATATCGAGATAAAAAAAATCTGTTTTTTATTTAATAAATTTAGCACTTGTGATTTTTGTCATGGAGGGCAATGCCAGTCTTCAATCAAAACAACTTATGGAGTCTGAATTCAGGTACGCATGCTGGTTACGCCGATTGCAGAACGCGGCTGGGCGGGTTTGTTGGGTGGCGAGAAGATGATGTGAGATGCGTTGGCACAACATGAGCAAACAGGAAGGAAGCATCCTGCTTGCTACATCACCAGCATCCGGGTGCTCAGAACGAGGTTTTAGCGAAGCCGGTCATCTCTTTCAGGCCCATTTCCCGACCCAGCGCGCTGGTAGGGTGAACAATCACCAATCCGCGTACGCTTTTTTTCAGCGCCCCCATATTGGCCTGTTCTTTTTTGGTGATGGGTCGGCTGAATGGCAGCTTATTGAGCTGTTGTGCTTCTTTACCCAACTTTTCGGCACGTACGCCACGCAGGCGCTCAATTTCGGCTTGTAGTTTATCTTTTTCTTTCAGCAGCTCACCCAGTTTTTCGCTGTCCCCGGAAGCCAGCAGTGCGGGTTCTTTGTGATTCAGCGCATCCAGTTTGTCACTGAGTTCTTTAATTTCTGCCTGTACTTTTTCTTTCATTGTTCTTAACCATTAAATGGAGTCATTGCAGCAAAGAATACACGAAAGTGGGGCAAAGAGGGAAAGGAGTAGGTTACTTTTTGAAAGCCCGCCTGAGGCTAAGCCGTGAAATTAGCGCAGTCAACGACAGCACCATTGTGGAGCGCACCACCTGCTGATAGCGCTGCTGCTGCATAACACGCAGTTCGGCATCATGGCTGGCAAAATCAGGAAAGGCCGGTAACGTGCTCATGCAGTGCAATGCGCTAATTGGTCCAACGATTTCATCGTCCGTGAAACGGTACTCGCTACCGTCATGGTTCAAAGCTTCGCGCAGAGCCATCAGGCGTTCACAGTCTTCATATTCATGGCGATTAATCACCCCAAGGCCATAAATTAGCTTCAGACGAACAGACAGCTTAGCCAGCGGACCATCGCCGTGCAACAGAGGTTCTACGGCGTATTTGACGGCATAATCGTCTTTACGAAATACCTGTTCTACCAGCATGTTAACCGCATCGGCCAGCATTTCTACGGCGGCGATAAGCAGACATCTCACCGAGCGTCCTACGTTCAGGCGTTCAAGGACCTGATTTTCGAAAGCCTGTGATTGCCCTGTCAAAGACTGTAATTCATTCATATGGATTCGTATTTTTGCGCAGACGCAGCGGTGCTGCGCCCTGTTTGTTCATCCGTGAGGAGCGTTCGACATTATGCCAGGGTATGCCAGGCTTTCACTACCGCTTTAACCACATCGCTGTCGCTATCCAGCCCGGAGATTTGAGCCAGCGTGGTGGCGACATCCTGGTGGGATAGCAGTGCAGCAAGTTCAAGCGCTTGCGGGTCCTGGTCGCTACGGTAATGCAGCGCTGCGGCAATGCCGGTGACCAGATTATCATTCGGCAGATGGTACTCCAGGGTGCCCAGCGTCGGTTTAATCAGGCGGTCGCCCGCACTCAGTTTGCGGAGCGGCTGGCGACCCACACGCTCAACATCATCGTTCAGGTACGGGTTTTCGAAGCGGTTAAGGATTTTCTGGATATAAGCAGCATGTTTATCTGCAGCAAAACCGTAGCGCTTAATCAGCACCGCGCCGCTTTCTTCCATGGCTCCTTGTACAATCGCCCGAACATGCTTATCCAGTACCGCCTCGCGAATTGTTTTATGGCCGGCCAGCTGGCCGAGATAGGCAGCGATAGCGTGGCCGGTGTTGAGTGTGAACAGTTTACGTTCGACAAACGCCATCAAATTGTCCGTCAGTTCCAATCCTGGAATATTTGGCAACTCGCCTTTAAATTGGGTTTTATCAATAATCCATTCGCTAAAGGTCTCAACCGTCACCTCCAGCGGATCGCTGCTGTCCGCTGCAGAAGGTGGAACGATACGATCGACTGCAGAGTCGACAAAGGCGACGTGCTCTTCCAGCCAGGCGTGATACTGCCCGGGCAACTCCCGCAGTACATGCGCTTTAAGCTGCGTAGTGCCGCGCACCATGTTTTCACAGGCGATAATATTTAGCGGTCGGGAATTAGCGCTATCACTGCGTTTGGCAATACCTTTTGCAATGCCACCGGCTATACGTTCAAGGATTTGCGGACCCACCGCCGTGGTGACGATATCAACCTCAGCTACCAGCGCAATAATATCATCGCTGGCGCTGTGCACGGCATTGACACCTTTCACTGTCTCAATCTGCGCTTGCTCGCCCACGACGTGAACCAGATATTCGCCACGGGCGTTAAGGGCATCCAGTACTACCTGATTGACGTCGGCGAAAGTCAGCTGAATTCCTGCATCGGCCAGCAGTTTACCAATAAAGCCGCGGCCGATGTTACCGGCACCAAAATGTAATGCTTTCATAAATATTCCCGTATTAATGATGCAAATCTCATGTATTCCCGCAGCAATAAGGGCCGGGCATTCCCGGCACCCATTGAGGGATCACGATCAAAACGGCTTATCGACTGGTTTTACCTGACAGGAGGTCCAGAACTTCCTGTACATCTGTCGTGGAGGCCAGGCGTGCAATCACCTTTTCGTCATCCAGCGCGTTAGTCAGGCTGGTAATGACCTGGATATGTTCGTTATTACGCGCAGCGATACCAATCACCAGGCGAGCGATGTCTTCAGGTTCTTCACCGAAGTGAACGCCGGCAGGGTACTGGCAGAATACCACACCGGTTTTTAGCACGCGGTCTTTAGCTTCTACTGTTCCGTGCGGCACGGCGATAGATTCACCGAGGTAGGTTGGCGTCAGTTCCTCGCGTGCCAGCATTGCCTCCACGTACTCCGCCTCCACGTAGCCGCCCTTGACCAACTGCTCACCGGCGAAGCGAATAGCCTGCTCTTTGTTGCTGGCGTGATTGCCAAGAAATACGTTGCTGGCGCTCAGTTTGAACAGATTTTCCTGGTTATCTTCAAGGCTGTCATTGAGTACCGCGCTGACTTTCTCACGATGTTCGGCAGTGCGGCCTGCTTCCGCCAAACGCGCCGTCAATTCATTATACAGCCCGCTATCAAGGAAGTTAGTCAGCGAAATATGCTGCGCATGAGGGGCCTGACGCATCGCTCGTTCAGTCAGATCGCGGTGGGTAATCACCAGGTCTGCATCGCCCGGCAGGCTGTTGATCGCGCTGTTAGTGACCGAGATATTGCTCAGTCCCGCTTCACTCACTTTCTTACGCAGTACGCCAGCTCCCATTGCGCTGGAACCCATGCCGGCATCACAGGCTACGATGATTTTGCGTACGTGGCTCAGGTCACCTTGCAGGCCCTTGCCATCCGCTTGCGCAGCAGCCGACGGCCCTTTGGACTGGGATTTCATTTCCTGCATGCGGCGTGTTGCTGCTTCAATATCATCAGACTCTTTCGCCTTGCTGGTTTTCAGCAGAATAGCCGCAACCACGAAGGAAACGGCAAAGGCTGCCGCAATCGCCGCGATGTTAGCGAAGTAGGCTCCCTTTGGCGTCATGGCCAGTATGGCAAGGATAGATCCCGGTGAAGCCGGAGAAACCAGGCCGCCGTTTAACAGTGTCAGGGTGAAAACGCCGGTCATACCACCGAGGATCACGGCGAGGATCAGGCGAGGGTTCATCAGCACATACGGGAAGTAGATTTCGTGAATACCGCCGAAGAAGTGAATAATGGCAGCCCCACCGGCCGACTGTCTGGCATTGCCACGGCCAAAGAATATATAGGCCATTAGCACGCCCATTCCCGGGCCAGGGTTAGCTTCAATCAGGAAGAAAATCGATTTTCCGGCTTCGCTCGCCTGCTGGATACCCAGCGGCGAGAAGATCCCGTGGTTGATGGCGTTATTCAGGAACAGAATTTTTGCCGGTTCCACAAAGATGGAGGTCAGTGGCAGCAGATTATTTTGTACCATCAGATTAACGCCGGCGGCGAGAATATGTGACAGTCCCTGAACCATTGGACCAATCGCCAGAAATGCGAGGACAGCCAACAGCATGCCGATGATACCGGCAGAGAAGTTGTTGACCAGCATTTCGAAACCGCTTTTGATTTTACCATCAATCCGGCGGTCGAAGGTTTTGATTGCCCAGCCACCCAGAGGACCGGCAACCATCGACCCGAGGAACATCGGCATGTCAGCACCAGCGATAACGCCCATGGTCGTGATCGCCCCCACTACGCCGCCGCGATCGCCGCCGACCAGACGGCCACCGGTATAACCGATCAGCAGTGGCAGCAGGTAGGTGATCATTGGCGCCACCAGCTTCGCCAGCGTGGCGTTCGGCAGCCATCCGGTTGGGATAAATAGCGCGGTAATGATACCCCAGGCGATAAACGCGCCAATATTTGGCATGACCATATTACTCAGAAAACGACCAAAGCTTTGAATTTTGATCTTGATGTCTGATGAGGACATATAAACTCACCTCTTATAAGTACGCGCTAACCCAATAAGAGAGCGCGTTGATTTTTGTATGAGACGTTACGGCGTGGCCGCTGGTGTCACTGTATGCCGGCAGACTCTATCATGTGAATATGGCGTTTGCGTAGCCAGGGGATTAAGTGTGATGCGGGTCACTTAATTGCAGGGGGTGCGGGGTATTTTTTAGTGACATGAGTCACGAAGTGTAAAGATATTCGCAATGTTATGTAGAAAAAAAGAACCCGAAGGGATCCTTTATGTGATTTTACTCACAATTTTTTTTGGGTGTTTATGCTGGCAATGTGATTTTGTTCACAAAAAAATTTACTGCACTAACAACGATGCCGCCAGGCTAAAAAAAGGGATATGTAGATAAAATCAGCAGATTATTAATAAAAAATAACTTTTATCACTGTGCCAGTGCGAGAGAGTTAAATTTAAATTTTGACACGATTATTGCCAACATCGATTGATCTGCAACCAGTCGTTATTGGATTTGTCATGGCAGGCACCATTTTGAATCGAAGTGAAACAGGGTTGAAGTACCGGATGCATGGTACAAATTCCGCTAGCGTCATAAGAATCATTTCCTCGTCTGTTAATCAACGGGACAGCAACGGCGGCCAGCGCTGAATTGCTGCGAACCCCCCGGCTTTGCGCAGCGTATGCCAGGCTGTTTAGTCAATATAGGTTTCAACGGTGAGAATATAGCAGATGATCGGGCCAATTTTTACGCACCTGGCCAGTAATAAACGGTTGTAAATTTTTACCCATAAGGGGCAGCGTTGTTTCCTCTTGCTGTAATCATCTCAACATGATTGAAGAGTGTGATAATTGCTGGCCTCACCGTCATATTGTGAAATTGCCTGAATGTCACCAAAATAGATTTTCTATCAGTAAAAGCGTTTTTTTTGTGTGTTGCGCCAGTTTATCTGGCTGGCAACAGGAATTTTGATTTAAAACAGTAAGGTGAAAACGGGGAATTCGTCAGTTGTCATTAGTCGGGGTGGGAAAAGTTTCAGGGTGGCAGGGATTGAAAGGAGTCTGATTACAGGGCAAATCTGGCTTCGGCGGCAGGCGTACAGCAGAATGTCGGCAAAGAGTGACTCGCCTGAACACGCTGAACGTGGAGTAAACTCCGAAGGGGCAACGTTGTTGCCCCTTTACATTTTCAGCGTTTAGTTAACGCCTCCTTGCAGTATTCGCTGCGCCTGAGAAAGAGCCTGAACGTTATTGCTCAAATTACTCATCAGCGTATTGTACTGCGTTGCCTGCTCCTGAGTGGGGAACTGAATAGCCGGGCCGTTAAAGCTGACTCGTGCTCCCTGCTGCTGCAGAAAGTCTCCGGTTTGCACCACATCCTGACTGAGCATTTGTAATGCCGGCAATAGCGGCGACAAGGAAGCGGCAGGCCGGACCACCACTTTATTAAACACGTTATCGTAAACGGTTTTCAGGTCTTCAGGCTGCTTCAGCGAGGCTTTACTGCTGTCGGCCAGCGTTTTCGCTGTCTGGATCTGCTGACCGAGCACGCCGAGAGAACCGCTCGCCTGGCGCAGCGCGTCGCGGTGCGTCAGATAATCTTGCGGTGTGCGGATAGCAGAAAGCTCATCAACCACCGGCTTCAGACCGGAATCTACCGCCCGGTTAATCTGTTGGGCGAAACCGTAGAGAATGGCATAGTCGCTGACATAGTTGCCGAACTTCTGCTTCTGATCCTCGCTCAGGCTTGGCAAATGCTCGCCGCTGCGCATCACGGTATTTTGCAGAAAATCGACAAACGCTTTGCGCTGTTCGTCTTCTTTATCGCCGCAGCCGGTCAGCTGCGTTACCAGCAACAGTGCCATAAACGGCACCAGCACGCGCGTCCAGATGCGTGATAATCCTGTCTTCATAAGAAATAAACCCCTGTTAACAAATTCCTGTCATTTTTGCCTGCACAATCAATCTTGCGTAAAGAATAGTCGAAATCAATTTTTATGGATAGTTGTCTCTGAACAGCTGAATTTTATCCTGTTTGACTTCCGCCAGCGCAGCCATATCAGGAAAAATAATGTAAAAGTATGATCAAATTTCCAAAAGTGAACTAATACTTAGGGTTCTGGCGTTTTCCCTTTTGCTGCCCGAAAACGTTGCTGCGGCAAGTGTTCGCCAGTATTCAGAACCTGAGCCTCAGGTTCTACCCCTCTGGTTGTTCACGTTTATGTGAGTTTATTGAGGTGTGCCGATGGAGACTAAAGATCCAATGTCTGAACTGCTGTCCAGTCTGGAGCAGATAGTGTTAACCCGTGATGGAGTACCGGCGGTAACCGCCTCTAAGGACAGTACGGCGATGCCCGAACCGCAGCGAATCCGGGAAATTACCGGTCTGAAGATTGATGAATTTGCCCAAGTGTTAGGCGTGAGCGTATCGTCGGTAAAAAGTTGGGAAGCCAAACGAACCAAACCGTCACGCAGTGCGCAAAAGTTGATGAAGTTGATTCAGTCGAATCCTTATCTCAGCAGAGATCTGCTGAACTAGAAGAATGAACCCGCCCTCAGGCGGGTTTTTGCCTTCTGAAGGTTACTTGCCAGCTTTCATATCAATGACAAATCGGTATTTCACATCTCCTTTCAGCATTCGTGCAAACGCCTGTTCGATCTCATCCAGACGGATGACTTCAACGTCTGACACGATATTGTGCTGGCCGCAGAAATCCAGCATCTGCTGTGTTTCATTGATACTGCCGATCGACGTTCCTGAGATGCTCAGGCGCTTAAATACCATCGGCGTGACGTCTGGGGATTTATGCGGTGCATCAGGAATACCCACCAGAACCAGATGCCCGTTGGTCTTCAGCGCGCTAAGGTACGGGTCAAGATCGTGCGGAGCGGCAACGCAGTCGAGGATCATATCCAGACTGTTTTGCACGCTTTCCATCTGTAGTGCATCTTTTGATACCACGACCTGGCTGGCCCCGAGCCGCCGGGCATCGGCACCTTTGGCTGGGGAAGTGGTGAACAATACCACTTCAGCGCCAAGCGCGGCCGCCAGCTTGACGGCCATATGGCCCAGTCCGCCCAGACCAATGACCCCGACACGCTGACCCGGCTGCACGTTCCAGTGCTTCAACGGCGACCAGGTGGTAACACCAGCGCACAGCAGCGGAGCGACGGCGTTCAGCGGCAGATTTTCCGGCACCGTAATAACAAATTTACTGTCGACTACGATGCTGTCGGAGTAACCGCCGAAGGTTCTGCCGCCGATGACTTTCTCCTCGCCGTTGTAGGTGGCGGTAAAGCCTGCTTCGCAGTACTGCTCTTCGCCTTTGCGGCATTGCCCGCAGTGGCCACAGGAGTCGACCATCACACCAACGCCGACCAGATCCCCGGCTTTAAAGGCGGTGACATCGCTGCCGGTGCGCAGTACCCGCCCGACGATTTCGTGACCCGGCACCAGTGGAAACTGGCTGATGCCCCATTCGTTACGTGCCATGTGCAGGTCAGAATGACAGACGCCGCAATAGTAAATATCGATATGGACGTCGCCAGCCTGTAGTTCACGACGTTTAAATTCGAAGGGTTCCAGCGGGGTGTTAGCTGCTTTGGCAGCGAATCCATGAGATTGCATAATGTTTTAACCTGCCTGGCGAAAACCTTACAGGGTAGGGGGGTGAAGCCCGGAAAGCAATCATGGAAGGGTAAAATGAAGTGTCAAAACAACGCAGCGGGCGGTGAAATCTGGCCGCCCGCTTATTAGCATATCATTCTGATGCGGGTAGCGGCGGACCCGTGTTATTCCGCCGCTTGCCTCTTCCGTTATTGCAGCAGAGAGATATCGGCCACCTGCAGGAACAGCTCACGCAGTTTGGCCAGCAGCGTCAGGCGGTTGATACGTACCTCTTTCTCTTCGGCGTTGACCATTACCTTGTCGAAGAAGTTATCGACCGCTTCGCGCAGTTGCGCCAGCTCAATCAGCGCCTCCTGGTAACGCCCTTCGGCAAAGAACGGCTGCAGTTTGCTGCTCAGTGCGGTGACGTAAGTCGCCAGTTTGATCTCTTCATTCTCTTTCAGCAACGATGCCTGCACGCTGTCGTTCAACGGCTCTGTGGCCTTCGCGAGAATGTTGGATACGCGTTTGTTGGCTGCCGCCAGGCTCGCCGCCTGTTCCAGCGTGCGGAAATGAGAGACCGCCTTCATGCGCGCATCGAAGTCCGCCGGGCGCGTTGGGCGACGTGCCAGTACCGCCTGAAGGGTATCAACGCTGTGACCTTCTTCCTGATACCAGGCGCGGAACCGGCCCAGCATAAAGTCGATTACTTCATCGACCGCTTTCGCGTTAGACAGCTTATTGCCATACAGACGCACCGCTTCTTCGCTCAGAGTTTGTAAATCCAGCGGCAGATTCTTTTCGACGATGATACGCAGCACGCCCAGCGCAGCACGACGCAGCGCGAACGGGTCTTTATCGCCTTTCGGATGCTGACCGATACCGAAAATGCCCGCCAGGGTATCCATCTTGTCCGCAATCGCCAGCGCACAGGCCACCGGGTTAGAAGGCAGCACATCACCGGCAAAGCGCGGCTGATATTGCTCGTTCAGTGCTACCGCCACGTCTTCGGCTTCGCCGTCGTGACGCGCGTAGTGCATGCCCATCACGCCCTGGGTATCGGTGAACTCGAACACCATATTAGTCATCAGGTCACATTTGGACAGCAGGCCAGCGCGCGTGGCGTGATTAACGTCAGCGCCGATCTGTGCGGCAACCCAGCCGGACAGCGCCTGAATGCGGTCCGTTTTCGCGCGCAGGGTGCCCAGCTCTTTCTGGAACAGCACGGTTTCAAGACGCGGCAGGTTATCTTCCAGACGGCGTTTACGGTCGCTGTTGAAGAAGAATTCGGCGTCAGCAAGACGTGGGCGCACCACCTTTTCGTTACCGGAGATGATCTGCTGCGGGTCTTTCGACTCGATGTTGGTCACAAAGATAAAGTTCGGCAGCAGCTTGCCCGCCTTATCATATACCGGGAAGTATTTCTGATCGCCCTTCATGGTATACACCAGCGCTTCGGCAGGAACCGCAAGGAACTTTTCTTCAAACTTCGCCGTCAGCACCACCGGCCATTCGACCAACGAAGTGACTTCTTCCAACAGGCTGTCGTTCAGGTCGGCTACGCCGCCAATTTTCGCGGCTGCCGCTTCGGCATCTGCTTTAATGGTGGCTTTACGTGCTGCGTAGTCGGCCTGGACTTTACCGCGTTCCAGCAGGATCTGCGGGTACTGATCGGCATGGTCAATGGTGAACGCCGGTTCGCCCATAAAGCGGTGGCCGCGAATAACGCGCGCCGAATCGACCCCGAGAATATTGGCCGGAATGAGCTCATCGCCCAGCAGCAGCGTCACGGTGTGCACCGGACGCACGAACTGCACCTCAGATGCGCCCCAGCGCATCAGTTTCGGGATCGGCAGTTTTGTCAGCGAATTAGCAATCATGGCTGGCAGCAGCGCCTGGGTACGCTCACCGGTGACCCGGGCACGGTACATCAGCCATTCACCTTTATCGGTGCTCAGGCGCTCGGCCTGATCAACGGTGATGCCACAGCCGCGCGCCCAGCCTTCAGCCGCTTTGGTGGCCACGCCGTTAGCATCAAACGCCGCCTGGATCGCCGGGCCGCGTTTTTCCACTTCGCGATCCGGCTGGGCGGCGCTCAGATTAGCGACTTTCAGCGCCAGACGCCGCGGGGCGGCAAACCAGCTCACTTCGCCGTGGGCGAGGCCCGCAGCGTCAAGTTCGGCGGTCAGATTGGCGGCAAAGGACTCAGCCAGGCTGCGCAGCGCTTTCGGAGGCAGTTCTTCGGTGCCGATTTCCACCAGAAAAGTTTTATCAGTCATGGCTGCCTCTTATTTCTTGTTATTGCACATCGGGAAGCCCAGTGCCTCGCGGGAGGCATAGTAGGCTTCAGCCACGGCTTTGGTCAGGGTGCGGATGCGC
The DNA here is from genome assembly GCF_017161565.1 of Erwinia amylovora. Taxonomy (NCBI): domain Bacteria; kingdom Pseudomonadati; phylum Pseudomonadota; class Gammaproteobacteria; order Enterobacterales; family Erwiniaceae; genus Erwinia; species Erwinia amylovora. The sequence goes on from NZ_CP066796.1 coordinate 45,676, forward strand.
AGAATATAGCGCTGACGCTCGGTGACGGAGATCGCTTTGCGCGCATCCAGCAGGTTAAAGCTGTGTGCGGCTTTCAGAATGCGTTCATAGGCCGGCAGCGGCAGCGGTTTTTCCAGCGCCAGCAGGCTTTGCGCTTCTTTCTCGTACTGCTCGAAGCAGGGAAAGAGAAAGTCGACGTCGGCGTATTCAAAGTTATAGGTCGACTGCTCGACTTCATTCTGATGGAACACGTCGCCGTAGGTGGTTTTACCCAGCGGGCCGTCACTCCACACCAGATCGTATACGCTGTCGACGCCCTGGATATACATCGCCAGGCGCTCCAGCCCGTAGGTGATCTCACCGGTAACCGGCTTACACTCCAGGCCGCCAACCTGCTGGAAGTAGGTGAACTGCGTCACTTCCATGCCGTTCAGCCACACTTCCCAGCCCAGGCCCCAGGCGCCCAGCGTGGGGTTTTCCCAGTTATCTTCCACGAAGCGAATATCGTGAATGGTCGGATCCATGCCCAGCTCCTTCAGTGAACCGAGGTACAGTTCCTGAATATTGTCCGGGGAAGGCTTGATGATCACCTGGAACTGATAGTAGTGCTGTAAGCGGTTCGGGTTTTCACCATAGCGGCCATCGGTTGGGCGGCGTGAGGGTTGCACGTAGGCAACCGCAGTCGGCTCCGGGCCGAGCGCACGCAGGCAGGTCATCGGGTGAGATGTCCCCGCGCCCACTTCCATATCCAGCGGTTGGATAATGGTGCAGCCCTGGCGAGCCCAGTAATCCTGTAAGGTCAGGATCAGCCCCTGAAAGGTCTTGGTATCAAACTTTTGCATGTTGATTTCGCACGCGATACGAGTCGTTATAAAAGTGGGCATCAGTATACCCGTTGACCGGGGGGATTACCAAAAGGGTATCTGCTCTTGCGGCCTGCTGCGCAAAATGCGCGGCGGCGCGTAATGTGCTTTTCAGCCTGTCATACCGCCGTCCGGGCAAGCGCGCCCTCATCCTGTTCCTAATTTTTCGTTTGCAGCTTGTTGTAGGCTGGCCGCCTGGCTACCCTGAATTTCGCATTGAGGCAGGATTAATCGGGTAACAGAGGACGAAATGTCGCACAAAATCGGTTGGATTGAGAATTTACGCGCCCTGGCCTGTTTGATGGTCATTATGATCCACACCACCACCTGGTATGTCACTACCGGTTTATCGGTGGGCGAGCGCAGCTGGGATCTCTCCAACCTGTTGAATTCTGCCTCACGCGTTTGCGTACCGCTATTTTTTATGATTTCCGGCTTCTTGTTCTTTGGCGAGCGTAGCGCGCAGAAGCGACACTTTCTGAGGATTTTTTTGTGCCTGCTGTTCTACAGCGCGGTCGCGCTGCTCTACATCACGCTGCTGACGCCAATTAACGAAGCGCAGTCGATCAAATACCTGCTGCAAAAACCGGTGTTCTACCATTTGTGGTTCTTCTTCGCGATTATCGTTATCTATCTCTTCTCGCCATTGATACAGGTGAAACCGGTGCGTGCTGGCTATCTGGCAGCGGTGACGCTGGTGCTGGCGATCCTCGCCAACCCGAATACCGTCGACGGTTCGATTGCCCGCTTCCACTGGTTACCGGTTAATCTGTATATCAGCGGCGACACCATCTACTACCTTTTGTACGCGTTGATGGGCCGGGCGATAGGCATGATGGATACGCAGAGGCGCGGCGTTAGCTGGCTTGCCGGGGGGAGTTTTGTACTCTGCGTGCTGCTGATTGCGTTTGGCACCAAACGACAGTTTGCGATAAACGGCGCCTTTGCTGATACCTGGTATCTCTATTGCGGTCCGGCAGTATTTCTTGCTGCGGTCAGCCTGCTGGTGCTGTTTAAAAACACCCTTAACCAGCGTGTTAATCCATTCTTTGCGCTGATTTCACGCTATTCGCTGCCGATTTATGGCTTCCATGCCTTGTTTATCCACTTTATGCGCACCCGCCACCTGGATAACACCGATCGCCCGCTGCTGGATATCCCGCTGGTATTTTCCATTACCCTGTTGGGCAGCCTGCTACTGGCGGCGGGGCTGAAGCGCATCGATAAATATCATTTGGTGAGCTGACCTTTTTTATCCCGACGGCGCATCCCCGGCGTCACCAGCGGGCGCAGACGACTAATGCGTGGATTGAGGATCACCCCCGGTGTACGCACCAGCCGGCGTGGGTTAGGGTTGCGCGTCGGGCGCTCGTGCCACAGCTTGAGCATAATCACCGTCAGAGCCAGTATCGAGGTGACACTGTTAGCGGCCATCACCGGCACATCGTGCATGCGGTAGCCGTACCACGTCCAGCAGGAAACGCCGAAGAACAGCGCGGCCCACATCCCGAGCGACAGCCCGCTGGTATCTTTGTTTTTGACGATATGCATCACCTGCAGGCAGAAAGAACCGGTGGTGACCCAGGCCGCCAGGGTTCCCAACCAGACCGGCCACGGGCTAAGGAAGATGATCGACAACAGCGCCAGGGCAATGGTGGCGGCCACAATCAGTATATTTTTCATGGATTTTCTCGCATCTTTTGTAAACCCTTATCAACCTTGTCCACCGCTGCTGCCAGATCGCGATACAGTTCAGGGCGGCCAGCCAGCGAACCAAATAATTTCTTTTGTTGAGTCAATGCCTGAAGCGGGTCGTCGGCGCTGAAGATGTCTGCAAACGGCACTTCATCCAGCGCCCGGTCTTCATAGTCGAACGGCAGCGTTCCGGCATGATGCTGCTGCATAAAGCGGAACCACAGGGCGGGCAGGATCAACGTTGCCGCAGGTGTCGCACCCTGTTTATAACGGGTTTTCAGCGTTGGCGAGATAAACTGCTGGAGCTTGGCGATACTGTCCGAAGAGACGCGCTGCGTGGTATCGCGCACCCATTTATTGCTAAATCGGTTTAGCGTGGTTTCAGCATAACGCGCCAGATCGATATCGCAAGGCGGCAACGCTGCCGCCACATCCTTTAGCACGTAGTCGCAAATCCACTGTTTGATCTGCGGTTGCAAACTCTGGTCAATATACTTTTTGCCCAGCAGTGCGCCGGCCCAGGCAATGCCGCTGTGGCTGGCGTTCAGAACGCGTATTTTGGCTTCTTCATATGGCGTGACGCTGCTGACAAACTCAACTCCGGCCTTTTCCAGCGCCGGACGGCCGGCAATAAACTTGTCTTCCAGTACCCACTGGGAAAAAGCTTCACAGGAGAGCGGCACATCGTCATCTTTAATACCCTGTTTCGCCAGCCTGTCTGACAGTGCGGCATCAAATTTGGGCGTGATGCGGTCAACCATACCGTTCGGGGCGGAGGTGTTGTGCTCAATCCACGCCAGCAGATCCGGGTCGTGCTGCGCTTTAACAAACTGAGATAAACCGCGTGCCACGCTGTCGCCGTTATTGCGCAGATTATCGCAGTTAAGCAGGGTAACGGAGCCGGTTTGATGACGCATACGCTCACGCAGAATTTTCACCAGCGCACCGTACAGCGTGCCGGTTTCCTGCTGCCCGGCAAGGTCGGCCTGAATCGCCGGGTGCGTCAGGTCAAGTTGGCCATCATCGTCAAGGAAATAGCCGCCCTCGGTGACGGTAAACGAGATAATTTTCGTTTTTGCACTGGCCCCTGCATCGACCAGTGATTTCAGGCCGTTGTCCCAAAGGATGACGTTTTCGACGGCTTCAATCGGCTGATAGACAATGTCACCTTCGGGGGAGATGATTTCCAGCGTGTAGCGGCCCTGCTGTTTTGCCAGCTGTTGGAGGGTTTTTTGCGTACGACTGTTGCGAATATTGGCGAGGGAAAGTGTCCAGCTGTTGTCTCCCTGCTGGTGGAGTTGGTTCAGATACCAGCTCTGGTGTGCGCGGTGAAAGGCGCCAGCACCAAGGTGTAACCAGTTCGATTTTTCATCGTTGTTGCGGTGCAAACCTTATCCTTAATCTGAAACAGATAGTGACAATGTTATTTGTAACCGTAGCACAGAAAATCAAGGTGATAAAACCGGCGGCCCAAGCCACTGGCGGCGATGCGTGAAAAAAACACTGCTGCCAGCATTGCGGGTGCTGTGCAGCTGGCGTGAGGAAGAGAACCCGGCAGACCGCGCTGCTCTCTCACTGCCTATATCCTGCCGGAGCCGCTGCCGTGCAATGGTCAGACGCAGCTGTTGATGATAAGCACCCACGCTAATGCCGAGTTGCTGGCGGCACAGGCGCGCAATAGACGTGCACTGACAGGCGCATGTGAGGCAGTTTCCTCCAGTGACCACGGCTGCTTCGGTTGCAGTATCAGCATGTCCTGAACCCGGTGGATGGCAGGATGAATGTGGCTGTGATAGCGCAGCCAGGGCGACAGCTGCGGCTCTTCCTCTGAACGTAGGAAAAACACCACAATTTTTGCGCGACATCCGGCGCCACCTGAGAATCGCACAGGCAGCCTGTCAGATGCAGCGACAGATCGATGCCGGCGGTGATCCCGGCGCGGGTCCGGAACCCCTGTCTTTAACAAAAAAACGGTGTTGTTTGACGATCGTAGCAGCTTCTGCCGCATTCAGGCGGGAAGTCATCTCTTAGTGAGTGGTGACTTCCCGCCGTTCAGCAATTACCGCCCTGGCCGCCAGTAGCGAACCGGAACAGATACACACCCGCGGCGCATAGATCATCGGTTGAATGCGTGTCAGCCAGCTGCGTGGCGTCTGTGCTTGCGGGGTTTAAACCACAGGCTGAAGTCGCTAACGCCGGGTACCATTACCAGACTGCCGGCAGGCAAGGTTTCTGGCAGTGGTTCAATATGGCTGATATACATCCCGGTAGAGGTAAGGACGCTCTCATCCTGGCCGAACCGGGACCGGCGACACAAAAAAGGCCAAAACGTACACGATGTTGTCGCTGGGGGACAGGGTGGAGAATGTAGATATAGAAAACATTATTTTCTGTGGCAATGAATGCGGTGTGGATATATCATGAAGTATAGTTTTTACAGTTAAGATTAGGTAGTTAAATTGAGATATTTAGGGAATAAAGAAACTATCGTTTCTAATATAATTGAATTATTAAAAGATAAAAATATCATCAAAAATGAATATTCATTTTTTGATGCTTTTTGTGGTACTGGGTCAGTTGCTGATGCATTGAAAAGTAATTATAGTGAAATTGTTATCAATGATAATTTAAAATGGAGTACGTTATATTCTTCAGGAAGATTGCTATCTGGGGAGTGCGGGTTTAATAAATTAAACTTCAATCCTTTTGATTTCTTTAATAATACCAGTGAAATCAAAAAAGGGTTTTTTTACAAAAACTACTCCCCTGGTGGTTCTGAACGGATGTATTTTTCCGCGCAAAATGCAGGGAGAATAGATTATATTCGAGAGAATATCGAAAATTGGTTTTTAGATGGCCAAATAAATAAAAGTGAGTATAACTATCTTTTAGCAAGTTTAATAGAGTCTATATCTAAAGTGTCCAACACAGCAGGGGTTTATGGGGCATACTTAAAGCACTGGGACTCCAGAGCGTTAAAAGAAATTGAGTATCTCCCTGTTGATTGTAGCGATGGAAACTGTAATAAGTTAACTGTATTTAACGAAAAAATAGAAGACATCATAGAAAATGTTGAATGCGATATTCTTTATTTAGACCCTCCATATACGCAAAACCAATATGGGACTCAATATCATTTACTTGAAACACTGATCTTAAATGATTCACCTGATATTAGTAAAGTAACAGGATCCAGATCAACAACGCCGATGAGATCAGATTGGTCAAAGGATTTCAAGTGTCATATCCTGTTAGATAAAATAATAAGCAAAACAAAAGCAAGTCACATATTATTAAGCTACAGTGCTGATGGTTTTATGTCAAAAGACTTTATTGACTCAGTCATGATGCGATATGGTGTGAAAAGCAGCTACGAATGCAGAAAAATAGCGTATAAAAAATATAAAAACCATAAATCTAAAGGTGAGTCAGAACATTTTGAGTATCTGTTTTATATAAAAAAAAGAGAAAAAAACACTGTACGATATGAATCGCCATTAAATTACATTGGAAGCAAGTCTAAATATATTGATTTCATCAATTCTGCTTTACCCAATAAAATAGATAAGTTCTATGATATTTTTGGTGGGGGTTTCAATGTTGGGATTAATATCGATGCTGATAGTGTTATATATAATGAATATAATTTTTTCGTTAAGGAGCTAATTGAGTCAATTCATGACATTGATACGTATAAATACATAACTAACGTAAAAAAACTAATAAAAAAATATAACCTTGAGCCGGAAAATAAAGATAATTACCTAAAGGCCAGAAAGGATTACAATAGTAGTTCTATTGATAAAAGAGATCCGATTTTATTATATACTATAATATTGTATGGATTTCAGCAGCAAATAAGATTTAATGGTAGTTATGAGTTTAATAATCCAACCGGGATGCGGTGGTTCAATAACAAGGTCTTAGAAAAATTAATTTCTTTTTCCAGGAAAATAAAAGAAATCAATGTATCCTTCTATCAGGAAGATTATAAGCTTTTGATGAACTCAATCGATAGCGATGATTTTGTTTACCTTGATCCACCTTACAGACTTACAACCGGTTCTTATAATGATGGAAAAAGAGGATTTAACGGTTGGGGTGTTGATGATGAATCTAATTTATTTTGCTTTTGTAATCAATTAAACAATAAGAAAATAAAATTCATGCTGTCTTATGTATTGGAACACGGTGGAGAATACAACCATCAGTTAAAATCATTTATAGAAGAAAATGATTACAAATTAATTGAACTTCCAATTGTTTTAGGGCGAAATAGAAAAGAGGTAATCATTGTAAATTATGAAAAGTAAAAACCCACTTTTTACCATTAAAAGAAAATCGCAAAAAGGTAAATTTTTATTCTCAGATGTTTTTAGCAATGACGTTTTGACTGATATCTGTTACAGGATAACAGGACGAAAAGACTATCATGTTACGTATGATAATGATAGTTATAATAAAGGGCGTTTAGCAAGGTTAGAGTTCAATGGGAAAACTAACTATATTTCTATATCGGAAAGTAATGCTGAAGGAAGAAACTCTAGCTTTCAAAGTGCAACTAGTGCCTTAGTTGCCTATCATAATGATTCATCGAGAAATAAAGAGGTATTTTTTTATTTTGTTAATCACGAAGGAAACATAAAAACAAAATACTTTAACTTTATGTATAGATTAATGGCAACTGCAGGATTTGTTTTTTTAAATGATGACATTGCAGTTGGAAAGAAAATAACACATTTCAATAACATAGATGATTTAATATTAAATAAAGATTCGTTGCGGAGTAAAAATAAGGCCAATAACTCATCTTACATAACTATAAACGATAAAAATATCACTCAAATATATGCTAAAACATATGGAGCAAATAAAAAAGAGTCAACGTTAATGTGTTTGGCTTTAGCTAATCTTGATTGTAAGCGGGTTGAACTCATTCAAGTATCTGAGGGAAGCTTAACTAAGTTACCAAAACCAGATTTATCTGTCATCCAAAGAGAGATTAATATATTAGAAATTCAGTCTGATAAAGATATGGAGAGAGATGAATTCATAAAAAATGATAGCCTTCGATCTCCTACATTCATATATAACTTACTAAATAAAATAGGACAAAAAAAATGCTCCTTTTGTGATTGTGAAATCCCTCAAATAATACAGGGAGCTCATATTTGGCCTGTATCTGAGATAAAAAAGATAAACTTAAGTGATGATGAAAAGCTTAAGCATGCCCTAAGTGAAAATAATGGAATTTGGTTATGTGAAAACCACCATAAACTGTATGATAGAAATATCATTGTAATAAATGAGAATGGTGGGATATTAGTGAAAAACAGTATTTTAAAATCACATAAAAATTATATAAACAAAATAACAACAAATAAATCATTACCCAATTCAATTCTGAGTAACGATCTCATTCTATATATAAATAAAAGAAACGCGAGTATTGAAGGAATGAATAATGATTTCATCTTAATAGCTGCGCGGAATAACGCTCCACTTCAAAACTTATAGAACATGGATTGGGATGTTCTTGCTGCCGAGAGGTGCTGTATCGCGCTCAGTAAGCGTTGCTTAGACGACTGGTACAGGCCAAAAAGGGTAGATGCAGCGGTATCAGTTACAGCTATCCAGGATCCTGCGCCCCCGCTGTTAAACCTGTTGAATACCTCTACTCTGTATTTCAATCCCATTATGTCTTAGAAAAAGTAGTATAATAAACAGCGCAGTGCACATATTGCCATCATTGAATACAGGGCCGCGTGATATTGCCAGCAGGTGAACAGCTGCCTGCTCAAAATAACCTTAACACCTTTATAAATATGTTGATTAAGTAAGCGGCGCGTCCCGGTTCGGAAATCCGTCTGACTCCGTGAGTGACATTCAGTATCCGGTAACAAAGCGAGCCATAATTCCGCTGAAATGAAACGTATCGTCATTTGGGTGCCTGATCCCAGGCTTGGTCGCCATGAATATTGATTATGACCTTAAACTCGTTGTCCATTTTTTGCCGTCTGCAGGGCATGAAATTCGCTGGTGCTGATAATCACCGCTGAGGAATGTCCGCAACGCGTGATGGTCACAGGGGCATGCGGTCAGTTGCCTGCTGTAAGACCGCCGCCGGGTTCTGGCGAGCATCGCTGAAGTTGATCTCCTTCATATTGACCTCAATGGTATTAACCATCGCTACAAGAAAATTGTACCAGTGAAGCGAAGCCGCATTTTAACGCCGCTGTTGATGTTACGGATCCGGCGGCTTACGGATCCATTTCATATCCGTATTACGATGATCCTGCCCCTTGCGTCAGCGGGCTGGCCAACATGTAGTAACGTTCGGCAAAGTCGTTCAGCATGTTTTCCCGGCCGCGCATATCACGCAGAAATGCCGGGTCCAGCTCTGCCACCATCACTTCCGTGCTCTCTGCGCTGGCCTCGACCATTATCTTGCCGTAAGGATCCCAGACGGCGCTGCCTCCGCACGCCTGCCAGCCCCCGGTCGTACCAACGTGATTGGACATTAACACGTACAAGGTGTTATCCAGCGCCCGCGCTGGCATCCAGATTCGGGATTCATGGTAGCCATTTCCGCAGCTGAACAGGGCGCTGACCAGATAAGCATGGCATCCTGATAGCGCCGCTGCGCGGGCATGTTCGGCAAAACCGCTGTCGTAGCAGATAGCCATCCCCAGCGACCATCCTTCGACCTCAATCGCCACAGCCTGCTGGCCAGGTTGGAAAAACCTCGCTTCGCTACTGAACAGCGCTCGTTTGTGATAACGGGCAAACAGCTCACCCTGTGGGTTAAAGCACAGCGAAGTAATGCAAACTCCCGTTTCTTCCTGGGTAGCAGCACCAATAACGGCAAAAATAGCTGCCTGACGACATGCCATTGCAATCGGCTTCAGCCGCTCGTCAGTGGTGCTAACGGCATAGCGGGCGGGATCGGCTTTGATTAACGAAGGTTCATAACCACTGAGAAATTTCTCCGGCAGTAAGACCACTTTTGCCCCCAATTTTGCTGCTCGCTCGATCAGGGTAACGGACTGCTGCACGTTAGCCGGAATATCCCCCGCCACAGGCTCCGCCTGCGCGACGGCCACTTTCAATTTATTTGCGGGACAGGTGAAACGATATGCGCACATAGTTCAACTCCATAAAGCGTGCGATAATCGCCGGTCGCACGTCTGATTTAGCTCAGAATAATTTGCCCCGTTCAGCGAACCGCAAAGATAGGGTACGCATATAATAATGAACTCATACAGCATATTACAGGTATCCCACGGCTGCCAGCGCTTACCACCGGCTTGTAAAATGGTGTGGATCATCGCCTGACACCATGCGGTGTCAGAATGGGATATTTCCAAAACGTCGAGGTGCCAGTGCATACGATGGGCCGGTTGAAGAAAATTAACCCCCCCTTACAGGATAGGAATTGCTCAAATAAATAATCCCCGTCGAATATTGCCTGATTGAAATTCAGGACGTTATGTGAGTGGTTGCAGGCAAATGGTTTATCTTGTGTTAATCGTTAAGGTGCGATATTTAACCTGATTTATCGCACGTCAACTGGAGTAATTAATTAAAGGGATCGTCTGTGAATAAAGGTAAAAATTTTTTCTCACTAATCTGCATCCTCACTGCTTTAGTCTCTCTGCCAGTTTATGCTGCTCAAAGCGCATATTATTGCAGCGGTGCTTATGGTGATAATAACGACCGTGGGCTGTGGGACTGGACCTTTACAGCCAGCAGTGAAAAAGATGCGTCTGTGCAAGCGGAAAAAAAATATATTCTCAACACGCCGGGAGCATGGGTGGACGTATTCCAGTGCCACTCCCTGAAATAGAATCAATCTCTTTATGTCGCCATTTATCAATCAGCCCACAGTAATAAATATGCCAGCAGGAGTTCATTCTGCTGGCTCCGATAGCGAGTGGCTGCTTAAGGCTTATTTTCGAGCTGCCAACAGGGCAATGACGCTATTTACCTTATTCGCAGCCTTCATTGCCCGTTGTGGTCATCATCCTTGTTTAAACGCCCTGCCTGCACCATTAAAGCTGGCAGAAATCGCCTTGCTGGACATCAGTTGATCGCGCGCAGCCCGCCGGGCTGATAACAAACAGTCCCATTTCTGCCCATAAGGCAGGCGGGTAGCCGGGTGGGTCGCTCAACGGCCCGCATCTCAGCTGTACGATGCGTTACCAGCGGCTGCGTTTATCGCCTGGCGGTACTTGGCTTCCTGGCGTTCAAACCAGCTGGCCGGGACGTTGTGCGGCGGTTGCCCCAGTTGCCGTATACTCTGTTCGGCAATCTGTTTAGCCTGCTGCAACAGGGCAGCGTTGCCCGCCGTGAGAAGTGCTATCTGCACGCGTTTTTCAACCAGATAAACCCGTGCAAACTGCGGATCGTAATGAATAATTGAACGGGTATTGTCGATAATATCGGCCAGTTTAATGGTCTGCGCTGCAGGACTGGCCTGCTGCGTATGACGGAAATGAGCGATTTTACGCGCAATGCGGCTCTGACCTGCCGTGTCACCCCGGTTGGTGAGCATCTCAACCAGGCTGGCAATGGTGCCACCAAAGTGACGACGAATATCGTTCAGGGTGCTGGCAGTATCTTCGACCGTGTCATGCAGCCACGCTGCTGCCAGCATCTCCTCATTGTGGCTGACGCTGCGTACCAGCGCCACTACCGCTGCGGGATGCACGATATAAGGCTCGTCAGTATATTTTCGCCGCTGTCCGGCTTCAGCATGAGCTTTTCTGGCATAGCGATGCGCTCGTTCTTCCACTGTATGCATGCTTCTGCACCCCCAGATCATAAAAGTCGCTTGCAATTATATAGTGCACTATCTATCATCTTAGCATGATGACCGATAAAAACGATAAGAACGTTAAAGAAGTGACTACTGCGCCCCTGTTGCTCGACCAGCAGCTGTGCTTCGCGCTTTACTCGGCCAACCTTGCGCTGCATAAGCTCTACCGGCAGCTGCTGGCTCCGCTGGGCATCACCTATCCGCAATATCTGGTGCTGATGGTGTTGTGGGAGCAGGATAATGTCACGGTATCTGAGATCGGCGCGCGGCTGTACCTCGATTCAGCCACCCTGACGCCGTTACTTAAACGCCTTGATTCAGCAGGTCTGTTAAACCGTTATCGTTCGCGTAAAGACGAACGTCAGGTGGAGGTTACGCTGACAGAACAGGGAAGAGCATTGCGTCAGCAGGCGCTGGATCTGCCCGCATCCGTCTGCCGTGCCTCCGCCTGTAAACCGGAAGAGCTGCAATCGCTGAAAAGCGAGCTTGAAATGCTACGTGATAACCTTAATGGTTAATTGTGCTGACACCAGGAAATAGCCTAAATAATTATCATACCCAGTTTTATAAATAGCGTGCTATTTAATCGCAAGTAAACCAACTCAGGAGCTTCACTATGTCATTAGAAAAAGTTGTTTATACCGCAAAAGCAAAAGCCACCGGTGGACGTGATGGCCGTGCGACTTCCTCAGACGGCGTGCTGGACATCAAACTCGGCGTACCAAAAGAGATGGGCGGTGCAGGTGGTGAAGCGACCAACCCGGAGCAGCTGTTTGCTGCCGGTTATTCTGCCTGTTTCCTCGGCGCGATGAAGTTTGTTGCCGGTCGCGATAAATTCACTATGCCAAAAGACGCCTTTATCGAAGGCGAAGTCGGAATTGGTCCGTTACCGACCGGGTTTGGCATTGAAGCCACGCTGAATATTCATCTGCCGGGTATGGACGGCACGGAAGCACAGAAGTTGGTCGATGCGGCGCATATTGTCTGTCCTTATTCTAACGCCACGCGCGGCAATATTGACGTGACGTTGAACATCATCAACTAAGCCTGCATAAAGTTATATATCCGGGGCTGCCAGTCCCGGATGCGTGGGCCTTACCTGCTTTAATCAGAAAATCCCTATATTTGTCGTAAAACAGCTAATTTTGTCCTGTAAACAGACGCGCAGGCGTAAGTATGTTTAACTAGCCGCCTGCAACGTCACCTCGTCTTCCTCCCGGTTATCAGATTCCTCTGTTTATACCCGTTCCTGAGGTTTAACGGTCAATCCGGTGAACTCTGGTGTAGAGCCAGGGTCTGATTAGCGTTCAGATGGTGTTTAGCAATTGTTCCGATTAGGCCAGGATTAAGTTTGAATGAATTATATTAAAATGTGTACCCAGCAAAAGCTGTCGCTGTTGCTGGCTCTCTATATCGGGCTGTTTTTAAATATTCCGGTATTTTATCGTCGCTTTGACCCCTTCCTCGTTAAGTTTGCTACCCTGCAATGGATGTCCGCGCTGGCTGAAGTCGTGGCTACCGTGCTGCTGACTTTCTTCCTGCTGCGCCTGCTGTCGCTGGGCGGGAAACTATTCTGGCGCGTATCCGTCAGCCTGCTGGTGGTGATATCCGTTGCCGCCAGTTACTACATGACCTTCTTTAATGTTGTCATCGGCTACGGCATTGTCGCCTCGGTGATGACCACCGACACCGACCTGTCAAAAGAGGTGGTCGGATACCACTTTGTGCTGTGGATGGTGCCGATCAGTCTTATTCCGCTGATACCGATCTGGCGCAGCAGACTGCGCCTGACGCTTCTGGAACAGATAAAAACGCCCGGGCAGCGTTGCAAACCGCTGTTGATGCTGCTGCTGGCCGTGCTGCTGATTTGGCTACCCATCCGTTATTTTGATAAAGCACAAAGCGCTAACGAGAAGCAGACTAATATCGATCTTCCGAGCTACGGCGGCGTCGTGGCGCACTCCTATCTGCCGTCTAACTGGCTGACGGCGCTGGGGCTGCTTGCCTACACCAGCTACGACGAGCATATGGCCAGTGATAACCTGTTCGATCCGGCGAAAAAGTTTACTTATCACGCCCCTGACGGATTAGATGATACCTATGTGGTGTTCGTTATTGGTGAAACCACGCGCTGGGACCATATGGGCCTGCTGGGTTATGCACGCGATACCACGCCAAAGCTGGCGAAAGAGAAGAATCTGGTGGCGTTTCGCGGTGAGTCCTGCGATACCTCCACCAAGCTATCGCTGCGCTGCATGTTTGTGCGTGAAGGGGGAACCGAGGATAACCCGGCCCGCACGCTCAAAGAGCAGAATGTGTTTGCGGTGCTGAAACAACTGGGCTTTAGTTCTGACCTGTACGCAATGCAGAGTGAAGTTTGGTTTTACAACAACACCAATGCGGACAGCTTTGCCTTCCGCGAGCAGATTGGTTCCGAGCAACGTAATCAGGGTAAATCGGTAGACGATATGCTGTTGATACCGGAACTGAAGTCATCAATAGATGACCATGCCAAAGGTAAACATCTGGTCATACTGCATACCAAAGGCTCTCATTATCTCTATTCGCAGCGTTATCCACGCGAATTTGCCCACTACCAGCCGGAGTGTATGGGCGTGGACGATACCTGCAGCAAAGAGATGCTGATCAACGCTTACGACAACTCGATTCGGTACGTTGACACCATGCTTGACAGCGTGTTTGACCAGCTGCGGGATAAGAAAGCAATTGTGTTTTATGCCGCCGATCACGGCGAATCGATCAGCGACAATATGCACCTGCACGGTACGCCGCGCAATATGGCACCGCCGGAGCAATTCCGTGTGCCGATGATAGTCTGGGCATCGGATAAGTATCTTGCCGACGCGCAGAATAAGCGTGCTTTTGAGCAGTTACAGGCACAACAGCGTGCGGGTAAAACCCACCGCCATGTTGAACTGTTTGACACCATTTTAGGCTGCCTTGGCTACACGTCCCCCGATGGTGGCATAAATCAGTCTAATAACTGGTGTGCCGCGCCATAATCTCTCCAGGGGCCGTCTGCACCACAACGACGGCCCCACCCGATCCCACTGATTAGTAATAACGGCTCACCCTGCACTGTGCCGGGATGACAATAGTTGCAGATAAAAAGTGCTTACTTATTGCCTGGCTCATATTTCTCCCGTAAGAAAAACTCATATTTCTGGCCGTATTTAATTCTCCGCGAAACACAATTTTTTTACTCATGTAATTAACGCCATTATTTCACCAGGTCGTTCACTGTTTTATTTATTAAGATGATGTGTGATATGTTCAATAGTGCTGTCAGAAATATTTAAACTCATCCATAAGTGACGTTAATCCGCCATTACACTTTATTTCTTAAGCTGCCAGAGAACCCCGGCAGCGATGCAGGACTAAAAGTGTGTTTAAAGCGGATATAACTTGTCCAATGAAAAGGAATTTTAGTATGTTATTTTTTATATCCTCACCAGTAGATTTTGTTAAAGCCCATCTGTTTCGCAGTACCGATTCAGCGTGCATGCGGGCAAATATAGATAACAGAAACCTCCAGTTTGCACGCAAACTGCTTTCAGTTAAAAACGCAGAAGCACAAAGCAACCTGGAAAGGGTACAGATAAAGTTAAAAAATAGCAGGGGCGATTGTAATAAAACGATGAAATATATTGAAATCAAAACGCGTCTGATGATGAAATTGAAAAAATACGAAGCTCACACAGCAAAGCTTGCGATTAATCAGGCATGCATAGAGACAGAAGTAAAATATAGCAGGATAGATGAAAGCGATTCTCTGCCACGCCCTTACGTATCACCGGTAAACCCAAACGCGGATTATCCCCCTCAATTTTATCGTGATCCCTTTAGAAAAGCGATCATTCACCTCTATGGCAAAGAAAATCTTGTTTAAGCCAACCTGGGCCAGTATCCAGTCTTCTGCCACTTAATTCGCTACGCATTTTACTTATGGTCAACTTCGTCAGGTTGACCATTTCTTATCTCTGCGTTGCAGCGTTTTTATCTGTCACAGCGCGGTTTATATCAGTTTATCGTGTGTAACGGCGTGGTTTGCAGATTATTTCACACGTTTATTTGCAGAGTAACACGCTGCTAATATGCCTGTTTAAAGTGGTTCAAACTGGCGCTTTGGCTTAACGCGCTGATCTTTACGCTGGAGAAAGGTCTTAATGACTTTTTTATATTTGGTTGCTGAATCACACACTCTGAGTAAAAAACTTAAGCCTGTATTGACGTACCTTGCAACAATTGACAAATTGAAGCCTCAGTACAAAAGGTATGGGGATCTTCTGGCCACCTGAGGACAGCAGCTCCCGCTGTTTACTGATGCTGTAAGGCGACACGCACAGGTCATCTAAAAAAACTATCGGCCGGCGTAATGCACACAACACACATCACTACTGGAGTATAAAAATGCGTATTCCCCTGGCTAAATTCGGCATGCTGAAAGTGGCTCTCAGCGCCATTGCATTGACGATCGCTACAGGCGTTCAGGCGAAAACTCTGGTTTACTGTTCTGAGGGTTCGCCAGAAGGCTTCAACCCACAGCTGTTTACTTCGGGTACCACCTACGACGCCAGTTCGGTGCCGATCTACAACCGTCTGGTTGAATTCAAAGTCGGCACAACCGAAATTGAGCCAGGCCTGGCGGAAAAATGGGACGTCAGCGCCGATGGCAAAACTTATACCTTCCATCTGCGCCAGGGCGTGAAGTGGCAGACCACCAAAGATTTCAAACCCACACGCAATTTAAATGCCGATGACGTGGTGTTCTCGTTCGAGCGCCAGCTGGACAAGAACAACAAATATCACGGGGTTTCCGGCGGCAGCTATGAGTACTTTGAAGGCATGGATATGCCGAAGCTGATCAGCAAAATTGTTAAAGTCGATGATGCTACCGTACGTTTCGAACTGAATCGTCCGGAATCCCCGTTCCTTGCGGATCTCGGCATGGACTTCGCGTCGATCCTCTCCGCTGAATATGCCGATAATATGCTGAAAGCCGGCACGCCGGAGAAGCTGGATCTTAATCCTGTCGGCACCGGTCCGTTCCAGCTGCTGCAATATCAGAAAGACTCGCGCATCCTGTATAAAGCCAACCCGGACTACTGGGGCAGCAAACCCAAGACAGACCGTCTGGTGTTCTCCATTACGCCTGATGCCTCAGTACGTTACGCCAAAATGCAAAAGGGCGAGTGCCAGGTGATGCCGTACCCGAATCCGGCCGATCTGGCGCGCATGAGGGAAGATAAAAATATCAACCTGATGCAGATTCCGGGGCTGAACGTCGGTTATCTGTCGTTCAACACCGAGAAGAAGCCGCTGGATAATCTTAAGGTGCGTCAGGCACTGACGATGTCGGTGAATAAAAAAGCGATTATCGAAGCGGTCTATCAGGGGGCCGGGCAGTCGGCGAAGAACCTGATCCCGCCAACCATCTGGAGCTACAACGACAGTATTCAGGATTACGCCTACGACCCGGAAAAGGCCAAAGCGCTGTTGAAAGAAGCGGGCATGGCGGACGGCTTTACTATCGATCTGTGGGCGATGCCGGTTCAGCGTCCGTACAACCCGAACGCGCGCCGTATGGCGGAAATGATCCAAAGCGACTGGGCGAAGATTGGCGTCAAAGCCAAAATCGTCACCTACGAATGGGGTGAATACCTTAAGCGTGCTAAAGCCGGTGAACATCAAACCGTGATGATGGGCTGGACCGGTGACAACGGCGACCCGGATAACTTCTTCGCCACCCTGTTCAGCTGTGCTGCCGCCAAAGACGGTTCGAACTACTCACGCTGGTGCTACAAGCCGTTTGAAGATCTGATCCAGCCAGCGCGCGCCGAAGCCGATCACAACAAGCGCATTGAATATTACAAGCAGGCGCAGGTGGTGATGCACGACCAGGTGCCCGCGCTGATTATCGCGCACTCGACGGTTTACGAGCCGGTCAGCAAAAAAGTATCGGGTTATATTGTTGATCCACTGAGCAAACACCACTTCGAGAACGTTGATATCCAGGAGTAATGTGTTAGCCGGTGCATACCGGCTGTACACCTTTGCAAAGGGCCGGGCTAATCCGGCCCTTCTTGCCAGCAGGCAAAACGGTCGTCAAGGCGCATTTTCTGCGTCGCGAGTGGTTAAATACCCACGGGTATAACCGCGCGCAAGATGTGAGCAATAATAATCCTGTCGGTTACAGTCGGCGGGAAATACAAGAGAATCCGGAATATGCTGCAATTCATACTCCGACGTCTGGGGCTTGTTATCCCGACGTTTATTGGTATCACCCTGTTAACCTTCGCGTTTGTTCATATGATCCCCGGTGACCCGGTGATGATTATGGTCGGCGAGCGCGGTATCTCCGCCGAACGCCACGCCGAGCTGATGGCTCAGCTCGGTCTGGACAAGCCTCTCTGGCAGCAGTACATCACCTATATCAATGGCGTAATGCATGGCGATTTGGGGCTGTCGCTGAAGAGCCGTGTGCCGGTGTGGGACGAATTCATACCGCGCTTCAAGGCCACGCTGGAGCTGGGGATCTGTGCGATGCTGTTTGCCATTGCCGTTGGTATTCCGGCTGGCGTGCTGGCTGCGGTCAAACGGGGTTCCATTTTTGACCATACCGTGGTGGGCATTTCATTAACCGGCTATTCAATGCCAATTTTCTGGTGGGGCATGATGCTGATCATGCTGGTATCGGTGCAGCTCAATCTTACCCCGGTCTCCGGGCGAATTGCCGACACCGTGTTCCTCGATGACAGCCAGCCGCTGACCGGCTTTATGCTGATCGACACCCTGATTTGGGGCGAACCCGGCGATTTCAACGATGCGGTGATGCATATGATCCTGCCCGCTAGCGTGCTGGGAACCATTCCACTGGCGGTCATCGTGCGCATGACGCGTTCGGCGATGCTGGAAGTGCTGGGTGAAGACTATATTCGTACCGCGCGTGCCAAAGGGCTGACGCCAATGCGGGTGATTGTGGTGCATGCCTTACGCAATGCCATGCTGCCGGTGGTCACGGTGATCGGCCTGCAGGTCGGTACGTTGCTGGCTGGAGCCATTCTCACCGAAACCATCTTCTCCTGGCCCGGTCTCGGGCGCTGGTTAATTGATGCACTGCAGCGCCGCGACTACCCGGTGGTGCAGGGCGGCGTACTGATGGTGGCAACCTTGATTATCCTCGTCAATCTGCTGGTTGACCTGCTTTACGGCGTGGTTAATCCGCGCATCCGTCACAAGAAATAAGGGGCCAACATGTCTGTTGTGGAACCAGGCAGCGTTGATGCTGCACCCAAGCCGATGACCCCGTTACAGGAATTCTGGCACTACTTTAAGCGTAACAAAGGTGCCGTTATTGGCCTGGTTTACGTGGTTTTGATGATCGCTATCGCCCTTTTCGCCAACGTGCTGGCCCCGCATGCGCCGGCAGAGCAGTTCCGCGATGCGCTGCTGCGCCCGCCAGCCTGGCAGGAAGGCGGCAGCTGGCAATATGTCTTTGGCACCGATGACGTCGGTCGTGACGTGCTGTCGCGCCTGATTTACGGTGCGCGTTTGTCATTGCTGGTCGGCTGCCTGGTGGTGGTGCTGTCGCTGGTGCTGGGGGTGATTTTTGGCCTGATCGCCGGTTATGTTGGCGGCGTAATTGACGCCGCGATTATGCGCCTGGTGGATATCATGCTGGCGCTGCCCAGCCTGCTGCTGGCGCTGGTACTGGTGGCCATTTTTGGCCCGTCGATCGTCAATGCTTCTCTGGCACTGACCTTTGTGGCGCTGCCGCACTATATCCGCCTGACCCGCGCGGCGGTGCTGGTCGAGGTAACGCGAGATTACGTCACGGCATCGCGCGTGGCGGGGGCCGGTATGCTGCGCCAGATGTTCGTCAACATTTTACCAAACTGCCTGGCACCGCTGATCGTGCAGGCATCTCTCGGTTTCTCCAACGCCATTCTGGATATGGCCGCGCTGGGTTTCCTGGGTATGGGCGCGCAGCCGCCTACGCCGGAATGGGGCACCATGCTCTCCGACGTCTTGCAGTTTGCGCAAAGTGCCTGGTGGGTGGTCACCTTCCCTGGGGTGGCGATCCTGCTGACGGTACTGGCATTTAACCTGATGGGCGACGGCTTACGCGACGCTCTGGACCCGAAACTCAAACAGTAGGCAGCGAGATGGCACTATTAACTGTAGATAAGCTTTCGGTGCATTTCGGCGACGAAAACGCACCGTTCCGCGCCGTAGACCGCATCAGCTACCAGGTTGAACAGGGCCAGGTAGTGGGGATTGTCGGTGAGTCCGGCTCCGGTAAGTCCGTCAGTTCGCTGGCGATCATGGGGCTGATTGACTATCCCGGCAAGGTGATGGCCGGGAAGCTGGAGTTTAATCAGCGCGATCTGCAACGGCTCTCCGAAAAACAGCGCCGCCAGCTGGTGGGTTCTGAAGTGGCGATGATTTTCCAGGACCCGATGACCAGCCTCAACCCGTGTTACACCGTGGGTTACCAGATCATGGAGGCCATCAAGGTGCATCAGGGCGGCAATCGCCGTACCCGACGCCAGCGTGCTATCGATCTGCTGGATCAGGTGGGCATCCCGGACCCGGCTTCGCGACTGGATGTCTACCCGCACCAGCTGTCTGGCGGCATGAGCCAGCGCGTGATGATCGCGATGGCGATTGCCTGTCGGCCAAAGCTGCTGATTGCCGATGAGCCGACCACCGCGCTGGATGTGACCATTCAGGCGCAGATCATTGAGCTGTTGCTCGATCTGCAACGCCAGGAAGATATGGCGCTGATCCTGATCACTCACGATCTGGCGCTGGTGGCAGAAGCCGCGCAGCATATTATTGTGATGTATGCCGGCCAGGTGGTAGAAACCGGTAAAGCGCGGGATATCTTCAAGGCTCCGCGCCATCCCTATACTCAGGCGTTGCTGCGTGCGCTGCCGGAATTTGCTGCTGATAAAGCGCGGCTTGCGTCACTGCCTGGCGTAGTGCCCGGCAAGTACGATCGGCCGAACGGCTGCCTGCTGAATCCACGCTGCCCCTATGCTAAAGAGCGCTGCCGTAGTGAAGAACCCCCTCTGCGTGATATTGCCGGGCGGCAGTCCAAATGTCATTTCCCTCTGGACGATGCCGGGAGGCCCTCTTATGAAGCCTGAACACGATAAACCGACCCTGCTGATGCAGGCTATCGATCTGAAAAAGCACTATCCGGTGAAAAAAGGGCTGTTTGGCCAGCAGCAGCTGGTCAAAGCGCTTGATGGCGTATCGTTTGACCTGGAGCGCGGCAAAACGCTGGCGGTAGTGGGGGAGTCCGGCTGCGGTAAATCCACGCTGGGCCGCCTGCTGACCATGATTGAACCCCCAACGGAAGGTCAGCTGTTTTATCAGGGCCAGGATCTGCTGCTGCACGATCCGCAGGCGGCGAAACTGCGCCGTCAGAAAATTCAGATCGTATTCCAGAACCCGTACGGATCGCTTAATCCGCGCAAAAAGGTCAGCCAGATCCTGGAAGAGCCTTTAGTGATTAATACCAGCCTGACCCGTGCCGAACGGCGGGAGAAAACGCTGGAGATGATGGCGAAGGTGGGGCTGAAAACCGAGCATTACGACCGTTACCCGCATATGTTCTCCGGCGGCCAGCGGCAGCGTATTGCCATCGCGCGTGGATTAATGCTGGATCCGGACGTGCTGATTGCCGACGAGCCGGTATCGGCGCTGGACGTTTCAGTGCGTGCGCAGGTGCTGAATCTGATGATGGATCTGCAACAGGACCTCGGCCTGTCTTACATCTTCATCTCTCACGATCTGTCAGTGGTGGAGCATATTGCCGATGAGGTGATGGTGATGTATCTCGGTCGCTGCGTGGAGAAGGGCAGTAAAGAGGCCATTTTTGCCAATCCGCGCCACCCTTACACGCAGGCGCTGCTGTCGGCGACCCCACGCCTTAACCCGGACCAGCGCCGCGAGCGTATCAAACTGACCGGAGAGCTGCCAAGCCCGCTCAATCCACCGCCGGGCTGCGCGTTTAATGCACGCTGTCGCCGCCGCTTTGGCACCTGTGTACAGCTGCAGCCTAAGCTGCAAAACTTCGCTGGCCAGCAAATCGCCTGTTTTGCCGTCGAGCAGGACGAAGGTCGGTTACCCTGAATGCTGCCCGGGGGGCGCTGGTTGCCCCCCTTATTGTCAAACGGTCGGCGGTCGCGACGTTCTTCCCCATCCTCTGTTTAAACAGTGATTTTGTTTATCATTCTCCCGCGTTTTTGCCCATATTCCTGACAGACAGCGTGGCATGCTTAAGAAAAATGCATGAATCCTTCGCGGCTGCTTAGTTGGATCAAAAGCAGACTGCCGGTGACTGATTCTGTCCGGTTGCTTGCTGGCAATGAAGCTCGGTTCTGTTGAGACGCTTTGTTGATTGTTACGGCAAATTTTTTCAAACAGCGGAGGAGACCAGCAGAGGGTGAGATAAAAAATGGAAAACGAGATGTGAAATAAAGGTAAATGTTTTATGCATTGTAATAACATAAATCAGGACAGGGTAAAGCTATGGAATAACATGGCTAATTAATGCCACCTTTCGTTCAGGATAATCGGGCCTCATTAAATAAATTGATTATCGGCTTTGGGTTATTCTTAATAATTGTTTTTAATGGGATTACTCTTATCTTGTAAGATTAATCTTAATAGAATTATGTGTTATTGCCGCTGTTGTGTTACATTCGTTTCAAATTTCCTACCTTGGGGATCATACTGATGAAAAGTTATGATGACCTGCAGCGTTTTAAAGAAAAAACACAAACAAAAAAAATTGATTTTAAAGACATGTCCGAGCATTTTTTTAACGCCAAAAGTAGCCCCTGGCCGTTGATTAAACAGCTGGCGGACGAAGGTGCAGAGTCGGTATTGCATAACATTCCACTCATTGATGCACCGCAAGCGGTGGGGCCTGCTGCCTTTACGGCTTACCCGGTCAGTGAAAAACCGCTAAAGCCCTTCAGCAGCCGGCCATTCACTGCGGCGCCGGGGGCTTCAGACAAGGTCGGTGCAACGCTGTTGGACAGTATTGCTGCTTCTTTACCGTTGGTTGAGGCTACTCCGCTGGCAGTGCAACCGGCGGTTAAAGTTAACGAAGACGCGCCCGCAGCCCGGCCAGAGATCGCCACGGCGCGGATCACCCCCGGCGGCAGTCAGTTATTCCGCTCGCCCGTTGCATCGGCGTCCGGTGCACTGTCGAAAGACACGTTGTTATCCCCCCTGCTGGAGAAAATTGCCTCATGCCGTTAGTTTGTGTTTGCTCACCTAAAGGCGGAGTGGGTAAAACCACCATGGTGGCTAACCTCGCCCACGCTCTTGCTCGCGGCGGCAGTAAAGTGCTTGCCATTGACTTTGATGTACAGAATGCTTTGCGCCTGCACTTTGGCGTCCCGTTGTCTGACGGTCGTGGTTTTGTGGCGAAATCGGCGCAATCATCTGACTGGAGCCAGTCTATCCTCACTACCGGCGGCAATATTTTCGTCTTGCCATACGGTGAAGTCACAGAGGAACAACGCCTTGACTTTGAAGATCGTCTGACCAAAGACGCTAACTTCGTTGCCAGGGGGCTGCATACCGTACTCAACTATCCGGGGCTGATCATTATTGCCGACTTTCCGCCGGGGCCGGGGCCGGCATTAAAGGCAATGACGGCGCTTGCTGATTTGCATTTGGTGGTGCTGATGGCTGATACCGCCTCGCTGGCGCTGTTGCCGCAGATTGAAAATGAAAAAATGATCGGCGGCGTGCTGAATCAACGTGCCGGCCACTCCTTCGTGCTTAACCAGTGCGACAACCGCCGACATATCAGCCGCGATGTCACCGCCTTTATGCAGCAACGCCTTGGCGAAAAGCTAATGGGCGTGGTTAACCGGGATGAAAGCGTGGCAGAAGCTAACGCGTCACAACAGTCTGTTTTCGAATTTAATCCGGTTTCCGCCGCCGCCTTTGATATTGAACTGATCGGTCAGCGCCTTATGGCAGTGCTTGATATCAAAGTCGGCAACGGGGAAATGCACGCCCCGTTAAATAACCATTAGCTGGCGGATTGATTATTGGGCAGGGAGGCCCGAGGACGTGTGGCGAGTTTGTCACGTATGATAACGATATGCTTTCCAGGATGACTCATGAATAAAGTCCTGTTTTATCTGCTGTTGCTGATATTGTTCCCGCTGGCTGCGGTTATTGTGATTGTTCCTATGGACAGCCAAAAGCAATATATCTTTGGCCTGGTTTCCATCGCGCTGCTGTTTTTATTAGGCTTTAGCAAAAGCAGAAAAGTTTCCCTGGTGATGGTTGTCCTCTCCTCGCTGATGTCGACCCGCTATATTTACTGGCGCGCCTCAGAAACGTTGCACTTTAATTCAGAAGTGGAAGCCATTTTGGGTATTGGCTTATTTATTGCCGAGCTTTACGTCTGGCTTATATTAATTCTTGGCTACCTGCAAACATCATGGCCGCTTAAGCGCACCATCCAACCGCTGCCGGATGATGTCAGCCTGTGGCCCACGGTTGATGTCTATGTTCCCAGCTACAACGAAAGCCTCGACGTAGTCCGTGATACCGTCCTGGCGGCGCAATGTATCGACTATCCGCAGGATAAAATTAAGGTTTACCTGCTGGATGACGGTAAACGCAGTGAGTTTGCGCGCTTCGCCGCCGATGCGGGCGTGGGCTATATCACCCGGGATAACAACAGCCACGCGAAAGCCGGTAACCTCAACCACGCCATGCAAATCACTAAAGGCGAGCTGATTTGTGTGTTTGACTGTGACCATGTTGCCACCCGGACCTTTCTGCAGGCAACGGTGGGTGCTTTCCTGAAAGACGATAAGCTGGCGTTGTTACAGACGCCGCACTACTTCTATTCGCCGGACCCCTTTGAACGTAACCTGAAAGCCGCTCGTGAAATTCCGAATGAAGGTGCGCTGTTCTATGGCCCGGTACAGCAGGGTAACGATAACTGGAATGCCACCTTCTTCTGCGGTTCCTGTGCGGTTATTCGCCGTGGCGCGCTGGAAGAAATTGGCGGCTTTGCGGTAGAAACAGTGACTGAGGATGCGCATACCGCACTGAAAATGCAGCGCCGGGGTTGGCGCACGGCTTTCCTCGCCATCCCGCTGGCGGCCGGTCTGGCCACCGAGCGTCTTGGGCTGCATATTATTCAGCGAACCCGCTGGGCGCGTGGCATGACGCAGATATTTCGCGTCGATAACCCGCTGCTCGGCCGTGGTCTTAAATGGCAGCAGCGCCTGTGCTACCTCAACGCCATGCTGCATTTCCAGTTTGGCCTGCCGCGCGTGGTGTTCCTGACCGCACCACTGGCTTATTTGCTGTTTAATCTTAATATTATCCACTCATCGGCCAGCCTGATCTTCGCTTATGTGTTACCGCATCTGGTGATGTCACTGTACGTTAACGCACGCATCAATGGCCGTTTCCGCGCCAGCTTCTGGGGGGAAATATACGAAACGGTGATGGCGTTCCATCTGATTATTCCTACGCTGCTGACGATGATTTCACCTAAACACGGTAAGTTTAACGTCACGGATAAAGGCGGCCTGCTGGACGTTGGTTTCTTTGACTTCAACATTGTGCGCCCGCACGTCATTTGTGCCCTGTTACTGCTTGCCGGCGTGGTCAGCGGCATCGTTCGCGCTACGGCACAGGATTACTTCGGCGTTGACCGCTATGTGATCGCGCTCAACGTCGGCTGGGCTACCTTCAGCCTGATTATTCTGATGGCGGCGATTGCCGTGGCGCGTGAAACCAAACAGGTGCGTAAAACCATCCGCATAGATGCCGATCTGCCCGCAATTGTACACTATGCCAGCGGCATCTCCTCACGTACTCATACCATCAATCTGTCAATGGGCGGCGCCCAGATCCACGCGCCGGACCAGCGCCACGAAAATGATGGCATTGAAGCGATCGATGTGATTCTGCATTCTGCCACCATCTCAATTCCGGTGCAGTATATCGACGCGCACGACGGAATAATCCGCCTGCAGTTTGAGGAAATGCCGCTGGCGCGGCGGCGTGAGCTGGTGCGCGTGGTGCTGTCGCGTGCCGATGCGTGGCTTAAACCGCAGCAGTATCAGGATAATCCGCTACGTTCGCTGTTGAACATTGTTCGCACCGTATTTGAGCTGTTCTGGCTGTCGTGGAAAGACCGCCGCGCGAAGAAAAAACGCCAGGCACAAATGAAAGAGGATGGCGCGGCATGAAGCAATTAATCGTACGCGCACTCTGCCTGTATACGCTGTTAACCCCCGGTGGCGTTCAGGCAGATGCGGCCAGCGTTACCGGGGATAGCAATGCGCTGGCAACTATTCCGCCGCCGGTGGATGTTGTTTCCGCTGCGCCGGGAGCGATCCCGGCACCTCAACCTTCCCGGGCAGGCATCGAGCCACAGCAGGGCCATCCACCCGGTGCGGTGATGCCAAACGACCCGTTGGCGGGCAATGGCAGCGTACTGCCCGAGGATCCACCCCTTTCAGCCGTGGCCGATGAGCAGCCTGCTACGTCGATGTCTGCGCTAAACCAGCCGACATCCAGCATCCTTAGCGTAGCCGAGATGGGCCAGAAGCAGGGGATTACCCTGAGCGGCGGGCAGCTGCAGTCCGGCATCATCTTTACCTTGCCCAACGATGAAGTCATTACTCATGCGCGGCTGAACCTGTCGCTGAAGGTGTCGCAGGCGCTGGCGGCGCGCAATACCTCACTGCAGCTGATGCTTAACGGCCAACCGCTTGGTACGCTGCCGCTGGGTGCGACAGAGAACAACAGCGAAGACTACGAGCTGGAAATCCCGGCGGCGATGGTGGTTTCCAGCAATAATCTGAGCTTTAAAATCAACGATGCGGATCGGCTGATGTGTGAGCGTGACAGCACCCGCTTATATCAGGTGACGATCCTGCCGAAATCCACGCTGGCGCTTGAAGGGCAACAGCTGAAGATCGGTAACAGTTTGCGCCATTTCCCGCGTCCGTTTATCGACCCGCTGCGTATGAGCCAGGCCAGCGTCCCCATGACCTTTGGTCACCATGTCACCCCGGGAGAAGTGAGTGCGGCGGCGATAATTGCCTCCTGGATGGGGATTCAGGCAGATTATCGTGGCGTCAGCTTCCCGGTAATACGTGGCCAGCTGCCCGAACAAAATGGGGTGGTCTTTGGTCATCCCGGCGAAAAAATTGGCAGCCTGACATTGCCAGCCGGTGAAGGCCTGTCACTGCAAATTATCGACAACCCGGATAACCCGGTGTACAAGCTGCTGCTGGTGACTGGCAAGGATGACGAGGCGCTACGTCAGGCCAGCTGGCGACTGCTGCAACCTCTGGAGCTGGATGCTCCTCAACTGGCGGTAGCAGACCAGCATATGCCGTTGCGCGAACCCTATGATGCGCCGCGCTGGATCAGCACCGATCGCCCGGTAAGCCTCAGTGAGCTGTTGCGCAAAGATCAGAGCCTGACCACTACCGGCATCTGGCACGATGCGCTGCGCGTCAACTTCCGCGCCGCCCCGGATCTGTTCCTGTGGGACGGTGACAGCGTTCCGGTCCGGCTGAACTACCGCTTCCCGTCAGAAAGCTGGATTGATGAAGATAACTCGCTGCTGAACGTCACGCTGAACGGCACCTTTCTGCGCAACCTGACGGTGAACAAAGTCGGGCTGCTGGAGAATATCTGGCACCGTCTCGGCGGTGATGCGCGTCTGGAGCAATATACGCTGCGGCTCGATCCGTACCTGATCTACGGTGACAACCAGATGCAGCTCTATTTCGATATCAAGCCAAAGGACAGCGCCCCCTGCAGCGTTCTGGCCAATAACAATATCAAGAGCCGTATTGAGGACAATTCATTTATCGATCTCAGTCATACCCGTCACTTTGCGCTGTTGCCGAACCTCGCTTATTTCGTCGGCGCATCATTTCCGTTCTCCCGCCTTGCCGACTACTCGCAGACCGTATTCATGCTGCCAGAAGAACCCTCTGACAGTGAAATCAGCACCCTGCTGGATATGGCTGGCCGTTCCGGTAATGCCACCGGCGTGGCGCTGTTCCATAATAGCGTGATGTTTGGCGTTCCGTCCGACGGCCCGCTGCGTGAAAAGTTGGCTAATAGCGACATTCTGGCGGTTTCCACGCTGGTTCAGGGTGAATTTACCCAGCAGATGCTGGTCGACTCCCCGTATGAGCTAAATGACCATACGCTCGGCGTCAAAGTGCCCGGTTTGCTAAATAAGCTGCGCGGCTGGCTGAACGGTGACTGGTATCGCCAGACGCTGGCCGCAGATCGCTACCTCTCTTCGAACGAGGACTGGCGTGGTTTTATCAGCTACCGATCGCCGTGGAACAGTAGCCGTCTGATGGTGATGGCCTTGGCGACCAACGACCAACAGCTGGGCCGTCTGCATAATGATATGACCTCCAGACGTATAAACGCCGGGATCCGTGGCGACACGGCAATCATCACTGATGAAAATGGCATTCGCAGCTTCCGCGTGGGCGCACAGTTTCCGAGCGGGGAAATGCCGTGGTACATGATGGTGGTGTGGTACGCCAACCAGCATGCGGTAATGCTGTCGTTGCTGGCGCTGTTTTGTGCCACCGTCATCGGCCTCAGTGCCTGGGTTCTGCTGGATCGCCATGCACGGCGCCGTCTGCATCCACTGGACAAACTTCGTCCTTCTGACGAGAAAAAAGACAATGAAAAATAAACCTGTTCAGTTCACTGGCCGTGCGCGCCAGCGCTGGCTGAGCAGCAGCAGCCTTGCACTGTCGATGTTGACATTTGCGGCACTGGCAGTGGATAACAATCCGGCATTGCAGGCGCTGTTCGAGCAGGCTGACTATTGGCATCAGAAATCCCATGACGATTTAGCGCGTGAGGCGCTGCAAAAAGTCCTGATGGTTGACGGCAGCAACGTGCAGGCCTTGTATCTGATGGCGCTGTGGTCGCAGCAAAGGGGCAATGCAAGCGAAGCGGCTACCTGGCGCAATCGACTGAGTCAGGTTTCGCCGCAGGACCCGCGGCTGGTCAGCCTGGATAATGCGCGGCAATTGCAAACTCTGCCGGCGGCTCAGTTGGCGCTGGCGCGTCAGCAGGCACGCAGCGGCAACACTGCCGCCGCGTTGCAAACCTGGCGTAACACCTTCAGCGGCAACCAGCCTCCGGCCAGCGTGGCGGCGGAGTATTATCTGACCATGGCCGGTGACCGCCGCCTGCTGCCGCAGGCGGTGGATAATTTGCGCCAGTTCTCTGCCAGTCATCCGCAGGATATCGGGGGGAAACTGGCTCTCGGTAAAGCCCTGACTTACCAGGACGCCACCCGGCGTGAAGGTTTGCAGGTGCTGGAAGGTTTGGCGGACGGCAACGCCGAGGCTGACCGCTCCCTACGCCAGGCGCTGCTGTGGCTTGGCCCACAGCCCGGGGATGCGCCGCTGTACCGGAATTTCCAGCAGCGCCACCCGCAGGACCAGACGGTAACGGACTACTACCGCAAAAATGTGACCGCTGCCGAGAAAGGCGAAGGTTTTAGCGCCCTGAACAGCGGTGATATCGCCGGCGCGCAGAGCGCTTTCGACCAGGTATTGCAGAGCAACCCGCAAGATGCGGATGCGCTGGCCGGTCTTGGCTATGCTGCGCAGCGTAGCGGTCACGATTCTCAGGCGGCGGAATACCTGCAACGTGCGGCAAATCTGGGCGGTAGCGACAGCCAGCAGCGCCAGCAGCAGGCGGACGATGCGCGTTTCTACGCCCGGTTAGCCAGCGCCCGGCAGGCGCTGAAATCTGGCGACAGCGCACAGGCACTGAGCCTGAGCGCGCCGTTGACCCAGGCAGAAGGCGAAAAAGGCACAGCGGCTAAGCTGTTCTATGCTGACGTGCTGCGTCGTGAGAATCAACCGGGCCAGGCGGAGCAAACCTATCGCGCCGTACTGGCTACCGATGCCGCTAACCGCCAGGCGCAGGAGGGGCTGTTCTACGTGCTGCGCCAGCAGAACCGCACTGCCGAAGCCAACACCCTGCTGGCTTCGCTGCCGGCCAGCGTCCGTCAGGCGGTGACACCGCGCCCGCTAGCCACCAGCGATCCGCTGCGGCGTGAAGCACAACAGCGGCTGGCGGCGGGCGATGCGCAACGGGCGATCGGCATTCTGCAACAGGGGGTGCAGCGTTTTCCGGGCGACGGCTGGTTACGCCTCGATCTGGCGCGTATTTATCAGCAGCAGGGCAATGCGGCGGCGGCCGCTGACGTCATGCAGCCCGCTTTTCGTCCCGCAGCCAGCGGCAATGAAATCTATGCCGCCGCCCTGTTTGCCAGCGAAAACGGCGCCTGGTCACAGGCGCAGAGCCTGCTGTCACGCATTCCATCCCGCAGCCAGAACGCGGATATGCGCACCCTGGCGCAGCGGGTGAACTTCAACCAGCAGATGGCGGTGGCCCGGCGCTATCTGGCACAGGGTTTCCCGGCAGCCGCGGACAATACCTTGAGAGCGCTGGCGGTCAACCCACCGTACAACCCCGTCGATGCGGGTAAGCTGGCGGCAGGCCTGGCGCAGGCTGGCGATCTCCCCACGGCGGTGTCGGTCGTGCGGAGCAATATGCAGCGCGGGGTACAGGGTAATGTGGGGGATTATGCGGCACAGTTGGCGGTACTGGAGCAGGCCGGGCTGGGCGCGGAAGCGCAAAGCTTCATCAACAATCCCGAATTACAGGCGCGCAGCACCCGCGCGCAGCTGGCAGGCGTCCTGAACGGCGCGTTGATCAATCAGGTGGATGAGCTGCGCACGCGCAAACAGTATGCAGCCGCCTATGACAAGCTGATTGGCGCACTGCAGCAGGACCCGCAGAATAGCGATCTGATGTTTGCCATGGCACGTCTGTATCAGTCCGGCAAAATGAACAAAGAGGCGGCGGTGGTTTATGACTACCTGATGACGCGGGATACGCCGGGCCAGGAGGCGCGTGAAGGGGCGATCAACAGTGCGTTATCGTTGAATGACGTGGCGAAAGCGCGTGAGCTGGCGGCAGGGCTGCGCGGGGAACCGTCAGCGCAGCGCCTGCTGTTAATGGCGCGAGTATCAGAAGCAGACGGCGACCGCAGCCAGGCGCTAAGCTACTTGCGCCGCGCGAAAGGCAAAATGATCGGCCTGCAAGGTAGCCCGGCCGCCATGGGTGGTTTGGCGCTGGCGGATAACCCGTTTATCAACCGTACCACGCTGTCAGCCGCTCCCTCCCCGTCGATCTATGGCCACGCCATGCCGTGGCAGCAGGCCCCGGATGCGCGTGATTACCGTAGCATTGATGGCGTCAGCGTGCCGCAGGTGGCCAGCGCACAGGATCAGACGTTACGCCAGATCGATACCATGATGGACTCCCTGCAAACAGAGAGCGGCACCTGGGTTCAGGCGGGGGTACAGATCCGTGGCCGCGATGGTGAAGAGGGCTTAAGTCAGCTGAACGAAAGCAAAGCGCCGCTTACCTGGTCGAGTTCGCCGCTGGGCGATATGCGTGTTGACTTCACCGTGACGCCAATGACCCTGAGCGCGGGCAGCGCCAGCGGCGACGCCTATCGCCGTCTGGGGAGCGGGGCGGCGGGCGTTGCGGTGGCCAATCAGATCCAGAACATCAAGAACGAACAGGATCACCTTAAAGCATTGCGCGCGACGGACAGCGCAAACGGCAATACCGACGGTGTGACTGCTTTCAATGCGGCTAATCCTGATGTCGCGGCCGCGTTGGATGGCCTGAACGGGATTAACGCGGCTGACTATAACCCGTTCACCAACGGCGGGATGAGCCATCTCAACGCGATCAATAACAACGCAGCTCTTAAGAATTATCTCGCTGCCTCATCGCGTAAAGCTGACGTCGATCGCGCGAGCACTGACGCCTCGGATTCGCAGACGGCATCCGGCGTGGAGCTGAACCTGGCGTTAAGCGGCGACGGTTACCGCATCGACCTGGGCAGTACGCCGCTCGGCCAGGAACTCAGTACCCTGGTCGGTGGCATCAAATGGTCGCCGAAACTGACCGACTACCTGACGCTGATCCTGACCGGCGAACGCCGTGCGGTGACCGACAGCCTGCTCTCCTATGTGGGCGTGAAGGATCCCTATTCGGGTAAAAGCTGGGGACGGGTAAGCAAAAACGGCGCTAACGCATTGTTAAGCTATGATGATGGCGATGCCGGATTCTACGCGGGTGCCGGTGGTTACGGCTATACGGGGGAAAACGTTGCCAGCAACAGCGCACTCATGGCGAACGCCGGGGCTTACGTGCGTCCGTTTCACTATAGCGATCGCGAGCTGAAAACCGGGATGAATATCAGCTGGATGGACTTCTCAAAAAACCTCAGCGGTTTCAGCCTCGGACAGGGCGGCTACTTTAGTCCGCAGAACTATATCAGCGTGTCGTTGCCGGTGGACTTCTCGCAGACTTACGACGATTTACGCGTCAGGCTGGGTGGGTCGGTAGGTTATCAGTCCTATACTCAGAACAGCAGTGCCTACTTCCCGAATAACAGTGATTATCAGTCACTGCTGCAAGAGATGGTTACGGCGGGCTATGCCAAAGAAGCGTATTTTAGCGGAAGCAGTAAGAGCGGCATCGGCTATAACCTTCATGCTGGCGCAGATTACAAGATTAACAAAAACGTCTCACTTGGCGGCCAGCTTGGCTATGACACTTTTGGTGACTATAACGAAAGCACGGCACAACTCTACTTGCGCTACATGCTGGGGGGCAAATAAGCATGAGTCAGTTACTCCAGGAACGCACGCTGCAATATCACCGGCAACGGCAGTCTCAGCCGGGCTGGTTTGATCTGGTGAACGTGATGGTAGGCGGCATGATGGATAATGCCGACGAGCAGGAAATCCAGGCATTTTTACGCCAGATGGGCGACAACCTGGCCGGACGTTATCCGTTGGATAAAGCGCGCACCGTGGCCGATTTGGAAGGGAATATCAATCAGGTACTGGAGCGGTTTAACTGGGGCTTTGTCTGCCTGCAAGCATATGACGGCGCGATTGTTATCGATCATAGCGCGCTGCCAGCCGGTGACGGCGTCATGCCGCATCGGCAATGGCGTCTGGCGATGGGCGCGGTACTGCGCGGGCTGTACGCCCGCTGGATGCGTGGTCAGGGCGGCAGCGACCAGGTCGGGCTGACCCTTGAAGAGACCGGCGACTGTTCGCTGCGTTTTCGTTATCAGGTTTGAGGATTAATAAGATGGCCATACTCAGGGCTGGCTTTATGCTGTTGGCGCTCATAATGGGAATGTCTCAGGCGATGGCCGCAGATGGCTGGAGCAGCTTCAAAACGCGCTTTATGACCAGCGATGGCCGGATTCAGGATACCGGCAATCAGAACGTCAGCCACACCGAAGGCCAGGGCTATGCCATGCTGATGGCGGTTTATTTCAACGACCGCAGCAGCTTTGACAAGCTGTGGCACTGGACGCAGAACAACCTCAGTAACCCGAAAAATGGCCTGTTTTACTGGAAATACACCCCCGGAGCCAGCGACCCGGTTAGCGACAAAAATAATGCCTCCGACGGGGATGTACTGATCGCCTGGGCGCTACTGAAGGCGGGAGAAAAGTGGCAGGTTCCCGGCTGGTTGCAGCAGTCAGACCGTATTCAGCGGGCCATTGTGGCGCATAACGTGATTGCCTTTGGGGGCCGCACCGTGATGCTGCCCGGTGTGCAGGGCTTCAATAAAACCAGCTACGTGGTGCTGAACCCCTCCTATTTTGTCTTCCCGGCGTGGCGTGATTTTGCCCGGCGCAGTCACTTAAAGGTGTGGGAGCAGCTGATTGGAGACGGACAGAATTTGCTCACGGAAATGCATTTTGGCGATACCGCTCTGCCGCTGGACTGGGTGGCAATGAACGCCGACGGCTCGCTGGCACCGGCTACCGCCTGGCCACCACGATTTAGTTATGATGCGATCCGTATTCCGTTGTACCTGCACTGGTACGACGCCACGTCTTCAGGGCTGGTGCCGTTCCAGCGTTTCTGGGCCGGTTTCCAGCGCCTGCAAACCCCGGCATGGGTAGATGTGATAAGCAACAACAAAGCTCCCTACTATATGGCAGGCGGCCTGCTGGCGGTGCGTGATTTAACCCTGGGTGACACCGGATATCTCGATGGATCACCGGGCGCCAGTGAAGACTATTACTCATCAAGCCTGCACCTGTTAACCTGGCTGGCGTTTAAAGACCGCTAAGGGACGAAAGGTGGAGCGGAGACAGGATCTGCTCCCCTTGCGGTGATGTGTTGCAATTCAGCGCAGACGAGCAAATCTTCGAACCACACCTGAAGGTCGACGAAGATTTCCCCGGCAGGCCTGGGGAAGATAAACTTCAGCGCGGTTTCAAGATGGTGGTAGTGGCAGAAAGAGAGGAACAGATACAGGCAATCTTCGGTGTGCGTCACCAGATCGCCAAAGCGCCTTGGCCTGCACAGCATCAGCGCCTGCTGCGTGCTCAGGGTTGCCACCGGGCGCAGCGCGACCAGCAGCCCTTTGCCATTTTCCGGCAGCAGCCGGTTGCCGATCATTCGCGTTACCGCATGGCAGAACTGTGTTGGTGGCAGGTAGCCTTTATCCTGTATCGGCTGCAGGGATTTCAGCAGTACGGCGAGTTCGGCCGGAACGTGGCGGTTATAAGCCTGCCCCTGCAACCCCTCAAGGGCAGCCAGACAGCGCGATGTCGGCACGTTTGACGGCAAAATAGTATTGACGCCGCAGGCCAGCAGCAGGCGTTCGTCGCTGCGGCGCAGCGCCTGCTGCATTTCACGCACTGCAATTTTTAGCCGACTGCCGCGCGTACGCCGCAGCTGGTGAATATCGCCGGCCAGTGCCTCAATCTGGTGATGATGCTGCAGGCTAAACACCACGGTAGCGCTGCTGGCCTGCTGCGCACGTTGCGCCAACTGGCCGTTACCCTCAAACAGCGCCCAGTTCACCGTTGGCAATGGCGCCGCGCCTGCCAGCACGTTTTTTTCCACCAGATACAGGTTTTCATCATGACATTCTGAGAGAGCGCCCTGCTGGCCTGGAACAATCTGAGTGAAAACCCCGTGCTGTACGTCAAGAGACAGCAGGCGGTCGGCCAGCAAGCGGCCGCCATGGCCCCACCAGTGAACGCGGTAATGCCAGCTTCCCTGCTGCCATGCCAGGTGGGACAACCCCTCCAGGTGGCGGTAACACGCATGCAAATCATGCTGCGCGATATCGACCCCGCCCCCCTCCGTAATAACCAGCATGGTTAGCTGTTTGCGGGCTAACCACTGCTGCATCCCCTTTAGCCACTGGGCCAGCTGGTCAGCGGACAGGTTATCCCATGTACTCAACACGGCACAAAATAGAAGAAGTCCCGGATTATCGTTTACGCCACGCGACAGATATTGGGTCAGGTCGTTCAGCGCATCCGGCGCATCCGGTAGAGAAAACAACGCGATCCGATCGCGCACGCCGGCATCGATCGGCGGCAGTAAATCTTCGTTTGCCCCGGCGGCATGGCTTATCAGGGTGATTGCCGCGTGCGCAGCGATGGTCTGACGCACCAGCAGATGTGCATCCTGCTGTCGGTTGACCATTACCCAATAGCAGCCAGGGGTTTTCATCTGGATTAATTCGTTTTGCACCTGTTCAAGGCCCAGGGTAAATGACATCGTCATAACGTTATGCGCACCGGGAATCATTCGGGGGAAGCTGGTGTGAATGACATTTCAGCACCAGTGATTATTCATTTCAATATACATCACTGCTTAAAACGCGTCAGCGGATCATTTATCACGTTTTCATCTGTGAAACCTGGCGTTCTGCAGTCTGGCTTAGTTCTGTACCCGCCGCGCGGCTCTGTTCACCTGCCGATCGCCTCATCCAGGAAAACACTTAAACGGCGGCTGGCGAAGCGTGGTAACTTAACAAGTAGTTACCTTAGGATATACTCAAGGCTGTTTTGGCCTTAAATGCGTTGAAAAACCCTTTCAGCGCTTCGGAGAGTTTGCTTGCGCGTCAGCCGTTCATTAAAGATTAAGCAAATGGCGACCATTTCCAGCGTTGCGCTGGTCACCGTTTGTATCTTTATCGTTATCCAGCTTTTTCATTTTGTGCAGCAGCGCAGAATTGACTATGCCCAGCAGATGGAGAACGTGGCTCATACCGTGCGCCAGCCCTTGTCGCAGGCGGTACTAAAAGCAGATATCCCGCAGGCTGAACTTATCCTTAACTCGCTGCGCCCGGCCGGGATCCTTGCGCGGGCAGAAGTGTTATTGCCCAACGGATTACAGGCGCTGCATACCGAGTTTGCCGCGGAGAGGCCGATCCCGCACTTTATCGCCCGGCTGTTTGAACTGCCGGTGCAGATTACTGTCCCGCTCTATTCGGTTGAACCTGCCAACCCGAAACCGCTGGCATTTCTGGTTTTGCAGGCGGATTCGTGGCGTGTTTATCAGTTTATTCTTAGTGCTGTATCGACGATGGTCACCGCCTATCTGCTGCTGGCGCTGATCCTCTCAGTCTCAATCAGCTGGTGTATAAACCGCCTGATAGTGCGGCCGCTGCGCAATATTGCCAACGCCCTGCAAGATCTCACGCCGCAGCAGGCGATTCACCACCAGCTATTGCTGCCTAAGCATCATCGTAATGATGAGATAGGTCTTCTTATCCGCAACTACAACCGCAATCAGCAGGCGCTGTGCGCCATGCATGATGAGATGAGCCGTCAGAGTACCCGTTTTACCTTGACCGATCTGCCGAACCAAACCTTATTCCTTGCCATGCTGGAACAGCATCTGCGCGCGATCGGTCGCTCAGGTGTGTTTACGGTAATGGTGCTGCGTATCGAAACGCTGCTGGAGACCAATGGCCTGGTGACTGACGAACGGCGCGATGCCCTGCTGCTGACGCTGGTGAGCAAAATTCGCAGCTGTATTGATGAGCGCACGGTTCTGGCGCAGCTGTCGATCGGTGATTTTGCGTTGCTGATTAAGCGCGCTAACAATCCCTTCCGCGCGCTGCGGCTGGCGCGTACCCTGATGCTGAAGCTCAATCAGCCGGTGCTGCTCCAGCACATGCAGCTGCGGCCTAATATCAGCATTGGCATCGCGCAGCGTGAAGCGGGCTTTAGCGCGCCCGAACTACTGGCGCGCGCCGTCTCGGCGATGATGTCGGCGCGTCACCAGGGCAAGAACCAGATCCTGTTTTTTGATGTGGTGCTGGCCCAGCGGGCGCAGAAGCGGCTGACGCAGGAACATGACATTTTACAGGGGCTGGCAGAGGAAAAATTTGCGCTGTGGCTACAGCCGCAGGTCGATATGCGCAGCGGTCAACTGGTGGGCGCCGAAGCACTGCTGCGCATGCGCCAACCCGATGGCAGCTGGTCACTGCCGGAGGATCTCATTGCCAACGCCGAAGAAATAGGCGTAATTGCCATCCTCGGGCGCTGGGTATTTGAAGAATCCTGCCGCATCCTGGCGCAGTGGCAACAGCGCGGCTGTGAGCTGACGCTAAGCGTCAACCTGTCCGCCATCCAGCTGCGCGAGGCGGCGATGGTGACTCATTTGCAGGCCCTGATCCAACGCTATGGGATCCGTGCTGGTAGCCTGGTGTTGGAAATCACCGAAACGGCCCAGATCGGCGAGCCGGAGCAGGCACTGCTGTTATTGCAGGAGCTGCAAAAGACCGGCGTTGCCGTCGCGCTGGATGATTTCGGCATGGGTTATGCCAACCTCAACTGGCTGAACCAGTTTAAAACCCTGCCGATAGGCAAGCTGAAGATGGATCGTAGCTTTGTGACGGTGCTGCCATACGATGACACCATGGTGCGTATCATTGCGGCGATTGCCGAGATCGTTAAGCTGGACGTGATTGCAGAAGGCGTCGAAACCGATGAGCAACGCGCGCGGCTGCTGGCTTGTGGGATCCACTTCGGCCAGGGGTATCTCTATGCGGGAGCGCTGCCGCTGGCGCAGTTTAATCAGCGCTATCTGGCCAGTTACTGACCACCGCGCCAGGCTCTGCTCGCGCGCGCTGACTTTCTTTAGTTTCACAACATCGAACTGAAGTGATTCAGCTCATAAAAATGAATTATCTGCGGCATCCGCCCCGCTCGCCATATATCTATCCTGTTAGTCAGGTGTTACTTTCGCGTTATCTTTCTTCTGATTATAACTAAAGTGGTTAACTGAAATCCTATGAAAACCTCTCTGTTTAAAAGCCTTTACTTCCAGGTGTTGACTGCTATCGCCATTGGTGTGTTGCTCGGCCATTTTTACCCTGAACTGGGCGCGCAGATGAAACCGCTGGGTGACGCTTTCGTTAAACTCATCAAAATGATTATTGCTCCGGTGATTTTCTGTACCGTTGTAACCGGGATTGCCGGTATGGAAAGTATGAAAGCTGTCGGGCGCACGGGTGCGGTGGCGCTGCTGTACTTTGAAGTGGTCAGCACTCTTGCC
The DNA here is from genome assembly GCF_017161565.1 of Erwinia amylovora. Classification (NCBI taxonomy): domain Bacteria; kingdom Pseudomonadati; phylum Pseudomonadota; class Gammaproteobacteria; order Enterobacterales; family Erwiniaceae; genus Erwinia; species Erwinia amylovora. The sequence goes on from NZ_CP066796.1 coordinate 83,550, forward strand.
CTGATTATCGGTCTGGTGGTAGTCAACGTGCTGCAACCCGGCGCGGGTATGAACGTTGACCCAGCGACGCTGGATGCCAAAGCGGTGGCGATTTACGCCCAGCAGGCGCAGCAGCAGGGCGTTGTTGCGTTCCTGCTGGATGTCATTCCCGGCAGCGTCATTGGCGCGTTTGCCGGCGGCAATATTCTGCAGGTTCTGCTGTTCGCCATTCTGTTCGGCTTTGCGCTTCATCGTATGGGCGATAAAGGCACGCTGGTATTTAACTTTATCGACAGCTTCTCCCACGTTATTTTCGGCATCATTAATATGATTATGCGTCTGGCTCCGATCGGCGCTTTCGGCGCGATGGCTTTCACCATTGGTAAATACGGTGTGGGATCGCTGGTGCAACTTGGCCAGCTGATTATCTGCTTCTATATCACCTGTGCGCTGTTTGTGGTGGTGGTGCTGGGAGTGATTGCGCGCGTGGTTGGCTTTAACATCTTCAAATTTATCGCCTATATCAAAGAAGAGCTGCTGATCGTCCTTGGCACATCCTCATCGGAGTCCGCGCTGCCGCGTATGCTGGCTAAGATGGAGAACCTGGGATGTAAGAAATCGGTGGTGGGTTTGGTTATTCCCACCGGATACTCTTTCAATCTTGATGGCACCTCGATTTATCTCACCATGGCGGCGGTGTTTATTGCCCAGGCAACCAACAGCCACATGGATATCTGGCACCAGGTCACCCTGCTGGTGGTACTGCTGCTCTCGTCGAAAGGCGCTGCAGGTGTGACCGGCAGCGGTTTCATCGTGCTGGCGGCAACGCTGTCTGCGGTCGGTCATCTGCCGGTGGCGGGGCTTGCGCTAATCCTCGGCATTGACCGTTTTATGTCCGAAGCCCGTGCGCTGACCAATCTGATCGGTAACGGCGTGGCGACCGTGGTGGTGGCTAAGTGGGTGGGCCAGCTGGATCAGAAGCAGCTAACGGAGACGCTTAGTAAAGGGAAAAAAGAGGTAAAAACCGCCTGAAATCAGTTAACCCTGAGTTAATTTGTGAAAAATGGCCACAAATGCCCGTCGTGACTTGCCCTCACGGCGGGCATTTGCATAATAACCCCCATCTGTTTTAAGAAATTTTATGGCGCTGTGTGACATCCTTGTCGGTGCGTGGTCTAACAGGCTGTTCCTTAAAAAACAGCGGCTTTGCCAGGTTGTAGCCAAATAATGCGAGTCACAGGAAATTTAGCGGGGATCTCTCATCGCGTGATTGCAGCAGGCCGTAGCTCACCGGTTATTAATTTGAGTTAGTGATTGAGTAGGGGTTCACATGCAGGACACCAGAATTCGTCTATTGGTTGGGGGAGTATTGCTGGCAGCAGCCGGTATTGCGCAGGCTGAAACACTGCAACCCGACCCCGCCTGGCAGCAGGGAAAATTGGCCAATGGTTTCAGCTGGCAGCTGCTCACCACGCCTCAACGGCCCAGTGACCGCGTTGAGATCCGCCTGAGGGTGAACACCGGATCTATGGTGGAAAGCGTGCAACAGGAAGGTTACAGTCATCTTTTACCGCGTCTGTCGCTGGTTCACAACGCCCGGCTGGATCCTGCTCAGCAGCGCTCGCTTTGGCAGCAGAGCATCGACCCGCAGCACCCAAATCCGCCGGTCATCACCTCGTACGACTTCACATTGTATAACCTCAGTCTGCCGAATAACCGCCCGGAAGTGCTAAAAGAAGCACTGAGCTGGCTGGCGGCAACCGCAGGCAAAATGACCATTAATCAGCAGGTGGTGGATACGGCTATCCAAGCCGATGACCCCGGCGCGACGTGGCCGGGCAATACGCAGGATGTCTGGTGGCGCTATCGTCTGAATAGCTCCGCCATGCTGGCGCACGATCCTGCCGCCGCCGTGAAACGGCCGGTCGACCTCGCCCAGCTCAATGCCTTTTACAAGCAATGGTACACGCCGGATGCAATGACGCTGTTTGTGGTGGGCAACGTCGACAGCCGTGGCCTGGTGGAGCAGATCAATAAAATTTTCTCCCCGCTGGCAGGCAAACGTGACCAGCCAGCCGCGATGCCAACTCTCTCTCCTTTACCGCAGCAGCCGGTGAATTTGGTTAACAATGCCATCAGCCAGGATCGTCTTTCGCTGGTATGGGATAACCCGTGGCAACCGATCCGCGAATCGGCCAGCCTGCTGCGTTACTGGCAGAGCGATCTGGCGCGTGAAGCGCTGTTCTGGCACGTACAAAAAGCGCTAAGCGACAAAAAAACGCCGGGTATGCAGGTCAGCTTCGACTGTCGGGTGCTGTATCAGCGCGCCCAGTGTGCCATCAATATGGATGCGGACAACGCGGCACTGAACGACAATCTTGGGCTGATGGCGCAAGAGATGGTTACCGTGCGAGATAAAGGACTGACGCAGCAGGAGTTCGATGCGCTGATGGCGCAGAAAAATGCCGAACTGAGCAAGCTGTTTGCCACCTATGCCCGTACCGATACCAGCGTGCTGATGAGCCAGCGTCTGCGTTCACAGCAAAACGCAGTGGTGGACATTGCCCCGGAACAATATCAGAAGCTGCGCCAGACGTTCCTGTCCGGGATGACGCTGGATATGCTCAATCAGGAGCTACGCCAGCAGCTGACGCAAGATATGACCATGGTGCTGATGCAGCCTCAAGGCGAAGCGGAAACCAACGTGAAGCTATTGCAGGAAAACTGGCAGAAGATGATGACGCCCGGGGTGACTTCCCCGGCGGCAGCCACCGTCGGTGAAAACACCGCGCCTGCATCCTGAACGCCCCGTCCACAGGCGGCCATGGTCGGCTGCCCTGATCCGCCGGAGGGTGTCCCCGTACCCCATTAGCTAAAATCTCGCCAGCGTAGTGTCGATCTCAGGCCACTGCCGCTGCTACGCTTTAAGTCAGCCTCGTTACCGGGGCGCTTCTTCAGCCCGGCGACGGGCGCGCAGCAATATGCTTTCCATAATCATGCTGAACTGGCATTGAACAAACAGCACCTGCAACATCAGCAGGTCATACGCAAGCACGACTGGACGCCCGTAAAGCGTGGGGCGGTGATCGATGCGCAGCACGACGGCTGGCTGCTCTTTGCGGCGCGCGTGACGCCAGCCAGCCCTCAATCAACGCGCCCTGGTACCCGATCGCTGACGTCAAACAGGTTTTCAGTACCATCAAGTTGCGGGTTGAGCTTGCGCCAATTGCGGATGAAACGGCCTAAGGTGCAGCTGTTTTGGCGATTGAAAAGTGCGCCGCTTTGTTACTATTGCCCTGCTAAATGTGGCGGCAAAGCTGAAATTATCCAGGACGTTGCCGATACTTGCAATACGGGATGCCCATTGAAGGCGGTCTCACAGACAAAGGATCATATCGATGGTGCTGAACGCGCTCAGCCACCGGCTTCCTTCCTCAATTGTTAAACTAAAGCAGCCAGAAGAACCTGAATACTGGCAGCAGTGTCGGCGTTCCTATCACTTCCAGCCCATTTATCGGGTGAACGGAAGTCTGATGGCAATTGAGTTGCTCACCGCGGTGTTTCACCCGGCCGCCCCGAGCCTGAAAGTATCACCGGAGCTTTATTTTGCCACGCTTGAGGTTCCGCAGCGGCTGGATATCGTCGTCGAACAGCTGGAGTCGCTGGTGAAATGGGAAAAGAAATTCATCAGCACTAATATCGTTGCCTCGGTCAACATTGACGGGTCTACGCTGTTAGCTACCCGGCAGAACAGCACGCTGCGCCGGCTGATCGCACGCTGCCCGTGGCTGCGTTTTGAACTGGTCGAGCACCATGTGCTGCCGCAGGAACTGATCGCCACGCAAATGCCGGAATTTGGGCCCCTCTGGATGGATGATTTTGGCTCCGGCATGGCGAACTTCTCCGCCCTGACCGAACTGAAATATGACTATATCAAACTGGCGCGTGAGCTGTTTATCCTGCTGCGTGCCAGCGAAGAGGGACGCAACCTGTTCGGTATGCTACTGGCGTTGATCAATCGCTACTGTAAAGGGGTGATTGTTGAAGGTGTCGAAACTCGGGAAGACTGGGAGCAGGTGCGTAACTCCCCGGCCTGTGCAGCCCAGGGCTATTTTTTTTCCCGCCCCGTGCCGATTGAACTGCTGGATACCCTGCCAATGCATGTCATCTGATGGCATCTGCTAACGTCTCGACTATGCTTTGACCTGAGACGGGTAGCGATCGGGAGAACCACGAATGTCGCGGACGGGGAAAGTTATTAGCTGGATCGGCGGAATTTTTTTATTGTTGGTGGTGGTTACAGTGACGGCGATCGCGCTTTTTGACTGGAATCGCCTGAAACCCACTATCAATCGAAAAGTTTCGGCAGAGATTAACCGCCCGTTTGCCATCCGTGGCGATCTGGGGGTGAGCTGGCAGCGTAACCGCGGTGAACCCGGCTGGCGCAGCTGGGTACCCTGGCCACAGGTGCATGCGCAGGATATCATGCTGGGCAACCCGCCCGATATCCCCGATGTCACGATGGTTCACCTGCAACGGGTAGAAGCCACGCTGTCCCCGCTGGCGCTGTTAAGCCGGCAGATCTATCTGCCGTGGATCTCACTGCAGCAGCCGCAGGCCAGGCTGGTGCAGACTGCCAATGGAAAGAATAACTGGACGTTTAACCTTGCCGGCAGCGATGACCAGCAGGCCGGTAAGGGATCCTCTGCGTGGTCTTTCCGCCTCGACAACATCGCTTTCGATCGGGGAACCGTCAGCTACCGCGATGCCATTAATCAAGCCGATGTGCAGGTGATGGTCGATCCGCTGGGCAAACCGGTGCCTTATGGCCAGCTGGCAGGCGGCGACGATAAGCAAAAAGGCGCGGCCGACTTTGTTTTCGGCTGGCGCGCCAGCGGCACATACCACAATGAAAAGCTCAGTGGCGAGGGCAAAACAGGCGGCATGTTGTCACTGCGCAGCCAGAACACGCCGTTCCCGATTGCTGCCGATGTGCGCAATGGTACCACCCGCGTGCGCATCGCGGGCACGGTGCGGGACCCGCTGAATATGGGCGCGGTGGATATCCGGCTGCGCTTCTCCGGCGATACGCTGGCTAACCTCTACGGGCTGACCGGCGTGCTGCTGCCAGAAACGCCGCCTTATGAAACCGACGGCCACCTGACAGCGCGTTTCCAGCAGCCAAACGGAGCGGAATTCCGCTATCAGAACTTCAATGGTCATATCGGCGACAGCGATATTCGCGGCTCGCTCGCCTACCGCCAGGGCAAACCCCGACCTGAGCTAACCGGGACGCTGGAGTCGCTGCAGCTGCGCATGGCTGACCTCGGCCCACTGATTGGCGTTAATTCTGGCAAAGACAGCGCGAAAACGGCACGGGCGAAAGCGCAACGCGGCGCAACGTCTCCTCAACCTGCTGGCCGGGTACTGCCACACGATGAGTTTGACACGCAAAGCTGGCAGGCGATGGATGCTGATGTGCGCTTTCGTGGCAAGCGCATTGAGCACAGCAGTTCATTGCCGGTTAGCGATCTGTCGACCCATTTGATCCTCAAAAATGGCGACCTGCTGCTCGATCCGCTGCGCTTCGGTATTGCCGGCGGCAGCCTGAATGCCACCGTGCGCTTACAGGGCGATCGGTCGCCGATGCAGGGGCGCGCCGATCTGCAGGTGCGTAATCTTAAGCTGCGCCAGCTGTTTCCGGACGTGGCCGCCATGCGCAGCGCGTCAGGCCAGATAAACGGCGATGCCAGCCTGATCGGGCGTGGCAATTCGGTGGCGGACCTGCTTGCCACCAGCAATGGCTCTCTGAAACTGCTGATGAACGATGGCCTGATCAGCCGCAGCCTGATGGAGATAGTCGGTCTTAACGTCGGCAACTACGTGGTAGGTAAGCTGTTTGGCGATGACGAAGTGAAAATCAATTGCGCCGCCGCCGATTTGCAGGTGAAACAAGGGCTGGCTTCGTCGCGTCTGATAGTGTTTGATACCGAAAACGCAATTATCAATATTACCGGCAGCACCAACTTCGCCAACGAACGCCTTGATCTGTCGATTAACCCGGAGAGTAAGGGCGTCAGAATTATAACTTTGCGTTCACCGCTGTACGTGCGGGGCACGTTTCAAAACCCGGATGCCGGGGTGAAAACCGGTTCGCTGCTGGCTCGTGGTGCCGCTGCCCTGGCGTTGGGCACGGTGGTGGCGCCGGCCGCCGCGCTGTTGGCGCTGATTTCGCCGAGCGATAACGATGATAACCAGTGCACCCGCGTATTACAGCAGATGAAAGGTCAGTAGCCGGGCGCGGTGACGGGAAGAACGATTGAAAAGGGGCCGGGGCCAGCCGTTGCCGGTTGCCCCGTGCAACCCCGTTCAATCAAACAGCGATTGATGGCGCGTCTCTTTACACAAAATCAGCGCCATCAGCGTCAGGCAGGCCATCGCCGCCAGATATATACCGACGTAGAACAGCCCGTAAGTGTGTGCTAACCAGGTGGCAATATAGGGGGCGACGGAAGCACCCAGAATCGACGACAGATTATACGAGAACGATGCCCCGGTATAACGCACCTCGGTAGGAAACAGCTCCGGCAGCAGCGCACCCATTGGGCCAAAGGTCAGCCCCATCATGCTCAGGCCACACAGCAAAAAAGCCATAATCAGCGCCTGATTGCCGGAACCCAGCATTGACGGGAAAATCAACGCGAAAGCGATAATCAATAGCGTAATCACTATCATCGTCTTGCGACGACCAAAACGGTCCGCCAGCAGCCCGGCAACCGGCACCATCACGCCAAAACCGATCACCGCTAACATTAGCATCCACAGGAAGGTATTGCGTGCGATGCCTAAGCCATCAGGCGCGGGCGTGGTGCCATAAGTCATCGAATAGACGGTCATGATATAGAACAGCGTATAGGTCGCCAGCATGATAAAGGTACCGATAATGGTGGTCCCCAAATGCTTGCTTAGCAGGGTGCCAATCGGCACTTTGACCTGTTTTTTCTCTTTTTGTACTTTGGCGAAGACCGGCGACTCATGCAGCGACACGCGCACGTACAGACCCACCAGCACCAGCACTGCTGAAAGGATAAACGGTACGCGCCATCCCCAGTTCATAAACTGCTCGTCGCTCAGTAACCAGGAAAGCAGCAGAAAGGTGCCGTTGGCAAAGAAAAAGCCGATCGGTGCGCCGAGCTGCGGGAATGACCCGTACAGCGCGCGCTTTTTCGCCGGGGCATTTTCGGTCGCCAGCAGGGCAGCGCCTCCCCATTCACCACCGAGGCCAAGCCCCTGACCAAAACGCGCCAGCGCCAGCAGCAGCGGGGCAAATACGCCAATACTGTCGTAACCCGGCAGCAGGCCGATGGCAACGGTTGAAATACCCATTGTTAACAGTGAAGCCACCAGCGTCACTTTGCGTCCTGCACGATCGCCGAAGTGGCCAAATAAGGCGGAGCCAATCGGACGCGCCACAAAGGCAATGGCGAACGTTGCCAGCGACTGTAGCGTGGCGACGGTGGTATCACCCTGTGGGAAGAAGATGTGCGGAAAAACGATCACGGCTGCTGTGGCATAAATATAGAAGTCGAAAAATTCAATAGCCGTTCCGACCAGTGAAGCGACCATCACTTTACCGCGTGAGTTGACGGGAGTGGCGTCGGTGTCGATAGAGGCGTGCATAGATTTGTTCTTATTTGTGAGTAAACGATGAACAGAGGATCTTACGCACAGGCCAGGCCGCATTCAATGGTGTAAACGTCAGGTGCTGCCGCTCCTGAGGTGGAAAAGAGGATAATGTTCAATACGGCATATTTGCGCCTATAAGGCAGCGGCAAAAGGGTATTTTATGGCGTTAATCACTGAAAAATGGCTCAATAAAAGTGAGAAGTCAGCGATAAATGCTGTCTGGTGGTGAATAATCAGTCATGCTGCGCGATTTTACCAGCTTGAGCGCATTGATTACCCGGTCGGCATAAATGAGAATATTCTTCCTGTATTGATAAACGGTTAAGAAAGTGCCTATTATAAATATTTACAACCCTGACCGACAGGGCTAGAATTCCGCCACTTTCTCTCATGGAGCCCACAATTGGACAGTCATCCTGTAATTCAAGCGTTATAACAGGCAGGCGCACGCCATTTGTGAGTCTGCCGTAAACCGGCGGGCTATGTTTCATCTCTTCTGAGCTGTCGCATCCCGAAATTTGACATCTGCAGGTCCTGGCCCCCGGCCAGAATGGGATTGCTTATGCGTCATGTACTTGTCGTGCCACAACGTCATCACCTTTTTCCTCCACGCTGCCAGCGCGAATTTTAATCTGGCGGTGCGCTGCTGCGCGTCTGCATTCCCGTCGAGAAACGACAGTGAGGACAACGAAAATGGCATATACCCCTTATACCCTGCATCAGGCCCTGGCGGTGACGCCGGGGGCGATGATCGGTGCTGAACGCCAGTGGCGTCAGCGTATGGCCGGACTGCGCACCGGTGCGCTGGTCGCCACCGGTGCGGCCATTTTCATTCTCAGTTCCATGGGCACATCATCAGACAGTTCTGGCCGTAATGTGGCGCAGATTGTCTGCGGCATCGGTTTTCTCGGGGCCGGGGTGATTGTACGTCACGGGCTGAATACCGCCGCCGCGCTGTGGTGCTGCGCCTGCGGTCGCTTTACGGTGCCGATATCGCCCGGCCCGGGCATGCTGGCATGAGCACTGAAGTGATGGCTTTAACCGCCGCGCAGCGGGGGATCGAAAATAGAGTCTGCCGTATCAGTCTGGAAAAAGCGTCAGTGCGGTGTACTGGCAGATCGCACCAGCGGTAACGGTTTAACCACGTGATAAGGAGCTCCTGATGAAAGAACCTCCGTCCGGAGAGAGGCGGCGCTCTATCCTCGAGACTGCAAGCCGCAGCGATCAATGGCCGTGTACTCATCCCCAGTTACTGACACTCAGCGCCGGGGGATGCGCACACTCACCGCTTTGCTGCCGCCACGGTTATTTTGGATAGCCCTCCAGGTTTAATCCTGTCAGCTCCGCCTTTCTTCTGCATAGTTTTGAAAAATCCTCTTTGGCAGGCGTGCTATGCCTGCATATAAAACACACAATTAATTCAAGGAACTGGCAAATGAAAATGCATAAAGCCAACCTGAAAATGGCACGCGATCTGGCCATCGCCAGCGCGGCGACACAGAGCCTGGACAATACCCTCGCTCGCCTTAACGCCCAATACCAGGGGCTGACTTATGAAGATGCCGCCGCGCGGCTGCAACAGCACGGGCCTAACCAGGTGGCCAGCGAGCGGGCGCCTGCTGCATGGCTGCAACTGCTACAGGCTTTCAACAACCCGTTTATCTGGATACTGATGGCGCTGGCGGCGATCAGCTTCTTCACCGACTATCTGCTGCCAATGCGTCAAGGCGAGGAGACTGACCTGACCGGCATGACTATTATGCTGGTGATGATTGGCCTGAGCGGACTGCTGCGCTTCTGGCAGGAATACCGTACCAATAAAGCGGCAGAGGCACTGAAAACGCTGGTGCGCACCACGGCTACGGTGGTGCGCCGTAGCCATGCCGACCGTGAGGCGGTAAAAATCGAGGTGCCGCTTGCCGAAGTGGTGCCGGGGGATATCGTCACGCTGTCGGCCGGGGATATGATCCCGGCTGACGTGCAGTTGCTCAATTCCCGCGATCTGTTTGTCAGCCAGGCGGCATTGAGCGGCGAAGCATTGCCGGTGGAAAAATATGATACCAACAGCCGCCCGCACGTCGCCAGGCCGGCAACGCCGCTTGATGAGCAGGAATTGCTGTGCCAGCCAGGCATCTGCCTGATGGGAACCAATGTTGCCAGCGGGACTGCCACGGCGGTGGTGGTGGCTACCGGAAACGGCACCTGGTTTGGGTCGCTGGCTCGCTCACTGGTAGGTGAGCGCCCACAAACTTCTTTCGACCGGGGCGTTAACAGCGTGAGCTGGCTGCTGATCCGTTTTATGCTGGTGATGGTGCCGGTGGTGGTGCTGATAAACGGCTACACCAAAGGTGACTGGAGCGACGCGTTGCTGTTTGCCCTGGCGGTAGCCGTTGGACTGACGCCAGAAATGTTGCCGATGCTAGTCAGTTCAAACCTGGCGAAGGGTGCCATTGCCCTGTCGAAACGCCAAGTGGTGGTCAAACGGCTGAACGCCATCCAGAACTTTGGCGCGATGGACGTGCTGTGCAGCGATAAAACCGGCACCCTGACTCACGATCGCATCATCCTTGCGCAGCATCTCAACCTGCACGGTTGCAGTGATGAACGCGTATTGCAACAGGCCTGGTTGAACAGCCGCCATCAGACCGGGGTGAAAAACCTGATGGACAAGGCCATCCTCGCTTTCAGTCAGGGCAATCTGGCGACCGGCGGGCTGTGGCGTTTTCGTAAAGTGGATGAACTGCCGTTTGATTTCGAACGCCGCCGCCTGTCAGTCCTGGTTGCTGACGAAAACCAGCAAACCCTGATCTGCAAAGGGGCGGTGGATGAAATGCTGACGGTGTCAGCATACTGGATGGATAACGGAGAAGTGCGCCCGCTGGATGACGCGGTACGCCAGCAGGTGAAGCAGCAGGCGGAAAGCTACAACCGTCAGGGATTCCGCGTGTTGTTAATTGCGGCTCGTCAGGTAAGTGAGCACACGCTTACAAAACAGCTCAGTGCTGACGACGAACGTGAACTGGTTATCAGCGGGCTGTTAACCTTCCTCGATCCGCCGAAGGAGAGCGCGGCAGAAGCGGTCGCCGCCCTGCATGAAAATGGCGTCCAGGTCAAAGTGCTGACCGGGGATAACGCGATGATTACGGCAAAAATCTGTCGCGATATCGGGCTGGATCCGGGTGAAGCGCTGTGCGGCAGCGAGATTTCGCGCCTCGGCGACGCGGAGCTGGCACGGCTGGTGGAACAGAGAACGCTGTTTTGTCGTCTCAGCCCGCAGCAGAAAGCCCGCGTGCTAAAGATGCTGCAAAGCAACGGCCACACGGTAGGTTTCCTCGGCGACGGCATTAACGATGCTCCGGCGCTGCGTGCGGCGGATATCGGTATCTCTGTCGACAGTGCGACCGATATCGCCAAAGAATCGGCAGATATTATTTTGCTGGAGAAAAACTTGCTGGTACTGGAACAGGGGGTGATTAAAGGCCGTGAAACCTTCGGCAACATCATCAAGTACCTGAACATGACCGCCAGCGCCAATTTCGGCAACGTCTTTTCGGTGCTGGTCGCCAGTGCGTTTATCCCGTTCCTGCCAATGATGGCGATTCATCTGCTGTTGCAGAATCTGATGTACGATCTGTCCCAGCTGGCGCTGCCGTGGGACAAAATGGACAAAGAGTTTCTGCGCAAGCCACGGAAGTGGGATGCGAAAAATATTGGCCGTTTTATGCTGTGCTTAGGCCCGACATCATCAATTTTCGACATCACCACATTCTGGCTGATGTGGCACGTTTTTGCCGCCAACAGCGTGGGATCGCAGGCGCTGTTTCAGTCCGGCTGGTTTGTCGAAGGGCTACTGTCGCAAACCCTGGTGGTGCATATGCTGCGTACCCAGAAGATCCCGTTTATCCAGAGCCGTGCCGCCTTACCGGTGATGCTGATGACCGGACTGGTGATGGCGTTGGGCATTCTTATCCCGTTCTCGCCGCTCGGTCACGCCGTTGGGCTGGAGCCGCTGCCGTGGAGTTACTTCCCGTGGCTGCTGGCAACGCTGCTCGGTTACTGCCTGGTGACTCAGGGCGTAAAACGTCTGTATGTGCGCCGTTTCGGCCAGTGGTTCTGAGGAGGGTTGATTGATGAAGCATGAGAATACGGTTAGCGCCATCGTACTGTTTATCGCCGGCTTGCTTATCTTCGCCAGCGGCGTGGCAATGGTTTTTAGCGGCTGAATGTCTGGCAGGGGGCGAACTGGCGCAGAAACGCAGTCAGTTCGCCTCATCGTGCCCTCTCTGTGGGCGCTGGCCGTCTTTCTATGCTGCTGGATGGATAAACCGCAGCCAGATAAAGCGGATCACGTAATATTCCAGCGCGCCAAGTAGCAAAAACCACAGGCAAAATACCAGCGTATACAGCTGGCCGATATCCTCCAGATGGAAAACCGCCACCAGCTTACGCGTTAACGCCACACCAAACCACGGCGCGGGCAGCAGCAGCGCGGAGAGAAAGCCAAGCAGCAGAGTGCTCATTGGCATCAGGAAAGTTTCAAACGGGTTTTTCATCGCAATTCCCTATTTATCAAGTGCCGGCTGATTAACCGACTACTCCGATTGCCGATCTTAATTTCAATGTTTAAAGTGTCAACTGTTGTAAAGACCCGGAGCGATAACGGATATGCTCCTGGCCAAAATTAACTCAATTCGCAGCCATCCCGGCAGACGGAGGGCCTGTCAACGCGTGCAGGCTTGATACGTGCCGGTAAGGTGCAGGGTAATTGAAACTGTGAGGAAACATGAAAGCTAAATTATTTTTTTTGTTATTAACGCTGTCCGGCGTCAACTACATACCGGCAGCCAGTGCAATGCTAAGTACCAATGAAGAGGTGTTAGTCAATTACATCGATCAGCATAAAACAGACCAGCTCAAATTATTAGAGAACATGGTTAATATCAACAGCGGCACGGAAAACAGCCAGGGAGTAAAAAAAATTGGCGAAATGGTGCGGCCTGAGTTCGAAAGCATGGGCTTTAAAACAAAATGGGTCGAGCTGCCGGCAACCCTGAAACACGCTGGCAGTTTAGTGGCCACCCATAGCGGGTCCGGGAAGCAGATCTTGCTGATCGGCCACCTGGATACGGTTTTCCCCGACAACAGTCCTTTTCAGTCCTTTACGCTTTCTGCCGATCAAAAATTCGCCACCGGGCCTGGCGTTATCGATGATAAAGGTGGCGTAGTCACTATCTTATATTCGCTCAAGGCGCTACAGCACGCCGGCAAATTAAAAAATGCCAATATTACCGTGGTGCTAATCGGTGATGAGGAGCAGGCGGCGAAACCCACAGAAATCTCACGTAAGGCACTGCGTGCAGCCGCTCAGGGTAGCGATATTGCATTAGGTTTCGAGTTTTCTCTGGCTGAAGACCAGCTGGTGACAAACCGAAGAGGATTGAGCGAATGGTACCTTGCCAGCACGGGTAAATCGCGCCATTCATCCACCGTATTTGGGCCAGAATCTGGCGATGGTGCCATTTATGAAACTGCGCGGGTATTGAACGCGTTTCGGACGGCCTTTGCAGAGACGTCCGTGGCGTCCGGGTTAACGCTCAATCCGGGTCTTATTGTTGGCGGGCAGACCGCCAGCGAAGATGTACAGCAAAATACCGGTAGCGCCAGCGGCAAGAAAACCGTTATTGCTGCACAAACTCTGGTGCATGGCGACTTGCGTTTTTACTCCGAGGACCAGAAAAACAAGGCAGAGCAGAAAATGCGTGATATTGCCGGCACCTCGTTACCGCTTACCTCCAGTCAGTTGACATTCAAAGACATCATGCCGGCCATGACGGAAACCGACGGCAACAGGCAGCTTTTAGCTCAGTTCAGCGCCATCAATACCGCGCTGGGTGGGCCGCAGCTGAAGTCTGTGCCGGCGGCTGAACGTGGTGGTTCAGATGTTTCGTACATTGCGCAAACTGTTTCAGCCAGTATCGACGGTCTTGGCCCCTGGGGCAAAGGCGCGCACGGGCAAAATGAGACGCTGGAAATCGCTTCCCTCCCTGTCGTGACCAAAAGAGCAGCTATCTTTATCAGCCGTTATCTGGCTCAGTAAACAGCGGTAGCAATGGGGGGCAACAATTGATACCGGTGGCGAACTTTCCACCGATACCGGCCGACAGCCCGGGGTTCGGGGTCAGTGATTAAACAGCCGTTGCCTGGGGCATGCACCCGGCGAAAGCTTCTGGCTGAATGGGGGCGGGCAAATCGCCTGCTCCTGCTGTCACTCTGGCTGCATGAAGGGAAGACGCGCCGGTTAAAAATAAGCAGAAAGCCATTCAGGCTGACTCAGCGAATTATCCCTCAATCTCGTCAGGGGTGTTTAACCCTGGTCTTTGTGTAACACGGTCATTCTTTTAGAGTTTCCGCTTCATCATTGATTTATGAAATAGCATTCGTTAAAAAGTATAGCCGATGCTATAATCAAATGTATGATTTTACAGTCTTTTTTTATTTCCCGCACCGTGATAGGATGCCGTTCACCTGAGCTGGCTTAGGGTTATTTCTCTGACTTAAGCCATTATTTTAACGATTTGGAACGCACCCGCCGCTTCAGACCGGGATAAATACAATGAACCTATATGCAACCCTGATTCTGGCTTTTGGTATGTCGATGGACGCTTTCGCCGCCGCTATCGGAAAAGGGGCCAGCCTGCATCGTCCGACCTTGAAAGAAGCTCTGCGCACCGGCCTGATTTTCGGCGTGATCGAAGCACTGACCCCGTTAGTGGGCTGGGCGATCGGCATTGCCGCCAGCCAGTATGTGATGGCGTGGGATCACTGGGTAGCGTTTGGACTGCTGTTTATTCTCGGCGCGCGTATGATCGCTGAAGGAATACGTAAGAAAGAGTGCAAAGCAGAAAAAGCGCCTGACAGCCACGGTTTTTGGCTGCTGGCCTGTACTGCGGTAGCAACCAGCCTTGATGCGATGGCGGTTGGCGTTGGCCTGGCGTTCTTGCAGGTCAATATCGTTACTACCGCGCTGGCCATCGGCGCATCGACCATGATTATGGCCGCTACAGGTATTCTGCTTGGCCGCTTCCTCGGCCCGGTTATGGGCAAATGGGCCGAGATTTTTGGCGGCGTGGTGCTGATTGGTATTGGCAGCAGCATTCTGGTAGAGCACCTTGCGCTAATGGGTTAAGACTTCCGCCAGCAATGGCTGATTGCTCAGATGATAAGCGCTGTCAATTCTTCAGTGTGCCGATCTTCAGCCATAAACCATGCAAATGAGCCACGCTGTATCGCCACAGCGATCGGTGCAATGTTGGTAACACCAATATCAAGATCAAGGTTCCGGGACGGGCTAAGTAAAAAACCGTTACAGTAAGGCATTCGCGTCCGGCGGAGACAAAGTGATGCGTTATGCTGCCGCGGGCTAAGCGCCAAAAAAGTAGGGCGCAGCTGCTGGCAAACAGGACATTAGCGTGCAGGCTGTGGATGAAAGCCCGCTGCCGATGGCTAAATCCGGGGCGATCGCCGCAGACAGCCCCGTGCGTTTCACCTTAATTAACCGGCGAAATCTATCCAACTTGCGCCCGCATTCGCCGATGCAACGCAGCGTTCCACCCACTGTATGTCTGCCACGCCGGCGTGGACGTCCGGTTACCGGAATCCGGCCAGCAGCATGATCGCCGCGATCGGTGGCATCTGTAGCGATGGCAAAACGGTGATACCAATTTGCCCAAGCTTCAAACAGCCCCTCCGGGTGACCCCCGCCGATGCGATCTTCTTCCCGCACATGCGGGGCCAGATAGCTCATGCCGCGTTCGGAGATCCGCCCGGCTCCTCGTGGATTTCATAGCGCAGCTGGTTTGGCTGTTCGTCCCCCTATTCGAGGCTGGCTTCAGAACCGATTACCCGGATCTTCTGACCGTGCACCGATCTGCTGTTTACCGCTGAACACCACAGCGATCCCACCGCGTCGTCATCGTACTCCATCTGCACAAAAGCCTTGTCCCCGAGCGGCGCCCGGGATCTCACCAAACTCTGGCGTGAACACGTCAGGCGCTTAATTTCCCGCTTTGGCTGCATGGTTTGCGCCAGAAACAGCGGATCGCCTGATCGCCCGGCGCATGATCCGGCGCGACAAAATTCGGGTCGACGCGCCAGCGCGTGCCGGGGTGAGTCAGCTCAGCCGCCTGGTTATGAAACCGTGCGAAAACGACATATTGACGATACGGATCGCGCCCGGCAGCCCTTCGGCGATCATACTGCGCGCCTGCTGGATCAGCGGGTAACCGGCATAACCGTAAGTTATTCCCATGATTGTCTTCCGCTTTTTGCTCTAATCTGCCAGCTCTTTCGCCTCCGCGCTGCTGAAGCACAGCGGTTTTTCGCATATTACATGCAGGCCGCACTCCGGCGCTGCTTTGCAGACAGCAAAATGGCGATTGTTTGGCGTGGTTCGATCCCGCGCTGATGCCGTCATCAGCTTCCCCCTCCTCGCGAAACGGCGCCTGTTTAACCCGCTCAACCGGGTCCGCATGTCAGAGCTTTGCGACAGGTCGCTGACTGTGGGGTTACCTCTGAGAAGTTAAGGCGCACAAATATGAGACAGTTTGTCTAATAAAGTTGATTTTGTGATTAAATAAATTAATATAAAAAAGCTTAATTTTAAGATTTTCCTTAAGATATAAGCTTTTCTTGTTGAAGAATATCAACTAGATAACACTGGGTGTTATCTACATATTGGAGGAAGTTATGGATAATGCTTTGAAAGGAAAAAAAACGGGTTGGGATAGCATTAACGACCTGCTTAACTATCATCAACGCGGAAATGGTTCGAGTGTAAATAACAAAACTTCATATGATATTGATCAGGCCGGCAAAGAGATAGCCAGGGGGGAGCAAAGCTGGAATGGCGTGCACGTAACGGATAAAGGAGCCACCGTCACCTATTCTTTCCCCTCGTGGGAGCCGGGCAAAAAGAATTTCAATGGAGATACCATCCACTCGGCATTTAATCCTGAGCAACAGGCTCAGACCAAACTGTCATTGCAGTCCTGGTCCGATGTCGCCAATATTAAGTTCGTCGAAGTAAGTGGGGACCAGTATTCCAATATAACTTTTGGTAATATTGTTGCGCCCGACACTCAGGCGTACGCAATGCTTCCCCAGTCGACTGATAATGGCAAAATTATTTATGACGATCGCAGTTTCGATATTTCAGGACAATCCTGGTACAGCACGTCCGATCCAGAAAATTTAGCGCCCGAATTAGGTAATTATGGACGATTAACCCTTACCCATGAAATCGGGCATACTTTAGGACTGAATCACCCCGGGGATTATAATGCCGGCGAAGGCAACCCCAGCTATGCCGATGCAACCTACGCCGAAGATTCGCGCCAGTTTAGCGACATGAGCTACTGGAACGAGCCTAATACCGGTGGTGATAACGGAGGAAATTATTCCGCTGCACCGCTGATTGATGATATCGCGGCCATCCAGCATCTGTACGGCGCCAACATGACAACCCGAACGGGTGACACCGTATACGGCTTTCATTCCAATACCGATCGGGACTTCTACACTGCCAAAGATAGCAACCAGAAACTGATTTTCGCCGTCTGGGATGCAGGCGGTAACGATACCCTTGATTTCTCTGGCTATTCTCAAAACCAACGTATCAATCTCAACGAAGGCTCTTTCTCTGATGTGGGCGGCCTGAAAGGTAACATCTCCATTGCTGCCGGTGCCACAATCGAAAACGCCATTGGCGGTGCGGGTAACGACGTGATTGTCGGCAACGCCGCCGATAACGTCATTAAAGGCGGTGCCGGCAACGATGTGATTTACGGCGGCGGCGGACAGGATCAATTATGGGGAGGTAGCGGCAACGACATCTTCGTATTCTCTGACCTGAAAGACTCGTCCTCTAAGTCACCCGACCAAATCCGCGACTTTGAGTCAGGCAAGGACAAAATTGACCTGTCCTTCTTTAATCAGGGGGATAAAGGCAGTGACTTCATTCATTTTGTTGACCATTTCAGCGGTCAGGCGGGTGAGGCGCTGTTGTCATATGATGCCCGGAGCAATCTGAGTGAGCTGGCATTCAACGTCGATGGTGGCACCAATCCAGACTTTATGGTGCAGATTGTCGGCCAGGCTAATGTTGCCAGCGACTTTATCGTGTAAAGCAGCAAAAAAACGGTGGATGACATGGCCACCGTTTTAAACAGGTTATCTATGCGAACATCTCTTTTTGTTGTCATATCACTATTTTTTTCAGGAGTCTCTATGGCGAGCAGTCTGGTCTTACCTTCCGCCGCATCACTGTCTGGTCAGTGGACGGTGGTTGATAAATCAAGCTCATGCGATGTTCAACTCACAGCGGAACGCTTTGAGGCAGCAAACGGCTATAAGTTGAGTATCTCACCCGGCTGTGACCCTTCGGTGCTGCCGGAAACCCCTGAAGCATGGCGTCCGGCACCAGACGGCATTGCGTTATTAAACGGCGATGGCCTTACCGTGCTGTTTTTCTCTCGTGAAGGGGAACATTACCGCAGTCAAATCTGGCAGCAAACCGGGAAAATACTGAAGAAAAGCAAAAATTGATCCCCCGTTTTCTGCCGTTATCCATTCGACACCATGCTATAAGGGGAGAGGGTGAACCAGTTTATACCGCGCAACGAAATTGCGGATGTTTTACGCACACACAGCAAAGTTTTCCGGGACGTTGGCATTTTTACCGCATTTATTAATTTACTCATGTTGGTGCCGTCCGTTTATATGCTTCAGGTTTATGACCGGGTGCTGCCTTCACGCAATGAAATCACGCTGCTGATGCTGACGCTAATTATGCTGGGCCTGTTCGGTATGATGTCGTTGCTGGAGTATGTGCGCAGCATGGTGGTGATCCGTATCGGCAGCCAGCTGGATATGCGCCTCAATACGCGGGTCTATACCGCGGCCTACGAGGCGAATCTAAAAAACGGCTCTTCTGACGCCGGTCAGTTGTTGAACGATTTAACCATTCTGCGGCAATTTCTCACCGGCAACGCGCTGTTTGCTTTCTTCGACGCCCCCTGGTTTCCAATCTATCTGCTGATGATCTTCCTGTTTAATCCGTGGCTGGGGCTGTTTGCTTTGGTGGGGGCATTGTTGCTGATTGCGTTGGCGATCATCAATGAAATAGCCTCGAAAAAGCCTTTAGCGGAGGCCAGTAAGCTGTCGATTTTGTCCGGTAATTCGGCCAGCACCAACTTGCGTAATGCCGAAGTGATCGAGGCGTTGGGCATGTTGCCGAACCTGAAACGCCGGTGGTTTAGTCTGCATCAGCGGTTTTTAAACAGCCAGCGCATCGCCAGCGAACGGGCGGCGCGGGTGACGTCGGTCACCCGGTTTGTGCGCATGTCGCTACAATCTTTGGTACTCGGATTGGGAGGCTGGTTGGCTATCGACGGGCACATGACGCCCGGCATGATGATCGCCGGTTCCATTCTGATGGGGCGAGCGCTGGCACCAATTGAGCAGGTGATCACCGTGTGGAAGAGCTACAGCGCCGCCAGGCATTCTTATGGTCGCCTGGTGCAATTGCTGGATACGCACCCGCAACGCGGCACCGGCATGTCTTTGCCGCGCCCTGAAGGGGTGATTTCGGTGGAGGGCATTACCGCTACGCCGCCCGGATCTGCAGGCGATGCGGTGTTGCACAACGTGAGCTTTGCCATTCAGCCCGGCGAAGTATTGGGGATTATCGGCCCGAGCGCCTCCGGCAAATCGACGCTGGCACGCTTGCTGGTCGGCATCTGGCCGGTAAGCGAGGGCATCGTGCGGTTGGACAACGCCGACATCTATCAGTGGAACAAGGACGAGCTGGGGCCGTACATCGGCTACCTGCCGCAGGATATCGAGCTATTTGCCGGCACCATCGCCGAAAACATCGCCCGTTTCAACGAGATCGATTCTGAAAAGGTGATCGAGGCTGCCAGGCTGGCTGGCGTGCATGAAATGATCCTACGTTTTCCCAAAGGTTACGATTCGGTGCTGGGCAACGGCGGTGCCGGCCTGTCCGGTGGGCAGAAACAGCGCATCGGTCTGGCGCGGGCGTTGTATGGCGATCCTTCGCTGGTCATTCTGGATGAGCCTAACGCCAACCTGGATGACGCCGGCGAGAAGGCATTGAATCAGGCCATTTTGTTCCTCAAGCAGCGCAATAAAACGGTGATCCTGATCACCCATCGAACCCACTTGCTGTCGATGACCACCAGGCTGCTGCTGCTGGTTAACGGGAACGTTAATGCGTTTGGCCCAACGCAGCAGGTGCTGCAGGCGTTGGCGAAGGCGAAAAAAGCGCCGGTGCCACCGCAGGCGATGCGAGCGGTGAACGCCGGGTCGGATGAAGGCGCTATGCCTCAAACTCAAATTAATTAAGCCGTGAACTTGCCAGTCGGCATTTTCACGCCGCCTGCAGTCAAAGGAATGGGTATGTCTACGCATATTGACGAGTCGCAGGACTCGTATTCAGCACAGATCCCGCAGGATGAGCGCCGCTATACCCGCATGGGCTGGTTGGCGCTGGGGGTGGGATTGTTCGGCTTTTTAGCCTGGGCGGCGTTTGCGCCGCTGGACAAAGGGGTCGCGTCACCGGGAACGGTGACCGTGTCCGGCAACAGTAAAACGGTGCAGGCCCCGGCCAGCGGCATCATCAACAATATCGCGGTCAAAGAGGGTGACAAGGTGAAAGCCGGCGCGATTCTGGTGCAGTTGAGCCAGGTGCAGGCACAGGCACAGGTCGATTCGCTGCGCGATCGCTATTACACCACGCTGGCAACCGAAGGGCGCTTGCTTGCCGAGCGAGATGGCCTGAACCAGGTCACTTTCTCCCCCATTTTCGCCCAGGTCAAAGATCAGCCGCGCGTAGTGGAGATCATCGCGCTGCAAACGCAGCTGTTCGCTTCCCGCCGTCAAGGATTGCAAAGTGAAATTGACGGTTATAAGCAGTCGATGGATGGAATGCGTTTTCAGCTGAAAGGCCTGCAGGACTCGCGCGCCAACAAGCAGATTCAGCTCTCCAGCTTGCGCGAGCAGATGAACAGCATGAAACAGCTGGCGGCAGACGGTTATCTGCCGCGCAATCGCTATCTGGACGTTCAGCGCCAGTTCGCCGAGGTGAGCAGCAGCAGCAATGAAACGGCTGGGCGGATTGGCCAACTGCAAAAGCAGCTGCAGGAATCTCAGCAGCGTATCGATCAGCGCTTCGCTGACTATCAGCGCGAGGTCAGAACGCAGCTGGCGCAAACCCAAATGGACATCAGCGAGTTTCGCAACAAGCTGCAAATGGCTGATTTCGACCTGGGCAACACCGCCATCACCTCACCGGTGGACGGTACCGTGGTCGGATTGAATATCTTCACTCAGGGGGGCGTTGTGGGAGCGGGTGACCACCTGATGGACGTTGTACCCAGCCAGGCGGCGCTGGTGGTGGATTCTCACCTGAAAGTTGACCTGATCGACAAGGTGTACCAAGGACTGCCGGTCGATCTGATGTTTACCGCCTTCAACCAAAATAAAACCCCGAAAATTCCGGGAACGGTCACGTTGGTTTCCGCCGACCGTCTGGTCGATAAAACCAGCGGTGAACCTTACTACCGGATGCAGGTCACGGTCTCTCCAGAGGGCATGGCCATGCTCAGTGGCGAGGACATCAAGCCGGGGATGCCGGTGGAAGTGTTCGTGAAAACGGGGTCGCGCTCGCTACTGAGCTATCTGTTTAAACCTATTTTGGATCGCGCTCATACTTCATTGACCGAGGAATAATTTTGATTCAGTTAAAACGACAGGCTGCCGGTCTCGTTGTCGGCACCCTTTTGTTTGCGATGTCGGCACCGGTTTATGCGCTAGGTATTTTAGACGCCTATTCGCTGGCATTAGAAAAGGACCCGACTTTCCGGGCGGCGATAAAAGAGAAAGAAGCGGGAGATGAAAACGAAAATATCGGCAGGGCGGGGCTGCTGCCGAAGATATCGCTTAATTACCAGAACTCACCGCGCAACTGGCAAACGCAGAAATACCCGCAAAGCGACTTCTTAGGCAACGTGTCGGAAGCGACGCGACGCCAGCAGTACCGCAGCTATTCCAGTTCGGTCACGCTGACGCAGCCGCTGTTCGATTACGAGGCCTATGCACGTTATAAGGGCGGCGTGGCACAGGCGATGATGTCGGACGAGCGTTACCGCGGCAAGCTGCTCGACCTGGCGGTAAGGGTGAGCAGCGCTTACATCGAAGTGGCCGATGCCAAAGATCAAATCGCCCTGGCCGAAGCGCAAAAGGCGGCTTATAAAGAGCAACTCACGTTGAACGATCGCCTGCTTAGTGCGGGCGAGGGAACCCTTACCGACGTTGCGGAAACTCAGGCGCGCTACAGCCTGGCCGAAGCGCAAGCGATCGAAGCGCACGACGCGCTGGATGCCGCGCAGCGCGAACTTGAAGCGATCATCGGCGTGCCGTTGAACCAGTTGGATGAACTGCAGGTGTTGCGGCCTGGCAAGTTCCGGGTGGCACCGCTGATTCCGGCCAAATTTGAAGAGTGGCAAAAGATCGCGCTGGAAAACAATCCGGCATTGTCGGCCTCGCGCCACGGCGTTGATGCGGCGAAATACGAGGTGGAGAGCAACCGTGCCGACTTTATGCCGAACGTGCAACTTTATGCTTCGCATTCGGAAAATGACTCCAGCAGCGACAACACGGTTAACCAGAAATATCGCACCGACAGCATCGGCGTACAGGTCAGCATGCCGATTTATTCCGGTGGCGGTGTTGCGGCATCAACCCGGCAGGCGGTGGCGCGCTATGGTCAGGCGATGGCAGAAATGGATATGCAGGTTGGCACAACGCTGAACGATCTGCGCAAACAGTTCAACCTGTGTAACAGCAGTCGCGTCAAACTGACGGCCTACGAGCTGGCGGTGAAGTCGGCGACAACTCAGGTCACGGCGACCCGGCAGAGCGTGCTGGCGGGGCAGCGCGTCAACGTCGATGTGCTTAACGCGGAACAGCAGCTCTACAGCGCCCGGCGCGATCTGGCCTCCGCCAAATACACCTACATCAAATCCTGGATCACCCTGTTGAGCGATTCCGGCACCCTGGACGAAAAAGATGTTCAACGTGTGGCGCAGTATTTTGCCTACGGTCGCCCTGATCCTCACTGAGTTAAGGATGGCGTCTGGAGGAAGACGGCGCGGAAATGACCAGCACCGGGTACCGCCAACGGCGACGCGCAGGCGGCAGGAGGGATAAGGTGATCTTCGATGCTGCCTGCATTTTGCCTGACGTTAGCCCGCAACCTGTTTAACCAGCTCGGCGGTCATATGCACGCCGTTCTTGGTATTGGCTTCGGTGATTTTATAAGAGGCCCCGGCCTGCTGCGCCTGGGTGGCAATTTTCGCTTCAGCGCTGTCCAGAGTCGTACCGGTTGCGGTAACGCTCTGAGCTACACCGGCGAAAGAAACGGTAGAAAGCACGATAATTACCGCAAATTTTTTGATGTATTTCATGGGGTCGTTCCTTAATCAGTCGTGTTATTTAAAGGCTTTTTGCCTCGTTAAAATAATAATACGCCTGTTAATGGAACAGGAATAGCGGAGTGATTTGTCCTACTATGTCAAATAAATTGATCAAGTAAGAGGGTTAGCCGTTCTTCCGGTAACTCATGTTTGGCACGGTCTGGCGATCAGCGTTGCAGCGCATTGAGAAAGTGTTGTTTTACCCGTTGTGACTCCACCATCAGGCAAAGCTTCTTGACTAGTCTGGTGGAAAACGGGTTCTGACGCGATGCCGGGTGGCGCAAGGTTTGACCCCGGCTGATGCCATCGGTGACAACGTGCACCAGAGATTCGCTGACGCTAAACCACTCAGGATGATTTAGCCAGGCAATGGTGAGCGTATCGTGCAGCGCAATGGCTGCAATGCCATCATTTTCACAGTTATATTGCAGATAGCGCCGCGAGATGGCTTCCAGAACGGGCTGATTAAGGGCGCGTATCTCATCCCCATGCACCAGCACCTGAAGGGTGACATCCAGCGGTATCATTACCACCGGCAGCGTTGAGTTGAGCACCTGGTCCGCAGCGTGCGGGTCTCTCCACGTATTCCACTCGGCAAATGGGGTGATATTACCGCCGTGCCCGTGAGTGCCAAAAGCCCCGCCCATCATCACCAGCTGCTTGATCTGCGGCACGATATCCGGTGCCTGATTGATCGCCAGAGCGATATTGGTCAACGGGCCAACGGCCACCAGGGTCAGCGCGTCCGGGTTGTTACGCACGCTGTTGATGATGAAATCAACGGCATTGCCTGCCGCGCCATTCCACGGATTATCAAACACGTCGCCAAAGCCATCCTCACCGTGAATGGCGCAGGCGGGTGGGGTGGGTGGATGAACCAGCGGCCGTGAACAGCCGCGATAGACGGGTACATTCAGGCCGATTTTATGGCTGCACAGGCGCGCGTTGCTGACCGCCTGGGCAACCGGTACGTTACCAAATACCGTAGTGATGCCGATGATGTCGACGCTCTGCGCCGCATAAGTGAGAGCAAAAGCGTCGTCGACGCCGATATCCGTATCGAAGATAATTTTCTGCATCGGGGATCCTTTCCATTGTCAGGCGCACGTTCATCCCTGGCCTGGCTGTCAGGTGGTCAGCAGGTTATGCAGCGCCTGCAAATCGCGTTGTACCGATTCGAGCTGTTGAGCAAATTTTTCATCCGACAGCAGGGGTTGACGAAAGACGGTGATCAGCACCTGAGCACCTTCTTCGTTGGCGACGACGCGCATCGGTATAAAAATTTCTTTGCTGAAACCGCTGTCAATATAGTGGTCCATGATGCAAAACGCGTTGTGTTCGGTGAAACGGGCTTTAACCGGGCCGTGCGGACCCAGCCCCTTCCAGCCGTTGCCTTCCTGCTCCAGCGGTCCCTGGCCAAGCTCAGAAGCCCATTTAGGGAAAAACGTCGGTTGCCAGATCGTCTCGTACAGATCGACCCAGTTGCGCTGAATAGCCAGACTAACGGTATGTGAGGACAGCATAAAACCTCCGATCGGTAATGAATACCGGATTTAACCATTCTGATAAGGAGATGGGAAGGATGCTGTACCCATACTGTTAACTGGCTAGCGAAGTGCATAAATAGATTGTACCCACGTAATTTTCATCATCAAAAATTGATAATGACGAAGTCATATTGTAGCCATCCCGCATAACAGTGCCGTCACCTTTTTGAACCCGCCATTTGGCGTGCCGGGGGGCTGTCTGTTGCCCGGCGAAACGTTGTTCCGGGGCTTTATAGCCAAAGCATTATTGATCACCTGGCGGTGTGGCTGGTGACCGGCGCCGCCGCGTAGCGATAGAGTTGCTAAGCACTCAGCGCCATTAATCTGAAAGCGTCACCAGCGCTCCCCGGTGATCAAACGCGTTGCTGAAGAGGGTGCTAAGCTATTTCATGGTATTCAGCATGAGGATGGTTCAGCCTGTTCATCATCGGTAAACGGGATTAAGGGGAGCGGACTGGCTGAAATCTCGTCAACACTCCGCCATTTTTATACTTTATTTACACCCCAGCCCGACATTTTTACATCAACTTTGCACGCCAACCGCAACACTATCCGCCATGTGAAACGCCTCTGGAGGTGTATTGTGAGCATCACTGTGATGACCGGCATTGTGCTGGTGTTTATGCTGTTGGGTTATCTGATCTATGCCCTGATCAATGCGGAGACATTCTGATGATGGCTACCGCAAGTTTGCTGATTGGCAGCTATCTGCTGCTGCTGCTGCTGCTGGCCCGTCCGCTGGGTACAGGGTTGGCACATCTGGTCGCCGACCGTCCGCTTACCGGGTTTGCCGCCGTCGAACGCGGGCTGTGGCGCGTCAGCGGGGTGGCAAAGCAGGGCATGAGCTGGCAGCGCTATTTGTTGGCAATTCTGCTGTTCAACGCCGTCGGGCTGCTGCTGCTGCTTTTAATCCTGATGAATCAGGCCAGCCTGCCGCTGAACCCGCAGCACCTGCCTGGCCTCAGCTGGGACCTGGCGCTGAACACCGCCGTGAGCTTTATCACTAACACCGACTGGCAGGCTTATTCCGGGGAAAGCACGTTGAGCTACTTCAGTCAGATGGTTGGCCTGACGGTGCAGAACTTCTTCTCGGCGGCTAGCGGGATTGCCGTGGCCTTTGCGCTGATGCGCGGTTTTGCCAATCGTGCATCAGGCGATCTGGGCAACGCCTGGCGCGATATCACCCGCATCACGCTTTACGTGCTGCTGCCGCTGTCGTTGCTGATGGCGCTGTTTCTGGTCAGCCAGGGTACGTTGCAAAACCTGCACGGCTATCTCGATCTGACCACCCTGGAAGGGGTGAAACAGACGCTGCCGATGGGGCCGGTGGCCTCGCAGGAAGCCATTAAAATGCTTGGCACCAACGGCGGTGGCTTCTTCAACGCCAACTCGGCTCATCCGTTTGAAAACCCCACCGCACTGAGCAACTTTGTACAGATGCTGGCGATCTTCCTGATCCCGGCGGCGCTGTGCTTTGCGTTTGGCGATATCGTACGCGACCGTCGTCAGGGGCATGCGCTGCTGTGGGCCATGTCGTTGATGTTCATCGGGGCCGTTGTGGTGGTGATGTGGGCCGAAGTCAACGGCAACCCGCACTTCCTCACCCTTGGCGCTGACAGCGCTGCCAATATGGAAGGCAAAGAAACGCGTTTCGGCATCCTGAACTCCAGCCTGTTTGCGGTGATCACCACGGCGGCATCCTGTGGCGCGGTGAATGCGATGCACGACTCATTGACCGCCCTCGGTGGCATGGTGCCAATGTGGCTGATGCAGATTGGTGAAGTGGTATTTGGCGGCGTTGGCTCCGGGCTGTACGGCATGCTGCTGTTTGTGCTGCTGGCGGTGTTTATCGCCGGGCTGATGATCGGCCGCTCACCGGAGTATCTCGGTAAGAAAATCGACGTCTGGGAAATGAAGATGACCGCGCTGGCGATCCTGGTAACGCCCGCCCTGGTGTTGCTGGGATCCGCGCTGGCGATGATGACCGATGCCGGGCGCAGCGCCATGCTTAACCCGGGAGCTCACGGTTTCAGCGAGGTGCTGTATGCGCTCTCCTCGGCGGCCAACAACAACGGCAGCGCCTTTGGCGGTCTGAGTGCTAATACCCCATTCTGGAATATGCTGCTGGCGTTCTGCATGCTGCTGGGGCGCTTCGGCATCATTATCCCGGTGATGGCGATCGCCGGTTCTCTGGCGGTGAAAAAAGTCCAGCCCGCCGGTAACGGCACGCTGCCTACCCACGGCACGCTGTTTATTTCACTGCTGATTGGCACCGTGATGCTGGTAGGTGCACTGACCTTTATCCCGGCACTGGCCCTGGGGCCGGTGGCGGAACATTTGCAAATGCCTGGTCATTAACGGGCGGAGAATCGAGTCATGAGTCGTAATCAACTGGCGCTGTTTGACGCGGCGCTGATGCGTGTCGCGCTGCTCGATGCGTTGAAAAAGCTGAACCCGCGTACCCAGGTACGCAACCCGGTGATGTTTGTGGTTTGGCTGGGAAGTATGGTCACTACGCTGCTGGCTATCGCCATGGCCGCTGGTAAAACGCCGGGCGATGCAGGATTTACCACGGCGATTTCAGTCTGGCTGTGGTTTACCGTGCTGTTTGCCAACTTTGCCGAAGCGCTGGCGGAAGGGCGCAGTAAAGCGCAGGCCAACAGCCTGAAAGGCGTGACCAAAACCAGCATGGCCAAAAAGCTCAACGAGGCGAAGTACGGGGCCAGCCATCATCCGGTGGCCGCGGACACGCTGCGTAAAGGCGACTGGGTGCTGGTGGAAGCGGGCGACATTATCCCCTGTGACGGCGAAGTGCTGGAGGGCGGTGCCTCGGTGGACGAGAGTGCGATCACCGGGGAATCGGCGCCGGTGATCCGCGAATCCGGCGGCGATTTCTCCTCGGTGACCGGCGGTACGCGCATTCTCTCTGACTGGCTGGTGGTACAGTGCAGCGTGAACCCGGGGGAAACCTTCCTTGACCGTATGATAGCGATGGTGGAAGGGGCGACAAGACGCAAGACGCCCAATGAAATCGCCCTTACCATCCTGCTGCTGGCGCTGACCATCGTGCTGCTACTGGCGACCGTGACGCTCTGGCCGTTCTCTGCCTGGGGCGGTAACCCGGTCAGTATTACGGTGCTGGTGGCGCTGTTGGTGTGCCTGATCCCAACCACTATCGGCGGGTTGCTATCGGCGATTGGCGTGGCGGGGATGAGCCGGATGCTGGGAGCCAACGTCATCGCCACCAGCGGTCGTGCGGTGGAAGCAGCAGGGGACGTTGACGTACTGCTGCTGGATAAAACCGGCACCATCACCCTGGGTAATCGCCAGGCAACGCAGTTCTTGCCGGCGGAGGGCGTGAGCGAAGAGCAGCTGGCTGATGCCGCCCAGCTGGCCTCACTGGCTGATGAAACCCCGGAAGGGCGCAGCATTGTGGTGCTGGCCAAGCAGAAATTTAATCTGCGCGAACGCGACCTCAACAGCATGGGGGCGACCTTTATCCCGTTCTCGGCGCAAACGCGCATGAGCGGGGTCAATGTACAGCAACGGGCCATCCGCAAAGGCGCGGCGGATGCGGTGCGCCGATATATCGACAGCAACGGCGGTCAGTTCCCGAACGAGGTCAACAGCCTGGTGGATCAGGTGGCACGCGCGGGCGGCACGCCGCTGGTGGTCAGTGACGGTAACCGGGTGATGGGCGTGGTGGCGCTGAAGGACATCGTCAAAGGCGGGATTAAAGAACGCTTTGCCGAGCTGCGCAAGATGGGGATTAAAACCGTGATGATCACCGGTGACAACCCGCTGACGGCCGCTGCGATTGCTGCTGAAGCCGGGGTGGATGACTTTTTGTCTGAAGCCACGCCGGAAGCCAAGCTGGCGCTGATCCGCCAGTATCAGGCGGAAGGACGGCTGGTAGCAATGACCGGCGATGGCACCAACGACGCCCCGGCGCTGGCGCAGGCCGACGTGGCGGTGGCGATGAACTCCGGCACTCAGGCGGCAAAAGAGGCTGGCAACATGGTGGATCTGGACTCGAACCCCACCAAGCTGCTGGAAGTGGTGCATATCGGTAAGCAGATGCTGATGACGCGGGGTTCATTGACCACTTTCAGCATCGCCAATGACGTGGCCAAGTATTTCGCCATTCTGCCCGCCGCGTTTGCTGCGACCTATCCGCAGCTGAATCAGCTCAACGTAATGGGGCTGCATTCACCGGCATCGGCGATCCTGTCGGCGGTCATTTTTAACGCATTGGTGATTATCTTTCTCATCCCGCTGGCGCTGAAAGGCGTAAGCTACCGGCCGCTAAGCGCGGCAGCACTGCTAAGACGTAACCTGTGGATCTACGGTGCAGGCGGGCTGCTGGTGCCGTTCTTCGGCATCAAACTGATTGATATGCTGCTGACCGTCACCGGTCTGGCATAAGGAGAACTAACATGAGTCAACTTCGTCCTGCCGTATTTTTACTGCTGCTGCTGACGCTGGTTACCGGGCTGCTCTATCCCTTACTGACCACCACGCTGGCGCAGTGGATGTTTCCGCAGCAGGCAAACGGCTCGCTGCTGCTGGAGCAGGGGAGCGTGCGCGGTTCGGCGCTGATCGGCCAGAACTTTACCCGCCCGGATTATTTCCAGGGGCGGCCATCAGCAACTGGCGACAGGCCCTATAATCCGCTGGCTTCCTCAGGCAGCAACCTGGCGGGCAGTAACCCGGCGCTGGACCAGGCGGTCAGCCAGCGGGTGGCGGCGCTGCGGGCAGCTAATCCGATGGCCAGCCAGCAGGTGCCGGTTGACCTGATCACGGCTTCCGCCAGCGGGCTGGATCCGCAGATTTCACAGCAGGCGGCCTACTGGCAAGCCTGGCGGGTTGCCGAAGCGCGGCGGTTGCCGTTGGCAAACGTTCAGCAGCTGATTGATGAACATACCACGATGCCCATGCCAGCATTTCTTGGCGAACCGGCGGTGAACGTGCTGGCGCTGAACCTGGCGCTGGACGCGCTACAACGCTAAAGGAGTGTCATGAACGACGAACTCCAGCGCCCCAATCCGGATGCGCTGCTACGCCAGGCGGTGGAAAGCCATCGCGGTAAGCTGAAAATTTACTTTGGCGCTTGCGCCGGAGTGGGGAAAACCTGGTCGATGCTGCAAGAGGCGCGTCGACTGCGCGCCCAGGGGCTGGAGGTACTGGTCGGTGTGGTAGAGACGCATGACAGACCGGAAACGGCGGCGCTACTGGCCGGACTAACGGTGTTGCCAAGGCGGGCTACCGGGCAGCAGCGCCGCCCGGAATTTGACCTTGATGCCGCGCTGGCGCGCCATCCGGCGGTGATCCTGATGGATGAACTGGCGCACAGCAATACGCCCGGCTCGCGCCATCCTAAACGCTGGCAGGATATCGACGAGTTGCTGGACGCGGGTATCGACGTGATGACTACCGTCAACGTTCAGCACCTTGAAAGCCTTAACGATGTGGTGGGCGGCGTTACCGGCATTCGGGTGCGTGAAACGGTGCCGGACCCCTTTTTCGATGCGGCCGACGAGGTGGTGCTGGTGGATCTGCCGCCGGACGATCTGCGCCAGCGTCTGAAAGAGGGCAAGGTTTATATCGGTGAGAGCGCAGAGCGCGCGATCGAAAATTTCTTCCGCAAGGGCAACCTGATCGCGCTGCGCGAGCTGGCGCTGCGGCGCACCGCCGACCGGGTGGATGACCAGATGCGTGCCTGGCGAGATACCCAGGGGCGCGAAAAGGTGTGGCACACGCGTGATGCCATTCTGTTGTGCATCGGCGACAACAGCGGCAGCGAAAAGCTGGTACGCAGCGCGGCCCGGCTGGCAGCGCGCCTCGACAGCGTATGGCACGCCGTGTATGTCGAAACGCCGCGACTGTACCGTCTGTCCGAGACACGGCGGCGCGGCATTCTGCGCACTCTGCAACTGGCACAGGATCTGGGTGCGGAAACGGCCACGCTCTCCGATCCGAGCGAGGCCAGCGCGGTGCTGCGCTACGCGCGTGAACACAACCTCGGCAAAATTATCATTGGCCGTCGGCCGACCCGGCGCTGGTGGCGCGAAAGCTTTGCCGAGCGTGTTGGCGAACTGGGGCCGGATCTGGATATTTTGATCGTCGCGCTGGACGACCCGCCGGCGGACGGCGTCAGCTCACTAAACGAGCGTATCAACGGCAACGAGGGAAAACGGCGCGGTCAGCTGCGTGGCTGTGCCGCCGCTCTGCTGTTATGTATGCTGGTGACGCTGGCCGGGCGCTGGCTGCTGCCGGCGGTGGATTCGGTCAACCTGGTGATGGTTTACCTGCTGGCGGTGGTGATTGTCGCGCTGCGCTACGGCCGCTGGCCGTCAGTGGTGGCGACCCTGCTGAATATCGCCGCCTTTGACCTGGTTTTTGTCGCGCCAACCGGCACGATGGTGGTGTCAGACGTGCAGTATCTGGTGACCTTCGGCGTGATGCTGGCGGTGGGGGTGATAGTGGGTAATTTAACCGCCGGAGTTCGTTATCAGGCCCGGGTGGCGCGTTACCGCGAGCAGCGGGCGCATCATTTGTATGAAACGGCAAAAGCCCTCAGTCGCGCCCTGACACAGCGTGATATCGCCGCCACCTTACAGCGCAGCGTGGAAAGTACGCTACAGGCGCGCAGTGAGCTTTATCTGCCTGACGAGCACGGCGAGCTGGTGCCGGTAGGCGCTGCGCATCTTAGCGCGGTGCCGGACCGGGCAATTGCGCGCTGGAGCTTTGATAAGGGCCAGCCGGCGGGAGCCGGGACCGATACCTTGCCGGGCGTGCAGTGGCAGATGCTGCCATTGAAAAGCGGCAGTGATACCCTCGGACTGCTGATCCTGGAACCGCTGAATCTGCGCCAGCTGATGATCCCGGAGCAGCAGCGGCTGGTGGAAACTTTTACCGTGCTGATCGCTAACGCGCTGGAACGCATGGCCCTCAGCCAGCGCGAAGCCGCTTCACGGCTGGCGGCGGAGCGCGAACAGCTACGCAATGCGCTGCTGTCGGCGCTGTCGCACGATCTGCGCACCCCACTGACGGTGCTGTTTGGCCAGGCGGAAATTCTCACGCTCGACCTCGCCAGCGAAAACTCACCCTACGCCGCGCAGGCCAGCGTGATGCGTGAACAAACGCTCAATACCATCCGACTGGTGAATAACCTGCTGGACATGGCGCGCCTGCAGTCCGGCGGCTTTAGCTTACGCCGCGAGTGGATGGCGCTGGACGAACTGATTGGCAGCACTTTGCGCCAGTTAGCTCCGCTGCTGGAGGCGCGCCAGATCGCCCTCGATTTACCTCCCGATCTGCTGCTGATTGACGTTGACGGCCCGCTGATGGAACGCGTGCTGATTAATCTGCTGGAGAACGCGCTGAAATACGCGGGTGATAAGGCGGAAATCGGTATCCGTGCGCACGCCGTTGCGCAGCAGCTGGAACTGGAAGTGTGGGACAGTGGGCCTGGCATCGCACCAGGCCAACAACAGCTGATCTTCGAGAAATTCTCACGCGGCGATAAAGAGTCGACGGTGCCGGGGGTTGGCCTCGGCCTGGCAATCTGCCAGGCGGTTATCACGCTGCATGAAGGCACAATCCATGCGGAAAACCGGCCACAGGGCGGGGTACGCTTTGTGATCACTCTGCCGCTAACGGCACCACCGCTGTTGGAAGATTACACGCCAATGTAGCCTGGATGGGAGTTTAAAGCGGCCGGGTGGATATTCGGTCGTGGTTAAACACTTCCTACAGCCAGAGAGAAAACGCGTTGAAGATCTCAATTCGGTGCAAAACAGCGCCTTCAGGGCGAAAAAACCCGGTTGAAAGGACCGGTTTTTTTCAGTTCCGCTTGCGGTTGCAGGCCGCAAACAGCTACCGGGTGCTGCGTGTATCAACTCGCATTGAGACACGCCGCGAGGGAAGTTCATGAGCATAAGTGGCGGGTAGCGCCTTTCTGTCAAGGAGGCAGCCAGGTGATAACGCTAACTATTATCCTGCTGATGCTGCAAATACTGCATCTTCGTTTAAGCATTATCGTTGTTATCAGACAACTGACCGGACGCCCGTAAGCGCTGAAGGAACTTGAATCAAGGCGGGGGCTTTCCACCCCGCCTTTTTTCGTTTCTGCATCAGTAAGAATGGGATTGTAGCGAATCCTGTAAAACAGCCAGCAATGACTCGCAGCCGACAGTTCACTAAAAGCAATCAGCCCCTTTTTTATTGCCGTCGTTATACACGCCTTTTAGGCATAATCCCATATTGGCCAGGGTAACAAGACATGTCCAAATATTGCTGTTTATAATAGGACCCGAATATCAATAATTAAGGAGATCTAATGAAACGCAGCACACTCCATGCGGTGGCACTTATTTGTGGGTTTAGCGTTATCGCCTCTGCCGGGGCAAGTACCCAGTTGCGCGCTGTGCCTGGCGACTCGCACGAAACTACCGTCAGTGATGGCAAAATCCAGCCGCCGGTCAAATTTTCCACCGTCTGGGCCGATGATAAGGGGGCTACGCATGTCGGCCACTGCCGCTTTGAAGGACTGGAACATAAAAGCTATGCGCCGCCGTCTGCACCGCAGTGGATTGGCCTGTCGCCTGATGAAGTTGAAAGCATTGCTTACGCCGTGTTGCCGCCGGGTTATGTCGGTAGCTGGCATCATGCTCCAGGCCCGCAGTGGGTGATTACGCTATCGGGCAAGTGGTCGGTTGAAACGACAGATGGCAGCACCCTGGTGCAGGGGCCGGGTGAAGTGCAGTTCAATGCTGATACCTCCTCCCGGCCGCGGCCCGGCGATGACCGCGTCGGTCATGTATCGCGCACCGTGGGGGATGAGCCAAACGTCCAGCTGATTATCAAACTTAAACCTGGCATCGATCGTGCGCGTACCCGTGGATCATGCGCATACTAAGGAGTGACTGAGATGTCTTTTTGCTGCAAACCCTTTTTATTGGGCGCCATTGGCAGCCTCATGCTGCTTAATTCAGCCAACAGCATGGCAAGTGATACGGAAATTAAGCTGATTGCCGGGCAGCCCGGATTTTACGACCTTATTGGTCAGCATCCCCTTGTACAGAAAATCGCTGATAACGCGCAATGGGCTGAAGGGCCGGCGTGTATCGCGCCTGACACGCTTATTTATAGCGACGTGATCCGCAATGAGGTGCTGAGCTGGTCAGAGAAACACGGCCTGAAAACCTGGCTTGCTCCGGCGGATCATCAGAATGGTCATGCCGTTGACGCAGAAGGAAGAGTTATCGCGGCTTCCCACGAACAACGGGCCGTGCTGCGTCGTGAACACGATGGTCGCTGGGTAACTTTGATTGGCGAATGGCAAGGTAAGCGCTTCCACAGCCCGAATGATGTGGTGGTGGCCCGGGACGGTGCTGTCTGGTTCACTGACCCTAAATTTGGCCTTCTGAGTAAGAAAGAGGGTGGCGGCAAAGGGAAGCCGGAGCTGGAAGGGGAATTCGTTTATCGCTATGACCCGGCAGCAAAAAAGCTGACGAAGATGAACACGCCTGAATTATATACTCCCAACGGGCTGGCCTTCTCCCCGGACGGCAAGCTGCTTTACGTGTCTGACACGCAGCGTGCGCACGATGTTAACAACACATCGCTAAAACACCGCATTATGGTTTATCCGGTCAGTGCGCAGCAGACCGGAGAAGGTCGGGTATTTGCCGAGATCTCACCGGGCGTTCCCGACGGCATTAAGGTGGATGCCAATGGCAATGTCTGGACCAGCAGCGGGGATGGCGTTCAGGTATTCTCGCCGGCAGGAAAGCGTTTGGGGAAAATACTCATCCCCGCGAAGGCGACCGCGAACCTGGCGTTGTGCACCGATGCGCAGAACCGGAACTGGATGTATGTGACCGCGACCAACCAGGTACTGCGTATTCCGGTGCGGGTCAAAGGGGCAGATACGGCGGCGAAATAGTCAGCTGGCGACATAAAACACAAGACGGCCAGCGGTCAGACAGGCCGTCTTGATTGGCGTAACAGCCGACGTTTACACGCTGAAGCGTTCCACCATGCCGCGTAAGGCATGTGCCTGCCCGGAAAGAGCTTGCGAAGCCGAAGACGACTCTTCCACCAGCGCCGCGTTGTTCTGCGTCACGCCGTCCATCTGACTGACCGCCACGCTGATCTGCGAGATGCCCTGCATCTGCTCTGAGGAGGAAAGGGCGATTTCATCCATGGCGGCGGCCAGCTCGCCCACCCTGGCCACAATGTTCATCATGCTTTGCCCGGTACCCTGGGCAGCGCTGGCACCTTCTTCTACCTGTGCGACCGTCCTCTCAATCAACTGTTTGATCTCTTTTGCCGCTACGGCGCTGCGCTGCGCCAGCGTTCTGACCTCACCCGCGACTACCGCAAACCCGCGCCCCTGCTCGCCCGCGCGCGCCGCTTCGACGGCAGCATTCAGCGCCAGAATATTGGTCTGAAAGGCAATCCCTTCGATCACGCTGATAATATCGCGTACTTTCACTGCGCTCAGGGAAATGTCTTGCATGGTTTGCGTCATACGCTCTACTTTAGCCTCGCCGCTGCGTGCTGCAACGGCGGTTTCACGGGCCGAGTGCGCCGTCTGTTGCGCCCCGGCGGCATTGCTTTTCACCGTTGCGGTCAGCTGCTCCATACTGGCTGCGGTTTGCTGTAACGCCGCCGCCTGCTGCTCGGTACGTGATGAAAGCTCAGTATTGCCCTGGGCTATTTCGTCTGAAGCAAGCGCGACGGATGCAGAAGCGTCTTTAACCTGAGACACCAGGCTGCGCAGGCGTGCCTGCATCACGTCCAGCGAGGCCAGCAGGCTGCTGCTGTGGTGATGGCGTAATACGATCGAGGAGGTCAGATCGCCATCGGCAATTGCGGCGGCCAGTTGCTGCGCCTGCCGTGGCTCGCCCCCCAGCTGGCGCATCAGCACCCGCACGGTAAGCAGACAGATACAGACGGCTGCTGCCACGGACAGCAAGTTCAGCGCGCTTAGCAACAGCAGAATGTGGTTAACGGCCGCGCCATCTGCTTGCGCTTTATCTTCAGCCGCTTTGGTTTGCAGCTGCGTCAGGC
This sequence comes from Erwinia amylovora, assembly GCF_017161565.1. Taxonomy (NCBI): domain Bacteria; kingdom Pseudomonadati; phylum Pseudomonadota; class Gammaproteobacteria; order Enterobacterales; family Erwiniaceae; genus Erwinia; species Erwinia amylovora. Next base: position 119,392 of record NZ_CP066796.1, read on the forward strand.
TATTCAGGCTGGCGACCAAAATCTGTTGAGGGGGCCTGACCACCTGGGTCAGATAGTCAGCAAATCCCTTTAGCTGCTGCTGCTGCCCCATGCGCGCTGCGTTTTCCAGCGCGGACAGCGCTGCCTTCTCGTTATCATTCACCCGGCCGAGCAATGCCAGCTCTTCTGGCGCAGCCTGTGCCTTAATCATAGCGGCAAGCGCATCGCGCTTTTGCAAATAGACTGACCTTTGTAGCTGAAAGCGCTGTCCCTCTGCTTCAATTGCCTGCTGGTCAGTGAAAAGCGCCATATTCCTGACTTCGACCAACATATTCCTCAGGGCGGTGCCCATTTCATTGGCCAGTAGCACTTTTTTCATATGATGGTTTACCACTTCATCCATGCCGTCACGCGCCCTGTTCAGCCCGCTCCATGCGATGGCGGAGCAGAGGATAAAGATAAAAATGAGCAGGGAATAACCTGCTATCAGGCGGGTCGATATTTTCATGTTTAACCAGATTAGCTGTGTAAAAAAAAGACTATCGGCACTTTGCGACGAAGAAACAGGGAGGTGTTGAAAGTTATTTTCATGTGGTCAGCACGGCGCGTTGTCCGGCAGAAATAGTGGCATTGATGACTATTACAGTGGCAACTTTTTTTCCACCGTGATGCCGGTCGACGTTGATGTAGTCACTGATGCACTAAACTACAGGTTTACTGACCTGCAAGTGAGCCTGCTTTATGCCGTATCGCCGTTTAGAAAGGATTATCGACATCTTCAAGGATGCCCCGGCCGCCACGCCGCCGAACCGCGTCTGGGCATTTTATCTGTTTTATCTGCGCCAGGTTTGGCCGGGCTTCGCGCTGCTGCTGGTCATCGGGCTGATTGCATCGTTAATTGAAGTGGCGCTGTTCCGCTACCTTAGCCGTATTATCGACCTGGTGAACGCCAGTCCCGCCGTGACCTTTTTCAGCGACCACGGCGGCGAACTGCTGTGGATGGCGGCGGTGGCGCTGCTGCTGCGGCCGCTGTTTATCGGCCTGCACGATCTGTTGGTTCACCAGGCGATTAATCCCGGCATGACCAGCATGATCCGCTGGCAGCATCACAACTACGTGCTGCGTCAGAGCCTGAACTTCTTCCAGAACGACTTTGCCGGGCGTATCGCGCAGCGCATTATGCAAACCGGCAATGCCTTGCGCGACTCGGCGGTGCAGGCGGTGGATGCCCTGTGGCATGTACTGATCTATGCCGTCACCACTCTGGTGCTGTTTGCCGAGGCAGACTGGCGACTGACCATCCCGCTGCTTATCTGGATCGTTGGCTACCTTCTCAGTTTGCGCTACTTTGTGCCGCGCGTGAAAGCGCGATCGGTCGCCTCTTCCGATTCCCGTTCGCGCCTGATGGGCTTCATTGTTGATGGCTACACCAATATCTCCACCCTGAAACTGTTTGCCCATAGTGACCTGGAACGCCAGAACGCGCGTGAGGCGATTGACGATCAGACGATAAAAACCCGCGATCAGGGGCGGATGGTTACCGGCATGGACGTGGTGATCACCACGCTAAACGGCCTGCTGATTATCAGCACCACCGGGCTGGCGCTGTGGTTGTGGACTCAGTCACTGCTTAGCGTGGGGGCCATTGCGCTGGCAACCGGGCTGGTGATCCGCATCGTCAACATGTCCGGCTGGATTATGTGGGTGGTGAACGGCATCTTCGAGAATATCGGCATGGTGCAGGATGGCCTGCAAACTATCGCCCAGCCGATCAACGTCAGCGATAAAGACCAGGCACCGGCGCTGCGGGTAGAAAAGGGCGAAATTCATTTTGACGCCGTTGACTTCAATTACGGCGGCGAACGTACGGTAATTGATAACCTGCAACTGACCATCCGGCCCGGTGAAAAGATCGGGTTAATCGGCCCATCCGGCGCCGGCAAATCGACGCTGGTCAATCTGCTGCTGCGGCTTTACGACCTGAATGGCGGGCGCATTCTGATCGACGGGCAGAACATTGCCGGCGTCAGTCAGGAAAGCTTGCGTGCGCAGATTGGCATGATCACTCAGGACACCTCACTGCTGCACCGCTCGATTCGTGACAACCTGCTGTATGGCCGTCCGCACGCCAGCGAAGATGAGCTACAGCAGGCGATCCACCGGGCGAAAGCAGATGAGTTTATTCCGCTGCTGTCCGATTCACAGGGCCGTACCGGGCTGGATGCCCACGTTGGTGAGCGCGGGGTGAAGCTTTCCGGCGGCCAGCGCCAGCGTATTGCCATTGCCCGCGTGCTGTTGAAAGATGCCCCGATTCTGATCATGGATGAAGCAACGTCGGCGCTGGATTCTGAAGTGGAAGCGGCGATCCAGGAGAGCCTGGAAAACCTGATGGGCGACAAAACGGTGATCGCCATCGCGCACCGCCTCTCCACCATCGCACGTATGGACAGGCTGGTGGTGCTGGAGCAGGGCAGGATTGCTGAAATCGGCAGCCACAGCGAACTGCTGGCGCGTGGCGGGCTGTATGCGCGCCTGTGGCGGCATCAGACCGGCGGTTTTGTCGGCGAGGCGTGATCTGCTGACCGGGCATGATGTCATCACGGTGATGACAGGCGATAAGGCAGTGCGTCTCGCGCCTCTTGCGCCCAGGCGCGGATGCCATCACGCTCCTGGGCCAGCAGCCCGGCGACCGCCTGGTGCAGGCCCTGATGGCGCAGCAGATGCCAGGACTCGGTCAGTAGCGGTTCGAAACCACGGATCAGCTTATGTTCGCCCTGTGCGCCGGCATCGAAATGCGCCAGCCGCTGCGCGATAGCATATTCTATGCCCTGGTAAAAACAGGTCTCAAAATGCAGGCTATCAGACTCTTCCAGGCACCCCCAATAGCGGCCATACAACGTATCGCCGTCCACCAGGCTGTAAGCCATCGCCAGCGGGCGGCCCTGACGGCGGGCGATGACTACCCGGATGGCGGCGGGCATCCGCTCTGCCAGCAGGCTGAAGAACCGCCGGGTGAGATAAGGCTGGCGACCGCGCACATGGTAAGTATTGGCATAACAGGCGTAGATAAAATCCCACTGCGCTTCACTCAGTTCATCCCCCTGATAGCAGATAAACGCCACGCCCTGGCTGGCCACCCGCTGGCGCTCTTTACGTAGCTGTTTGCGCTTGCGTGAGGTGAGGGCATCAAGAAAGTCCTGAAAGTCGCGGTAGCCGCGATTGTGCCAGTGGTACTGGCAGCCAACACGCAGCAGCCAGCGCCGATCCTGCTGCAACAGCTGGTGCACGCGCCGATCGCTGAAGTTTATGTGCGCACTGTGCAGCTGGTTTGCTTGCAGAAAACCTGGCAGCGCCTGCAACAGCTGTGCAGCGGCGACATCGTCGCCCAGCAGCCGTGCTCCGCTCACCGGGCTGAAGGGAACCGCCGACAGCCATTTTGGATAATAGGGTACTCCGGCCCGCTGGCAGGCTTCCGCCCAGCCGTGATCGAACACGTACTCGCCCATCGAATGGCTTTTCGCGTAGCCGGGCAGCGCCGCCCGCACGATACCATCCGCGATCCACAGCAGGTGCTGCGGCTGCCAGCCGCTGGCGCGGCCCACGGAGCCACTCTCCTCCAGCGTACGCAGAAAGGCATGGCGTAAGAAAGGCTGATCGTTTGGGGTCAGGGCGTCCCATTGGCTGGCCGGAATATCGGCCAGCCGCGTCAGGAGGGTCAGGGACATCGGTGTGCTCCGCATCTGTCACAGTAAAACGCTAAGGTGAACGTTTTTCGCCCGCGGATCAATGCGTTCTCGATTATCACGGTAAAGAGTCCTCATTCTCATTCTCATTATCATTTGGCTTTGCTATTCTTTGCCCCCTCAGGCGCGTTGCAGGACGTGCAGGGCTTTCAGATTTAAAAGGCGGAATGATGGCGGATGTTCAGGAGTATCGCTTATTCAACGTAGTGCTGGCGCGTAAGCAGGTGCTTTCTCCTTCGATGCTGTGCTGTGTGTTCAGCGGTGATGACGTGCGTCAGATGAAGATGGACGCGCCAGATCAGCGCATCAAGCTGCTGTTCCCCTCGCGCAACGGTACGCCATCGTCACTGAGCGGCGAAAAGTCATGGTGGGAAACCGTTTGCGCCATGCCGGCAGATATCCGCCCTGTTGCGCGTACTTACACTCTGCGCCGGGTCAATGTCGAAGCCGGCGAGTGCGAAGTTGAGTTTGTGATGCACGGCACGGAAGGGCCGGCATCCGCCTGGGCGCTGGCCGCGCAGCCGGGCGATCCCTTACAGATAATTGCCCCCAACCTTGCTTGCACAACGGACAGCGGCGGCTACGAGTGGAACCCGCACCGCAACGTTGAGCGGGCGCTGGTTGTTGCTGATGAAACGGCGTTCCCGGCGGCAAAAGCCATTCTCGAACAGCTGGCGCAATGGCGTAATCCACCGCCGCTACAGATGTTTATTGAGCTGCCAAAACGCGCTGACTGTATCGATCTCAGCCATTACCGCTTTGCTGAAGTTCACTGGCTGCCGCGTGACGAAAGTGGCGCAGCACACGGTGAGGCGATGCTGAATGCGGTGAAACAGTATGCCGAACTGCCAGCGGCGGCAAGAGAGCGCCAGCAGCTGTCAGAGGGCAACGAGGACGATCTGCTTTGGGACCGTGCCGCCGGGGCGGATACCTGTTTCCACGGTTGGGTGGCAGCCGAGTCCAGCGCGGTGAAACAGGTGCGCCGCTATCTGATTGGCGAGCGCGGCCTGTCTGCTGAATGCGTCAGCTTTATGGCTTACTGGAGCCGTGGCCCCCGGCGTAAATGCTAAGGTTCCGTCAATAGTGGGCAGGCGCTTTTCAGCGTGTTGTAGAACCAGGTTTTGGCGGTGATATCGCCAATCTCCGGGTGGCCATACAGATAAATCTCCAGGTTTGGCAGCGCAAACGGCAGCTCGACGATGCGGCCATTGCCGCGTGCGGCGTAAACCCTGGCCGCGCTGAAAGGCAGCAATACCAGCAGTTCGCTGCTGGCAATCAGTTCGCCCAGCGCCGCGAAATGCGGCACTTCCAGGGCAATACGGCGCTCAAAGCCGTACTCTTTAATCCGCTCTTCCACCATGTAATGCCCGCTGCTGGCTGCCACCTTAATGTGCTGTTCAGCCAGCCAGGCGGCCAGCGACAGGGTTGCGCCGATACGCGGATGCTGGCAGTTCAGCAGGCAGACATAGCGCTCATCCATAATGCGGTCGCGCTGCGCCAGCGAAATGCGTTCATTGCGGCTACAGATCGCGGCATCAACATGACCGGTCAGCAGCCATTCGTCCATTTTATGCATCGATACCGGGATCACTTCCAGCTGCACGTTAGGGGCCACGTTGCGCAGGTGCCTGACCAGCCGGGGCAGCAGCAAAAGTTCGCCGAGGTCGGAAAGGGCAAGACGAAATGGGTGAAAGGATCTGTCCGGGGAAAAGTGACGCGTATCCGCCACCGCCTTTTCAATCCCGCTAAGTGATTTCTTGAATACGTCATACAGCTGGCTGGCGGTCGGTGTTGCCAGCATCCCTTACGGCTGCGTTTAAACAGCTCGTTGCCTGTCTCTGCCCGCAGTCGGGCTAAGGCGTAGCTGGCAGAGGGTTGGGTGATAAACAGACGTGCGGCCGCCCCGCTGACGCTGCGGGTTTCATAAATAGCAACAAACACGCGTACCAGGTTGAGGTCCATCATTGCTAAGATATAGCTCCGGTCTATGACAGAAGATGAATATTATCTATTTGAACTATTTTAAAGCCTCTACTAACATCCCTTCTACGTTTTATTGATATTTTGTGACTTTTTTTTCATGTCTGATTTAGCCTGATTAAATCAATAAAATAAAAAACCAGCAGTGCCGTTCAGGCGGGAGCCGGGCGGGTAACGCCTTTTATCGCGGAGTAGAAAAATGAAAAACGACATTGTCGATGTCATCGTAGACTGGATCGAATGCCATATTGAAGAAGGGCCTGATATTGAAGCGGTTGCGGCGAAATCGGGCTATTCGAAATGGCATCTGCAACGCGCCTTTAAAGCGCAGAAGGGCATCACTCTGGCGACCTTTATTCGCGGCCGCCGCCTTGAACAGGCCGCGCAATGCCTGGTGAGTTCGAGCAAAACGATTATGGCTATCTCCATGGATCTCGGCTTCTCTTCCCAGCAGTGTTTCCAGCGGGTGTTCAAAAAACATTTCCACATTACCCCGCGCGATTACCGCATCCGGCACCGCCAGTTTCACTGAGTTAGCCGGCAAAGCGTATCAGTTTGACACTCCTTGCAACAGCACTCTTCACTTTGTAAATTAGTGTGCAGTTTAACCTGCATGTGATGCGGTAAAAATATGCGGCGATCTGAACGCGATCGTGTGGTGAGAAAAGCTCATCAGAGCTTATTTGATCGCGTCAAAAGAAGATCGGTTGGCCAGGTGGATAAAGCACAGGCGGCAGCAGTTGCTTCAGATCGGGCACGCCATCGCCAGTGGCAAGCGGGATCATTGTGGCTCCAGCCTGTAATCAACATCACCATTTCGATGTAACCGGAATACCTGATAGCTGCAATCATGACGTGACTGAATGCATGCAAGGAGAACAGGGAAAGCATGAAACTGATATTTTTTTCCTTCGAAAATACGGAGCCTGAGAACTTTTCACGCATTATCAGCCCGGCAAACGTACGCAGTGAACTTGACCGCAGCTATCTGTTCGGTGGCGCTGCGCAGATGTCGATTTGCAGTCGCTATAACATCATGCGCAAAAGGCAGTCGGGCAGAGATGTCCCGGGCTTCGCCGAGAACGCCGGCGTGAAGAGGCAAGTCTTCGATGAAATTGATCGCGGCAGCCTGCTGGCGATTGATGAGGTTTTCGCCGTTTGGTCGCCGTTGAAGCACCCGTTTTTATATTGATGAAAAAGGAAAATTACAACGTTATCCGGGAAGCTACCTTCCTGCGATGTACCCAATATCGCGCATCATCAGGCGCTATGAAGAAATGGTCAGCCGTTACGCCAGGCGCCCCAGGCCAACCATGCTTCCCTCTCGACAGAATTTGACGAAGGAATCTCCATTACAGCAGGCGATAGCTACTGTAGCGGCCACCGTGGTGGCGACAGTGGACAGCATGCGCCCGATGACCAAGGCGGAGCGGTGGCAGGAGCGGAAATACCTGATCGATCGGGGAAGCCGTAGCGTTTACCCGGATGCGATGATCGCCGCACGGAGGCTGGCAGAGAACAATATTGCCGTTGAAAAAGCGAAGCTGGCCCAGAATATCTACGGCGTTAAGGGCAATCCCATAAACGCCCTGAAATCGATGCCGGACGTTCCTGAGGGCTGGACTGATATCAGCAATGATAACAATGCCTTATCAAAAATTGACATTGATCCTGATATGCTTTACGACCGGTCAGAAAACCCGGACTTTTTTGCGCGGGTCTGTTCACCGGATAGATCGATATTTGGCTCAGAGATGAATCCTACGCTGGTATTCAGGGGATCGAGAGCGCCGGAGCTTTCGGCTGGCGTTGGAGATATCGCAAAGAAAGTGCTATTCGAAGGGGATTACTCTGGAATTAAAAATATCAATGATTGGACTAATAATATTAACCAGGGGGGCGGATTTGATTCTGATTATTATAGAAGGGCTGTAAAAATAGGGATGAAATTATCTAATTCACCAAATGGAATAGATATATCAGGTCACTCGCTTGGTGGCGGTATGGCTTCTGCTGCTTCTATTGCCAGTGGGAAAGCGGCATGGACATTCAATGCAGCAGGGATGAATGCAGGCACGGTGGAGAAATAAGGTGGCACCCTTGTTGGCAGCGCTAAAAACATACAGGCTTATCGGGTAGAGGGTGAGCTGTTGACGAAAATACAGGAAGTAAATCTGTCAGAAGATTACAAGAGTGTCGATGGCAACCTCAGTGTACTGTCGGCAAAAGAAGGCTTATCTGCAACAATTCCGGATGCCGTGGGGATGAAACACTCCCTGCCGGGAGGAAAGGGGTCATTACTCGACAGGCACGGCATTGACCAGGCAATTGATTGTATTGAAGGTCAGAAAGACGAGGATATTGCCACAATCAGGGGCCGCATATGAAAAGAATATTAATCGCAATCACGATATTACTTTCAGCATTGATGGTGCAGGGGTGTAAAAAAGGTATGGATTTAAACGCGCAGGATTATTTCGAAGGAAAGCAGTTGGCTCTGGCAAAGGGAATTGAAAAAGGAGACCAAGATGAGATAAGAAAAATTTTGCCTGAAATGAGCGCAGAAGAGCTAAACCGGCCGGCGAAAGCATCGATGACCCTGCTGTTCTGGGCAATAAGCAGTTCACTGTACGATCAGGCCACGCCGGAGAGACTTCGGATAATAACCGAACTGGTTAAAGCAGGGGCAGATCCCTTACAGCCACAGCCCAATATGCCAGGCAGTCCGGCAGAAACCATGATGCAGGCGGATAAAGGGATTTGGATAAAAGCGCTTCTTGATGGAGGGTTATCGCCAGATGCCAGGGATAACGTTCATCATGAGCCAATTATATTCGAAAGCTTTAATGCTATGAATACTGAGACATTAAAGATTTTAATTGACTACAGAGCCAATCTAAATATACAAGATTCACTAAAAAGAACACCATTAATAAATGCGCTATATTCTGGTAAGATAGAACACATAAAGCTTTTGTTATCAAACGGAGCGAGTCCATTAATTAAGGACAGGTTTAACGATGATTTCATTTCATTAATCAATAATGAAATTTCTAAAGGAGATAAAGGAAATGAATATATAAAATCGTTAGTTTCAATAAGAGACTCCATTGGGGGTGATTAGCTCTGGCGATATAAAAAAACCAGTCAAGATACAGATTTTTGGATCGGGGGGGTAAGGTCCTCCTTCCCGATAAGGGGTGGTCGTAAAGTTTTTAATTCTGATAAAAATTATTTAGATATAAAGTATAAGACCTACATGACTTGTGTGATAAATAGAATCGACCTGTCTTATCCATTCCTGACGAATGTCCCGGTGTACAACGTCATATATCTGACTACCCCGTAGGCGCTGCAAAAGCAGGGTCAGCCGATTCAGAACTGACGGCTGGCGATAAGTCATTTTATTATTGGGTTCGACGATCGGCAGTGCGTCCAATAGCACCATCAAGACGATACTGCTGATGCTGTCATCGTGTGAAAATCATCCGATCCCACGCTTTAACCTTCGTCCTGTTGAAAAAATTCTGTGACCTTCGGGTATACTGTGCGCCCTGTTGAAGAGTGACGTGGATGCTATGGAACGTTTTGTTGAAAACCTGATTTATGCCTCGCGCTGGCTGCTGGCGCCAATTTACCTTGGGCTGTCACTGGGACTGCTGGCGTTGGGCATTAAGTTTTTTCAGGAGGTATTTCATCTGCTGCCGCACGTGGTGAGCATGGCTGAAAACGATATGGTACTGGTGCTGCTGTCGATGATCGATCTGACGCTGGTCGGTGGTCTGCTGGTGATGGTAATGCTTTCAGGCTATGAGAACTTTGTTTCCAAGCTGGATCTTGCCGAGCATAAAGAAAAGCTTAACTGGCTGGGCAAGATGGATTCCGGCTCGTTGAAAAATAAAGTCGCGGCGTCGATTGTCGCCATCTCCTCCATTCACCTGCTGCGGGTGTTTATGGATGCGCGCAATATCCCCGATAACAAGCTGCTGTGGTATGTGATCATTCACCTGACGTTTGTGCTGTCGGCGTTTGTCATGGGCTATCTGGACCGCATGTCGCGTAAAGACAAGTTATAACAGCCCGGTGGCCTGGTGCGATCCAGGCCGCCAGGCTGGATGATTGCAGCTTCACCCGTCAGCCGTGCTCTCTGTCATTTCCCTCGCTGTGATTCCGCATTATCTCGTGTTCCGGCACCAGCCAGCCTGAAGACGTTGATATCAACGAGATCCTGTTCCGTGCGACTCGTCAGGAAAAGTAACGCCCCGGCTGTTGTCATGTTGAGTCGGGTACGGTGAGATTTACCGCACCCACCGAAGGACGGCGGCGCAGATAATCTTCCAAAAAAGTGTGACAGAAGTAGCATTTTTAAGTGCTAATGCTTACTATCGCGCCACTGGGCCCTTCTGCATTGCTCAGCATTCAATCCTCGATCCCTGTTGAGATCCACAACATGCACCATGATTAGTCGCCGTCGGATATTAATGGGAACCGGCGCGTTAATGTTCGCCATGAAGACTGATAATCTGTTTGCCCGCCAGGACTGTTTCCCGCTGTGGCCCGATAAGCCGCCGGGTGGTGGCGGGCCAGACGGTGCGCTGCGTATTTCCGCCAACGGATCCTGGTCCAATATCGTCACGCCCTGCATTCAACGTTTTGTGCCGGAAACGCCAAACGGTAAAGCGGTATTGATCGCTGCCGGAGGGGGATATCGCTGGATCGGTATGGGACGAGAAGGGTGGCCGGTGGCGCGCTGGCTCAACAACAAAGGCTTTACCGCCTATGTGCTTAGCTATCGCTTGCCCGGTGAAAAATGGCACGATGGCAATCGCGTATCGTTACAGGATGCGCAGCGGGCGATACGTCTGGTGCGTTCAATAGAGGGAAACGTCCATCTGCTCGGTTTTTCGGCCGGTGGTCACCTGCTGGGCATGGCCGCCGCACGGCCAGATTTTGCCTCATATCCGCCGCATGATGCCATCGATCGGCTGGTGCCGAAAGCCAACAGCGTTGGTCTGATCTATCCGGTGATCACGCTTGAACCCCCTTACTCCCATACCCATACCCATTTATCGCTGGTGGGCGATCATCCGGCCCCGGCAGACGAGGCGTACTGGTCGGTACAGAATTATGTTACCCGCGTCTTTCCACCGCTGTTTGTTGCTCAGGCAGAGGACGATCCCACTTCCAACCCGGAAAACAGCGTCATTATGCAGGACACCTGCCGTCGTAAGGGCGTGTCGGTACAGATGATCCGTATTTCTCAGGGCGGTCACGGATTCGGCCTGGGCAAGGCAGGATCGCCAGCCGCCATCTGGGATGAAGCCTATGCGGTTTGGCTGGCGGCGCGTGCTTAAACAGCTGCCTGGCGGTAGCGCTGCCGTGACGTTACCCCTGTTCCTCTGCAAGACTTTCCAATACCTGGCTCAAATGCTGGATGACCACCTGGGCGGCGCGTGACAGCTGACGTTTAGGGGCCACGCACAGCGCAAGGGTGAGTGGACGCACCGCCTGACCCTGCAGCGGCACAAACGCCAACTCACCGCTGGCCACCTCCTGACGGACGTCCAGCAGACTGAGCACCGCCAGACCGGATCCGGCGCAAACCAGCGATGTGATCAAGCGAATATCGTTACAGCAAATGGTGGCCTGAGGCGTTATGCCGTGTCGTGCGTAAAGCATGGCAGTGCGTTCTTGCACCATCAGCGGTGCCGTTGGCATAATATGACGGTTTTCGCTGATTTGGCCAAAGGAGAGCGACGGCTGCTGCGCCAGCGGGTGATCGGCAGGCATCGCTACGCCAATCGGCATTTCACAGAATGCCCGCACTTCCAGCCCGCTGTGCGCTACCGGATCCAGCAGCAGGCCAAAATCAACCTCGGCGCTGGCCACCCGGCCAACCACAGTCTGGCTGTCATGTACCGCCAGGTCGAAGGTCAGCCACGGATAAGTCCGCGCCACCCCGGCAAGTGCATCCACCACCACGCCTTCATTTAGCGCAGCAATCAGCGCCACGCTGACGTGGCCGCGCTTCAGCCCCTGTAGTTCATCAAAGCGCTGTCGGGTGCGGCGAAATTCCCTGTTCCAGCGGCGGATATCGTCATACAACATTTCTCCGGCGGTGGTCATTTTAAGCCCGGCGGGCAGCCGTTCAAACAGCGGGGCGCCCATCATCTCCTCCGCCAGCAAAATTTGCCGGTTTATCGCCGAGGCAGAGACATGCAGCTGCTCCGCCGCCTTACGCAGGCTGCCGCTGGTGGCGACCGCAGCGAAGTAGTGGGAAAAACGTGAGAAGGGATCCACGGCCTGCTCCTGTACGAATTTTTGCAAAGGGTAAGTGCATTATCTCTGATGGACTGCAACACCTCAAAGTATTCACAATGTCCTTAACGATAACAACCGCCGGATAACCCAGGTGATTACCATGAAAGCCAACATCACGCCGCCGCCGCACTGCACCTTTGAACCGGATGACTGGGAACGTCTGGCAGGCTACTGGCACCCGGTTGCGCTGGCCGCTGATATCGGCCAGGCGCCGGTAAAGGCGGTACTGCTGGATGAGCCGCTGGTGATTTACCGCATTGATGGCCAGGTGGTGGTGGCGCGTGACGTCTGCCCGCATCGTGGCGTGCCGCTGACGCTGGGCTTCCATGACCAGGCAGGGATTATCTGCCCCTACCACGGTTTGCGCTTTGGCGAAGGCGGCCGCTGTAATCGCATCCCGTCCAGCCCCGAGCAGGCCATCCCGGCGAAGCTGCATCTGCTGACTTATGCCAGCGAGGAGCGCTACGGGCTGATCTGGGTCTGTCTGGCAGCAGCAGAAGGGGCCGTGCCGCCGCTGCCGGTGATGCCGCACTGGGAAGATGCCGGTTTCCAGCAGATTGTCTGCCCGCATTTTGACGTGGCCGGATTTGCCGGGCGTCAGGTGGAAGGCTTTCTTGATGTGGCGCATTTTGCGTGGATCCATACGGAAACTTTCGCTGACGCGGAAAATCAGGCGGTGCCGCCGTATAACCCGGTAGAAACCCCGTACGGTTTCAGCGTCGACTACTGGAGTTCAGTCAGTAACTATTCTGCCGACTCCGAACGCCAGGCGCCGGAAGGGTTTCAGTGGCTGCGCCATTTCGAGATGCATTTGCCGTTTACCGCTACCTTGACAATCCATTTCCCGCAGCAGGAGAAGCTGGTGATTATGAATGCGGCTTCGCCGGTCTCGGCGCGCAAAACCCGGCTGTTTGCGCCGATAGCGCGCAACTTTGATCTGCACATTCCGCCAGAGGAAGTGCATGCGTTTAACCACCGGGTATTTGAAGAGGACAGGCTGATGGTGGAGAGCCAGCGCCCGGAGCGGCTGCCGCTCGATTTAACCCTGGAAGCTCATATTCCTGCCGATCGCAGTTCTATAGCTTACCGCCGTGGCTTGAAAAAACAGGGCTTTGGCGACTTCTTCCTCGTTTAGGGGGCATTATGCAGACCATTGAGCTGGTAGTCGATGCGCTGGCGTGCCAGGGCAATAACAACCTGGCGATAACGCTGGTGAGTGCGGACGGTAGTGCGCTACCCGCGTGGCAGGCCGGGGCGCATATCGATCTGCACCTTGCTGCCGGGCTGATCCGCCAGTATTCACTGACCGGAAACCCGCAGCAGCGCGACAGCTGGCTGCTGTGCGTCAAGCGTGAAGAGGCGTCGCGCGGCGGATCGCGCCTGGTGCATGAGCAGCTGCGCCCCGGTCAGCGTCTGACGGCCTCTTTGCCGCGCTTGCTGTTTGCTTTGCAGCCGGCGCAGCATACGGTGTTAATGGCTGGCGGAATAGGCATTACGCCGCTGCTGGCGATGGCCGAACAGCTGGACGCCAGTGGCCAGAGTTTTGAGCTGCACTATTACGTCCGGCAGCAGGCTGATGTCGCCTTTCGCCGCCGTTTGCAGCAGGGTTTCCGCCACGGCAGCGTGGCACTGTGGCCCGGCTGTGAAGGACACAGCCCACGCCGTACTCTGCCGACTGCGTTACAGCATCCTGCTGGTCAGCGCTTGTATCTGTGCGGTCCGCAAGGGTTTATGGCCCATATTCAGCAACATGCGTTGCAACATGGCTGGTCGGCGGAGCGCATCCACAGCGAAGCTTTTACCGCTGTGCAACCGTTAGCCAGCGCTGCTGAAGGTGAGGGTTTTACCCTTACTTTACAGGGCAGCGGCCGTTCGTTTTACGTGCCGCCAGAGAAGAGCATCGCCGTAGTGCTGCTGGAAAATGATGTTGCCGTACCGCTTTCCTGTGAAATGGGCATCTGCGGCGCCTGCCTGACGCCGGTGATAGCCGGGCAGGCCGATCATCGTGATACCGTCCAATCGGCGGCGGAAAAAGCCTGTACGGCGCAGCAAATCGCCCTGTGCTGTTCGCGCAGCCGCACGCCGCAACTGGTGATTGATTTGTGAAGAGTCAAATACAGATATCTCTGATATCCCCTGGCACCGATATCGCAAAGGATCAGCAAGGAAATATCTCGTTATCCGGTTAATAATACGATGCTAAAGTTACTTTACGGTATTTAAATGGACCAGGAAAATGCTTAAAAAATATTCAGCACCGCAAATTATTTTCCACTGGCTGACCGTATTACTGCTGATCGTTGCCTATGCAACCATAGAACTGAGATGGCTGGCAGAAAAGGGAACCTGGCAGAGAAGCGTGATTATTATCACTCATTTCAGCGCTGGATTTTGCGTGTTGTTGGTGATGGCGGTGCGCCTGTACCTGCGAACCCGTTACCAAACTCCACAGATACTGCCTCCGGCACAGCGCTGGCAGACGGGGCTTTCACATCTGGTGCATAGCTGCATATACATGCTGTTTTTCGTGCTGCCCGTGCTCGGCATCTGTTCACGCTATCTTCGTGGCAAGGAGTGGTGGCTGTTCGGCCTGAGCATGCCGGTGGCTGACAATCCGGCCCCTGAACTTGCCGAAACGCTGATTGGCTGGCACGAGACCCTGGCCCCGTTGGGTTACTGGCTTATCGCTCTGCACGCGCTGGCCGCCCTGTTTCATCACTATTTTCTCCGTGATAATACGCTGAAAAGAATGATGCCCTGATGCGCTTAGCCAGGCTGAAACGCATTTTCTGGGCAATTGCGCGGGGCAGTCCGGCTACAAACCTTCACCTACGGTCGCATTGCCTGTCGGGAAGAGGCGCTCTGAACCTTTTTTCTGGCCGCCAGAAAGGCGGCCGTGATGTCGCAGACATGGATGCCAGCGCAGTGCGCCGTCACCTCTGTTGCAGAAACGCCAGCAGATCCTGGTTGAGCTGGTCCTGATGGGTCACCGCGAAGCCGTGCGGTGCGTTGTCATACACTTTTAGCTCGGCGTTGTTAATCATCCTGGCTGACAGCTTGCCGGTGGCTTCGAACGGCACGACCTGATCGTTGCTGCCGTGGATCACCAGCGTGGGGACGTCAATTTTGGCGATATCCGCGCGGAAATCGCTCTCGGCGAAGGCGGTTACACAGTCAATGGTACCCTTTAGCGAGGCCAGCAGCGCGATATTCAGCGTCTGCGTCAGCACGCCTTGTGAAACGGTTTGTCCGGCATTAGTCCCGTAGAAAGGCGTGGAAAATTCACTGATAAACTGCGCCCTGTCCTTACGCAGCCCGGCGCGAATGCCGTCAAACACCGACTTTTCCACCCCTTCAGGGTGATCGGCGGTTTGTCCAAAGATCGGCGTAACCGCCCCAAGCAGCGCCAGCGCGCTAACGCGTCCGCTGCCATAACGACCGATATAGCGTGAAACGTCACCGCCGCCCATGGAGAAGCCGACCAGCGTCACCTCGTGCAGATCCAGATGCGTAATCAGATCGTTAATATCTGAGGCGAAGGTATCATAGTTATAACCTTCCCACGGCTGATCTGATCGACCGAAACCACGACGGTCAAAGGCAATAACCCGGTAGCCGCGCTCCGCAAGAAAGTTCATCTGACTGTCCCACATATCGGCATTTAATGGCCAGCCGTGGCTGAACAACACCGGCTTACCGCTGCCCCAGTCTTTGTAATAGAGTTGCGTGCCATCCTGGGTCTTGAATGTGCTCATTGTGGTCTCCTCAAAGAGTGATTCAGTTCAGTCTGTAAATGGAAAACAGGGTTGTCATGTGACATCTGCCGATCAATTTTATCAGACAATACGGAAAATGCTGGCTGATGTGAGAGGAGGTGACATTCTCGGGCGCGTTATTTTCTGTCGTCATAGCCGTGACTTTCGCGGTGGACAGCGCGTCAGGGAAATGCTTTGTCGTGGCAAATACGGCTATCAGGTTTTAACCGTCTTGCCCGGCCCGGTCGGGGACGAACGTTACCTTTTCAGGGTGTCCGGGAGCTTAAGCAGCGAGTTGATGCGGGTCAGCGTTAACTCATCGTCAGGTAATGACAATAATGATTCTCTTTCCGCCGGTGAAAGAATGTGGCTCCGTGGCATATCGTTTCCTTTGTAAGTTATTCCGTATGGCGCCTGTGATAAAAATGGTTATCGCATAAGTCTACCGTCCTTCGCGGGTTTGCCGCATGCAGGCTCTTTACAAACATGTCGTTCCTGATTACAGGTTGAAATTGTTGACAGGCAAAAACGGTTAGCGAGTTTCGTTTGCAAAATGATAATGAAAACCGGAAACCCTGATGCAGCGCCTGCACATATCACCAGCAGTCTGTTCAGATTTCGAGGCGTCATACCCTGATCGGGTAAGATCAAAGCGGAAAGGAAAAAGGCGATGGTTGTCATCAGATACATCCTCGCTGTTTGCAATAAAGAGAATCCAGCCTTTGGCTTGTTATCAGGGAACGGAACCGTAACCGCTGATGATGAAACCAAACGACTGTAAGAGGCAGCGATAAATAAAGTAATAAATAGCGCCGAATTCCGATTAGCCAGCGCCGGTATCAACACACTCAGTATAAAAACGGGGTGTAGCCTTAATTGGAGCAGAAATACCGGAGGTTAACGCACCAGTCATTTTCGTGGACAGGTAACCGGCAATCACCCCCTCCGCAGAACTGCCAGGGCAACGGGTTTGGTGATGCGCCCGGCACCAGAGGCGTTAATGGCACCAGTACAGGAATAATGAGCATCGGGCTGAACTGCACAAGCGCATTACCGGAAGCAAACAGCAACGTCTCCCTATCAGAAGATTGTTTGACAGGGTTGACTGGGCACCTGAAGAGACGCGGTCTTTGGGCATGGTGATAATAACCATTGGCAATGCCAGCAAACAAAGGCGCTGATTAACCAAAGAGCGACATGCCAGCCATCATGCGTACACAAAACCTGTAACCAGGTCATTGACATTATCTGGTGGCACGAAATTTAGCCATTATGATTAATCAGCGCTTAAAAAGAGGCTTATTTATATGAATCACGACATCATCTGCCTTGTGTATTAAAAAAGCAGGCAGCAGATCCTGGGATCTACAGCCTGCTTCAATCGTGGTTTTTAAGACGTTGAAAGGCGTGTCGGCGGCTTTTCTCCGTTAACCTCTCATGGTTACAAACTCTTCCGACCCGGTCGGGTGAATCGCGACCGTGTTATCGAAGTCTTTCTTGGTTGCGCCCATTTTCAACGCTACCGCGAAGCCCTGTAACATCTCATCCATCCCGTAGCCAATACCGTGGATGCCAACGATTTTCTCTTCTTCACCGACACACACCAGCTTCATCCGGCACGGCTGGCGGTGCTGTGTGACGGCGGTGTACATAGCGGTAAACGACGATTTATACACTTTCACCTGGTCGTCGCCAAACTTCTCACGCGCTTCCGGTTCGCTCAGGCCCACGGTGCCAATTGGCGGGTGGCTGAAGACCACGGTCGGGACATTGCTGAAGTCCAGATGCTCGTCCGGCTTGTTGTTAAACAGGCGTTCAGACAGACGACGTCCGGCAGCAACCGCCACCGGGGTCAGCTCTACCGCTCCGGTGTTATCGCCTACCGCATAGATGCCCTTCACGTTGGTGTTTTGATACTTATCAACGTTGATGTAACCCTTTTCGTTCAGCGTAACGCCCGTTACGTCCAGGTTAAGGTTATCGGTCATGGGCTCCCGGCCGATTGCCCACACCAGGCAGTCAACGGTCTGCTGCTGGCCGTTTTCCAACTGCAGGGTAAGGCTACCGTCGGCGTTTTTCACCACCGCTTTTGGCGTTGATTCGGTGTGCAGCGTCGGGCCTTCGCTGTTCATCACTTCAACCAGCGTGTCAACGATCAGCGGATCGAAGCTGCGCAGCGGCGCGTGTTTACGCACGTACAGGTGAGTTTCACAACCCAGCGCGTTCAGTACGCCGGCAATCTCGACCGCGATATAACCCGCGCCGACCACGGCAGTACGCTTTGGCAACGCGTCCAGCTCGAAGAAACCGTCGGAGTTAATACCGTATTCGGCCCCGGGGATGGCTGGCAGACTTGGGCGGCCGCCGGTAGCAATCAGAATATGATCGGCGGTGATCTTCTCGCCGTTCACCTCAACCGTGTGCGCATCAACAAAACGCGCAAAACCTTTAATCACATCCACCTTATTTTTGCCCAGTACGTTATCGTACGAGGTATGAATGCGGTCGATATAGGCGCTACGGTTTTTCACCAGTACGTCCCAGTTAAACTGATTGACGGTAGTATCAAAGCCGTAATCAGGACCGTAGTTATGGATGGCCTCGGCAATTTGTGCCGCGTGCCACATCACCTTCTTCGGTACGCAGCCCACGTTAACGCAGGTGCCGCCGAGATCTTTCGCTTCGATCAGCGCACATTTCTGTCCGTACATAGCCGCACGGTTAATGGAGGCGATACCGCCGCTGCCGCCGCCGATGGCAAGGTAGTCATAATGTTTGGTCATCGAGTGTCCCAGTTCCATAAGTGAGTAAATTCAGCTACCCGAGAGTGTAACGCCTGTCGGGTAAAACCCGCAAAGATTGCGTCTATGATTGTGATAGGATCTCCGAGGCTGGGTTTAGCGTGGGGCCAGCACCGTCCGCATCAGCATCCTGTCCGGCAGTCGGCTATCGCGTCGTACGGCATCCTGCCATGGCGGACGTAACTGTTGTTCAAGTTGTTGCCGGACTTGCAGGCGTACAGCACCCGCACAACATGGCGTGCGTTAATAGCGCTCTACGCGCCCGGCAGCCGTTCACGCCTCGCTGCACCTGGTGTTTATTCTGCAATTACCCTTTGCACCTCATCCTTTTATTGGTCTGCTGATTATCAGTGACCGCAGGTGTTCCCCGCCCTCTGCTGACAATGTTAAAAGGCTTTGAGTCAGAAAACGACGAAAATTGTTTGGCATAATCACCCTGCCTGGCATACTGGCAAGTAAGATTATCCTGAACGGCCGGCGATTCGACAGACGCAGCCCCGGCACAATAATCAACGGAGCCTGCTGATTATGCATTTGCAGTTTTTAGGAACCGGGGCCGGTACGCCGAGCCGCGAGCGTAACGTGACCAGCATCGCGCTGGATTTGCAGGGCGTGCGCAACGCGACCTGGCTGTTTGACTGTGGTGAAGGCACACAGCACCAGATCCTGTGCACCCCGATCAAACCCGGCAGGATTGAAAAGATCTTTATCACTCATCTGCACGGCGATCATATCTTTGGCCTGCCGGGGCTGCTGACCAGCCGCTCAATGAATGGCTGTGTTGAACCGATGACCCTGTACGGCCCTCCGGGGATAAAAACCTTTGTTGAAACCAGCCTCAGTCTTAGCGGATCCTGGCTGACTTTCCCACTGGAGATTATCGAAATCGGCGCGGGTGAGGTATTTCAGGATGCGCAATTTCGCGTTACCGCCTACCCGCTCACCCACCCGGTAGAGTGCTACGGCTACCGCATTGATGAGCACGACAAACCCGGCGCGCTCGATGCACCGAAGCTGGCGGCGCACGGCATCCCGGCGGGGCCTTATTTCTATGACCTTAAGCAGGGGCGCAGCGTTACGCTGGCCGACGGGCGGGTTATTAACGGCTGGGATTATGTCGGCGGCAAGATCAAAGGGCGCAGTCTGGCCATTTTTGGCGATACCGCACCGACGGCGGCGGCAGTCGAGCTGGCGTCAGAAGTAGACGTGATAGTGCATGAAGCCACGCTGGAAGTGGCAATGGAGGAGAAAGCCAACGGGCGCGGCCACTCTTCGACGGTACAGGCGGCACGGGTGGCGCAGCAGAGCGGGGCGAAAAAATTAATCATTACGCATCTCAGTTCTCGCTACTTGCATCATGATTATGAGCGTCTGCTGGCGGAGTGCCGTGCGGTATTTCCGCACACCGAGATGGCGCATGACTTTGCGCTGTTTACCCTGTAAAACCCGGTCCGGGCAGCGGATGATGGGGCGTTCCGCCAACCAGCGCGGGGACGGTAATGTCATCCCGCACGGGCCTTCAACGATTATTCCGGCACGATCCAGCTCACCCTGGTGTGGCCGGTTCCCGCCGGCACCAGCGTTTTATGCAGCCACGGCAGCACGTTTTTCATCTGCTGTTCCAGCTTCCACGGCGGATTAATCACAATCATGCCGGAAGCCGTCATGCCGCGCTGATCGCTGTCCGGGCGCACCGCCAGCTCAATTTGCAGAATACGGCGGATGCCGGTGGCCTCCAGCTCGTTGCACATACGCTTGATTTGCTGGCGCAGAACCACCGGATACCACAAAGCGAACACGCCGGTGCTGAAGCGCTTGTAACCTTCCTGAATGCCTTTAACCACATCCTGATAGTCGCTTTTCATCTCATAGGGCGGGTCGATCAGGATTAACCCCCGGCGCGACGGCGGCGGCAGTTTAGATTTCAGCTGCTGATAGCCGTCGGCACGTTCGGTACGTGCGCGATCGTCTTTCAGAAATTCATTGCGCAGCAGCGGGAAGTCGCTGGAGTGCAGTTCAGTCAGCTGTAACTTGTCGAATTCACGCAGCAGAAAACGGGCAATCAGCGGCGACCCGGGGTAATAGCGCAGTTTGCCGCCCGGATTAAGATTTTTAACCACGCCGATATAGGCGGACAACTCTTCCGGTATATTGTCCTGCTGCCAGATACGGGCGATACCTTCCAGATACTCGCCGGTGCGCTCCGCGTGCTCGCCGCTGAGCTGGTAGCGCCCGGCACCCGCGTGAGTGTCGAGGTAGAGATAGGGTTTATCTTTCTCATTCAGCGCGCTGATAATCAGACTTTGTACGGTGTGTTTAAGAACGTCGGCGTGATTGCCGGCATGAAAACTGTGGCGGTAACTGAGCATTTATCTATATCCTGTTGAATTTATAAGGTTTTAATTGATGGTGAATCAATTTTCACAATTATTACCCCACGGATTACCCACAGAACGTCGCCAGCAGCGGATGCAGGAAAAAGCATGAGAACCTTTAAGGCGAGGGATTATATCAGGGATGGCTGCCGGATGGCTGCCGTTCTTTAGCTTTAGCCTGGTAAACAGCCTTGAGTTAACCAAATCTGGCTGTGATTTATCAATAGCGGGATGAAGAATAATCTTAACAACAAAAGAGCGGGGGCTGATGTTATATGTAGAAAATATCATTGCACGTTTTCTATCAACGGGAATTGAATTTGAATGTGAAAAGGATGAGGCATTGTTCAATTAAAAATTAAAGGTAACTATATGAAAGTGAATCCTTTTTACTCTGAAGATAAAGCCTCTGTAGATTTAAGAAAAATGAGTAATGAACGAAGATGCTCATTAGCCGACCTGGGTAATAATGTGCTATTTAATTGCATTGATCATGTAGAAAACACGCCCGGCAAGCTAAAGAGAGCTAAAGCCAGTACAGAGTTAAATCACAACGTCAGTCATCTTCCCGACCAGACATTATGTAAAATAGAGTATAAATTGTTGTCCCGGCTATCAAGTCGTAGTGCAGAAAATTATGTATATTGCGGTATGATTGCAGGGTTTCCCAAGAATAACCTGGGAATGACGATTAGTGATGAAGGGCACTTGCTTTTAATTAAGGGAAAGAGTTTCAATCTGATTGAAGGGCTGCTTAAAAAACTATCTGTCGGTTATGAATACTATTCAGCCGCGCTAACTGACTTTCAATGTGGCATCAAGTTTAGTCGCATTTACGTAAACGAGAGTGGAATACTTAAAGGTGAGGAAAAATATACCGGAAGGGCCTATTCGATTGAGATAAAGCCCGAATCGAATCAGGAAGATATTGCAGGTCAGTATGTATCCATAGCGTGCCAGGAATACAAAAAGAATGAACGTGATAATCTGTTGTTCAAAACAGATAATGATAAACTGATATCATTCAGTTATGAGGCAGGGACGTTAAGGGCTAAAATATCCCAGGGGGTGGAAAATGAATCCGATTTATCATTCGGATATGCTGAAATTAAGCTACCTTTGAAAAAGAAATATAAGATTATAAGTATAAAAAGAGCAATCAACACATTGCAGATCGCCGTCACATCGGGAAATAAGTCCAGAATTTACTATCTTAATCCAAATCATATTTCTTCAGATGGTCTTTTCGCAAGAAAACTAAGTCACAAGCCCCCGCAAATTTTTTCTTCTCGTTTGGGGAGCGATCCGCATGAAAAGTATCATGCCGGACAACCCTTTTCTTCAGACCGTAGGGGGAATTTTAGTGCCAGACGCATTCCTTTATTCTCATCTGTTGCAAATAATTCAAGATTTCATGTTAAAGAAGCCAGCTTAAAAAAAGCGGAGGGAAGAAATATCCTGGCAGCAATTGACATGGCTAAAGGATTGGACATAGGTATAGATGGGATTTACTCAACCACATCAGGTATGATAACCCGTTATAATTCAGGTCAACCTCGTCATCATGCTGAAGATGGAAAGTCGTCATTTGAATCCAGACTGGAATTTTTAACATCACGGGGAAAAAAAGTATCTGGCGTAATAAATGATGCGTTAGGCCACAGGCGGAAATTGGGTTTATCTGACGCACTGACAGAATTAAGCCAGAAACTGCATGCGGAGGATACAATTCACATAGCAAGTTCCGATCGGATATCCGGATTTTTTGGCATTGCCTCTGGCGGAATACCGTTCTGTCCGGGTTGGTTCGCCGGCATTCTGGGTGGGATCAGCCGTAGCCACAGTCTATCCCTGTCAAGAACGGATGAAGCCAGCGTCAAACTCACATTCACTCATCAGTTTTGGCGCGGAGTCACCGGTCTTGTGGGAACGGGGCAGGGATTAGAGAGGACTTTGCTCGGTTTTCACGGAATGGACTATATGACCGTGCTACCCGCTGAAGCAAATCTCATTATTGCCACACAATTTTCTGATAAAAAAGATTTTGCTTTTAGCCTGTCGAATAATGATTTCATCCTGTTCATAAGACAGTTTGACAACGATGTCATAGAGCCAGGATTAATAAAACGCATCATCAGCCAGTCAGAGTTAAGTGAGCTGAAGGAAAAAGAGTGTGTTATTATGCTTGAAGCTAAGTCTGAACTGAGATTGGAAATAGGTGGAATGGCTAACCCAAACACTTATTTAGTTGTGCCTCGCACTGCGCTGGGCGCCAGGCTTGCGCTAAACTTGCTAAAAGCAAGCTCAACCTCGCAATTAATTGTCGATAAAAATGATAACATCACCAGAATTAATAAATATAACGCGGTGCTTATGAATCCTGAGCTGGATACCTTTAATGAAAAAAAGATAATGCCGGTTGCAATTTATAACGGAGAAACGGTTTTGTGCGTCCCGCTACCGTTAACAGAAGAGTCCGAGGCCATTCATCAGTACAGAACTGAGCATGGCGGGGTGCAGTGGGAAAAAGTGGTGACGAAGCATTTAAAACTGAGTCGCAACATAAAGTCAGGCAGCGAAAAAGACGTTAAAGAATATTACAGCCAAAACCATAATATCAGTGAGCTTAACAGCATCCCATTTTTCCTCACCCTGGTTGACGGCTTGTCGGTAAGGAAAGGGCTTACGTTAGAGCAGGTGGCAAAATATGAAGATGTTATTTGCTCAATAATGAAGAAAATGCATGAAATAAAAGATTCTGTATCGCAGCAAGAAAGAATGAGTTTAGGTAAATCTTGTATGATCTTCCTGGTTTCTCACTACGAGACGATTAGACATTATTCCGTGAATAACCATCGTGGCTACCGGTTAAAAAAACTTGAACTTCGACGGTTAGGAACTCTGGGTCATGAGGCTGCGACCATCCCACTTTCAATTATTCATTTCTTAAGTAAGAATGAGATATCGCATGATGAACGTTTAGGGGATATTTGTTTTTTATATCGTCATGAGGCCGATATAATTCCGTTTGCTATAGACAGTAGATTGAAATTGCTTTATTAACTTAACTGCTCGACAAGCTTTTTTCGCAGGCTTATTCGCAGTCAGGCAGGTCGGCACTTTTTTTTATGTGCCTGAGTCACAGCTTGCATGGTCGACTGTCACCGAGAAATAAGGCCCTTTACGGGGGTTGTCCGCCACTATGGATTTACCAGCTACTCGTTGAGTTATGGCTTTAGCCGTGCCCATGCCCGGCAGGGAGAATGTTGGGAGAATGCCCTTTATATTTGGGGTGCTGATATAAAAGAAATTGCAAAGGAGTTTCATTATGCTTCCGGAAAGGGTAGCCAGTCAGAATATAAATACAACAAGTTGTACCTTACCGAGCAAAGCCGATGGCAAAGCGAGGGTGCTGAAAAAAATAAGCACCGTTGAGATGGCCGCAACGGGTGAGGAAACGGGTAAGAAAGCGGCTAACGAATTTTTACGGGAAGCTATTGGAAAGTTGAAGTGCGTCAAAAGTTCAGCCGGGCCTTGTAGCGTAATATTTAACTTTTCAGGCTCAAAAAAGGCAGAGAGTAGCGGTCCCGGCCCGAGTAAAGGCGAACAAAATCAGTTGGAAAAGTCCCCGGTCTCGCGACAGCAGGCTATCGGGGGAGTTGAAAAGCCCGAACATGATAAGGACGTAACAGACCGTTTTCCAACCTGGCGGAGAGATCTGATGGGCGAAATGTTTAAATCTGTCCCACTGGTAAAGGCGGCTATAAAGTTTCTGAATAAAAGCGCACTGTAATACAAGCAGTATGTCCCGATGCGACCAACGGCCCATGACCAACGACAAAGGCAATCATCGACTGGCATCGTCATTTAAGGCTGCAACAGAGATATTCCAGGCAGCCTTCAGGCTGCCCCGGCTCCCGCTTATTCTTTCCTTTGGCGTCAAGCGTTACCCACTTGATTCCCTGCAATGAACCCGGTGAGAAATCACTTTTACCGCGGTTGTGGTGCAGGCATGTCGCTTGCGGACGGCACAAGAGTGGCAATCATCAATACACGATCAGCCCGGCCGCTGTAGCACCGGATAGGTGAAAAGCAGCAGATGCAGCATATTGAAAGCAAAATGCAACAGGGTGGCGACCCATAGCCGTCCGCTCCACATCCATGCCAGGCCATAGACAAGCCCGGCGAGCGTGGCAAACAGTACCAGCAACAGCCCGCCTGAGAAATGCGCGCAGCCGAATAACAACGCGGCAATCAGCAGGGCCGGCCTGTCGCCGATCAGGTTGCTCAGCCGTTGTTGAAGGTAGCCACGAAACAGCGCTTCTTCCGCCATCGAGACAAAAAACAGGTTGGCCAGCATAAATGCGCCCAGCCACTCGGGCAGATGCGGTTCTACTTTCAGTCCCCCGGCAAGGGTCGCGGCCAGCAGCAGCAGCGGCATGGACATCATCAGCACCAGCCACCACACAGGGTTAGCCGGGGGCTTTGCCGGGCGCTGTAACAGGCTGGGCAAGCAGGCCAGCAGCAAGAACGGGATCAGGGCTTTATCAAGATTATAATAAAAGGTGAACGGCGCACTCTGCGGCCCGGCCTGCACGCCGGAAACGATCGCCAGGTTATTAAAGCCAGGGATCAGATGCAGCATCAGAGCGACAGCGCTGGCGACCAGAACAAGTTCACCGGCCAAAGCCAATGACCCGGGCTTTTTTTGCCGGCTGCGATACATGGCAACGATGCCGATCAACGCCAGCGCGGCGATAGCGGGCAGTAACAATGTCTGATTACTGACAGCCAGCCCCAGCGCAACCAGCAATAGCGCCAGTGCGCCGCGCAGATACAGCGGCAACAGCAGCAGTGAAGCCGCCAAAACATACCACATAGTGACACTCCCTGTTTGTTATGAGGTCGTAGAGGATTTCAGGACGAGGCAGTATGCAATGCCTCCTGATGGGTGGCAAATCGTAAAGTGCGACAGAAAAATCGGCTAAAGGAGCACGCGCGATGGAGCATTGATTTTCACCGCATTTGCCCCCATGTTAGTCAGATTGCCCATACAACGATTACAGGACTGCGCTATGACCAATCCGTTACTCTCCTCTTTTACGCTTCCCCCTTTCTCTGCAATCAAACCTGAACATGTGGTGCCCGCCGTGACCCAGGCGCTGGATAAAAGCCGTTCAGTGGTGGCAGAAGTTGTGGCTAAGGGGGCACCCTACAGCTGGGATAATCTGGTGCAGCCGTTGGCGGAAGTGGATGACCATCTGAGCCGTTTGTTTTCACCGGTTAGCCATCTGAACTCGGTGAAAAACAGCGCGGAACTGCGCCAGGCCTACGAGCAAACGCTGCCGCTGCTATCGGAGTACAGCACCTGGGTTGGGCAGCATGAAGGGCTGTATCAGGCTTATCGCGATCTGAAAGAGGGCGGCAACTATGCGGCTCTGGATATTGCGCAGAAAAAAGCGGTGGACAACGCACTGCGTGACTTTGAGCTTTCCGGCATCGGATTGTCGAAAGAAAAACAACAGCGCTATGGCGAAATCGCCGCGCGTCTTTCCGAACTCGGCTCAACCTACAGCAACAACGTACTTGATGCCACTATGGGCTGGAGCAAACTGATCGCTGATGAGAGTGAGCTTTCCGGTTTGCCAGAAAGCGCGCTGGCTGCGGCGAAAGCACAGGCGGAAGCTAAAGAGCAGGAAGGTTGGCTGCTGACGCTGGATATCCCAAGCTACCTGCCGGTGATGACCTACTGCGACAATCAGGCGCTGCGCGAAGAGCTGTACCGCGCCTATTCCACCCGTGCTTCCGATCAGGGGCCAAACGCCGGCAAATGGGATAACAGCACGGTGATGGCAGAGGAACTGGCGCTACGCCACGAGCTGGCTCAACTGCTCGGTTTTGCCTCTTACGCCGACAAGTCGCTGGCGACCAAAATGGCGGAAAATCCAGCTCAGGTCACTGATTTTCTGAACGATCTGGCAAAACGTGCCCGTCCACAGGCGGAGCAAGAGCTGGCCCAGCTGCGTACCTTTGCGAAAAAAGAGTACGGCATTGATGAGCTGCAACCCTGGGATTTGACCTACTTTGGTGAGAAACAGAAGCAGCACCTGTACGCTATCAGCGACGAGCAGCTGCGCCCCTATTTCCCGGAACAGCGAGTGCTTGGCGGCCTGTTTGAAGTAGTGAAACGCATCTACGGCATTACCGCGAAAGAGCGCCACGATGTTGACGTTTACCATGCGGACGTGCGCTTCTTCGACCTGTTCGACGAAAGCGGTGAGCCGCGCGGTAGCTTCTATCTTGACCTGTACGCGCGTGAAAACAAGCGCGGTGGGGCGTGGATGGATGACTGCGTTGGCCAGATGCGAAAAGCCGATGGCAGCCTGCAGAAACCGGTCGCTTACCTGACCTGCAACTTTAACCGCCCGGTAAACGGCAAGCCTGCACTGTTTACCCATAATGAAGTGACGACCCTGTTCCACGAGTTCGGCCACGGTTTGCACCATATGCTGACGCGCATTGAAACCCCGGGCGTGTCCGGCATCAACGGCGTGCCCTGGGATGCCGTCGAGCTGCCAAGCCAGTTTATGGAAAACTGGTGCTGGCAGCCGGAAGCGCTGGCGTTTATCTCCGGTCATTATGAAACGGGCGAACCGCTGCCGCGGGAGCTGCTGGATAAAATGCTGGCGGCGAAAAACTATCAGGCGGCGCTGTTTATCCTGCGTCAGCTGGAGTTCGGCCTGTTCGACTTCCGCCTGCACGCCGAGTTTGACCCGGCTAAAGGGGCACGGATCCTGGATATGCTGAAAGAGATTAAACAACAGGTTGCCGTGATGCCCGGGCCGGAATGGGGGCGCTTCCCGCATGCATTTAGCCATATCTTTGCCGGTGGCTACGCGGCGGGTTACTACAGTTATCTGTGGGCCGATGTGCTGGCGGCAGATGCCTGGTCGCGTTTCGAAGAAGAGGGCATCTTTAACCGTGAAACCGGGCAGTCCTTCCTGGACAATATTCTGACGCGCGGCGGTTCCGAAGAGCCAATGGCGCTGTTTCGCCGTTTCCGTGGTCGTGAACCAAAGCTGGATGCGATGCTGGAACACTACGGTATTAAAGAACAGGGCAGGAAAGGATAAGTCATCAGTGAACATCTGTTTGTTAGATGAATCAGGCGCCGGAGACGGCGCCTTATCTGTTTTAGCCGCCCGCTGGCAGCTGGAACACGACAACAGCGCGCCGATGGCGCTGGTTCTTACGCCACAGCACCTTGAGCTGCGCAAGCGCGATGAGCCTAAACTTGGCGGCATATTTGTAGATTTTGTCAGCGGCGCGATGGCGCATCGGCGTAAATTCGGCGGTGGCCGGGGTGAGGCGGTGGCAAAAGCCGTTGGCATTAAAAGCGGCTATTTACCGGACGTGGTCGATGCCACGGCGGGGCTGGGGCGCGATGCCTTTGTGCTGGCGGCGCTTGGTTGCCGGGTACGTATGCTTGAGCGCAACCCGGTGGTTGCGGCGCTGCTTGACGATGGTTTACGCCGTGGCTATGCCGATGCGGAAATGGGTTCCTGGCTGCGCGAAAGGTTGACGCTGCTGCATGCTTCCAGTCTGCTGGCGCTGACCGACATCACTCCGCCACCCGATGTGGTGTACCTCGACCCGATGTACCCGCATAAGCAGAAAAGTGCGCTGGTGAAAAAAGAGATGCGCGTGTTCCAGTCGCTGGTCGGCGCGGATGACGATGCGGACGGGCTATTGCAGCCCGCGCGTAGACTGGCGAAGAAGCGCGTAGTGGTGAAGCGCCCGGACTACGCGCCGCCGCTGGCAGGCATCAATACGTTAAACGCGGTGACCACCAAAAGTCACCGGTTTGATATCTACGCCCCGCTCTTATTCTGACAACGGTCCCGCTATTGCCGCCGGTCCCGGTGTCAGTCGTCGTCGTCGTCATCATCATGCAAAGGGACAATCAACATATCAACATGAATAGTGTTGATCAGCTGGCGCGCTGAGGACATCAGCTTGCTCCAGAAATCCTGGTGATGGCCGCAAACCACTAAATCCACCTGATACTGCTTGATGGCATCGACCAGAACCTGGCAAAGGTCACCGCTGCCGCTCAGGGTTTCCGCAATCGGATAACCGGCGCTGGCCGACAGTTCGGTCAGTGCACTGTGCGTCTCTTGAGAAAGTCGCTTCTGCATGTCGCCAAGATTAACGTCGATCAGTCCGGTATACAGATCTGAGTAGTTAACATCAACGTGGATCAGCGACACTTTGGCGTTATAGGGGCGGGCCAACGATACGGCCTTGTCGACCAGCAGCTTGCTTTCTGGCGAAAGGTCGACGGCAATCAATATGTGTTTGTAAGACATGAAATGACTCCTTTGCGCGTAAGTGTTGACAAGCAGTATAGCGAAAAATGTTGCTAATTGTTGTGGCCTTCGGCGGCCTTTATGCAGGCGAAAGCCATATCATCTTTCAACTATTTAATTGCGAATGGGGACATCACGCTGGAAAAAAATCAAACAGATCTCCTACACTGAATATTGACGGTTACAGGCACCTTTTTATACCGTCGAGCGCTTGGCAACAAGAATCTCAATTATGAGGGTGGCGGAGTCATCGTCAGGTGTCCACGCATTTGCGCGATGAATGGCCGGGAGGGAGATGATGATCAGCACCGTTGCGCTATTCTGGGCTCTTTGTGTCGTCTGTGTGATCAATATGGCACGCTACTACTCTTCTCTGCGTGCGCTGCTGGTAGTGCTTCGCGGCTGCGATCCGCTGCTGTATCAGTATGTGGACGGGGCCGGTTTCTTTACTTCTCATGGCCAGCCGGGCAAGCAGGTACGGCTTATCGGCTATATCTGGGCGCAGCGCTATCTTGACCATCACGATGACGAGTTTATCCGCCGCTGCCAGCGGCTACGTGGGCAATTTATATTAACCAGCGCGCTTTGTGGGCTGGTAGCGATCGGCCTGATGGGGCTGGTTATCTGGCACTAACACCGGGAAAAAAATGCCAGTCACTTCTGTGACTGGCATCCCTTGTGCGGTGAGTCTGCCGTGTTAAATCAGTTTCAACGCCAGCCAGTAAAGCACACCTGAAAGCAAAATCGAGATGGGCAGGGTGAAGATCCACGCCAGCAGGATGTTCTTAATAGTACGCCCCTGAACGCCACCGCCATCAACCAGCATGGTGCCGGCTACGGAGGAGGAGAGAACATGGGTAGTCGAGACCGGCATCCCGGTATAGCTGGCCACGCCAATGGATACCGCCGCCGTCATCTGCGCCGACATCCCCTGAGCATACGTCATGCCTTTCTTGCCGATTTTCTCACCGATGGTGGTAGCAACACGACGCCAGCCAACCATGGTGCCCAGCGACAGAGCTAACGCCACGGCAACAATAATCCATACCGGGGCATACTCAACGGTATTCAGCAGGTCGTCCTTCAGCTTGGTCAGGAAACGTTTGTCGTCAGACGTGGTCTCTGGCAGCCTGGCAGCTTTTTCTGCGGTATCTGAAATGCACATCAGCAGGCGGCGTAGCTGGCTGCGTTGCTCAACGTTCAGAGCATCGTAGCTGGAAAGGTTGTTCAACAGCCCCTGTGTCAGATGAAGAGCAGGTAAAGCGCGTGCCGCATCACAGTGAAAGTCGTTCGGCCCGGACTGCTGCTCTTCCGGCGTCGGCAGCGCAGGGGGAGACATCTGGATAACCTGCTCCAGGGAAGAGGCATGCTGCAGGTAGTACTGCTCCAGGTGGTTGACCGCATCGCGAGTACGGGTGATGTCATAACCGCTGGAGTTCATGTTGACCACGAAACCGGCTGGCGCAACGCCGATCAGCACCAGCATAATCAGCCCGATCCCTTTTTGACCATCGTTAGCGCCGTGCGAATAGCTGACGCCAATCGCCGAGACAATCAGTGCGATCCGGGTCCAGAACGGCGGTTTTTTCTTGCCGTCGAGCTTTTCGCGTTCTGCCGGCGTCATATGAATACGCCGCCGTTTTTTATTCCCGCTCCAGTAGCGCCGCAGAATAAACACCAGCCCGCCGGCAATCACTAAGCCGACAATCGGTGAAAGGACCAGCGACATAAAGATACCGAGCATTTTAGGGATATTAAGCGCATCCACCACCGAGGTGCCCGTCAGCAACGCGTTGGTGAGGCCAATACCAATGATGGCACCGATCAGAGTATGGGAACTGGAAGCCGGTAAGCCGAAATACCAGGTGCCGAGGTTCCAGATGATAGCGGCAAGCAGCATGGAGAAGACCATGGCCAGCCCGTGTGCAGACCCTACGTTAAGCAGTAGATCGGTTGGTAGCAGGTGGACAATAGCATAAGCCACGCTTAAGCCGCCCAGCAGCACGCCAAAGAAATTAAATACCCCCGCCATAACGACCGCTAACTGCGATCGCATTGCACGTGTATAGATGACGGTCGCCACCGCGTTGGCCGTATCATGGAAACCATTGATAGCTTCGTAGAACAAGACAAACAGCAGAGCAAGTATTAATAACAGGCCGGTATTGAGATCGAGACCAGCAAACAGATGTAGCATAAGCGTTACGCCATTTTTGAGGACATGAACGCGGCGCATTATCAGCGACAAACCGCACCCGGGGAAAGTGAAATATAGACTTTTTTTAACATTAATGCGTCAGTAATGTGACGTTTTCCATTGAAATTATTTTCAAATCAAAAAGTTAAAAAAATGTTTTGTCGCTGTTTTGGCGTGAAGCTGGTAACCACGCCTTCAACTCACTACAATCAGCTTTTTTTGGGCCTGGGCGGAGTGCGTTGTGGAGACGTTTGACGTAATCGTAATTGGCGCCGGTGCGGCTGGCCTGTTCTGCGCGGCTCACGCCGGGCAAAAGGGACGGCGCGTGTTGCTGATTGATAATGGCAAAAAGGCCGGACGTAAAATTTTGATGTCCGGCGGCGGGCGCTGCAACTTTACCAACCTCTATACTGAACCTGCAGCCTACTTGTCGCAAAACCCGCATTTTTGCAAATCTGCGCTGGCGCGTTACACCCAGTGGGACTTCATCGACCTGATGAATCGCCATGCAATTCGCTGGCATGAGAAGACTCTGGGCCAGCTGTTTTGTGATGATTCCGCGCAGCAGGTAGTCGATCTGCTGCTGAAAGAGTGTGAGGAAGGGCAGGTGACGCTGCGTCTGCGTAGTGAGGTTGTTGAACTGACACGCGATGAAGGCGGCTACAGGTTACAGCTGAACGGCGCAGAAGTTCGGGCCGGGAAACTGGTGATCGCCAGCGGCGGCCTGTCGATGCCGGGTCTTGGTGCATCGCCATTTGGCTATAAAGTTGCTGAACAGTTTGGTTTAAAGGTGTTCCCCACCCGTGCCGGACTGGTGCCGTTTACCCTGCATAAACCCTTGTTGGCACAATTGCAGACCTTATCCGGCGTGTCGGTGTCATCGACGATCGCCGCCGAAGACGGCACCGTCTTTAAAGAAGCGTTGCTGTTTACCCATCGTGGCCTGTCAGGGCCGGCAGCATTGCAACTGTCCAGCTACTGGCAGCCGGGGGAGTTTATTACCGTTAACCTGTCGCCCGCGCAGGACATGGATGTTTTTCTGAATAATGAGCGCCACGCCCATCCTAATCAGAGCCTGAAAAATACCCTTGCTAAGCTGCTGCCCAAGCGTCTGGTTGAATGCCTGCAGCTGCTGGGCAGGGTACCGGAGTGTACCCTGAAACAGCTGAACAGCCGCCAGCAGGGCGAGTTAGCCAGCGCCCTGCATCAGTGGCGCGTGCAGCCAAACGGCACCGAAGGCTACCGTACTGCTGAAGTGACGCTTGGCGGCGTGGACACCAGCCAGCTGTCGTCTAAAACTATGGAAGCACGCGATGTGCCCGGACTCTACTTTATTGGAGAAGTGGTCGATGTCACCGGCTGGCTGGGTGGCTATAACTTCCAGTGGGCGTGGAGCTCGGCCTGGGCGTGCGCACAGGCGTTGTAGCCCTCACGCCGCGCTACGCACCCGGCGTTTCATCGACATCAGATAGCCCGCTGCGCAGCAGATGGCGATAAGCCACGGGATCAGTCTGACCAGTTTTGAATCACTACCGCTAAGCAGCTGCAAATTATTAATGACCAGAATAAGGGTTACCGACATTGCGGATAGGGCAATCAGCGGTGCCCAGAATACCTGCCAGCTACTGAAACCATGCGTTTCCTTGCGGCGGAAGAACACAATCACGGCCACTGATACGCCCACCTGTAGCACCAGAATTGAAAGAGTAGCAATGGCCGACCCAAAGGCGAAAATCTGCGCCATCGGATCGATGCCAACGCTACCCATTCCTGCCAACAGCAGCAGCAAAATAACGCTGTGAACGTGGCTGGCATTGTGTGGCGTGCCGTTAGTCGGGTGAGTACTGCACAGCTCTTTCCAGATCAGTCCATCGCGGCTGATATTGAAGATATAGCGTGAAATGTTGTTGTGGAAAGCCAGCGATGCCGCAAACAGGCTGGTGATCAGCAGTAACGACATGATATCGACCGCCCACTGACCCACATACTGCCGGGTAATATCAAAGATGAAATTGCCGGGATCCTGACGCGCAATTTGCACCAGTCGGTCGAAATCATAGGCCTGCACCAGCGACCAGCTGGTAAAACAGAAAAAGGCGGTAATGATCAGCAGGGCGCAGACGGTGGCTCGCGGCACGGTTTTATGCGGGTCGCGGCACTCTTCAGCGTAGATTGCCGTTGACTCAAAGCCGATAAATGAAGCGATAGCGAACACAAAGGCGATGCCGAGATTACCGTGCATAAATACCGCAGGTTCGAACGAGCTGATATTCAGCGGCCCGTCTTTTTTCACCAGCAGCATCACGTCAGTCAGTAACACGATCGCCACTTCCGCCAGCATCAGCACGCCCAGCAGTTTGCCGCCGACTTCCACCCGCTTAATGCCCAGCACCCAGGCAATTACCGCAAACAGCAGACTGAGCATCCACCACGGAATATGCGCGCCGAGGTGCTGCTGCAAAAAGAGCTGTGCGAAGAAGCCAAGCATCGACACCACGGCGGTCTGTACGGAAAAATAGGCAATCAGCGCCACGATGGATGCCGAAGCCCCGCAGTTTTCGCCCAGCCCCTGCGATATATAGGTATAGAAAGCGCCCGAATCGGTAACGTGGCGGCTCATTGCGATATATCCGACCGAGAAAATCATCAGAATGGCGCAGGCCATGATGTAGATGACGGGAATGCCGCCGCCACAACAAAGAACACCAGAGAAAATAAGCCAAGAGTATTTTTTCTTAAACCGGACGAGTTGTTCATTGCCAGCACCTTAGTGGTCAGTGAAAGGCTCAAAAGAGGTCTTCTGAGCCACGAGACAGACTGGCATCATTTATCAGCAGCGACAGGCGCGGATAGAAAAAATCGGACAGGGCTGGGGTGCAACAGATGCACTTTTTTAGTGCCTGTACGCGTTCAATTTTCGCCTTCAGTGGCAGCCAGTCCGGTTACCCCCGGCTGCCAGCAGGGTGCGGCGCTGATAGTCCAGCGGCGTGGTGCTGACCAGCTTTTTAAACTCGCGCAGAAAATGCGACTGATCGCTGAAACCCAGATCCAGAGCGAGGTCGGAACAGGACAGATTGCCGGGCAGGTGAAGGTTATTCAGCGCGGCCTGGCAGCGCATCATACGGCCGAATGCCTTGGGCGACAGGCCGGTATCCTGGCGAAACTGGCGCTGGATGGTGCGGCAGGTATAGCCGCTTAATGCTGCCAGCTGTTCAACCCGGATATTCCCCTTATGCTGCATGATGGTTCGGATCACCGAGCGGGTAACCGCCGAGGATTTACGCGCCAGTCGGGGGGTGAACCAGGTGTTAAACAACGCGATCTGCTGCGAAAACAGCGAAGTATTAAGGATTTGCTCACAGGCGTGACGTGCGTCCGGCACCACATCAAGAAAATCAAATTCGTCATCGGTCAGCTCGCACGCCGTTATATCAAGAAAATCCGGCATTACGCCGGGTGCAAAGCGTACACCGAAATAGCGATGGTTGCAGAACAGCTCGGCGCTACGCGCCTCCAGCGTGGTGCCGCAGACTCTCGCCACGGGTCGCACCGCATCACAATCAAAAAGGATATCCACACAGCCGTCCGGCACCGCCAGCGTCAGGCTGGCTGACGGTGCCACTTCAAAACTGTAGAACTGAGAAATGGCCGGATGGCTGCCGGGGATCAACGAATAATGCTGCGCCGCACTGAGTACAAACCAGGGCTGCTCGGGATAAATATCTGCACGATGAAGCGGAAGCATGGCATGTGACATAGGCGAAGTCCTGTCAGTGAGATGGCTTACAGATGATGCAATCCGGGTGCCATATTTCGCGCGCTGATATCGCAGCATGTCGCAAATCTTCAATACAGCTCACCTTGCGGGCCGTTATTTTCAATTCGTACCGCAGCGTTTAATAAGATGTAACTCACTCATTTGACGGGGTAATCGGCATGTCTGACTCAACTAAAATTGATTTTATCTATCTTTCAGAACAGGACATGATCCGCGCCGGGGTAACGGATATGCCAGCCTGTGTGGATACCATGGAAGAGATGTTCGGCCTGCTCTGGCAGGGGGACTATCGGATGGCTGGATCCAATAATGACTCGCACGGCGCGATGGTGACATTCCCGGAAAACTCCCCGTTCCCGACGATGCCAAAACCCACCGCCGACCGCCGCTTAATGGCGATGCCAGCCTATCTCGGCGGCAGCTTCTGCACCGCCGGGGTGAAGTGGTACGGCTCTAATATTGCCAACCGCGAAAAAGGGCTACCGCGCTCGATCCTGATGTTCACCCTGAATGATGTGGAAACGGGTGCGCCGCTGGCCCATATGTCGGCCAACCTGCTGTCGGCGTACCGTACCGGAGCCGTTCCCGGCGTTGGCGCGCGTCATCTGGCACGTAAGGATTCGAAGGTCGTTGGCCTGCTGGGGCCTGGGGTAATGGGGAAAACCGTTATCGCCGCTTTTATCGCCGTTTGTCCTGAAATCGACACCATCAAAGTAAAGGGGCGCGGCAAGCAAAGTCTGGACTCCTTTATCTCCTGGGTAACGGTCACTTATCCCCAGATTACCTCCATCGAGATTGTCGACAGTATCGAAGAGGTGGTGCGCGGCTCCGATATCGTTACCTACTGCAATTCGGGTGAAGTGGGCGATCCGGCGACTTATCCGATTGTGAAACGTGAATGGGTTAAGCCCGGCGCGTTCCTCGCCATGCCAGCGTCATGCAACATTGACGAAGGCATGGAGCGGGCTGATGTGCGCAAGGTGCTGGACAATACGGGGCTTTATCATGCCTGGTTCGAAGAGGTGCCGAAGCCTGCCCACAACACTATCCCGGTCATTGGCGTGCGCTTTATGGACATGGTGGCGGAAGGAAAGATGACGCACGAGCAGTTGGAAGACATTGGCAAAATTATCGCCGGTGATGCTCCCGGTCGTCTGAATGACGAAGAAATCATCATTATGTCGGTCGGCGGTATGCCGGTGGAGGACGTGGCCTGGGGCACCGTGGTGTACCGCAACGCGCTGGAAAAAGGCATCGGCGTGAAACTGAACCTCTGGGAATCCCCGGTACTGAGCTAACCGAACAGGAAAAATCATGACCCGCATCACTAAAGTAAAAACTGGATCCGTCTTTGAACAACAGGCGAGCTATTCACGTATTGTCGCAGTGGATAACTGGATTTTCGTCTCTAATACTGCCGGACGTCATCCGCAAAGCAAAATCATCCCGGAGGATGTCAGCGAGCAGACCCACCAGGTGTTTGCCAATATCGGGCAGGCGCTGGCATCCGTTGATGCCACGCTTGCCGATGTGGTGATGTCACGCGTGTTTATTCAGGACCCGCGCGACGTACCAACGGTGATGGCCATTATTGGCGAGAAGTTTCGCGGCGTGGATCCCGCAACCACTGTCACTTGCCCGCCGCTCGGCTCTACCGTTTATAAGGTGGAGCTGGAAGTGACCGCGTGGCGCGGCGCGGCAGCGGCGGACGTGGAAGAAATTAACCTTGCTCTTTAATTTCGGTTAAGAAGGTGAACTATGGCTCCTGCAATCACTCCGGTGCAGACGGCATCGACCTTTCCCTCTGCCACCACGGTCGTGGTGATTGGTGGCGGGATCGTCGGGCTTACGGCGGCATTAACGCTGGCTGAACGTAATATCCCCGTGGTGCTGCTGGAGAAAGGGCGGCTGGCGGGGGAGCAGTCTTCGCGCAACCTGGGGTGGGTGCGCAAAACCAATCGTGTTGCCGAAGATATCCCGCTGGCGCAGGCATCCGATCGCCTGTGGGCAGCCATGCCGCAGCGCACCGGTTACGATGTCGGTTATCGTCAGGCGGGCATCATGTTTATTGCCCGCACCCAGGCGCAGATGGCGATGCATGAACGCTGGCTGAAATCCGTGGCGCACCTTGGCCTGGATTCGCACCTGCTAAGCGCAAAGCAAATTTCGCAACGGGTTCCCGGAGGGCGCGGCGCCTGGGCTGGCGGCATCTTTACGCCCTCGGATGGTCGTGCGGAACCCACGCTGGCCTCCAGCGCGATTGCCAAGACGGCAATCGCAAAAGGCGTGACGATTGTCGAGAACTGCGCGGTACGTTCGCTGGTGACCTCCGGTGGCAAGGTAAGTGGCGTTATGACCGAGCAAGGTGAAATCCGCTGCGAGCAGGTGCTGCTGGCGGGGGGGCTGTGGTCACGACGTTTCCTTGGCAATCTCGGCATCTCGCTCCCCACGCTGCCGCTAATCTGTTCCGTGCTGCGCACTAAACCCATGGAGGGGCCAACGGATATTGCGGTAGGCGCCCCGGACTTCTCATTTCGCAAGCATTGTGACGGTGGCTTTATTATCACCCAGCGCGGCGCGTTGGATGCTTCTCTGACCCTGGACCATCTGCTGATCGGATCGCGCTATCTGGCGCAGTTGCGCGCCCAGCGCAGTTTTTTACGCATTTCGCTGGGCAGAAATTTCCTTAGCGATTTGGCGCTGCCGCGTCGCTGGCATGCCCATAAACGCTCACCGTTCGAACGCGTACGCATCATGGATCCGCCAGCGAATTTGGCGCTGAACGCGGAGGCGATGGCGAATTTGATTAGCGCCTGGCCGGCGTTCGAGAAAGCTGAAATTGCCGATGCCTGGGCCGGCGTCATCGATGTGACCCCGGACTCCAATCCGGTGATCGGCCCGGTGGCGCGCATACCGGGACTGACGCTGGCGACAGGCTTTTCAGGACATGGTTTCGGTACTTCCCCGGCGGCCGGACAGCTGGCGGCGGATATCGTTTCCAGTCATTCGCCAATCATTGACCCGAAACCCTATTGTTTTACCCGCTTTTAACAGCCGCCTGCGTCAATAGCGCAGGCGGCTTTCACTCTGCTCACCCGCTTGTCTGCCGTCGCTGAATTTTGCGTGCGGATAGTGGTGGAGAGTCTGAAAGCCGCATCATTAGCCCTTGCCGCATGCTCATGACGAAAGGGACTGGCGCAGAGAACAGGGCCAAACCCCTGTTCACGCCCTATCAGCCTTACGGCATGCGCGCCGACCATAATAGATAGCAAGGCTGATATTTCAGCTGCAGCCCGGGCATCCGCTGGCATTTAATACATCAGCAGGTTAATTCAAAATTAACCTGCTGATGCAACCTGAGTGGACAATCCGGCACGGACGCAAATGATGACATTATTTCTGTGGCATACTGCGACATCCTGATCCATTCATCCGTAACAATCATCACGTGTCTGCCATTCTGCGTCAGCCCTTTTCGCTGATGATGTTTTTTGCATACGGTAGAATCAGAGCCGGTGCGGAAAAAGACCAAAACCACGCTAAAAATCATCTTAAATGCATTAAATACCTTAAGATTTATTTTTAATAATTTTAAGGTTTTAATTCCATTAAAATCACCCTTGTAAAACAGTCAGTTAGATTTTATCTATTATTTTTTATTAAAATTTATTATCTTTTTTCCAGATGGTTGTTTGCTTTTTTACCGCAATTTAAAATGCGCTGAATTATTTTATTTCTTAATGATTTCACCGAGTAATTGACGTTTTTTAAGAATGGCAAAAGGGCTTTTTGATGCACGTTATTAGCGACTGTGTTTATTTTGAACTTGCAGTAAAAAAAATAATTTCAAACGAAAGTGAAATGAAAGTATGGTGCGAAAAACTGATCATCATCGACATGCGCTATCTGTCATCTCCCGAAGAAGCCCTGAAGCGAGTAATGACTTTCTCAGAATTATTTGGCAGTCACTTTTTTGTCATGGTTGGAGATTTATCAAAGATCTCATCCGAATCGTATGATAATAATTTTATTATCGATGCCAGACTGGGCATGGCTGAATTTGTGCATCAGTTACGGTCGTTGACTCAAAGAAAAATCACCTTAGGTCAATGTACTTCCTGGCTAACAGGGCTGATCCACCATAAGGATAATTCGCAGGGTATAACGCTGACGAATATGGAAAAGAAAATCAGGGCGTTGGTATTTAAGAATTTATCCGTTGCGAATATGGCTTCGCGGCTTATGCTCAGTAATAAAACGATTTATTCCCATCTCAACAATATGAAAAATAAGTACAAAGCTCATTCTTTGAATTTTCTTTATCTCAAAATTCAAAATGGCGAGTCGCCACAATGCAGCAGAGTACAGAATGAGTTTGACAACGCCGAATAAAGCCACTTTATACTTTTCACCCGGCGGGACGGAAGGATCCCGCTGCCAGCGCCGGGCGGGCGAGATATGCCAGCACGACCCGGGTTGTCAGGTCGCCCGGCATCAGGGGTTAATTCAGCTTCAACGGTAGCCTGAGTTAACGGTTTGCCATTTGCCATCCCGGCAAGCTCAGAAATCTGCTTTCAGTACAACGCGAAAGTTGGCCTTACCCGCGCGCACATGCTCCAGCGCCTCGTTGATTTTCGACATCGGGAAGAACTCAACCTGTGGCGCGATATCACGGCGCGATGCCAGCTTCAGCAGGGAGCGCAGCTGGCCAGGGGAACCTGTTGAGGAACCCGTCACCGCTTTGTCACCTGCAATCAAATCAAACGCGCCGACCTGGAATGGTTTCATCACCGCACCAACAGTGTGGAATTTGCCCTTTGGTGCCAGCGCGTCGAAATACGGCTTCCAGTTGAGATCGACCGATACCGTACTGAGGATCAGATCGAAGCGGCCGGCCAGCGCCTTAAGGGCTTCCGGGTCGCGGCTGTTGACCACCTCGTCGGCACCCATATCAAGGATTGACTGTTTTTTATCCGGGTTGGAACTGAACGCGACCACCTCAGCACCCATCGCGCGCAGGATCTTGATGGCGATATGGCCAAGGCCGCCAATGCCGATCACTCCAACGCGGCTGGTGGCGGTGATATTGCTCATCAGCAACGGTTTAAATACCGTAATACCGCCGCACAGCAGCGGGCCGGCAGTGGCGGCGTCAAGGCTTTCCGGCAGGGGAATGACCCATTGCCAGTCGGCACGCGTTTTGTTGGCAAAGCCGCCGTTGTTCAGTACGGTCGGCGTACTGCCCTGTTCGCAGTTAACCTGCTCACCGTTAATACAGGCATCGCAGTGCTGGCAACTTTTGGCCGTCCAGCCAATACCAACGCGCTGGCCCAGCGACAGGCCCTTATCTTTAGCCGCTTCACCGAGAGCGGAAACGCGTCCAATCACTTCATGGCCGGCAATGGTTGGATACTGAGAAATACCCCATGAATTATCGATCATCGACAGGTCGGAGTAACAGACGCCGCAGTATTCCACTTCCACTTCCACTTCTTCTGCGGCCAGCGGCGCTGCTTCGAATTCGTACCATTCCAGCGCCTGTCCGGCTTTCATTGCCGCATAGCTTTTGATTTTCATTTGATACCTCATATCTGGTTTGACTTCAGCGGAGATTGTAGTCGCTCAGGGGAATAAAAAGGGTTTTTCGCTGCGGTTAGGCCATAACGGCTAAATTAACCGTGGAGAAAGTGAGCTAATCGTTCGGGATCGCCTGGATTGCTGTCACGCGTGGTTGTCTCTGGCTGATACGCAGCAAGGGTGATGTTGACAAAACAGCCTCGAAATACCTGTCGTCAGCAGGGGCACAGCGCGCTGCGCCCCTGAGTAAAATGTTACTCGTTGATACGCGGATGCTGATTAATAAGATGTGAGCGTTTGGCTTCAAGCTCAGCAAGCTGCTGGTTAATATCTGCGATTTTCTGTTCGATATTATCGTGATGCTCCTGCAGGATCTCTTTTGCTTCAGCCATATCCGAAGCCGCAGGCGCAGCGCCACGCAGCGGCAGATTGGCCGTTTCCTTCATCATAATCCCGGTGATCAGACCAATCACCGCCACTACCATCAGGTAGTAAGCTGGCATATACAGATTGCTGGTCGTTTCTACCAGCCAGGCGGCAGCCGTCGGCGTCAGGCCGGCAACCAGCACTGAGATGTTAAAGGCACTGGCCAGCGCACTGTAGCGGATATGAGTAGGGAACATCGCCGGCAGGCTTGATGCCATTACCCCGGTGAAGCTGTTAAGGATCACCGCCAGCGTCAGCAGCCCGGCAAAAATCAGACCCATCACGCCGCTGTTGATCAGCATAAAGCACGGTACGGACAGCGTCAGCAGCGCGATGCTGCCAATAATAACAAACGGGCGGCGACCAAATTTGTCGCTCATCAGGCCCATCACCGGCTGCACAAACAGCATACCCAACATAATGGCAATAATGATCATCACGCCATGATCTTCCGAGTAATGCAGGTTATGCGACAGGTAGCTTGGCATGTAGGTCAGCAGCATGTAGTAGGTCACGTTGGTGGCAATCACCAGACCGATACAGGCCAGCAGGCTTTTCCAGTGCCTGGTGGCAATCTCTTTGAATGAAACACGCGGCCCATCGGCTAATCCTTCCCGGTCGCCCTTTTCCAGCTTGTCGACATGCTGCTGGAACGCCGGCGTCTCTTCAAGCGCATGCCGCAGATAAAGCCCGATGATCCCCAGCGGTAAAGCAACGAAGAACGGAATACGCCAGCCCCAGTCCAGGAAACTCGCTTCGCCAATAACAGCTGAAATCAGCACCACCAGTCCTGCACCCAACACAAATCCGGCGATGGAACCGAAGTCCAGCCAGCTGCCCATAAAGCCACGTTTACGGTCCGGTGAATATTCAGCAACGAAGATGGAGGCCCCGGTATATTCGCCGCCCACCGAGAATCCCTGTGCCATTTTACACAGCAGTAGCAGGATCGGAGCCCAGATGCCTATCGAGGCATAAGACGGGATCAAGCCGATACAGAAGGTACTGACCGACATGATAATAATCGTTATTGACAGTATTTTCTGGCGACCGTATTTATCCCCCAAAGCCCCGAAGAACAGGCCACCTAACGGACGGATCAGAAAAGGAACAGAGAAGGTCGCCAGGGCGGCAATCATCTGTGTTCCTGAATCGGCACCGGGGAAGAAAACTTGCCCAAGTGCGAAGGCAACAAAACCATAAACGCCAAAGTCGAACCACTCCATAGCGTTGCCCAATGAGGCAGCTGTAATCGCCTTGCGTAATCTGGCATCATCAATAATGGTGACGTCCTTTAATCCGATAGGCTTAACACGCTTCCTACGTAATTTCATATAGAATACCCTGTCATTATCTGTGTTCCCGTTTAAAAACCCGTCGTTTCGGTCAGGCACCGTGTTTTAACCTGACCGTGCACGCGAGTAAAACCATCGGCAAAATGCGCCATCGTCAGGCATTGAACACACGCCAATACAGCACGGCAGCGCACTCTGCAAGTATCAGTATATCGTTTCTTTGTGCACTGACATAATTTCACTAAGAAACATCCTATTTCGGCTTAAATAAGTCGGGCTGGCGGCTAAGCATTCTGCTGATCTTTCCACTGCATCAGCGCAGCGCTCGACATGGGGCGGGCATAGTAATAACCCTGTATAAACACCACGCCGTGATTTCTCAGATACTCCAGCTGCAGCGGGGTTTCCACACCTTCTGCCACCACCTGCAGCGCCAGCTTGTGCGCTAGCTGAATAATGGTGTCCAGCACCGGTGTTTCACCGTCGGCTGACTCAATAGCTTTAACAAAACCTTTGTCTATCTTCAGATAGTCCAGTGGGAAGGTTTGCAGATAGCTCAGGGAACAGTGACCGGTACCAAAATCATCAATTGCC
This sequence comes from Erwinia amylovora, assembly GCF_017161565.1. Classification (NCBI taxonomy): domain Bacteria; kingdom Pseudomonadati; phylum Pseudomonadota; class Gammaproteobacteria; order Enterobacterales; family Erwiniaceae; genus Erwinia; species Erwinia amylovora. The sequence continues at coordinate 162,582 of NZ_CP066796.1, forward strand.
ACGCGAATGCCCTCACCGCGCAACACAGCCAGCTTATGCGCCACCTGCTCGCCTTCGCTAATCAGACTGCGTTCCGTCAATTCCAGGGTAAAAGAGGGCTGCAGATGGGCAATGCCCTGTGAAAATTTGCGGATATCGTTGATAAAATCATCGTGCTGAAGATGGTCCGCCGCCACGTTAACGCCAATATGGAAGCCGGCAGGAACCTGCCAGCTGGCGCAATCCTTCTCGATCAGTTGCAGTAAGTGCCGGGTCAGTGAAACGATCATGCCTTCATTTTCGGCAGCGCTAACAAAGATATCCGGGCGCACCCAGCTGCCGTCGGAGCGCTGCCAGCGCATCAGACATTCAACCCCGGCCAACTGCCCGCTTTCCAGCTGGCAGACTGGCTGATAATGCACCGAGAATTCTCCAAGCGCCATCCCCCGGCGGATCTCATCCCGATATGAGCTTCTGCGCCGCAACCAGCTACTGACGAGTGCAACGAACAGCAGTGAGAAAATCACCGCCATCGGCATTAAGGTCAGCAGCACCTGACGCCAGCTTTGTAGTAATTCAGCACGGGGTGCGGCAATGCTGATACTTATCGGATAATGCCTGGCACTGGTAAAAGTGCGTGATCGCCAGCTACCTTGCAGGTTGTTTAACGGCCGTGCGCCGGCAATAGGGTAGCCACCGCCAAACTGCATCGTGATGTGGTAGCCGCGTTTAAGACCCGTTGCCTGCATCAGATCTATCAGATACTGGCCGTCAACCACCGCGTAGCTGCCTGTTTGGTCCGGCGTTTGGCGCACAAATATCACCGCCGGACGATCCTGAACACCGAAAGTTCCGGCAAGAGAGAGAATCCACCACGATTGACCGGGCGGCGGGAGCGGATGACGTATCATACCGGCCACCGGCCCCTGGGTAGAACCAAAGGCTGATGAACAATAGACCGTGTTATCCCTGGTCAGGCCCACCGATCGAAAATAGGGATTGAGCGTTCCCAGTTTCTGTAGTTGAGAGTTGATATCTGCGCAAGGCCGGTTGCTGAATGCGCGCAGATGCCCGGTCATATCCCAGGCGAGATCGCTGATATGTTCGGCCTGGCTTAACAGCGTGGCGGCGGTAATTTCCTGCTGGCGCTCCACCGCCTGACGCGCTTCGATAAAGGAAAAAATCAGACAAAGTAACAGCGGCAGCAGGCCGGATGCCACCAGCCAGATACGTTCATGCTTCGGCTTTACAAATGCTTGCAAGCAGATCCCCTGTGGGCGCTATAGTGCGAACGAACAGACCGCAGCGGCGGCAAACGGTTGTTGTACCAGCGCCTGTTATCCATTAATTATCGTCACGCCGCTGCGCTGCCGGGAAGAAACACCCTGTCAGGCATTGCAGAGAAGATCTTCGCTACACAACAACAGTATAGCGTACCGCCTGCGGCGGCCTCAATTTGATGTGTTTGCCTCGCTGTCGGCTGATGAGCTTAACCGGCTTAAAGGCAAGAGCAGGGGATGAGTGCCAGATTTAGCGGCAAAGCCAGAGGGCGTATACGCGCCATAATCATCTATGTGCCGTGTATGATGAGCACCCTTAAGCCCGCTTGCGTCCATTACCTAATAAAATGGCCAGCCTGGCGCCGCCCGGTGTGGATTCCATCAGGATTTTGCACACGCTGGTTAACGGTACTGAAAGCAGCATCCCGACAGGGCCGAGCAGCCAACCCCAGAAGATGAGTGACAAAAACACCACCAGGCTCGACAGCCCCAGCCCGCGCCCTAATAACCGTGGCTCCAGCAGATTACCCAGCAGCATATGAATGCTGACAAACAGCCCAGCCACCAGTCCTGCCTCCAGCGGCGTGTTCAGCAGTAACGCCTGTAATACTGGGGGAATACCGGCGATCACCGGGCCGATATTAGGAATAAAGTTGAGTACAAAAGCTACGATGCCCCACAGCAGGGCAAACTTGATGCCCAGTGCCAGCAGGGACAGCCATACCAGCACCCCGGTCACCAGACTGATCAATGCTTTCAGTGCCAGATAGTGCGTGACGCCTTTCAGCGCTTTATGCAGTCCGGCGATATGAATCTGCGGGTTGACCAGAGCGTACCGCAGTTTATAAGGCAGATGGTGGACTTCAAACAGCATAAAAATCACCGTCATGATGACCAGTACCAACTGCGTCATGGCCCCGGACAACTGGCGAAGCATGGTGGTGGCGACATCCATAATCGCGCCGGGGTCCAGCCGCTGTGCCAGGGAGGTACTGGAAATATTCAGATTAAAGCGGGCGGCGAAATGCTGTATTACGCCAAGCTTCTGTACCGATTGCGCCTGCAATTGGGGATAAACCTCACTGAACTCCTGCAGTGAACCGGCCACCATGGCGACCAGTAATGCCAGCGCCAACAGCAGTATCACCACCACCAAACTGATTGCCATTCCACGCTTGATTCCCCGCTGTACCAACACGCTGACCAGCGGATTAATGACGATGGCAAAAAACATTGCCAGTATAAAAGGCACAACAATTTCTGCTGACATCTTGATGCCTGCAAGGATCACCACCAGGGTGGCCAGCTTCAGCAAAATATTCTGCCCAACCTTCTCCTGTCGCAATGGATTCATTGCGCCTCCGTTTTCAACTCACGCGCAGCAAGTGTAGCGGCTGTGAAAGCCAGCTCCATGACTTTAGGAATCGTCGCGACATGGCAGGGCTGATTTGTCAGTGGGAAACGGGCGCAGCTGCCTGGCAAAGCCGCCGCCGGGTCACCCATAACCACCGTGAAGCGCAGCCGCCTACCGGTGGAACAGGAAATGGCGGCAACGTTCAGTCATTCTGCAGACCGGGCAACGACCCGGATTGACGCTCAGACGGGTTGGCTATGATCCGCAACCGGGATAAGAACATTTATTTCATATAAGGTAAATATGGAAGTTTGGATTTTCAGAAGCGTCGCGCAAAATTTCACTATATCCACCCTCAAGCCCGTACAAAACAGGACCTGACGCCCGCATTTCACATCGTTAAAATTCCGTTATCTGAAACGTAATTCCGCGATATGCAGGCGTTATTTTGGCAGCGTTCATTTTTTTGATGCGCCGCTTTCTGCGCAATCTGTGAAACAGATGCGACAAAATGCGAGCTGCCACGCTAAAAAATAATTTTCCACCACGCATAATTTGAAAATTTTATTTCAATGTAATACTGTTTTAGTACGCATCAGGGGTTGCCGGGTAAGGTAGCTTACTGGCGTAACACCGCCTGGCTGGCAAGGCATTCCCGATATCACATCAAAGAGGTCAGACCATGACTATCACCGGAAACTTCATTGGCGGTAAAACTTCTCTGAGCGCCAGCAACGAAACCCTTCCCATTTACGACCCGGCAAGCGGCAAACCGTTGCGTGAACTGACGCAAAGCACCAGTGATGAAGTGGCGCATGCTATTACGGTTGCCCATGAAGCGTTCGATGGCTGGTCGCGGACCTCCCCGCTGCGCCGTGCGCGTATCCTGTTTAACTTTAAGGCGCTGATGGAACAGCATCGTGATGAGCTGGCCGAACTTATCGTTAGCGAGCACGGTAAAGTCTGGTCAGATGCACTGGGTGAATTGACCCGTGGTATGGAGGTGGTTGAGTTTGCCTGTGGTATTCCGCACCTGATAAAAGGAGAGAATTCTGCCGATGTGGGCACGGGCGTAGACAGCTATTCGCTGATGCAGCCGCTGGGCGTAGCGGTTGGCATTAGCCCGTTTAATTTCCCAGCAATGGTGCCATTATGGATGTTCCCCATCGCGCTGGCCTGTGGCAACACTTTCGTGTTGAAACCGCCGGCGCTCGCCCCCTCTGCCTCGGTGCGTATGGCAGAACTGCTTAGTGAAGCGGGGCTGCCAGACGGTGTTTTCAACGTCATTCACAGCTCAAATGAAATCGCTGAACAGCTATATAAAGATGCGCGCGTTCAGGCGGTCAGTTTTGTTGGTTCATCCACCGTGGCGGAGCATATCTACAGCACCGCCAGCGCGCACGGTAAACGTGTTCAGGCGTTCGGTGCGGCGAAAAACCATGCGATTGTAATGCCGGATGCTGACCTGGATGCCACCGTTAACGCCATTATGGGCGGCGCCTTTGGTTCCGCCGGTGAACGTTGTATGGCGCTGCCGGTGGTGGTTGCGGTGGGCGAGGACACGGCGAACAACCTGATTGCTGCTCTAACTCCATTGGTGAAAGCCTTGCGCGTGGGGCCGGGTATGCACAAGGGCAATGATGAAAATGAAATGGGGCCGGTGGTTTCCGCGGCGCACCAGAAGAGAGTGCTGGGCTACATCGCTAAGGGGGTGAGTGAAGGGGCGAAGCTGGTGGTTGATGGCCGTGATATTCGCGTTGCAGGTCATCCCGATGGTTACTATGTTGGCGGGACGCTGTTCGATAAGGTGACAACCGATATGACCATCTGGCGCGAGGAGATCTTCGGGCCGGTGCTCAGTATCGTGCGTGCGGCCGACTATCAAAGCGCGTTGGCGCTGGTCAACAGCCACGAATTCGGTAACGGCAGCGCCATTTTTACCTGCAATGGCCACACCGGCCGTGATTTCGTGCGTGAAGTGCAGGCGGGCATGGTGGGCGTTAACGTCCCGGTTCCGGTGCCGATGGCTTTCCACAGCTTTGGCGGCTGGAAACGTTCGGTGTTTGGTGCGCTGAACGTTCATGGCCCGGACGGCGTGCGCTTCTACACCCGAATGAAGACGGCAACGGTGCGTTGGCCAGGCGGTCAGCAAACCGTCTCTGAGTTCAGCATGCCGACGCTGGGCTAAACACTGCCACCTGGCTCATATGGAGCCAGAAAAGGAGCTGAATTCAATGTCATTAATGTACAAAGTCAAACAGCCTGATGCGCAGGGGCGTATCCAGCATATTACTCCGGAAAGTGCTGGCTGGCGCTATGTCGGTTTCTCTGCTTACCAGTTGAAAAGAGGCCAATCGCTGACGCTGGCCAGCGGTGAAAAAGAGCTGTGCCTGGTTCTGGTCGCGGGTCTTGCTTCGGTGAGAACCCGCCAGGTAGAGTTCGCTAATATCGGTAAACGCCTGTCTCCGTTTGAACGCACGCCGCCTTACTCGGTTTATGTTCCGCCAGATGAACAGGTAGACGTGCTGGCAGAATCTGACCTGGAGCTGGCGGTGTGCAGCGCGCCTGGCGCTGCCGGCAAACTACCTGCACGTCTTATCGCGCCGCAGGACGTTGGCGTTGAGCCGCGCGGGAAGGGGAACAATCAACGTCTGGTGCACAATATCCTGCCAGACGATAAGCCAGCACACAGCCTGCTGGTGGTGGAGGTGTATACCGATGAAGGCAACACCAGTTCCTGGCCAAGCCATAAACACGACCGCGAAGATTCACAGCAGGAAACCCGTCTGGAAGAGACTTACTATCATCGTTTCAAACCGGAAAGTGGTTTCGCCATGCAGCGTGTCTATACTGACGACCGTTCGCTTGATGAGTGCATGGCGCCCTGTGACCGTGATGTGGTAACCGTACCGCGCGGTTACCACCCGGTGGCGACCATTGCTGGTTATGATAACTACTATCTCAACGTGATGGCCGGCCCGCTACGCCTGTGGAAATTTAGCTGGGAAAAGGATCATGCCTGGGTCAACAGCAAAGATTACCCGCGTAAACAGTCATCCGCTGGTTAAACATCGAAGTGAATCGGCACGATATAGCGGGTGACCCGCATGACTCACCCGTTTTTCATGCCTGAGGCTGCTGATTGGCGTTGTTTAGCGCCAGTGAAACGGCCAGCGTCTGTGCCAGACACAGCGAGGCCACCTGTGAACGAAAACCGTCGATCTGGGCTTCGCGCACCACGAAACAGACATCGCTGAAAGCGGCCAGTGGGCTGACCTGGCTGTCGGTAATCGCTATCTGCTGCGCACCGCGCTTCGCCCCCAGCTCCACCAGCTCCACCGCTTCACGCGCATAAGGCGAATAACTGATGGCGATCACCACGTCTTTAGGATTAACCATACTCAGCTGCTCGGCGAACATGCCGCCCAGCCCATCGATCAAGAATGCACGGCGTTCGAGATGCCGCAGAGCGTAAGTCAGATAGGATGCCACGCTAAACGAGCGGCGCAGGCCGATCACATAGATGTTGTCTGCCTCGTCGAGCAGCTTCACCGCTTTTTCCAGCTGTTCTGGACTGACCTGCATAGCCAACTGCTGCAGCGCCTGTGCATTGACCATGCTAAATACGTTAAGAATTTCTGCCGGGCTTTCCGGCGCGGCAGGTGCTCCATCGGTTGCGATCTGGCGGGACAGGCGTGCCCGTTCCGTATAGCTGACCGTCTCTTCCATCAGGTGCTGGCGAAACACCTGCTTCATTTCGTTGAAGCCGCTAAAGCCAAAGGCATTGGAAAAGCGGATAAGGGTGGAAGGCGGTACGTCTGCCTGCTGGGCGATGGAGGCCACGGTATCGAAAGCGATATTGTTGCTGTTATCCAGAATATAGCGGGCCACCTGCTTCAGGCGTTTACTCAGGGTGTCGTAGCGACGACGAATGTCGTCCTGTAACAAAGAAAGCTGGGTCTGATTGTTGCTCATTAAGCGGCTCGCTAATAGAAAATGATATTTACTGTACGCTATTCTACCAGATGAATGAAAAATTTCACTTGATGAAGAAACAGACAGATTTTATTTCATTCGCTACAGGAAACCTGCATAAAATCGTCGTGTTCAGCGCAGTAATGAGCCAGTAAAGGCGATTGCGCGAACAGGCCGTCCTGATTGCGCCGCCCGATATTCAGCGGCGCGGCGTTATTTATCGTGTCGGGCGTGCCTCACGCCAGTAATCGATCAGCGCCAGATAATTGCTTTTCACTCTGGCAATCAGCGCGTCATCGTCCAGTTCGTTCTGTAGCCACTGACATGACGGCTGGGCAAAGATAGTACGGCCGACCGCAAAGCCTTTGACCCAGGAAGAGCGGGCAGCAGCAGCGAAGCCGGCTTTAAGTTCGGCTTGCGGCGCATCCAGGCCCAGCAGCAGTATGCCCCGGCAGTGCGGATCATGCTCTTCAATCAGGCCGCCAATGGTTTTCCAGCTGGCAGGTGACAGCGGTGGCAGCTTCCACCAGTCCGGCTGAATGCCCAAATGGTAGAAGTGGTTCAGGATCTGCGCATAGTATTTCTCGTCCTTATCCGGGTTGCTTTCGGGCAGGATCACTTCCAGCAGCAGCTCGTGTCCGGACTTATTACAGCTCTTCCATACGTCCAGCAGCAGCTCATCCTGCTGTTGGCGCATTTCCGCGCTATCCTGTGGATGATAGAAAATCAGGCATTTGACAACGTGCTCCTGTGGCCAGTTGACCAACTGAGAACCGATGTTGCCGTGTTCAAGACGTAGCGGGCGCGAGCCGGGTAATTCAATCGGGCGACCAATCCACCATCCTTTGCCGGTGATCTCATTCAGGGCTGGCTGGCCGTAGGTAGTATCGGCCAGGATACCGCAGCGGCCATCATCGAGACCTGCCTCCTGTGCCGCCTGGCGCGCGGCCCGTAACAGCAGATTTTTCAGCTCGGAAATACGCGTGACCTCCGCGCCCGCTTCTGCCGCCATATCGGCCAGCTGTTTACGATGGTCAAAGGCGAAGATATTGAGCTCGTGCCACTGCTGCTTACGGGTGGTAACGCGATGCAGATGGTTAAGACGGCTGTCGAGATCCGGGCGCTGTACCGCGCTATTGCGGCTCAGAAAGTCGTCCAGCTCCTGTTTGCCGGGCATTGCCGGGGCGCAGCCGTGCCGTGATACTACCAGCGCCCCGCAGGCGTTAGCGTAGCGGCATGCCTGTTCCCACCCTTCATCGTTCAACCAGCCGCGCAGCAGGCCGGACATAAAGGCATCACCCGCGCCCAGAACGTTAAGCACTTCAACACGAACCCCGCCGTGCAGTTTTGTTTGCTGCCAGCTGTCCGGGATCTCGCCTTCGAACACCACACAGCCCAGCGCCCCTCGTTTACATACCAGCGTGGCTCGGGTCGCCTGACGGACGTTTTTCAGGGCGGTCAGGCTGTTGGTACTGCCGCCGGCGATGTGAAATTCTTCTTCTGTCCCGACCACCAGGTCGAAGTAGTGCAGCACGTCCTGCAGTTGTTGGGTGACGCGTGCGGACTCTACAAAGCGGGTCTCGCCATCGCCCAGTGAGGTCAGTCCCCACAGTACCGGACGGTAGTCGATATCCAGCGCGCTGCGCAGGCCGTGGCGGCGTGCTATCTCCAGCGCTTTCAGCACGGCGGCGCGGGTATCCGCATGCGACAGGTGCGTGCCGGTCACGGCTACGGCGCGCGCAGCCGCGATATATTCTTCGTGAATATCGTCCGGCACCAGGCCCATATCGGCACAGTTATCGCGGTAGAACACCAGTGGGAAAGTCTCCTGATCTTTAATCCCGAGGATTACCAGCCCGGTCAGACGGTTTTTATCGGTGATCAGGCTCTGAGTATCACAGCCCACGCGCTCTAGCTCTTCGCGCAGGAAGCGGCCCAAATGTTCATCACCGACCCGAGCCAGCATGGCCGATTTCAGCCCCTGAACTGCCGTACCATAGGCAACGTTACCGGAAGAGCCACCCAGATACTTGGCAAAGCTGGTCTCGTCTTCAAGGCGTGCACCGATTTGCTGCCCATACAGGTCGACGGCGATACGCCCGATACAAATCACATCAAGGCGCTTCTGTTGTGTACTCATATCTGTTGTTTCCTCTGTTATCTGACTTGCATCCCAACGCCCGAGTGGCTGCGGACCCAGCGACATAAAGCACTATAAGAAATAAAAATTCCATTTTCAATATTGAATGAAATTATTACCCCGAAAATGTGAAGTGGTTATGATTCTGATACCGCTGCCGTAATGCAGCGCCGTATGCCCGGTATTTCGAGCTTTTTTGCCATGTGACCGCCCCCGCTCACCTTATTCAGGCTATGCCGGTAAACTTTTTGCAACGAAACCATTTTTTCCTGTCAGTCGCCTGGGGGGCTGTTATCGTTTCATTTACCCGTTGGCGGACAGGTGATTTCCTCCGGTTACAGCACATAATTTGATCTCCCTCGCATAATGAAATATTTCTTTTATAATGCTGTTTAGTGAAAAAAATATTTGTTTATAATCAGCTCACGTTTCACTTACAGCCATTGCCGCTTTGCATCCGCAACAGGGCTGACGCCAGAGAAAGGAACAGCACATGGGCAAGATCAGATTAACCACCGCACAGGCGCTGGTCAGGTTCCTCGACAACCAGTATCTGTCGGTGGACGGCGTTGAAAGCAAATTCGTTAAAGGCATTTTCGCCATCTTTGGCCACGGCAATGTGCTGGGCCTGGGTCAGGCGCTGGAGCAGGACAGTGGCGATCTGAGGGTGTATCAGGGGCGTAATGAACAGGGTATGGCGCACGCGGCAACAGGTTTTGCCAAGCAGAGGCTTCGCCGCGAGATTATCGCCTGTACCTCGTCCGTCGGGCCGGGCGCAGCAAATATGCTTACCGCTGCTGCGACCGCCAGCGCTAACCGCATTCCCCTGCTGCTGCTGCCGGGGGATGTGTTCGCCACCCGCCAGCCGGACCCGGTTCTGCAACAGGTTGAACAGAGCCACGATTTAAGCATCAGTACCAACGACGCTTTTCGCGCCGTCAGCAAATACTGGGACCGCGTCAGCCGGCCAGAGCAGCTGATGACCGCCTGTATCAGTGCCATGCGCGTGCTGACCGACCCGGCGGAGACCGGCGCGGTAACCCTTTCACTGCCGCAGGACGTACAGGGCGAAGCCTATAATTACCCGGACTATTTCTTCCAAAAGCGCGTACACCGTCTTGAGCGCCGCCTGCCGACCGAAGGGCAGCTGTCTGACGCGCTGGCGCTGATTGCCGCGAAGAAAAGGCCAATGATTATCTGCGGCGGTGGGGTGAAATACTCCGGGGCGGGCGATGCCTTACGCGCTTTTGCAGAACGCTATCAGATCCCGTTCGCCGAGACCCAGGCCGGGAAAGGAACGATCCTCTCCGACCATCCGTTAAACGTTGGCGGGGTAGGCGAAACCGGCTGTCTGGCAGCGAACCTGCTGGCGAAAGAAGCCGATTTGGTGATAGGCATCGGCACACGCTACAGCGACTTCACCACCGCATCGAAATGGATTTTCCATAATCCGGATGTCAGCTATCTCAACATCAACGTTAGCAATTTCGACGCCTGCAAACTGGATGGCGTACAGGTGCTGGCAGATGCTCGCGAAGCCCTTACTGCCATCGGCAATCGCCTGGCGGCCACCGGCTTCCAGCACGGCTGGGGCGAAAAGGTGCCGCAGGCCCGGGCCAGGATGTTGAAAGAGGCTCAGCGGGTTTATTCAGTGGTTTACAGCGGCGACGATTTTGTCCCGGAAATCGACGACGATATCGACCGTGCAGCGCTATACGCCGAATTTAATCGCCTGACAGGCTCTTTTCTGACGCAGAGCAGCGTATTGGGAACGCTCAACGAACACCTGCCGAGGGATGCAGTGATTGTGGCGGCGGCGGGTAGCCTGCCGGGCGACCTGCAACGCATGTGGCGCACCACGGATGACAACGGTTATCACGTCGAATATGGCTACTCCTGCATGGGATATGAGGTTAATGCGGCACTGGGCGTGAAGCTGGCCGAGCCGCAGCGTGATGTCTACGCTCTGGTCGGGGACGGCTCCTTTATGATGCTGCATTCTGAGCTGGTGACTTCGATTCAGGAGGGCGCAAAAATTCATGTCATCCTGCTGGATAACATGGCCAACGGCTGTATTAACAACCTGCAAATGGAACACGGTATGGGCAGTTTCACCACCGAATTCCGTTTCCGTGATGCTGAAAGCGGCAGGCTGAACGGTGGACTGGTGCCGGTTGATTTCGCAGCAATTGCGGCGGGCTACGGCTGTAAAACCTGGCGTGTGACCACCCTTGAGCAGCTGCATTTGGCGCTGACTGCCGCGCAGAAAGAAACGGTATCGACGCTGATTGATATTAAAGTTCTGCCAAAAACCATGATCCACAAATATTTCAGCTGGTGGCGCGTGGGCGGAGCTCAGGTCTCCAACTCGTCGCGCATTGATGCGGTAGCGCAGATGCTGAATAAACATATCGATCAGGCGCGTGAATATTAATCATTGATGCGTTTTGCGTTTCAGATCTAACGGGCGCTAACCTCGTCATCAGGCTTCGGTCGGTTAGCCCGATTTCCCCTGCTCAGTAAGGAAAGGCCATGACATTAAGACTTGGTGTAATCGGAACCGGCGCTATCGGCCAGGAACATATCCGCCGCTGCAGCAAGGTGTTGCAGGGTGCTCAGGTGGTTGCCGTCTCTGATATTAACATTGAAGGAGCTAAAGCGGTGTTGGCCCGTATTGGTATTGAAGCGCAGGTATTTGCCGACGGTTACCAGGTGGTGAAATCACCCAACGTTGATGCACTGCTGGTGACCTGCTGGGATCCTACCCACGAAGAGTTTACCCTGGCGGCGATCGCAGCGGGCAAACCGGTATTCTGCGAAAAACCGCTGGCGATGAGCGCTGAAGGCTGCCGCCGCATTGTTGATGCTGAAATCAAGTTTGGTAAACGTCTGGTGCAGGTGGGCTTTATGCGCCCTTATGACAGCGGTTATCGCGCGCTGAAAAACGTCATCGCCCGGGGCGAAATTGGTGAACCTCTGATGTTGCACTGCGCGCACCGTAATCCCAGCGTACCGCACAGCTACACCACCGATATGGCGATCACCAATACCCTGATCCACGAGCTGGATGTGCTGCGCTGGCTGACCGAAGACGAATACAAATCGGTGCAGGTCGTGTTCCCACGCGCCACGAGTCAAGCACACGCCCGGCTGCGCGACCCGCAGGTGGTGCTGTTCGAAACCCGTAAAGGTATTCGCATCGACGTGGAAATCTTTGTCAACTGTGCATATGGCTATGATATCCAGTGCGAAGTGGTGGGTGAAAAAGGCATCGCCAAACTGCCGGAGCCGTCTGCCGTACAAATGCGTAAAGATGCCCGGCTGTCGACGGCGATCCTTAGCGATTGGAAAGATCGCTTTATCGCCGCCTACGACGTTGAACTGCAGGCATTTATCAATGATGCCAGCGCCGGGCAACTTACCGGGCCATCCGCCTGGGACGGGTATGCCGCCTCGGTGGCTGCGGACGCCTGCCTGATAGCGCAGGAAAGCGGTGCCGTTGAGCCAATCGAATTAGCGCAGCGTCCGGCGTTTTATCGCCAGGCGCTGCGGGCGGGATAACGGTTAAACACCGTACTGCTTTTATCACGGAAATTCTGATGAAGAGTGCCTGTTGTGTGGAAGCCATTAAAAAATTTGGGTGTTGCGACAATGGTTCACCAGCATGTCGGGGTGGGCAGGCGAAGGGGAAGTGGATATCCCGCCACTGCGCGAGACGGATTTTGCCAACTGTACCTAACCGATCGGTGGCGAATCAATCATCGTTTCTTCGCTGTTCGGTTCTGCGGAAAAATGAAAATCAGCTGGTGGAAACGCGCGAACTGCTTGAGTGCGAGCGGCTGAACCAATAACAGCGCGGCAGCGAACATTGCATGCTGAACCTTGGGGATCAAGTATGGACAAAGATAAGGTCAAACTGGCGATCGCACCGATCGGCTGGAGCAACGATGATATGCCGGAGTTAGGCAAGGAGAACAGCTTCCAGCAGATTGTCAGTGAGATGGCGCTGGCTGGTTTTACCGGCAGTGAGGTGGGCAGCAAATATCCGCGTGACCCGGCGGTGCTGAAGCCGATGCTGGATATCCGGGGCATTGAGATCGTTAACGCCTGGTTCAGTACCTATTTCGCCAACGGCGACCGGCAAAAAACGCTGGATGAATTTATCAATCATCGCGATTTTCTGCATGCGATGGGGGCTAAAGTTATCGGCTGTTCCGAGCAGAGCCTGAGCATTCAGGGAACCTCAAAAGCGGTACTGGAAGAGAAACCTCACTTCAGCGATGAACAGTGGCGTCTGACGGTGGAAGGCTACAATCAGCTGGCAAAACTGGCGGCAGAGAGGGGGATGACCGTTAGCCTGCATCACCATATGGGCACCGCGATCCAAACCCGCGAAGAGGTGGACCGCTTTATGGCACAGACCGATGATGACGTCTGTTTGCTGTTTGATACCGGGCATGCATACTACTCGGAAGGCTCGCAGCAAGACATGTTGGCGATGCTGAAACAGCACCTTGCACGCATTAATCATATACATCTGAAAGATGTGCGTGACGAGGTGGTGGCAGACGTAAAGGCGCAGCGGATGTCATTTCTGGATGGCGTTAAGAGAGGCACCTTCACCGTGCCGGGCGACGGCGTGATTGATTTCGATCCGGTCTTCAAAATCCTCGACGATGGTGGCTACCGCGGCTGGATGGTGGTGGAAGCAGAGCAGGATCCGGCGCTGGCAAACCCGTTTGAATATGCGCTAAAAGCACGCCGGTTTATCCGTCAACACGCCGGTTTGTAGTTATATGCAAAAAGCGGCCTTAACTTAAGATAAAGGCGACGGCTGTCAGGCTATTTCAGCGTGATGGAGTTAATAATGCTTTCTGCTTCAATCTGCGCCTGTTGCTGGTTATCGGCTGGCAGGGTGATTTGCAGAGTCATTAGTTTGCCGTCGATTTTGCCTAATACTACGGAAGACCATGAAGACTGATTGTTGGCAGAGATCACGCTGTCCAGCTGCTGCAGCTGAAGATTGTTTACGCCGATGGTTTTGTTGGTCACCACCTGTAGCTGCGGATCGCGGCTACGCTGCTGCGCTTCAAGCCGTTCTGCCAGGGTATCCAGCCCTTCACTGGTGCTGCCGCCCTCGATGACAATGATCGCTTTCTGATCGGACTCATCGGCATAAACGTGTTTGTTATTGGCCTGGGTGCCGAGTTTGCCGCTCTTATCACTCATCCCTGGTGGTAACGCAAAGCCCAGTTTGCCGCCCATCAGCGTGACGTTCTGCGCCGACTGGCTGCTGCTGGCCTCCTGGCTGGCAGCGGCTTTGTCATTTTTGCCATCGCAGGCTGCAAGGCCCGCCACCAGTACCGCAATTCCAGCATATTTCAATAAGTTACGCATTATAGTCCCTTTTATAAATTGGTTGCATGTCGCTAAGGTATAGATACAAACGTATTCGCTATGTAAAAGCAACCCGCTGGTGGTGACAATATCATTACCTGAAGCCATCGGTTTTGATGCTTCAGGCATCAACAGGATCAGACTAGCCGAAATTCATCTGGGGACGATTAGATTTCTCTGTTAATTGCTTCAACGTCGCATTCAGCAGCAGGCCGTAAGCCGGCAGGAAGAACAGCATACAGATCAGAACCTTAAAGCTGTAATCCACCAACGCAATTTCAACCCAGTGCGTAGCCATAAACGGATCGCTGCTTTGATAGAATGCGATAAAGAAGAAGGCCAGCGTATCGCTAATATTGCCGAGGAACATCGCCGCAGCGGGTGCTATCCACCATGCCGCTTTCTGGCGCAGGCGGTTAAAGACCTGGATATCCAGCACCTGGCCGAGCGCATAGGCCATAAAGCTGGCGCAGGCGATGCGGGCAACAAACAGGTTCATCTGCTCAAGTGCCGCAAAGCCTTGCCATTCGCCCTGATAAAACAGCGCAGAAACCACGTACGAGACAAACAGCGCCGGCACCATCACCGCCAGAATAATGCGTCTTGCCAGCTGCGCACCGAAAATGCGCACCGTCAGGTCGGTCGCCAGAAAGATAAACGGGAAGCTGAATGCGCCCCATGTGGTATGCAGACCAAAAATAGTCACCGGCAGCTGCACCAGGTAGTTACTGGAAAGGATGATCAGCAGATGAAACAAAGAAAGCCAAACCAGCGCGTGCAGGCGCTGACGAGAACTGAATGCGAGCATATTGAGCCTTTTTGTATGTTATGGGGTGAGGGAACCCAGTCCTGTCCTTCATCTTTCACGCCGCAGCCGCGTTGGCTGCCCTCACGAACCCCGGTCACTTACTGATGTAAGCTCCCGGGGATCCGCTCAGTTGCCGCCTTGCCGCGACGCGAAATCTTTTGGACATGCATCCTTCATCTTTCACGCCGCAGCCGCGCTGGCTGCCCTCACGAACCCCGGTCACTTACCGATGTAAGCTCCCGGGGATCCGCTCAGTTGCCGCCTTGCCGCAACGCGAAATCCGGTGGATATGTGTACTTTTGCGGCATATTACCGTGTTGGCCTGCCAATGCAACGCTTGATTTTAGCGCAAACGTTATCGTGATATTGAACTCTTGCGCCTGCCTCGCCTGAGATTAAAATAGTGCAAAGTCCGTTACTGCCTTATTGAGAACCCTATGAGCAACCTGTTTGCCAACCCCGACCAAACCCTTGATACCCAAGGGCTGCGCTGCCCGGAACCGGTTATGATGGTGCGCAAAACCGTGCGACATATGCAGGATGGCGAAACCCTGCTGATTATCGCCGACGACCCGGCCACCACGCGTGATATTCCCGGCTTTTGCCGCTTTATGGAACACAGGCTGGTGGCTCAGGCCGTCGACGTTCTGCCATATCAGTATCTGATAAAAAAAGGCCTGTAGCCTTTCATCGAGCCTGCCCGGTTATTTCTTACTGAGTAAGCGCAGGGCGTTAGCCGTCACTAACGCCGTGGCACCAGTATCTGCCAGCACGGCCAGCCACAATCCGGTCATTCCCAGCAGCGTGGTGACAAGAAACAGGGCTTTTAACCCCAGCGCCAGCGCAATGTTCTGACGAATATTGGCGTGGGCGGCGCGCGACAGGCGGATCATCGTTGCCAGCCCGGCAAGGCGGTTATGAGGCAGTGCCGCATCGGCTGTTTCCAGCGCGATATCGCTGCCGCTGCCCATCGCAATACCAATAGTGGCGGCTTTCATCGCTGGCGCATCGTTAATCCCGTCGCCCACCATCGCCACCGTCTGCTGCTGCTGCAGCCTGGTGATGGCGTTGACCTTATCTTCCGGCAACAGGCTGGCACGATAATCAATGCCCAGCCTGGCGGCAATGGCTGCCGCAGCGCGCGGATTGTCCCCGGTCAGCATCACCGCCTGAATACCCAGCGCCTGCAATTCTGCCAGCGCGTTTCGGGCATCGGCGCGCAGCGTATCACGCAGGGCAAAGGCGGCCAGCGCCTGCTGACCTTCGTGCAGTATCACCACGGTATTGCCGCCATTTTCCAGCGCTTCAACCGCTTTACTCTGCAGAGATGGTAGTTCTTTAGCCATTTGTGACGGTGAACTTACAGACAGTAAGCGGCCACTTACCATTGCCTGTATGCCGCTTCCCGGCATAGCACGCTGATCGCTCGCCGCTGGGATCGCCAGCTGACGCGCATTGGCTGCCGCCACGATAGCCCGCGCTAAAGGGTGCGATGAACCCTGTTCAATGGCGGCGGCGGTAGCCAGCAGGTGTGATTCATCGCTGCCATTCAGCGTAACGATGGCGGTGAGCTGTGGTTTACCCTCGGTAAGGGTGCCGGTTTTATCGAAGGCGATCGTGCGCACATTGCCGAGGCTTTCCAGCGCTGCCCCGCCCTTGATCAGCGCACCACGTCGGGCGGCGGCAGCCAGTGCCGAGGTCACCGCCGCCGGAGTGGAGATGACCAGTGCACACGGGCAGCCAATCAGCAGCAGCGTTAGCCCCTTGTAAATCCACGGTTGCCAGGCTTCCGCCAGCAGCAGCGGCGGCAGCAGTGCCACGGCCAGCGCCAACACCATGACGATCGGGGTATAAATGCGGCTAAAACGATCGAGGAAACGCTCGATTGGCGAGCGCCGTTCCCCGGCTTCTTCAATCAGATGCAGGATGCGGTCAATGGCGCTGTGACCCGGTTCCGACATAACCTCCAGCTGGACCAGGCGGTCAATGCTCATGCTGCCGGCGGCGATAGTTTCATCCTGCTGGCGCTCAACCGGAACAGATTCCCCGGTCATGGCGCTTTCATCAAAGCTGGCAAACGGACTGAGCAACTTCGCATCGGCAGGCAGACGCCCGCCGGCGGCGACCTCAATGACGTCACCAGGTCGCAGGTCGCTTACCGCAACGTTTTCACGCTGTCCGCAACGAATACGTAGCGCCTGGTCGGGTTTCAGCGCCATCAGCGCCGTCACCCCTTTGCGCGCGCGACCGGCGGCAAATGACTCCAGCCGTTCACCGAACGTAAACAGCAGCAGCACCATCGCCGCTTCGGCGGTAGCGCCGATAAACAGGGCGCCAATGGCGGCAATGCTCATCAGGGTTTCGATGCTGAACGGTGAGCCGCTGCGCATCAGGCGCAGGGCGCTGCGCGCAACCGGCCAGACGCCAACCAGCGTGGTGACGGTAAAGGCGAAAGTCCCGGCGCCAGGATGGATAATACCGAGCAGCCAGCTGGCCGCCATCAGCAATGCCAGCACTATCGCGCTGCGGTTTTCCTGCCAGAAACGGGCTTCAATGGCGGGTGCTGCCGCATCGCTACGCTGAAGCCGGAAGCCAACGTGTGCGACAGCCTGTTCGACCTGGCTACGGATATCGTCGTTGGCATCGACCAGCAGCTTTTCGCTGGCAAATACCACGCGCACCGCGATGATGCCGGCAAGTTGCTTCACGGCGGCTTCGACTTTTTGCGCGCAGCTCGGGCAGTCCATACCCTGCACCTGCCAGCTGAAACGGGTGGATGGCGCTAACCTGTCGCCCTCTTCATCGGGGTCATCTGCTGAACCACAGGCAGCGTCGGCGCAGCAGGGCGCATCCACGCTGATGGCGGCGATTTTTTTAATTACGGGACGCGAGCGGGTCGCGCATCCGTGCTGTTTGCTGGCGTGGTGGTGATGGCCACAACCACAAGAAGAGTGCTGCTGCATAACGCCTCCTGACCGGTAGCGACGGGCCACACTGCCCGCCGATGGTCATCTTACACTCTGGAGTTAGCTCCAGAGTCAAGCGCGTTGGGCGATTACAGCCACAGGGAGCGAACAATCATAAAGTGACCGGCGAAGTAGCAGGCGGCGATCATTGCGCTGTCGGCGCTGAAACGGCGACGGAAGTGGCTGATTAGCCAGACGATATTTCCCAGCAGCAGCAGGTCAGCCCCGACCATCAGGGTGAAACTGTCGTCGCTCGGGCGGACGAAGTACTGCTCGGTACTCAGCCAGACCATCAACAGCGCCATGCCGATAAAGGTAGAGATCGGCCAGCGTAACTCTTCCAGTCGGGTCCAGACGGTGGCTATCACCAGCGCGCCGATAATCAGTAACGTCAGTGGGATTGGCCAGAACAGGCTTAACGTCATCTGGCTGGCAAAACACAGCGTATACAGCAGGTGCGACAGGAAGAATGCACCGATGGCATAAAGCATGCGTTTGTTCGGCAGCAGCATCAGCGCATCACCCAGCAGCGTGGCCAGCAAGCCCGCCAGAATCAGGTAATCAGTGGTTTTCAAAACCGGTGCTTGCCAGGCCCACGCCAGCATTAACAGCAGCGTGACCGGTTTAAATACCCAGCGTTGCCACTGCGGCCCGCGATAGCAGGCATCCACATACAGCCAGCCGGAAAAAAGAACGGCAAGGAAAGACCAGATCATATGTTGTCCTTGTTGATGAAGAACGCGGCAAAGTCCGTCTCATTGTAGGTTAACGGCCGCTTATATCACAATCAGATGGCTCCGCTTATATGCTGATAACCGGCTGCGGGGAATTACTGCCTGGGAAAGTGCTTTTTCTGCCAGGCGAGCAGCTCAAATACGCCAAAGAAAAAGATTTTGGCTTGGGTCAGGCCACTGAGTTTATCCGATCCCTGTGGCTGGGTGGTGCGCATCAGCACCAGCTGCAGACCGTGCATAATCACCATAAAGAACAGCGCAACGTTAACAAAATAGGTCAGCGGTTTCGGGAAGGGAT
Organism: Erwinia amylovora; assembly: GCF_017161565.1. Taxonomy (NCBI): domain Bacteria; kingdom Pseudomonadati; phylum Pseudomonadota; class Gammaproteobacteria; order Enterobacterales; family Erwiniaceae; genus Erwinia; species Erwinia amylovora. The sequence goes on from NZ_CP066796.1 coordinate 181,513, forward strand.
GCACCACGTTAAGCAGCAAAAATGCCCAAACAAACACCATCAACAGACGGCCTGCATTAATTAACATCTGCGTTATCCTCATTGTTCGTATGACGAATGTACAGGCGACAGGCCACCTGACCGGCGATTTTTTCACGATGCAGCTGCCAGTTTAACGGCACCGGCGGATGGCCGTTTTCGACTTCGCTTTCCACGTACACCAGCGCTTCATCGGCCAACCAGCCGTTGCTCTCCAGCAGCGTGAGAGTTTCTTCAAGCAGTCCTTTACGAAACGGCGGGTCAACAAACACCAGATGATGTGGCTCACCCTTCTGAGTCAGGAACTGCAACGTATTAGTATTGACCACGCGCCCACTCCTTGCGCCGAGGGTTGCGAGGTTTTTTTCCAGCTGCTGCGCCACCGGTCGCTCCAGCTCCAGCAGGGTGGCGCTGGCGGCATGGCGCGACAGTGCTTCCAGGCCCAGTGCACCGCTGCCGGCAAAACAGTCGAGGCAATTTGCCTGTTGAATATCCGCTGCCAGCCAGTTGAACAGCGTTTCGCGTACCCGATCGGTGGTGGGGCGCAAGCCTGCACTATCGGGAACCGGTAACTTGCGGCCACGCCACTGCCCACCAATAATTCTTATTTGCCCGGCTGCGCCGCTGCGGGGTTTTTTATTCATCATGCTGAACTCTTAATAATTTGTTGCATAGTTTAACGGGCTAACCACGTTGAGGAAACGTAAAAGGGTGCTGTAATGCGCTTTGCAGAAAGTGGTAGACTATGAAACTTAGCTTATTTTTCCTACCAGAACGGTTTTTCCCGCGAGGAGTGTGGTTGCACCATGGCAAAGAATAAAAAACGTGGCTTTTTTTCCTGGCTTGGCCTGGGGCGTGACGAAAAAGCGCAGCAGGCAGAGGTAAAAGAAACGTTGGAACATCAGCCCTCTGCCGATACGCCCCTGGCTGATAACGCCACTAACGGTGCCCCCGAACGCGAAGCGGCAGACGTGGTCGCGGTGACCGAAAGCCCGGCAGAACAGCAGGCGGATGACAGCCGTGCGGCCGAACTGCCGGAGGCTGTAGCGCCAGCCGAGCCTGTTGTTCTGCCAGCGATCCCGGACGAAAAGCATCCCGTTGCACAGCAAAGCGCAGCGGAAACGATTGATGAGGCGGAGCTGGAAACGTTAGCGCTGGCCGCCGAGCCGGTTGATAAGGCGCTGGCGGCAGAGGTGGTGCAGGAACCTGTTGTGGTACAACCCGAAGCAATAAACGACATTGTTGCGCCAGAATCAGAATCAGAACCAGAATCAGAACCAGAACCAGAACCAGAACCAAAATCAGAACCAGAATCAGAACCAGAACCAGAATCAGAACCAGAACCAGCTAAGGAACAGGAGCGCCCGGGCAAAGAAGGCTTCTTTGCGCGTTTGAAGCGCAGCCTGGTCAAAACCCGTACCAATCTGGGTTCCGGATTTATCAGTTTGTTCCGCGGCAAGAAAATCGACGACGAACTGTTCGAAGAGCTGGAAGAGCAATTACTGATTGCTGATGTCGGGGTGGAAACCACCCGCCGAATCATTGGCAACCTGACCAATCAGGCCAGCCGCAAACAGCTGCGCGATGCTGAAGCGCTGTATGGCCTGCTGAAAACCGATATGGCTGAAATCCTCGCTAAGGTTGAAGCACCGCTTGATATCAGCGGTAAAACGCCGTTTGTGATCCTGATGGTTGGCGTCAACGGCGTAGGGAAAACCACCACCATCGGCAAGCTGGCGCGCCAGTTCCAGGCCGAGGGCAAATCGGTAATGCTGGCTGCCGGCGACACTTTCCGCGCCGCCGCCGTTGAGCAGCTGCAGGTTTGGGGGCAGCGCAACCATATTCCGGTGGTGGCGCAGCACACCGGTGCCGATTCCGCTTCGGTGATTTTTGATGCCATTCAGGCGGCGAAAGCGCGCCATGTTGACGTGCTGATCGCCGATACGGCCGGGCGTTTACAGAATAAAGCGCATCTGATGGAAGAGCTGAAAAAAATCACCCGCGTGATGAAGAAGCTTGACGACAGTGCGCCTCATGAGGTGATGCTGACTATCGATGCCAGCACCGGACAGAATGCGATCAGCCAGACTAAACTGTTCCATGAGGCCGTTGGCCTGACCGGGATCACCCTGACCAAGCTGGACGGTACGGCGAAAGGTGGCGTGATCTTCTCGGTGGCGGATCAGTTCACTATTCCTATTCGCTACATCGGCGTTGGCGAGGGCATTGAAGATTTACGACCGTTTAAGGCTGACGATTTTATAGAGGCACTTTTTGCCCGAGAGGACTAATTAGGATGATTCGCTTTGAAGAAGTCAGTAAGGCTTATCTCGGCGGTCGGCAAGCGTTACAGGGGGTGGATTTTCATCTGCGCCCAGGCGAAATGGCGTTTCTGACCGGACATTCCGGGGCGGGGAAAAGCACTTTGCTGAAGCTGATCTGTGGCATTGAGCGCCCGAGTACCGGGCATATCTGGTTTGGCGGTCACGATATTAGCCGTCTGAAAAGCCGTGAAGTCCCGTTTTTGCGCCGTCAGATCGGCATGATCTTTCAGGATCACCATCTGCTGATGGATCGCTCAGTGTATGACAATGTGGCCATCCCGCTGATTATCGCCGGGGCCAGTGGCGAAGATATCCGCCGTCGCGTTTCTGCGGCGCTGGACAAAGTCGGCCTGCTCGACAAAGCGAAGAGCTTCCCCATCCAGCTGTCCGGCGGTGAGCAGCAACGCGTGGGGATTGCCCGTGCGGTGGTGAACAAGCCGGCGGTGCTGCTGGCAGATGAACCAACGGGTAACCTTGACGAGGCGCTGTCTGAAGGTATTTTGCGCCTGTTTGAGGAGTTTAACCGCGTTGGCGTCACGGTACTGATGGCCAGCCATGATATGGGGCTGATCGCCAGCCGTAACTATCGCCAGATGACGCTGAATCAGGGACGTTTATACGGAGGTCATCGTGGCCAATAAACGCAATCCTCGCCCCTCGGTGGCAAAAACGTTGCAGCACAGGCAGCCTTCGAAAAGCAAAGCGCTCAAGGGCGGCTGGCAGGAACAGTGGCGCTACGCGATGCACGGTTCGCTGTCAGATCTGTGGCGCCAGCCGCTGGCAACGCTGCTAACGGTGATGGTGATTGCCATCTCTCTGACGTTACCCAGCGTCTGCTATATGGTGTGGAAAAACGTCAGTCAGGCGGCGGAACAATGGTATCCGGCCCCGCAGCTCACCGTTTACCTAAGTAAAACGCTGGATGACACCGCGGCCGAAAACGTGGTGGCGCAGCTTAAAAAAGAAGACGGCGTCGACAAGGTTAACTATCTGTCGCGTGATGAAGCGCTGGGCGAGTTTCGCAACTGGTCTGGCTTCGGCGGCGCGATGGATATGCTGGAGCAGAACCCGTTGCCGGCGGTAGCGATAATCACGCCGAAGCTGAATTTCCAGAATTCGTCCACTATGGATAATCTGCGCGACCGCGTGTCTAGAATACTAGGCATTGATGAAGTGAAGATGGATGACAGCTGGTTTGCCCGGCTGGCGGCGCTTACCGGGCTGGTTGGCCAGGTTGCGGCAGCGATCGGCCTTCTGATGATTGTGGCGGTGTTCCTGGTGATAGGTAACAGCGTGCGCCTGAGCATTTTTGCCCGCCGCGACACGATTAACGTGCAGAAACTGATTGGGGCAACAGACGGTTTCATTTTGCGACCATTCTTATATGGCGGCGCGTTACTCGGTTTGAGTGGGGCTTTGCTGTCACTGGTGCTGTCGGCGGCGCTGTTGTTCAGGCTGGAGTCAGTAGTGACCCAGGTGGCATCGGTGTTTGGCACCTCTTTTGTGTTGCACGGTCTGGCGTGGGATGAAAGCCTGCTATTAGTGCTAATTTCCGCCATGATTGGTTGGGTGGCCGCCTGGCTGGCAACGGTGCAACATTTACGCCGATTTACGCCGCAGTAATTCCTTCACATCTTTTTTTGCTATAATCTTCCTCTGCTGCGTGAAACCGTGCCGCAGAGGAAGGTCGCCAGCCTGTTACTTTTCCCGGTTATTTCCGCGCGCCACGCAAGCAGTTTATAAAATATCCACCGATAAGATTGAACTTGTGGATAACTCCTACGTCTTAATGACAAGAAAATGGTTAAGCCGTTAGCACAGATTGTGTTTTATTTTGCTGTCTGTTCACGTAATCTTGTGGGCGGTTCAGGGATCGACACCGCAATCATGCATAACAAAGAGAGGGTTTGAATGACCAAAGAAATGCAAACTTTAGCTATTGCTCCTTTAGGCAACCTGGATTCTTACATCCGGGCGGCTAATGCCTGGCCTATGCTGACGGCAGAAGAGGAAAAAGCGTTGGCTGAACGGCTGCATTACCAGGGCGATCTGGAAGCAGCTAAAACGCTGATCCTGTCTCACCTGCGCTTTGTTGTTCATGTTGCTCGTAACTATTCCGGTTACGGACTGCCGCAAGCAGACCTGATTCAGGAAGGCAACATTGGCCTGATGAAAGCCGTGCGCCGTTTTAACCCGGAAGTGGGTGTGCGCCTGGTTTCCTTTGCCGTGCACTGGATTAAAGCCGAAATTCACGAGTACGTGCTGCGTAACTGGCGCATCGTGAAAGTCGCAACCACCAAAGCACAGCGCAAGCTGTTCTTTAATCTGCGTAAAGCCAAGCAGCGTTTAGGCTGGTTTAACCAGGATGAGGTGGAAATGGTGGCGCGCGAGCTGGGCGTCAGCAGTAAAGACGTGCGTGAAATGGAATCACGCATGGCCGCCCAGGACATGACCTTTGACCCCACGCCTGATGACGAGGGCGAAGGCCGTTCAATGGCCCCGATGCTCTATTTACAGGATAAGTCCTCTGACTTTGCTAACGGCATTGAGGAAGATAACTGGGAAGATCACGCTGCCGATAAGCTTAGCGATGCGATGCAGGGGCTGGACGAACGCAGCCAGCATATTATCCGCGCCCGCTGGCTGGACGATGACAACAAAACCACGCTGCAGGAGCTGGCCGACCAGTACGGTGTTTCCGCTGAACGCGTACGTCAGCTGGAAAAGAACGCGATGAAAAAACTGCGCGTGGCCATAGAAGCCTGACGCGACCGCTGCCGCTGATGAAAAAAACCGCCCTCTTCGGCGGTTTTTTGCTTTCTGTCACCGGGAAAGCGCATCGCCTTAGCCTGCCTTATTTGCTCTCAGCTACCCGGGCCGTGGCTGCTGTAAACCCACTCATCTGCCTGGCGAACGAATCCGGCGCTCTGCATAAAGCGGGTGATTACAGCAGGTTCTGATGTGCCGTCTGCGCAAATCGACCACTGCTGAATGTGCGGATTCTGCGCCAGCGTTTCATCCAACAGATAGCGACCGACGCCGCGTCTGCGCGTCACCTCACGTACTTCCAGCTGCGACAAGCGTGCCTGTATGCCAGCCACCTGAACCCTGACTGCCGCCAGCAGGCGGTGATTAAAGCGCGCCGCGTACAGCTGATGATGTGCATCAAGCTGTGCGCCCAGCGTCTCAATATCGGCCTGCGGCCAGATCTTCTTTAAATCGATGCGATCCTGCTCAGATAATAGTTGCAGGCGGATGATGGTCAGTTTCATCGAATAATCCGGTACTGAAGAAAGGCATATTGTAGCGAAGTTGATCGGACTTTAGCGCTTTTGTTTTCCGTACCAAAACAAGGGGATCTGCGGAAGGTAAGAAACTTTACCGAGCAAGCTCATATTGGTTGCTATTTATCCAGTATAAAACGCTGGTTTGATGACAAAAAAGCCCCTGTTTATGCCAGTGCATTGACCGAGAAATCCCACTCAATACTAAATATGAAGGTTGATTTACAGCAGAAAATTCCTGTTTAATGACCTGATATTAAACATATATTGACAATAAATGCTGAAATGCGTGTTAACTGTATAAGACACAAAGCGTTATCGCGCATTTAACGGCAAATAATAAATGACCCGAAAGATTTGTCACCGTAGCAAGGCGGCATCCCATTAACTGATAAACGTCATCGTCCGCAGTGGCGCACGTTGTCAACGCAGCTGCGGTTCCAGGCTCAAAGGGCGCAAACACAACAGGTGGGGTAGTAAGGATGAAAATCTCTAAAGGTAGTGCGTTGCTGGCAGGCTGTATGGCTTTGGCAATCGGCCACGCGGCGTTGGCAAAAGACATCAAGGTGGCGATTGTTGGCGCCATGTCCGGCCCGGTGGCGCAATACGGTGATATGGAGTTCACCGGCGCCAAACAGGCGATTGCGGATATTAATGCTAAAGGCGGCGTTAACGGCAGTAAGCTGATTGGCGTGGAATACGACGATGCCTGCGATCCAAAACAGGCGGTGGCGGTAGCCAACAAGGTGATCAATGACGGTATCCGTTATGTCATCGGCCATCTGTGTTCCTCATCGACGCAGCCAGCATCGGACATCTATGAAGATGAAGGCGTGCTGATGATTACCCCAGCCGCGACTGCGCCGGACCTCACTTCTCGTGGCTATAAACTGATTATGCGCACCACCGGTCTCGATTCTGACCAGGGGCCAACCGCGGCCAGATATATTCTTGGCGCAGTTAAGCCACAGCGCATCGCGGTGGTTCACGACAAGCAGCAGTACGGCGAAGGCCTGGCACGTTCGGTGCAGGACAGCCTGAAAAAAGCGGGCGGCAACGTGGTGTTGTTTGAAGGTATCACCGCTGGCGATAAAGACTTCTCCACGCTGGTGGCGCGCCTGAAGAAAGAAAATATCGACTTCGTCTACTTTGGCGGCTACTACCCGGAAATGGGGCAGATCCTGCGGCAGGCGCGCGCCGCCGGCCTGAAAACCCAGTTTATGGGCCCGGAAGGTGTGGGCAACTCCTCCCTGTCCAACATTGCGGGAGCGGCGTCGGAAGGCATGCTGGTGACGCTGCCAAAACGCTATGACCAGGTGCCGGCAAACCAGGCCGTCGTCGATGCGCTGAAGGCGAAGAAGCAAAATCCGACCGGTCCGTTTGTCTGGACCACCTATGCGGCATTACAGTCACTGACCGCCGGGATGGCGCGTAGCAAAAGCGAAGAGCCGGAAGATATCGTCAAAAATCTGAAGGAGGGCGCGGCGGTTCCGACCGTGATGGGCGACCTGAGCTGGAACGAAAAGGGCGATCTGAAAGGCTTTGAGTTTGGCATTTTCAAATGGCATGCGGACGGCTCTTCCGACGCCGTTAAGTAACCGGATGATTTCTGGCAATAACGCCTGGTGAACTGTGCCGGGCGTTTTTTGTTACCCCAATGGGGACAGGTAAGGGTTTAAAGTATGTCCGAGCAGTTTCTCTACTTCCTGCAACAAATGTTCAACGGCGTTACGTTGGGCAGCACCTATGCGCTGATCGCCATCGGTTACACCATGGTGTACGGCATTATCGGCATGATCAATTTCGCCCACGGCGAAGTGTATATGATCGGCAGCTACGTTTCGTTTATCGTCATCGCTGCGCTGATGATGCTGGGCATTGATACCAGCTGGCTGCTGATCGGCTGCGGCTTTGTGGTCGCGGTGGTCATCGCTTCCTGTTACGGCTGGAGCATTGAGCGCGTGGCGTACAAGCCGGTACGATCCTCCAAGCGCCTGATCGCTCTGATCTCGGCCATTGGCATGTCGATTTTCTTACAAAATTACGTCAGCCTGACGCAGGGATCGCGCGATCTGGCGCTGCCGGGCCTGGTCAGCGGGCAGTGGACGCTGGGCGTCAGTAACGGTTTTGCTGCCACTATCTCCACCATGCAGCTGATGATTTGGGGAGTCACCTTCCTTGCCATGCTGGCGCTGACGTTGTTCATCCGCTATTCGCGTATGGGGCGCGCCTGTCGTGCCTGTGCTGAAGACCTGAAAATGGCCAGCCTGCTGGGGATCAATACCGACCGGGTGATCTCACTGACCTTCGTCATCGGCGCGGCGATGGCGGCAGTGGCCGGCGTTCTGCTGGGTCAGTTCTACGGGGTGATCAACCCCTATATCGGCTTCCTCGCCGGGATGAAAGCCTTTACCGCAGCGGTACTCGGCGGGATAGGCAGTATTCCTGGTGCTATGCTGGGCGGTTTGATCCTCGGCATTGCCGAAGCGCTAACCTCGGCTTATCTCAGTACCGAATACAAAGACGTGGTGTCGTTTGCGCTGCTGATTGTGGTGTTGCTGGTGATGCCAACCGGCATCCTCGGGCGTCCGGAGGTTGAGAAAGTATGAAAAAGCTCCATCTGCTTAACGCCGTGGCATCAGCACTGATGCTGCTGGTTCTGGCGGCGTTCTTTATGGGGCTGCGCCTGAACCTTGACGGTACGCATCTGGTGGTGAATAACGCCGGAGAAGTGCGCTGGAACTGGATCGCCCTCGGCTGCGGCGTGGTGTTTCTGTTCCAGCTGCTGCGCCCGCTGTTGCACCGTGGCCTGAAAAAAGTGTCCGCCCCGGTGCTGATGCTACCGGGCATTGATGGCTCCACCGTGAAGCAGAAGCTGCTGCTGCTGGCGCTGATCGTTGCCGCTGCGCTGTGGCCATTTCTGGTATCTCGCGGCACGGTGGATATTGCCACCCTGACGCTGATTTACGTCATGCTCGGGCTGGGGCTGAATGTGGTGGTCGGGCTGTCCGGGCTGCTGGTGCTTGGCTACGGCGGTTTCTATGCTATCGGCGCTTACACCTTCGCGTTGATGAATCACTATTACGGGCTGGGTTTCTGGCAATGCCTGCCGCTGGCCGGGCTGGTCGCGGCGGCCTTTGGGCTGCTGCTCGGTTTTCCGGTGCTGCGTCTGCGCGGTGATTACCTGGCGATTGTGACGCTTGGCTTCGGGGAGATCGTGCGTATTTTACTGCTCAACAACACGGAAATAACCGGTGGGCCAAACGGCATCAGCCAGATCCCCAAACCGACCTTCTTTGGTCTGGAGTTTAACCGCAGCGTGCGCGACGGCGGTTGGGACACCTTCCACCACTTCTTTGGCCTGCAGTACGATCCGGGCGACCGGATTATCTTCCTGTATCTGGTGGCGCTGCTGCTGGTGGTGATGACTCTGTTTGTTATCAATCGCCTGCTGCGCATGCCGCTGGGGCGCGCCTGGGAAGCGCTGCGTGAAGATGAAATCGCCTGTCGCTCGCTGGGCCTTAGCCCGACACGGATCAAGCTGACCGCCTTTACCATCAGCGCTGCTTTCGCCGGATTCGCCGGTAGCCTGTTTGCCGCCCGCCAGGGCTTTGTCAGCCCGGAATCCTTCACCTTTGCCGAATCGGCCTTTGTGCTGGCGATCGTGGTGCTGGGCGGGATGGGATCGCAGTTTGCGGTGATCCTCGCCGCCGTGCTGCTGGTGGTATCACGCGAGCTGATGCGTGACCTTAACGAATACAGCATGCTGGTACTGGGTGGCCTGATGGTATTGATGATGATCTGGCGTCCGCAAGGGCTGCTGCCGATGAAACGTCCGCATCTGAAGTTGCAACAGGCGCAGCAGGAGGAACAGCCATGAGCCAGCCTCTGTTAGCCGTTGATGGTCTTAAGATGCGCTTTGGCGGCCTGCTGGCGGTTAATAACGTCGAACTGGAGTTATATCCACAGGAGATCGTCTCGCTGATTGGCCCTAACGGTGCCGGGAAGACCACGGTGTTTAACTGTCTTACCGGATTCTACCGCCCATCGGGCGGTTCGATCAGGCTGGGCGACCAGCAGCTGGCGGGCCTTCCGGGGCAGAAGATCGCGCGGATGGGCATTGTGCGCACCTTCCAGCATGTGCGCCTGTTCCGTGAAATGACGGTCATTGAGAATCTGCTGGTCGCACAACATCAGCACCTGAAAAGCGGCGTCTTCTCCGGCCTGCTGAAAACCCCGGGCTTCCGCCAGGCGGAAGACGCTGCGCTGGAGCGCGCGGCCAGCTGGCTGGATCGCGTCGGGCTGCTGGAGCTGGCCAACCGCCAGGCGGGTAATCTCGCTTACGGGCAGCAGCGCCGTCTGGAGATCGCCCGCTGCATGGTGACCCGCCCGCAAATCCTGATGCTGGATGAACCGGCTGCGGGTCTCAACCCGAAAGAGACGCACGAGCTGGACGAGCTGCTCGCCGAGCTGCGCCAACAACACAAGGTCTCGATACTGTTGATTGAACACGATATGAAACTGGTAATGGGGATTTCAGACCGCATCTACGTGGTGAATCAGGGCACGCCGCTGGCCAATGGCACACCGGAAGAGATCCGCCAGAACCCGGATGTGATCCGCGCTTACCTCGGGGAGGCATAACATGACTGAAGCCATGTTGTCCCTGAATAACGTCAGTGCGCACTACGGCAAAATCCAGGCGCTGCATAACGTCAACCTGCATATCAATCAGGGGGAAATTGTCACCCTGATTGGCGCTAACGGGGCGGGAAAAACCACCCTCCTCGGCACCCTGTGCGGCGAACCACGCGCCACCCAGGGGTCGGTGACCTTCGACGGTAAGGATATAACCGACTGGCAGACGGCGCGCATTATGCGCGAAGCCATTGCCATTGTCCCGGAGGGCCGCCGCGTCTTCGCCCGCATGACGGTGGAAGAAAACCTGGCGATGGGCGGCTTCTTTGCCGAACGCCAGCAGTACCAGCAGCGCATCAGGCGCGTTTACGAGCTGTTTCCCCGCCTGTACGAGCGCAGTGCGCAGCGTGCCGGCACCATGTCCGGCGGCGAGCAGCAGATGCTGGCGATAGGCCGGGCGCTGATGAGCCAGCCGCGCCTGCTTCTGCTGGATGAACCCTCGCTGGGGCTGGCACCGATCATCATCCGGCAGATTTTCGACACCATCGAACAGCTGCGTCAGGAAGGCATGACCATTTTTCTTGTGGAGCAAAATGCTAACCAGGCGCTGAAGCTGGCCGACCGCGGTTACGTGCTGGAAAATGGCCATGTGGTGCTGGAAGACAGCGGCGCAGCGCTGTTAGCCAATGAAGCGGTGAGAAGCGCCTATCTGGGGGGATGATTGGGTTAAGTTGTCTGTGCTTGTCATCAATACGCGGATGAAGTTTTCAGGCTTCAGCGCCGCACGAAGAAGCCGCCTTCCGGGCGGTTTTTTTGCCCCTGTATGCGCCATTTGCAACCCATTTCTGCCGAACCTCGCCAGTATTACCCCCCGTGTTGTACTCCTCAGCAGACTTCTGCCTGACGTAGCGCGCCTGGCTTGACCTTGCGCTTTGCTGTGTGTGATGCCGTTAACACAGTGAACCCGGCTCTGGTTCGGTAACGAGGTTCGCTGTCACTATGTGGTCATACAAACGTTATTTTTCTGTCATTCTGCCGTGTCATGTTACCTGCAAATCACAGCAATGCGCGTTTGCGCGCCTTATAACAGCGGGTACAGGAAACCGACATGTCATCTTTTTCATTTCGTCATAACGCGCTTAGCGTGATACTTGGCCTGGCGTTCAGCACCAGCGCGCTGGCCACCACCGATATTTCCTTCTGGCATTCGATGGAAGGCGAGCTGGGGGAAGAAGTTAACGCGCTGGCAACCCGCTTTAATGAAACGCACCCTGATTATCGTATCGTCCCTACCTATAAAGGCAATTACGAGCAGAGTCTGGCCGCCGGCATTGCAGCGGTACGCACGGGGAAAGCCCCGGCCATGATGCAAGTCTATGAGGTCGGTACGACAACCATGATGGCATCGAAAGCCATTGTGCCGGTATATGAAGTGTTTAAAAACGCCGGTATTACCCTGGATGCGAAGCAGTTTGTCCCGGCGGTGGCGGGTTACTACAGCGATGCCAACGGGCAGCTGATCTCGCAGCCGTTTAACAGTTCCACGCCGGTGCTGTACTACAACAAGGATGCCTTTAAAAAAGCTGGCCTGAACCCGGAGCAACCGCCAAAAACCTGGCAGCAGCTGGCACAGGACAGCGCTGCGCTACGTAAAGCAGGCATGTCCTGTGGCTACGCCAGCGGCTGGCAGGGCTGGATCCAGATTGAGAACTTCAGCGCCTGGCACGGTCAGCCGGTAGCCACCCAAAATAACGGTTTTGACGGCAGCGATGCGCGCCTGGTGTTCAACAAGCCGCTACAGGCAGGCCATATCGCGATGCTGGAAGAGATGAATAAGAAGGGCGATTTCACCTACTTCGGGCGCAAGGATGAGCCAACCGCCAAGTTTTATAACGGCGACTGCGCCATGACCACCGCGTCTTCCGGATCGCTGGCGGACATTCGCAAATACGCTAAATTCAACTTCGGCGTGGGCATGATGCCATACGACGACAGCGTGGCCAGTGCGCCGCAGAATGCGATGATCGGCGGGGCCAGCCTGTGGGCGATGAAAGGCAAAGATGCCGCCACTTATAAGGGCGTCGCCCAATTTATGCAGTTCCTCGCCCAGCCGGAAATAGCGGCTGAATGGCACCAGAAAACCGGCTATCTGCCGATCACCACTGCCGCCTACGATTTGACCAAACGGCAAGGGTTCTATCAGCAGCATCCGGGCGCGGATATCGCCACCCGTCAGATGCTGAATAAAGCCCCGCTGCCTTACACCAAAGGAATGCGCCTCGGCAATATGCCGCAGATCCGCACCATCGTGGATGAAGAGCTGGAAGGGGTGTGGACCGGCAAGCAGTCTGCGCAGGCAGCGCTGGATAATGCCGTCAGGCGCGGTAATGAACTGCTGGCGCGCTTCGGGCGGCAGAGCCAATAACCGCTCGCAACGCTTTACTTATCTGCCTTTTCATGGCGATCCACGACGGATCGCCACGGCGATTTTGCTATGAGAGTCCGTAAATGTCTCAACCCCGACCCGTGTTTCGCGGCGGCATACTGCCCTGGCTGCTGGTAATGCCGCAGCTGCTGATCACCGCCATTTTCTTTATCTGGCCAGCCGGGGAAGCGTTGTGGTACTCGCTGCAAAGTATCGATCCCTTTGGCATTTCCAGCACCTTCGTTGGGCTGGACAACTTTGAGCGACTGTTTGCCGACGATTACTACCTCGCTTCCTTCTGGACCACGCTGAAATTCAGCGGGCTGGTCACGCTGTGCGGCATAAGTTTCTCACTGCTGCTGGCGGCGCTGGTCGACTATGTTGTACGCCTGAAGAAGACTTATCAAACGTTGCTGTTGCTGCCCTACGCCGTGGCTCCGGTGGTGGCAGCGGTATTATGGATGTTTCTGTTTAATCCCGGACTCGGTCTGTTCAGCCACCTGCTTAACCAGGTGGGCTACCGCTGGAACTATGCGCAAAACAGCGGGCAGGCGATGTTCCTGATCGTGCTGGCCTCTGTCTGGCAGCAGACGAGCTATAACTTCCTGTTCTTCTTCGCCGCGCTGCAGTCAATCCCCAAATCCCTGACCGAAGCGGCGGCGATTGACGGAGCGGGCCCGGTACGCCGTTTCTTCAGCCTGTCGCTGCCGCTGATCACCCCGGTCAGTTTCTTCCTGCTGGTGGTTAACCTGGTGTACGCCTTCTTTGATACTTTCCCGGTGATCGATGCCATCACCGGTGGCGGCCCGGTACAGGCGACCACCACGCTGATTTATAAAATCTATCGTGAAGGCTTTGCCGGTCTCGATCTGTCGTCATCGGCGGCGCAGTCGGTGGTGCTGATGCTGCTGGTTATCGGGCTAACGGTGATCCAGTTCCGCTTTGTTGAGCGTAAGGTGCGTTACCAATGATTGAGAATCGACGCGGGCTGGATATCTTCAGCCATACCCTGCTGGTGCTTGGTATTCTGACCATCCTGTTTCCACTGTATGTGGCGTTTGTCGCCGCCACGCTGGATAACCAGGCGGTTTACCAGGTGCCGATGACGCTGATCCCCGGCTCACACTTATGGCAGAACGTCAGTCGTATCTGGCAGCACGGCGTTAACGGCAGCGGCCCGGCATTTAGCGTGCTGATGCTGAACAGCCTGGTGATGGCGTTTGGCATCACGCTGGGGAAAATCAGCGTTTCCATCCTGTCGGCGTTCGCGCTGGTGTGGTTCCGCTTTCCGCTGCGTAACCTGTTCTTCTGGATGATCTTTATCACCCTGATGCTGCCGGTGGAAGTCCGCATTTTTCCCACGGTGCAGGTGATTGCCGACCTGAACATGCTCGACAGCTACAGCGGATTAACCCTGCCGCTGATGGCTTCGGCCACCGCTACCTTCCTGTTTCGTCAGTTCTTTATGTCGCTGCCGGATGAGCTGCTGGAGGCCGCCCGGATCGACGGTGCCGGTCCGCTGCGTTTCTTCCGCGACGTGGTGCTGCCGCTGTCGAAAACCAATCTGGCGGCGCTGTTCGTGATTACCTTCATTTACGGCTGGAATCAGTATTTGTGGCCGCTATTGATTGTTAACGATGCGTCCCTCGGTACGGCGGTGGCGGGGATTAAAAGCATGATCTCCAGCAGCGGATCGCCCACCCGGTGGAACGAAGTGATGGCGGCGATGCTGTTAACGCTGATCCCGCCGGTGGTGATTGTTTTTGTGATGCAGCGCGCTTTTGTGCGCGGTCTGGTTGAGAGTGAGAAATAATCATGGCAGGTCTGAGGCTTCAGGCAGTAACCAAATGCTGGGACGCGAAAACCCCGGTTATTCATCCGCTGGATGTCACCATCCGTGACGGTGAGTTTATGGTGATAGTCGGTCCGTCCGGCTGTGGTAAATCAACGCTGCTACGCATGGTCGCCGGACTGGAGCCTGTCACCAGCGGCGATATCTGGATCGACACGCGGCGCGTGACGGAAGAAGAACCGAAAGATCGCGGTATCGCCATGGTGTTTCAAAACTACGCGCTCTACCCGCATATGAGCGTGGAGGAAAATATGGCCTGGGGCCTGAAAATCCGCGGCATGGGGAAACAGCAGATCCGTCAGCGTGTGCTGGAAACGGCCCGCAGTCTGGAGCTGGAAGCGCTGTTGCAGCGCCGCCCGCGTGAACTTTCCGGCGGGCAGCGGCAGCGCGTGGCGATGGGGCGCGCCATCGTGCGCGAACCGGCGGTGTTCCTGTTTGATGAACCGCTGTCCAACCTTGATGCGCGCCTGCGCGTACAGATGCGCCTGGAACTGCAACAGCTGCACCGCCGTCTGAATACCACCAGCCTGTATGTGACGCACGATCAGGTAGAGGCGATGACGCTGGCGCAGCGCGTGATGGTGATGAATAAGGGCGTGCTGGAGCAGCTTGGCACCCCGATCGAGATCTACCAACGTCCGGCCACACGCTTTGTCGCCAGCTTTATTGGCGCGCCGGCAATGAATTTGCTGGAAGGCCGGATTAACCGTGACGGTTCAGCTTTTACCCTGAATGACGGCATAACGTTGCCGCTGGATGGCGCGAAGGCGCGCTGGGCCGACCGGCGGTTGACGTTAGGGATCCGCCCGGAGCATATTGAGCTGTCCTCACAGCAGAACGGCGGCATTCCGCTGGTGGCAGATACACTGGAAATGCTGGGCGCGGATAACCTCGTCCACGGCCGCCTGGGCAGCAGCAATGTGGTGGTACGCTTGCCGCACTCGCTGCGCCCGGCGATGGGCAGCACTCTTTGGCTGGATCTGCCACCGCGCTCGCTCCACTTTTTTGATGAAAACCAACAAAGGATAGAATCATGACGGTTAGCTGGCCTTACCCACCGATTGTCGCCCATCGCGGCGGCGGCAAACTGGCACCGGAAAATACGTTGGCCGCCATTGACGTTGGTGCGCAGCTGGGGCACCGGATGATTGAGTTTGATGCCAGGCTGTCGCAGGACGGCGAAATTTTCCTGCTGCATGATGAGACCCTGAACCGCACCAGCAATGGCCGGGGCGTTGCGCGGGATCTGCCGTGGAGCCAGCTGGTACAGCTGGACGCCGGCAGCTGGTTTGGCGGGGTATTCAGCGATGAGCGTTTGCCGCTGCTGGGCGAGGTTGCAGCCCGCTGTCGTCAGCACCGGCTAATGGCCAATATCGAAATTAAGCCGACCAGCGGCCTGGACCACGAAACCGGGCGTGCGGTGGCGCTGGCAGCAAGGGTGATGTGGCAGGGGCAGGTGGCTCCGCTGCTGTCTTCATTCTCTTTTCAGGCGCTGGAAGCCGCCCGGCAGGCGGCACCAGAGCTGCCGCGCGGACTGCTGCTGGATCAATGGGATAACCGCTGGCAGGAGATGACCACCGCATTAGAGTGTACGTCGATTCATCTCAATCACCGTGTGCTGAATGCAGCACGCGTTGCCCTGTTGAAACGGGGAGGTTTACGCATTCTGGTGTACACGGTGAATAAGCCTGAACGTGCGCACGAGCTGCTGCAATGGGGCGTTGATGCCATCTGCACCGATCGTATTGATGAGATAGGGCCGGATTTCCACTAAGCGGGCGGATCAAAAATGCGATCCGCCCCTGCCGGTAGACGGTAAGCCGCTAACGGGGTTGGTGGGCGGCGATCAGTTTGACTGCGTTGCGTTCGGCGAATTCGCTGGCGCATTCAGCGTACGCTGTGAGGCGCTGTCGCGCTGTTCCTGAAGTTTACGTTGCAGATCCTGCTGCTGGCGCTGCTGGTCCTGTTGCAGCTTCAGCTTCTGCTGCGATTGCTGGTTCTGCATCTGCTGCTGTAGCCGCTGTGTGCTGGGATTGTACCCCGGCTGCTGCGAATTATTACCGTTATTCAACATGTTAGCCATCCCGCTCAGTGGCAGGATGGCGGCAAAAATGACCAGCCATTGTGTTTTCATTTTTACTCCTCCGCGTGACTTATTGAGTTTAATACACCCGTTACTTGCTGGCTCCAGGAGCGCTCTCAATTGAGGTTATCGTTCGCTTTTTGTTCCGTTTTATGCTTATTTATCAATGTTCAAGCACAGCATAAATAAATAAATATAAAGGATAAAAAAATGACGACAAAAAGCTCATTAAAGCGCCTGTCAGGTGCGCTGTTGATCGGTTTGCTGATGTGCCAGGGGGCGACGGCTACAGCGCCCGCTACAGCGCCGGTTTCTTACGGCGTTGGCACAGACACCTTCCATCCGGTCAGGGCACAGCACGGCATGGTGGCCTCGGCGGATGCTACCGCCACCGCCGTTGGCGTGAAAATTCTTCAGCAGGGCGGGAACGCGGTGGATGCTGCCGTGGCGGTTGGCTACGCGCTGGCCGTAACCCATCCACAGGCCGGTAACCTGGGCGGCGGCGGCTTTATGCTGCTGCGCACCGCGTCCGGTTATACCACCTCGATTGATTTCCGTGAGACGGCCCCGTTGCGCGCCAGCCGCAATATGTTCCTGGATGCGGCGGGTAACGCCGACAGCAAAAAATCACTGACCTCACCGCTGGCCTCCGGCGTGCCCGGCACCGTGGCCGGGTTTGCCCTGGCGAATCAAAAGTACGGTACGCTGCCGCTTAGCCAGCTGATCAAGCCGGCGCTGGATCTGGCGCGTAACGGTATCGTGGTCAATGATTCACTGGCCGACGATCTCAAGGTTTATGGTAAAGAGGTGCTGCTGGATCATGCCAACAGTAAAGCCATTTTCTTCAAGGCCGACGGTACGCCGTATCGCCAGGGTGAAAAGCTGGTGCAGCGCAATCTGGCCCACAGCCTGGAACTGATCGCTCGCCAGGGGCCGGATGCTTTCTACAAGGGCAAAATTGCTGATGAGATCGCTGGCGAAATGGAACAGCACGGCGGGCTGATCGCTAAAGCCGATCTGGCGAACTACCGGGCGATAGAGCGTAAGCCGGTCGGCGGGACCTATCGCGGTTATCAGGTGTTTTCCATGCCGCCACCGTCCTCTGGCGGCGTGCATATTGTGCAGATCCTTAATATTCTGGAAAACTTTGATTTGGCCAAAATGGGCTTCGGCAGCGCCGATGCGATGCAGGTAATGGCGGAGGCGGAAAAATACGCCTACGCCGATCGCTCGCAATACCTCGGTGACCCGGATTTCGTTAAAGTTCCCGTGCAGGCACTGATCGATAAAGCCTATGCCAAATCACTGGCGCAGCAGATCGATGTGGCCAGGACGCGCCCTTCTTCTGAGGTCAAACCGGGCAAACTGGCTCCGTATGAAAGCGATCAGACCACGCATTTCTCGGTAGTCGACAAAGACGGTAACGCGGTGGCGGTGACCTACACGCTGAACACTAATTTCGGTAGCGGCATTGTCGCCGGAAACAGCGGTATTCTGCTGAACAACGAAATGGATGATTTCTCTGTCAAGCCGGGAACGCCGAACGTCTATGGCCTGGTGGGCGGTGAAGCTAACGCCGTGCAGCCCTATAAACGCCCGCTCTCTTCCATGTCCCCCACCATAGTGGTGAAAGACGGTAAGACCTGGCTGGTGACCGGCAGTCCGGGCGGCAGCCGTATCATCACTACCGTGTTGCAGATGGTGGTTAACAGCATCGACTTTGGGATGAACGTCGCCGAAGCCACCGATGCGCCGCGTTTCCACCATCAGTGGCTGCCGGACCAGCTGCGGGTAGAAAAGGGCTTCAGCCCGGATACGCTGAAACTGCTGACTGAAAAGGGGCAGAACGTAAAGGTGATGGCGACGATGGGCAGCAGCCAGAGCATTATGCTGGGGCCAGACGGCACCCGTTATGGTGCCTCCGATCCGCGTACCATTGATGATTTGACGGCAGGATATTGACGCGGCATTTCTGTTTCGGGTAATCGGTGGCGGGGAGGATAAATACCTCCCCGCATGCCCATCAGGGCTGGAAACGCGCCATATACAGCGCATCGACCTGCTGGCCGTTACGCACGGCAAAACGCCGCGCGCGGCCTTCGGTTGCAAAACCAAACCGTTCATACAGTCCGATTGCCGCCTGATTATCGGCAAATACCTGCAGCTCAACGCGTTCAACCCCCAGCCAGTTATCACACAGGTCAAGAATGGCGCGCATCATGGCTGTTGCCACGCCCTTACCGCGAGGATTGCTATCGACGCCAGGTCCGAAACTGGCCGTGTGACGGCGGCGTGCAGGGCCGTTGATGTAAACCGTCACCTGACCGACAATGCGATCTGCTATGCAGGCAACCAGCATATGCGTTCCCTCTGGTAGCGTGCTGATACGATGTTGCCACTTTTGTAGCGAGGGGTGGGGGAGCTGTAGCGTATCGGCCATGGTGTCCGGCTGACTATATAGCTGAAGCAGCGCCCCGGCATCTTCGGTAACCGCATGCCGAATCACTGTTTCACTCATATCGCTACTCATTATGGATTTGGATCCCCTTTAAAATCATGGTCTTTGAGCATTAAGGCAAGTAAAAATTATTCAAAAAATGGCTTTACAACTGCGAATGATAATGATTATTATTGCCATGCGCTTTCAGACGGGCTTACGGTGCCCGCTGAAAGAGCACGACATTGCTCACATTGCTTCCAAAATTTTTAGCCAGCACGGGTGCTGGCTTTTTTTTGTCCGTTAGCCTCCCGCCGCCCGTTACGTCGAATAATTTGAACAGAGAAGACAATTTTCTCCGCTATCATCACAGGTTCTCCGGGTTCAGACTGGGTGAAAACCTTGAGGAGAACGGAACATGATTTATCTACGCAAAGCACAAGATCGCGGACATGCCAATCACGGCTGGCTGGACAGCTACCATACTTTCTCCTTCGCGGATTACTACGATGCCAGCTTTATGGGCTTTTCGGCGCTGCGGGTGATCAACGAAGATGTGATCGACCCCGGGCAGGGGTTTGGTACGCATCCCCATAAAGATATGGAAATCCTCACCTACGTGCTGTCCGGCACCGTTGAGCATCAGGACAGTATGGGCAACAAAGAGCAGATCCCGGCAGGCGAGTTCCAGATTATGAGCGCCGGCACCGGCGTGCGTCATTCGGAGTACAACGCCAGCAAAACCGTGCCGCTGCATCTGTATCAGATTTGGATCATCCCGGAACGCAGCGGGATTGAACCGCGCTACGAGCAGCGCCGGTTTGACGATGTTCAGGGCCGCCAGCTGGTGCTCTCGCCGGATGCGCGAGAAGGATCGCTGAAAGTATACCAGGATATGACGCTGTCACGCTGGGCGCTGCGCGCGGGTGAGCAGGGCAGTATTGATGTTGCTGCCGGTCGTCATATCTGGATCCAGGTGGTGAAAGGTGAAGTGACCGTCAACGGAGAGCAGGCAAGTACCAGCGATGCCCTGGCAATCCGGGATGAGCCATCGCTGGCGGTAACCGCGGACAGCGCTGCCGAGATCCTGGTGTTTGACCTGCCAGCGGTGTAAATGGCATTTTTTAATGACGGGTGCGCCAGTTCGCACCCTTTTTTTTGCTGTTTACGCAGTGTGATAGCGTTTTCCATTCGCGTTAACAGTGAAATCTGTGAGGTTGATTCACGGGTTTGCTTCGGGTTAACGTCAATTCAGCGCTTTTTGTTACACTCCGCTTAACAAATTCCTGCCAGCTGAAGAAAATGAAGAAAAAAAGACTGGGATTACAAGACGTTGCCGACCGGATCGGCATCACCAAAATGACCGTTAGCCGTTATCTGCGTCATCCCGATCGGGTCTCTGCCGCGCTGCAGAGCAGGATCGCCATCGCGCTGGATGAACTGGGCTATATTCCCAATCGCGCCCCGGAAATGCTCTCCAACGCCACCAGCCGGGCGATTGGTGTGCTGCTGCCGTCACTGACCAACCAGGTGTTTGCCGACGTGCTGCGCGGTATTGAAGCCGTGACCGATGCCACAGGCTACCAGACGCTGCTGGGACATTTTGGCTACAGCGCTGAAAAAGAAGAGTTACAGCTGCGCTCGTTACTGACGTGGAATATTGACGGGCTGATCCTCACCGAACGTACCCACACCGCTGCCAGCTTGCGCATGATCGAAACCTCCGGCATTCCGGTGGTTGAGACGATGGACTGTACCTCGCCCTGTCTTGATATGGCGGTAGGGATCGATAACGTGGAGGCGGCGCGGCAGATGACCCGGGCTATCCTGCAAAAAGGCCACCGGAATACGGTATATCTGGGCGCGCGCCTTGATGAACGTACCCTGCAGAAAGAGCAGGGCTATCGCCTCGCCATGCTGGAAGCCGGGCTGGAGCCAAAGAGCGTGATGATGGAAGCGGCGTCGTCATATTCCGCCGGGGCGATGCTGTTATGTGAGGCGCAAAAGCGCTATCCACAGACCGACAGCCTGTTCTGTACCAACGACGACCTGGCGGTGGGGGCGATGTTTGAATGCCAGCGACAGGGGCTGCGCGTACCACAGCAGATGGCCATCGCCGGATTCCACGGCCATGATATTGCTCAGGTGGTGACGCCACGGCTGGCCACGGTGCAAACGCCGCGTGAACGTATCGGCAATCAGGCGGCCAGGCTGTTGCTGGCACGCATCCGTGGGGAGCGCATTACTCATCAATCGGTGGATGTCGGATTTACCATTTCTCCGGGCGAAAGTATCTGATGAAGGCGCAGCCCGGTTGTGGCCTGACGGCAAATGCTGACTGACAAGTGCAGAGCGCGTGGTGAAATAACAGTGCTGCGCGTGCGCTTTACCTCTTTGTGCCTCTCTTAATCTGATTCTGCGTTTTTTTTGACAGTCTTCACACTTACCAGTTTTTTCCAATAAGGCTGTTGCTATCACCCATTCACGCTCTAACAATGTTACCGATAACAACGCGGCTGCCATGGCTGCTTATTTCTGCCGGAGCAACAATAATGACGACATCTTCTCCGTCCAATCATGTGTTTGTGTTGATGGGCGTATCCGGTAGCGGCAAGTCTGCCGTTGCCAACGCGGTGGCGTATCGGCTGAAGGCCGCTTTCCTTGACGGTGACTTCCTGCATCCGCGCGTCAACATCGAAAAAATGTCCGCTGGTCACCCGCTCAACGACGACGACCGTCGTCCTTGGCTGCAGGCGATCAACGATGCGGCGTTTGCCATGCAGCGCACTAACGCGGTCTCACTGATTGTCTGCTCAGCACTGAAAAAGAGCTATCGCGATATTCTGCGCAAGGGTAATCCGAACCTCTCCTTTATTTATCTGAAAGGGGACTTCGCCACTATCGAATCGCGCCTGCGCGCGCGCAAAGGCCACTTCTTTAAACCCCAGATGCTGGTTACACAGTTTGCCACGCTGGAGCAGCCGGGTGACGATGAAAACGATATGCGGGTTGTCGATATTAACTCGTCGCTGGATGCGGTTGTCGCCACAACCCTGAAAGCCATCGATTCTGCCATCACACAAATAAGCAGGGCACCATGAGTACGGCAACGCTGGTATTAACCGCAGCAGGTTCGGTGCTGCTGCTGCTGTTTTTGGTGATGAAGGCGCGTATGCACGCTTTCGTCGCGCTGATGTTGGTGTCCATCGGGGCCGGGCTGTTTTCCGGCATGCCGCTGGATAAAATCGCCGATACCATGCAAAAAGGCATGGGTGGCACGCTCGGCTTCCTTGCTATCGTCGTTGCGCTCGGGGCGATGTTCGGCAAAATCCTGCATGAAACCGGGGCGGTCGACCAAATCGCCATCCGCATGCTGAAAACCTTCGGTGAAAGCCGCGCTCATTACGCGATGGGGATCGCCGGGCTGATTTGCGCTCTGCCGCTGTTTTTTGAAGTCGCGGTGGTGTTGTTAATCAGTATTGCCTTCGCCGTGGCGCGCCGCACCGGGGATAACCTGGTGAAGCTGGTTATCCCGCTGTTTGCCGGGGTCGCCGCCGCCGCCGCGTTCCTGCTGCCGGGTCCGGCTCCGATGCTGCTGGCGTCGCAGATGCATGCTGACTTTGGCTGGATGATCCTGCTGGGGCTGTGTGCCGCTATTCCGGGGATGCTGATCGCCGGGCCGCTGTTTGGCCGCTTTATCAGTCAGCACGTGCGGTTTGGGCTGCCAGCGGAAAGCAGCCAGCCGGAGTTTGATGAAAGCAAGCTGCCGTCGTTTGGCTTCAGCCTGGCGCTGATCCTGTTTCCGCTGATTCTGGTAGGTTTAAAGACCATCGGCGCGCGTTTTACCACGCCGGCCAGCAGCCTGTATGAGTGGCTGGAGTTTATTGGCCATCCGTTTACCGCCATTCTGCTGGCCTGTCTGGTGGCCATCTACGGTCTTGCTTACCGCCAGGGTATGGACAAAGAACGCGTGATGCAGATTTGCGGCGCGGCGCTACAGCCGGCGGGCATTATCCTGTTGGTTATCGGCGCCGGCGGCGTATTTAAGCAGGTGCTGGTGGATTCCGGCGTCGGCCCGGCGCTGGGTAATGCACTGACCGGGGCCGGTTTACCGGTAGCGCTGGCGTGTTTTGTGCTGGCGGGTGCGGTACGTATCATCCAGGGATCGGCCACCGTTGCCTGTCTGACCGCAGTGGGCCTGATTATGCCGGTGATTGAGCCGCTGCACTATTCCGGCGCACAGATGGCAGCCCTGTCGATCTGCATTGCCGGCGGGTCGATTATCTTCAGCCACGTCAATGATGCCGGCTTCTGGCTGTTCGGCCGTTTTACCGGGGCTACCGAAGGACAAACGCTGAAAACCTGGACGCTAATGGAAACCCTCCTCGGCACCGTGGGGGCGATTGTGGGCATGGTGGCCTTCGGACTGCTGTCATAAATCCGTACGGCGCTGCCTCTTCGCGTCACCCGCTGGAGAATTATAAGCAGCGCTGCTAAAAAAAACCGACTTATCGATTTAATTCGCTTGCCACTTTTTCTGCAACTTGTAAGGTTTAAGCCTGATTTTTTCAACTCTAACAGGTCCGGCGTGACTGGCAGGTCAGGCCGCCCGAAGCAGGTTTAACATGAAAACAGTAGGATTGATTGGCTGGCGCGGAATGGTGGGTTCCGTATTGATGCAGCGGATGAGCGAAGAGCGTGATTTTGATGTGATCCGCCCGGTGTTTTTCTCCACCTCCCAGCATGGCCAGGCAGCACCGGCGTTTGGCGGGCAGCCAGCGGGGACCTTGCAGGATGCCAGCGACATTGAGGCGCTGAAAGCGCTGGATATCATCATCACCTGTCAGGGCGGCGATTACACCAGCGACATCTATCCTGAGCTGCGCGCTGCCGGATGGCAGGGTCACTGGATTGACGCTGCTTCCACTCTGCGCATGGCGGATGAGGCCATTATCATTCTCGACCCGGTTAACCACCAGGTGATCCGTGATGGCCTGGAACGCGGGATCAAAACCTTTGTTGGCGGCAACTGCACCGTCAGCCTGATGCTGATGTCGCTCGGCGGGCTGTTTGCCAATAATCTGGTGGAGTGGGCTTCTGTCGCCACCTATCAGGCGGCTTCCGGCGGCGGGGCGCGTCATATGCGCGAGCTGCTGACCCAGATGGGCATGCTGCACGACAACGTGGCAAAAGAGCTGCAAAATCCGGCCTCCGCGATCCTCGATATTGAGCGCAAAGTGACCGAAATGGGCCGCAGCGGCGTGCTGCCAAGCGATAATTTCGGCGTGCCGCTGGCGGGCAGCCTGATCCCGTGGATCGATAAGCAGCTGGAAAACGGTCAGACGCGCGAAGAGTGGAAGGGCCAGGCAGAAACCAACAAAATCTTGCGCACTGCCCAGACTGTCCCGGTCGACGGGCTGTGCGTGCGCGTGGGTGCGTTACGCTGCCACAGCCAGGCGTTTACCCTGAAGCTGAAAAAGGATCTGCCGCTGACGGAAATTGAACAGCTGCTGGGCGCGCACAATCCGTGGGTAAAAGTGGTACCAAACGATCGAGACATCACTCTGCGCGAACTGACGCCAGCGGCGGTCACCGGCACGCTGAATACGCCGGTTGGCCGCTTACGTAAACTGAATATGGGGCCGGAATACCTGTCCGCCTTTACCGTTGGCGACCAGCTGCTTTGGGGTGCCGCCGAGCCGCTGCGCCGCATGCTGCGCCTGCTGGTGGATTAACCCCATTCCTTTTTCCCCCGTATCGTACGGGGGAAAATGTACGTCGTTTTACCGCCCACTTCTGCTTTCAATCTGCTTTCAATCTGCTTTTAATGCCAGCAGCTGCGCCATCTCTTGCGGCCATGCTTGGCGCGTGGTTCTGCGCTTCAGCCGCTGACGCTTACCCTGTGACAATCGCCTTAATCTGAAAGAGAGATATTTGTCTCATTTGAGACTGAATATTGCTATCCCCTGGCTATGCTTAAAAAAGCCACCGTACCGAATGCTATTTTTTGTCACGCCAGTTTGTTGCGCGCTGCGGCGGTGTTTCCCCGGAGGTTTACCAGCCCTGCCAGCGTGTTTAAGGCTCCATAAAGAACAGTGCATCGGTGATGCCCATGACCCGGGGATCGCCCGTCGCCTGCCGACCGTCACGGGAAGAAAGTCATGTCAGAGCTAGTGGATCGTCGTGTGATTAATGCTGTTGTCTCTGGTCACTTTGCTGACCCCTTTTCCCTGCTGGGTATGCACCAAACCCGCCTTGGTCTGGAAGTACGCGCCCTGTTGCCGGATGCCAGCGAAGTCTGGGTGATCGAAACCGCCAGCGGGAATAAATGCGTGCAGCTGAAATGCCTGGACGCACGCGGTTTTTTTCACGCGGTGATCCCCGGGCGTAAAAAGCCGTTTCGTTACCAGCTGGCAGTTACCTGGCACGGCCAGCAAAATCTGATTGATGACGCCTATCGCTTTGGCCCGCTGCTGCCTGAAATGGACGGCTGGCTGCTGGCGGAAGGGACGCATCTGCGTCCCTATGAAACCCTGGGCGCTCACGGGGATGTGATCGATGGGGTTTCTGGTACACGCTTCGCCGTCTGGGCGCCTAACGCCCAGCGTGTTTCCGTAGTCGGGGAGTTTAACTACTGGGACGGACGTCGCCACCCGATGCGTCTGCGGCGTGAAATGGGGATCTGGGAGCTGTTTATTCCCGGCGCGCGCAATGGTCAGTTATATAAATTTGAAATGATTGATATTCACGGTCAGCTGCGGCTAAAGGCTGACCCCTACGCGTTCGAAGCGCAAATGCGCCCGCAAAGCGCTTCCATGATCTGCGGTATTCCTGAAAAAACCACGCTGTCACCGCAGCGCCAGCGCGCCAATGGTTTCGATGCGCCAATCTCTATCTATGAAGTGCATCTTGGCTCCTGGCGGCGGCATACCGATAACCATTTCTGGCTCAGTTATCAGGAGCTGGCGCAGCAGCTGGTGCCGTACGCCAAAGAGATGGGCTTCACCCACCTGGAACTGATGCCGGTCAATGAGCACCCGTTTGACGGCAGCTGGGGCTATCAGCCGCTGGGCATGTACGCACCCACCCGCCGTTTCGGTACGCGGGATGATTTCCGCGCGTTTATTACTGCGGCCCATCAGGCTGGTCTGAACGTCCTGCTTGACTGGGTGCCCGGCCATTTTCCAACGGATGATTTTGGCTTGGCGAAGTTTGACGGCAGCGAGCTGTATGAACACGGCGACCCGCGTGAGGGATTCCACCAGGACTGGAATACGCTGATTTACAATTTTGGCCGCCGTGAAGTCAGCAACTATCTGGCGGGCAATGCGCTGTACTGGATTGAACGCTTTGGCATTGATGGGCTGCGCGTGGATGCGGTGGCTTCGATGATCTACCGTGACTACAGTCGGGCAGAGGGCGAATGGGTTCCGAATCATTTCGGTGGGCGGGAAAACCTCGAAGCCATTGCCTTTCTGCGCTACACCAACCGCACGCTCGGCCATGCCGCGCCCGGTGCGATTACCATCGCTGAAGAGTCGACGGACTTTAACGGCGTATCGCGCCCGCCGGAAACGGGTGGGCTGGGGTTCTGGTTTAAATGGGACCTCGGCTGGATGCACGACACGCTGGATTATTTGAAGCTCGACCCGATCTATCGCCGCCATCATCACAATCTGATGACCTTTGGCATGTTGTACAGCAACACAGAAAACTTTGTGCTGCCGCTATCGCACGATGAAGTGGTACACGGCAAGGGTTCAATTCTCGACCGTATGCCGGGGGATGCCTGGCAGAAATTTGCCAATATGCGCGCTTACTACGGCTGGATGTTCGGTTTCCCCGGCAAAAAACTGCTGTTTATGGGCAACGAATTCGCCCAGGGCAAAGAGTGGAACCACGACACCAGCCTGGACTGGCATTTGCTGGAAGGGGAAGACGGCTGGCATAACGGCGTACAGCGCCTGGTGCGCGACCTGAATCACACCTACCGCGCGCATCCACCGTTATATCAGCAGGATTTTGACCCGGCGGGGTTTGAGTGGCTGGTGGTGGATGACTTTGAAAACTCGGTATTTGTCTTTGTGCGCCGCGATAGTGACGGTAACGAACTGATTGTTGCCAGTAACTTTACGCCAGTACCGCGCCACGACTATCGCTTTGGCGTGTCACAGGCAGGGCGCTGGCGCGAGGTGCTGAATACCGATTCCAGCCATTATCACGGCAGCAACATTGGCAACCTC
The DNA here is from genome assembly GCF_017161565.1 of Erwinia amylovora. Taxonomy (NCBI): domain Bacteria; kingdom Pseudomonadati; phylum Pseudomonadota; class Gammaproteobacteria; order Enterobacterales; family Erwiniaceae; genus Erwinia; species Erwinia amylovora. The sequence continues at coordinate 208,817 of NZ_CP066796.1, forward strand.
GGTGTGGTCAGCACCCATGACTGGGGCAGCCATAACCGCAGCCACTCTCTGAGCCTGACGTTGCCACCGCTGTCAACGTTATGGCTGGTGCGGGAGGCAGAATGATGCCGATACGGGATGGCCAACCCACGCCGCGTGGTGCCAGCTACGATGGCAAAGGGGTTAACTTCACCCTGTTTTCGCAGAATGCCGGGCGCGTGGAGCTGTGCCTGTTTGATGATGATGACGTTGAAACGCGCCTCGATCTGCCAGCACGTAGCGGTGATACCTGGCACGGCTATCTGCCTGCCGTTCGCCCCGGCCAGCGCTATGGCTATCGGGTGCACGGCCCGTGGCTGCCGCAGCAAGGGCTGCTTTTTAACCCGGCGAAGCTGCTGCTGGACCCGTGTGCGCGCGGGATTGAAGGCGATGTCAGCGATAGCCCCTGTTTTCAAAGCGGAGAGGAACAGCCGGATACGCTGGACAGCGGCCCGCTGGCACCTAAAAGCGTGGTGCTGGCAGATGATTTCGACTGGGAAGGTGACAGCTGGCCGCGTATTCCGTGGGGCAGCACGGTGATTTATGAAGCCCATGTGCGCGGTCTGACCCGGCTGCATTCCGGCATTCCGGCAGAGATGCGCGGCACCTATGCCGCGCTCGGCCATCCGGTGATGATTGACTATTTTCAGCGTCTGGGGATCAGCAGCTTGCAGCTGCTGCCGGTGTCCAGTTTTGCCAGCGAACCCCGGCTGCTGCGGCTGGGACTGAGTAATTACTGGGGCTATAACCCGCTGGCCTGTTATGCGCTGGAATCACGCTATGCCTGTGGCCAGAATCCACGCGAAGAGTTTCAGCAGGCGGTCAAAGCGCTGCACCAGGCGGGCATTGAAGTGATCCTCGATGTGGTGTTCAACCACAGCGCCGAGCTGGATGAAAGCGGCCCGATGCTGTCGATGCGCGGTATCGACAACCCGAACTATTACTGGCTGGATCAGCACGGCAAATACAATAACTGGACCGGCTGCGGTAATACGCAAAATCTCAGTCACCCTGAATCGGTGGCATCCACCATCGACTGCCTGCACTACTGGGTGGAAGAGTGCCACATTGACGGTTTTCGTTTCGACCTGGCGACGACGTTAGGGCGGACTCCGCAATACCGGCGCGATGCGCCGCTGTTCCAGGCGATAGCCGCCGATCCGCTGCTGTCACAGTGCAAGATCATTGCCGAGCCGTGGGATGTCGGACCACAGGGTTATCAGGTAGGCAACTTCCCGCTGCCGTTTGCCGAATGGAACGACCACTTCCGCGACACGGCCCGGCGCTACTGGCTGCATGGCGACCTCTCAAACGGCGACTTTGCCCGGCGGTTTGCCGCCTCCAGCGATCTGTTCAAACACGAAGGCCGTTTGCCTTCCTGCAGCATTAATTACATTACCGCCCACGACGGTTTCACCTTGCGCGATGTGGTCAGCTTTGAACATAAACATAACGAGGCCAACGGTGAGGATAACCGCGACGGCAGCAATAACAATTACAGCTACAACCACGGGGTGGAGGGGCCACACGCGCCGTTACTGGTGATTGAGTACCGCCGGCGCAGCGTGCATGCGCTGTTGACCACCCTGCTGCTGGCGCAGGGTACGCCGATGCTACTGGCCGGTGATGAACACGGTCACAGCCAGCACGGCAACAACAACGCGTATTGTCAGGACAACCTGCTGGCGTGGCTTGACTGGAAGCACGGCGATCGCGGGTTGTTCTCTTTTACCGCCGCGTTAATTCATCTGCGCCGCCGCATCCCCGCGCTGCAGCAGGACGGCTGGTGGCAGGAAGGAGATGGCAACGTGGAATGGCTGAACGGCCAGGGGAGACCGCTAAATATCCTTGAGTGGGAGCAGGGCGTGCATCGTATGCAAATCAGGCTGTCAAAACATTGGCTTATCACGCTTAACGCCACCGAAGACGTGTGCGATCTGGTGTTACCCCCCGGTCAATGGCATGCCATTCCGCCTTTTGCCGGTGAAGATAACCCAATTTTGTTAACTGTCTGGCATGGAGCCGCTCAGGGAGTGTGCGTGTTCCAGGAAAAAACATAACTGGAGTCAGACATGGTGAAATTAGAGAAGAACGACCCTGTGATGCTGGCAAGGCAATTACCAACACAAACTGTAGCCCTGATCCTGGCGGGCGGCCGTGGCACGCGCCTGAAGGATTTAACCGCCAAACGGGCAAAACCGGCGGTCCATTTCGGTGGAAAATATCGCATCATCGATTTCGCGCTCTCTAACTGCCTCAACTCGGGTATCCGGCGTATTGCAGTCTGTACCCAGTACCAGTCGCATACGCTGGTACAGCATATCCAGCGCGGCTGGTCGTTTCTTAACGAAGAGATGAACGAGTTTGTCGACCTGCTCCCCGCGCAGCAGCGTCTGGCGACCGATCACTGGTACCGCGGTACGGCTGATGCGGTCACGCAGAATCTTGACATTATTCGCCGCTATCGGGCGCAGTACATCGTCATCCTTGCCGGTGACCACATCTACAAGATGGACTATGCGCGTATGCTGATCGACCACGTTGAGAACGGCGCACGCTGCACCATTGCCTGCCTGCCGGTGCCGCTGGAGGAAGCCAGCGCCTTTGGCGTAATGAAGGTGGATGACAAGAACAGAGTGGTGGAATTCCTGGAGAAACCTGACAACCCGCCATCGATGCCCGGTGATGCCAGCCGTGCGTTGGCCAGTATGGGCATCTATGCATTTGATGCCGAATACCTTTTCGACCTGCTGGAGCATGACCAGCAGTTGCCGCAGTCGACGCACGATTTTGGTCAGGACCTGCTGCCAAAAATCGTTGCCAGCGGCGAGGCACTGGCGCATTCATTCAGTCTCTCTTGCGTGCAGCAGGATGAGACCGCCGAACCTTACTGGCGCGATGTCGGCACGCTGGAGGCCTACTGGAAAGCCAACCTTGACCTCGCCTCGGTGATGCCGGAACTGGATATGTACGACGGTAACTGGCCGATCCACACGCATATGGAACCGTTGCCGCCCGCCAGATTTGTGCAGGATCGTTCCGGTAGCCACGGTATGACGATGAATTCACTGGTATCGGGGGGCTGCCTCATTTCGGGTTCGGTGGTGGTGAACTCGGTGCTGTTCTCGCGGGTGCGAATTAACTCCTTCTGCAATATTGAGTCGTCGGTATTACTGCCGGATGTGGTAGTGGGGCGCTGCTGCCGTCTGCGCCGCTGTGTGATCGACCGCGCCTGCGTGTTGCCTGAGGGAACGGTGATTGGTGAAAACCCGGACGATGATGCCCGGCGTTTCCATCGATCGGAAGAAGGGATCGTGCTGGTCACAACCACCATGCTGGCAAAGCTGGGCTGGCGTTAACCGGAAGGACATGACCGGAGTACAAGGGCACGTTCGGCACATTACAGGAGCCAATAATGCAGGTGTTACACGTCTGTTCAGAACTTTTCCCGCTGTTGAAAACCGGCGGGCTTGCTGATGTTGTAGGGGCATTACCTGCTGCGCAAATAGCGGTAGGTACCGATACGCGGGTATTGCTGCCGGCATTCCCTGATTTGAAAAAAGGCATTACGCAAATTCAGGTGGTGGCGAAGCTACAAACCTTTGCTGGCTATGTCGAGCTACATTTTGGTCACTTTAACGGCGTCGGTATCTATTTGATCGATGCGCCGGGGCTGTTTGATCGACCTGGCAGCCCCTATCACGATGAATCACAATACGCGTATAGCGACAACTATCTGCGCTTTGCGCTGCTGGGATGGATGAGCTGTGAGCTGGCCTGTGGGCTGGATCACTGGTGGCGGCCGGACGTGGTGCACGCGCATGACTGGCACGCCGGGCTGGCCTGTGCCTATCTTGCGGCACGCGGCCGGCCGGCCAAATCGGTGTTCACCGTACACAACCTGGCCTATCAGGGCCTGTTCAATGCGCGTCATATGGAGCAAATCCAGCTACCCAACTCCTTTTTCAGTGTGTTCGGCCTGGAATTCCACGGTCAGATCTCCTACCTCAAGGCCGGGCTGTTTTATGCCGATCATGTGACGGCGGTCAGCCCGACTTATGCCCGGGAAATCACTCTGCCAGAGTTTGGCTACGGCATGGAAGGGCTGCTGAAACAGCGCATGCTGGAGGGACGGCTCAGTGGCATTCTCAACGGGGTGGATCCGGCAATCTGGAACCCGGCGCACGACCTGCTGTTATCGGCTCGCTATAACCGGGATGTGCTGGACGCCAAGCTGGAAAACAAGCGGCAGTTACAGATTGCGATGGGATTGCAGATTGACGAAAAAGCGCCGATCTTCGCCGTGGTGAGTCGCTTAACTAAACAGAAAGGACTTGATCTGGTTCTGGAGGCGCTGCCCGGGCTGCTGGAACAGGGCGGGCAGCTGGTGGTACTGGGCGCGGGCGATGCCGAGTTACAGCAGGGGTTTCTGGCGGTAGCGGCGGAAAATCCAGGGCAGGTTGGGGTACAAATTGGTTATCACGAAGCGTTCTCGCACCGCATCATGGGCGGTGCCGATGTCATTCTGGTACCGAGCCGCTTCGAACCTTGCGGACTGACGCAGCTGTACGCCCTGAAGTACGGCACGCTGCCGCTGGTGCGGCGCACCGGGGGGCTGGCAGATACGGTGAATGACTGCTCACTGGAAAACCTGGCTGATGGTATCGCCAGTGGTTTTTCCTTTGAGGACAGCAATGGCTGGTCGTTACTGCGTGCTGTCCGGCGTGCTTTCGTTCTCTGGTCCCGTCCTTCGTTATGGCGCTACGTACAGCGCCAGGCAATGGGGATGGATTTTAGCTGGCAGGTAGCTGCGGTAGCCTACCGCGATCTCTATCAACGGTTGTTTTAAACAAAAAGTGGGATATTGCCATGAACGCTCCTTTCTCCTATGCCGCACCCACGCTCAGTGTTGATGCACTGAAACATTCTATCGCCTATAAGCTGATGTTTACCCTGGGTAAAGATCCCGCTCTTGCCAATAAACATGAGTGGCTGAACGCCACGCTGCTGGCGGTGCGCGATCGGATGGTCGAGCGCTGGCTACGTTCGAACCGCGCCCAGCTATCACAGGACGTGCGTCAGGTCTATTACCTGTCGATGGAGTTTCTGGTCGGGCGCACGCTATCCAACGCGCTACTGGCGATGGGCATTTACGATGATACCCGGGCAGCGCTGCAGGAGATGGGCTTCGACCTCGAAGAGCTGATTGAGGAAGAAAGCGATCCGGGCCTGGGTAACGGTGGACTGGGGCGGCTGGCGGCCTGTTTTCTTGACTCACTGGCAACCCTGGGCCTGCCCGGACGCGGTTACGGCATCCGTTATGAATATGGCATGTTCAAACAGAATATTGTCGAAGGCCGTCAGGCAGAGTCGCCGGACTACTGGCTTGAATACGGTAATCCGTGGGAGTTCCAGCGATTTAATACCCGCTATAAAGTGCGCTTTGGCGGGCGTATTCAGCACGAGGGCAGCCGCGCGCGCTGGGTAGAAACGGAAGAAGTGCTGGCCACCGCATATGACCAGATCATTCCCGGCTACGATACGGATACCACCAACACGCTGCGGCTGTGGGGCGCGCAGGCGAGTAGTGAGATTAACCTGGGCAAATTTAACCAGGGAGATTACTTTGCCGCCGTAGAGGATAAAAACCATTCTGAAAACGTATCGCGCGTGCTCTATCCGGATGACTCCACTTATTCAGGGCGCGAGCTGCGGCTGCGGCAAGAATATTTTCTCGTCTCGGCCACGGTGCAGGATATTCTTCATCGCCACTGGGCCATGCACCAAACCTTCGATAACCTCGCCGATAAGATAGCGCTGCATCTGAATGATACTCATCCGGTACTGGCCATTCCCGAGCTGATGCGTGTGCTGATCGATGAACATAAATTTAGCTGGGATGATGCGTTTGAAGTCGTCTGCCAGGTGTTCTCCTACACCAATCATACCCTGATGCAGGAAGCGCTGGAGACATGGCCGGTGGATATGATTGGCAAGATCCTGCCGCGCCATCTGCAAATCATCTTTGATATCAATGATTACTTTCTGAAGACCATTCAGGATCACTACCCGGATGACTGGGAGCTGCTGGCGCGTATTTCAATTATCGATGAAAACAACGGCCGCCGCATTCGCATGGCGTGGCTGGCCGTGGTTGCCAGCCATATGGTCAACGGCGTGTCCGAGCTGCATTCTAACCTGATGGTCCAATCACTATTCGCTGACTTTGCCAAACTGTTTCCTGGCCGCTTCTGTAATAAAACTAACGGCATCACCCCGCGCCGCTGGCTGGCGCTGGCTAATCCCTCGCTGTCCGCCGTACTTGATACGACGATTGGCCGCACCTGGCGCACCGAACTCAGTCAGCTGGACGAGCTGAAGCAGCATATCGACTTTGCCAACTTTATTGAGCAAGTTGCCCATGCCAAGCTGCAAAATAAAAAGCGCCTGGCCGCATTCGTCAGTCAGAAGCTGGATATTGTTATCGATCCGCAGGCGATGTTTGATGTGCAAATCAAACGTATTCACGAGTATAAACGCCAGTTGCTTAATGTCCTGCATGTCATCACCCGTTATAACCGCATTAAGGCGGATCCGGATGCCAACTGGGTGCCGCGGGTCAGCATCTTCGCCGGTAAGGCGGCATCAGCTTACTATATGGCGAAACATATCATTCACCTGATTAACGATGTCGCACAGGTGATTAATAACGATCCGCAGGTGAAGAGCAAACTCAAGGTGGTGTTTATTCCCAATTATAGCGTCAGCCTGGCGCAGATAATCGTTCCCGCAGCAGACTTGTCTGAACAGATTTCGCTGGCCGGAACCGAAGCCTCGGGCACCAGTAATATGAAATTCGCGCTTAACGGGGCGCTGACCATTGGTACGCTGGATGGGGCTAACGTTGAAATGCTCGACCACGTCGGCGCGGAGAATATCTTTATCTTCGGTAATACCACCCCGCAGGTTGAGAAGCTGCGCAGCAACGGCTACAACTCCCATTTGTATTACGAACAGGATGCTGAACTGCACCAGGTGCTGACGCAAATCGCCACCGGCGTGTTCAGCCCGCAGGAGCCGGGGCGTTACCGCAATATATTTGATTCCCTGGTTAACCTTGGCGACCACTATCAGCTGCTGGCGGACTATCGCAGCTATGTGGATACCCAGGATAAAGTGGACAAGCTGTACCGCAACCAGGAGGCGTGGACGCGCTGTGCGCTACATAATATCGCCAATATGGGATATTTCTCTTCCGATCGCACCATCAAAGAATATGCCGACGAAATTTGGGGTATTGAGCCGGTTCAGTTATAGGTTTGTTTACTATTCTTAAGCACCGGGATCATTTTAACGGTGCTTTCCTTTATCCGTCTTTTTTGCTTACCAACTTTTCATCAGCCGGAACAGGTGAGTTATGTTAATAAGTGGCGTTTTCTGAAAGAATAGATATTTTTTTTCAGTATGGTAAAGGTTTTATGGAAATATCATGGATATTACACGTTTAGATCTCTTTGTCTTAAAGATTTACAATAAGCTGGATTTAACGATGTCTGGCTATGAATCCAGGAAGCTGTTAAAAGCATTGCGAGCTGTCGAAAACACCCCAAAAGGTTTGAAGCTAATCAAAGATGCTGTATTATTAAATGCATTTTTAAGAAAAGCAGAAAGCACGAGGGATGGGGAATTACAAAAAGAAATATTAGATGCCTTTGGTAAGAATCTTATTTTAAAGGGCGGATCAACGGCAACGATTAATTCGATGAAAATCTACAATGAAAAAAAATCAGAAATGAATAAAGTGGAGAAGATAGAGGATGTTTTAGAAGCGAAAGTTAAAGCACCCACGGATAAAGATAAAGAACTTCAGGATATTGCTCAGAAAGTTTTTTCCAGCCTTCTTGAACCGACAGTGATGTATAAGATTAAAACGTCTTTGGAAGACCGTAAAATTCCTTTAAGAGAAGAGAAGGATGTCATCTCAAAGATTGATGAAGCGCGTCAGGAAGAAGTCAATACAGTCCGCGAAATTGCAAAGAATATAAACGCGTTTCAAAAGGAATTTGATAATCATCCTCTCCAGGGTGAATTGATACCGGAAGATCAGAGGGGTGTCTTAAATCTGCGGGCAAAACATTCTCGTATTGCCATTAAGGCACTTGATGAAAAGCGATCGGCTATCTTTAAACACAGGCAGATAAAAGCTGAAGTTATTATTAACGCTGTTAAAGAATATTCACTTTATCAACCTGATTCTGATTCTGTTTCTGATTCTAAATCAGACTTTGTACTCCAGCCCGAGCCTGTTTCTGAGTCGACTCTGGCACTCATTAACCAATACGATGAAAGATTCAGGCGTGAATAGTATTAAATGTCAGACGGTCATGATTATTGTCAGCAAAGTGACAGCGGAAGGAAGCTGACGGAGTGAGGAAAAACTCCTGAAGTTGTCTGGAAAAATACCGTATATAGCCAGAATGGCTGCTGCCGTAAAATAGCACGCAAGAATATGCAGATGAAACGGGGATAATGGATCGGATTCAACTTTGCTGCGGTTTACCTCCCCAGTGAGTTGGAACCCGATTAATGGCAATTCCGCCAGGCGTCCTTCTTAATCCACCACATTCTATTCTCTGGCAGTAAGCCGTATGCAATAAATTATTCAGGCCGTGAATGGCTTTTGCAAAAAATGAGAATTTTGTCAATGTCGTTCCGATTTTTAAGGATTGATGATGAATATTCACCCCGCAAACGCGGAAAAAACGACCTTTTCTTCCACAGATAGTGAACAACATAGCGCCAGCTCGCAGCTGCCGGCTAAACTGAAAGAAATAGACAATTCTAATGAGCCATTAGAAAAACCCACTAAAAAACAGAGTTTATCATCTCAGGATCTTGCCGGGAAAGTGCCTGATGCCGAATTAAAAAACCTGTTAGCTTCACGGAAAAAAGAGCTTGAGGAAAGACGGGATCTTCTTAATGAGAAAAACGCAGCCACAGCCGATGTAATAAACTTTTCCTGCCAGCAAAGAGGCATCTTTCCCGGCAAGGGCGAAGTCGTACCGGGCGGGGAACAAATGACTCTCTATGGGCTTACTAAGGACAAATGTGATGAGTTAAAGGAGATTGAGGCAGAATTAGCAACAATTGATCTGAAATTGTTGCAATTGCAAAAGTGAAGGCGGCTTTCAGGAAGCGAACATAAAGAGACTCATTTCTGTTCACCTGCCATCCTGGCGTGGCGCAGTTCGTCCACGAGGTCAATACTGAGGGGCGGACCTTGATCTGTTGCTCCGCCCTGTAACCATCAGGATGCCAGTGATAACAGCGGCTTGGCATGCTGCGCCAGCCATTCACCAACCCTTGCCTGCTGCTGCTGATTCAGCCACATCCCTTCTTTGGTACGACGCCAGAGGGCATCGTCGGTGGCACGTACCCACTCATTTTCTACCAGATAGCGTAGTTCGGCTTCGTAGAAATGGTGGCCAAACAGTTCACCCAGGTCTGCCAGGCTGGTAGCACCTTTAAGCAGCTGCTCGCTGTTACTGCCGTAGGTACGCGCATAGTGGCGCGCCAGCTCAACGCTGATAAACGGGAAACGGCGGCGCAGGCTGACGGCATATTCGTCACGCGTTCCGGCAAAGTTCCCGCCCGGCAGCACGCAGCTTTTGGTCCAGGCGGCACCCGCTTGCGGGTAGTATTTGCTCAGTTTTTCCATCGCGTGTTCGGCCAGCTTGCGGTAGGTGGTCAGCTTGCCGCCAAACACCGATAGCAGCGGAGCCTGGCCGTCATCATCATGCACATCCAGCGTATAATCGCGGGTGATGGCCTGTGGAGAATCTGACTCGTCATCGCACAGCGGGCGCACGCCGGAGTAGCTCCAGACGATATCGTCGCGGGCCAGGTCTTGCTTAAAATGCGCGTTAAACACCTTCAGCAGATAATCGATCTCGTTATCATCGATTTTGACATCATGCGCATCACCTTTGTACTCAACGTCGGTGGTACCGATAATCGAGAACTCATCCATCCACGGGATGACAAACACAATACGGCTATCTTCATTCTGCAGAATGTAGGCTTGCTTCTGCGTACCAACGCGCGGTACGACGATATGGCTGCCCTTGATCAGCCGTATACCGTACGGCGACTTGAGTTTCAGGCCGTCATCAAACAGCTGTTTGACCCACGGACCGGCGGCATTGACCAGACCTTTAGCACGCCAGGTAAGGGTTTTGCCGCTGTCGATATCTTCGGCTTCAACGGTCCACAGGCCATTTTCACGCCAGGCGCGCGTGACGCGGGTGCGGGTGCGGACTTCGCCGCCACGTTTTTCAACCTGTTGCGCGTTAAGCACCACCAGACGGGCATCATCGACCCAGCAGTCAGAATATTCGAAACCGCGCACGATTTCAGGCTTCAGTACCGAGTCTGAGCCAAAACGCACGCTTTTACTGCCCGGCAGGCTGGTACGTTTGCCCAGGTGATCGTACATAAACAGGCCCATGCGGATCATCCAGGCCGGGCGCAGATGCGGGCGATGTGGCAGCAAAAAGCGCATCGGAAAGGCAATATGGGGGGCCATTTTCAGCAGCACTTCGCGTTCGGCCAGCGCTTCGCCGACCAGGCGGAATTCGTAGTGTTCCAGATAGCGCAGGCCGCCGTGGATCAGTTTTGAACTGGCGGAAGAGGTGGCGCAGGCGAGATCTTGCGCCTCCAGCATCAGCACCGACAGCCCGCGCCCGGCGGCATCAGCCGCGATGCCGGCACCATTAATGCCGCCGCCGATTACGATCAGGTCTTTGGTTTCCACGTCATCTCCTCCGATATTCGGAATTTCCAGTAATGTTCGTTTTCGAGCATTATACTAGTCGCAAAGCAACATTGACGCCAGCATTAAGCTGATAAAACCTTGATGCGTGATGCCGATAACGTCTTTGCAGCAAATAAAAAGGCTGAAACCCATTCGTTTTTCTGGTTATTGTGCGCCGGGTCCAGGCTACAATGGGCGCTGTTTCGCCATTAATTTTGCTTTTGACGAGAACCATCATGGATCAATTTGAGTGCATTAACATCCTGCAGGCGCAGCAAAAACTGGCGGACGGCAACGCATTGCTGGTCGATATTCGCGACGCGCAAAGTTTTGCCGCCGCTCATGCCAGCGGCGCCATTCACCTGAGCAACGACTCGCTGCCTCTGTTCCTTTCTCAGAGCGATCTCCGCCTGCCGGTGTTGGTCATGTGCTACCACGGTAACAGCAGTAAGGGAGCCGCGCAGTATCTGCTGAATCAGGGCTTTGCGGCAGCCTATAGCATTGACGGCGGTTTCGAAGCCTGGCGTACGGCTTTCCCGCAGCAGGTTAGCGCGCAATAATGCCCGAGCGGCGGTAGCGTAACGTGCAGCCTGCAACTTGTCGGCTGAAGCCGTTATACTGCCGCCACGTTGTCCGATTGTGTCCGTATCTGAATAAAAGGAAGTCGTTCAATTATGCGCATTACCCATTTCACTCATCTTCGCCCGGCGCAGGCGTTTGTTGATTATATGGCCACGCGCGGCATCCGGTTACGCATCGAGCAAGACGGCGGCTATACGCTGTGGCTGGATGATGAATCGCAGATCGGCGTGGTCGAAAACGAACTTAACCAGTTTTTTCGCGATCCCAACCATGCGCGCTATCAGGCAGCCAGCTGGCACGCCGGTACCACTAAAAGCGGCATGCATTATCAGCACACTTCGCTGCTGGCTAATTTGCGCGAACGCGCAGGGCCGCTAAGCCTGTTGGTGATCGCGGCCTGTGTGCTGGTGTTTATCCTGATGCAGGTGCTGGGTGACCAGACGGTGATGAGCCTGCTGTCATGGCCGGATGAAACGCAGCATTATCAACTGTGGCGCTGGTTCAGCCACGCGCTGCTGCACTTTTCACTGCTGCATATCCTGTTTAACCTGATGTGGTTCTGGTATCTCGGCGGGGCGCTGGAAAAGCGGCTTGGCGCGGGCAAATTGTTCGTTATCATGCTGATATCGGCGCTGCTTAGCGGCTGGATGCAGGCAAAATTTAGCGGCCTGCTGTTTGGCGGGCTGTCCGGGGTGGTGTATGCCCTGATGGGCTATAGCTGGCTGCGTGGCGAGCGCGATCCTGACAGCGGCATCTTTTTGCCGCGCGGACTGATGGCCTTCGCGGTTCTCTGGCTGCTGGTGGGCTGGTTCGGCTGGTTTGGTTTGTCAATAGCCAATGCGGCCCATGTGACCGGCCTGCTGGTCGGGCTGGCGATGGCCTTTGTTGATACGCGCCGGCGTTAATTTATCAATAGCGCTCACCGATATCGGGCGGCCGGCAGGATAACGGGAAAAGGGGAAGCGAGTGAAGCAGACACAACGTCATGACGCCATCATCGACCTGGTACGGCATCAGGGATATGTCAGTACCGAAGAGCTGGTAGAGCATTTTGCCGTCAGCCCGCAAACCATTCGCCGCGACTTAAACGATCTGGCGGAGCAGAACAGAATTCAGCGCCATCATGGCGGCGCGGCTTTACCCTCCACCTCGGAAAACAGCGCCTGGCAGGAGCGCAAAATGATGTGGTCGCTGGAAAAAGCGCGTATCGCCCGGCGCGTTGCCAGCCAGATCCCGGATGGCGCCTCGCTGTTTATTGACATCGGCACCACGCCGGAAGCGGTGGCGCATGCGCTGATGAATCACAGTAATCTGCGCATCGTCACCAATAACCTCAACGTGGCGGTACTGCTGATGGCGAAGCCCGATTTCCGTTTGATTCTGGCAGGGGGTGAAGTGCGCACCCGCGACGGTGGGATTATCGGCGAGGCGACGCTGGATTATATCTCTCAGTTCCGCCTTGATTACGGCATTCTGGGGATCAGCGGCATCGATATGGACGGATCGCTGCTGGACTTCGACTATCACGAAGTGCGTACCAAGCGGGCGATTATTGATAACTCACGCTGCGTGATGCTGGTTGCCGATCATTCGAAATTTGGCCGTAATGCGATGGTGAATTTGGGCCATATGGGAATGATTGACTACCTGTTTACCGACCAAATGCCGCCGGGCAGCGTGCTGAAAACCATTGAGCAGCACAACGTTCATCTGGAAATTTGTTAAGCGCCAGCCCACTCTTCTCTGATTGCACCTGGCGCAGTGCGCCGTCCGCTATCTCCCCACCGGTCGGGCTGTCTGGCCAAAAAAGAGACTCACATCCGCTTTTTTTTTGCTCATTGTCTTCCGCAATGAGCTTTTTTCCGTTTTGCCGTCTTAACTGTAAGGTGTTTGTGCTCACCTTTTCAGCTGTACCCAACAATTCGCGAGGGACGGTATGCCGCAGCAGAAATTCAATAGGACCCGTTTTGAAGCTGCCCTGACGCGTCAGTGGCAGCAGCTGGGCCACGTCAGCGCCAGTGAGATGACCTCACATCAGTGGTGGCAGGCGATAAGCCGCGCGTTGGCAGAATTGCTGGCGGCTCAGCCAGCGGCGAAAACGGCCAAAAATCAGCGTCACGTTAACTATATCTCGATGGAATTCCTGGTCGGCCGCCTGACGGGTAATAACCTGCTTAATCTCGGCTGGTACGATGAGGTGAAAGCGGTGCTGGCCGGGTATCAGCGCGATCTCAGTGAACTGCTGGAGGAAGAAACAGACCCGGCGCTGGGCAATGGCGGTTTAGGAAGACTGGCGGCCTGCTATCTTGACTCGATGGCAACGGTGGGCCAGGCGGCCATCGGCTACGGCCTTAACTATCAATACGGCCTGTTCCGCCAGTCGTTTGCCGACGGTAAACAACAGGAAGCGCCTGATAACTGGCAGCGTGAGCGCTACCCGTGGTTTCGCCATAACGCCGCGCTGGATGTTGATGTCGGTTTCGGCGGTAAAGTGGTGAAAAACGACAGCGGCAGTTTCTGCTGGCAACCGGCGTTTACCGTGCGCGGTGAAGCCTGGGATTTACCGGTAACCGGCTATGGTAACGGCGTGGTACAGCCGCTGCGATTGTGGCAGGCCACGCACGCCAGCCCGTTCGACCTGACCCTTTTTAATGACGGCAAATTCCTTCAGGCCGAGCAACAGGGCATCGATGCTGCAAAGCTGACGAAGGTGCTTTACCCGAACGACAACCATCAGCAGGGCAAGCGTCTGCGCCTGATGCAGCAGTATTTCCAGTGCGCCTGTTCGGTAGCCGACATTCTGCGCCGCCATCATCTTGCCGGGCGCAACATCCGGCAGCTGCCCGACTTCGAAACGATCCAGCTAAACGACACCCATCCCACCATTGCCATTCCTGAAATGCTGCGCGTGCTGCTGGATGAACACTCGCTAAGCTGGGAGCAAGCCTGGGCGATTGTTAGCAAGACCTTCGCCTATACCAATCACACCCTGATGCCGGAAGCGCTGGAGCGCTGGGACGAGCGGCTGGTGCGCAGCCTGCTGCCGCGTCATTTTACCCTGATCAAAGAGATCGACCGCCGCTTTAAGCAACAGGTTGAACAGCAGTGGCCGGGTGATAAAAAGGCTTGGGCGAAACTGGCGCTGGTGCATGATAAGCAGGTGCGCATGGCGAATATCTGTGTGGTCAGCGGATTTGCCGTTAACGGCGTGGCGGCGCTGCATTCGGATCTGGTGGTGAAAGACCTGTTCCCGGAATATCACCAGCTGTGGCCAGAAAAATTCCATAACGTCACCAACGGTATTACGCCACGGCGCTGGTTGAAGCAGTGCAATCCGGCGCTGGCGCAGCTGATCGACAGCACGCTACAGGTGGAATGGGTGAACCAGCTCGATGCGCTGCGGGGGCTGGAGCCCTTCGCCGGTAATAAAGCGTTTCGTCAGCAGTATCGTCAAATCAAGCAGGCCAACAAGCAGCGGCTGGCGGCGTATATCGCCCGGATCACCGGCATTATCGTCAACCCGACGGCGCTGTTCGATGTGCAAATTAAGCGCCTGCATGAATACAAACGTCAGCATCTCGGCCTGCTGCATATCCTTTCACTCTACAAGCGGCTGCGCGATAACCCGCAGCTGGACGCGGTACCGCGCGTCTTTCTGTTTGGTGCTAAAGCCGCACCGGGCTACTACCTGGCAAAAAATATCATCTACGCCATTAATAAGGTTGCTGAGAGGATCAACCATGACCCGCTGGTTGGCGACAGGCTGAAGGTGGTGTTTATCCCTGATTATCGTATTAGCGCCGCCGAGCTGATGATCCCGGCGGCGGACCTCTCCGAGCAAATCTCCACCGCAGGTTATGAAGCTTCCGGCACCGGCAATATGAAGCTGGCGCTTAACGGCGCACTGACTATCGGCACGCTGGACGGTGCCAATGTTGAGATTGCCGAACAGGTGGGCGATGAAAATATCTTTATTTTTGGTCACACGGCGGAACAGGTCAAGGCGCTGAAAGCGGGCGGCTATGATCCGATCAAGCTGCGCAAAAAGGACAGGCATCTTGACGGCCTGTTGAAAGAGCTGGAGACAGGCCAGTTCAGCAATGGCGACAAACAGGCGTTCGAGATGCTGCTGCACAGCCTTGGTAAAGGGGGCGACCCCTGGCTGGTGCTGGCGGATTTTGCCAGCTACTGCGCCGCACAGTTGCAGGTAGAGGCGCTGTACCGTGACCCGGAAGCCTGGACGCACGCGGCAATCCTCAATACCGCCCGCAGCGGCAAGTTCAGCTCCGATCGCTCAATTCGCGATTATCAGCAGCGCATCTGGCAGGCCAGACGGTAAAGGAGCAAGGCGATGAGTATAAAAAAAGTTGCACAGGCTAGCGCTGCGGCTGGTATTGCCCCCACCTGGGTCAATGCTGCCGGTAAAGAGCAGGCCGTCAGTCAGGCGACGCGTGAAAAGCTGCTGGCGGCAATGAATCCGCCGCAAAAAGCCAGCAACGCCCCGCTGCCCCCCTGTAAGGTGCTGCTGAAAAAACGGGTTCAGCAGCTACAGATTGGCGGCAAAGGCGACTATCAATGGCAGCTGCACGGCGAGCACGGTAAGACGTTTCAGGGAAGCGTATGCGCTGGAGAGCTACTGACGCTGCCGGCGAACTTGCCCAACGGCTATCATCAGCTGCTGCTTCGCCAGGGGAAGAAGCAGTGGGCGTGCCGGGTTATTGTTGCCCCCAGGCGCTGTTATGAACCGGCAGTGCTCAAACAGGGCGGCAAATTGTGGGGCGCGATTGTGCAGCTTTATACCCTACGCTCGCAGCACAACTGGGGGACAGGCGACTTCGGCGATCTGAAGCGCATGATAAGCGAGATCGCCGTACGCGGCGGATCCTTTATCGGCCTTAATCCCATCCATGCCTTGTACCCTGGCATCCCGGAAAACGCCAGCCCTTACAGCCCTTCATCGCGCCGCTGGCTCAACGTGATGTATATCGACGTAGCTGCGGTGGTCGACTTCCAGCAAAGCCAGGCCGCGCAGCGCTGGTGGCGACAGAAGAATACCCGGCAGCGGCTGAAAAAGGTGCGCCAGGCAGATTGGGTGGATTACGCCGCGGTGGGTGAACTCAAAATTCGCGGGCTGCGCTTCGGCTGGCAGCAGTTCTCGCAGCGTACGCAGCAGGATGCCACCCGCATTGAATTCGAACAGTTTATTGTCGATGGCGGGCAAAGCCTGGCTGACCAGGCTGCCTATGACGCCCTTCATGCGCAGATGCTGCAAGAAGACGCGGAGCGCTGGGGCTGGCCGGCGTGGCCGGAAGCTTATCAACACGGGCACAGCGACGCGGTGCAACGGTTCCGTTGTGAACAGGCTGATGAAGTGCGTTTCTGGCAATGGCTGCAATGGCTGGCCGACCGTCAGTTCGCCGAATGCTGGCAGTGCTGTCAGCAGCACCATATGCCGATTGGCCTGTACCGGGACCTGGCGGTTGGCGTGGCGCAAGGCGGGGCAGAAACCTGGTGTGACCGCGAGCTGTATCGCCTGCAGGCTTCGGTAGGAGCGCCGCCGGATATCCTTGGCCCGCAGGGGCAGAACTGGGGGTTGCCGCCAATGGATCCGCATGTACTGACCGCGCGGGGTTATCAACCCTTTATCGATATGCTGCGCGCAAATATGGTCAACTGCGGCGCATTGCGCATTGACCATGTGATGTCGCTGCTGCGCCTGTGGTGGATCCCTTACGGTGAAACCGCCAACTTTGGGGCCTATGTTCACTACCCGGTGGACGATCTGATGGCGATCCTCGCACTGGAAAGCGAGCGCCAACAGTGCATGGTGATTGGTGAAGATCTCGGCACGGTTCCGGCTGAAATCGTCAGCAAGCTGCGCGATAACCGCATTTACTCGTGGAAGGTCCTCTATTTTGAGCAGGATGAAACGGGGCGTTACCGCTCTCCTGATGCCTGGCCACGTCAGTCGATGGCCAGCGCCACCACCCACGATTTGCCTACGCTAGGTGGTTTCTGGAGCGCAGGGGACTTAACCCTGGGTGAAACGCTGGGGCTGTACCCGGATAAGCAGGTACTCAGTGAACTGTTTGCCGACCGGGCGCACAAAAAACAGCAGCTGCTTGATGCCCTGCACCGTGCGGGCTGCGTAGCGAAACGCTGCGCTAAACAGGCGGCTAAGATGGCGATGTCGGCGGCTTTGAACCGCGGCCTGCAGCGCTATATCGCCGACAGTCATAGCGCGCTGCTCGGCCTGCAGCCTGAGGACTGGCTGAATATGGAGAAGCCGGTCAACGTACCGGGTACCACTGACCAGTACCCGAACTGGCGACGCAAGCTAAGCGTAACGCAGGAGGTCATGTTTGCCGATGCCAGAATTAACCGCCTGCTTAAAGATCTCAATAAACGCCGCAGCGGCTGACTTGCGGTCTGCGGCGGCCGGAACAGGGCGCGCCGATGGGGGCAGGCATTCTGCCATGAGATATCGGCAGGGCGCTGGTCAGAAAGAGAGCGGTTTTTTGGGTTTGATATGCTGCCAGCCGGACAGAGGAGAGTTCGCTACGTAAGGGGGCAAGTATCCCCGGCCCCCTTTATATCAGTAGAACGAATGTTCACCACGCTGGTGCTCGGTCAGGTCACGCACGCCTTTCAGCTCGGGGAACGCGGCCAGCATCTCTTTCTCGATGCCTTCTTTCAGGGTGACATCGACCATTGAACAGCCGTTACAGCCGCCGCCAAATTGCAGGATAGCGTAACCATCATCGGTGATTTCCATCAAAGACACTTTACCGCCGTGGCTGGCCAGCTGCGGGTTGATCTGCGCCTGTAACAGGTATTCTACGCGCTCAATAAGCGGGGCATCGTCGCTGACTTTACGCATTTTGGCGTTGGGGGCTTTCAGCGTCAGTTGAGAACCAAGATTGTCGGTGACAAAGTCGATTTCAGCATCTTGCAGGTAAGGGGCGCTTAGCTCGTCAACAAACGCCGACAGCTTGTCAAACTTCAGTTCAGTATCGGTTGCTTCTACTGCGTCAGGTGGACAGTAAGAGACGCCGCACTCGGCGGTTGGCGTACCCGGATTGATAACGAATACGCGAATCTGGGTGCCATCTTCCTGCTTTGACAGCAGTTTTGCGAAGTGCTCTTGTGCAGAGTCGGTGATTAGGATCATGGCGATTGCTCAATAGTTGACTAATTCAGTTGGTTATAATACGCCCATCACCGCTGCTCTACAAGGTGCGGCACAGGCACCATATCTCAACGCTGGCCGCGCCATTGGCCAGTAAAACGCGGCTGATTTCCGCTGCGGTACTGCCGGTAGTGACCACATCGTCAAGCAGAGCGATATGATATCCCCGCACCGCTGTTTCAAGACGAAAAGCCCCGCGCAAGTTTTTACGCCGCGCCCGCGCGCCCAGCCGGTGCTGAATTTTTGCCGCACGTACCCGCGTAATGGCCTGTGGCGCATAGCGGCATGGCACCCAGCGAACAAGCCGCTGCGCGATCTCCTCTAACTGATTATAGCCACGTTGCCACGCCCGGTAATGATGCAGCGGTACCGTGAGTAGCAGATCGGGGCGTTGCAGCCCGCTTTCACGGCGCTGCTGTAGCCAGCGTAGCAGTAATAACCGTGCCAGCATCACCGCAAGTGCGGTGGCGCGGTAAAACTTGAGTCGGTTAACCAGCTGGCTCAGCGGCGGTTGCCACGCCGATACGGCAATCAGCCGCTGCCATGGCGGCGGACGGCGCAGGCAGCGGCCGCATTGATGCCTACTGCACCCGGCCGGTAAACCACAGCGCGGGCAGCAGGCGGGATGTACCAGCAGCTGACGCAGGCAGACGCTGCACAGCCCGTGGATGGCGAAAGCCAGCGGCATTGCGCATAGCCAACAGCCTGGCGGTATTGGTAGCATGGCAATCTCTTCTGCAAAAAACAGGACCATAACCCATGACAGGGCTTTATTGGGAGACTATTGGGCAAGGCGATCGCCATCTTGTGCTGCTGCACGGATGGGGGCTGAATGCTGCGGTTTGGCATTGCATCAGCGAACGACTTGGCGCACATTTTTGTCTGCATCTGGTGGACTTGCCCGGCTATGGCCGCAGCCAGGGATTTCCGGCGATGACGCCGGATGAAATGGTGGCTGCCATCCTGCCGCAGGCACCGCAGCGGGCCATCTGGCTTGGTTGGTCGCTTGGTGGGCTGGTGGCCAGCCAGCTGGCATTGAGCCATCCGCAGCGGGTGAGTGGGTTAATAAGCGTGGCTTCCTCGCCTTGCTTCTGCGCGCAGCCGGGATGGCCGGGGATCAAAGTGGAAACCTTAAGCGGCTTTCAGCAGCAACTAAGTGAGGATTTCTCGCGCACCGTTGAGCGTTTTCTCGCGCTGCAAACTCTGGGAAGCGACAGCGCCCGCCAGGATGCACGTATGCTGAAAAGCGTGGTGCTGGCCCAGCCGATGCCGACGGAAGAGGTGCTCAACGGCGGCCTGGAAATCTTGCGTACCGCCGATTTACGTCAGACGATGCAGGGGTTACAGATGCCGCTGCTGCGCCTGTATGGCGCGCTGGACGGGCTGGTGCCGCGCAACATCGCCGCGTTGCTTGATGCAAGCTGGCCCACCAGCCGCAGTCATATTATCGCCAGGGCTGCCCATGCGCCGTTTATCTCCCATCCGACGGAATTTTGTGCGCAGTTGATGACGTTTAGCGATACGCTGCGCCCGTAAATCAGCCGGCGCGCTGTCGCCAGGCGGGCTACCGACTGCGGTTTTGTTTCAGGGTTGCAGCCAGCGAAATTGCCATGCGTCCAGCACCAGCTCCTCTTTACCATCAATCCGTTCGCCGCTGGCGACATCGCGGTACCAGCGCGGTTCGGGTAGACGGTAACCGACCGGCTTAGCGCTCAGGTTGAACACGCAACACAGCGTATCCTGTGCATTTTTTGTCTGCCTTTGCATCACCAGCAGCGAATCATCGCTGTCGCCAATCGTCATGGGATTATCGGGATGGAATGCCGCCTGACGAATGCGTACCTGAATCAGTTGACTGAGCGCATACCATACTCGCTGGCGCAGCGAGCCCGTTGCGGCCAGCGCCTTTTCAATGTCGCTCAGTGCATATTTCTGGCGGTTAATCGCCCGGTTCATCCCGGCGACTTTGACGCCGTCCAGGTCATTGCGCGAGCCAAGAATGCTCTGCACGTAAACCGCCGGCACGCCGGGAAAAGCCAGCAGCAGCCCGTGAGCCAGTAAAAATCGTTGCAGGCGGCTATCGTCGTCGTCCCGTTCTTTACTCAGCGCGTCCAGGTAGGTGACGTTGATTTCATAAGGGCTGGTGGTGCCATCAGGATTGGTTTTCCACGAGATCAGCGCGCCTTCCCGCGCCAGGTCTTGCGCCAGCGCGACGATTTCGTGTTCAGGCAGAATGCCGCGCAGCGGATTCAGGCCGATACCGTCATGAGAGGCGAGGAAATTAAAGAAGGTGGTGCTGCCGCTGCCGCCGTCGAGCGAGGATGCCCACTGGCGTAATGCGCGTGATGAACCGTGGTGGATGGCATGCAGCACCAGCGGCGGCAACGGAAACTGATAGACCATATGCGCTTCATCACGGCCGTTGCCGAAATAGCGGATGTTGTCGTCATGCGGCACGTTGGTTTCGGTCAGCAGTACCGTTCCCGCGGCCACCTCGTCGATGATGGCACGGAACAGCTTCACCAGCAGGTGGGTTTTGGCTAAATGGATGCACGCCGTACCCGGGGTTTTCCATAAGTAACCTACCGCATCCAGCCGCAGGTAATCTGCCCCCTGTTGTAAATAATCCAGCAGCACGGTGACCATACTGAGCAGCACGTCAGGATCGGCATAATTAAGGTCGACCTGGTCGGCGCTGAAGGTGGTCCAGACCGAGCGCGCCTCGCCGTTTGCCATCACGAACGGCGTGAGCAACGGCGAAGTGCGCGGTCGGGTGACCGCGCTTAAATCAGCAGCGGGTGGCCGGCTGATAAAAAAGTTATCCCAGCCGGGATCCTGAGCCAGGTAGTGGGCGAACCAGGCGCTGTGGGCCGACATATGGTTGCAGACGAAGTCAAACATCAGGCGCGTGTGCTGATGCAGTTCGGCAATGTCCTGCCAGCTGCCGTAAGGCGGATCCACCTGATGATAGTCGATCACCGCGAAGCCATCGTCCGACGATGACGGAAAAAAGGGCAGCAGGTGAACGAGGTTAAAGCTGGACTGTAAATGTTGCCGGTAGAAGCGCGAGAAGGTCGCCAGGGTGGGGGTGTTATCTTCATGAAACTGATCCGCGTAGGCGATCAGCACCACGTCTTGCTGATCCCAGTGCGCCTTGCGCGGCTGGCAAATACGCTCGCGGGCAGCGGCAACCAGCGCGTGCAGCTGTTGCAGGCGTGCTGGCGGGAAAGCGGAATCATAGATCTCATTGATTAATCTATCAATAATAGTCATTACTTTACCCGTTATGCGTCAGGCAGCAGGTGCGTTGGCGTTAACCCAACTGACTTTTCAGGCGCTCGCCGCAGGGGGGAAGTTCACAGGCTATTTCTCACTGTAGATGCTGATAACAAATACGCAATCTGAAAACCTGACTGGTCGGGGTATTTACGGGGCGATGGCTGTTACATCAACAGCCGTCGCAACGGGCGGGCCGACGGCCCGCCCGCAGGGATTAGCTCTTCTTGCCGAAGGCGGCTGCCAGCGCGTCGCCCATCGCGCTGTTACCCGCCGTCCGCGCAGCAGGACGCTTGTTACCGCCATTGGCCGGGCGTGAAGGACCCCGCTCCTTAGCCGCGTTATTCGCACCGCCTCGACGGGCGTTGGTTTCACCTGGCTGTTCGTCAAGGCGCATGGTCAGGGCAATGCGTTTGCGTTGCAGGTCGACTTCCAGCACCTTCACTTTGACGACATCGCCCGCTTTCACCACCTTGTGTGGGTCATCGACAAATTTATCGGCCAGCGAGGAGATATGCACCAGCCCGTCCTGATGCACGCCGATATCAACAAAGGCACCGAAATTGGTGACGTTGGTCACCGATCCTTCCAGCACCATCCCCGGCAGCAGATCGTTCAGGGTGTCGATGCCGTCCGCAAACTGCGCGGTTTTAAACTCGGGGCGCGGATCGCGACCCGGTTTCTCCAGCTCTTTGATAATGTCGCTGACGGTCGGCACGCCGAAGCGTTCGTCGGTGAAATCCACGGCTTTCAGGTCGCGTAACGCCGCGGGGTTACCCAACAGCTCATCCAGCGCCTGCTCAGTAGCGGCCAGAATGCGTTCAACCACCGGATAGGCTTCCGGATGCACCGTGGACGTATCCAACGGGTTATCGCCCTGGCTGATACGCAGGAAGCCGGCACATTGCTCAAAGGCTTTCGGCCCAAGACGGCCCACCTTCAGCAGCTGCTGGCGGTTCTGGAAACGGCCATTTTCGTCGCGCCAGCTGACAATGTTCTGGGCGATCATCTTGCTCAGGCCCGCCACGCGGGTCAGCAGCGGCACCGAGGCGGTATTGAGATCGACCCCAACCCCGTTAACGCAGTCTTCCACCACCGCATCAAGTTTTTTCGCCAGCTGGCTTTGGCTGACATCATGCTGATACTGGCCAACGCCAATCGATTTCGGGTCGATCTTCACCAGTTCGGAGAGCGGATCCTGCAAGCGACGGGCGATGGACACCGCGCCACGTAGCGACACATCGAGGTCAGGGAACTCCAGCGCGGCCAGCTCGGAAGCGGAATAGACCGATGCGCCCGCCTCACTGACGATCACCTTTTGCCCCTGCACCTGTGGGAACTGTTGCTGCACGTCAAGGTAGAAACGCTCGGTCTCGCGTGAGGCGGTGCCGTTGCCGATGGCGACCAGTTCAACCTGATGTTGAGTACACAGTGCCGCAATGGCCGCAGCGGCTTTTGCCGCCTGGCCGGTATGCGGATAGATGGTATCAGTGGCCACCAGTTTACCTGTTGCATCGACCACCGCGACTTTCACCCCGGTACGCAGGCCCGGATCGAGGCCCATGGTGGCGCGCATCCCGGCCGGCGCCGCCATCAACAGGTCGTGCAGGTTGCGCGCAAAGACGTTAATCGCTTCTTCTTCCGCCCGCTCGCGCACGCTGCTCATCAGCTCGGTTTCAAGATGCAGCAGCACCTTGATGCGCCACGTCCAGCTTACCACCGCCTTGCGCCAGCTATCCGCCGGGGCATTGTTCAGACGCAGGTTGAGGTGTTCGCTGATAATCTGTTCGCCGTGACTCTCCCGTGGCGGCTCATCGAACTGCGGATCGGCATTTAGCGCCAGCTGTAAGATGCCTTCGTTGCGGCCACGAAACATCGCCAGCGCACGGTGAGAAGGCACGGCCGACAAGGCTTCGTGATGGTCGAAGTAGTCGCGAAATTTTGCCCCTTCCTCTTCTTTCCCTTCAATGACCCGTGAGACCAGATGCGCGTTTTTCCACAGGTAGTCGCGCACTTTGGCCAGCAGGCCCGCATCTTCCGCGAAACGCTCCATCAGAATATAACGCGCGCCGTCGAGGGCAGCTTTGCTGTCGGCAACGCCTTTATCCGCGTTGATATACTCTGCTGCCAACTGTTCCGGCTGGTGCTCCGGCTGCTGCCACAGCGTTTCCGCCAGCGGTTGCAGGCCGGCTTCGATGGCAATCTGCCCGCGCGTACGGCGCTTCTGTTTGTACGGCAGATAGAGATCATCCAGCTCGGTTTTGCTCAGCGTGGCATCGATGGCGGCGGCCAGCTCGTCGGTCAGCTTGCCCTGATCGGCAATCGATTTCAGGATCGACTGGCGGCGATCGGACAGTTCGCGCAGATAACTCAGGCGGGTCTCAAGCTGGCGCAGCTGGGTATCATCTAACCCACCGGTCACTTCCTTACGATAACGTGCGATAAACGGCACGGTATTTCCTTCGTCCAGCAGGCGAACAGCGGCTTCAACCTGTTCTTCCCGGGCCTGCAATTCTTTTGCAATCAGGCGACTTAGCGAATTTTTCATCATGGTTAGATACTTTATGGCTTAAGAAATTGGCACCAGTTATACGGATTGATGCAGCAGAATACCAGACGCCCTTTGTCTTTCAGAATATCGGTGCTTTGGCAGACAGCGGGGCGGGCTGTTTTGCCAAATCAGGACTCTGTCACATAGCTGATAGCGTTGACGTACCACAGCGCTTCACCGGCCGGGGTAAACACGGTGGCGGCATCGCCGACCTCTTTTTTCAGCAGTGCGCGCGCCATCGGCGAGTCGATAGAGATATAGTCGTTACGGCCAAAAATCTCATCGTAGCCGACGATGCGAAAACGTTTGATGTCACCATCATCATTTTCTACTTCGACCCAGGCACCGAAGAACACTTTGCCATCCTGCTGCGGTGAGTAGTCGACAATGCGCAGCTGCTCAAGACACTTGGTCAGATAGCGTATCCGGCGATCGATCTCACGCAGCCGCTTTTTGTTGTACTGATAGTCTGCATTTTCACTGCGGTCACCGAGGCTGGCCGCCCAGGCCACCTTTTTGGTTACTTCCGGGCGCTCTTCACGCCAGAGGAAATCCAGTTCCTGCTTGAGCAAATTGTAGCCTTCGCGCGTGATCAGTTTGGTTTTCATCTTCAGCCATTTTCAACGTGGTTATGCCGCTATTGTGTTGCGTTGGATGCAGGGATGCAAATTCGCCGTGCGCATTTATGCCACCACGTTACTGTTTGTTTGTCATGAGAAATAACGTTGTTAAAACGAGTACTTCAGTGCAGGTTACCGCCGTCAGATGAAAGATAAGCTGCTGTTTAATATGCTTTGTAACAATTTCGGCTACAATATAAACCTTAATTGGCTGTTACATTCAGGCATCTTTTTTGAAAATACAGACTCAGGCAATAGCGCCTTTGGGAGTAGCGAAATGCAAGAAAATTACAAAATTCTGGTGGTCGATGATGACATGCGTCTGCGCGCATTGCTGGAACGTTATCTGACCGAACAGGGCTTTCAGGTGCGCAGCGTGGCAAACGCGGAGCAGATGGACCGTCTGTTGACGCGCGAATCCTTCCACCTGATGGTGCTGGACCTGATGCTGCCGGGTGAAGATGGCCTGTCCATTTGCCGCCGTCTGCGCAGCCAGAGCAACCCAATGCCGATCATTATGGTCACGGCGAAAGGGGAAGAAGTTGACCGCATTGTCGGGCTGGAAATCGGTGCGGATGACTACATCCCTAAACCGTTTAATCCGCGTGAGCTGCTGGCCCGCATCCGTGCCGTGCTGCGCCGTCAGGCCAATGAGCTGCCGGGCGCCCCTTCACAGGAAGAAGCGGTGATTGCCTTTGGTAAATTCAAACTGAACCTCGGTACGCGTGAGATGTTCCGTGAAGATGAGCCGATGCCACTGACCAGCGGCGAGTTCGCGGTGCTGAAAGCGCTGGTAAGCCACCCGCGTGAACCGCTGTCGCGTGACAAGCTGATGAATCTGGCGCGCGGTCGGGAGTACAGTGCGATGGAACGTTCAATTGATGTGCAGATCTCCCGCTTGCGCCGCATGGTGGAAGAAGATCCTGCTCACCCCCGCTATATTCAGACCGTCTGGGGTTTGGGTTATGTCTTTGTCCCGGACGGCAGCAAAGCATGAGGCGGCTCCGCTTCTCTCCCCGTAGTTCATTTGCGCGTACGCTGTTGCTGATCGTTACCTTGCTGTTTGTCAGCCTGGTGACGACCTACCTGGTGGTGCTGAACTTTGCTATTTTGCCGAGTTTGCAGCAGTTCAATAAAGTACTGGCCTACGAAGTGCGTATGCTGATGACTGACCGACTGCAGCTGGAAGATGGCACCCAGCTGGAGGTGCCACCGGCATTCCGTCGTGAGATCTACCGCGAGTTAGGCATTTCGCTGTATACCAATGCGGCGGCGGATGAGAGCGGACTGCGCTGGGCGCAACATTATGAATTCCTTAGCCAGCAGATGGGGCAGCAGCTCGGCGGCCCGACCGATGTGCGCGTTGAAGTGAATAAGAACTCGCCGGTGGTGTGGCTGAAAACCTGGCTGTCGCCGGACATCTGGGTACGCGTGCCGCTTACCGAGATCCATCAGGGCGATTTTTCCCCGCTGTTCCGCTACACGCTGGCGATTATGCTGCTGGCGATAGGCGGGGCCTGGCTGTTTATCCGTATTCAGAACCGCCCGCTGGTGGAGCTGGAGCATGCGGCACTGCAGGTAGGGAAAGGGAACATTCCGCCGCCGCTGCGGGAATATGGCGCCTCTGAGGTGCGTTCAGTAACGCGTGCGTTTAACCAGATGGCAGCAGGAGTAAAGCAGCTGGCCGATGACCGTACCCTGCTGATGGCCGGGGTCAGTCACGATCTGCGTACCCCGCTGACGCGCATCCGCCTGGCGACCGAAATGATGGCGGAGCAGGATGGTTATCTGGCAGAGTCGATTAATAAAGATATCGAAGAGTGCAATGCGATTATCGAGCAGTTTATCGACTATCTGCGCACCGGACAGGAAATGCAGTTCGAGCGTGCTGACCTGAATGGCGTGCTGGGCGAAGTCGTGGCGGCAGAGAGCGGCTACGAGCGAGAGATTGAAAATGCGGTGCTGCCCGGCGAACTGCTGCTGGACATTAATCCGCTGGCGATTAAACGTGCGATTGCGAATATGGTGGTCAATGCCGCGCGTTATGGCAATGGCTGGATCAAGGTCAGTTCCGGCAGCGAGCTGCAGCGCGTTTGGTTCCAGGTTGAAGATGACGGGCCAGGTATTGAACCCGATCAGTTACAGCATCTGTTCCAGCCATTTGTGCGTGGTGACAGCGCTCGCAGTACCAGCGGAACCGGACTTGGACTGGCGATTGTACAGCGCATTATCGATGCACATTACGGAACGCTGGAAATTGGCAAAAGTGAAAAGGGCGGATTACGCATTCGTGCTTATCTGCCGCTGCCGCCAGCCAGCTTGCCGGCCGGCCCGGTGGCATAACAATCGGGCCAGCCAACCAGCTTGACCCGCATTTCGTCTTATTCCTCAGAGCTTCGGCCCGGCCTGCACCAGAGCCTCACCGGCCGGCGTGTCGGTAAACTTATCAAAGTTGGTGATAAAACGCCGGGCCAGATCGCGTGCTTTCTCTTCCCACGCCGCTTCACTGGGGTAGCTGTTACGCGGGTCCAGCAGCGTGCTGTCTACGCCTGGTAATGAGTGCGGCATTTCCAGGTTGAAAACAGGCAGCGTGGCGGTTTGTGCATGGGCAATTTCACCGCTAAGAATGGCATTAATAATTGCACGGGTATCCTTCAGCGAAATACGTTTTCCACTGCCGTTCCAGCCGGTATTGACCAGCCAGGCTTCTGCTCCGGCTGCCTGCATACGCTTCACCAGCACTTCCGCATACTGGGTTGGGTGCAGGGTCAGGAATGCGGCACCGAAGCAGGCGGAAAAGGTTGGCGTAGGTTCGGTTACACCGCGCTCGGTACCGGCCAGCTTGGCGGTAAAACCAGACAGGAAGTGGTACTGGGTTTGATCGGCGGTCAGGCGCGAGACCGGCGGCAGCACGCCGAAAGCATCGGCGGTCAGGAAGATCACCTTTTTGGCATGACCCGCTTTGGACACCGGTTTGACGATGTTATCAATATGATAAATCGGGTAGGAAACGCGGGTATTCTCGGTCTTACTCCCGTCGTCGTAATCCACTGAGCCATCGCTACGTACCACCACGTTTTCCAGCAGTGCATCGCGCCGGATGGCTTGATAGATCTCGGGTTCTGCCTGTGGCGACAGCTTGATGGTCTTGGCGTAGCAGCCGCCCTCAAAGTTAAACACGCCATCATCATCCCAGCCGTGCTCATCGTCGCCGATCAGCTGACGCTGTGGGTCGGTGGACAGCGTGGTTTTACCGGTGCCGGAAAGGCCAAAGAACACCGCGACGTCGCCGTCGGCACCGACGTTGGCCGAACAGTGCATAGAAGCGATTCCCTTCAGCGGCAGCAGATAATTCATGATGGCGAACAGCCCTTTCTTCATCTCGCCACCGTACCAGGTGCCGCCAATCAGCTGCATCTTCTCCGTCAGGTTAAAGGCGACAAAGTTTTCCGAGTGCAGCCCCTGTGATTGCCAGTCGGGATTGGTGCATTTCGCCCCGTTGATCACCACGAAGTCGGGAACAAAACCGGCAAGGCTTTCCGCGTCCGGGCGGATAAACATGTTTGTCACAAAGTGAGCCTGCCAGGCCACTTCGGTAATAAAGCGCACGCGCAGACGGCTGTCCGGATTCGCGCCGCACCAGGCATCGACAACAAACAGGCGCTTGCCGGAAAGCTGGCGCGTGACCAGTGATTTAAGCGACTGCCAGGTCTCCTGTGTCAGCGGCTGGTTATCATTTTTGCCTTTTCCCTGATCGCTCCACCACAGCGTGTCGCGGGTGGTTTCGTCACGAACCAGGTATTTATCCTTTGGCGAGCGACCGGTAAAAATGCCGGTATCAACCGCAACAGCGCCCGACTCCGTGACCCTGCCGCGTTCATAACCGGTTAAACCGGGCAGAGTTTCTTCCTTAAACAGCATGTCATAATCAGGGTTATAAACGACTTCAACCGTATCAGTGATGCCATAAGCGACGAGTTCCTGCGGGGTCAGCCCGTTAGTGCGCATGTTACTGCTCCTTTCTAGGATTTTTGTATTGCATATCAATGATAGAGGTACTTCAAATAACCTGTCGCGCTAACCCACAGATACTGCACGGGTTGCTACGATCGCGCGCAGTGTATACATCGGTCAGCTTACAGAGAAAGGGGCAAACGGAAGAAATGAGAGGCAACGCGTGATTAACTGAAAGGCCTGGTCATCGTTTACATTTGTGCCGCTAATTAAGCAGGGCGAATCAGGCATAAATGGCGCGGTCACGTGGCTTAACTGCCGGTAAATTCGCCAGAGTTGGCTGTATTTACCGGCGTTTTTTTTCATCCAGAACCAAGTGGAGGCCGGGCGTATAAGGGCATATTTGACCCGGCCGGGAAAATTAATGGACTTGCCGATCGTCTGCGGCTGAATCATTGCGCATAGCGGCAATATCAACAGCATCGTACACATAATTATTGCCGCAGTAGTCGCAGTGCATATCGATATGGCCATCTTCCTGCAACATCTGATCTACTTCCTCCGCGGGCAGCGTGCGCAGCACATCGCCACAGCGCTGACGTGAACAGCTACATTTGAAGCTAACGCCCTGAGGATCAAACAGCGTGACTTCTTCCTGATGGTAAAGACGCCATAAAACATCATGGGCCGGCAGGCCAAGCAGCTCTTCGCTTTTAATGGTTTCGGTTAACGTGGCCAGATGATGAAAATCATCCAGACTGGCGTCCTGAGCCGGCAATACCTGTAGCAGAATACCGCCCGCACCCGATCCCCCTTCGGTGGCGCCGGTACGGATAAACAGGCGGGTGGGC
Source organism: Erwinia amylovora (assembly GCF_017161565.1). Classification (NCBI taxonomy): domain Bacteria; kingdom Pseudomonadati; phylum Pseudomonadota; class Gammaproteobacteria; order Enterobacterales; family Erwiniaceae; genus Erwinia; species Erwinia amylovora. Next base: position 238,671 of record NZ_CP066796.1, read on the forward strand.
AGCTGTTCTGAGCGCATAAAGTATTCCTCAAGGCAGGCTGCAAGCGTGTCACCTTCCAGCCCCACCACGCCCTGATAGCGTTCACCTTCTTGCGGGGCAATGGTGATCACCAGATAGCCGTTACCCACCATCTCCTTCAGGCTGCTGCCATCGGCAATTTCACCCTGCATCCGCGCCACGCCGCGCATTTCCTGCTGGTTATTGCCGTTGATCACCGCCATATTCAGCGGACCATCCCCCTGTAGCTGGACCGTAATATCGCCATCGAATTTCAGCGTGGCGGTTAACAGGCTGGTGGCGACCAACAGTTCACCGAGGATTTGCTGCACCGGCTGCGGGTAATCGTGGCCGTGAACGATCTCATTCCATGTCTGGGATACGGTGACCAGTTCGCCACGTACGGCGTGGTTTTCAAACAGGTAACGGTGCATCTGGTCTTGCTGGGACATAGGGTTTCTCTCTGATATGGCGTTATTCGTCGCCAGAATATTTAAACTTCATCAGGTCACGACGCTCTTTCTTGTCCGGGCGCCGGTCAGGATGGGGCATGCTGAGTGCATTCATTTTGCGCGCCAGCGCCACCTTTTCCCGCTTCTCAATGCTTTCTGCCGTCTCGCGGTACAGCAGTTGGGCTTCTGTCGCAGGGCCACGTTTATCGCTGATGGCCGCAATCACCACGGTACGCTGGTCGTTGCCCTGGCGTAGCGTTAAGCTGGCAGCCACTTCCACCAGTTTACTGGGTTTGCTGCGTTGGCCGTTATAGTGCACCTTGCCGCCTTCAATCATTTCCCGCGCAGCAGCACGGGTTTTGTAAAAGCGTGCGGCCCAAAGCCACTTATCAAGCCGCACCCCTTCACCGGGTTTCTCTTTCATCACATCAACTCCTTTGGGAATAACCCTATGTATGGGTGATGCGCCATAAATCAAGACAGCCGGCGGCGGATAACTCACGCGCCAGCCAGTCAGGTGGTTTCGGACAGGTGAGCGGAGGCCATCTGCATTAAAAATAGCACAGATGTGGCTTATTCAGAACCGGGGGCTGGCGGGCTTGATATCGCCTAAGGTGTGGTTAAAACACTTTTCATAGTACTGGTGGATTTTCATCAGGCGTAGGCGATTGCGATGGATGCGATGCAGCGCCAGCCAGCTATTGATGGCCAGGCTCAGGCAAAGAGCCAGCAGTAACAGACTGCTGCCCAGGTAGCGCCATAGCGTCATCTCGTCTGGCGCTCCGTGCAGGGCAATATGGCGCGTGCCGTTGGCATCGGTACTGATGCTGGTAATGATACCACTGGCGTTAAACGGCGTTTGCAGCAGCATGTCTGCCAGCCGCTGTAGTTCAGGCCACTGCTGTGGTGCATTGAGATCAAACAGGGACGCTGGCGGAGACGCGTAATCAACCAGCTGTTGGCCTTCATCGTTGATAATCAGGAATCCGCCCGGAGGGGGGCTGTTGAGCGCCTCTGCTGCCCGGCGCGTTTCGCGATAGAAGAAGGATGACGTCGCCGTATTGACCAGATTTTCCAGCGCTTCTGAACTGACCGGGCGCAGCAAGACGTTCATGCCATGCAGCTCACCAGAATTGGCGCTGCGTACCAGCGTTTGCCAGTCTTTCGCGTTACTGAGGTTCACCAGCGCATTCTTAAGCCGCATGCAATCCTGTTCCTGGCTGCACAGCTGCTGGGTTTTCAGCACGATATCTGAGAAATCATCGAGCAGGATCATGCCCGATTTCTGGATCGCCGTTGCCAGGTGCGGGTTCAGTTTCGGATCGGTACTGGTTTGGGGGTGCAGCTGCAGTCTGGTGGTGTCCAGCAGTGCGCTGGCCTTATCAATAACATCCGATTGCGGTAATGGCAGCGGCTCGGCTTCATTCCAGTACATGGCTGAGCAGTCGAACGGCATAAAGGCATAACTCCGGTTGCTTTGGTAATTGCTGGGAATAGAACACATCCCGGTGCCGTGGACTGTCAGTCTGTCGCCGACGTGCAGCGTGGTTTTGGATAATTCGCTAATCTGCGTAACTTCCAGACTGTCGGCACCTTTTATCCAGGCCATGCTCAATTTGAGCGGCATACAGAGCGGAACCAGTGTCATCAGCAGCACCAGCACCAGCAGCGAGGCGGCGGCCAGCACCACATTTTTGCGCCAGCGCTGAACGGGGAAATTACGCGCCTCGTCATGCAGTGACAGGAAACGCCCATGACGCACGACCTGGTGATTAAGATAGATATCGATTTCGGTCGTTTGTCCAAGATCCCGGGCGATGTAATTCTGCCAGTGCGGGGGGTAGTTCAAGTCGATGGCACCCAGGGAAATATTACTGGCCTGGCCTTGATTTGATTCACCAAATAATCCCCAGCGCTTTGGCGCACCGCGCAAACAGTGGATTTCACGCAAATGTTTCTCTGTCGGGCGGCGATGAAGCAGCCAGCTGCCGACTACGATGGTGGTGATAGCTGGCAGTGTTAGCCACGGCATCATAACCAATGGAGCAATCAGGCTGATAAACAGCACCAACAGCCCGACTGCGATGACTAACGCTTCGCGGATCCCGGCCGGGCGGCTCAGTGCATACTCTTCAATACTCTCTTTGCGCACGCTGAGCAGCTCAACGTTTTCCCCTTCTTCCTTACGGATAGAGGCATTTTGCCCCGGGGCGCGGACCAGCGATGGCATAGCCGGCGACTCCAGAGGATATTGAGTCAGCGAGTGCCCGTTTAGCGAAATGACCAGCGGAATGGTTTGCGTTCTGATCAGCTCAACGTAGTTTTCTTCCGCGATGTGCTGCTCCCAAAGCGGCGGAAGATGAACTTCTACCGTATCAAGATAATAGCGCCATTTATAAGGTTCATCCGTGGTTAGCCCATAGCGGGTAATCGCCCGGGTGACAGGATAGACATTCTTGCTTTGAGCGGTCAGTACCAGTGGGGCAGGGGGACTGCTGGCACCGCTGAGTGGCGTGGCGTGGCTGTGGATCGCCTGTTGTTTGACGTAGTATTCAACCGCCGAACGCTCTTCTGCGCTCAGTTTACGGTGGGGGGGGCTGACAAATGGTAGTGGTTTCGCCAACGGCGGACGGTGCCGCATAGCGTACCAAAAGAAACAACCTGCCGTTACCAGACAGGCCAGCATTACAGCCAATATGATAACTATTGTGCTCATGCTTCCCTCATTTCTGCCATGATGCTCCTTTCATAGTTCCCGCCTGAGACTATGGTCATATTTTAGCCTGACGCGGCTAGCTTCAATAGCATTGGCAATCAACCGCGTGTTGAAAATAGCACGAAGAATCATATAATTAGGATAGATCAATATCATGGCCGGAGTAAATGTTACCAAGCATTTAGCTGACAAAGTATCGGTGTATTCCTATTTATAAATCCACATGTTGACATTTTACAAAACATTTTCCTCCTGTTTTCGATGATTTGTTCTGAATGACTAAAATGATTCATGCGATGGTTGGATTTGAGCGCAGGCTACAGCACAATGGACAGCATGCTGTGTCCGCAGCTCTGCGTGACGCGACCTGACACGGTCATCCCTGATGTTGTCAGGGAATGACGTTAACTTTTCGGCTTTCCGCTGGGGCCATTATGACCAGACAATTAAAGAAACCTGACATTCTCAATGTTGAGACCGTGGCGCGATCAAAACTGTTTACCATTGAGGCGGTCGACCTGACGTTCAGCAACGGGGCGCATCGCGTGTATGAGCGTATGCGCTCTTCGGGTCGTGAGGCGGTGATGATTGTTCCAATTGTAGACGACCACCTAATCCTGATCCAGGAGTATGCCGTCGGGCTGGAAAACTATGAGCTGGGCTTTCCAAAAGGTCTGATCGATCCCGGTGAAACACCTTTTGCCGCAGCAAATCGCGAATTGAAAGAAGAGGTGGGTTTCGGTGCGCATCAGTTACAGACGCTGGGCAAACTCACCATGGCGCCGTCTTATTTCTCCAGCCAGATGAATATTGTGGTAGCGGAAGATCTTTACCCGGAGCAGCTGGAAGGGGATGAGCCGGAGCCACTGCCGCAACGGCGCTGGCCGCTAAACAATCTGCTGGCGCTGCTGGAAGAACCTGATTTTCGCGAAGCGCGCAGCGTCAGCGCGCTGTTTCTGGTGCGCGAATGGCTGGTCAGACAGGGGCGTCTCACCTACTGAATGATTTGCTCAGGCAGATTATGACCGCCATTTCCTGGCGTTCCCTGTTGGCGGTTGCAGGCTTAGCCCGACGGCCCTTACGCGTTTGTCTGAACGCAGGGCCGTTAACGGGTGACTAGAACAGCTCGTGGCTCTCGCCGTTATCCAGCAGCGTGGTACCAACGTCATGCACGGAATACTCGGTTGGCTGGGTGCCGTTGATAAAGTATTCATCACGCGTGTTGCCGCCGCCGTTGGCCAGCTTTCCGGTGCCGCGGTCGATTTTGACCGTCACCACGCCTTCTGGAGGCGTAAGCGGCTGAAGCGGGACGCCATCCAGCGCTGCCTTCATATAATCATCCCAGGCGGGCTGAGCACTTTTAGCACCGCCTTCGTAGCCAGAGATCTGATCTTTAATGGCACCAGATGCCGTGGTACGTCCCAGGTCACGGCGATGGTCGTCGAAGCCGATCCACACGGATGTCGTCACTCCTGGCCCGTAACCGGAGAACCAGGCATCTTTCGAGCTGTTCGTGGTGCCGGTTTTGCCACCAATATCGTTGCGCTTCAGGTCACGCCCGGCACGCCAGCCGGTTCCCATCCAGCCTGGTTCACCGAAAATATTGGTGTTCAATGCGCTTTTGATCAGGAAAGCCAGCGGCGTGTTGATAACGTGTGGCGCATACTGTTGCGCACCATTCTGCTGCGCCGGTACCTGTGCCAACTGGGGCTGTGGAGTCGCCGCGTTATTGCCTTCCTGAGACACCGCCACGTTTTCAATGCTGTCTTCACTCAGGGCGACGGCTTTTTGCGTTTCTCCGTAAACAACCGGCAAATTGCACTCCGGGCAGGCTACTTTCGGCCGGGTCTCGAACAGCTTATTTCCCATCTCATCTTCGATACGGGCAATAAACCACGGATCGACTAAGAAGCCGCCGTTCGCCATTACCGAGTAGCCGCGCACCATCTGTAATGGCGTGAAGGAAGCCGAACCCAGCGCCAGTGATTCGGTATGCACAATATTCTGTGCCGGGAAGCCGAAGCGTTGCAGATATTCGGCGGCATAGTCGACGCCCATCGCACGCATAGCGCGCACCATGACCACGTTTTTCGACTCACCCAGCCCCTGGCGCAGGCGGATGGGGCCAGAATAGGTATTTGGAGAGTTTTTCGGCCGCCAGTCAGCACCGGCCCCGGCATCCCAACGGGAAATCGGCACATCGTTGAGGATCGAGGCAAGCGTCAGGCCACGGTCCATGGCGGCGGTATACAGAAACGGTTTGATATTCGAACCGACCTGACGCAGCGACTGCGTAGCACGGTTAAATTTGCTCAGGTTGAAGTCGAAGCCGCCGACCAGGGCGCGCACCGCACCGTTATGTGGGTCGAGCGAAACCAGCGAGGAATTGACGTCAGGCACCTGTGCCAGCTGCCAGTCGTTATCGATTTTACGTAGCCAGATCTGCTGGCCGGGCTGTACTACCTGGCTGACAGAACGCGGTGTGGCACCTTGCAGGGTGTCCGACTTGTACGGGCGCGCCCAGCGCACGCTGGCAAGATTTAACGTCACGTTGCTGCCATCGCGCATTGTCGCATCGGCTTCATCGTTGTTGCTGGTAGTGACCGCGGCCGGGATCAGCGGGCCGTAAACCGGCAGCGTTTTCAGCTTCTTCACAATTTCCGCTTCATCCCAGGCTCGCTCGCCGGGTTTCCACAGCTGGCCAGCCGGCCCGCGATAGCCGTGACGCATATCATAGCTAATCACATTGGCCTGCACTGCGCTCTGTGCCGCCAGCTGCAGTTTGCGCGTCACGGTGGTGTAAACCTTGTAGCCATCGGTATAGGCGTTTTCACCGTAACGCTTAATCATCTCCTGGCGCACCATCTCGGTCAGCCAGGGCGCTGAGAAGGCGATTTCAGGCACGTGATAGTTGGCGACCAACGGTGTAATACGAGCTTCGTTGTACTGCGCCTGGGTAATGTATTGCTGGTCGAGCATACGTGCCAGCACCGTATTCCGGCGCGCGACGGCACGGTCGTGTGAATACAATGGGTTAAACGTCGATGGCGCTTTTGGCAACCCGGCGATCATGGCGATTTCGCTAAGCGACAGCTGGTCAACATTTTTGCCGAAGTAAACCTGGGCTGCGGCCCCCACGCCGTAAGCGCGATAGCCGAGGTAGATCTTGTTCAGATACAGTTCAAGAATATCATCCTTGCTCATCGTTTGCTCAATACGGATGGCAAGAAAAACTTCTTTGATCTTACGCATCAGTGTGCGTTCAGGACTCAGGAAAAAGTTACGTGCCAGCTGTTGAGTAATGGTACTGGCACCTTGCGAGGCGTGTCCGGAGGTCAGCGCAATACTGGCAGCACGGAAAATGCCAATCGGGTCGACGCCGTGGTGTTCGTAGAAACGGCTGTCTTCGGTGGCGATAAAGGCTTTCACCATCTGCGGCGGGATTTCTTGCAGAGTCAGCGGAATACGGCGCTTTTCACCGTACTGCGCGATAAGCTCGTTATCGGCGCTGTAGACCTGCATCGGCGTTTGCAAACGCACATCTTTCAGCGTAGCGACATCAGGTAGCTGCGGCTCTATGTATTTGTACAGACCATAAATCGAGGCGGCTCCCAGCAAGATGCAACACACTGCAAGGATCAATAAAAACTTTACGAACTTCACCTGAAATTTCCCATTTAAAGTCGATTGAGCAGTTTATAAACAATCGCGCGGTAGTATAAAGGCAAGCCAGTACCTTGAATACGTTCTTTTAACTGACGATAAGGAGATCGCGTCAATGGCTTTTGAGACATGGCAAGTCGGGCTGGATATCCAAAACGGGCAGCTCTGCGCGCTTGGCATCCAGCGCCGTCGCAACGGCTGGCAGCTGCGTCACTGGTGGCAGCATGCGTTGCCGCAAGATACGTTAAGAAATGGTCTGGTGCAACGTCCGGACGCCTTAGTCCCATTATTACAACGCTGGCGTAAGCAGTTGCCCTCGCGGATCTCATTACGGGTGGGCTTCCCGCCACAGCTGGTGATGCAGCGCCAGCTGGCCCGGCCGACGGCAGCGCTGCGTGAGCCGGATCGCAGCCATTACATTATCGCTGCCGCCCGGCGATTTTTTCCCATAGCTCCCGAGGAGCTGGCCTTAGACTACCGCACGGGCAGTGATGCAGACGGTTCACTGTACCTGACGGCGGCTCGTCAGGAAGCGCTACAAAGCTGGCTGGGCTGTCTGCAGCAGGTCTCTTTAACGCCAGATGTGCTGGAGTTAACCCCGGCAGCACTGTTCGCACTGGCCCGTTCACTTGGCGTGGATGCATCAGCGGCGCTGGTACACCGGTTGAGCGATCACTGGTTATGGTACGCACCGCAGCAAAACGATCGGCCCTGGGGCTGGTGCCCGCATACCGAAGCAGAGGATTTCCACCAGCTGCAGCAGCGCTTTCTGAGCAACAGCAGCACCATCTGGTACAGCTCCGCGCTGACGGAAGCTCTGCCAGAAGGGGCTTGTGCGCTGTCCCCGCTGGCCGCTTTGCGCTGCTATCAGCCGCCGTTGCCCGCCTGTGATGGGGCTTTTGCCCTCGCAACCGGCCTGGCGCTGCGACCGGAGGACTGCTGATGGTGTGGGTAAACTTGTTGCCCTGGCGGCGGGCAGAGCTGCAAAAACGCTGGCGCGTCTGGCGGCTGGTGGTGGTGGGCGTGCTGTTACTGCTGACAGCCGGGCTTTGCCACGGGCAGTGGCAGCGCGCGCTCAACCAGCGGTGCGCCACGACGGTGACGCTGTGGAGCGCGGCGCAGAAGGGCGCTGTCAACCTGAAGGCACAGATGCTGGACGCCCGGCAGCACATCACCCGCTTGCAGCGCCAGCTGGATAAACGGCAGTTTCATCAACGTCAGATGGCCATGTGGCTAAATTTTGCCCGTACGCTGGGGCAATATTTCTCTACGGATGCCTGGCTGTACACATTGCGTAAATCCCACCTGGATCTGGAGTTGCGGGGGGCAGGTCGCAGTATCAATGCGCTACACCAGCTGCGTGAGGGGCTAAGCGCCAGCCCGCTGTTTAGCGATGTCACGTTGGGGCAGATTGAGCGCGTCAAATTGGGCGAAATGAAATTCATTATGCTGGCCCGGCTGGCAGTGCCTGGTGTCAAAACCAATGAGTAATCGTTGGCTGACAGCCTGGCTACGGCTGGAACCGGGGTGGTTACGTGTGGCCAGCGTCGCTGGGGCAACCCTGCTGCTGCTGCTGCTGTTGTGGTACAGCTGGCTGCGCCCGGCACAGCGACAGCAGCAGCAGCTGGAACAGCAGCTGCATCAGCAGATCCTGGACTATCAGCAGCAGCTGCAATTGCTGGCGGCGTTACCGGCACTGGCCGTTTCTCAACGGCGGCTGGCCTGTTTACAACAACAGCTGTTGCCAGCTGCCGGCATGCGCTTTTCTCTGCCCGTTTTGCTCAATACCAGTGGTGCAGAATTGGAGCACTGGCACCCGGCTGCTGAAGGCGGAGAACTGGCTGCCACCCTGCAATGGACTCAGTTTGCCGGGCTACTGAACTATCTCTCTACGCTTCAGCCTGCACCGGCTTTGCCCGCTTTCAGCCTGACGCGTGAGCAGGCGCAGCTGCGCCTGGTGATGGAGCTGACGGATGAAAGCTAAACTTGCCTGCGCGTTACTGTCGTTACTGATATTTCACAGCCGGGCGCGTGACCCGTTTTTTCCACCGCAGAGCCGTCTTTGCCAGCCCTTAACCAGCGCTGATGGCGGTTGGCGCCTGCTGGGCGTGATTGGACGATCGGGCTATTACGACGCCTGGCTCACCGCCACCGGGGGAAAAACGCTACGGCGTAAAACCGGCGACCTGCTGCCCGGTACGCCGTGGCGGATAACCCGCATTGATGCGTACAGCACCACTCTCACCCCAATTCAGGATTGCCAGCCAGCGCACAGGTTGGTGTTAAAAGGACGACATAATGCTCAGGATCCTTTGTCTGTGGATGGCGTTAATTAGCCCATTGGCAGCCGCACAGCCACCGTTAACTCTTGCTTTTGACAACGCGCCAGTGGCTCAGGTGTTACAGGCGCTGGCAGACTATCAGCAGCTTAATCTGGTGGTAGCGCCCGGCGTAGAAGGTCATCTCTCGCTGCGGCTGAAAGATGTTCCCTGGCGGCAGGCTCTGCAGCTGGTGATTAAGACAGGCAAGCTAAGTATGGAGCAACAGGGTAATGTGCTGATGGTATTTCCCGCTAGCTGGCAGCAGGAGGAGCAGCGGAAAGCTGCAGTTCAGCGTGAAGAACAGGAGAAAATGTTGCCACTTTTCGACCGGATACTGACCCTGGTCCATGCGGACGCGGCGTCGGTCAATACCAGCTTGCAGAGTGAACGAGCAAGATTAATGTCGGCACGTGGCAGTATTACCCTCGACAGCCGTACCAACAGTCTTTTGCTGCGCGATACCGAGAAAGCCCTGGCGCAGACCGAGCACTGGGTGCGCCAGCTGGATGTGCCGTTGGAGCAAATTGAGCTGGCGGCACAGATTGTCACCATGAGTGAAGAAAGCCTGCGTGAGCTTGGCGTGACCTGGGGTATGAGTGGTGAAGCACAGGTGGCTGATGCGCTGCGTACCAGCCAGCTGCGGGTGGATCTCGCCAGCGGCCGCCCGGCGGGCGTAGCCGGCTTGACCCTGGCTAAACTGGACGGACGCCTGCTGGAACTTGAATTGAGCGCCCTTGAAAGTGAACATCAGGCCGATATTATCGCCAGCCCGCGTCTTTTTACCTCACATCAGCAGACTGCCAGTATCAAGCAAGGCACTGAAATTCCTTATGAAGTATCGACTGGAAACAGCGGTTCCACCACTATGGAGTTCAAAGAGGCGATGCTGGCAATGGAAGTGACTCCGCTAGTGCAGTCTAACGGACGGATTTTACTGAAGCTGCACATTTCTCAAAATGTGCCGGGACGTAACATGCGTAGCGGAGAAAATGAGGTACTGACCATCGATAAGCAGGAAATTGATACTCAGGTGATGCTCAAAGACGGTCAAACGCTGGCGCTGGGTGGGATATTTCAGCAGCAGAGCGCAACAGGTAGCACCAGAGTTCCCTGGCTGGGCGATATTCCGTTGCTGGGTTCGCTGTTTCGCCACGACGTTCGCCAGCAAAAAAGACGTGAGCTGGTGATCTTCATCACCCCCAGACTGGTTCGTGATGATTGACACTTTTTTGTGGCAAATGATAGTTGGCGCATGTTTTTTCCCAAATTGGTCACGGTTGGGTTTGACGCAAGGACGGAATTAGCTTACAAGGTTTAGCGATTTTGAATAACGGGCCAGGTGCCCACAGCAGCAAATGCTATTTAACCGTTTTTTATCGTGCGCAACCGGCGTAGCCGATGCAACCACATCCGGCTGATAAATGAAGCGGACTGAAACGCGCCAAATTATCGTGCGCAATGGGCAAGGTAATTTAATCGGTTGCCAAAACACCTTCAGTGTTGAGATAATTTTCCGTCTGATTCTCGCACTATCGCTCATGAGGTTTCAGTTCATGTCCTGTCTGCTTTAAGGCGGGGTATCATTAACGAATTGTCTTAGTAATACCGAAAAAATGGCAGAGAAACGCAATATCTTTCTGGTTGGGCCTATGGGTGCCGGCAAAAGCACTATTGGGCGTCAGTTAGCTCAACAACTCAATATGGAATTTTTCGATTCCGATCAAGAAATTGAGCGACGTACCGGAGCGGATGTGGGCTGGGTTTTTGACGTCGAAGGCGAAGAAGGCTTCCGCGATCGCGAAGAAAAAATCATCAATGAACTCACTGAAAAGCAGGGCATTGTGTTGGCGACAGGTGGCGGTTCCGTCAAGTCGCGAGAAACACGCAATCGTCTCTCCGCCCGTGGCGTAGTGGTCTATCTTGAAACGACTATCGAAAAGCAACTGGCGCGTACGCAACGCGACAAAAAACGTCCGTTATTGCAAGTGGAATCCCCACCGCGAGAAGTGTTGGAAGCATTAGCCGATGAACGCAATCCTTTGTATGAAGAGATTGCTGACGTGACTATCCGCACGGATGATCAAAGTGCGAAGGTAGTGGCTAATCAGATTATCAATATGTTGGAAAAGAGCTAAGTAAAGCTCCGATCGCCCACCCGTGGGTGCAGCAGAAAAGGTGATACAGCGTCATGGAGAGGATTACCGTAACTCTTGGGGAACGCAGTTACCCGATTACCATCGCCGCCGGGTTGTTCTCAGATCCGGCATCTTTTTGGCCGCTTAAAGCGGGCGAACAGGTCATGCTGGTAACCAACCAGACTCTGGCTCCCCTCTATCTCGATACGCTGCGCGCCCGCCTCGAAGACGTGGGCGTGGTTGTCGACCAGGTGATCCTGCCGGACGGTGAGCAGTACAAGACCCTGGCGGTCATGGACCAGGTGTTCAGTGCCCTGCTGGCGAAGCCTCATGGTCGTGATACCACTCTTGTGGCCCTGGGGGGCGGTGTTATTGGTGATTTAACCGGTTTTGCCGCCGCCAGCTATCAGCGCGGAGTGCGGTTTATTCAGGTGCCGACTACGCTGTTGTCGCAGGTGGACTCGTCCGTCGGCGGTAAAACGGCGGTTAATCATCCGTTAGGCAAGAATATGATCGGGGCGTTTTATCAGCCTGCTGCGGTCGTCGTCGATCTCGATTGCCTCAACACTTTGCCCGGGCGCGAGCTTTCATCCGGGCTGGCTGAAGTGATTAAGTACGGTATTATTCTCGACGGCGAGTTTTTCAACTGGCTGGAACAGAACCTTGATGCATTACTGGCGCTGGATGGCACGGCGCTGGCCTGGTGCATCCGCCGGTGCTGTGAATTAAAGGCCGAAGTGGTAGCGGCCGACGAGCACGAACATGGCCTGCGCGCCTTGCTCAACCTGGGTCATACTTACGGTCATGCTATCGAAGCGCATATGGGCTACGGTAACTGGTTGCACGGTGAAGCTGTGGCTGTGGGTATGGTGATGGCAGCACGTACCGCCGAGCGTCTCGGGCAGTTCAGCCCACAAGATACCGATCGTATTATCGCGCTGTTGCGGCGTGCCGGATTACCGGTAGAGGGTCCGCAGAGCATGGCGGCGGAAGATTATCTGCCACATATGATGCGCGATAAAAAAGTGCAGGCTGGCGAGCTGCGGCTGGTCCTTCCGCTGGCGATCGGCAGAGCTGAAGTGCGCAAAGGTGTTGCGCATGATATGGTTCTGGCATCGATTCGGGATTGCCAAAAGCCTTAATACTTTTCTTAGCCCGGTATCCCGGCTGAGACTGACATATGCGCCGTTTACAGGGTTGAGACGGTATTGCCGCTCTATGGGAGGAGGTTAAATGGACGAGTTGAAACCGGAAGACGAGTTAAAACCTGACACCAGCGACCGCCGCCCGATGCGGTCACGTAAAGCGACTGCTTCGCCAAAAATGGCGGTCTCGCGTCAGCATATGATGATGGGTATTGGTATTCTTGTTCTGTTGCTGCTCGTGCTGGGTATCGGGTCGGTGCTGAAATCCCCGGTGAATGGCCACAGCCAGGGGGCACAACAGCCGCAAGCGCCTGCTGGCAGTAGCGTTGAGAAAAATATTGATCTTGCGGGTAGCTCATCGATAGGCGGTCAGTCGGCATCGGCTGAAAACAGCCCGGCGGGTGCAGCGCAGAATGTAACGCCTCCCCCAATATCTTCCACGCCAACTCAGGCACTGCCTGCACAGGCTCCTTCCGGCCAACAGCGTGTTGAACTGCAGGGCGACCTGAATAATGCCCTGGAAGACAGGCAAGGCCAGGTCAATGCTGCGGCACAGGCCCTGCAGGGCGACGGCTCTTCACTGCCAACGGCTGCGGCGACGGTCGCGACGGTGACCGAAAAACCGCGTCCGGTACCCGGCAATGCGACCGTGCGTATCACGCCGTCGCCGCACAAAACTGCTACCGCACATCAATCCCCAGCGAGTAAACCGGCGGGTAAAGAGAGCAAACCTGCTGCGTCCGCGGGCAAAAGTACCCCGGCAGACAGCCGTCGCAGCAGTACACCGGCTGGTAACTTTACCCTGCAACTGAGCAGTGCTTCACACGCGGGTTCCCTGAATGCCTGGGCCAAAAAGCAAAATCTGTCCGGGTATCACGTCTATCAGACTACGCGTAATGGCCAGCCGTGGTATGTGCTGGTGAGCGGTTCGTATGCGACCCCTGCAGAGGCAAAACGAGCGGTCGCCACCCTACCGGCCGAGGTACGTGCCCAGAACCCGTGGGTAAAACCGGTGAGCCAGGTTAAAAATGAAGCGGCCAGGTAACATTCTGCCGGGGTCACCCGGCATTTCCTGAAGTGTGTGTGCCTCAGGCATGCAGCATTTAAAGCGCAGATATGCTGTCGGTGTAACCACAGCCTGAAGAGTAAGTAATTAACGACGGCATGAAAAAAAATCGCGCTTTTTTGAAGTGGGCTGGTGGTAAGTACCCTTTACTTGACGATATCCGTAGCCACCTCCCGGAAGGAGACTGCCTGATCGAACCGTTTGTCGGTGCCGGATCGGTATTCCTCAACACGCAATATTCACGTTATATTCTGGCTGATATCAACAGCGACTTGATCAATCTTTACAACATCGTTAAAGAACGTACCGATGAGTTCGTCCTCGACGCACGTTTACTTTTTACCCCGGAAAGTAACGATGCCGATGTCTACTATGCCTGGCGTCAGGAATTCAACCAGTGCGGCGACGCTTATCGTCGCGCGCTGCTGTTTTTATATCTTAATCGCCACTGCTATAACGGTTTGTGTCGCTATAACCTGAGCGGTGAGTTTAACGTTCCGTTTGGCCGCTATCGCAGACCTTATTTTCCGCAGGAAGAGTTGTACTGGTTTGCTGAACGCGCACAATATGCGACCTTTGTCTGTGAATCTTACGATGTTACGCTAGGCAAAGCGCACCAGGGGTCAGTGGTTTACTGCGACCCCCCTTATGCGCCGCTGTCTGCAACAGCGAACTTCACCGCTTACCATACCAACAGTTTCAGTATGCGCGAGCAGCAGCACCTTGCCGAACTGGCTACCCGGCTGGCACAGGAGAGCAGTATTACCGTGCTGATCTCAAACCACGATACGCCGCTAACCCGTCAGTGGTATCAGGGGGCGACAAAGCTGCAGGAAATCAAAGTGCGTCGGTCAATCAGCCGAAGTGGCAATAGTCGTAGTAAGGTCAACGAACTACTGGCGCTGTATAACGGCCGGTGACTCAAGCCTGAAAGCAGGCATAACCAGGGAGAAACGGATGAAACAGTTTTTAATTGCCCCATCAATTCTTTCCGCAGATTTTGCCCGCCTGGGCGAAGATACCGCCAAAGCACTGGCCGCAGGCGGCGATGTGGTGCATTTCGATGTGATGGATAATCATTACGTTCCCAATCTCACCATGGGCCCGATGGTGTTAAAAGCGCTTCGTGATTACGGTGTAACCGCTCCCATCGACGTCCATCTGATGGTGAAGCCGGTCGACCGCCTGGTGCCTGATTTTGCCAAAGCCGGTGCCAGCTACATCACTTTTCATCCCGAGGCTTCCGAGCATGTTGACCGCACGCTGCAGCTAATCAGGGAGCACGGCTGTAAAGCGGGCCTGGTATTGAACCCGGCGACGCCGCTCAGCATCCTCGACTATGTTATGGACAAGCTGGACGTGATCCTGCTTATGTCGGTTAACCCTGGCTTTGGTGGACAATCGTTTATTCCCGGAACGCTGAATAAGCTGCGTCAGGTGCGTCAGCTGATTGACCAGAGCGGCTATGACATTCGACTGGAAGTGGATGGCGGCGTGAAGGTTGACAACATCGGTGAGATTGCTGCTGCTGGCGCAAATATGTTTGTTGCAGGTTCAGCGATTTTTGGTCACCCGGACTATAAGAAGGTCATCAATGACATGCGCACTGAACTGGAGAAATCTCGCCATGGGGCATTTCACTGATTTCCGTGCGCTGGCTTTCGATCTTGACGGCACGCTGACAGACAGCGCACCAGGGCTGGCCAGCGCCGTTGACGGCGCATTAACCGAACTGAACCTGCCTGCCGCTGGCATAGCGCGCGTGTCAAGCTGGATTGGCAACGGCGCTGATATGCTTATCCAGCGCGCCCTGAGCTGGGCGCTGGGCCATGCCCCACAGGCCGGTTTACTGCGAGATGCCCGCCTGCTGCTGGATAAACATTACGCGCACAGCGTGGACGGCGGCAGCCTGCTGTACCCGGGGGTGAAACAGACGCTTGCCGCGCTGGATGAGCGTTCCGTGCCGATGGCCCTGGTGACCAACAAGCCGACACCGTTCGTTGCACCGCTGCTACAATCGCTGGATATTGCAGACTATTTTTCACTGATTATCGCTGGCGATGATGTCGTGGCGAAGAAGCCGCACCCGGCCCCGCTGTTCCTGGTGCTGGGCAAGCTGGGCCTGCTGCCGGGCGAGTTAGTGTTTGTCGGTGATTCACGTAATGATATTCTTGCAGCGCAGGCGGCAGGATGTCCCTGTATCGGCATGACTTACGGCTATAACTACGGCGAGTCAATCGTCACCAGCCAGCCGGACCTCACGCTCGATCATTTTAACGATTTGTTGCCCGCGCTCGGGCTGTCATTATCAGGACGGAAACATGAGTAAACCCATCGTATTTAGCGGCGCACAGCCTTCAGGTGAACTGACCATTGGCAACTATATGGGTGCGCTGCGTCAGTGGGTACAGATGCAGGATGACTATCACTGCATTTACTGCATTGTCGATCTGCACGCCATCACCGTGCGCCAGGATCCGGTAGCGTTGCGTAAGGCAACCCTGGATACGCTGGCGCTCTATCTGGCTTGCGGCATCGACCCACAGAAAAGCACCATATTTGTTCAGTCGCACGTACCTGAACATACCCAGCTTGGCTGGATCCTCAACTGTTACACCTATTTCGGTGAACTGAGCCGCATGACTCAGTTCAAAGACAAATCAACGCGCTATGAAGAGAATATCAACGCCGGTCTGTTTGACTATCCGGTGCTGATGGCGGCAGATATCCTTCTCTACCAGACTACTCAGGTGCCGGTAGGCGAGGATCAGAAACAGCATCTTGAACTGAGCCGTGATGTGGCTTCACGCTTTAACGCGCTGTATGGCGACATCTTTAAAGTGCCAGAGCCGTTTATTCCAAAATCCGGCGCGCGCGTGATGTCGCTGTTAGAGCCGACGAAAAAGATGTCCAAGTCCGATGATAACCGCAATAACGTTATCGGCCTGCTGGAAGATCCCAAGTCGGTGGTTAAGAAAATCAAACGAGCGATGACCGATGGCGATGAGCCACCGGTGGTGCGCTACGATGTCAAAGAAAAACCCGGCGTTTCCAACCTGCTGGATATTCTGTCGGGCGTGACCGGAACCCCGGTCTCCGGGCTGGAACAGCAGTTCGCTGGTCAGATGTATGGCCACCTGAAAGGCGCAGTAGCAGAGGCGGTTTCCGGCATGCTGCTGGAACTGCAGGAGCGCTATCATCGCTACCGTAACGATGAAGCTTTCCTTGAGCAGGTAATGCGGGAAGGGGCGGATAAAGCCCGCGCTCAGGCGCAGGAAACGCTGAAGAAGGTTTACCAGGCTATCGGCTTCGTCGCCCGGCCATAATGGCGTTTACCGGCGGACCAACAACAAGGTCCGCCGCGCTGGCTACTGTCAATTATTTCATCACCTTCTTCAGTAACAGGATAGCCCCGTCATACCAGTACAGCGTCATCTTGCCTTTCTGTGGCAGCGTGACGACCGCTCCCGGCCCCCAGGGTTCTGGACCGCACCGCACATTAAACCCTCCTGTGACCTGATATCCCTGTTCGGGATCGTTTTTTCCAATCGCAGTCAACGTGGGCTTCTGCTGACAATCGTCGATAGTCGGATCGATCTGTCGCTGCGGCGTACCCTTAGTCCATACTATCTTATCAGCTGAAAAGGTGACTTCTGCGCCCATGTACTGCGGATCGTCATCCCCCACTGCCTGCACCGGGCTGTCAACCACCTTGACGGCTTCAATCTGCCAGGTGCCCTGCAAGCTGCTATAGTCGGGGGTTGCAGCCAGCAGTGGCTGGCTGACCAGCAGGCTGGCGAGTATCAGTTTATTCATGGTTTCTTCCTTGCGGTCAGTGAGTTGCATCAGATCAGGAGCATCAATGCGCTCTGTATGTTAATCATCCGCCATTGGCTCCCGCGATCCAGGCCAGGAACAACAGAGCATCGTATTTATAACGTAGGGGGGCGTGTGCAGCCAGAATTTAAATGGATCAATCAGCTCCGTTTGCCCGGGTGTGAAGGGCTTCGGCAGGTTGCGATCCATTAAGGTAAAATCACGCATATCACGCATATCACGCATATCACGCATATCACGCATATCACGCATATCACGCATATCACGCCACAGCCGCACGTCTGTGCTGCGGGCGGCGCACTGGATACCGAAAGCGGGCTGGCGATCCCTCTCTTTATTGCGCCTCCTATTCACCCCGATACCACCCAGACCGTCGGTGACCGGCCTGGAACCGGTCGGGGACGCGGTGTAAAGGGATTGAACGCCGGGCAGAACGTAAGGTGCTGCTAACCCGTGACGATGTTAATCGGCGCGCGAAGCAGACGCTGAAGCGGCAGTTTGCCAACGGGATCCAGCATGTGCGTGGCCATATTGATATTTACGACCCAACGCCGACCGCGTTAAAAGCCATGCCTGAGGTGAAACAGAAGATGGCTTCGTGGGTGGATATCCCGCAGGAGGGCATTCTCTGCTGTCCCGATGGCGAAGCCTTGCTGGAGCTGGGATTACTGCCGGGGGCTGATGCGATCGGGGCGATCCCGCATGGTGTGTTTACCTACGAATATGGCGTAAAGTGGTTGCCCGCTGGTGAATATCCATTTGCAGGGGCGTTTTGACCGCTATCCGAAACGCCGTGGCATAAGCCGGGTGAAAGAGATGCTGGCAGCGAATATTCACCTTTGCTTGGGCCATGACGACCTGTTTGGCCCCTGCTACCCGCCCGGTACCGCCAGCATGTTGCTGGTGCTGCATGTCTGCCAGCTAAGGGGTTAAAACCAGCCGGATGACGGGATCAATCTGGTCACCAGCCACAGTGCCAGAACCTGACAGCTAACCGATTACGCTATTCAGGTCGGCAACCGTGCAAACCCGGTGATCCTGCCCGCCGCGAGCGGGTTTGGTGCCCTACGCCGCCAGGTGCCGGTGCGTTATTCCATTCGTCACAGGAGGGAGATAGCGGAAACCCGTCCGGCGGTCAGTCAGATTTATCCGGACAGCAGCGAGCAGGTTGATTTCAGGCGCTAAAAGGGCAGAGGTGGCGCATAAAAAAGCCGGCAGCGCCGGCTTTAGTTTGATGGCATCTTCAGTCAGTGCGCATCCATATGTCCGTGCTGCTTGTGCTTGCTGACGAAGCCCAGCAGCAGGCACATCAGGAACACCACGGCATACAGGCCGTTGGTGGTAGCCAGCGCCGCATGGAAGCCGGCTTTATCGACGATTGGGCCGGTGACCACAAAGGTCAGCATGGTGCCGATGGTGCCGCAGGTCAGGATAAAGTTCACCAGTTTCGGTGAAGAGACCTTCGTTTGCAGGGAACCAAGAGTAATAATAGTGGTGTAAATGGCGCTGGAGAAGAAGCCCAGGCTCATCATAATCCACTTCAGCATGGACGCATCGGTGGTGCTAATAAACCAGTACATCAGCAGGGTCGAGATCAGCGCCAGCACGGTGACGATACGCTGCGGATCGAAGAAACGCAGAATGGCGCTGAACGCCCACATCCCAACCATATAAGCGGTCCAGAAATGCCCCACCACGCTACCGGCCTCGGTAATGTTCAGGCCCATGTTTTTCGTCGCGTACTGCGGTACCCAGCCGATAAAGCCCAGCTGGCCGAGGATGTAGCACAAAGCCGCCACGGCGAGAAGCGCTACGCCCAGGCCCCATTTCTCTTTCACCACCGGCTGACCCCGGACGGCTTTTTTGCCCAGCTGGGGGAATTCAAAGCACAGTGCAAGAATGAAAATCGCCACATAGATAACTGCGATACAGGCATATACCCAGTACCACGGCAGCGATCTTGCCAGAATAGCGGCGGCGATAATCGGGAACAGGGTGCCGGCCATACTGAAAAACGAATCGGTAAACAGCAGACGTGAACCGCGTTGACGTCCCTCATACAGGTGAGTAATGAGAAATGTACCGATCGACATGGTAATGCCGCTGACCACCCCGAGGACAAACATACACAGGGAGAATACGCCGAGGCTGTGACTGTTCATCAGGCCGAGTACCGCCAGCACCATCAGCACAAAGCCGAAAATTATCTGGCGCTTGAGCGGCACAATTTCCATCAGCCAGGCGTTGAGAAACACCGCCAGCAGAATACCTGCATTGAGAAAGGTAAAAGTATTGCTCATCTGAGCAACGGGCAGCTGGAAATAAGCCGCTATATTCTCCAGAACCATACCGGTAACGATAACCACTGCACCGGTCAACGCGTAGGAGAAGAAGCTGATCCAGGTAAGCCCAATGCGATCGCGATTTGTCATAGTGGAAACCTGTTGAGAAAGAAGTTGGTCAGGCGGAATGCCTGTGGGGGACTCAGGAAGTTTAACGACAATAGCGATCTGCTAAAATCTTTAGCGAAATCTTTTACTTCAGATTCCATTCATAACGTGATCTAAATCACTTTTTTGCCGACAGCGATAACGTTTGCTTTCACCGTATCGCTGGTAAATAACGGTAAAGCGCTGGCGCACAGGTGAGTGCCTCTTTACAATAAGCGTTGATTAAATGATTCGTTGCCCTCAGTAAGGATTCCTTCATGTTGAAACGTACTTTGACCGCGGTGGCGACAGTTCTCGCACTGTCTTCGATCTCTGTCTCCGCTCTTGCCGCTAAGGGGGACGCGCATGTCCTGCTGACCACTTCAGCGGGCAATATTGAACTGGAACTTAATAACCAGAAAGCACCCGTCTCGGTGAAAAACTTTGTGGATTACGTCAACAACGGCTTCTACAACAACACTGTTTTCCATCGTGTGATCCCCGGCTTTATGTTGCAGGGCGGCGGTTTCACTGCCGATATGCAGCAAAAGCAGCCAGGCGCGCCGATCAAAAATGAGGCAGACAACGGCTTGCTGAACAAACGCGGCACCCTGTCTATGGCGCGCACCGCTGAGAAGGACAGTGCTACCAGCCAGTTCTTTATCAACGTGGCGGACAATGCCTTCCTCGATCATGGCCAGCGTGATTTTGGCTATGCGGTATTCGGTAAAGTAGTAAAAGGCATGGACGTGGCGGATAAAATTGCTCAGGTCCAGACCAAAACCTTCGGTCCTTACCAGAATGTCCCGGTGACGCCGGTTGTTATTCTGTCGGCTAAAGTGCTGCCATAATTAGCTGACTGCCTTCTCTGCCCGGGCCGCCCGTTGGCCCGGGCGTAACGGACCGATCATGCTGCTGCTTATCGATAACTACGACTCCTTCACCTGGAACCTCTACCAGTATTTTTCCGAGCTGGGCGCCGAAGTGTGCGTGCGGCGTAACGACGAGATTAACCTGGCGGAGATGGACAGGCTGGCTCCCGACCAGTTGGTGATTTCCCCCGGTCCCTGTACCCCGAATGAAGCAGGGATCTCGCTTGACGCCATCCGTCATTTTGCCGGTCAGCTGCCGATCCTTGGTGTTTGCCTCGGGCATCAGGCCATTGCCCAGGCATTTGGCGCGCGCGTAGAACGCGCCCGCCGGGTGATGCACGGTAAAACCTCGGCGATTGAGCATAACGAGGGTGGCGTATTTGCCGGCCTCAATCATCCGCTGACGGTCACGCGCTATCACTCGCTGATCGTAGCGGCGGACAGTCTCCCTGCTGAATTTGAACTGACCGCCTGGACGCTGCGTGATGACGGCCAGCCGGACGAAATTATGGGTTTCCGTCACCGTACGCTGGCGCTGGAAGGGGTGCAGTTCCATCCGGAAAGCATTCTGAGCGAGCAGGGGCATCAGCTGCTGGGTAATTTTCTTAAACGCTGATTAATATTTGCCTTTTTTTGACTTTTTATGCATATTTTATGACTATATTTTCATATGAATGAAAAGATTAAACGGAGAGGTAACGAATGGCGGCGGAAAAAATAGCGGTAACGCGGGCGACATTTGACGAGGTAATTTTGCCTGTTTATGCACCAGCGCAGTTTGTGCCGGTCAAAGGCAAAGGCAGCCGTATCTGGGACCAGCAGGGTAAAGAGTATATCGATTTCTCCGGTGGGATTGCGGTTACCGCGCTGGGCCACTGCCATCCGGCGCTGGTGGAAGCGTTAAAAACCCAGGGCGAAACCCTGTGGCACACCAGTAACGTTTTCACCAATGAGCCAGCCTTGCGCCTGGCGCGTAAACTGATCGATGCCACTTTCGCCGAGCGCGTATTCTTTGCCAACTCCGGCGCGGAAGCCAACGAAGCGGCTTTCAAGCTGGCGCGTTACTACGCTTCACAGCGCCACAGCCCGTATAAAAGCAAAATTATCGCTTTCCATAATGCGTTTCATGGCCGCACGCTGTTTACCGTTTCCGTCGGCGGGCAGCCAAAATACTCCGATGGCTTTGGGCCAAAACCGGCCGATATTGTCCATGTGCCCTTTAACGATCTGGCGGCGGTCAAAGCGGTCATCGACGATCATACCTGTGCGATTGTCGTCGAGCCGATCCAGGGGGAGGGCGGCGTGGTACCGGCCACTGAGGAATTCATGCAGGGGCTGCGTCAGCTGTGTGATGAACATCATGCGCTGCTGGTGATGGACGAAGTACAGAGCGGCATGGGCCGTAGCGGCAAGCTGTTTGCCTACGAGCACTACGGCGTGCAGCCAGATATTGTCACCAGCGCGAAAGCACTCGGCGGCGGCTTCCCGGTCAGCGCGATGCTGACCACCAACGCTATTGCCTCAGTGATGGCCCCGGGCGTGCACGGCACCACCTACGGCGGCAATCCGTTGGCCTGTGCGGTGGCGGAAGCGGCGCTGGACATTATCAATACGCCGGAAGTGCTTGACGGCGTGGCCGCGCGGCGGCAGCTGTTTGTTGATGCGCTACAGTCGCTGAATACCAGGCGGGATCTGTTCAGCGATATCCGTGGTAAAGGGCTGCTGATTGGTGCAGCGCTGAAGCCACAGTACGCTGATAAAGCCCGCGATATCCTTAACGCGGCGGCGGCCGAAGGGGTGATGGTGCTGGTCGCCGGCAGCGGCGTGATGCGCTTCGCGCCATCGCTGTTGATTGAGCCTGTCGATATTGCCGAAGGTATGGAGCGCTTTGCTGCGGCCGTCGAGAAGGTGCTGGCGTAGGTGCTGCGTTAACCAGGCGGCGGCCCGGTTTGAGGTCGCCGCCCGGACGATTTACCTAACCGATTTATCATCCAGTGGCCATGGTGAGGGCGCTGGCTCCAGGCCAGCGATGAAATGGTGTGCATGGTGTTGAGGTGGTCGAGAATGCGCTCGATGTGGCCTTCGAGGAGAGTCACCGGGCCATGCTGGAAATTGTCCGGCGCCTCCAGCACGTTGCTTTCTGAACCCGGCCCGTCATATTCCAGCCGCTGCTGGCAACGTTGCAGAGCGATCTCGCAGGACTGAAGATAGCGCTCCGCCAGCGAGGCGGTCAGCATAGTGTGTTCCCGCGCCATAATCGTCATGGCGTTAATATGTTCAACGATAAGCTGGCTGTGGGTTACCCACAGTTTCATATCGGACAAATAGCGGGAATCGAAGCCAGGCTCCTGCATCGCCTGATTCAGGGAGTTATACAGCGCGTTATGCGCCTGATTAACTTTGATACGCTGGTTTGCCAGCTTGCTGACATCCTGTTCACTACCCAACAACATCTGCAGCGCCTCCTGATAAGCCTCCAGCGCATCATGCGCGTTCTGGCGCAGCAACCCGCTCTGCCACTGTGGCCACAGCCAGATGTTGCCGCCAAGGGCAATCAGGCAGCCCATCAACGTATCGATCAGGCGCGGCAATAAGAAGCTCTCGCCGTTTAGCGACAAAAGTTGGAGAGAATACACCGCCGTTACGGTAAAGCCCACCGTCGCCCAACCGTAGAACTTGCGTAAAATCAGGTAACTGGCCAGGGTGATGGCCAGCATCACCAGTAATGTCATTGACTCAGGAGCATGCAGGCGCAGGGCCAGTGCGGCAACCGCCAGCCCGGCCAGGGTGCCAAGCGCACGGTGCTGGATGCGGACCCGGGTGGCACTGTAGCCGTTCAGGCTGACAAACATCATGGTCATCAGTATCCAGTACGGCTTCGGCATAGCCAGAAACAGCGCCAGCGTACTGGCGAAGGTCAACATCACCGCATAGCGTGCGGCGGTGCGCAAGGCGGTAGACTTAAGCGAAAGGTAGCTTTTCAGCGCCGGCAGCAGCGGCAGGTGGCGCTGACGGTCAGCCATCAAATCGCGGCGATAAAGCGGGCGTTGAGTGCGCAGCACGCGCGCAATACGGCTGAAATGGTAGTAGCAAAAATTACCCACCGGATTATCCGGATGCTGACGCACGATCTTCTCCAGCGCTTCCAGCGGCAGTTCCATCTCAAAACGTCTGGGGAAGCGGTGATACAAAATATCGTCAGCCAGCTCGCGCAGACGTGCGGCGATGCGCTGCGCATTCCAGCGGATCACCGCCTCGGCGTGGCTCTGACGCACCAGTTTTTGCACGTCTTCCGGCTGATGCAGACTGACGGCGATGTGCTCCTGCAGGTCAAGCGCCACCTGGAAAGCGCGCGTCAAAGGCTGGTAATGCTGGTTGCGATTGGCTGCCAGCATATGAATTTGCTGGTAACAGGTAGTGATAAGATCGACGGCCTTTTGCTGGCGAGCAAACAGCGGCGGCATAGCGGATGAGGGGTCGTTTAGCTGGTTTAAATGGCGATACTTTGCCTCGCAATAGTCGGCCAGCTCGCGGTACAGCAGGCTAAGCGTTTCGCGCATCGGCTGCTCTTTCCACAGCCAGAACCAGAACCAGTTAAATACCCCGTACCAGATGGTGCCAAGGATATACAGTAACGGAGGTTGCCACATCGGTACTTTGCCAGCGAGGCTCAGGGTGAATATGGCGGCAATCAGCGAGGCAGGCATCAGGCGGGCATGCAGCGGGCCGATCTCGCCGGTGATCCCCAGCAACATCGCCATCAGCAGCAGGATCAGCGGCAGCGGAACCCCCTGAGCGCCGGCATACTGGATAATAAAACTGCTGCCGGCGAACAGGCCTCCGCCCAGCATCAGGCGTTCAAAGAAGTGTTTGTGCGGCGTATCCAGCCCGGCATTGTTACAGCAGGCGGGAACCAGTGAGAACAGCAGACCTTTCTGTAAGTCTCCCAGCAGCCAGCCCAGTGCAACCGGCAAACACAACACCAGTGTTTGCCGCAGCGCGTAGTTCACTTCAGGTTGATAAATGATTCTGCGCCACATCCGCCGCACCAGATAGAAAAAGGCGCGACAGAGGCTGGCGCGCCGTGGGTTCAGGGGCGATTAACGCGTGCCGTAAACGACGATGGTTTTACCGTGTGCGGAGATCAGGTTTTGATCTTCCAGCATTTTCAGAATACGACCGACCGTCTCGCGCGAGCAGCCGACAATCTGGCCGATCTCCTGACGCGTTATTTTGATCTGCATCCCGTCCGGGTGCGTCATTGCATCGGGCTGTTTTGCCAGATTCAGCAGCGTCTGGGCAATGCGTCCGGTCACATCAAGGAAAGCTAAATTACCCACTTTTTCCGAGGTGACCTGCAGGCGACGCGCCATCTGCGAAGACAGGCGCATCAGGATGTCAGGGTTGACCTGGATCAGCTGCCGGAATTTTTTGTAAGAGATTTCAGCTACTTCACAGGCTGCTTTGGCACGTACCCAGGCACTGCGTTCCTGGCCCTCTTCGAAGAGGCCCAGCTCGCCGATAAAATCACCCTGGTTGAGATAAGAGAGGATCATCTCTTTGCCTTCCTCATCCTTGATCAATACCGCTACTGAACCTTTGACGATGTAGTAAAGGGTTTCCGCCTTCTCACCCTGATGTATCAGCGTGCTTTTGGATGGATATTTGTGAATATGGCAATGGGACAGGAACCATTCGAGAGTAGGGTCTGTTTGCGGTTTGCCGAGAACCATTCGCTGTTATCCTCTGTTGTCGTCGTACCTGAATACATCCGGTTTACCCCGCAGCAAGTTTCACGATCCCCTTGCTGCCGCGCGTAAATTGATTGGGATATACGGGGGCTGAATCCCTGCCAGGCTTTGTTATAGTCAAGCGTTCCGACAGGGAAGGAACGGGCCGCTCCGGGGCAGGCCGTATGCTGTCGTTTCGTTATCACCAACATCATGATGCCGGTGAAATTTACAGCCTCGTTTGTAGCACAGCTTGGGATGGCTGTCTTCTGTTGTCTCGCTTCAGCATAGTCAGAAAAAGAGAGCGTTGCCGTTTTAATCACGGCGGCGTACTCTGCTGTAACTAAATGAATTGGAGGATGTTGTTATGCAGGCACGGGTTAAGTGGGTCGAAGGGATGACGTTTTTGGGAGAATCCTCATCTGGTCATCAGGTGCTGATGGATGGTAATTCGGGCGATAAAGCGCCAAGCCCAATGGAAATGGTGCTGATGGCCGCCGGCGGCTGCAGCGCCATTGACGTGGTGTCAATTTTGCAAAAGGGCCGCCATAGCGTGGCTGACTGCGAAGTGAAGCTGACCTCAGAACGCCGCGAAGAGGCACCGCGTATCTTCACCCGCATTAACCTGCATTTTGTTGTCAGCGGCAAAGCGCTGGCGGATAACGCGGTAGCGCGTGCGGTCGATCTCTCTGCGGAAAAATACTGCTCGGTGGCGATTATGCTGGGCAAGGGGGTGGAGATGAGCCACAGTTATGAAGTGATCGAACTGACCTGATCCCGCCCATCCTCTTAGCCGTAAAAGGAAAGAACTTCAGCCGATTTTCTTTCCTTCAATCAACCGCTTAACCAGCGGCCCCATGATCAGCTCCATCGCCAGCCCCATTTTTCCTCCCGGCACCACCAGGGTTTTGATATGTGAGATAAACGAACCCTGCAGCATGGACAGCAGGTAAGGGAAATCGATATCTTCCAGCCCCTGAAAGTGGACAACCACGAAACTCTCATCCAGAGAGGGGATGCCACGGGCGGCAAACGGGTTGGAGGTGTCCACCGTCGGGACGCGCTGGAAGTTGATATGGGTGCGTGAAAACTGCGGAGTAATAAAGTTGATGTAGTCCTCCATTGAACGCACCACGGAGTCCATCACTGCTTCGCGCGAATGGCCGCGTTCGCTGGTATCGCGCACCAGTTTTTGGATCCACTCAAGGTTGACGATGGGCACCACGCCAACCAGCAGATCCACGTTTTCCGCCACGTTATGCAGCGGGGTGACAACGCCGCCGTGCAACCCTTCATAAAACAGCACATCGGTCGGTTCTGCCAGCGGCTGCCACGGCGTAAAGGTGCCGGGCACCTGGTTCCAGGGCACGGCTTCATCGTAGGTATGCAAATACTTACGCGACTTTCCTTTACCGCTGCGACCATATTCGCTGAATGTACGCTCCAGCAGTGCGAAATCATTCGCTTCCGGGCCAAAATAGCTGACGTGTTTACCCATATCGCGCGCTTTGCGGATCGCCATATCCATCTCCGGGCGGGTAAAGCGGTGGAAGCTGTCTCCTTCTATTTCTGCTGCATGCAGGCCCAGCTGCTGGAAGATCTTCCTGAATGCCAGGCTGGTGGTCGTGGTTCCTGCCCCGCTGGAGCCGGTAACGGCGATAACCGGATGTTGAGTCGACATAGCGTACTACTTCCTTAAAAAACGGGTGGCCCTGCATTGGTAACATGCTTTGTCGACACATGTCATCAATACGGCAGCGATGAAGCTGATATAACCTGGCGGACGGGGTTAGCCGCGAAACTGGCCGCGCGGCATAATGTTGACCGACTCGTGCAGTTCAGACCACACCAGCACCACCTCGCCGCAGCTCAGCTGACGGCGAACATCGGCGACTTTCTGTTCCAGCGATCGCTCATGCTCGCCATAATCGGTGCCTTCGCGCAGCACAAAGGATTCAATCAGGTTATCAAGTGTTGCCGAATCGAGCTCTTTCCAGGGAATAATCATCAGTTGTCCAGCCAGGTGGTAAGCCATTGCGGAATGCGTTGCTCCAGCCACATTTGTGGGCTGCGCAGCGTTCCGCCTACAAAACCAACGTGCCCGCCATGCTGCGTCAGCTGATATTCAACGTTTGACGGCAGCAGGGCAGGATCGGGGATCACATCAGCGGTCATAAAAGGGTCATCCTGCGCGTGAATGATCAGCAGCGGCTTACGCACGCCGGGCAGCAGCGGCATGGCGCTGCTGCGGCGGTAATAGTCGCTGGCATCAATAAAGCCATGAGCGCGGGCGGTAATCGCATTATCAAAATCACGCAGCCGGCCAATGGATTCGAGCTGCGCCAGGTCGACGGGCAGCGTGCCCGGCCAGGCATGCAGTTTCAGCAGGTTAAGCAGATAACGCTGATAAACACGGAAAAAGCCCTGTTCCAGCCGCCGGCTACAGGGTTCCAGCATCAGCGGTGCAGAAACTGCCACCGCGGCGTCGAGCAGGCAGTGATCCCCCTGCTTGCCCAGCAGGCAGGCCAGCATATTCCCGCCCAGCGAGAAACCCACGGCGGCGGTCGGCACCCGGCCCCATTCAGCGCGCAGCCACTGTAAAAAGTAGCTGGCATCACCGGTTTCGCCAGAGTGATAGATGCGGTTCAGGCGGTTGGGTACGCCGCTACAGCCGCGAAAGTGCATCACCACGCCCAGCCAGCCACGCGCTTTCAACGCCTGCAACAGGCCGTGCGCATAGGGGCTGTGAAAGCTGCCTTCCAGGCCGTGGAACAGCACCACGCGCGGCTTATTGCGCGCCCGGGCCGGGTTTTCGCTCCAGGCCAGGTCGACAAAATCACCGTCCGGTAGCGTCAGTCGCTGCCAGTGCGCTTTCAGCGTCACCCGGCGGCGCACCAGGCGCGGCAGAATGGTTTGCAGATGCGCGTTGCTGGCCCCTGCCATTGGGCGAAACGGGTTTTCAGCCAGGCGATCAAAAATCATGTGGTCAGAGCTTGTCGGATCCATAGCGCGCTGTTAGCTTCATCAGGTTGTTTATTTTTCCGGGGGGTGAGGAGCACCCGTTCTATGGAACTGAGTCAGTTTTTATCCATGTCAGGCTTTCTCTGGGTTGCTGCCATTACGCCCGGTCCTAATAATATGTTACTCACCGCCTCCGGCGCGAATTTTGGTTTCTTTCGCTCTCTGAGTTTGTTGATGGGCATCATGATCGGTATGCAGGCTATGCTGCTGATGGTGGCGTTTGGCGTCGGCGGACTGATACTGCTTTATCCCTCCCTGCATCTTTTTTTCAAAGTGGCGGGTAGCGTTTATCTGCTGTGGCTGGCGTGGAAAATTGGCAGCGCCGACTATGAAAAGCTGGATACCGACAAGACTCCGGCCGCGCGGATGCCGTTCTGGCAGGGCGGCCTGCTTCAGCTTATCAATCCTAAGGCGTGGCTGATGGCGCTGGGAGCCGTTGCCAGCTTTAGCCTGGCGGGTGAAGCTTATCGTACCTCGGTGGTGGCTATCAGTATTGCTATGGCGCTGGTCAATGCGCTGTCCGGCGTTATCTGGTTGGGATTTGGTACGCTGATTGGCCGCATTTTGCGCAGTCGCCGCGCCTGGACGTTGTTTAACGTATTGATGGGTTTAGTGACCGCAGCCTGCGTCCTGCTGATTTGGCGCTGAAGGCCCGGCGGGAATGGGTGCTAACCGTCGACCTGAAGCGTAAATCAGGCTTAACGCCGCTTATGGCTCTATTCCGGCAATAGAATGCGTGAAAAGTGCTAAGCACCTTTTGTTATAAATAATAATTTTTAATTACTTTATCAGGACAGATACGCCCGGTTACAAAGGAGTCATACAGCAATAACCATCGAGCGGAACGTGCTATGGCGGGTAAATTTTCGGTTTCCATTCTGGCGGCGGCACTGTCGCTGACGGCACTCAGCGTACAGGCGGT
Organism: Erwinia amylovora; assembly: GCF_017161565.1. Classification (NCBI taxonomy): domain Bacteria; kingdom Pseudomonadati; phylum Pseudomonadota; class Gammaproteobacteria; order Enterobacterales; family Erwiniaceae; genus Erwinia; species Erwinia amylovora. The sequence continues at coordinate 267,977 of NZ_CP066796.1, forward strand.
GGAGGTCACCATTGCCTATCAGACATCGGCAGAGCCGGCGAAAGTCGCGCAGGCCGATGGCACCTTGGCTAAAGAGAGTGGTGCTAAGGTCGACTGGCGCAAATTCGATAGCGGCTCAGGCGTGGTGCGCGCGCTGGCTTCCGGCGATGTACAGATTGGCAATATCGGCTCCAGCCCGCTGGCCGTTGCCGCCAGCCAGCAGGTACCGATTGAAGTCTTCCTGCTGGCCTCACAGCTCGGTAATTCTGAGGCGCTGGTGGTGAAAAAAGAGATTAACCATCCGCAAGACCTGATCGGCAAACGTATCGCCGTCCCCTTTATCTCCACCACCCATTACAGCCTGCTGGCAGCCCTCAAACACTGGGGCATCAGGCCCGAACAGGTGCAGATCGTCAACCTGCAACCACCGGCCATTACCGCCGCCTGGCAGCGCGGCGATATTGACGGTGCTTACGTCTGGGCGCCGGCCGTTAATCAACTTGAAAAACAGGGGAAGGTGCTGACCGACTCATCCCAGCTGGCCAAATGGGGCGCGCCAACGCTGGATGTCTGGGTGGTGCGCAAGGATTTTGCCGAACAACATCCTGACGTGGTGACCGCTTTCGCCCGCAGCGCGCTGGCCGCGCAAAAAAACTATCTCGATAATCCGCAGCAGTGGCTGAAGCAGGATGAATATCTCGGCAAGCTGTCGCGCCTGAGCGGCGTGCCTGTGGCACAGGTGCCCGCACTGGTGCAGGGAAATACCTATTTCGGTGCAAGGCAACAGGTTGAACAGCTGAACGGCCCGGTTAATCAGGCGATAATCGACACGGCTAAATTCCTGAAAGAGCAAGGGAAAGTACCGCAGATAGCCAGCGACTACCGCAGTTTTGTCACTGACCGTTTCGTCAAACCTTTGGCACAGTAAGCAGGAGCGCCGCAAATGCTGACTGTCTCTCATCTTCGCGCCAGCTATGGGGAAAGGCTGGTTTTACAGGATATTAACCTGACGATCGACAGCGACGAGCTGGTGGTGGTACTCGGCCCGTCTGGCTGCGGCAAAACCACGCTGCTCAATCTCATTGCCGGATTTATCCCCGCTGACGGCGGCAGTATTACGCTGGACGGGCAACCGGTTAGCGGGCCGGGTGCCGATCGCGGCGTGGTCTTCCAGCATGAGGGGCTGCTGCCGTGGCGCAACGTGCTGGATAATGTCGCTTTTGGCCTGCAACTGGCCGGGGTAGAGAAAAGCGAGCGCCGTGCTGTGGCGCAACGCATGCTGAAAAAAGCCGGGCTGCAGGGGACTGAGCACCATTTTATCTGGCAGCTTTCCGGCGGCATGCGCCAGCGCGTGGGCATTGCCAGAGCGCTGGCGGCAGATCCGCGCCTGCTGCTGCTGGATGAACCCTTTGGCGCGCTGGACGCGTTTACCCGCGAACAGATGCAGGAACTGCTGCTGCGGCTGTGGCGTGACAGCGGCAAACAGATCCTGCTGATCACCCACGACATTGAAGAAGCCGTATTTCTTGCCAGCGAGCTGATCCTGCTGTCGCCGGGGCCGGGGCGCATCGTTGAGCGCCTGGCGCTGGACTTTGGCCGCCGCTATGCGGCCGGAGAAGACTGCCGGGCGATTAAGTCCGATCCGGCATTTATCGAACGCCGTGAATATGTCCTCAGCCGGGTGTTCCGGCAGCGCGAGGTCTTCGCATGAGTTTACTGATTAATGAAAAAGCGGCGCGGCGCAAATGGCCGCCGCGCTGGCCGCTGTCGCGCCAGCTGACCCTCAGCCTGGCGACTTTACTGATACTTCTGGCGGTTTGGTGGGCGGTGACCCGGCTCCAGCTGATAGCCCCGCTGTTTCTGCCAGCCCCGCAGCAGGTATGGCACCAGCTGCTGACCATCGCCAGCCCGATTGGCTTTATGGATGCCACCTTGTGGCAGCATCTCGCCGCCAGCCTGACGCGCATGGTGATTGCCCTGCTGGCCGCCGTGGTGATTGGCGTACCGATCGGCATCTTAATGGGGCTTAACGATACGCTGCGCGGCATTCTCGACCCGCTGATTGAGCTGTACCGCCCGGTGCCGCCGCTGGCTTATCTGCCGCTGATGGTTATCTGGTTCGGCATTGGTGAAACCTCAAAAATCTTGCTGATTTACCTGGCTATCTTCGCGCCGGTGACGATGTCCGCGCTCGCCGGGGTAAAAAGCGCCCGGCAGGTACGTCTGCGCGCCGCCCGTTCGCTGGGGGCCAGCCGCTGGCAGGTGCTGTGGTTTGTGGTGCTACCCGGTGCGCTGCCGGAGATCCTCACCGGAATTCGTATTGGCCTGGGCGTTGGCTGGTCGACGCTGGTGGCCGCAGAACTGATCGCCGCCACCCGTGGACTGGGTTTTATGGTGCAGTCGGCCGGTGAGTTTCTGGCGACTGATGTGGTACTGGCCGGTATCGCGACGATTGCCTTAATCGCTTTTGCACTTGAGCTGGGGCTGCGCGCCTTACAGCGCCGCTTAACCCCCTGGCATGGAGAACAACAATGAACGAACGAATCAGCATTCAGGCGCTGGGGCCGCATATCGGCGCTCTGGTCAGTGAGATCAACCTGAGCCGCCCGCTAAGTGATGCGCAGTTTGAGCAGCTCTATCACGCATTAATCCGCCATCAGGTACTGTTCCTGCGCGATCAGCCGCTAACGCCGCATCAGCAGCGCCAGCTGGCGGCACGTTTTGGCGATCTGCATATCCATCCGCTTTATCCTCACGCGCCCGACGTGGAAGAGATTATCGTGCTGGATACCAACGATGATAATCCGCCGGATAACGACAACTGGCACACCGATGTCACCTTTATCGAAACGCCGCCAGCGGGTGCCATTCTCACCGCGAAGCAGCTGCCTGACAGCGGGGGAGACACGCTGTGGGCCAGCGGCATTGCTGCCTGGAATGCCTTATCGGCACCGATACAGACGCTGCTTGATGGGTTGCAGGCCGAGCATGACTTCAGAAAATCGTTCCAGGAGTACAAATACCGCAGCAGCGCAGAGGAGCATCAGCGCTGGCAGCAGGCCGTGGCAAAGAACCCGCCGGTGCAGCATCCGGTGGTGCGCACCCACCCGGTCAGTGGCAAAAAGGCATTATTCGTCAATGAGGGCTTTACCACGCGCATTGTCGGGTTGAAGGAGAAGGAGAGCGATGCGCTGCTGAACTTCCTCTTTGCCCATATCACTAAACCCGATTTCCAGGTGCGCTGGCGCTGGCGGCAGGATGATGTGGCAATCTGGGATAACCGGGTAACCCAGCATTACGCGAATGCGGATTACCTGCCGCAGCGCCGTATTATGCACCGGGCGACCATCCTCGGCGATAAACCTTTCTGAACTAACCTGTTCATAGCGGGCTGCGACGGCACCGCAGCCTCGCGATGCTCACCTAAGCGCGTCTGCCGTGGCATCGTCGTTGTTCAGCCCGCTAAAAAGATCGCAACGGTAACGCCGACAACTGGCCAGTGCAGACATCGTTGACCACTCCAAACCCCATCCCCTTCTTGACCTCCGATTACACGGTGCATTGACATCACCTGACGAGGTTTTTCCCTGGCTCACCTTCGGCGACAACTGATGGCCTTGTGGAGAACAGATGGGATCTGTCTGGTGTGTTGCAGGCCAGGGAATATCAACGCCTGAGTTTCAGATATGTGTGGTTCCACGTACAACTTCCCCAACGTGTCATATCCCCTTAAGTGGTTAAAATAATTTAACGGTAATCAGTAAATGGTGTATTAGCCTTTTTATATAAAAGCTGATGACCGGAATTTCATTATGGACGTGAAATGATGAAGGGGAGGTTGGAAATTATTTATCCTTTTTCTTTATGCAGAATGCCGCAATTTACGCTGCGGGTTTCTTCTGAACCTTTTTATTCGCTAAGCATTATTCTTTTTTGGTTTTCGTACTCAGGAGTATTCGATGATCGAATTAAATTCATTTGCTGAACTGCGCATGACAGTACCGTCAAAATCTGGCGAGGTTGTCTTTCTCAAAAGCTATTATGACAACGAACCCAGTCCCCGTGGTGGCGGACACTTTATTGGCTTGCCGGCCACGACAGATCTGAAAGATGACAACGGCACGATTGCTCTGGGAGAGGGCTTTTACTGGAAACGTGCAGTGACTGATCCACAGGAATTGAACGTGCTTCATTTCGGTGCAAAAGGCGATGGCAAAACCGACGACACTGGCGCTTTTACCAGCATGTTGAGCTGGGTTCAGAACTACAATCAGAACATAAAAAGCCTGCCCGTGCGCTTTCCGTGCGGTCGATTTTTGATTAGGCCACTCGATTTTAGCGGTGCCGAGATCCCCTTTTTTGGCCTGGAGGGCGTGGGCATTCCCTTAGGATCTTTGCCGTCTACGACGATTGTTTCTGACCAAAGTTCCAATACCGTGTTCAAGATAAATGCACGGCGTATGACGATAAAAGGGCTTACCTGGGACGGGCAGGCCAGCGCGGACACCAATAATAATGTGGGCACCATCACTGCCGAAATGTGCTCCAACGTGCAGCCCTTCCTGGAAAATATTTGTCAGGGCGGCCAGTTAGTCAACATCAGCCACTTCCGTGGACAATACAGCGGGGGAACCATATTCAAATTACAGGACACCTTCGACAGCAAATTTGAGCAATTCTATACCCTGAAAACATTTTCCCGCGTCCTCGACGTTGGCTGGTCAAACCGACCAGAGGGAGCCTGGGATCACTCTACTGCCATTGAATTATGTAACGCTAATTTCCAGTCGGGTTATGGGGATGCAACGCTTTATATGCCTCGGGTAACACAGGGTATTATTCGCAATGTCTGGATTGAACACACGCGAAATCCGGGCAATCTCTCAGACGGAGGCTGGACGATTGATACATTAAATATTGAAGACTGCCACAAGCCATTTATTCTCAGTAATAGCCGCATTCTGATGCGCCAGATTAACCTTCAGTCCGGCTCCACTTTGGATCTTGCAAAGACTTCAGGAAGATGGCTTTCCGATTACGAATATGGTCACCGCAGGGATGAAAATTATGGGACGAGCTTAACAGGATCGCTTAAGGTCGGTTATTTCAGCGGTTATAAACTGGAAAATAATACCGATAAGGATAACTGGTATCGTCTGGGACGCCTTTACTTCGCCAAATCCAATCAGCTGTGGGAAATTGAATTAATCAGTAAAGCAGATAGTACCGCACCATCAGACAGTGCTACCTCACCCGTCAATCTGCCCGGTGCAGGAAAAACGTGGATTAATTTGCAAAAGCTCGATTCCGTTTCGGCAGACTGTTTCCATAGGGGGCAACCCGCCATTCTGGAGATGCGTTACAGCCGCGAAGGGACGAGCCGCACCTCAGTATGGGTGAAGCTGAAAGCGAAAAGCGGTGCAACGATGTTCAATCTTACCACCACCGGGCCGACGCGTTTCGAGTCCGGCGTCTGCTCGCTGTTTGATGCAGACATGTCGCTGGTCAGTGACGAGAGTCAGATTGGCAGCCTGAAACCTGTGGCGCGCTTCGGCATACATAATGGTGTTGCGGGCATAGGTGCTAACGAAAAGGGTTTGGTAACGCTGGCAACGGCAACGGGAATACCAGCAGATAAGACCACGCCCACGGGTTTCGTCTTGCTGAATATCAATGGCGCTGAACGTAAGGTGGCTTACTATGATTAATCCCCTGAAGTACCCCCTGCACCTAACGGCGAGGGATTCCGTTTCTTAAGCCGCAGCCGCCCTTAGCGCGTTGAGACTTTTCGCTATAAACAGAGACGGCGAACCACGCCGTCTGTTTTTCCACCTTGCTCTGACGCTGCATGCCCGTCGATTAATCAGACGCTGGCGGAACACCGCCTGACGCTAAACAGGGTATTCAGCTGCGGCGACGGCGGGTGAAACGCGGTGAAATACCTGAAGGTTCAGCTCACACCCTTTGAGACATTTCGGCGAATCAGAGGGTTAAAAAGGAAGAATTGACATCTCCCTTAGGTATTCAGTCAACATGTGTTCTGCCTTTCAGATATTCGGGCTAAGCATCAGGAAGCCAGCATGGTTTCCAGCTGCTCTTGTGCTTCCAGCCACGCCAGCTCGCACTCTTCCAGCGCTGATTTTGCCGTCGCCTGCTGCTGCAGTGCTGCGGTGAGATCGGCTTTACGTGCCTGCTCATAGAGAGTGGCGTCTGACAGCTGGCCTTCCGCATCGGCCAGCCGCGCATGATGCTTTTCCATCAGTTTTTCCAGTTTCTCAAGCTGCTTGCGCAACGGCTGCGTGTGAGTGCGCAGCTCGGCCTCGCGACGCTTCTGGTCCTTACGTGCCTGGGCGCTGTTGGTGCTGTCCGCCTTCGGCGCGTCGCCGTCAGCGCTCTGCCGCTGCTGCTCGCTTAGCCACTGCTGGTAATCTTCTAAATCGCCGGCAAAGGGTTCGACTTTGCCATCATGCACCAGGCAGAGATCGTCAGTGGTGGAACGCAGCAGGTGACGGTCGTGAGAAACCACCACCAGCGCACCTTCGAAGTCGATTAGCGCCTCGGTTAACGCCTGGCGCATATCCAGGTCAAGGTGGTTGGTTGGCTCATCCAGCAGCAGCAGGTTGGGGCGCTGCCAGACGACCAGCGCCAGCACCAGCCGCGCTTTTTCACCGCCGGAAAAGCGCCGTGTCTCTTCACTGACCTTGTCGCCCTGGAAGCCAAAGCCGCCAAGGTAATCGCGCAGCTGCTGCTCCAGCACTTTTGGCGCCAGGCGCACCAGATGCTGGATCGGCGACTCGTCGGCGCGCAGGAATTCCAGCTGATGCTGCGCGAAGTAGCCGAGCTTGATGCCTTTCGCCAGGCCAATTTCACCCTGTAAAGGGGCAAGTTCGCCCGCCAGTAACTTAATCAGCGTTGATTTACCGGCACCGTTGCGCCCCAGCAGGCCGATGCGTGACCCCGGAACCAGGTTCAGCTTAATCGAGTTGAGGATTTTACGCTCGCCGTAACCGGCGCTGACTTTTTCCATCTTCAACAGCGGGTTCGGCAGGCTCTCCGGCTCGCGGAAGCTGAAGGTAAAGGGATTATCAACGTGCGCCGGGGCGATCAGCTCCATGCGCTCCAGCATTTTAATCCGGCTCTGCGCCTGTTTTGCCTTACTGGCTTTGGCTTTAAAGCGGTCGATAAAACTTTGCAGATGCGCCACTTTTTGTTGCTGATGCTCGAACATTGACTGCTGCTGCGACAGCTTGGCGGCGCGCTGAATTTCAAATGAGCTGTAGTTGCCGGTGTATTCAAAAATGGACTGCTGCTCGATATGTAAAATCTTGTCCACCACCGGGTCGAGGAAGTCGCGGTCGTGCGAAATCAGGATCAGCGTGCCGGCGTAGCTTTTCAGCCAGCGCTCCAGCCAGATCACCGCATCCAGGTCAAGGTGGTTGGTCGGTTCGTCGAGCAATAGCAAATCAGATCGGCAGATCAGCGCCTGTGCCAGGTTCAGACGCATGCGCCAGCCGCCGGAAAAGTCGCTGACCGGGCGCTGCAGCTGTTGCTGGCTGAAGCCCAGCCCGTTGAGCAGGCTGGCCGCGCGTGACTGAATGGTCCAGGCCTGAACCGCATCGAGTTTGCCATGCAGCGTGGCAATGGCATTCCCATCGTTAAGCTCATTGGCATCGGCTAATGCAGATTCAAGCTGGCGAAATTCACGGTCGCCATCGATAACATATTCAATAGCTGGCGTGTCCAGCGCCGGGGTTTCCTGATTGACCCATGCCAGCGACCAGTTTCCCGGATAGCTGAAGCTGCCCGCATCGGCGCTTATCTCGTTCTTAAGCAGCGCCAGCAGGGTGGATTTGCCGCAGCCGTTTTTACCCACCAGACCGACTTTCTGGCCGGGGTTAATCGTCGCCGTGGCGTTGTCCAGCAGGACGCGGACACCGCGACGAATTTGTAACGAGGAGAATACAATCATAAGCGCCGTCAGTTCAGAATATGTTAAATTAAGCCATCGCAATCAGTTTTACGGAATCCAGTGTTCCGGTGCGTTGTGCATGGTAGCGGAAATCACTCGCCATGACGACGATTTGGAGGGGAATGAATGTCACAGCCGCCTAAAGTCCTGCTGTTGTATGCTCATCCGGAGTCTCAGGATTCGATTGCTAATCGCGTTTTGCTACAGCCGGCGCGGCATTCGCCACATGTGACGGTCCATGATCTGTACGCACAATATCCGGATTTCTTTATCGATATTCGCCATGAGCAGCAGCTGCTGCGTGAACATCAAATCATTGTGTTTCAACATCCACTTTATACCTACAGCTGCCCCGCTTTGCTCAAAGAGTGGCTGGACCGCGTGCTGTCGCGGGGCTTCGCCAGCGGGCCTGGCGGTAATGAGCTGGAAGGAAAATACTGGCGCAGTGTGATCACCACCGGAGAACCGGAAGCGGCTTATCATCAGGAAGGGCTGAACCGTTATCCGATGTCGGAGATTATGCGGCCTTTTGAGCTAACGGCGCAGATGTGCCGCATGCACTGGATGACACCGATGATCATTTACTGGGCGCGGCGTCAGAGCGCTGAAACGATGAAAAATTATGCCCGCGCCTATGGCGACTGGCTGGCGAATCCATTGCCACACGGGGGAGTTTAAATGGAAGGACAAAGCCTCCTGACCGCGGGCTTGTTATATCTTTGCGCAGCAGTGATTGCGGTGCCGATTGCCGCTCGCCTCGGCATAGGGGCAGTTTTAGGCTATTTGTTGGCGGGTATTGCTATCGGCCCCTGGGGTTTAGGCTTTATCAGCGACGTGCAGGAGATCCTGCACTTTTCTGAGATGGGCGTGGTGTTCCTGATGTTTATCATCGGCCTGGAGTTGAAACCGTCGAAGCTGTGGGAGCTGCGGCGCTCGATTTTCGGCGTGGGTGCCGCCCAGGTGCTGCTCAGTGCTGCCGTGCTGGGCGGGATTTTATGGCTGACTGACTTTTCCTGGCAGGCGGCGACCATTGGCGGGATTGGCCTGGCGATGTCCTCGACGGCGATGGCCCTGCAGCTGATGCGTGATAAGGCAATGAACCGTAATGAGTCCGGCCAGCTTGGCTTTTCGGTGCTGCTGTTCCAGGACCTTGCGGTGATCCCGGCTTTGGCGCTGGTGCCGCTGCTGGCGGGCAGCGACAGCGGCCATACCGACTGGATGAAACTGGGCATGAAGGTGCTGGCGTTCGCCGGGTTGCTGGTCGGCGGCCGCTACCTGCTGCGGCCGATTTTTCGTTTCATTGCCGCTTCCGGCGTGCGCGAGGTGTTTACCGCCGCCGCGCTGCTGTTGGTCTTAGGCTTCGCGCTGTTTATGGACGCCCTCGGCCTTTCGATGGCGCTGGGCACCTTTATTGCCGGCATTTTGCTGGCGGAAAGCGAATATCGGCACGAGCTGGAAATCGCCATCGACCCGTTTAAAGGCTTGCTGCTCGGGCTGTTCTTCATTTCGGTCGGTATGGCGCTGAATCTTGGCGTGCTCTATACCCATATGACTGAGATCCTGACTGGCGTGCTGCTGCTGGTGGCGGTAAAAACCGCCGTGCTGTATCTGTTAGCGCGTGTTTACGGCTTGCGTAGCTCGGAACGCCTGCAATTTTCCGGCGTGCTCAGCCAGGGGGGGGAGTTCGCTTTCGTGCTGTTCTCGGCGGCATCTTCTGCCAACCTGTTTAGCGGCGACCAGATGCCGCTGCTGCTGGTGACGGTCACGCTGTCGATGATGACCACGCCGCTACTGATGCAGGGCGTGGATAAAATTCTCAGGCACCGTTTCAACGAGGTGGATGACAACCAGGAGAAGCCGTTTGTCGAAGATGATAAGCCGCAGGTGATCGTGGTCGGTTTCGGTCGTTTTGGTCAGGTGGTGGCCCGCCTGCTGATGGCCAATGAAAGGCGCATTACGGTGCTGGAACGCGATATCAGTGCGGTCAGCCTGATGCGCAGATACGGTTACAAGGTTTACTATGGCGATGCGACGCAGCTGGAGCTGTTACGCGCAGCGGGGGCAGAAACCGCCCAGTCATTGGTGATAACCTGCAACGGCCCGGAAGATGCGATGGCGATCGTTCACCTGTGCCAGCAACATTTCCCTCATCTGCACATTCTGGCGCGCGCCCGCGGCCGCGTGGAGGCCCATGAGCTGCTGCAGGCAGGCGTAACCCAGTTCTCACGCGAAACCTTTAGCAGCGCCCTGGAGCTGGGGCGCAAAACGTTAATGTCGCTGGGCATGCATCCCCATCAGGCGTTCCGCGCCCAGCAGCATTTCCGTCGTCTGGACATGCGTATGCTGCGTGAGCTGATGCCGAATCATGACGACAGCCAGCAAATCTCACGCGTCAAAGAAGCACGCCGCGAACTGGAGGAGATCTTCCAGGCCGAACTGCGTCATGAAAAACGGCAGTTTGACGGCTGGGATGACGCTGATTAATTCACCATGCGGGCGGCGGCGTTTTGCGCTTGCCCCGTGCTGTTACTGGAACCATTATGCGTAAACGTTTTATCGCTGGCGCTGTCTGCCCGAAGTGCCAGGCAAAAGATACCCTCGCCCTGTGGCGAGAAAATAATATTGATGTGGTCGAGTGCGTTACGTGCGGTCATCAGATGCGGGAAGCGGATAAACAGGCGCGTGAACAGGTGCGCAGCCATGAGCAGGTGATTGGCATTTTTCATCCTGAGTAGCGCTTAAGCGCAGCTTTTTTCATGCTGTAGCGTACAGATGCGTTAAAATTCGCTACAATCGTGCCACTTAGAGCACGCAGGCTGGTTTAATCCAGCCAATAAATTCATGGCTCAAGCTCTCAACGGTTAGGAGTAATCATGAAAGTAGCAAAAGACCTCGTGGTCAGCCTGGCATACCAGGTGCGTACAGAAGACGGTGTGTTGGTTGATGAATCTCCGGTCAGTGCACCGCTCGATTACCTGCACGGTCATGGTTCCCTGATTTCCGGGCTGGAAAAAGCGCTGGAAGATCATGTGGTCGGCGACAAATTTGATGTGAATATCGCCTCAAACGATGCTTACGGCCCTTACGATGACAATCTGGTTCAACGCGTACCTAAAGACGTCTTTATGGGCGTAGACGAACTGCAGGTTGGCATGCGCTTCCTGGCAGAAACCGATCAGGGTCCGGTGCCGGTTGAAATTACTGAAGTGGAAGATGAGCACGTCGTGGTTGATGGTAACCACATGCTGGCGGGACAAAACCTGAACTTCAACGTGGAAGTGATGGGCATCCGTGAAGCCACCGAAGAAGAGCTGTCTCACGGCCATGTTCACGGTGAGAACGATCATCACCACGACCACGACCATGACCACGGTCAGGGCGGTTGTGGTACCGGCGGTTGCGGTTGCAGCCACTAATGCTGCGCTGAAATGTTCCAGGCCACCTACGGGTGGCCTTTGTTTTTTCTGCTTGCCGGTACGGGCTGGCAATCATTGATGTAAAGCGGCGGAAAACAGCAAGGCACGGCACAGGCGAGGCCCTGCACGGACATGGCGTCAATAGTGAGGGGGAGGAGTCTCTTCCGACTGGGAAGCGATCATCGACGGCGCGGCGGCCTTCAACTTATCGGTTAGCAGACGCATTTGTTCGCGCAGCCGGGCCATGTCCAGTTCATGTTGCACAATCGTCAGATTCAATTCCTCAATAGTGTGCTCCTGAAATGCCAGCTTGCTCTCCAGTACCTCCAGCCGCTGTTCCCATTGCGTGTATTGCATGTTATTTCCTTTTTATTGCTGCCCGTAACGCGCCAGACAGAGTGAATTGTCTGATTCTAACGGCAAAATGTAGGCGAAAACAGGTGATATGACTTAGATTTATCGACAGAGGTTGAAAAAGCGGATTGCTGGCACCATTCATGGTGGTGAAACTTTCGGGACCTGTCGCGGTCCGAAGTTAACTTAGCGTTTATAGCGGGATTGTTTTGCCATCTCGCACCTGTTTATATTACCGGCCGCAGGTCTGCACACGATTTCCGGGGTGAGACGCTTCGGTTTTGGAGAAATGGATGAAATCACTGTTAAAAGTCACATTGTTAGCTACCACGATGGCCGTTGCGCTGAATGCTCCGCTGGCAATGGCTGCAGAAGCCGCCGCTCCGGCACAGTCGGCGGCAGCAGCGCAGCAGGCTCCTAAAAATGCCGCGTTTAAAGATGACAACCAGCAATCGGCTTACGCGCTGGGCGCATCTTTGGGGCGCTACATGGAGAACTCCTTGAAGGAACAGGCAAAACTGGGGATTACCTTAGATAAATCTCAGCTCATTGCTGGCGTTCAGGATGCGTTTGCGGGTAAAAGCAAGCTTTCCGACAAGGAAGTGGAGCAAACGCTGCAATCGTTCGAAGCGCGCGTGAAGGGTGCGGCGCAGGCGAAGATGGAAAAAGACGCTAAGGACAACGCCAGTAAGGGCGATGCTTACGCGGCTAAATTCGCCAAAGAGAAAGGCGTGAAGAAAACCGAAACCGGTCTGCTCTATCTGGTAGAGAAAGAAGGTAGCGGTGATGTGCCGAAAGACAGCGATACTGTGGTTGTTAACTACAAAGGTACTCTGATTGACGGCAAAGAGTTCGATAACTCCTATACCCGGGGCGAGCCGCTGTCATTCCGTCTGGACGGTGTGATCCCTGGCTGGACTGAAGGTCTTAAGCACGTTAAAAAAGGTGGCAAGATCAAGCTGGTGATCCCACCAAACCTGGCTTACGGCAAAAACGGCGTGCCGGGCATTCCGGTTAACTCTACTCTGGTATTTGATGTGGAGCTGCTGGATATCAAACCCGCTGCCAAAGACGAGTCTAACTCCCGGCAGGCTGCACCCGCTGCTGGTGACGCGAAAGCAAAAAAATAATCTGACCACCGCCACCTGTCGGTGGCGGTTTTGTTCCCCGCTTTTCTCTCTGTTTATTCTGCTTTTATGCGATAAGCCGTAATTCCAAACAAAGGTCATACACGCCTTTTCGTTATTTGCTAAACTGACCAGCGCGCATTTTAATAACAACGAGTCTGCTCTGGCACCTTGTGACAGGCTCTTGTCAAAGGGTGGTGTCGTTTCATGTCTAATTCACTTCTTTCCGGAGAGGTCGCGGAGTCCGAGCTGTTGGAACAGCGCCCGTTCATGCCCGGCGATTTTGAAATCCTCAAATCCTACGAAGCCGTTGTCGATGGTCTTGCCATGCTGATTGGTACGCACTGCGAAATCGTTCTGCACTCGCTGGAAGACCTTAAGTGTTCTGCGGTACGCATTGCCAATGGCGAACATACCGGGCGTAAAATAGGCTCGCCGATCACCGATCTGGCTTTGCGCATGCTGCATGATATGGCCGGTACGGATAGCAACGTTTCAAGAACCTACTTTACCCGGGCGAAGAGCGGTGTGCTGATGAAATCGGTCACCATTGCTATCCGCAATCGCGATCGACGGGTCATCGGACTGCTATGCATCAATATGAACCTCGATGTGCCGTTTTCCCAGGTAATGGCTACTTTTATGCCGCCGGAGACCCAGGAAGTCGCCTCCGCGGTCAACTTCGCTTCCTCGGTAGAGGACCTGGTCACCCAAACGCTGGAATTTACCATTGAAGAGGTCAGCACCGACCGTAACGTTTCCAACAACGCCAAGAATCGCCAGATCGTGCTAAACCTGTATGAGAAAGGCATTTTTGATATCAAAGATGCGATCAATCAGGTTGCTGACCGCCTGAACATCTCTAAACATACGGTATACCTCTATATTCGTCAGTTTAAGAATGATGATTTCCACGGACAGGAGAAGTAATGCGTTTTTGCCTGATGGTGACCGGTCCCGCTTATGGTTCGCAGCATGCCAGCAGCGCCTGGCTGTTTGCCAGTGAACTGGTGGCGCAGGGGCATACACTTGAAAGTGTTTTCTTCTATCGTGAGGGCGTACTGAATGCCAGTGAACTCAATGCCCCCGCCAGTGATGAAGTCGACCTGACCCGGCGCTGGCAGCAGTTACGCCAGCAGCATGGTGTGGCGCTGAATATATGCGTTGCGGCGGCGCTGCGGCGTGGCATCAGTGATGAGCAGGAAGCGGAGAATCTTGGGCTCGCTTCGGCCAACCTGGCTCAGGGGTTTACGCTTACCGGGCTGGGCGCGCTGGCTGAAGCCGCGCTCAGCTGCGATCGACTGGTACAATTCTGATGAAATCTGTCGCTTTTGTTTTCACTCAGGGGCCGCACGGCTCCAGCGCCGGACGTGAAGGTCTGGATGCCGTGCTGGCTACCTCGGCACTGAGCGATGAGGTCGCGCTGTTTTTTGTCAGTGACGGCGTGCTGCAGCTGACCAGCGGCCAGCAGCCCCAGCGCATCCTGGCGCGCAACTACATCGCCACCTTTGGCGTTCTGCCTTTATATGATATCGAACGCTGTTATGTTTGTGCGGCGGCGCTGGCTGAACGGGGTATTACCACCGGCATCCAACGCGTGTTGCCAGCCGAAGTCCTGGCCCCGCAGGCGCTGCGTCAGATGCTGAATGACTACGACCGGGTGATCACTTTCTGAGGAAACCATGCTGCATACCCTGACAACCTCGCCATTTCGCTGTGATTTTCCCGCCATACTTCGGCTGCTGGCTGCGGACGATGATGTTTTATTGCTGCAGGATGGCGTGATTGCCGCACTGGAAGGCAGCGCGGCACTTGAGGCGCTGCTGAATGCCCCCATCAATCTGTATGCGCTAAGGGAAGATCTGCAAGCGCGTGGCCTTATTGCTCAAATTTCGCCCAAGGTCGCAGCGGTAAGCTATACTGATTTTGTTAAGCTGACGGTGCGAAATCCGCAACAAATGGCCTGGTAACGACGGTAATCCTGGTTATTTCTTGACTCTTTTTCAGCTCAGCCCTAAAATTCTGCGGCCTCGTGATTCTACGAGGCGATTTATTACGTGTTTACGAAGCAAAAGCTAAATCCCAGGAGCTATTTAATGGCAACAGTTAACCAGCTGGTTCGCAAACCACGCGTACGCAAAGTTGCAAAAAGCAACGTGCCTGCGCTGGAAGCCTGCCCGCAGAAACGTGGTGTATGTACTCGTGTGTACACGACTACCCCTAAAAAACCGAACTCCGCACTGCGTAAAGTGTGTCGTGTTCGTTTAACCAACGGTTTTGAAGTCACCTCCTACATCGGTGGTGAAGGTCATAACCTGCAGGAACACTCCGTGATCCTGATCCGTGGCGGTCGTGTAAAAGACTTGCCAGGTGTGCGTTACCACACCGTCCGTGGCGCGCTGGACTGCTCAGGTGTTAAAGACCGTAAGCAGGCTCGCTCCAAGTACGGCGTGAAGAAGCCAAAGGCTTAATGGTTCTCCGTTAAGTAAGGCCAAACGTTTTAACTTAAATGTCATAATAAACTCATAGAGTTTTGGACAATCCTGAATTAACAACGGAGTATTCCTATGCCACGTCGTCGCGTCATTGGTCAGCGTAAAATTCTGCCAGATCCTAAGTTCGGATCAGAGCTGCTGGCCAAATTCGTAAACATCCTGATGGTAGATGGTAAAAAATCTACTGCTGAAACAATCGTTTATAACGCGCTGGAGACCCTGGCTCAGCGTTCGGGTAAAAACGAGCTGGAAGCATTTGAAGTAGCCCTGGACAACGTCCGCCCAACCGTGGAAGTGAAATCCCGTCGCGTTGGTGGTTCTACTTATCAGGTACCAGTTGAAGTCCGTCCGGTTCGTCGTAATGCCCTGGCAATGCGTTGGATCGTTGAAGCTGCTCGTAAACGCGGTGATAAATCTATGGCTCTGCGCCTGGCGAACGAACTTTCTGATGCTGCGGAAAACAAAGGTACCGCAGTGAAGAAACGTGAAGACGTTCACCGTATGGCCGAAGCCAACAAGGCGTTCGCTCACTACCGCTGGTAACAGCTCTGTAGTTGTTATTAACCCAGCGGGCGTTCAAGTAGCCAACCCGCTGGGATTTGACTGCCTTAGAACGTCCGAGAATCAGAGGAATCAAATGGCTCGTACAACACCCATAACGCGCTACCGTAACATTGGTATCAGCGCACACATCGACGCCGGTAAGACGACAACTACCGAACGTATTCTGTTCTACACCGGTGTAAACCACAAAATCGGTGAAGTGCATGATGGCGCAGCCACCATGGACTGGATGGCGCAGGAGCAGGAGCGTGGCATCACCATTACCTCCGCAGCGACTACCGCTTTCTGGTCTGGTATGGCTAAGCAGTTCGAGCCGCACCGCGTCAACATTATCGACACCCCAGGACACGTTGACTTCACCATCGAAGTAGAGCGCTCAATGCGTGTACTCGATGGCGCAGTGATGGTTTACTGTGCTGTTGGTGGCGTGCAGCCACAGTCTGAAACCGTATGGCGTCAGGCTAACAAATACAAAGTTCCTCGTATCGCGTTCGTTAACAAAATGGACCGTATGGGTGCTAACTTCCTGAAAGTTGTCAGCCAGATCAAATCTCGCCTGGCGGCTAACCCGGTTCCCATTCAGTTGGCAATCGGCGCGGAAGAGAAATTCACCGGTGTTGTTGACCTGGTGAAAATGAAAGCCATCAACTGGAACGATGCCGATCAGGGCGTGACCTTCGAATACGAAGAGATCCCGGCTGATATGCAGGAACTGGCTGAAGAATGGCACCAGAACCTGGTTGAATCCGCAGCAGAAGCCTCTGAAGAGCTGATGGAGAAATACCTGGGTGGTGAAGAACTGACTGAAGAAGAGATCAAAAGTGCTCTGCGTCAGCGCGTTCTGAACAATGAAGTTATCCTGGTCACCTGTGGTTCTGCCTTTAAGAACAAAGGTGTGCAGGCGATGCTGGATGCGGTAGTTGAATATCTGCCGGCACCTACTGACGTTACCGCGATTAACGGTATCCTGGACGATGGTAAAGACACTCCGGCCGTGCGTCACTCTGACGACAAAGAGCCGTTTGCTGCGCTGGCGTTCAAAATTGCTACCGACCCGTTTGTTGGTAACCTGACCTTCTTCCGCGTGTACTCTGGGGTGGTTAACTCCGGTGACACCGTGATGAACCCGGTTAAATCGCAGCGTGAGCGTCTGGGCCGTATCGTTCAGATGCACGCTAACAAGCGTGAAGAGATCAAAGAAGTTCGTGCAGGCGACATCGCTGCAGCTATCGGTCTGAAAGACGTAACTACCGGTGACACCCTGTGTGACCCGAGCAACGTGATCATTCTGGAGCGTATGGAGTTCCCTGAGCCGGTTATCTCCGTTGCGGTTGAACCAAAAACCAAAGCTGACCAGGAAAAAATGGGTCTGGCTCTTGGCCGTCTGGCGAAAGAAGATCCATCATTCCGCGTGTGGACTGATGAAGAATCTGGTCAGACTATCATCGCCGGTATGGGTGAGCTTCACCTCGACATCCTGGTTGACCGTATGAAACGTGAGTTCAACGTTGAAGCCAACGTTGGTAAGCCTCAGGTAGCCTACCGTGAAACCATCCGTGAGACCGTTAAGGATGTTGAAGGTAAGCATGCTAAGCAGTCGGGTGGTCGCGGTCAGTTCGGTCACGTGGTGATCGATATGGGGCCTCTGGAAGCTGGCGGTCCTGGCTACGAGTTCGTCAACGACATCGTGGGTGGTTCGATTCCTAAAGAATTCATCCCGGCCGTTGATAAAGGTATTCAGGAGCAGCTGAAGTCCGGTCCACTGGCTGGTTATCCTGTTGTTGATATCAAGGTTCGTCTGCATTACGGTTCATACCATGATGTTGACTCCTCCGAGCTGGCGTTTAAACTGGCTGCTTCTCTGGCCTTTAAATCTGCGTTCGGTAAAGCAAAACCTGTGCTCCTTGAGCCGGTGATGAAGGTTGAAGTCGAAACGCCAGAAGACTACATGGGTGACGTAATCGGTGACCTTAACCGTCGTCGCGGCATGATCGAAGGTATGGAAGATACTTCTACCGGTAAGACCGTTCGTGCTCAGGTACCACTGTCTGAAATGTTTGGTTATGCAACTGACCTGCGTTCACAGACTCAGGGCCGCGCTTCATACTCTATGGAGTTCCTGAAGTACGCTGAAGCGCCGAACAACGTCGCTCAGGCCGTTATCGAAGCCCGTGGCAAATAAGTTCTCGGGTTTACACCATTGATCCCGTGCTCGCCTCCCACAGGGTGAGCACAGAAAGTAAGGAATATCGCCGTGGCTAAAGAAAAATTTGAACGTTCCAAACCGCACGTCAACGTAGGTACTATCGGCCACGTTGACCACGGTAAAACCACCCTGACTGCAGCTATCACCACCGTTCTGGCTAAAACCTACGGCGGCGCTGCTCGTGCATTCGATCAGATCGATAACGCACCGGAAGAAAAAGCGCGTGGTATCACCATCAACACTTCACACGTTGAATATGACACCGAGTCTCGCCACTACGCGCACGTTGACTGCCCTGGCCACGCCGACTATGTGAAAAACATGATCACCGGTGCTGCGCAGATGGACGGCGCGATTCTGGTAGTTGCTGCGACTGACGGCCCAATGCCTCAGACTCGTGAGCACATCCTGCTGGGTCGCCAGGTTGGCGTGCCATACATCATCGTGTTCCTGAACAAATGTGACATGGTTGATGATGAAGAGCTGCTGGAGCTGGTTGAGATGGAAGTCCGTGACCTGCTGTCACAGTACGACTTCCCAGGCGACGACACGCCAATCGTTCACGGTTCTGCGCTGAAAGCGCTGGAAGGTGAAGCAGAGTGGGAAGCGAAGATCATCGAACTGGCTGGTCACCTGGATAACTACATCCCGGAACCAGAGCGTGCGATTGACAAGCCGTTCCTGCTGCCAATCGAAGACGTGTTCTCTATCTCTGGCCGTGGTACTGTTGTTACCGGTCGTGTAGAGCGCGGTGTGGTTAAAGTGGGTGAAGAAGTTGAAATCGTTGGTATCAAAGATACCGTGAAATCAACCTGTACCGGCGTTGAGATGTTCCGTAAGCTGCTGGACGAAGGCCGTGCGGGTGAGAACTGTGGTATCCTGCTGCGCGGTATCAAGCGCGAAGATATCCAGCGTGGTCAGGTTCTGGCGAAGCCAGGCACCATCAAGCCACACACCAAGTTCGAGTCAGAAGTTTATATTCTGTCTAAAGACGAAGGCGGCCGTCATACTCCGTTCTTCAAAGGCTACCGTCCACAGTTCTACTTCCGTACTACTGACGTGACCGGGACTATCGAACTGCCAGAAGGCGTTGAGATGGTGATGCCAGGCGACAACATTCAGATGGTTGTGACCCTGATCCACCCAATCGCGATGGACGACGGTCTGCGTTTCGCCATCCGTGAAGGTGGTCGTACCGTTGGTGCGGGTGTTGTTGCTAAAGTTATCGCTTAATTGCTGATATCTGTCTGACAAGGTTATCCCTGTCAGAGCAAACAGAAAAGGGCGCTTCGGCGCTCTTTTTTTTGCACGCATTTCAGGACGCAGTGGGGCATACACAGAAAAGCAATATTACCGTTGCTTTGTCTAAGAATGTACGTATAATACGCGGGCCTGCCAATAGGGTATGGCGCAACTTGATATGAGTTGCAGACTGGTGCGCAAGTGCTTGTCTACAATACTCGCGATATGCGGGTTATGTGCTCAACGATTACACTCCCCCATCAATCGTAATGGGTGTGGGTAGTAATTATTTTCGTTTATAAATAATTGGAGCTCTGGTCTCATGCAGAACCAAAGAATCCGTATCCGTCTTAAAGCGTTTGATCATCGTCTGATCGATCAATCAACTGCGGAAATCGTAGAGACTGCCAAGCGCACTGGTGCGCAGGTACGTGGTCCTATCCCGCTGCCGACCCGTAAAGAGCGCTTTACCGTTCTGATCTCCCCGCACGTCAACAAAGATGCGCGCGATCAGTATGAAATTCGCACTCACAAGCGTCTGGTTGACATCGTTGAGCCAACTGAAAAAACGGTTGATGCTCTGATGCGTCTGGATCTGGCTGCCGGTGTAGACGTGCAGATCAGCCTGGGTTAATCAGGTCATTGAGCGATTGAGAGGTTGAAACAATGATTGGTTTAGTCGGTAAAAAAGTGGGTATGACCCGTATCTTCACAGAAGATGGCGTCTCTATCCCGGTAACCGTGATCGAAATTGAAGCAAACCGCGTTACTCAGGTCAAAGGCCTGGAAAACGACGGTTACACTGCTATTCAGGTAACTACCGGTGCTAAAAAAGCTAACCGTGTAACTAAGCCTGCAGCAGGACACTTTGCTAAAGCTGGCGTTGAAGCTGGCCGTGGTCTGTGGGAATTCCGCACTGCTGAAGGCGCAGAGTTCACCGTAGGTCAGAGCATTAATGTTGACATTTTCGCTGACGTGAAAAAAGTTGACGTGACTGGAACATCTAAAGGTAAAGGTTTTGCCGGTACTGTTAAGCGCTGGAATTTCCGTACTCAGGATGCGACTCACGGTAACTCCTTGTCTCACCGCGTTCCGGGTTCTATCGGTCAGAACCAGACTCCGGGCAAAGTGTTCAAAGGCAAGAAAATGGCAGGCCAGCTGGGTAACGAACGTGTCACCGTTCAGAGCCTGGACGTGGTACGCGTTGACGCTGAGCGCAACCTGCTGCTGGTTAAAGGTGCAGTTCCCGGTGCTACCGGTAGCGACCTTATCGTTAAACCAGCTGTGAAGGCGTAAGGGGATAGCAATGGAATTAGTATTGAAAGACGCGCAAAGCGCGCTGACTGTTTCCGAAACTACCTTCGGTCGTGATTTCAACGAAGCGCTGGTACACCAGGTTGTTGTTGCTTATGCAGCAGGTGCCCGTCAGGGTACCCGTGCTCAGAAGACGCGTGCTGAAGTCACTGGTTCAGGCAAAAAGCCTTGGCGCCAGAAAGGTACCGGCCGTGCGCGTGCAGGTTCTGCAAAGAGCCCAATCTGGCGTTCAGGTGGTGTAACCTTCGCTGCGAAGCCTCAGGACCACAGTCAAAAAGTGAACAAAAAGATGTACCGCGGCGCGCTGAAAAGCATCCTGTCCGAACTGGTACGTCAAGATCGTCTGATCGTTGTCGAGCAGTTCTCTCTGGAAGCACCTAAAACTAAGCTGCTGGTAGAGAAACTGAAAGACATGGCTCTGGAAGACGTGCTGATCATCACCGGCGAACTGCAAGAGAATCTGTTCCTGGCCGCGCGTAACCTGTACAAGGTTGACGTACGTGATGCAGCGGGTATCGACCCAGTTAGCCTGATCGCCTTCGACAAAGTCGTTATGACTGCTGATGCAGTTAAGCAAGTTGAGGAGATGCTGGCATGATCCGTGAAGAACGTCTGCTGAAAGTACTGCGCGCGCCGCACGTATCTGAAAAAGCATCTGCTGCGATGGAAAAAACCAACACCATCGTTCTCAAAGTTGCGAAAGATGCGACCAAAGCAGAAATCAAAGCCGCTGTACAGAAACTTTTCGAAGTGGAAGTCGAAGTCGTGAACACTTTGCTGGTTAAAGGCAAGTCTAAGCGTCAAGGACAGCGTATTGGTCGTCGTAGCGACTGGAAAAAAGCTTACGTCACCCTGAAGGAAGGCCAGAATCTGGACTTCGCAGGCGGCGCTGAGTAAGTCGGAGGAGAAGAACAATGGCAATTGTTAAATGTAAACCGACATCTCCGGGTCGTCGTCACGTAGTTAAAGTGGTGAACCCAGAGCTGCACAAGGGCAAACCATTTGCCCCGCTGGTAGAAAAAAACAGCAAATCTGGCGGCCGTAACAACAATGGTCGTATCACTACCCGTCATATCGGTGGTGGTCACAAGCAGGCTTACCGTATTGTTGACTTCAAACGCAACAAAGATGGTATCCCAGCGACCGTTGAACGTCTTGAGTACGATCCGAACCGCTCTGCGAACATCGCACTGGTTCTGTACAAAGACGGTGAACGCCGTTACATCCTGGCCCCTAAAGGCCTGAAAGCTGGCGACCAGATTCAGTCTGGCGTTGATGCTGCGATCAAAGCGGGTAACACCCTGCCGATGCGTAACATCCCAGTCGGTTCTACCGTGCACAACGTAGAAATGAAACCAGGCAAAGGCGGTCAGATTGCTCGCTCAGCCGGTACTTACGTGCAGATCGTGGCGCGTGAAGGTTCTTACGTCACCTTGCGTCTGCGTTCAGGTGAAATGCGCAAAGTCGAATCTGACTGCCGCGCAACCCTGGGCGAAGTCGGTAACGCAGAGCACATGCTGCGCGTTCTGGGTAAAGCCGGTGCCGCTCGTTGGCGTGGTGTTCGTCCTACCGTTCGCGGTACTGCGATGAACCCAGTCGATCACCCGCACGGTGGTGGTGAAGGTCGTAACTTTGGTAAGCACCCGGTATCCCCGTGGGGCCTCCAGACCAAAGGTAAGAAGACCCGTAGCAACAAGCGTACTGATAAGTTTATCGTACGTCGCCGTAGCAAATAATTTTAGAGGATAAGCCATGCCACGTTCTCTCAAGAAAGGTCCTTTTATTGACCTGCACTTGCTGAAGAAGGTAGAGAAAGCTTTGGAAAGCGGAGACAAGAAGCCACTGCGCACCTGGTCCCGTCGTTCAACGATCTTCCCTAACATGATCGGTTTGACCATCGCTGTCCATAATGGTCGTCAGCACGTTCCTGTCTTTGTTTCCGACGAAATGGTCGGTCACAAACTGGGTGAATTTGCTCCGACTCGTACTTATCGCGGCCACGCGGCTGATAAAAAAGCCAAGAAACGCTAAGGCAGGAGGAAGAGATGGAAACTATCGCTAAACATCGCCACGCTCGTTCTTCTGCACAGAAGGTTCGCCTGGTAGCGGATCTTGTACGCGGTAAGAAAGTGTCGCAGGCTCTGGACATTCTGACCTACACCAATAAGAAAGCGGCTGTACTGGTCAAGAAGGTTCTGGAATCTGCCATTGCTAACGCCGAACACAACGATGGCGCTGACATTGATGATCTGAAAGTCACGAAGATTTTCGTAGACGAAGGCCCAAGCATGAAGCGCATTATGCCGCGTGCAAAAGGTCGTGCAGATCGCATCCTGAAGCGCACCAGCCACATTACTGTGGTTGTGTCCGATCGCTGAGACTCTGGAGACTAGCAATGGGTCAGAAAGTACATCCTAATGGTATTCGCCTGGGTATTGTTAAACCCTGGAACTCTACCTGGTTCGCCAATACCAAAGAATTCGCTGACAACCTGGACAGCGACTTTAAAGTTCGTCAGTTCCTGACTAAAGAACTGGCTAAAGCATCCGTTTCTCGTATCGTTATCGAGCGTCCGGCTAAGAGCATCCGTGTGACCATTCACACCGCTCGTCCTGGCATCGTGATCGGTAAGAAAGGTGAAGATGTAGAAAAACTGCGCAAGGTCGTCGCGGATATCGCTGGCGTTCCTGCACAGATCAATATCGCCGAAGTCCGTAAACCGGAACTGGACGCTAAATTGGTTGCTGACAGCATCACTTCACAGCTGGAGCGTCGTGTGATGTTCCGTCGTGCTATGAAGCGTGCGGTACAGAACGCAATGCGTCTGGGCGCGAAAGGGATCAAAGTTGAAGTTAGTGGCCGTCTGGGCGGTGCAGAAATCGCGCGTACCGAATGGTACCGTGAAGGCCGCGTGCCATTGCACACTCTGCGTGCAGACATTGACTACAACACCTCTGAAGCGCACACCACTTATGGTGTCATCGGCGTTAAGGTATGGATCTTCAAAGGTGAGATCCTGGGTGGTATGGCTGCTGTTGAACAACCGGAACCGGCTGCTCAACCTAAAAAGCAGCAGCGTAAAGGCCGTAAGTAAGGAGAGTCGCTGATGTTACAACCAAAGCGTACAAAATTCCGTAAAGTGCACAAAGGCCGCAACCGTGGTCTCGCGCAGGGTACGGATGTTAGCTTCGGTACTTTCGGTCTGAAAGCTGTTGGCCGTGGTCGTCTGACCGCTCGTCAGATCGAAGCAGCACGTCGTGCTATGACCCGTGCAGTTAAGCGTCAAGGTAAAATTTGGATCCGAGTATTCCCGGACAAACCAATTACCGAGAAGCCGCTGGAAGTGCGTATGGGTAAAGGTAAAGGTAACGTGGAGTATTGGGTTGCCTTGATCCAGCCAGGTAAAGTCCTGTATGAAATGGACGGTGTTACGGAAGAGCTGGCCCGTGAAGCATTCAAGCTGGCAGCAGCAAAACTGCCTATCAAAACCACCTTTGTAACTAAGACGGTGATGTAATGAAAGCAACAGAGCTGCGTGAAAAAAGCGTTGAAGAGCTGAACACTGAGCTACTTAACCTGCTGCGTGAGCAGTTCAATCTGCGCATGCAGGCGGCATCCGGCCAGCTTCAACAGACTCATGTGTTGAAGCAGGTGCGTCGTGATGTTGCACGCGTTAAGACTTTACTGACTGAGAAGGCGGGTGCGTAATGACCGATAAAATCCGTACTCTGCAAGGTCGCGTGACTAGTGACAAAATGGAGAAATCCATTGTTGTGGCTATCGAACGTTTCGTGAAGCACCCAATTTACGGGAAGTTCATCAAGCGTACGACCAAATTGCACGTACACGACGAGAACAACGAATGTGGAATCGGCGACGTGGTGATCATCCGCGAATGCCGCCCACTGTCCAAGACGAAGTCCTGGACGCTGGTTCGCGTTGTAGAGAAAGCGATTCTGTAATAGAATCCGCTTCTCTAAAAAATAAGATAAACGGCTCGTCTGAGCCGTTTATTTTTTCTACCCATAGTCGATAAGCAGTGTTATAATGCTGCGCCCTCAATTATGGGGCTATTAAACGACCTGAATCAGGTCCCGAAGTAGTAGTTGACATTAGCGGAGCACTAAAATGATCCAAGAACAGACTATGCTGAACGTCGCCGACAACTCCGGTGCACGTCGCGTAATGTGTATCAAGGTTCTGGGTGGCTCGCACCGTTGCTACGCAGGCGTAGGCGACATCATCAAGATTACCATCAAGGAAGCAATTCCTCGCGGTAAGGTTAAGAAGGGTGATGTGCTGAAGGCGGTAGTGGTGCGCACCAGGAAGGGTGTTCGTCGCCCGGACGGTTCTGTCATTCGCTTCGATGGTAATGCATGCGTTATTTTAAACAATAACAGTGAGCAGCCTATCGGAACGCGTATTTTTGGGCCGGTAACTCGTGAACTTCGTACTGAAAAGTTCATGAAAATTATCTCACTGGCACCAGAAGTACTCTAAGGAGCGAAAAATGGCAGCTAAAATCCGTCGCGATGACGAAGTTATCGTGCTGACCGGCAAAGATAAAGGTAAGCGCGGTAAAGTAAAAAATGTCCTGTCTTCTGGCAAGGTCATTGTTGAAGGTATCAACCTGGTTAAAAAACATCAGAAGCCGGTTCCGGCCCTGAACCAACCAGGCGGCATCGTTGAAAAAGAAGCGGCTATTCAGGTTTCTAACGTTGCACTCTTCAACTCGGCAACCGGTAAGGCTGACCGTGTAGGCTTTAGATTCGAAGACGGCAAAAAAGTCCGTTTCTTCAAGTCTAACAGCGAAACTATCAAGTAATTTGGAGTAGTACGATGGCGAAACTGCATGATTACTACAAAGACGAAGTAGTTAAAAAACTCATGACTGAGTTTAGCTACAATTCTGTCATGCAAGTCCCTCGGGTCGAGAAGATCACCCTGAATATGGGTGTGGGTGAAGCGATCGCTGACAAGAAACTGCTGGATAACGCAGCAGCCGATTTGGCAGCAATCTCCGGTCAAAAGCCGTTTATCACCAAAGCACGCAAGTCAGTTGCAGGCTTCAAAATCCGTCAGGGCTATCCGATCGGCTGTAAAGTAACTCTGCGTGGCGAACGCATGTGGGAGTTCTTTGAGCGTCTGATTTCTATTGCTGTTCCACGTATCCGTGACTTCCGTGGCCTGTCCGCTAAGTCATTTGATGGCCGTGGCAACTACAGCATGGGCGTTCGTGAGCAGATCATCTTCCCAGAAATCGACTATGACAAGGTCGACCGCGTTCGTGGTATGGATATTACCATCACCACTACTGCGAAATCTGATGATGAAGGCCGCGCACTGTTGGCTGCTTTTAACTTCCCGTTCCGCAAGTAAGGCAGGGTTACTGATGGCTAAGCAATCGATGAAAGCACGCGAAGTCGTTCGTGTGAAACTGGCTGATAAGTACCGCGCTAAACGCGAGGAACTGAAAGCGATCATTTCTAGCGTGAACTCGTCCGACGAAGATCGTTGGAATGCCGTTCTCAAGCTGCAAACTCTGCCGCGTGATTCCAGCCCGTCCCGTCAGCGCAAGCGCTGCCGCCAAACTGGCCGTCCACATGGTTATGTGGGCAAATTCGGGTTGAGCCGTATCAAGTTGCGTGAAGCCGCCATGCGCGGTGAAGTACCTGGCTTGAAAAAGGCTAGCTGGTAATTACCAATTGAATCACGGGAGTAAAGACAGATGAGCATGCAAGATCCGATCGCGGATATGCTGACCCGTATCCGTAACGGTCAATCCGCGAATAAAGTAGCGGTCACCATGCCTTCCTCCAAGCTGAAATTGGCGATTGCCAACGTGCTGAAGGAAGAAGGCTATATTGAAGAATTTAAAGTCGAAGGCGACACCAAGCCAGAACTGGAACTGACTCTTAAGTATTTCCAGGGTAAGGCTGTGGTAGAAAGCATTCAGCGTGTAAGCCGTCCAGGTCTGCGTATCTATAAACGCAAAGACGAACTGCCAAAAGTAATGGCTGGACTGGGTATCGCTGTTGTTTCTACCTCCAAAGGTGTTATGACCGATCGTGCAGCGCGCCAGGCTGGTCTTGGCGGCGAAATTATCTGCTACGTAGCTTAATCGGAGGAAAAATGTCTCGTGTTGCTAAAGCACCTGTCGTCATTCCTGCCGGCGTAGAGGTAAAACTCAACGGTCAGGTTATTTCGATTAAAGGTAAAAACGGCGAGCTGACTCGTACGCTCAACAATGCCGTAGAAGTTAAGCATGCTGACAACGCCCTGACTTTCGCCCCGCGCGAAGGTTTTGCGGATGGTTGGGCGCAGGCAGGTACTTCTCGCGCTCTGCTGAACGCTATGGTTATCGGTGTTACCGAAGGCTTCACCAAGAAGCTGCAGCTGGTTGGTGTAGGTTATCGTGCGGCCGTGAAAGGCAACGCAGTGAGTTTAGCTCTTGGCTTCTCTCACCCCGTTGAACACGCGCTGCCAGCGGGCATCACTGCTGAATGTCCAACCCAGACTGAAATCGTGCTGAAAGGCGCTGATAAACAGCTGATTGGTCAGGTAGCAGCCGATCTACGCGCCTACCGTCGTCCTGAGCCTTATAAAGGCAAGGGTGTTCGTTACGCCGACGAAGTCGTGCGTACCAAAGAGGCTAAGAAGAAGTAAGGTAACACTATGGATAAGAAATCTGCTCGTATCCGTCGTGCGACCCGCGCACGTCGCAAGCTCAAGGAGCTGGGTGCTACTCGCCTGGTGGTACATCGTACCCCGCGTCATATTTACGCACAGGTAATCGCACCTAACGGTTCTGAAGTCCTGGTTGCCGCTTCTACTGTAGAAAAAGCAATCAGTGAGCAACTGAAGTACACTGGAAACAAAGACGCTGCCGCTGCTGTTGGTAAAGCAGTTGCTGAACGCGCAATCGAAAAAGGCATCACTGGTGTTTCTTTCGACCGTTCTGGTTTCCAATATCATGGTCGTGTCCAGGCACTGGCAGATGCTGCCCGTGAAGCTGGCCTACAGTTCTAAGGTAGAGGTGTAAGATGGCACACATCGAAAAACAAGCTGGCGAACTGCAGGAAAAGCTGATCGCGGTTAATCGCGTATCTAAAACCGTAAAAGGTGGTCGTATTTTCTCCTTCACAGCTCTGACTGTTGTTGGTGATGGTAATGGTCGCATCGGTTTTGGTTACGGTAAAGCGCGTGAAGTTCCAGCAGCGATCCAGAAAGCGATGGAAAAAGCTCGTCGCAATATGATCAATGTCGCGCTGAACAACGGCACCCTGCAGCACCCGGTTAAAGGCGTGCACACAGGATCTCGCGTGTTCATGCAGCCAGCTTCAGAAGGTACCGGTATTATCGCCGGTGGTGCAATGCGCGCCGTTCTGGAAGTTGCTGGGGTTCATAACGTTCTGGCTAAAGCCTACGGTTCCACCAACCCGATCAACGTGGTTCGTGCAACTCTGGATGGCCTGGCCAACATGAATTCCCCAGAAATGGTCGCTGCCAAGCGTGGCAAATCCGTTGAAGACATTCTGGGGTAATGACCATGGCTAAGACTATTAAGATTACTCAAACCCGCAGCTCGATCGGTCGTTTGCCTAAACATAAGGCAACACTGCTTGGCCTGGGTCTGCGTCGTATTAACCACACCGTAGAGCGTGAAGACACGCCAGCTGTACGCGGTATGGTTAACGCGATTTCCTACATGGTTAAAGTGGAGGAGTAACAGATGCGTTTAAATACTCTGTCTCCGGCCGACGGCTCCAAACACGCGCCTAAACGTCTGGGTCGTGGTATTGGTTCTGGTCTCGGCAAAACCGGCGGTCGCGGTCACAAAGGTCAGAACTCACGTTCTGGCGGTGGCGTACGTCGTGGTTTTGAAGGCGGCCAGATGCCGCTGTACCGTCGTCTGCCGAAATTCGGTTTCACCTCTCGCAAAGCAATGGTCACTGCAGAAGTTCGTCTGTCTGACCTGGCGAAAGTTGAAAGCGGTATCGTCGACCTGAACACGCTGAAAGCGGCTAATATTATCGGTATTCAGATTGAGTTCGCGAAAGTGATCCTGTCTGGCGAAGTTGCTGCACCGGTAACGATTCGTGGTCTGCGTGTCACTAAAGGCGCTCGTGCTGCAATCGAAGCTGCTGGCGGTAAAATTGAGGAATAAGTAGCAGATGGCTAAGCAACCGGGATTAGATTTTCAAAGTGCCAAAGGCGGTTTTGGTGAACTAAAACGCAGACTTCTGTTTGTGATTGGTGCGCTGATTGTCTTCCGCATTGGTTCTTTTATTCCAATTCCTGGTATTGATGCCACTGTACTTGCCAAACTGCTTGAGCAACAGCGCGGCACCATCATTGAAATGTTTAACATGTTCTCTGGTGGTGCTCTTAGCCGTGCTTCTATCTTTGCTCTGGGTATTATGCCGTATATCTCGGCTTCTATTATTATCCAGCTGCTGACGGTGGTTCATCCCGCGTTAGCTGAAATTAAGAAAGAAGGGGAGGCTGGCCGTCGTAAGATTAGCCAGTACACCCGTTACGGTACTCTGGTATTAGGTATTTTCCAGGCGGTAGGTATTGCTACCGGTCTGCCGAATATGCCTGGAATGCAGGGCCTGGTGTTAAATCCCGGCTTTGCTTTCTACTTTACCGCTGTTGTCAGTCTGGTTACCGGGACGATGTTCCTGATGTGGCTGGGCGAGCAGATTACTGAACGAGGTATCGGCAACGGCATCTCGATCATTATCTTTGCTGGTATTGTTGCGGGTCTGCCGCCGGCCATTGGCCATACCATCGAGCAAGCGCGGCAAGGCGACCTGCACTTCCTCCTGTTACTGTTGGTTGCAGTTCTCGTATTTGCAGTGACCTTCTTCGTTGTTTTCGTTGAGCGTGGTCAACGCCGCATTGTGGTGAACTATGCGAAACGTCAGCAAGGCCGTCGCGTCTATGCTGCACAGAGTACACATTTACCGTTGAAAGTGAACATGGCCGGCGTTATTCCTGCTATCTTTGCTTCCAGCATTATCCTGTTCCCGGCAACGATTGCTTCCTGGTTCGGGGGCGGTACCGGTTGGAACTGGCTGACGACGATTTCTATGTCATTACAGCCTGGCCAGCCGCTTTATGTGCTACTCTATGCGACTGCAATCATCTTCTTCTGTTTCTTCTACACGGCGTTGGTTTTCAACCCGCGTGAAACAGCAGATAACCTGAAGAAGTCTGGTGCATTTGTACCAGGTATTCGTCCGGGAGAACAGACGGCGAAGTATATCGATAAAGTAATGACTCGCCTGACCTTAATCGGTGCGCTGTACATTACCTTTATCTGCCTGATCCCGGAGTTCATGCGTGATGCGATGAAAGTTCCATTCTACTTCGGCGGGACATCCCTGCTGATCGTAGTGGTTGTCATCATGGACTTTATGGCTCAAGTGCAAACTCTGATGATGTCTAGTCAGTATGAGTCTGCATTGAAGAAAGCAAACCTGAAAGGCTATGGCCGTTAATTCAGGCGCTTGAGAAGTTACGGAGAGTAAAAATGAAAGTTCGTGCTTCCGTCAAGAAATTATGTCGTAACTGCAAAATCATTCGTCGCGACGGTGTTGTGCGTGTGATTTGTAGTGCCGAGCCAAAGCATAAACAGCGCCAAGGCTGATTTAATCGCATATTTTTCTTGCAAAGTCGGGTTGAGCTGGCTAGATTAGCCAGCCAATCTTTTGTATGTCTGTGCGTTTCCATTTGAGTATCCTGAAAACGGGCTTTTCGGCATGGGACGCATAAGTAATTAAATAGGAGTGCATAGTGGCCCGTATAGCAGGCATTAACATTCCTGATCATAAACATACCGTTATCGCATTAACTGCAATTTTCGGTATCGGTAAAACCCGTTCACAGTCCATCTGTGCATCTACGGGCATTGCCGAAAATGTTAAGATCAGTGAGCTGTCTGAAGAGCAAATCGACATTCTGCGTGAAGCAGTGGCGAAATTTGTTGTTGAAGGCGATCTGCGTCGTGAAGTCACCCTGAGCATCAAGCGTCTTATGGACCTTGGTTGCTATCGTGGTTTGCGTCATCGTCGTGGTCTTCCAGTGCGCGGTCAGCGTACCAAGACCAACGCACGTACCCGTAAGGGTCCGCGTAAACCGATCAAGAAATAATCGGGGTGATTGAATAATGGCAAAGGCACCAGTTCGTGCACGCAAGCGTGTAAGAAAGCAAGTCTCTGATGGCGTGGCTCATGTCCATGCGTCTTTTAACAACACCATCGTTACTATTACCGACCGTCAGGGTAATGCGTTGGGTTGGGCAACAGCCGGTGGTTCCGGCTTCCGTGGTTCTCGTAAGTCTACGCCGTTCGCTGCGCAGGTTGCTGCAGAGCGTTGCGCAGAGGCCGTGAAAGATTACGGTATTAAGAACTTGGAAGTTATGGTTAAGGGTCCTGGTCCAGGCCGCGAATCAACGATTCGTGCTCTGAACGCTGCTGGTTTCCGCATCACTAATATTACTGATGTGACTCCGATCCCTCACAACGGTTGTCGTCCGCCGAAAAAACGTCGCGTATAACGCCCCGTTTTTTAGGAATGTTGGAGAAAGAAAATGGCAAGATATTTGGGTCCTAAGCTCAAGCTGAGCCGTCGTGAAGGCACAGACCTGTTCCTCAAGTCTGGCGTTCGCGCGATTGATACCAAGTGTAAGATTGAACAAGCTCCTGGTCAGCACGGTGCGCGTAAGCCACGTCTGTCTGATTATGGCGTGCAGTTGCGTGAAAAGCAGAAAGTTCGTCGTATCTACGGCGTGCTGGAGCGTCAGTTCCGTAACTATTATAAAGAAGCAGCTCGTCTGAAAGGCAATACGGGTGAAAACCTGTTAGCTCTGCTTGAAGGTCGTCTGGATAACGTAGTTTACCGTATGGGCTTTGGTGCCACTCGTGCAGAAGCACGTCAGCTGGTTAGCCACAAATCTATCATGGTAAACGGCCGCGTTGTCAGCATCGCTTCTTATCAGGTAACTCCGAATGACGTTGTTAGCATCCGTGAGAAAGCCAAAAAGCAGTCTCGCGTGAAAGCCGCTCTGGAGCTGGCTGAACAGCGTGAAAAGCCAACCTGGCTGGAAGTTGATGCGACTAAGATGGAAGGTGTGTTCAAGCGTATTCCTGAACGTACCGATCTGTCTGCGGACATTAACGAACACCTGATCGTCGAGCTTTACTCCAAGTAAGGCTTAGTACCAAAGAGAGGACACAATGCAGGGTTCTGTGACAGAGTTTCTAAAACCACGCCTGGTAGATATCGAGCAAGTGAGTTCGACGCACGCCAAGGTGACCCTTGAGCCTTTAGAGCGTGGCTTTGGCCATACTCTCGGTAACGCGCTGCGCCGTATTCTGCTTTCATCAATGCCGGGTTGCGCGGTGACCGAGGTTGAAATTGATGGTGTACTACATGAGTACAGCACCAAAGAGGGCGTACAGGAAGATATCCTGGAAATCCTGCTCAACCTGAAAGGTTTAGCGGTAAGAGTTCAGGGCAAAGATGAAGTTATTCTTACTCTGAATAAATCTGGCATTGGCCCTGTGACTGCAGCCGATATCACCCATGATGGTGATGTCGAAATCGTCAAGCCGCAGCATGTGATCTGCCATCTGACCGACGAAAACGCGGCTATCAGCATGCGTATCAAAGTTCAGCGTGGTCGTGGTTATGTGCCGGCTTCTGCCCGAATTCATTCGGAAGAAGATGAGCGCCCAATCGGTCGTCTGTTAGTCGACGCCTGCTACAGCCCTGTAGAGCGTATTGCCTACAATGTTGAAGCAGCGCGTGTGGAACAGCGTACCGACCTGGACAAGCTGGTCATCGAAATGGAAACCAACGGCACTATCGATCCTGAAGAAGCGATCCGCCGTGCGGCTACCATCCTGGCAGAACAACTGGAAGCTTTCGTCGACCTACGTGATGTACGTCAGCCGGAAGTGAAAGAAGAGAAACCAGAATTCGATCCGATCTTGCTGCGCCCTGTTGACGATCTGGAATTGACTGTCCGCTCTGCTAACTGCCTTAAGGCAGAAGCTATCCACTACATCGGTGATCTGGTACAGCGTACCGAGGTTGAGCTGCTTAAAACGCCTAACCTTGGCAAAAAATCTCTTACTGAGATTAAAGATGTGCTGGCTTCTCGTGGTCTTTCTCTGGGCATGCGCCTGGAAAACTGGCCGCCAGCTAGCATTGCTGATGAATAACCCGATCACAGGTTAAGGTTTCACTGAGAAGGATAAGGTCATGCGCCATCGTAAGAGTGGTCGTCAACTGAACCGTAACAGCAGCCATCGTCAGGCTATGTTCCGCAACATGGC
The DNA here is from genome assembly GCF_017161565.1 of Erwinia amylovora. Taxonomy (NCBI): domain Bacteria; kingdom Pseudomonadati; phylum Pseudomonadota; class Gammaproteobacteria; order Enterobacterales; family Erwiniaceae; genus Erwinia; species Erwinia amylovora. The sequence goes on from NZ_CP066796.1 coordinate 300,990, forward strand.
TGGCTCTTTGGTTCGTCATGAGATCATCAAGACGACCCTGCCAAAAGCGAAAGAGCTGCGTCGCGTAGTTGAGCCGCTGATTACTCTTGCCAAGACCGACAGCGTAGCTAATCGTCGTCTGGCATTCGCCCGTACTCGTGATAACGAGATCGTGGCAAAACTGTTTAACGAGCTGGGCCCGCGCTTTGCGAGCCGTGCCGGTGGTTACACTCGTATTCTGAAGTGTGGCTTCCGCGCTGGTGACAACGCTCCGATGGCTTACATCGAGCTGGTTGATCGTCCAGAAGCTCAAGCAGAAGCTGTAGCAGAGTAATCTGTTGCAACATTAAAAGAACCCCGCTTGCGGGGTTTTTTTATATCTGAAATTTCTCCTCCACAGCTGCCATTCTATAATTGTTTATGTTTAAAACTCATCGTGCTGCGAGGCCGTCATGTCATTGATTGATCAACTGGCTGAAAAGCATATTCTTGCTGCCCTGCGTCAGGGCGATCTTGATAACTTGCCCGGTACAGGGCATACACTGCAACTGGATGATGACTCGCATGTACCCCAGGAGCTGCGTGCCAGCTACCGGATCCTGAAAAATTCTGGCTATCTCCCTCCTGAACTTGCATTGAGACGAGAAGCGCTGGAGCTTGAGCAGCTGTTACGAAGTGTAGCCGAGCGCGACGAGGAGTATCACCAGCAACTGAAACGCCTGAGCCTTCTGGAGCTAAAACTTAATCAGGCCGGCATCAGCACTGACTTTCTTCGTGGAGACTACGGTCGACAGGTTAACCGTCGTTTTAGTAAGGGGGAGTAATGTATCGAATTGGACAACTGGCGAAGCTGGCTAACGTCACGCCAGATACCATCCGTTTTTATGAAAAACAGCAGATGATGGACCATGAAGTCAGGACGCAAGGCGGTTTTCGTCTCTACAGTGATAACGATCTTCAGCGTCTCAAGTTCATCCGTCACGCCAGGCATCTGGGTTTCAGACTGGAGGCTATTCGAGAGCTGTTATCGATCCGTGTCGATCCTGAACACCACACATGCCATCAGTCAAAATCCATCGTACAGAAAAGGCTCGACGAAGTTGAAGCCATGCTCGACGAGCTGAAACATATGCAGCGATCGTTGAAGAGACTGAATGATGCCTGTTGCGGGACTGCGCATAGCAGCGTTTATTGTTCCATCCTGGATGCCTTAGAAAAGGGGGCCTCCACAACTTAAGTTCACGCGGATGATTGAAATTTTCCCATTGCGGGCCTATATTCTCAACCGTCATCATCTAACAGGAAGAGTCTATGACTGTCTACCAACATAAAAAGGGCATCATCCGCGATAATGCGATAGAAGCATTGCTGCGCGATCCTTTATTCAAACCCCGGCTTGAAGTCAATCAAAAAGGCAAAGGCAGCTACCGGCGTAAAGAAAAGCATGAAAAAAAAACGGGTTGGGAGGCCAGCGGTAAGTTAACAATCAGTGTATTTACCTCTGGCTTTCCGCTTCTCCTGGCTGAAGCATATTAGTCACCCGAACTTAATGGATTGGAATTTTGTGTACAGTGGCATACGTCCTTCGTGCAGCGTATTGAGCTCTTAAAATTAATCCCGGCCTTCGTATCATCAAAAACCGACATTGAGTTATCAGGGGCTGTCTTGTCATAGCTACCGCGCACGCCGGCGGAGCTCGTGGATCCATGGCCGCCATCAACTATCTTTCAGGTTTTCGACCGCCGACAAGGTGACCTCTCCATCATGTTTGAATTGCTGTGAGGCCAGAGCTATTATCAGGTTGGAATAATAATCAGTGGCACGATAATTAATATTTTTTCTGAACCTGGAATAGTTGCGATAATATTCTAAAAAAACATTAATTTGTTCAGTTTGGTTTCCCTCAGCAGGATAAGTTGGAATGTGTACCAGGATATCTTTAATCTGTATTGATATATTTTCCCAACGATTTGAAATATAGAATTCAATATCATCTTTTAAATGGGATAAACGATCTTCGGCAAAACTCAGTTGGTCAACAATGCATGAATGATTAAGGGCAGTGGCTGGAAGCTGCTCGCAAACCGGTTCTCTCTTTATTTCAAACAGATCTGTAGTATCGGTAAAGTAGTGGGCTAATTCGTGAATAATAATATTAGAAGCATCTACGGTGCAAAGCTTAAAGAAGTCTTCTGTAAGGATGATATTGAGTTTATCATATCCAATCTTGGGAAGAATTTGATCGCCCACTGTTGCTATCAGAGGGGATAATGCATTTTCCTTTTCATAGATTTCCGTATCTTTATTTTTATTGGCATAAATAAAGTTCAGGCAGTTATTATTATACCGGTCACAACCTCTTTCGAGGTAATTCCGCATTTTTGCCAAATTCACCATTAACCTGTTAATAAAAACACTGTCTTGATTTATATCAACTATGAAGGGTTGCACCAGCTCATCTTCAATTTGTTCCTTAAACAGATGATTTTCTTCCAAGAAGTTTTTATGTTCAGATGGATGCATGTTTTCCACATCAGCATATAGATGGGAAAGCAACACCATGCCGGTGTAGTCATCCATAACTGGTCGAATATTGTTATCTCTGTTAGACGATTTCAGAAGTAATGTTATAGCTGAATCGACAATTTTTACGGTATTGCTTATAACTAATTTAAGGTAATCAAAATGACGCTCATTGATTTCCTTCAGAGTAGAAAGGTCTCTCGCTATGATTTCAAAAATAAATAAATCACTTTTTCTCTTTATAAATTGATTTTCCATCAATTGTCGTTCGGCTAAATAGTTTTTCTTTGGCGCTGATGATTGTGGAACTTGCCGACGACTATGCCTGACGCCATCAGACTTGCTGTTATCGCGCAGGCCGTCACTGCCGAACGCGTCATTCAGCATTGCGGCACTGCCACAATCTGGCATCATCGGATCAACAGGCGGCCCCTCCGGGTAAGGTTGCGCCGGGTTAACTTCCTGTCTGTCGATATCCTCGGGTCCTGCATAACATTGATACCCCACAACACCGGCTCCTGTCAGTATGCCCGCCCCAACCAGGAAACGTTTGAAAAGTCCCCCTTTCCATCCGCCGGGAATGGATTGTTTATTCCGGGATGTGTGTAATGATTCTGCCTGCAAGCGCAATGCTTCACCTTCACAAATTATCTCAGTCAGTGAAATAACCTCCGGGCCATCATCTTCCCCGGCAGTTCGACCCGGTGACCACAGGGACTGACATGGGCCAGCCAGCATCCCGCTTAGATCACTGCGTCCTTCAGTTGCGAAACTTTCTTCTTTGCTGTTATCAACTTTTCCGATTTGATAAGTAAGGGGACGAGGAACTTTATTATTGTGGTAAAAGGGATCTTTAACGTCATGCTTGTCAAATGTCGTTAAGGGAGGCATTCGAGGCAAATCATGACGAACATTTACGGGCATGACACTACTCCTGTGGTTGCGCTATGCATATCGTCAGCAGTGGACAACAATCCTGTTCATTATGGCGTGGCCCGTTCGGAGGCTTTAATACTGAGGCCTGTGGACGCGGCTGTGTTGGCGGGGTCAATTGTGAAGTTATTAATATAATGGAAGAAATCTGGCTGGGCCAGATGCCAGGTTTTTTTGGCACGTTTTATGACAAACGCATTTCTCTGCGCACTGAAGACCGATTCTGCCACCGTAGGATCCCATCGTCCCTACGACCGTGGGTAGCTGGTGACGAGCGACCGCTGATAATTGAGCACCCAGGCAGGTATATCGCGTCGTGCAGATGGGTTAATCCGCTGCATACGCGTGGAGAGTTTGTCTGACGCCACAGGCATAATACGGGGAAAATGGAAAATCCTGTCAGCAAAGTGCTGACAGGTTTGTGGTAATTTATCTTGTTACAACGCTCGTTACCGGCTGACAGAGCATTACTGAGTTTTGCCGTTTTGCTCTTTCAGCAAATCGCGGATCTCACTCAGCAAACTTTCTTCCGCAGAAGGTTTTGGCGCAGGCTTCTCAACTTCTTTCTTCGTATACAGCCTGTTCATCAGCTTGATGGCCATAAAAATGGCAAATGCAACGATGATGAAATCAAACACCGTCTGTAAAAACACACCGTATTCCATAATTACCGCAGGTGCAGCACCATCAGCAGGTTTTAATACCCAGTTGAACTGTTTGAAGTCAACGCCGCCAATCAGTAATCCCAGCGGCGGCATGATGATGTTTGCCACCAGTGAAGAGACGATTTTACCAAAAGCTGCGCCGATAATGACACCGACCGCCAGGTCCACCACGTTGCCACGCATAGCAAAATCGCGAAACTCTTTGAATATACTCACTGTTATCTCCTGTCCTTAAGTTATTTCTAAAGTCTAACAAACGAGGGTACTTTTGCCATAACGATCACAGATTAAATCTGTGATCGCGGCCAGTCTGCTCTCCCGGCGGGTTGCTGCCTGTATTCAGTCATCGCTCAATATGATTAAAGGAAGAAAGGGCTTGGCTGGAAGAGCCTTTCAACATCGGGCACAAATTTCTTATCGGTCAGGAACATGATCACATGGTCGCCCTGCTCGATGCGCAAATTGTTGTTGGCAATCATGACATCGTCGCCGCGTACCACTGCCCCGATAAGGGTTCCCGGTGGCAGCTTGATATCATCAATCTGGCGGCCCACGACTTTCGAGGTGGATTCTTCACCGTGTGCGATGGCCTCGATTGCTTCTGCTACACCGCGGCGCAATGACGAAACGCCGACGATATCGGCTTTACGAACGTGGCCGAGCAGAGCGGAAATCGTCGCCTGCTGCGGGGAAATCGCAATATCGATTACGCTGCCCTGCACCAGATCGACGTAGGCGCGGCGCTGGATTAACACCATTGCCTTTTTCGCCCCCATTCGCTTTGCCAGCATCGCGGACATGATGTTAGCTTCGTCATCGTTGGTGATGGCGATAAACAGATCGATCTGATCGACATGCTCTTCAGCCAGCAGTTCCTGATCGGAAGCGTCACCGTAGAAGACGATGGTATTCTGTAAATTCTCAGCCAGTTCGGCAGCGCGCTGCTGATCGCGTTCGATCAGCTTGACGCTGTAATGCTTTTCCAGCCGCTGGGCCAAACCGAAACCGATGTTCCCGCCGCCGACAATCATAATGCGCTTATAGGGTTTTTCAAGCCGCTGGTACTCACTCATCACGGCGCGAATATGCTGGCTGGCGGCGATAAAGAAGACTTCGTCGCCCGCTTCGATGATGGTTGAACCCTGAGGACGAATCGGACGATCCTGACGGAAAATGGCGGCAACACGGGTATCAATATGCGGCATATGTTCACGCATTACCGACAGGGCATTACCGACCAGGGGGCCGCCGTAGTAGGCTTTAACGACTGCCAGGCTGACTTTGCCTTCGGCGAAGTTAACCACCTGCAGTGCTCCCGGGTATTCAATCAGGCGGTAGATGCTGTCAATGACCAGCTGTTCGGGTGAGATAAGGTGGTCAATGGGCACGGCTTCAGGAATAAATAGCTTATCGGCATCACGTATGTAGTCCGGCGCACGGATGCGGGCAATGCGGTTTGGCGTGTTAAACAGCGAATAGGCAACCTGGCAAGCCACCATATTGGTTTCGTCAGAGTTAGTGACTGCCACCAGCATGTCCGCATCTTCGGCACCCGCTTCGCGCAGCACCCGAGGGTGAGAACCGTGCCCCTGAACCACGCGCAGATCGAACTTGTCCTGCAACTGACGCAGGCGCAGAGCATCGGTATCGACCAGGGTGATATCGTTGTTTTCTCCGACCAGGTTTTCAGCGAGGGTACCGCCGACCTGTCCTGCACCAAGAATGATAATTTTCATTGTGCTTCAATCTGTTGGTTGCGTCCGATGGTGGGGCCGTGTAGCGGTACCACCTCTGTCACTGTTTTACCAGTTTCGCGTAGTAGAAACCGTCACCGCCATCCACTTGTGGCAAGACCTGAATCCCGGGTTGAGTCAGATCGCCAGTCGCGACCAAAGCGGCATTGGCATGGCGCTGCAAAAACTGACTTATCTGCAGATGGTTCTCTTCGGGCAGCACCGAGCAGGTCGCATAAAGCATCGTGCCTCCGGATTTCAGATGTGGCCACACCGCATCCAGTATTTGCTGTTGCAGCGCTGCCAGCTCCGCGATATCGCGGTCGCGGCGCAGCCATTTTATATCCGGATGACGGCGGATCACCCCGGTTGCTGAACAGGGAGCATCCAGCAGGATACGATCGAATAGCGTGTCTCCACACCATGCCGCTGGCGTACGGCCATCGCCGAGCTTAACCTCTGCCTGCATATTAAGGCGTTGTAAATTCTCAGTAATTCTAGTCAGGCGTTGGGCGTCAACATCCACTGCCAATACGTTTGCCTGAGGTGCCGCTTCCAGAATATGCGTGGTTTTCCCCCCGGGGGCTGCACAAAGATCAAGGATTTGCTCACCGTTTTGTGGGGCGAGCAGCGCCACGCATCCCTGGGCTGAAGCATCCTGTACGGTCACCCAGCCCTGGTCGAAACCTGGAAGCTGGTGCACGGTGCACGGTGACTCCAGCCGCAACGCATCGCAGTGCAGAGGATGGGAAAAAGCCTGTTTACCGCTCTCCTCCAGCAACGCCAGCCAGGCATCCCGGCTGTGGTACTGGCGGTTGACGCGCAGCCACATCGGCGGGCGCTGATTATTCGCTGCCACAATTTGCTGCCACTGCTCCGGCCAGGCACGCTTCAGGCGTTCCAGCAACCATTTCGGATGCAGATACTGCTGGTCACCGTCGTTCATTTGCTGCATCAGTTGGTCCTGCTGGCGCTGGAACTGGCGCAGTACGCCGTTGATCAGCCCTTTCAGCTGCGGGCGTTTCAGCGCTACGGCACCTTCCACCGTTTCGGCCAGTGCCGCATGGGGCGGAATGCGCGTGAACATCAGCTGATAGAGCCCGACCATGATCAGGAAGTGGATCGCACGCTGTTTGCCGGTCATCGGGCGCGACATCAGCTTGCTGATAACCCACTCCAGCTGCGGCAAGGTACGCAATACGCCATAGCAAAGTTCCTGCACCAGGGCAGCATCTTTGTCGTCAACGCATTTTTGCGCGGCAGGCAGCACGTTACTGAGCGACTGCCCTTGTTCGACAACCTGTTCAATAGTCCGGGCGGCGATGCAGCGTAGATTAGTCATTTTTTTCATTGAGGATTCACAATTCTGACGATGACCCGGCATCAAGGCCGGGCAACGTATCAGGCAATTATATTGCCAGGGGTAAACCATTCACGGCGCGAGTTAAGCAGATCCTGAGCCTTCATCGCCTTTTTACCTGCAGGCTGTAACTCTTCAATATTCAACACGCCATCGGCAGTAACTACCTGAATACCCTGCTTATCGGCTTGCAGGACCTCGCCCGGCTGACGGCCGCTGACAGCAGGCAGAACGGAAGCTTTCCACACCTTCACCGGCTGCTCGTCGATAACAAAGTAGCTCACAGGCCAGGGATTAAAGGCACGAATACAACGTTCCAACTGAGCGGCAGAAAGCGACCAGTCGAGGCGGGACTCTTCTTTACTGAGCTTGTCCGCGTAGCTGACCTTCGCTTCATCCTGCACTTGCGGTTGAGCGCTACCGTCTGCCAGCTGTGCCAGCGTGGATATCAAACCTGCCGGGCCGAGGTCGGCTAATTTATCGTACAGCGTGGCGCTGGTATCAGTAGCGTCGATCGGGCAGGCCAGCTTATGCAGCATATCCCCGGTATCCAGCCCGATATCCATCTGCATGATGGTGACCCCGGTCTCGGCGTCACCCGCCCACAGCGAGCGCTGGATTGGTGCAGCACCGCGCCAACGGGGCAGCAGGGAGCCGTGCACGTTTATGCAGCCGAGGCGCGGCATATCCAGCACGGCTTTTGGCAGGATAAGCCCGTAGGCCACCACCACCATGACGTCGGCGTTCAGAGCGGCAACCCGCTGCTGATTTTCTTCAGGGCGCAGCGATGAAGGTTGAAAGACGGGTATATGATGCTGCTCGGCCAGCTGTTTTACCGGACTTGCGGTGAGCTTGTTACCCCGGCCAGCAGGACGGTCAGGTTGAGTAAAAACGCCAACCACCCGATGCCCGGAAGACAACAGCGCGTCAAGATGACGCGCTGCAAAGTCAGGCGTGCCGGCAAAAATGATATTTAATGAATCGGACACATTTTACCCTTCAGTCGACGCACTCAGTCGCGTGTGTTCTGGCGATGCAGTTTTTCCAGCTTCTGACGGATACGCTGACGTTTCATCGGCGACAGGTAATCAATGAACAGCTTGCCGACCAGATGGTCCAGCTCGTGCTGAATACAAATGGCCAGCAGACCATCAGCTTCCAGCTCGAAACTGTTGCCGTCACGATCCAGCGCGCGGATTTTGACTTTCTCGGCGCGAGGCACCAGCGCACGCTGTTCAGGGATAGACAAACAGCCTTCTTCAATACCTGTTTCACCGCTCTGTTCCAGCAGCTCCGGGTTGATTAACACCAGCCGTTCATCGCGACTCTCGGAGACGTCGATAACGATGATGCGCTGATGGATATCGACTTGGGTGGCGGCCAGCCCAATGCCTTCTTCGGCGTACATGGTTTCGAACATATCATCGACGATACGCTGAATATTCGCATTCACTTCTTTAACGGGTTTCGCAACGATGCGCAGGCGCTCGTCAGGAAAATGTAATACTTGTAAAACGGACATAAATTTCCAGATCTGTATTCAAGGGTTGAAAGGTTTATTTCTCTTATTGTAGACATTTCGTGCGGCGATTGACAGCATTCAAGACGCTAACCTTCAGGGAGAAGGGACAAATCAGGGAGAAGATCATGTCGCAGGTCGAGTGTGCGTTAAGGCTTTCAGCGGTGCCCGGCTTATCCAGTTCGCAGCGGCTGGAGATGATGAGCAAGCTACTGGATTTCACTACCCCTGCTGCCCGCCAGCTTGCAACATTGGGGCTGTCGGCTAGGCAACAACGGGCATTCCTTGACTACGATGCCGATGTCATCGTGCAAAGTTTTCGCTGGCTGGAATCCCCCCTGCATCATTTTTTGACGCCACGCGACCCCTGTTACCCTGAGCAGCTTAAAGCGATCGGTAACTTTCCGCTGATGCTGTTTGTTGCGGGCGATCCGACTTTACTGGCATCACCGCAGCTGGCGATAGTGGGTAGCCGCCACTGCTCGCACTATGGCCGCGAGTGGGGAAGCTGGTTCAGTCAGGCGCTGGCATTAAGTGGTTTAACTATCACCAGCGGGCTGGCATTAGGTATTGACGGTATCGCCCACCGTGCGGTGCTGGAAGTACAGGGAAAAACCCTCGCGGTACTGGGAAGTGGACTGGAAGCGATCTACCCGCGACAGCATCAGCTGCTGGCACAGCAAATTGTTAATAGCGGCGGAACGCTGGTCTCTGAGTTTCCGCTATCGGTGAAACCTCTGCCCGCGCATTTTCCCCGGCGCAACAGAATTATCAGCGGCCTGAGTCGCGGGGTACTGGTGGTAGAAGCGACGCTACGCAGTGGTTCACTGGTGACTGCAAAGCTGGCGTTGGAACAGAACCGTAACCTGTATGCGCTACCCGGGGCGCTGGGTAACCCGGGCAGTGAAGGAACCCACTGGTTGATCCAACAAGGGGCATTATTGGTTGCGCACCCTAATAATATTCTGGAAGAGATGCACAGTGGCTTCTCGTGGCTACCCGTTATAACGCCGCTCACAAACAATTCAGGCGCGGGCAACAATCCTCCATTGCCATTTCCCGATGTGTTGGCTAACGTAGGAGATGAGGTTACACCTGTTGACGTTGTCGCTGAACGTGCCGGCCAACCTGTGCCAGCCATCGTAGCGAAGCTGCTTGAGTTGGAGTTAGCAGGGTGGATCGCAGCTGTACCCGGCGGCTATGTCCGATTGAGGAGGGCAAGCCATGTTCGACGTACTCATGTACTTATTTGAAACGTATATCCACAATGAAGCAGAAATGCGTGTGGATCAGGATAAGTTAACTGATGATTTAACCGATGCAGGTTTTCATCGTGAAGATATTTATAATGCGTTGAACTGGTTAGAGAAGTTAGCAGATTACCAGGATGGGCTGGTTGCTCCGGTTCTGCTGACAACCGATCCGCTGTCTGTGCGTATCTACACCGGGGAAGAGAGTCAGCGTTTGGATGCCAACTGCCGTGGCTTTATTCTGTTCCTGGAGCAAATTCAGGTGCTGAATCTGGAAACGCGTGAAATGGTTATCGAACGTATCATGGCGCTTGATACCGTGGAGTTTGATCTGGACGATCTCAAATGGGTGGTGCTGATGGTGTTGTTCAACATCCCGGGATGTGAAAACGCCTATCAGCAAATGGAAGAACTACTTTTTGAAGCTAATGAAGGAATGCTGCACTGAAGATTGCCTTCGTGTAAACAATGTGATGAATAAAAATGCGCTTTTCGCTGCGCGAAAAAATGAACCCTGCCCCCAGTGCGGGGCAGAACTGGTTATCCGCTCCGGGAAACAGGGCGCTTTTCTCGGTTGCTCTCAGTACCCCGCATGCAACTTTATTCGACCGCTTAAAGCTCAGGCTGACGGGCATATCGTTAAAGTGCTTGATGGGCAGCTCTGCCCGCAATGTGGCGGTGAGCTTGTGTTACGTCAGGGGCGCTATGGCATGTTTGTCGCCTGTGGTCACTACCCTGAATGTGAACACACCGAAGCTATTGATAAGCCAGATGAAACCTCGCTTGCCTGTCCGCAATGCCAGAGCGGTAGACTGATTCAGCGCCGATCGCGCTACGGTAAAACGTTTCATGCCTGCGACCGTTATCCCGATTGTCAGTTTGCGGTGAATGACACGCCGGCGGAAGGTGTCTGCGAGTTTTGCCAGTTTCCGCTGCTTATCGAGAAAAAAACGGCCAGAGGAACAAATCGATTCTGCGCCAGTAAAGCCTGTGGCAAACCCGTAACAGCAGGAAACCGTAGTGAAGATGAACCCTGAGGTTGATTCGTTGGCGCAATGTGTTGAACAGTTGGCTCAGTCGAAAGTTATTGCTTATCCGACCGAAGCGGTGTTTGGCTTAGGCTGCGATCCTGATAGCGAAGAAGCGGTGATGCGGCTGCTGGCATTAAAGCAGCGCCCCGTCGAGAAAGGGCTGATCCTGATCGCCGCTGACTATCAGCAGCTGATGCCCTGGATTGCCGACGAACAGCTTTCAGCTGAACAGAAGGCGCGCATGTTCTCTCGTTGGCCTGGCCCGGTAACATGGGTATTGCCGGCGCGCAGTACCACGCCGGGCTGGTTAACCGGGCGATTTACTACCCTGGCGGTACGGGTTAGCGACCATCCTGATGTCATCGCTTTGTGCAATGCTTTTGGTAAGCCGTTAGTTTCAACCAGCGCTAATTTGTCCGGGCTACCGCCCTGCCGTCACGCGGCTGAAGTGTTGGCGCAGTTTGGCCGCGATTTCCCGGTATTAAAGGGCGAAACCGGTGGTCGCCTCAATCCATCGGAAATCCGCGATGTGTTAAGCGGTGAATTAATTCGTCAGGGATAACAGAGAAAACTATGTCGTCTTTCGTCGTCATCGGTAATCCGATCAATCACAGTAAATCACCGCGTATTCATCAGCTGTTTGCTGAGCAAACCGGAATTGCGCATCCTTATGAACGTTTGTGCGCACCTCTTGATGGATTTGAGCAGGCGGTGCGTGCGTTTTTTGTCCGGGGTGGTCGGGGAGCCAATGTCACTTTGCCGTTTAAACAGCAGGCTTATGAGCTTGCCAGCGAACTGACCGAACGTGCGGCACTGTCCGGTGCGGTCAACACGCTGAAGAAGCTGGATGATGGACGGTTATCAGGCGATAACACCGACGGCATCGGTCTGTTAAGCGATCTTGAACGCCTGGATCTGATCAAACCTGACGATCGGATCCTGTTGATAGGGGCTGGTGGTGCAGCACGAGGTGTGATCCTTCCATTGCTATCCTTTGGCTGCTCAATGACTGTCACCAACCGCACCCATGCAAAAGCAGAAGAACTGGTACAGCTCTTCCAGCACAGCGGGCGCATTCGTTCAATGTCGCAACAGCAGCTGGCAGAGGGGCAGTTTGATCTGGTGATCAATGCCACTTCTAGCGGAGTAAAGGGAGCAATACCCGATCTTCCAGGCTGCCTGGTCAGCGAGCATACCCGCTGCTATGACATGTTCTATCAGATCGGCGACACGCCGTTCCTGCAATGGTGCCGCCTGCAGGGAGCTTCTCAAATGGCCGATGGACTGGGGATGCTGGTGGGGCAGGCTGCACACTCGTTTATGCTATGGCACGGGGTAATGCCGGACATTACGGCGGCCATTAATGTACTGAAAGCTGAGATGCGTGCGTGAATCAGGCCATACACTTCCCGGAGCGCGAATGGTGGGATGAGGCGAGACAGGCTGTGTGCTTTAGCGCACAGGTTAGCGGTTTCCCGTTGACCTGTGCGATAGACGGCGAAGAATTGCTTCACCGCTTTCATGCAGAAGGGGATGCTCTGACCTGTTTTCGCCTTAATCGCTGGGAGTTGGAAGAGCTTGCGGAACGAGCTATTCAGCATCAGCAGGAAGATGCTCAGGGCTGGGTCTGGCTTTCCTCAGAGATGTAGTCATCTTTCCAGCGGACATAGTTATTGGCAGAACAGACCAGCCCGCTTAATTCTGCCTCCGTCAGCGCACGTACTTTCCTGGCCGGACGGCCTAAATAGAGATAGCCACGCTCCAGGCGCTTACCCGGTGAGACCAGGCTACCGGCACCAATCATCACATCATCTTCTACTGTTACGCCATCAAGCAGAATCGAACCCATCCCAATCAGTACCCTGTTACCGATCGTGCAGCCGTGCAACATCGCTTGATGGCCTACGGTAACATCGTCGCCAATCACCAGCGGGTGACCTTCAGGGTTGTCAGCAGATTTATGGGTAAGATGCAGCACGCTACTATCCTGAATGTTGGTGCGTTTACCAATAGTGACCCGGTTAACGTCGCCGCGGATCACCACCAGGGGCCAGATGCCGACGTCATCGGCCAGCGCGACATTGCCAATCACCACGCTGGTGGGATCAATCATCACCCGGTTACCCAGCTGCGGACGAACTCCTTTATATGCACGAATATTGTGGCTCATAGCTACCTCTCAGTAATAGACGATCCTTGTAGCGTAGCGCCGGAAGCAATCAAGGATCAATTTATCAGGTGAAATGCGCGCTAAAATTGCGCGTATCGTCTGAGATCCCAGCAAAAAGCGTGAAAACCCAGCAGTTGGAAATAAAGATCGAAAAAAGGCTTGTGCAATAAATTCGGATCCCTATAATGCGCCTCCACTGACACGGAACAACGGCTTACCGGCCGGCGTGTTGAGAGGTTCAGAAAGTTCTGAACCGCCGGGAAAAACTTCTGTAAAAGAGGTTGACTCCGGAGGAGGAAAGCGTAATATACGCCACCTCGCGACAGGATGCCAAGGCACTGTACGCACCGCTCTTTAACAATTTATCAGACAATCTGTGTGGGCACTCGCAGGATTGATATCAGACGCCTCCGGGCGTCAAAAAAAATATCAAGTCTTAAGAGTGAACACATAATGAAATTCATTATGACGTTTTACGATTGAGCATCGCTGGACTGGTTTCAGCAAATCGAACTTTTAATTGAAGAGTTTGATCATGGCTCAGATTGAACGCTGGCGGCAGGCCTAACACATGCAAGTCGAACGGTAGCACAGAGAGCTTGCTCTTGGGTGACGAGTGGCGGACGGGTGAGTAATGTCTGGGAAACTGCCCGATGGAGGGGGATAACTACTGGAAACGGTAGCTAATACCGCATAACGTCTACGGACCAAAGTGGGGGACCTTCGGGCCTCACACCATCGGATGTGCCCAGATGGGATTAGCTGGTAGGTGGGGTAACGGCTCACCTAGGCGACGATCCCTAGCTGGTCTGAGAGGATGACCAGCCACACTGGAACTGAGACACGGTCCAGACTCCTACGGGAGGCAGCAGTGGGGAATATTGCACAATGGGCGCAAGCCTGATGCAGCCATGCCGCGTGTATGAAGAAGGCCTTCGGGTTGTAAAGTACTTTCAGCGGGGAGGAAGGGGAAGAGGTTAATAACCTTTTCCATTGACGTTACCCGCAGAAGAAGCACCGGCTAACTCCGTGCCAGCAGCCGCGGTAATACGGAGGGTGCAAGCGTTAATCGGAATTACTGGGCGTAAAGCGCACGCAGGCGGTCTGTCAAGTCGGATGTGAAATCCCCGGGCTTAACCTGGGAACTGCATTCGAAACTGGCAGGCTAGAGTCTCGTAGAGGGGGGTAGAATTCCAGGTGTAGCGGTGAAATGCGTAGAGATCTGGAGGAATACCGGTGGCGAAGGCGGCCCCCTGGACGAAGACTGACGCTCAGGTGCGAAAGCGTGGGGAGCAAACAGGATTAGATACCCTGGTAGTCCACGCCGTAAACGATGTCGACTTGGAGGCTGTTCCCTTGAGGAGTGGCTTCCGGAGCTAACGCGTTAAGTCGACCGCCTGGGGAGTACGGCCGCAAGGTTAAAACTCAAATGAATTGACGGGGGCCCGCACAAGCGGTGGAGCATGTGGTTTAATTCGATGCAACGCGAAGAACCTTACCTGGCCTTGACATCCACGGAATTCTGCAGAGATGCGGAAGTGCCTTCGGGAACCGTGAGACAGGTGCTGCATGGCTGTCGTCAGCTCGTGTTGTGAAATGTTGGGTTAAGTCCCGCAACGAGCGCAACCCTTATCCTTTGTTGCCAGCGATTCGGTCGGGAACTCAAAGGAGACTGCCGGTGATAAACCGGAGGAAGGTGGGGATGACGTCAAGTCATCATGGCCCTTACGGCCAGGGCTACACACGTGCTACAATGGCGCATACAAAGAGAAGCGACCTCGCGAGAGCAAGCGGACCTCATAAAGTGCGTCGTAGTCCGGATCGGAGTCTGCAACTCGACTCCGTGAAGTCGGAATCGCTAGTAATCGTAGATCAGAATGCTACGGTGAATACGTTCCCGGGCCTTGTACACACCGCCCGTCACACCATGGGAGTGGGTTGCAAAAGAAGTAGGTAGCTTAACCTTCGGGAGGGCGCTTACCACTTTGTGATTCATGACTGGGGTGAAGTCGTAACAAGGTAACCGTAGGGGAACCTGCGGTTGGATCACCTCCTTACCTGAAGATACCTTCCGGCGCAGTGTCCACACAGATTGTCTGATAAAAAGTAACGAGCAAAGTCACACCAGAGTCCCCATCGTCTAGAGGCCCAGGACACTGCCCTTTCACGGCTGTAACAGGGGTTCGAATCCCCTTGGGGACGCCATACCGGTAACGAAGTGAAAGAGGTTATCACCCGTATCTCAAAACTGATTCCGCGAAAGCGAGTCACGTTTGAGATATTTGCTCTTTAACAATCCGGAACAAGCTGAAAATTGAAACGACATGTCGTGTTCATTCTCCGTAATCAGAATGAAGCCACGATATGTTCGAGTCTCTCAAATACTTGCACCCGAAAGGGTCTCTTACTCAGGTTGAGTAATGAGCGAGCTAAGTGAAGGCAAGGCGTCAGCGCGCAGCAACGCGGAGTGGACTTGAGTCCATGAGCATTGCGAGCACTGCATAACGCCGCCGTCACGACGCGCAGCCATTACGTGAACCGGAGAGGGACGCTTGTGGGTTGTGAGGTTAAGCGACTAAGCGTACACGGTGGATGCCCAGGCAGTCAGAGGCGATGAAGGGCGTGCTAATCTGCGATAAGCGTCGGTAAGGTGATATGAACCGCAACAACCGACGATACCCGAATGGGGAAACCCAGTGCAATCCGTTGCACTATCATGTCATGAATACATAGTGGCATGAGGCGAACCGGGGGAACTGAAACATCTAAGTACCCCGAGGAAAAGAAATCAACCGAGATTCCCCCAGTAGCGGCGAGCGAACGGGGAACAGCCCAGAACCTGAATCAGTTTGTGCCTTAGTGGAAGCGTCTGGAAAGTCGCGCAGTAAAGGGTGACAGCCCCGTACACAAAAAGGCACTTGCTGTGAGTTCGATGAGTAGGGCGGGACACGTGACATCCTGTCTGAATATGGGGGGACCATCCTCCAAGGCTAAATACTCCTGACTGACCGATAGTGAACCAGTACCGTGAGGGAAAGGCGAAAAGAACCCCGGCGAGGGGAGTGAAACAGAACCTGAAACCGTGTACGTACAAGCAGTGGGAGCACCTTCGTGGTGTGACTGCGTACCTTTTGTATAATGGGTCAGCGACTTATATTCTGTAGCAAGGTTAACCGTATAGGGGAGCCGCAGGGAAACCGAGTCTTAACTGGGCGTTAAGTTGCAGGGTATAGACCCGAAACCCGGTGATCTAGCCATGGGCAGGTTGAAGGTTGGGTAACACTAACTGGAGGACCGAACCGACTAATGTTGAAAAATTAGCGGATGACCTGTGGCTGGGGGTGAAAGGCCAATCAAACCGGGAGATAGCTGGTTCTCCCCGAAAGCTATTTAGGTAGCGCCTCGTGAATTCATCTCCGGGGGTAGAGCACTGTTTCGGCTAGGGGGCCATCCCGGCTTACCAACCCGATGCAAACTGCGAATACCGGAGAATGTTATCACGGGAGACACACGGCGGGTGCTAACGTCCGTCGTGAAGAGGGAAACAACCCAGACCGCCAGCTAAGGTCCCAAAGTCATGGTTAAGTGGGAAACGATGTGGGAAGGCACAGACAGCCAGGATGTTGGCTTAGAAGCAGCCATCATTTAAAGAAAGCGTAATAGCTCACTGGTCGAGTCGGCCTGCGCGGAAGATGTAACGGGGCTAAACCATGCACCGAAGCTGCGGCAGCGGACGTATCACCCAAGCAGATTCACTGAAGTGGATAACGATTGACGGAGCGCAGCGACGTCAATGCGCCCATCAAAGTCGAGTCGGCTTCGGGATACGTCCGTTGGGTAGGGGAGCGTTCTGTAAGCCGTCGAAGGTGTGCTGTGAGGCATGCTGGAGGTATCAGAAGTGCGAATGCTGACATAAGTAACGATAAAGCGGGTGAAAAGCCCGCTCGCCGGAAGACCAAGGGTTCCTGTCCAACGTTAATCGGGGCAGGGTGAGTCGACCCCTAAGGCGAGGCCGAAAGGCGTAGTCGATGGGAAACGGGTTAATATTCCCGTACTGGGTGTTACTGCGAAGGGGGGACGGAGAAGGCTATGTTAGCCGGGCGACGGTTGTCCCGGTTTAAGCGTGCAGGCTTGAGTTCCAGGCAAATCCGGAACTCTTTAAGGCTGAGGCGTGATGACGAGGCACCACGGTGCTGAAGTAACAAATGCCCTGCTTCCAGGAAAAGCCTCTAAGCATCAGGTAACATCCAATCGTACCCCAAACCGACACAGGTGGTCAGGTAGAGAATACCAAGGCGCTTGAGAGAACTCGGGTGAAGGAACTAGGCAAAATGGTGCCGTAACTTCGGGAGAAGGCACGCTGGCGCGTAGGTGAAGCGACTTGCTCGTGGAGCTGAAGCCAGTCGAAGATACCAGCTGGCTGCAACTGTTTATTAAAAACACAGCACTGTGCAAACACGAAAGTGGACGTATACGGTGTGACGCCTGCCCGGTGCCGGAAGGTTAATTGATGGGGTTATCCGCAAGGAGAAGCTCTTGATCGAAGCCCCGGTAAACGGCGGCCGTAACTATAACGGTCCTAAGGTAGCGAAATTCCTTGTCGGGTAAGTTCCGACCTGCACGAATGGCGTAATGATGGCCAGGCTGTCTCCACCCGAGACTCAGTGAAATTGAACTCGCTGTGAAGATGCAGTGTACCCGCGGCAAGACGGAAAGACCCCGTGAACCTTTACTACAGCTTGACACTGAACATTGAGCCTTGATGTGTAGGATAGGTGGGAGGCTTCGAAGCGTGGACGCCAGTCTGCGTGGAGCCAACCTTGAAATACCACCCTTTAACGTTTGATGTTCTAACCTGGCGCCGTTACCCGGCGTGGGGACAGTGTCTGGTGGGTAGTTTGACTGGGGCGGTCTCCTCCCAAAGAGTAACGGAGGAGCACGAAGGTCAGCTAATCACGGTCGGACATCGTGAGGTTAGTGCAATGGCATAAGCTGGCTTGACTGCGAGAGTGACGGCTCGAGCAGGTGCGAAAGCAGGTCATAGTGATCCGGTGGTTCTGAATGGAAGGGCCATCGCTCAACGGATAAAAGGTACTCCGGGGATAACAGGCTGATACCGCCCAAGAGTTCATATCGACGGCGGTGTTTGGCACCTCGATGTCGGCTCATCACATCCTGGGGCTGAAGTAGGTCCCAAGGGTACGGCTGTTCGCCGTTTAAAGTGGTACGCGAGCTGGGTTTAGAACGTCGTGAGACAGTTCGGTCCCTATCTGCCGTGGGCGCTGGAAGATTGAGAGGGGTTGCTCCTAGTACGAGAGGACCGGAGTGAACGCACCGCTGGTGTTCGGGTTGTCATGCCAATGGCATTGCCCGGTAGCTAAGTGCGGAAAAGATAAGCGCTGAAAGCATCTAAGCGCGAAACTTGCCTCGAGATGAATCTTCCCTGACTCCTTGAGAGTCCTGAAGGGACGTTGAAGACGACGACGTTGATAGGCCGGGTGTGTAAGCGCAGCGATGCGTTGAGCTAACCGGTACTAATGACCCGTGAGGCTTAACCTTACAACGCCAGAAGCGTTCTGGGTTGTATTGAGAGACGAAAAGAGATTTTCAGCTTGTTCACCGGAATCAAGTCCGAAGGATTTTGCGCTGAGGCAAGGCGGCAACCGAGACGGCACGAAGAAGCATACATCAGTATGTGACTGATGTGTTGCCAGGGCGGCCAACGCAGCATCAGCACAAAAGACACAGGACAGAGCACAAAGAATTTGCCTGGCGGCTGTAGCGCGGTGGTCCCACCTGACCCCATGCCGAACTCAGAAGTGAAACGCCGTAGCGCCGATGGTAGTGTGGGGTCTCCCCATGCGAGAGTAGGGAACTGCCAGGCATCAAATCAATAAGGTCGAAGGTTTTCTCGTCCTTGAAAATAAAGTGTGCTGATATGGCTCAGTTGGTAGAGCGCACCCTTGGTAAGGGTGAGGTCCCCAGTTCGACTCTGGGTATCAGCACCAGTAAAACAGCACGAGTTCGGTAAATAAAGAATTTGCCTGGCGGCTGTAGCGCGGTGGTCCCACCTGACCCCATGCCGAACTCAGAAGTGAAACGCCGTAGCGCCGATGGTAGTGTGGGGTCTCCCCATGCGAGAGTAGGGAACTGCCAGGCATCAAATAAAGCAAAAGGCCATCCTGCGGGATGGCCTTTTTGCGTTCTGAAGCTCGTGGCTGTGCTGTTGTTAGAGAAGTAAACGACAGGCAACAAATAAAACTCTCGCCCACTATTGGACGAGAGTTTGTATGTTGTGAAAGCGGGCTAATCAGTGAATAACCTGTGACAGAAAAGTACGGGTACGTTCAGACTCAGGGTTAGCAAAAAACTTCTGTGGTGGAGCCTGTTCAACGATTTCACCGCGATCCATAAAGATCACCCGGTCAGCAACGGTACGAGCAAAGCCCATTTCATGGGTAACGCACAGCATAGTCATCCCGTCTTCAGCCAGGCCGATCATGGTATCCAGCACTTCTTTCACCATCTCCGGGTCCAGTGCGGAAGTCGGTTCATCAAACAGCATGATTTTGGGCTTCATACACAGCGAACGGGCTATCGCCACGCGCTGCTGCTGGCCACCCGAAAGCTGCCCCGGAAATTTATGCGCATGCTCGGCAATACGCACACGTTCCAGATAGTGCATGGCCAACTCTTCAGCTTCCTTTTTTGGCGTTTTGCGTACCCAGACAGGCGCAAGCGTACAGTTCTGTAATACGCTCAGATGCGGGAACAGATTAAAGTGCTGAAATACCATTCCGACTTCTGTTCGCACGCGTTCAATATTGCGCAGATCGTCATTCAGTAAGGTTCCGTCCACCACAATTCGCCCCTGTTGATGCTCCTCCAGATGGTTAATACAGCGTATTGTCGTCGATTTTCCGGACCCGGAAGGCCCGCAGAGTACGATACGTTCGCGGGGTTTGACCTGCAGATTAATATTCTTCAGCACATGAAACTGTCCGTACCATTTATTCACGTTCTCAAGCGTTATCATCATCGCGTTGTCAGTCTGGCTCATCATTTTCGTCATATTATTCAACCTTAGTGCGGTGTACGCCCGGTGTGAAAGCGCTTTTCCAGATGCTGGCTATAGCGCGACATACTGAAACAGAAAATCCAATAGATAAGGGCAGCAAACACGTAGCCTTCGGTGGACATCCCCAGCCAGGCGGGGTCGACCGTGGCCTGCTGCACGCTGCTGAACAGATCGAAAAGGCCGATGATAATCACCAGGCTGGTATCTTTAAACAGCGCAATAATGGTGTTCACCAGCCCCGGTATGACCAGCTTTAACGCCTGAGGAAGGATCACCAATCCCTGCGTTTTCCAGTAGCCTAACGCCAGCGACTCGGCGGCTTCATACTGGCCCTTCGGCAGCGCCTGCAGGCCGCCACGCACTACCTCAGCGACATAGGCCGACTGGAACAGGATCACACCGACCAACGCGCGTATCAGTTTATCGATAGAGCTGCCTTCCGCCATAAACAGCGGTAACATCACCGAGGACATAAACAGGACGGTGATCAGTGGAACCCCGCGCCAAAACTCAATGAACAATATGCACAGGGTACGCACAACCGGCATTTGCGAGCGCCGGCCCAATGCCAACAGGATGCCGGTGGGCAGTGCTCCGGCGATACCGACCGCAGCAATGATTAGCGTTAACGTCAGACCTCCCCACTGGCGGGTTTCCACGCGCTCAAGCCCCAGCCAGCCGCCATACATCAGTAGCCATACCAGCAGTGGATAAACCACCGCCCAGCCAACAATGTAGCTGCCACGACGCGGCAGGCTTTTCACGAACATGGGAATGACCGACAGCAGGCCGATGACCAGCGCCAGATTAATGCGCCAGCGCAGCTCATGTGGATAAAGCCCATACATCAGCTGACCAAAGCGCGCATGAATAAATACCCAACAGGCTCCCTCTTTACTGCAGTCTGCGCGCGTATCACCTGTCCAGTTGGCCTTAAATATCAGCCAGTTAAGTGCGGGCGGGATCGTTTCCCACATGATCCACAGGCAAAACAGCGTTAGCAACGAACTGCCGACGCTTGAGAAAAGATTTTTTCTCGCCCAGGCGACGGAACGTGAGAACGCATGCGTTGTGGCTGTTGGCGTCTCATAAGTGATACCAGTCATAATCATCTCGTCTCTAGCGCTCAATCAGGGCGATTTTGCGGTTATAAATATTCATTAAAAGCGAAATCGACAGGCTGATGATGAGATAAACCCCCATAGTAATAGCGATGGTTTCAATCGCCTGTCCCGTCTGGTTAAGCACCGTACCGGCAAACAGCGACACCATATCGGGATAGCCGATTGCCGCTGCCAGCGAGGAGTTCTTCACGATATTCAGATACTGGCTGGTCAGCGGCGGAATGATGACGCGCATCGCCTGCGGAATAATCACCTGGTGCAGGGTTACCGCACGCGGCAGACCCAGAGAGGATGCCGCTTCATGCTGACCCAGTGGTACCGACTGAATTCCTGAACGAATGACCTCGGCAATAAACGTAGAGGTGTAGATAGACAGTGCCAGCGTCAGAGCTGCCAGCTCCGGGATCAGGGCAAATCCGCCACGAAAATTAAAGCCGTGCAGCTGTGGGATATCCCAGTGCATCGGACTGCCTGCCAGCATGATGGTGGCCAACGGAAACAGGGCCAGCATGGCGACCGCAGCAGGCCATGTACGGCGCAACCGCCCGGTTTTAAGCTGACGCTGTTTGTTGTAGCGGAACAGGGCTGAAGAAATGGCCATCGCCAGCAGCAGGGCAAGAAGGAACGGTACGGTCCCCGCAGCATATTCAGGCCACGGAATATACAATCCACGGTTACTGACAAAGGCCAGATCAAAGGCGTTCAGCGCCTGGCGCGGCCCCGGCAGGTTGCGCAATACTGCAAAGTACCAGAAAAAGATCTGCAACAGCGGCGGGATATTACGGAACGTCTCAACATAAATAGTGGAAAGTTTACGCAATAGCCAGTTACCAGACAGGCGAGCAAGGCCAATGAAAAAACCCAGCAATGAGGCGAAAAGGATACAAAGCGCGGAGACCAGCAGGGTATTGGTTAACCCAACCAGAAAGACGCGCGCATAGCTATCCCCTTCCGAGTAATCGATCAGATGCTGGACAATGCCAAAACCCGCGCTACGTTCAAGGAAGCTAAATCCGGAAGTAATGCCACGGCTGGCAAGATTATTGGTGGTGTTGTGGATCAGATATCCTGCAACGACAATCACCGCGACAACAGCAATAATCTGGAAAAGCCAGGCGCGCACCGCAGGATTACTAAAGGAAAAATCCCTTTTTACCGCTGGGCGTGGAGACATGATAAAACCTCAGTAACGAAATTCAGAGTTGGGCACCGGAACTCCGGTGCCCGCTAATCGGAGGAGTTAACGTACTGGCGGCGCGTACTGAATACCGCCATTGTTCCACAGCGCATTCTGGCCACGGACAATTTTCAGCTGACTGTCTTTTCCGACATTGCGATCAAAGACTTCCTGATAGTTCCCCACTTGCTTAATGATGTTATAAGCCCATTTGTTGCCCAGCTTCAGGTCTTTACCGTAGTCACCTTCAGCGCCGAGCAGATGAGCCATATCCGGGTTGGACGGTTTTGCCGACATGCTGTCGACGTTTTTCGAGGTGATCCCCATCTCTTCGGCATTCAGCATGGCGTAAAGTGACCATTTAACAATGGTAAACCAGTCATCATCATCACGGCGCACCACCGGCCCCAGTGGCTCTTTCGAAATCACCTCCGGCAGCACGATAAAGTCGTCAGGCTTGCCCAGTTTGATACGCAATGCATACAGCTGGGACTGATCGGAAGCCAGAGTGTCGCAGCGACCGCTGTCCAGCGCCTTAGCCGATTCGTCGGAGCGGTCGAAGGTCACCGGCGTGTATTGCATTTTATTGGCTTTGAAATAGTCGGCTACGTTCAGTTCGGTATCGGTACCGGCCTGAATACAGACGGTTGCTCCGTCCAGCTCTTTCGCGCTTTTCAGCCCCGCCTTCTGATGAGTCAGGAAACCGATGCCGTCATAGTAGTTTACGCCAGCGAAAATAAAGCCCATACCGCCATCACGCGCAGAGGTCCAGGTAGTATTACGTGAAAGGATGTCCACTTCGCCAGACTGTAAGGCAGTGAAGCGTTCTTTAGCCGTTAGCGGGGTATATTTCACTTTCCCTGCATCCCCCAACACTGCCGCTGCCGCAGCACGACACACGTCCACATCGATACCGCTGAATTTGCCGTTGGCGTCTGCATAAGAAAAACCAGGCAGCCCGTCACTGATGCCGCACTG
Organism: Erwinia amylovora; assembly: GCF_017161565.1. Classification (NCBI taxonomy): domain Bacteria; kingdom Pseudomonadati; phylum Pseudomonadota; class Gammaproteobacteria; order Enterobacterales; family Erwiniaceae; genus Erwinia; species Erwinia amylovora. The sequence continues at coordinate 324,510 of NZ_CP066796.1, forward strand.
GATAAAGCCTTTCTTCTTTATTGCATCCAGCGTGGTGCCGGCATGTGCCTGGTTGGCGAGGGTGAACAGCGCTGCGGCGGTAACCAGCGTGGAGAGCATCATCTTTTTCATAAAGCGTCCTGAGTGGCGAATTCACTTGTGATTTTTGGCGTACGCTTTGATGCGCTTTGCCTGTCTGTAGCCGAAGCCACGCAAAGCATTGCAAGGAGGATGCCAGAGTTGCATTGCCCTGAGTTTATTGGAAAATTAAGCCATTCAACGGCGGTGCCCCAGGGTTTACCCTGATGGCTTGCACCAAAAAAGGGCAAAATATTGGGGTAAGATCCTAACCGGTGCGAATCGTTTCAGCTAATAGATGCACAGTATAAAAGGGCGCTAAGAATGAGGATAAATCGAGGGCTTCATCGGGTTCAGCGCCCGCAGGCGCTGAAGGGGCAGGGGGGTTAATATAACGAGCTGGCACCGGCCGGGCGAGTTTTAAAGCGGCGATGCAGCCACATGTACTGATCCGGCGCGCGCATAATTTCGCGCTCAATCACCCGGTTCATATACTCTGCAGCCTGCTGCTCGTCTTCAATCGGGTAATCCTTCAGCTCTGGCTGGATCACCAGCTCGTAACCGCTACCGTTTTCTTTGCGCACCAATACCACGGTAATCAGCGCGGGTTTGGCCATCCGTGCCAGCATCCAGGTTCCGCTGGTAGTGGCAGCCTGGGGAACGGCAAACAGCGGAGCAAACACGCTCCCCTTTGGACCATAATCCTGGTCCGGGGCAAACCAGACGGCTTCACCCTGCTTCAATGCCTGAACCATGCCACGCAGATCGCGCCGGTTAATCATGGCCTTATTGGAACGCATGCGCCCTTTAGTCTGCACCCATTCCATCAGCTTGTTATTATGCGGGCGATACATCGCCATCATGGGCTGGCAAAGGCCCATCGTCCGACCCCCCAGCTCAAGCGACATAAAATGCACGCCGATAATCAACGCCCCCCGGCCATTCGCCTGTGCGGCCTGTAGGTTGTGCAGACCTTTAACGCTAAACCAACGCCTGACGCGGCGATCGGACCAGAACCAAGCCATACCGGTTTCAAGCAACCCCATGCCGAGCGATTCGAAATTACCGATGATGCACCGCTCCAGATGATCTTTTTCCATTTCCGGAAAACAGAGTTCCAGGTTACGGCGAGCGATGGACACGCGGCGTTTCATAAAACGCATTGAGGTACGCCCCATCCAGGTACCGAGCTTGTGCAACAGGGGGTAGGGGAGCTGGACCAGCAGGAACAGAATGCCGACGCCAAACCAGGTAAGCCAGTAGCGCGGACGCAGAAAGCCGCTGTGGAAATTTTGTGACTGCTTCATAAATACTCATTCAGACGTTAAGAGTTAGAGAACCTGTAGCGCATCATGAAGCCGATCAGTTGCGGTACAATGACTCAGACACCCGTTCAGGACTATGGTTTAGCCGCGTTCTACTATTGACGTAAACTTTACACTCGTGGGATATGCGCACAGCGTAGTAGCAAAGGTGAGGACCCAGCGAAGAAATATCCATCACGGGATAGTTTACATAAGATATCAACTCTGGCGGAGCAGGTTAACAGGTATTTTCCTAAAACAGCGTTTTATGATGCCGGCTGTTTGACGCTGACTGACCAGGCAGATTTTCGCCGCTGAACAGGATAATAAAAGCGCCTATTCCGAAGGAATAAGCGCTTTTAAAACAGCATAATAGCCGAAATGACACGAGTCCATATAATACGCCATAATACCATGATACAGGCTGACACGTTTTACAAAAATACATTACAAAATCAACGTATTAATAGAAGTTAATCACAGCATATTTGGCCAGGCAACGGGTTCAATGTTCAGGCGCATATCACCGCCAGCCGAGCCGGTGGGCTTGCTGGATCCTTTAGCGGGACAGGTTGGGAAGGAGGCCGGGTAGTATTCACTCCTGTTTTGACAAAATTCACGATAGACCTGCACCACCTTGTCGGCGTCCCGCTGCCAATAAGCTTTTTAAAATAGGTTCAGCTTTTTATGATTTTCTGCCAGAAGTCGGCAGATCAGCTTGGTGTTGATGATTTCGGAGCCATAATGGCGATTGTTGCCGGGCTAAATATCTTATCAACAACAGGTCAGTTTGCCGGAGCTACGCCCGGAACATCCTGTGCATCACGCGGTGCGCGAAAAATCTTTGGGAACGCTAAATTTCCCTGGGGTAGAGAATTACCGTCAAAAGTTGGTGGTGATCCGCCTCATAAATTCAGGGTAATTATGACCCAAAAAGAGAGTAATTTTATTGGCCGGGGGATCCCGGCCGTGGGTTGGGTCATTCTGGCAAAATAGGTGTCTCAGATAACATTCAATACGGTAACTAAGTACCATTCCATTGCCAGAAGAGCCGACTAAATACGGTAACGGAAAATGATGTTTTAGAATTTTTCCAAAAGGGGTGGTCAGTACCAGTGACATGGGGGCTTAAAAAAATACCTCTCCAGTTGGACACAGTTTTACAGGATTGGGCAGTGTTAATTCTCGCCAGTCAAAGTCCAAGGGTATTTAGGGTAGTGGGCGTTTGTATATTTGGAGTGTATTAATTAATTTGCAAAACAGAGCCAGGGAGGGAGCGTCCGCTGAGCGATTGACCAGGCGATGGCGAGTATAGTTTGTAAGATGCAGAACAGGTTAAATCCCAAGTATCGCAGTGCGGATCCATGACCAGTCCTTTGTATTTAAAAACAAACTATTCCATGACAGTTATTCATCTTAGTACTATTTATTGCGCAACCTTTTTCGAACGCAAAATATAAAAAAGCGCTTATCCCCAAGGGATAAGCGCTTTTAAAACAGAATGATAGTCAGAGACTATCAGTTCATGCCGTATTTTTTCAGTTTCTTACGCAGTGTACCGCGGTTGATGCCCATCATCAGAGCGGCACGGGTCTGGTTGCCACGGGTGTATTGCATCACCATGTCTAACAGAGGCTGTTCAACTTCAGCCAGTACCAGCTCATACAGATCATTGACATCCTGACCATTCAGTTGAGCAAAATAGTTCTTCAGTGCCTGTTTGACCGAATCACGAAGTGGCTTTTGGGTCACCTGATCCTGTGAATTAACGGTTGATACGGTCAGTACGTCAGAATTTACGCGTTGTTCGAACATATTTCTGTCAGCTCTTTATTTCTAATTACGCAAGATTTTCGAAGTATGCCTCCAACGCCTCCAGCTGTTCGCTGGCATCCTCAATGGCGTTGAATGTGCGCCGAAACTGGTCGTTTGGGGCGTTCTCCTGCAGATACCAGGAGACGTGCTTTCGGGCAATACGGTATCCCTTGCGCTGACCATAAAAGTCGTGCAGTTCCCGTAAGTGCCCGATGAGCAAGCGCTTGACTTCAGCCAGTGGCATCGGTGCCAGCAGCTCCCCAGTGTCCAGATAATGCTGGATTTCCCGGAAGATCCACGGTCTTCCCTGAGCAGCCCGTCCTATCATCAGGCCATCAGCCCCCGTATAGTCGAGTACCGCTCTGGCTTTATGCGGGTCAGTAATGTCTCCATTCGCGATAACCGGAATGGATACGTTCTGCTTAACTGTCCGAATGCTGTCGTATTCAGCTTCACCGTTGAACAAACAGGCGCGTGTGCGTCCATGAATTGTCAGGGCCTGAATACCACAGCGTTCAGCCAATTGGGCAATCTCTACGCAGTTGCGGTTGTCGCTGTCCCAGCCGGTGCGAATCTTTAAGGTGACCGGCACGTCAACGGCATTTACCTCGGCGGTGAGGATAGACTTCACCAGCTCGGGATGTTGCAGTAGCGCCGAACCTGCCATCTTACGATTCACTTTTTTGGCCGGACATCCCATGTTGATGTCGATCACCTGCGCGCCTGATGCAGCATTAATGCGCGCGGCTTCTGCCATCTCTTGCGGGTCACAACCGGCAATTTGCACGGTGCGAACACCCGGTTCGTCACTGTGTACCATACGTAACCGGGACTTATCGCTGGCCCAGACTTCAGGGTTTGACGACATCATCTCGGAGACGGTCATACCAGCACCCATCGCATAGCAGAGGGTTCTGAATGGCCTGTCAGTGATCCCGGCCATTGGTGCCGCAATCAAACGATTACGAAGCTGGTAATTTCCTATGCGCATGAAAAAAAAGTGACCACAGTTTGCCCGCAAGGCGGCGTATATTACGCATTTTTTCAGGAAGATGAAAGGCCAAACTTTGAACAATACCTCTGAACAGGTCAGGGGAATGTCAAAGTGGTAGCGTTATTTTATTATATATCTATAAATAACAATGGGTTAATAATAAATCATTAAATTGCCCACAAGGAATTTTCTTTTCTTGTGAGCAAGTTAACAATATAAATCACGCCAATTTGCTCCTTAAACGAAACATGTGACGTGACGACAATGCAGGCACGGCGTATTCCGCCTGTGCCTGCATCTTGTTTAACGCCGCACGCCGGTGATGCGGCACCACTCTTCTTTCTCGGCTAGCGCATCAAGCGTGAAGAGCCCGGCATAGGCTTCACAGACAGCAGGGGCCTGGCTGGACAGCACGCCGGACAGGCCAAGATGCCCGCCCTGTTTCGGCAGTACGCTAATCAACGGCGCCAGCTCACGTAGCGGTCCTGCCAGGATGTTGGCGACCACCACATCGGCAGTCAGATTATCCGGCTGCTGATGCGGCAGATAAAGCGAGAGACGGTCCGCAACCCCGTTGCGTTCAGCATTGTCCCGGCTGGCCTGAATGGCCTGGGGATCGATATCAATACCGATTGCCGCGGCGGCTCCCAGCTTCAGCGCGGCGATAGCCAGAATGCCGGAGCCACAGCCAAAATCAATTATCGTCTTACCCGCCAGGTCAAGGCCATCCAGCCACGTCAGGCACAGGGCGGTTGTCGGGTGGGTTCCGGTACCAAACGCCAACCCCGGATCGAGCATGACGTTGACCGCGTCCGGGTCTGGCACGTCGCGCCAGCTTGGGCAGATCCACAGACGCTGGCCGAAGCGCATCGGGTGGAAGTTTGTCATCCACTCGCGCTCCCAGTCTTTATCTTCAATTTGCTCAATTTTGTGGTGGAAACCGTGGCCCAGCAGAGGGTGCTGCTCCAGCCCGGCAATCACGTCTTTCATCTCCGTTTCAGCGTCAAACAGGCCGATCACGTCGGTATCGCCCCACAGGCGCGTCTCGCCCGGCAGCGGTTCAAAGACCGGGTTATCGTGGGTGTCCTGGAAGGTGACCGACACGGCACCGTTCTCAATCAGCGCGTCGCCCAGCTCTTCAGCCTGAGCGCCGCGGGTATTAATTTTCATCTGTATCCAGGGCATAGCGCATCTCTTTATTCAAACAGGGTGGAGGCAGACGTTGTGGCCGCCACCGGACGGCCAAAACGGTTGCCAATCAGAAACGCCAGCAGGCTGAGCAGCAGCGCCGGCACAATCGGGTGGGATCCCCAGGGTTGCAGTGACAGACTGGCCAGCAAGGTATAGCAGGCTGCGCCGCAAACCATACTGCTTAACGCGCCAGCGGCATTGGCTTTCTCCCAGTACAGGCCAAGCACCAGCGGCCACAGGAACACCGCTTCCAGGCCGCCAAAGGCCAGCAGGTTTAGCCAGATAATCATCTGTGGTGGGTTCCAGGCCGCCAGCAGCAGCAGCAGGCCCAGCCCCAGGGTGACCAGCGAAGAGAGTCGTCTCAACCGCGGTTCATTATCTATCTGGTGCGGGTAAATCCGCAGATAGAGATCCTTAACGATGGTTGCTGACGATTGTAGCAGCTGGGCATTGATCGTCGACATGATTGCCGCCATCGGTGCTGCCAGAAAGATCCCGGCTGCCAGCGGCGGCAGCACGGCGATCATCAGTGTTGGGATCACCGCATCAGGGATCTGCAAATCCGGGATCACCGCTCGCCCTAGCGCGCCTGCCAGATGCATCCCCAACATCAGCACCACCACCACCACGGTGCCAAGCAGGATGGCCAGATGGACCGCCTTGCTGTCTTTGTAGGAGATGCAGCGTACCGCGGTATGCGGCAGGCCAATCACGCCAAAGCAGACTAAAACCGAAAACGATGCAAGAAAGGTCGGCGTCAGAATATCGCCCACGCCTGATGAGGAAACCAGCTGTGGATCGATCTGCTGTAAGGTGTGCACCGCGTTATGCAAGCCGCCCGCCGCGTGTATCACGGCAACCAGCAGCAGGACGGTGCCAGCCAGCATCACCAGCCCCTGCATGGTGTCGTTGAGCACGCTGGCGCGGAAACCGCCAAAAGCGGTATACAGCGCGATGGTGCTCCCAAAGATCAGCAGTCCGCTGTCGTAGGGAATACCGGCCGCCGTTTCCAGCAGCCGTGCGCCGCCAACGAATTGCACGGTCATTGCGCCAACAAAGGCGATCAGCAGACTCAGGCTGGCCAGCCACACCAGCAGCGTACTGCGATAGCGGGCATACAGCATATCGTTGAGCGTGACGGCGTTGTAACGCCGCGCCAGAATGGCGAACTTCTTGCCGAGTACCCCCAGCGAAAGCCATACCGCCGGCACCTGTACCATCGACAGCAAAACCCAACCCAGCCCGTATTTATAAGCCGCACCGGGGCCGCCGATAAACGAACTGGCGCTGATATAGGTGGTCGTCAGGGTCATCGCCAGCACGAAGCCGCCCATTGAGCGGCTGCCGAGGAAGTATTCAGTGAGGAAATTCCCTTCGCGCCGTTTGCGCATAGCCCAGACTGACAGGCCGGCGACCAGCAGCAGGTAGCCGGCCAGCGGCAGAATAATGTCAAGCTTCACCCTTATCCTCCAGAGGAATATTGCGGAAGATAACGCGCACCATTAACCAGCAAAGAAAAATAAATAGCAGCGGTACCAGCAGGCAGGCCATTTCAAACCAGTGAGGTAAACCGGTCAGCCCCTGTTGGTCATCCAATAGCCAGGCTGACAGCGCCCAGCAGGCCAGATAAGCCACCGCCAGCACCAATGACCAGCGCGCTTCACGGTGGGCCTGTAAAAAACGGTTATCCATGCGCTTCCCCAATAAGAAGGGGCCGATTAATCGGCCCCTGCAACTGTCGACTTCAGCCTGCTAAAGCGGGCATCTGGCGCATTTACTTCTCTTGCAGACCGAGTTTTTTCTCCAGATAGTGGATGTTAGTCCCACCGTGCTGGAAGTTCTCGTCCGACATGATTTTCATCTGCAGTTCGACGTTGGTCTTGATGCCGTCAATGATCAGCTCAGCCAGCGCATTTTTCATGCGTGAAATCGCCACATCACGGTTTTCGCCAAAGGTAATCAGTTTACCAATCATCGAGTCATAATACGGCGGCACGCTGTAACCGGCGTAGATATGCGATTCCCAACGCACGCCAAAACCCCCTGGCGCGTGGAAGCGGGTGATTTTGCCCGGGCTTGGCAGGAAGGTATTCGCATCTTCGGCGTTGATACGGCATTCCACCGCGTGACCACGAATAACGACTTCTTCCTGTTTGATCGACAGCGGCTGACCGGCAGCGATGCGCAGCTGCTCTTTGATCAGGTCAACGCCGGTAATCATCTCGGTAACCGGATGCTCAACCTGAATACGGGTATTCATTTCAATAAAGTAGAACTCGCCGTTTTCATACAGGAACTCGAAGGTGCCTGCGCCGCGATAGCCGATATCAATACAGGCTTTTGAGCAGCGATCGCCGATGTAGCGACGCATCTCTTCAGTGATGCCCGGTGCTGGCGCTTCTTCCACCACTTTCTGGTGACGGCGCTGCATGGAGCAGTCGCGTTCGGCCAGATAAATGGCGTTGCCCTGGCCGTCTGCCAATACCTGAATTTCGATATGGCGCGGGTTTTCCAGGTACTTTTCCATATAAACCATGTCGTTGTTGAAAGCCGCTTTGGCTTCCGCTTTCGTCATGTTTATCGACTGCTCCAGATCTTTGTCGCTGCGTACCACGCGCATGCCGCGACCGCCGCCGCCGCCGGAGGCTTTGATAATCACCGGGTAGCCGATGCGTTTCGCAAAGGCACGGTTCTTGTCCATATCCTCGGTCAGTGGGCCGTCTGAGCCTGGCACCGTAGGAACGCCCGCTTTCTTCATCGCGGTGATCGCCGACACTTTATCGCCCATCAGGCGGATGGTGTCCGCTTTCGGACCGATAAAGATAAAGCCTGAGCGCTCAACCTGCTCGGCGAAGTCAGCATTTTCGGAGAGGAAGCCGTAACCCGGGTGGATAGCCACCGCGCCGGTGATCTCGGCTGCAGAGATCAGCGCCGGGATATTCAGGTAGCTTTTCACTGACGGCGGTGGGCCAATGCAGACGGTTTCGTCCGCCAGCAGCACATGCTTCAGGTCGCGGTCCGCCGTGGAGTGCACCGCAACCGTTTTAATGCCCAGTTCTTTACAGGCACGCAGAATACGCAGCGCAATTTCACCACGGTTAGCAATTACAATTTTATCCAGCATGGTGGGCCTCGTTATTCGATGACGACCAGCGGCTCGTCAAACTCAACGGGCTGACCGCTTTCGACCAAAATCGCTTTCACGACGCCGGACTTATCGGCTTCGATCTGGTTCATCATTTTCATGGCTTCAACGATGCACAGAGTGTCACCGGCGTTGACTTTCTGACCGATTTCCACAAACGCCTTCGCGTCAGGGCTTGGGGTGCGGTAAAAAGTACCGACCATAGGAGAACGCACGATATGACCACCGATCTCAGCAGCTGCGGGTGCTTCCATCGCCGGAGCGGTAGCCGGAGCCACGGCCGTTGCCAGAGCAGGCTGCTGCATCATTGGTGCGGCATAAGCCTGCTGCATCATTGGGTAGCCGGTATTGACCGGTGCACGGCTGATACGAACGGACTCTTCGCCTTCAGAGATTTCCAGTTCAGCAATACCTGATTCTTCAACCAGTTCGATCAGTTTTTTAATCTTACGAATATCCATGAGTGTGGTTCCGTACTCTGTTTAATTAGATGGTGACAGGCGTTTAACTGCCGTCTGTAAAGCCCAGGAATAACCGTCGACGCCAAGTCCACAGATCACGCCGGTAGAAATATCAGAAAGATACGAATGATGGCGGAAAGGCTCGCGAGCATGCACATTTGACAGATGAACTTCGATAAACGGAATGCTGACGGCCAGTAGCGCATCACGCAGCGCCACGCTGGTATGCGTGAACGCCGCCGGATTAATGACGATATAATCGACGTTGCCTTTCGCCTGATGAATGCGGTCGATCAACACATGTTCCGCATTGGACTGGAGATGACTGAGCGTGACGCCCAGCGCATTGGCCTGCAATGTCAGCTCACTGACAATCTCTTCCAGCGAGGTATGGCCGTACTTTTCCGGCTCACGCGTACCCAGCAGATTCAGATTGGGGCCGTTCAAAAGCAGTACATGCAACTTGCCGCTCATTTTGCTGCCATCTCCCGCGATAATTTAGGCATCGCACAAAATACATGGCTGAAGCCAGTTTGTCACCTTTTCATATGAAAATTGGCGTAAGGGGGGACGTTAAAGGCGGGCATTGTCACCATATCAATGCATTTAGCCGGTAAGTCGCGGCCGTATCAGCGAAGATGATTATCAATGACCCGCAACAGACAGGCAGCAGCCTGGCATAAGGCCCGATTCACTGCTACCGCGCCAGCCATTGACGCAGCTTTTTATAGCGCCATGCCAGCAGGATCGCCGCGATTAACGCGTAAATCCACGGCTGGGGCGAATACGTTTTTACCGACCACAGAAAGTGAACCGGAGCGAGTATCGCTACCAGGTAGATAGCGTTATGCAGCGTTTGCCAGCGTTGACCAAGTTTGCGCTGCGCCCGCTGAAACGAGGTCGCCGCCAGTGACAGCAATATCACCCAGCTGATGATGCCCAGCGTCAGATAAGGGCGCGAAACCAGTTCCGATCCCAGCAGGCCAAGATGACTGATGCCGAGTTCGAGCAGAGAATAGCTCACCAGATGCAGCGTAGCCCAGGCAAAACACCAAAGCCCAAGCAGACGCCGCACGCGGATCAGCAACGGCTGTTTGGCGTAACGCGCCAGCGGCGTAACCGCCAGCGTGGCCAGCAGGAACTTTAGCGCCATTCTGCCGGTAAAATGCTGGATATCTTTCGCCGGATCGGCGCTGAAACCGCCCTGATTGATAGTGATCAACAGCCACAGCAGCGGCAGAAAACCCGCCAGATGCAACAGCACCTTCAGCCGGGTTATCTGGGTTAAGGTCAGGCGCACCATCTCAGAAGTGCTCCCGCAGGTCGAGACCGCGATACAGGGTAGCTACCTGGTCGGCGTAACCGTTAAACAGCAGCGTCGGCTGGCGCTGCACATCAAGAATACCGCCGGAGCCGATAAAGCGTTCTGTCGCCTGTGACCAGCGCGGGTGGTCGACATGGGGATTAACGTTAGCGTAGAAGCCATACTCATTCGGCGCTGACAGGTTCCAGGTGGTGGGCGGCATCTCCCTGACCAGGCGGATTTTCACGATGGATTTGATGCCCTTAAAACCGTATTTCCACGGCACGGTCAGCCGGATCGGCGCGCCGTTCTGCGGCGGCAGGGCTTTACCATAAACGCCGGTGGTCAACATCGTCAGAGGATGCATGGCTTCATCCAGCCGCAAACCTTCCACGTAAGGGTAATCCAACCCGCCGCCAATAAAGCGGTCCTGCTGGCCCGGCATCTGGTCCGGCGCGTACAGCGTATGGAAAGCAACAAAGCGGGCGCTGCTGGTCGGTTCAGCGGCTTGCAGCAGTTTGCCCAGCTCGAAGCCAACCCAGGGAACGACCATCGACCAGCCTTCCACACAGCGCATGCGGTAAATCCGTTGCTCAAGCGCAAAGCGTTTAAAAATGTCATCCATGCTTAGCGTTAGCGGTTTCGCCACTTCACCCTCTATTTCAATCTTCCAGTCGGCCGTTTTCAATGTGCCGGCATGGGCAGCCGGGTCAGCTTTATCCAACCCGAACTCATAGAAGTTATTGTAACCCGTCACCTTATCTTCCGGCGTCAGTGGAAGGCTGGGCTGGAACTGTGGCGGCTTACTGAAATCAAGGGGGCGGCCTGGTGCGGCACGCGGACGCTCGCTGCCTTTGAACCATGAAAGCAGATCGGCATGCGCCGCGCCGGGCTGGGACAGCGCCGCAGCGCTCAAACCGAGCATTTTCAACACGGTGCGGCGACGAGCATGAAATATGCTCTCCGGCGTGACGTCATTTTCTGTCAGTTGGTTAACGGCTTTCATTTGTGGCTCTGCCTCTGGTAATGAATTATTGTGTTTTGCGTCGGCAAACGGTTAACGAATACGCACCAGCGTGCGCCCGGTTGTCTGATTATTGAGCAGTTTTTCCGCCGCATCGACCGCCTGAGCCAACGGCACTTCGGTAGCGGCCTGTTGATAAAACGCTGCGGGCAGCACCTGCTGCAAGCGCTGCCAGGCCTGATGACGGCATGCTGCCGGGGTCATCACCGAATCGATGCCCTGCAGGCGCACGTTGCGCAAAATAAACGGCATGACGCTGGTGGGCACAGCGGTTCCCCCTGCCAGCCCGCAGGCGGCGACCACGCCATTATAGTGGGTTTGCGCCAGCACGCTGGCCAGCACCTCTCCGCCAGCGGTATCTATTACTCCGGCCCAGCGCTGTTTCTCCAGCGGACGAGATCGTTCGCTGAATGCGCTGCGCGGCAGCACCTCGCTGGCTCCCAGCTGATGCAGATAATCATGGGTTGATTCGCGCCCGCTGACGGCGACCACCCGATAGCCGAGCGCGCTAAGCAGCGCCACGGCGGTACTGCCGACCCCGCCGCTGGCACCGGTGACCAGAACGTCACCGCCGTCTGGCATGACGCCGCCTTCCTCCAGCGCCATCACGCACAGCATGGCGGTGAAACCTGCCGTGCCGATGATCATGGCCTGACGGCCATTCATGCCTTGCGGCATTGGCACCAGCCAGTCCGCGTTAACCCGTGCCTGTTCAGCCAGCCCTCCCCAATGGTTTTCGCCAACGCCCCAGCCGGTCAGCAGCACTGGCTGGCCGTGGTGAAAGCGCGCATCGCTGCTGTGCCGCACCTTACCGGCGAAATCGATGCCGGGCACCATCGGGAACCGGCGAATAATTTTGCCCTGACCGGTTATCGCCAGCGCGTCCTTATAATTAATGCCCGACCAGTCAATGTCGACCGTGACATCGCCCTGGGGCAGCGTGTCGTCAGGCAGATGTTTGATTGCTGCGGTGGTTTTACCTGCTGACTGTTCAAGCACCAGTGCCTGCATGAGGATCTCCTGAAAAGTGAATATTCATTATCGGAAAGCGGTCGTGCATGCCTATACTCGAAAAAATGGACATTTTCTGATTGCAGGTCAGCATGCGTAGAACACGATGTGTTATTTTCCTCTGACGCTGCAGTCTGGCATCCCGTTGTTTCCGATCGTTAACAACCAGCTCAAGATGCTGAGTTAATGACATTACCACTACGGTATTTAACTGGCATAAGAATGCGATTAACCACCAAGCTTTCTGCAATGATTACCCTGCTAAGTTCACTGGCGATGCTGCTGATGTTAATCGGCTGCGTATTGAGCTTCTTCTATCTTAGCAACCAGCGGGCAGAGTATCGGGTGCAGCTGATGGCTGATGAAGTTGATAGCGCATTATTTGCTCAGACGCCCGAACAGATCGAATCCTGGCTGCACCGGGTGATGAATCCGTTGCGGATTGAACATATCGAGCTATCCCAGGATAACAGGTCGCTGCTTAAGGTGACACGCCACCAGCAACCGCTGTTAGTGCATGAGCCTAATCGTTACCGGCAAACCGTGCTGGCGCTGACCCGGCATGCGAATATGACGTTGCGTGTTCAGTGGGTCGATTCCACCCGTACCTGGTTTACCTCTTTAATTGGCGCCTCCAGTCTGTCGGCGATTATTGGCGTGGTGGTGATCATGACGTTGCTGCTGTTGCAGGCACATCGCTGGCTTTACCGGCAGTTACAGGGAATGGAGCGTCTGGAAGCGCGCGCCGGGGCGGTGATCAACGGTGACAGGGCTAACGTCAGGCCGGGTTCGGTACATGAATGGCCGCCCAAGGCCAGTAGCGCCATCGATTTGCTGCTGTCAGATTTAAAAGAGGCGGGAGAACAGCATAACCGCATCGACACGCTAATCCGTGCTTTCGCCGCGCAGGATGCGCGTACCGGCCTGAATAACCGCCTGTTTTTTGATAATCAACTGACCACCCTGCTGGAAGACCCGGAAGCGGTAGGCACGCACGGTATGGTCATGATGATCCGCCTGCCGGACTTTGACACTCTGCGTGAACGCTGGGGCCATGCCGAGGCACAGGAATATCTGTTTGCCCTGGTCAATATGCTGTCGACATTCGTTTTACGTTATCCTGGCGCGTTACTGGCGCGCTATTTCCGCAGCGACTTCGCCGTCCTGCTGCCGCATAGCAGCGTAAAAGACGCGGATAGCATCGCCTCACAGTTGATCACCGCAGTAGACAGCCTGCCGTCGACGCGGATGGTGGACCGTGATGACATTATCCATATTGGTATCAGCGGCTGGCACAGCGGGCAAACCACGCAGCAGGTGATGGAAAACGCCGAACTGGCAACGCGCCAGGCCATGCTACAGGGCGGGAATAACTGGTCAGTCGGTGAAGGCGGGCAGCAGGATCTGGCGCGCGGTAGCGTCAAATGGCGCACTCTGCTGGAGAATACCGTCAATCAGGGCGGCCCGCGCCTGTACCAGAAGCCTGCCGTTAACGGCCTGGGTGAAGTCCATCATCGTGAAATTTTGCCGCGTATCTATGACGGAGAAAAAGAGCTGCTGGCGGCTGAATATCTGCCTGTGGTGCAGCAACTCGGTCTGGCAGAACGTTATGACCGCCTGCTGGTAAAGCGAGTCATTACGCTGACTGAATGGTGGCCCGAAGAAACGTTGGCCATTCCACTGACTCTTGACTCCCTGTTGCAACGATCTTTCTTACGCTGGCTGCGGGATACCCTGTTGCAATGCACGCAATCGCAAAGAAAACGGATTTTGTTTGAACTTGCAGAAGCAGATGTGTGTCAACACATCACCCGGCTGGCACCTGTCTGTAAGTTACTCTACGGTTTTGGCTGTAGCGTCGCGGTGACTCAGGCGGGCCTGACGGTAGTGAGCACCGCCTATATCAGGCAGTGCCAGATTCGGCTGATTAAGCTGCATCCGGGACTGGTGCGTAATATCGCCAGGCGAACCGAAAATCAGCTGTTCGTACAAAGTCTTCTTGAGAGTTGTAAGCAAACGGCCGCCCAGGTTTTTGCTACAGGTGTACATTCGAAAGAAGAGTGGCAAACGCTGGTAGAGCTGGGCGTGACCGGGGGGCAGGGGGACTTTTTCGCCGCGTCCCAATCGGTTAACACCAGCGTAAAAAAATATTCGCAAAGATATCGAGTTTAGTCTCACGTTCGCCCGGTTTTCACGTAGAATACTTGCGCGGTCGTGGTCAAGAGCGGCGTTATCGCCGGCCGAGACAAAACTTAAAATGTTAAATTTTATGTATGTTGTGTCCGTCAATCCGTCTTGAAACCAGGGCTGAATGCCGTAATGACGGCCTCATTTGCGCAAAAGAGCGTACAGGTTGTATTGTCGGCACGAAATAGCACAATTTTTCACCGGAGCAGGACGTTTTTGCGCCTTGTCGCTGCTTCGCGTGGTTGGTAGAGTAAGCGGATTTTATTTTTCGCCCCCAGCTTGCAGGATTATCCTTTAGTATGTTTAAAAAATTCCGAGGCATGTTTTCCAACGACTTGTCCATCGACTTGGGTACTGCCAATACCCTGATTTACGTGAAAGGGCAGGGCATCGTGCTTAACGAGCCTTCCGTCGTTGCTATCCGTCAGGATCGTGCTGGTTCTCCCAAGAGCGTGGCGGCTGTCGGCCATGATGCGAAGCAGATGCTGGGGCGCACCCCTGGCAACATCGCTGCGATTCGCCCGATGAAAGACGGCGTGATCGCCGATTTCTTTGTGACCGAGAAGATGTTGCAGCACTTCATTAAACAGGTGCACAGCAACAGCTTTATGCGTCCAAGCCCACGCGTACTGGTCTGTGTGCCGGTAGGTGCCACCCAGGTAGAGCGCCGGGCCATCCGTGAGTCCGCCCAGGGCGCGGGTGCACGCGAAGTGTTCCTGATTGAAGAACCCATGGCGGCGGCCATTGGTGCGGGTTTGCCGGTTTCTGAGGCAACCGGTTCGATGGTGGTTGATATCGGTGGGGGGACCACCGAAGTGGCGGTGATCTCGCTGAACGGCGTGGTCTATTCTTCTTCTGTGCGTATCGGTGGCGACCGCTTCGACGAAGCGATCATTAACTACGTGCGCCGTAATTATGGCTCTCTGATTGGTGAAGCCACCGCTGAACGCATTAAACACGGCATTGGCTCCGCCTATCCGGGCGATGAAGTGCGCGAGATCGAAGTGCGCGGTCGTAACCTGGCTGAAGGGGTGCCGCGTGGCTTCACCCTGAACTCTAACGAGATTCTGGAAGCATTACAGGAGCCATTAACCGGTATCGTGAGTGCCGTAATGGTTGCACTTGAGCAGTGTCCTCCTGAACTGGCGTCTGATATCTCCGAACGTGGCATGGTGCTCACCGGTGGCGGCGCACTGTTGCGCAACCTTGACCGCCTGCTGATGGAAGAGACCGGTATTCCCGTCGTCGTGGCAGAAGATCCGCTGACCTGTGTGGCACGCGGTGGCGGCAAAGCGTTGGAAATGATCGACATGCACGGCGGCGATTTGTTCAGCGAAGAATAATCTGCCTGAAGGAGTAGCGGGTCGCTGCCCGCGCTCCTTTTTCATGTTGTCGAGGAAAACGCCGATTTTATGAAGCCGATGTTCAGCAGGAGACCTTCCCTGCAGTTACGCTTATTTTTAGCGATTATTGTGGCAATGGGCGTGATCATTGCCGACAGTCGCATGGGAGCTTTCTCCCAAATCCGCACCTACATGGACACGGCAGTGAGTCCGTTCTATTTCCTGGCCAACGGCCCCCGTCAGATTTTAGACAATGTTTCTGAAACATTGGCCTCCCGCCAGCAGCTTGCGCTGGAAAACAAAGCCTTACAACGAGAACTGATGCTGAAAAACAGCGAACTGCTGCTGATGGGCCAGTTCAGGCAGGAAAACGCCCGGCTGCGAGAGCTGCTGGGCTCACCGCTGCGTCAGGACGAACATAAAATGGTGACGCAGGTGATCTCCACCGGCACCGATCCTTACACCGACCAGGTGGTGATCGATAAAGGCAGCGTGAACGGCGTTTATGAAGGACAGCCGGTGATCAGCGATAAAGGCGTGGTCGGCCAGGTGGTCGGGGTGGGCAAAGTAACCAGCCGCGTGCTGCTGATTTGTGATGCGTCCCACGCCTTGCCGATCCAGGTTTTACGTAATGATATCCGCGTGATTGCCGCCGGGAATGGCTGTACTGAAGAGCTGCAGCTTGAGCATTTGCCGGGTAACACCGATATTCGCGCGGGCGATGTGCTGGTGACATCCGGTTTGGGTGGGCGCTTCCCTGAAGGCTATCCGGTTGCGGTCGTTTCGTCCGTTAAAGTCGATGCCCAGCGCGCCTATACGGTGATCCAGGCGCGCCCAACGGCGGGCCTGCAACGTTTGCGCTACCTGCTGCTGCTGTGGGGAGCGGATCGTAACGGCACCATGCCTATGGCGCCGAATGAAGTGCATCGCGTGGCGAATGAACGCCTGATGCAGATGATGCCGCAGGTGCTGCCTCAGGCCAGCGAAGTGGCCGGACCTCCGGCACCTGATGCCATCGGCAACTCACCGGCAGTCAACGGAACAGAGGCCAATACGGTGCGTGCGCCAGCCGTGCAAGGAGCCCAGCCTTGAGCCGTTACCGCAGTCACGGGCGCTGGGTTATCTGGCTCTCTTTTCTCGTCGCACTGATGCTGCAAATCATGCCGTGGCCAGAACAGCTGCTGTTGTTTCGGCCATCGTGGCTATTGCTGATCATCATTTACTGGGTGCTGGCGCTGCCGCATCGGGTGAATGTCGGGACCGGGTTTGTGATGGGATCTATAATGGATCTCATCTCCGGTTCAACCCTCGGGGTACGTGCGCTGGCTTTAAGTATTATCGCCTACCTGGTCGCCTTTAAGTTTCAGCTGTTCCGTAATCTGGCGCTCTGGCAACAGGCGTTGCTGGTGATGGTGCTGTCGCTGGCGATGGACGTCATTGTCTTCTGGTCAGAATTCTTGGTGATCAACGTTTCTTTCCGCCCGGAAATTTTCTGGAGTAGCGTTATCGACGGTGTTCTCTGGCCGTGGCTATTCTTGCTGATGAGAAAGATCCGTCGTCAGTTCGCCGTACAATAAAGGACTTATATGCTATCCCTGTATCTGGCTTCTGCTTCTCCGCGCCGCCGCGAGTTGCTGACTCAACTGGGCCTGTCATTCGAACGTCTCACTTTGGACGTTGCAGAACTACGATGTGAAGGCGAAACCGCAGAACACTACGTTAAGCGCCTGGCGCGTGATAAGGCACAGGCCGGCGTAGCCGTTGCCCCCACCGACTTACCGGTATTAGGAGCCGATACCCTCGTCGTACTGAATCATGAGGTGTTGGAGAAACCCACTGATGCTGCCGATGCCGCCGCCATGCTGGCAAAGCTATCCGGGCAGACCCACCAGGTGATGACGGCCGTGGCGCTGGCCGACCGTCACCAGATGCTGGATTGTCTGGTCGTTACCGAGGTGACTTTTCGCCTGCTCACTGCTGAAGATATCGACAACTATATCGCCAGCGGAGAGCCGATGGACAAAGCGGGCAGCTACGGTATTCAGGGTTTTGGCGGCAACTTTGTCAGAAAAATCAACGGCAGCTATCACGCGGTGGTTGGGTTGCCTTTAGTGGAAACGGCCGAGCTGTGGCGTCATTTTCAGGCGTTGCGTGAAGTGAGGGGTTGATATGACAGCTGAGCTACTGGTCAATATTACGCCGTCGGAAACGCGAGTTGCCTACATCGACGGTGGCATTCTGCAGGAAATTCATATTGAGCGCGAAGCGCGTCGCGGCATCGTCGGTAATATTTATAAAGGGCGTGTCAGCCGCGTTTTACCGGGAATGCAGGCGGCGTTTGTGGATATCGGTCTTGAAAAGGCCGCGTTCCTGCACGCCTCTGATATTATGCCGCATACCGAGTGCGTGGCCGGTGACGAAAAGAAAAACTTTATCGTACGCGATATCTCCGAGCTGGTGCGTCAGGGGCAGGACCTGATGGTGCAGGTAGTAAAAGATCCGCTTGGCACCAAAGGCGCACGTCTCACTACCGACATCACCTTGCCATCGCGCTACCTGGTGTTTATGCCGGGGGCTTCACACGTTGGCGTATCGCAGCGTATTGACAGCGAAGCTGAACGCAACCGTTTGAAAGAAGTGGTAGCGGCTTACTGCGACGAACTGGGCGGCTATATCATTCGTACTGCCGCCGAAGGGGTCGGTGAAGATGAACTGGCTTCTGATGCCGCATTTCTTAAGCGTTTGTGGACCAAAGTCATCGAGCGTAAAAAACGTAATCAGACGCGCTGCCGCCTTTATGGCGAGGTGGCGCTGTCGCAACGCATCTTGCGTGACTTTGCCGGTGCGGCGCTGGATCGCATCCGTATCGATTCGCGGCTAAGCTTTGAACAGCTGATCGAGTTCACCCGCGAATACATCCCGGAAATGACGGCGAAGCTGGAGCTGTATACCGGCAAGCAGCCGATATTTGACCTGTTCGATGTCGAAAATGAAATTCAGCGTTCGCTTGACCGTAAAGTGGAGCTGAAGTCCGGCGGATATCTGATCATCGATCAGACGGAAGCCATGACCACTGTCGACATCAATACCGGGGCGTTTGTCGGTCATCGCAATCTGGAAGAAACCATCTTCAATACCAATATAGAAGCGACGCAGGCCATTGCCCGCCAGCTGCGTTTACGCAATCTGGGCGGCATTATCATTATCGATTTTATCGATATGAATAATGAAGACCACCGGCGCCGGGTGCTGCATTCCCTGGACCAGGCGTTGAGCAAAGATCGGGTCAAAACCGGTGTTAACGGATTCTCCCAGCTGGGGCTGGTTGAGATGACGCGTAAGCGAACGCGCGAAAGTATTGAACACGTACTGTGCCAGGATTGCCCGGTGTGCAAAGGGCGCGGCACGTTGAAAACCGTTGAGACCGTCTGCTACGAGATTATGCGTGAGATCGTGCGTGTGCATCATGCCTATGACTCAGATCGTTTCCTGGTCTACGTTTCCCCATCCGTGGGAGAAGCGTTAAAAAGCGACGAATCGCATGCCCTGGCCGAAGTGGAAATCTTTGTCGGCAAACAGGTTAAAGTCCAGGTTGAACCGCTCTATACTCAGGAGCAATTTGACGTGGTGATGATGTAGCCCGCCGCCGGTTATCTGAGAAGGTCACTGGCTGAACGTCCGTTCCCGCAGAATACCAGGAGAGGTGAGTGAGGCAACTGCCGAGGATTTTGTTACTGACTTGCGCAACATTAGTGGTGGTGACTGCGCTGGTGGTCAGTGCTCTGCGCCTGCTGATGCCGCACATGAACAGCTGGCGCACGCCGATCCTTGAACGTGTCTCGGCGGCTACGGGAGTAACAGTGCAGGCCAGCGCTCTGCAGGGCAGCTGGGAAAACTTTGGCCCGCGCCTTGAGATCGCAGATATTCAGGCCGCCCTTGCCGATGGCGGGAGCTTGCAGATCCGGCGCGTCACGCTGGCGCTGGATATCTGGCAGTCATTACTTCATTTGCGCTGGCAGTTCCGCGATCTCACCTTCTGGCATTTCCGCCTCGCCACCAATACGCCTCTGTCATTTGGCGGCGGCCGCAAGTCGGATGTCACTGCCGAACGCCTTAACGATCTCTTTCTGCGTCAGTTTGACCATTTCACCTTGCGCGACAGCGAAATCCGCTTTTTGACGCCTTCGGGTCAGCGCGCCAACCTGGCTATTCCACAGCTGACCTGGATGAATGAAAAAGAACGCCACCGCGCGGAAGGGCTGGTCAGCCTGTCCAGCATCACCGGCCAGCACGGTGCAGTACAGGTGCGGCTCGACCTGGCCGACAGCAGCGGCTATCTTGATACCGGACGCGTATGGATGCAGGCCGACGACGTGGATGTCAAACCCTGGCTTGGGCAGTGGATGCGTGATAATACCAGCCTGGAAAGCGCGCGTTTCAGCCTTGCGGCCTGGATGGAGGTCAAAAATGGTGACGTTCACGCCGGGGATATCTGGCTGAAAGAGGGCGGCGCCAGCTGGCAGGGGGATGCGCAGCCACATCACCTTAGCGTAGATAACCTGACGGCACATATCAGCCGCTTTAAAGGCGGCTGGAGTCTGAAAGTGCCACAAACCCGCTTTATTATGGACGGCCAACCCTGGCCCCACGGCCAGCTTTCACTGCTGTGGCAGCCGCAGGACGATCGGTTACCCGGACCGGGCAATCAACAGGAGCTCAGGCTACGCGCCACCCATCTTGATCTTCAGCACCTTGCACCCCTCATCCCGCTGTTTGCCGGGTTATCGCCACCGCTGCTGGAGGACTGGCACAGGCTACAGCCGCGCGGTCAGCTTAGCGCGCTGGCGCTGGATATTCCGCTGCAAAAGCCGGAGCAGACACGTTTCCAGGCCAAATGGCACGGTTTAAGCTGGCAGCAGTGGCAGCTATTGCCCGGCATGGAAAATTTTGATGGAACTTTGACAGGCGGCGTGGCTGACGGGCGTATGACCTTTGCTGTTCAGCAGGCGTCGCTACCCTACGGGGATATGTTCCGTGCACCGCTGGAGATCGAACGGGCCGGCGGCGCACTGCGCTGGCAGTATGGGCGGGACGGGTTGACGCTGTCCGGTCAGCATCTTGATGTGCAGGCGCGCTCTCTGTGGGCGCGCGGTGATTTCCGCTATCAGCAGCAGCAGGGCCAGGCACCGCATCTTGCTATTCTGGCCGGCATCAACCTGACCAACGCGAGTGACGCCTGGCGCTATTTCCCCGAACCCCTGATGGGGAAATCCCTCACCGATTATCTGAGTGGTGCGATTAAAGGGGGCGAGGTAAACAACGCCACGCTGCTCTTTGCGGGCGACCCGCATCAGTTCCCGTTCACCCATCATCAGGGGATGTTTGAGGTGGCAGTACCGTTGCGCAAGGCGACCTATGAGTTTCAACCCGGCTGGCCGGCGCTGGAAAACCTTGATATAGACCTTGATTTTGTTAATAACGGGCTGTGGATGCAGGCAGCGGAGGTCAAGCTTGGCGAAGTGGGCGGCCACCATATTTCTGCCGCGATCCCGGATTATTTGCGGCGGAAGCTGATTGTTGATGGCGATATCAGGGGCGCTGGCCCGCAGATACGCGACTATTTTAATCGTTCTCCGCTGAAGTTATCGCTGGGGGCCGCGCTTGATGAACTGCAGATTGGCGGAGATGTAAGTGGTCGCTTACATCTTGATATACCGCTGGATGGCCAGCAGGTGCGGGCCACGGGGGATGTTAATCTGCGGCAAAATTCGCTGTTGATTAAGCCGCTGGCTACGCGCTTTGAGCAGCTTAGCGGGCGTTTTGTTTATGATAACGGTAATCTGAAAAGTGATGCGATGAGCGCCCGCTGGTTCGGTCAGCCGCTTGGCGTTCGCTTTACGACCCGGGAAGGCGAAAAGGATTACCGTATTGGCGTCGACCTTGATGCAGACTGGCAGCCGGGAAAAATGCCAGCGTTACCGTCTGCCGTGCGCCAACGGCTGGGGGGGGATCTGCCGTGGCAGGCCAGGGTGCAGATTGCCCTGTCTCACCGAGGCGGGGCCGATTATCAGGTGGGCATTGACGGCGACCTGAAGAATGTAAGCAGTCACTTACCTTCTCCACTGGATAAAGCCTCCGGTGAAGCGCTGCCGATCGCAGTGGCGGTGCAAGGTAATCTGAAGAGTTTTGATCTGAGCGGTGCGCTAGGCGCCAGCCAGCGCTTTAACAGTCGCTGGCTGTTGGGCAGGCAGCTGCGGGTTGAACGCGGCGTGTGGCAAAACAATGCGTTGCGCACACCGGCATTGCCGGACAGCCACGGTATGTTGTTGAATCTGCCGCCGCTGGATGGCGAAGCCTGGCTGGGGCTACTGGGCGGCGGTATCGGTGCGGGCGGTAAGGCCGGTAGCGCATTGCTGCCGGGCGATCTCCGGCTGCATACCCCGGCTTTATCGCTGGCAGGCCAGCAATGGCAGGATCTCACCGCCACGCTCAGTCAGGACGCGGCCGGTGGAATGAAGGTCGCTGCTGACGGCAAGGATATTCATGGCTCGCTGGCGGTCAAACAGGGCAGCCCGTGGGCGGTCAACCTGAAGTACCTGTATTACAATCCGCAGTGGGATAACCCGCAGAGCGCGTCGCCTGTTCCCGACCGCGCCAACGCAATCAACTTCAGCAGCTGGCCAGCGCTGCGACTGAACTGTAACGAGTGCTGGATACGCGGGCAAAACTTTGGCCGTATACAGGCCGAACTGAACCCGTCCGGCGATACGCTGAAATTGCAAAACGGCCTGATAGACAGCGGCAGCGCACGGTTGACGGCCAGCGGTGAATGGGTAAACCGGGCTGGCGAGCAGCGCACTGCGCTAAAAGGCGTACTGAGCGGCAAGCAGATTGACAGGGCAATCCAGTGGTTTGGCATCACTTCCCCGCTGCGCGCTGCGCCCTTTAATTTTGAGTACGATCTGCACTGGCGCGCCGCCCCGTGGCAGCCCTCCAGCGAGACGTTGAGCGGCGTGCTGAAATCTCATCTCGGTTCGGGTCAGATTGCTGACGTCTCTACCGGACGAGCGGGTCAGCTGATGCGGCTGGTCAGTTTCGATGCTCTGCTACGCAAGCTGCGCCTCGATTTCAGCGACACTTTCACTCAGGGCTTCTACTTTGACTCGGTGAATGCCACGGCGTGGATTGATAACGGCGTGATGCATACCGATAATCTGCTGGTGGACGGGCTGGAAGCCGATATCGCGATGAACGGTGATATCGATCTGGTACAGCGCCGGGTCAATTTGCAGGCCACGGTGGCGCCGGAAATATCGGCTTCGGTTGGCGTTGCCACGGCATTTGTGGTCAACCCGGTAGTCGGTGCCGCCGTGTTCGCCGCCAGCAAAGTGCTGGGGCCGTTATGGAACAAGATTTCCGTTTTGCGCTACCGTATCAGCGGCCCGCTGGATAAGCCGCAAATTGATGAGGTGCTGCGTACACCGCGAGAAGCCAGCGAGAAGTGAATTTGACGTAGCTGGGGAATTGCCTCAGGCTATCACTATTGCCATTCATCCCAACCCAGTTAAGTGATGAAGCCCGCATGTGGGCTTATCCATATAAAGCGAGAATTCATGAGTCTGAATCTGGTAAGTGAGCAGTTACTAACTGCGAACAATGTGAGTCAAAGCGACCTCTTTTCCCTTCTCGGCCAGCTGTCTGAACGAAAGCTGGATTACGCCGACCTCTATTTCCAGTCAAGCTTTCATGAGTCATGGGTGCTGGAAGACCGGATCATTAAAGACGGCTCTTACAATATTGACCAGGGCGTGGGCGTGCGTGCTGTCAGCGGGGAAAAAACCGGCTTCGCCTATGCCGATCAGATTACGCTGAATGCGCTGCACCAAAGCGCAACGGCGGCGCGCAGTATCGTACGTGAGCAGGGAAACGGTCAGTCCCGTACTCTGGCAGCAGTGGTTAATCGTGCCCGGTATCCGGCGCTGGATCCGCTGCACAGCCTGTCGCGTGAAGAGAAAATCGCGCTGTTGCACCGCGTTGACAGCGCCGCACGCGCCGCAGACAAACGCGTGCAGGAGGTTTCAGCCAGTCTGACCGGCGTGTACGAACAGGTGCTGGTTGCCGCAACCGACGGTACGCTGGCCGCTGATGTGCGCCCGCTGGTGCGCCTGTCGATCAGCGTGCAGGTGGAAGACAACGGCAAGCGCGAGCGCGGTTCCAGCGGCGGCGGCGGGCGTTTTGGCTATGAGTTCTTCCTTGCCAATGAAGCCGGTGAAGTGCGGGCGGAAGCCTGGGCGCGTGAAGCGGTGCGCATGGCGCTGGTTAATCTGGGCGCGGTAGCGGCCCCGGCCGGCAGCATCCCGGTGGTATTGGGGGCCGGCTGGCCGGGGGTGCTGCTGCACGAAGCGGTCGGGCACGGGCTGGAAGGCGACTTTAACCGTCGCGGCACCTCGGTATTCAGCGGGCAGATGGGCCAGCGGGTGGCTTCTGAACTCTGTACCGTGGTGGATGATGGCACCATTGATGGACTGCGCGGTTCGCTTGCTATCGACGATGAAGGGGTTCCGGGCCAGTATAACGTGCTGATTGAAAACGGCATTTTGAAAGGCTACATGCAGGATAAACTCAATGCGCGCCTGATGGGCGTTGCGCCGACCGGCAACGGCCGCCGCGAGTCCTATGCGCACCTGCCGATGCCGCGCATGACCAACACCTACATGCTGGCGGGCCAATCCACGCCGCAGGAGATCATCGAAAGCGTCGAATACGGCCTGTATGCGCCAAACTTTGGCGGCGGCCAGGTGGATATCACCTCCGGTAAATTTGTCTTCTCGACGTCAGAAGCCTATCTGATCGAAAACGGTAAAGTGACCAAACCGGTGAAAGGCGCAACGCTTATCAGTTCCGGGATTGAGGCGATGCAGCAGATTTCGATGGTCGGTAATGACCTTGCGCTGGATAAAGGCGTTGGCGTCTGCGGCAAAGAGGGCCAGAGCCTGCCCGTTGGCGTTGGGCAGCCTACCCTGAAGCTGGACAAACTCACCGTGGGCGGCACGGCGTAAATCAGGGCGGGTGCCTCCCTTGCCGGGAGGCGCCGGCGGCTATGGGCGGAATTGAACGGCTCTGCCCGGGCCGTCTGCCGCCATTCTTCCCGCTTACCCCTGACTATCCCTTACGAAATTCCCGGTAAATCTCCGCCACCCGGTCGAAATAGTCGGTCAGGTAGTTGATACAAACCTGAACTCGCAACGGCAGCTTATCTTTTTGACTGTAAAGCGCATACACCGGGCGCGGTACCGACTGGTAGTGCGCAAACAGGATCTCCACCTCTCCGGCGTTAATCTCATCGATTATCCACATTAGCGGCACATAAGCGATGCCGGTTCCGGCTTTCAGCCAGCGGATCAGCGTTTGCGCATCGTTGGTGGCAAATCGCCCCTGGGGCGACAGGCGGATGGCGATGCCTTCAGGCGAGATCAGATCAAAGTCGTTGTCCGGCCGTACGCTGTATTCCAGCCAGGAGTGATTGCTGATATCCGACGGTTTTTCCGGAGTACCGAACTGGAGCAGATATGCCTTCGCTGCGCAGACGACCATCGGCATTGAACCCAGGCGTTTAGCAAACAGGCTGGAATCCGGTAAAGCTCCAACGCGTATCGCTAAATCCAGCCCGTCAGCAATCAGGTCCGGCGCCGGGATGCCGGTCACCAGATTGACCGACAGTCCCGGGTACTCCTGCAAAATCTCTTTGGCCATCGGGGCCAGCAGATTTTGCGACATGGTCGACGAACTGCCAATGCGCAGCGTACCGACGGGCGTGTTGTTAAAGGCCCACAGCTGCTCATGCACCTGCTGTGCCTCTGCCATCATGCGGCGGCAACCCTGAAAATAGATTTTACCCGCTTCGGTCAGCCCCAGGTTGCGGGTACTACGGTTGAGCAGTTTCACCTGTAGCTCATTTTCCAGCCTGGCAACGATCTGACTGACCGCTGATACGCTAAGCTGCATCTGCTTTGCTGCCGCCGTGAACGAACCCAGCTCAACCACTTTGGTGAAAACGGACATGCCTTTTAGTCTTTCCATTATTAACTCTGGCTTAAAAGTGATTTAGATCACATTTGGTAGATAACTCATAGTCAACCGCGTTACTATAGCGACATTGGGTCAGGGATCCGTTATCCCACTGCCGTTATAGGCAGGTTGCGGCTTAAACTATCATGAAAAAGTCCCGATCCCGAACGGCGTCTGAATCACGTTACGTCGGTCAATTATCCGTATCAGTTAGCGTACTGCGCGACACCGGGAGAAGAGCGAATGACGATAATCAGTGAGTCCGGTAGCGTATTGACAAGGAAAAAAGATGAGTGTACTTCCGGTTGTTGTCGTGTTTGGGATGTCGTTCCCCCCCATTTTTATTGAAATTATCGTGTCACTGATGCTGTTCTGGCTGATACGGCGTGTGATTACGCCAACCGGACTCTATGACAGGGTCTGGCATCCAGCCCTGTTTAATACCGCTCTCTTCTGCTGTCTGTTCTACGTTGTATCCCGAATGTTCGTCTGAGGTCATAGTGAAAAGGCTAATAAGAAAAATTTCCCGTACCGCCATTACGCTGCTGCTGGCTATCGTGGCGATGGTACTGATCTTCCGCGTCTGGGTGTTTTACACTGAATCACCCTGGACGCGTGATGCCAGGTTTGCCGCTGATGTGGTGGCGATCGCTCCCGACGTCAGCGGGCTGATCTCCGAAGTACGCGTGCACGATAACCAGCTGGTGCAGAAAAACCAGGTGCTGTTTAGCATCGACCAGCCGCGCTATCAGAAAGCGCTTGATGAAGCCCAAGCTGATGTGGCCTATTACCAGGCGGTGATGAGTGAGAAACGTCGGGAGGCCGGGCGCCGCAACCAGCTGGGGGTTTCTGCCATGTCGCGCGAGGCCATAGAGCAGGCGAACAACGATTATCAGACTACGCAGCACCAGCTGGCCAGGGCGGTTGCTTCACGCGACCTGGCCAAACTGGACCTGGAGCGTACCGTGATTAAAGCGCCCTCCGCAGGCTGGGTCACCAACCTGAATGTCTATACCGGCGAGTTCATTACCCGTGGATCGACCTCGGTAGCGCTGGTCAAACAGAACTCATTCTACGTGCTGGCCTATTTGGAAGAGACCAAACTCGAAGGTATTCGTCCCGGATATCGTGTTGAAATTACCCCGCTGGGCAGCAATAAGGTGCTGCGCGGCTCGGTTGACAGTATTGCCGCAGGCGTGACCAACAGCAGCAGCACCGTTGACAGTAAAGGCATGGCGACTATTGATTCCAACCTGGAGTGGGTACGCCTTGCGCAGCGTGTGCCGGTACGTATTCACCTTGACAGGCAGCCGGGTAATCTCTACCCATCGGGAACCACGGCGACCGTGGTGGTGACCGGGGCTCAGGATCGCCAGGCGAAAGACAGGCCACCGCTGATGAAGCTGATGCATCGTCTGCGCGAGTTTGGCTGAGGCGGGGCAGATCATGCTGTGGTATCGTCTGCGCTTTCCGCTCAAACTGACCTTCGCTATTCTGCTGGCGCTGTTTGTCGGTTTTGAATTCAATCTTGAAACCCCACGCTGGGCGGTGATGACCGCCGCGATTGTGGGCGGGGGAACCGCCTTCATTGCCGGGGGCGATCCGTTTTCCGGCGCTCTGCGTCACCGCGGGATGCTGCGCATCATCGGCACCTTTATTGGCTGTATTGCCGCGCTGGTGATCATGATTGCCACCATCCGTGCGCCGGTGGTGATGCTGTTGCTGTGCTGCATCTGGGCCGGGGGCTGCGTGTGGGTTTCTTCGCTGATCAAAGTTGAAAACTCTTATGCCCTCGGGCTGGCGGGCTATACCGCTCTGATTATTGTGGTCAGCCTGAATGCTAATGGTTCTGTGCTGCTGGCACCGCAGTTCGCCGTAGAGCGCTGTAGTGAAATCATTATCGGGATTGTCTGTGCGATCCTCGCCGATATGCTGTTTTCACCGCGTTCAATCAAACAGGACATTGACCGCGAAATTGATGCGCTGCTGGTGGAGCAGTACCGCCTGATGCAGCTGTGCGTGCAACATGCTGATAAAGAAGAGGTCGATAAATGCTGGGCCGGGCTGGTACGACGCACCACCGCTCTTAACGGAATGCGTACTCATCTGATGATGGAGGCCGGGCGCTGGCACAAAATTGATCCGCGCCTGCAGGTGCTTAATACCCTGTCATTGACGCTCATTACTCAGGCTTTTGAAACCTTCCTGATCCAGAATAACCACCCTGAATACCTTCCGCCCCAGTTCCAGCTGTTATTCAGAAAGCCGGTAGCAAACATTGCTGATATCCATCAACGCATGAAGATGATGCGCCGGGTCATCACCGCCAGCGGCAGTAAAAATACCCCGGCGACTATCAGCAGCTGGGTTGGGGCAGCCAGCCGCTACCTGCTGCTGCTGAAAGGGATCCACACTAACAGCAGTATCAGCCGCCGCGAGGGAGAGGTGCTGAATGCTGACCCGATCGTGAAGATGCGTTCGGCAGAAACGCGGCATGCGTTGGTGAATGGGATACGTACTTTTGTGGCAACCGCCGTGGGCTCACTGTTCTGGCTGTGGACCGGCTGGACTTCGGGCAGTGGCGCAATGGTGATGCTGGCCGTTGTTACCTCGTTGGCCATGCGTATGCCTAACCCGTTGATGGTCGCTAAAGATTTCCTCTACGGCATGATCGTCGCCATCCCGCTGGGATCGCTTTACTACATGGTGGTGATGCCGAATACCCAGCAAAGTATGCTGCTTTTATGTATCGCGCTGGGGCTGATCGCCTTTATCAGCGGTCTTCTTATCCAGCGGCGTCAAATTGGTGCTCTGGGCGCGCTGGTGGGCACTATCAATATCCTGACGCTGGACAACCCGATGCAGTTCGAAGTCAGCCCGTTTCTGGATAATGCCCTGGGCCAGGCGATCGGCTGTTTTGTCGCGCTGCTGGTTATTCTGCTTATCCGCGATACCTCTAAGGCGCGTGTCGGGCGCATTTTGCTCAATCGCTTTATGTATGCCGCCGTATCAGCGATGACCACGAATACCGTGCGGCGCAAAGAAAACCATCTGCCTGCCCTTTACCAGCAGTTGTTTATGCTGATGAACAGCTTCCCAGGCGATATCAATAAGTACCGGCTGGCGCTGACGCTGATCATCGCACACCAGCGACTGCGTGCTGCCGACGTGCCGATCAACCCCGATCTGTCAGCGTTCCATCAGCAGCTGCGCCACACGGCCGACCGGGTGATCTCGGCAGGCAGCGATGCAAAGAGACGTGATGACTTTGCGCGCCTGCTGGGCGAGTTCGACATTTACCAGCAAAAGCTACAGCAGTATCAGGCCGCGCAAAGCGTGACTGAACCCGTTGCGCGTCTGGCGATGGTATTAAAGAAATATCAGCAAACGCTGATCGAGGTTTGAGTTCTTCCGCGCCTGGCAGAGAAGCCGTAACAGGATGCGGGGCCCCCCTCCGTGTGTTCCGTCTGGCTTGCACATTTCTGCTCCGCCCGGCAGTGAGAACAAACAAAAGCCCCGGCGTACGGGGCTAAAGTGATATTCCACCAGGTTTACAGCAACAGATGGACGAGCAATGGCAGCAAAATACCGGCGCTGATGCACCGCTTGAGGGTTGGTTATTTGTAAAGCTCGGCCGTGGCGTGATAGTTACCATCGGTACGCGCTTCGATTACGCGGTAAGACGTTGCACCCTGGCGATCCGCTTTTTGTGAAAGCTGGTGGCGGATTTCCATCGGCGTACCGTCGATCCCGCTAACGCTGACGGTGCCTACCGGCTGTAGATTCTGGCGGTTGACCTGCTCGCTGGTGACCAGATCCGCCGCGCCGGCAGCGAATGAAAGAACAGAAGCAAGACTTAAGGCAACAATTGTGAAGGTCGTTTTCATGATGACTCCAGAGTAGTTATTGCACGGTAATCTAAAGGGATGAAAAACAATTTTTTATACCTGGGATTACCGCATAGCTTTAATGATTGATTCTTTAGATTACCGCTTAGCTTATTGATAAAGTTCGGCGGTCGCGTGCCAGTTACCGTTTTGGTAGTTTTCAATAACACGGTAGGCGCTGGCGCCCTTTTCACGGGCTTTATCATTCAGCGCCTGACGGATATCCATTGGCGATCCGCTAACTCCACTAACGCTGACTATTCCGATCGATTGCAGGCCTTTCGTCTGGTCCGAATTGACAGACTGAGCGGCGAATGCGCCAAATGACAGGGTAGAAAGCAGGCCAAAGGCCGCGATAGTGGTTTTGATGTACATGAGATTTCCCTCGTCAACGATTGTTAACTTTTGATTGTTTTGATCTGCATCACGGAAACAAGTATAGATCTAATAACGTAAAAAATTAATAGCAGGCTAATAATATTAAAGTGTTTTACAGGCGTGAGGCGGTGTTTTTAATGACGTCTGGTTATCAAAAACGCCTGTTTTTTGCGCATTTTCGCCAAAAAGTATTAAAAAACAGTATGTCAGGATAATTTATCTATTTGTGCGCTTATTTGCGGTAGATCACATTGTCAAAGAGGTGAAAGGCAGGCTTTAGTATGAAGGGCAGTCGTTTCAGCCAGCAGCATATGCCGGCGGCGATAATTCGGATGTCGCAAAGAGAGCAGGGCCGCTGACTGGCCCGGAAATTACCGGAGAATGGCTACCGTCGCCGGGTTGATGCCAGAACATTGCCGACAGCGAATTGTTTGCCGATCGCTCCGGCTTATGCAGCGCGGTACGATGGCGGGCGACAGAGGAGCGGAAGGTTTAAAGTTCCTGTTCGAACAGCACCAGGATGGCATCATGCAGCTGCTTTACGCTAAAGGAACGCGCCGGAGTGATAAAAATGGTGTCATCGCCTGCAATGGTGCCGAGAATGCCTTCCGCTTTGCCCAGCGAGTCCAGCAGGCGAGCAATCAGCTGCGCTGCCCCCGGACTGGTGTGGATCACCACCAGCGCGTCGTTGAAGTCGATATCCAGTACCAGGTTCTTCAGTGGGCTGGTGGTGGTAGGTACGCCAAGCCCGGCGGGTAAGCAGTAAACCATTTCCATTTTAGCGTTGCGTGTACGCACCGCACCGAATTTTGTCAGCATACGCGACACTTTCGACTGATTAATGTTCTCGAATCCTTCATCCTGCAGGGCAATGACGATTTCACCCTGTGAGCTGAACTTTTCCTCTTTCAGTAAGGCTTTAAACGCCTTAATCAGGTCTTCTTGTCTTGATGAGTTACGCATAGGTTACCGATAAAATGGGTTATTCAGCCATCCCCTCAGTGGGATTTTACATTATTATGCAATTAAATGAATTTTTATGCAAATTGCAAATGTGGCATTGGCTCACTCACTCACCGCACGGCGGCGCAGTCTAACAAATTTTGCCGGGAAAAAGAATTTGCCGACTCTGTGCATTGGCGCGCAGAAAGTGAACGGATTGTTATAATGTGATGGTTGTTCTGGTTAGCGCTAAGGGTGTAATGTAACGCCGAATCACGGTAATACCCTGAATATCTGGAGCTGACGCTGGGTTGGCCGCCTGAGTTTATCTCCCGCTCGCTTAGCGTTAACAAAGCGCGGTGAGGCTCACTATTCGCCGATTTGCGTACACTTCAGTTGTCTCATAGCGGGCTTACCGGGGTTCCCCGGCACGCAAAATGCTTAAAATATAATAAGGAGTATAGGATGAAAGTTGCAGTTCTCGGTGCAGCGGGTGGTATTGGCCAGGCTCTTGCCCTGCTGCTAAAAACCCAGCTTCCGGCAGGTTCAGAACTCTCTCTGTACGACATCGCACCCGTTACCCCAGGTGTTGCGGTTGACTTAAGCCACATCCCAACTTCGGTCAAAATTACAGGCTTCAGTGGTGAAGATGCGACCCCGGCGCTGAAAGGTGCTGACGTGGTGCTGATTTCAGCTGGCGTTGCGCGTAAACCGGGTATGGATCGTTCTGACCTGTTTAACGTCAATGCCGGTATTGTGCGCAATTTAATTGAGCAGGTCGCTGCCACCAGCCCTGAAGCGCTGATTGGTATCATCACTAACCCGGTCAACACCACGGTGGCCATCGCGGCGGAAGTCCTGAAAAAAGCCGGCGTCTATGACAGGAATAAACTTTTTGGCATCACTACGCTGGATATCATCCGCGCCAATACGTTCGTTGCCGCATTGAAAGGTCTACAGCCTGAAGCGCTGAATGTCCCGGTTATCGGCGGTCACTCAGGCGTGACCATTCTGCCGTTGCTGTCACAGATCCCGGGGGTCCGCCTCAGTGAGCAGGAGGTATCTGACCTGACTAAACGCATCCAGAATGCGGGTACCGAAGTGGTGGAGGCGAAAGCTGGCGGTGGCTCGGCCACGCTGTCAATGGGCCAGGCTGCGGCGCGGTTTGGTCTGTCGCTGGTACGCGCGCTGAAAGGTGAAAGCAACGTCGTTGAATGTGCCTACGTCGAAGGAGACGGAGAACATGCGCGTTTCTTCTCGCAGCCGCTGCTGTTGGGTAAGAATGGCATTGTTGAGCGTCGTCCTGTCGGAAAACTCAGTGCGTTTGAACAACAGGCACTGACCCACATGCTTGATACGTTGAAAAAAGATATTACGCTCGGTGAAGAGTTCGTTAAGTAGCCTTTTGCGTTCTCTGCCCCATCGCCGGATGGGGCAGGTGCAGCCAGGTTACCGGCTCTGATTTTCTTCCGGGTACTCTTGTACCGTTACGGGTAACGTCAGCTTTTTCTCATTGCGACTGACTTCCACGTTGATGACCGTTCCGGGGCGTATTTCTGCCACCTGATCCATGGTTTCCAATGGGGACACCGCCGCAGCGCCATTGACCCGGGTAATCACATCGTTGACCTGCATACCGGCGGTAAAAGCGGGGCCACCCGGCCTGATTTCGGTGACCACAATACCCTGTCCCTGAGGGTGTTCCATAACATTATCAGGTCCGCTAAAACGCCTGAATTCCTGCCCGGTAATACCAATATAGCCACGAATAACCCGACCATCACGGATCAGTTTTTCCATGACTTTGGTGGCCAGCTTGGTGGGGATCGCAAAGCCCAGACCTTCGGGCGTTTCACCGTTGCTGCTTTTGTCAAATGACAGCGTATTGATCCCCATCAGCTCGCCCAGCGAGTTGATCAACGCTCCGCCGGAGTTACCGCGATTGATCGAGGCATCAGTCTGCAGAAAGTCCTGATGACGTGAAGGACTAAGGCCAACACGCCCGGTTGCGCCAATAATCCCCTGGGTTACCGTCTGGCCAATGTTATACGGGTTACCGATCGCCATCACCAGGTCACCGATATGGGCAATACGCTGCGGATTGATGGGGATTACCGGCAGACTGGCCGCATTAATTTTCAGCACTGCCAAATCGGTCAGGTAGTCAGACCCTACCAGCATGGCTTCAAAAGAGCGGCCGTCCTGAAGATTAACAACAATCTGGCTGGCATCGTTAATGACATGCTTGTTGGTAAGAATATAGCCGCGCGGGTCCATAATCACCCCTGAGCCGAGAATATCGCTGGCACCGTTAGCGCTGTGGTTATAGACATAAACCACGGCGGGTGCCGCGCGGCGTACCCCCGCATTGTAGCTGACCGGCTGCTGGCTGCTGCTGTCATCCGTTGGCGACAGCAGATCGCTACCGAGTCTGAGGCCCGGAACGGCTAACAGAAGGATGGCGGCTATAATCAGTCCGAAGATGGCTGAACGTATGAGTTTAGGAAGCATGCTTTTAAATGATGAATGATGATGCGGGCAGAATAGCATGAGTTACGCGGACACAGTAGCCCGCGTCCGCGCGGGGAGCTAATACGCCCGAGGGGGAAACAGCGTGTCACTTACCAGCAGCCCGCGTCCGCGCGGGGAGCTAACGTAGCAGCAGGTAAAGATTTTCATCGCCGCGCATAACGCTTAGCACCAGCAGCGGCGGTTTAGCCACCAGTATCTTGCGCAATTCCGCCAGATTATGCACAGCTGTACGGTTGATCCCCACGATAACATCCCCTTTTTGCAGGCCGAACCGGGCTGCCGTAGCGGCTTTATCGACGTTATCTACCGTCACACCTTTAGCACCGCTTTTCGCCGCGCCATCGCTCAGGGAGGCCCCCTGTAACGCTGGCGTCATCAGTTCAACGTTAACGCTGGTCTGGACACTGTTATCCAGCTTTACGCTGACGATAAGGGGTTTACCTTCGCGCAGCAGGCCAACCTTCACCTCCTGTCCCGGTGGAGTAGTGCCGATTTTGACTCGCAGCCCGGCAAAACTGGCAATCTGCTTATCATCTACGCGGGTAATAATATCTCCGGCTTTAATCCCGGCCTTAGCGGCTGCAGATTGTGGCAACACCTCATTGACGAAAGCCCCATGCTGTACGTCGACGTTGAAAGCTTTGGCCATATCGGCGGTCATCTCGGTGCCTTTGATTCCCAGCTGCCCACGTTTGACTTCGCCAAACTGGATAAGCTGCTGTGCCAGCACCATCGCCATATTGCTGGGAATGGCAAAGCCAATGCCGATATTGCCACCGCTCGATGCCAGAATTGCCGTATTCAGGCCGATAAGCTCACCGTTAAGATTCACCAGCGCACCACCCGAGTTACCCTGGTTGATGGCAGCATCTGTCTGGATGAAGTTTTCCAGCCCCTCCAGATTCAGGCCGCTGCGCCCCAGAGCAGAAACAATGCCAGAAGTTGCCGTCTGACCTAGGCCAAAAGGGTTACCAATGGCGACGGCGAAATCACCCACTTTCAGCCGATCTGAATCGGCGATATTCACCTGGGTCAGGTTGCTTGCGCCGTTAAGCTGGATGAGGGCAATATCGGTTTGCTCATCACGGCCGATCGGTTTGGCGGTAAACTCGCGGCCGTCGCTCAACTGTACGCTGATTTTGTCCGCGCCATTGACAACGTGATTATTGGTCAGCACATAGCCTTTGGCTGCATCGATAATCACCCCGGAGGCCAGCCCCTCAAACTCGGGGGAGCGGTTATCGCCGTTTGTACCCTCCTCGCCGTTCTGATCAAAGAAGCGCTTCAGTGGGTCGGGAATGGGTTGCTGCTGGCTGGCGCTTTCTTCTCCCTCAACGTGCACGCTGACCACGGCAGGTAACACCTTTTCCAGCATCGGCGCCAGGCTGGGCAGCTGTTGCCCCTGAAGCTGGGTCGGAAGCGATGCGCCGACGGCAGAAGCCACGTTCAGATGGAGGCTGATACTCAACGCCAAAGCGCTTAACAGATATGATTTCTTGTTCATCGGAATAAGCTCTCGCTACCGGGGGTGAAAAAGGAACCCGCAAAGGCAGGCTGTGGGTTGACAGGCAGGAACGGGCGTCTGGCAGAAAAGAGGGGGCCAGGCAGCCCCATCCGTCTATTTAACGGCGCTATCGCCACGCAGCAGGCCCGAAGCGCTGTCCGGGTAATCACGCGGCATCTGCACCGGTACCTGATCGTTATCCGCTTCAGATTCAGTTAACTGATAAGCAAACGGATTCCTCTCACCCGGCAGGTTAGGCAGCAGGTCATTGGATCCCTTTGCCATATGCTGATACAGCTGGCGATAGTCGCGCGCCATATTGTCCAGCAGTTCGGCACTGTGAGCAAAGTGGTTGCTCAGTTCCTGGTGATAATCCGCCAGTTCGGCTTTTGTTTTCTCCAGCTCGTACTGCAGGCTGTGCTGTTCACGCAGTTTTCGATTACCAAAACGCATTGCCACCGCGCCGATAATACTCCCAACCACTAATCCAATAAGCGCGTATTCCCAGGTCATAATAACTCCCGTTTTGTCTTCGTTGTTCACTAGGGCTGTTCCATGTAATACCGTCACTATAACCGCTAATCTGATGGAAGTGGAATCCTGTGGCAGCTTCGCTTAGTGTAGAGAGGCTTTTTTTTTGCCGTTCAGCCATCTGACCAGGTCATTTTTTCAGGGAATGTAACTAAATTATGCAAACGATGTCTCCACTGGCGCTATATCAACAGGCACTGGACAACGGCGAATATCAGCCCGATGCGGTACAGCATGCCGCCGTCGCCCGTTTAGACGCTATTTATCAGGCGTTAAGCCATGCCGGCCCGCCTTCCGCGCCCGCCGGCACAGGTCTGTTTGGCAAGCTGCACAAGCTGCTGGCAAAAAGCAAAACCGATGTTCAGGCTCCGTCACGCGGTCTGTATATGTGGGGCGGCGTCGGGCGCGGCAAGACCTGGCTGATGGATATGTTTTTTCGGGCGATCCCCGGCGAGCGTAAACAGCGCTTGCATTTCCATCGCTTTATGCTGCGGGTGCATCAGCAGCTGGCCGAATTGCAGGGCCACAGCGATCCGCTACAAATTGTTGCCGACCGCTTCAAAGCCGAGACCGACCTGCTGTGTTTCGACGAGTTCTTTGTCTCCGATATTACCGACGCCATGCTGCTGGGGACGCTGATGGAGGCGCTGTTCAGTCGGGGCATTACGCTGGTGGCGACCTCGAATATCCCGCCGGACGATCTCTATCGTAACGGTTTGCAACGGGCGCGTTTTATTCCGGCGATCGAGATGATTAAACAGCACTGTGAAGTGATGAATGTGGATGCCGGTATCGATTATCGTCTGCGTACGCTGACCGCAGCACATCTTTGGATGACTCCACCTGGCGCTGAAACGTCGCAGGAGATGGAAAGGATGTTCATTGCGCTGGCGGGCAAACCGCCCAGGCAACATGAAGCGCTGGAGATTAACCATCGCCAGCTGCCGACGCTGGGGGTAGCGGAAGGCGTGGTGGCAATGAGCTTCCTCGCACTCTGTGGCGAAGGGCGCAGTCAGCACGACTATATTGAGCTGTCGCGCCGTTTTCATAGTGTATTGCTGTATGATGTGCCGGTGATGCTCTACAAGACCGAAGATCAGGCGCGACGTTTTCTGGCGTTAGTCGATGAATTCTACGAGCGTCACGTTAAGCTGGTGGTCTCGGCGGAAACCTCACTTTTCGAGATTTATCAGGGTACAAGGCTGAAGTTTGAATACCAGCGCTGCATTTCGCGCCTGCAGGAGATGCAGAGCGAAGAGTATCTGCGCCTGGCGCATTTGCCCTGAAAGGCATACGGGCGTGGTGGCATCGCCATTTTATCGCAGAAAAAGTTCGATCTTTATCGGCGACTTCTCTATAATCTTGCGACCCCACGTTACAGCAAAGGTTTTTTTCCCAAAACTCTTTGTGTTCCAGTAACTCTATCCGAAGGGGTGGGCTTGCTGGTCAAGATGGTCGTGTGAGCTCCAACCGTTTATTCAAGCGTTTGGGATTTCACCAACGTGTAACTTAATTTGGGTAAGCTTTTAGATGAAAACTTTTACAGCTAAGCCAGAATCGGTCCAACGTGACTGGTATGTTGTTGACGCAACAGGCAAAACCTTAGGTCGTTTAGCGACTGAACTGGCTCGTCGTCTGCGCGGTAAGCACAAAGCGGAATACACTCCGCATGTCGATACGGGTGATTACATTATCGTTCTTAACGCGGAGAAAGTTGCCGTAACCGGTAACAAGCGTAGCGATAAGATTTATTACCATCACACCGGCCACATCGGTGGTATCAAGCAAGCGACCTTCGAAGAGATGATTGCTCGCCGTCCTGAGCGTGTGATTGAAATCGCGGTTAAAGGCATGCTGCCAAAGGGCCCGCTGGGTCGTGCTATGTACCGTAAACTGAAAGTTTACGCGGGCAACGAGCACAACCATGCGGCACAGCAACCGCAAGTTCTTGACATTTAATCGGGATTACAGGCAATGGCTGAGAATCAAAACTACGGCACTGGTCGCCGCAAAAGCTCTTCCGCACGCGTCTTCATCAAGCCGGGTAGCGGTAACATCGTTATCAACCAGCGTTCATTAGAACAGTACTTCGGTCGCGAAACTGCCCGCATGGTAGTTCGTCAGCCG
The DNA here is from genome assembly GCF_017161565.1 of Erwinia amylovora. Lineage (NCBI taxonomy): Bacteria > Pseudomonadati > Pseudomonadota > Gammaproteobacteria > Enterobacterales > Erwiniaceae > Erwinia > Erwinia amylovora. The sequence goes on from NZ_CP066796.1 coordinate 362,314, forward strand.
CTGGAACTGCTGGACATGGTCGGTAAATTCGATCTGTTCATCACCGTTAAAGGTGGTGGTATCTCTGGTCAGGCTGGTGCGATCCGTCACGGTATCACACGCGCGCTGATGGAGTATGACGAGTCACTGCGTGGCGAACTGCGTAAAGCAGGCTTCGTTACTCGTGATGCTCGTCAGGTTGAACGTAAGAAAGTCGGTCTGCGTAAAGCACGCCGTCGTCCTCAGTTCTCCAAACGTTAATTTTTTTCTGCTACGGCAGATTCAATTATCGGGAAACCCGGTGCTCAGGCGCCGGGTTTTTTATTTTTCTCCCGTAACAAAATGTGCCGAAGACACGCGGCTTTACCATTTTCCCCGCAATTGCGTATTGCCATCCCCACAAGCAGGCTAAAATCTGGTAAACTATGTGTCACTTTGTGCCCATTAGTCGGGTAAAGATGCGTGCGGCCTGTGTGGTGTGGCGGCGTTTGTCTTCAGGCTAATGGCAATAATGAGTCGCCGCGTGATGGCTATTCGCAGTAATTTTCTCGATAAACTTGGAGGTTTACATGGCTGTCGCTGCCAACAAACGTTCGGTAATGACGCTGTTTTCTGGTCCGACTGACATTTTTAGCCATCAGGTACGCATTGTACTGGCTGAAAAAGGCGTGAGCGTCGAGATCGAGCAGGTTGAAACGGATAATCTGCCACAGGATCTGATTGACCTCAACCCATACCGTACCGTACCCACCCTCGTCGATCGCGAGCTGACGCTGTACGAATCGCGCATCATCATGGAATACCTGGACGAACGTTTTCCTCATCCACCGTTGATGCCGGTCTATCCGGTTGCGCGTGGCGAAAGCCGCCTGATGATGCACCGCGTCGAGCAGGACTGGTACAGCCTGATGCGTAAAATAGAAAACGGCACGGCGCAGGAAGCGGAAGCCGCACGTAAACAGCTGCGTGAAGAGCTGCTGGCCATCGCCCCGCTGTTCGCGCGTACACCTTTCTTTATGAGCGAGGAATTTAGCCTGGTTGACTGCTACCTGGCTCCGCTGCTGTGGCGCCTGCCGCAGATGGGCATTGAGCTACTTGGCGCGGGTTCCAAAGAACTCAAAGGCTATATGACTCGTGTCTTCGAGCGTGATTCCTTCCTTGCATCCCTGACGGAAGCGGAACGTGAAATGCGCCTGCACACGCGGGGCTGATACAATGGAAATGTCTCAACTGACTGCCCGCCGTCCCTATCTGCTGCGTGCCTTTTATGAGTGGTTGCTTGACAACGATCTCACGCCGCATCTGGTCGTCGACATCAATTTGCCTGACGTGATGGTCCCGCTGGAATATGCGCGTGATGGGCAGATCGTGCTGAACATCGCACCACGCGCGGTAGGGGACCTGAAATTAGGCAATGATGAAGTCCGTTTCAGCGCACGTTTTGGCGGCGTTCCGCGCCAGGTTTCAGTTCCGTTAGCGGCCGTGCTGGCGATTTATGCCCGTGAAAACGGAGCCGGTACGATGTTTGAACCTGAGCCAGTGTACGATGGCGCCGGTGAGTTTCAGGCGTCAAACGGCGAGAATGAAGCCCCGGAAACGGTGATGTCGGTGATTGACGGCGACCGTCCTGATGACAAAACGGCCGCCGACGACGGCCCTGACGATGAACCGCCTCCGCGCGGTGGGCGTCCGGCGCTGCGCGTGGTGAAGTAAATTACGGTTCGCGTGGCTTAAGCCGTTCTGTTAAAGACCCGGGTATAAAAAAATCCGCTAGCCTGAGGGCTACCGGATTTTTTTTGCTATTTCTGTTCAGGCGGTCAGTCAACGATATGGCCGGCGCCGGGCGCTATCAGCACTTAGTAAACATCGCGCAGATAGCGTTTCTCTTTCTTCAGCTGGTCGATGTAATCCGCCGCACGTTCCGACGACATGCCGCCAAACTGGCTGACAATCCTGTACAGGGCTTTATCCACGTCTTTCGCCATGCGCGACGCATCGCCGCAGACATAGAAACAGCCGCCTTCCTGTAGCCAGGCAAACAGCTCGGCACCCTGTTCCAGCATCCGATCCTGTACGTAGATTTTATCCGCCTGATCGCGTGAGAAAGCCAGATCGAGGCGGGTCAGCAGGCCGCTTTGCTGCCAGGCGGCCAGTTCATCACGATAGATATAGTCGTGTTCCTGATGCTGGTCGCCAAAGAACAGCCAGTTTTTGCCTTTTGCGCCCAGCGCTTCACGCTCCTCAAGGAAGGCGCGGAACGGCGCGATGCCGGTACCTGGTCCGATCATGATCAGCGGAGCATCGTTGTTCGCCGGCAGGCGGAAGGCTTTATTTGGCGAGATAAAGATCGCCGGTTTCTCGCCGCGTTTGACGCGTTCGGCCAGGTAAGTGGAGCACACGCCGCTGCGTGCACGCCCGCCGCTGTGATAGCGCACCGAAGCAATGGTCAGATGCACCTGATTCGGATGGGCTTTCTGACTGGATGAGATCGAGTAGGCGCGGTGCTGCAGCGGGCGCAGCAGGGCAACGAACTCGGCAATGCTTAACGAGCGGGTGGCATCCAGCTGTAGCAGGTCAAGAGTATCTTTCCCCCACAGCCACACGCCCAGCGCATCCTTATCATCGTGTTGCAGCACATGGCGCAATTCCTGATTGCGGGTATTCTGGCCCACCCATTCGATCAGCTTGCGCGAAGGCTCAGAAATCTCGAACTGGTAGGTTAACAGGTCGCCCAGGCTTCTCTCAAAGCCCGGCACCGGCGTATCGTAGTCGGATTTCAGCTGGGCCAGCAGCAGGTTAACCAGCGCCGGATCATTCACCGGAATAACGCCCAGCGCATCGCCAGCTTCATATTTCAGGCCGCTGTTGCTCAGGTCAAATTCAAAGTGGCGGATATCCTTGCCGGAGTTTTCGCCGGAAAGACGTTTGTTGGTGACCAGCGTCGACGCATAAGGGTTGTTTTTATTGCTGCCGGGGATAACGGGCGCTTCCGGCGCGCTTTCCAGCACGTTGCCGCTGCTGCCGGCGCTGCTGGCGAACTGGGGCATCGACTGGCCAAGCCACGCGTTGGACGGTTCCTCAAAGTCGATATCGCAGTCAATGCGTTCATAAACCCGTTTCGCGCCCAGCTGCTCAAGACGCATATCGATAAATTTACCCGCCTGACAGAAGCCATCATAGCCGGTATCACCAATCGCCAGCACGGCAAAGTGCATTTGCTCAAGGCGCGGCGCGGTGCTGGCAGAGATCGCCTGCCAGAACAGCTGGGCGTTGTCCGGCATTTCGCCTTCGCCGTAGGTTGAGGTGATCACCAGCACGTGACGCATGGTGGCGAACACGTCGATATCCACTTCATCAAGGCCCTGAACCACCGGCACCAGGCCTTTAGCACGCGCCGCCTTGGCGGCGCTTTGTGCCAGCGCTTCGGCATTGCCCGTCTGCGATCCAAACAGGATATGCAATTGAGTGGTGGCAGCCGATGCGGACGCCCCGGCCGCCTGAGGCTGGTTTTCCAGCACCAGCAGGCGTGAGTGTAACCCGGCAAGAAAACCCGCCAGCCAAAACTTCTGCTCGCCATTAAATGGCGCATCTTCAGGAATATAAGGAATTTTCATCGCTTTTATCTACTCAATCCCGTTTGTGATTCAGTGTGTTATCCGGCCAGTTTGCCGACCGCCGCCGCTAACTCAGGCAGTGCGGCGCGGGCAAACAGCTCTTCAAAGTCAGGCAGTCGTCCCAGCACTTCCCTGTTACACGCATCCTGATACTGGATCCAGCCATAGGTGGCCAGACTGTCCATCGAACGGATATTGCGCTGCGTCAGCGCCGCTTTATAGTCCGCCATGCGTTTGGCACCGATCAGGCAGGCCAGCTGCTCATCGCTGTAGCTTTCAATCGCCGCACGACCGTGGCGCTGCAGTTTACTAATCAGAGCAAAATCTTCTGTCATCAGCAGGTTACGCACCGCTTTCTCCACCGCCGGGTCCTGCACCGCCGTGCCTTTCGGCAGACGGGACAGCGCCAGCTGCTGGGCACAGCTCAGGACGGTATAATTATTCAGCAGCACCAGCATTTCCGGGGTGTCCATGGCGCCGTAGACCGGAACCGAGCCGTCGGCGATCGGTTTGCCGGCGCGCCATGCGGCTTTGAATTTCGCCACCTGGTGACTGGCCAGAGCGGTAGAAAGTTCTTCCAGCAGGTCCTTACGCGCTTTTGCCTTAAGGATTTCAGTCGCGTCCTGATACAGCAGCAGAGAACGCGGCATCACATAAACAAAATGCTGGCATTCCGTTTCCCAGTGGTCGAGCAACCACCGGGCGCGTGGCGAGCCGGTCGCTTCCAGATGCCAGTTCAGCATGGTCAGTACCGCCTGCTGATGCACGCGGGCCATTTCATTGTCATCGCTGATGGCACCGAGCATTACCGAGTCGGCGGCGGCGCAATCCGCCAGCGTGCCATACGGATCGTACTGATAGGCGAAGCCGCCGCTCATACCGTTACCGAAACCCGTTCCACAGGTGCCAAGATTCAGCACCGCGCCGTTGGTCATATATTCACAGCAGAAATCACCAACGCCTTCGACCACCGCCGTCGCTCCCGAGTTACGCACGGCAAAGCGGTCGCCCGCCTGGCCCTGGGCAAACAGACGCCCGCCGGTAGCGCCAAACAGCGCGAAGTTGCCAATCAGCACGTTGCCTTCCGCGTCCTGTGAACCACCGCCAGGCGATCTCACCACGATCTCGCCGCCGCACTGGCCTTTACCAACGCCGTCATTACAGGTGCCCTGGTGCTGCAGGCGCATGCCGTCATTACAGAACACGCCGTAAGACTGCCCGGCGGAACCGCAGGTGGTGACGGTCACCGTGGCCGGGGCAAGATAGCGGCGGCCGCGATCGTCCTGTAGCGCAGCCGGAATGCGGCTCAGATGTTCGGCGTTCAGCTGGTGATTGAGCAGGCGTTCGATATCGATAGCCAGCTGTCCACCCACGCTTTTATTGCGGTTGTTCAGGGTGATACCGTCACCGAGTACGATCGCGCCCGATCCCTGGATTACCAGCTGCTCCTGTAACCGATCGATCCAGCCGTTATCCAGCGCAAAATCTTTTTCCAGATACACCGGATGGCTGATTTTCATTTCGGGAACCACCGTCAGCATGGCGCGCAGATCCAGCTTGCCCACTTCCAGCGGATGATCCATCAGGTGCAGCAGGTCGGAGCGGCCACGGGCTTCCCGCAGTGAACGCAGGCCAAGCCGCGCCAGCATCTCGCGCACTTCGTGTGCCACGTTGATGAAATACTGCGCCAGCTGGCGCGGGTCGCCGTCAAATGCTTCGGCGTTAGTGGTCAGCCCCGCCGGACATTTCACATTGCAGTTTTTCGCCATCACGCACTTCAGCATCATCAGTGCCGTGGTACCGAACTCGAAGCTGTCGCCGCCCAGCAGCGCGGATTTCACCACATCGCTGCCGGTTTGCTGCGCACCGGAGCAGCGCAGCAGGACTTTCTCACGCAGGCCGTTAGCACACAGCGCCTGATGAACTTCAGCGATGCCGATTTCCGCCACGCGCCCGGTGTATTTCAGGCTGGTTACCGAAGCTGCCCCGGTGCCGCCGGTATTGCCGGCCACGTTGATCACGTCAGCGCCGGCTTTGGCCACGCCAACGGCGATGGTGCCAATACCCTCAGAGGAAACCAGTTTGACGATCACCCGCACGCGGGCGGCTTTACAGTCGTGGATCAGCTGCGCCAGATCCTCGATTGAGTAGGTATCGTGGTGCGGAGGAGGGGATACCAGCTCCACGCCTGGCGTACCGCCACGCGCGGCGGCGATTTCTACCGTTACTTTGGCCGACGGCAGCTGGCCGCCTTCGCCGGGCTTCGCCCCCTGGCCAATCTTAATTTCCAGCTCTTCCAGCATCGGGTCGGCCAGATAGGCGGCCCAGACGCCGAAACGACCGGATGCCAGCTGCTTAATGCGTGATGCGCGGAGGGTGCCGTGACGCGAGTAGTGCTCGCCCCCTTCGCCACAGTTGCTCATGCCGCCGACCATATTGGTGCCGTGCGCCACCGCTTCGTGCGCCGGAGCGACCAGCGCGCCGTGGCTCATCGCCCCGGAGGCGAAGGTGCGGGTAATTTCATGGGCCGGCTGCACTTCGCTTAGCGGCAATGCCGGAGCAATAGTGAAGATGCGCGCCAGATACTCAGCCGCCTTACCACTGGCCGTAAGCAGCAGCGCATCCGCCGTCACCTCGGCGCGTTCGATAGCGTCACCGAAGCGTTTGGTCAGCACGCCGCACAGCGTGGTCAGGCGTTCCTGCTCGCTTTTCAGTCCGGCGACCGCATCGGTCAGGCGCAGCCTGAACTGGCCTGCACATTCTGCCACGGCCTCGCATTCCAGGCCGCGCACCGCAAAGCCGTTGTTAACCAGCGAATAACGGCCCAGCTTGCGGGTAAATTCCGCCTGGCTGTCGACGTGGGTTAAATCTGCCGGGAAAGCAAGAATATCGCGCAGCGCCGCCGGGCGGCGTTTGCGCTCTTCCAGCATCAGGCTGGAGAACTGGCGATAGTCAGCGGTAATGGAAAAGTTATCGATAACCTCGTTCGGGATACGTTCAAAACTGCTGTCAGCAAAGGATTTTGCCTTGATATTAAACGCATTATCCAGTTTTGCCAGCGTCATCAGGCGGATGAAGTTATCCTCCTCGCGCGGCTTATCGGCAAAGCGGACAGGCTGCTCCGTCATATCAATAAAGGTACGCACCGCAATGGTGCCGTAGGAATGACCCGCGCCTTCTGCCCGCTCTTTGAACAGGCCGAGTAGCGGAACGTCATTTTCACCCTGCACGCGCAGCGCACTCTGGTGCCAGTCAACCGCCATCTGCGCGATGGAGGCAAAGCCAGCGCCGCCAACCGGGGTTTTGATGTTGGGGAAGTACTTCTTCAGCACGCGGTCTTCGGTATCAAGGAAGTTGGGCTCAAAGAACTCGCCGCAGCTGTAGCTTTCCACGGTACACAGGCCGACTTTGCCCATGGTTTTCATCAGCGCTTTCTCAGCGGCTTTGGCATAGCGTTTGAAGGCTTTATTGCCGCCTTCACCCTCGCCATATTTCTCTTCGGCACGCATCTGCACGCCCAGTGGATAGATGGCAGAAGCGCCAAAGCCCAGCGCTGCGGCGATATGGTGGGAAGAGATGCTCTGGCCGCTCTCAACCACCAGCGATACGTCCAGACGCAAACCTTCCTGCACCAGCCGCTGGTTAATGGCAGAAACCACCAGCAGCATCGGGATGGCGGCGCGCGTGGTGGAGAGATGGCGGTCGGTTACCACCGCGATGCCACCCTGTTCACGGGCGAAGTCAACCACCTGCTGCGCCAGTTCATCAATGGCGTGCTCCAGCGCGTTGGCATTGGCCGCCCGGCTTGCGGCATCGCTGCCGGTGACCGGCGTATAGAGCATTTCAAAGCGGGCATAAGGGGCCACAGTCTGCTCGCGCAGTTGCAGCATATCAAGATGCGTGAGGATCGGCGTAGGGATCACGATCTGCTGGCCCTTGCTGCGACCCAAATGCGGTTTGGCACCAAGTGCAACCCGCAGAGTCATGCCGTCAGCTTCACGGATGGAGTCCAGCGGCGGGTTGGTAACCTGTGCGAAGCGCTGGGAGAAATAGTGCGCCATGCCGCCTTCATGGTCGGACAGGGCGTTGATGGCGTTGCCGTAACCCATAGCGGAGATTTTCTCTGCGCCGGTGGTCAGCATCGGGTCCATCATAAATTTGAAGCTTTCCTGGTTATAGTAATAGGCGACAAAACGCTGCCAGGTTTTGAGGTCGCCGCCATAACGCAACGGAGATCCCTGCTGTTCAGCCGGAACCACCGGCAGATCCTGCAACAGCACGCGGGACTTCGCCAGCAAGGCCGGATAGTCAGCCGCCGCCGCCAGTTTTTCCAGCGCGTCAATGGTGGTGTAACTGCGCTTTTCGCGGTGATCGTAATACAGCATGCCGCCTGCTTCGATACGGCCACGGCGCAGCACGCTTTCCGGCGGGAAGGCGATCTGGCCAGCTTCCGACATGGCACCGATATATTCGGCGGTTTCCACCGAGCGCAGTGGACGCAGACCAAGACGGTCGAGACGTGCGCCGATCACTTCGCCATTGCCAAAAATCAGCGCGGCCGGGCCGTCGTTCTTCTCTTCATACAGCGAGAAATACTCCAGCATGGCACGTACTTCGGGCGACAGTGACGGATCGTTTTCCCAGGCGGGCGGCATCATGGAAACCACGGCGGTGACCAGGTCGAGATTGTCTTCCATCAGGCGGCTGTGGATGCTCTGGTCAAGACGTGAACTGTCCGATTGCCCTTTCGGGCGCACGATTTTCTTACCGCGCGCCAGCGCCAGCGCGGCTTCCGCAATGCGGTTTTTACGGTCGGTGTTTAGCTCGCCGTTATGCGCCATCAGCCGGAACGGCTGCGCCATGGTGGTATGCGGATCGGTATTGGTTGAGAAGCGCGTATGGAAGAACAGACCGCGTACCTGATGATCGGGATCGGTCAGATCTTTGAAATAGGGGATCACTTCATTCGAGTTCAGGCGTGCTTTTAACACCTGGGTGCGCGAGGAGAGCGACAGCGGGTAAAGCCCGCCGAATTCGCCGTCGCTAAAAGCACGGGCTTCGATTTGCAGCAGGGCGCGATAAATGCGCTTCTCGAAATCAATCTGGTTGCTGACATCGTCCGGGGCAGCAAATATCCATTGCGCAACAGGCAGCTGGAAAGGGATCGCTGCCGGGCGCAACACGCTGTTGTCCAGCGGGATATCACGCCTGGCAATAATTTTCAGGTCACAGGAAAGCAGCGTGTCTTCAACCAGCCGCTCGGCGTTGGCGCGCAGCGTGCTGTCTTTCGGCACAAAGAAGTTACCGACGCCGAAACGGCCAGCTTCCAGCGGCTGGCCGGTGATTTTACGGAAGAAGTGCAGTGAAAGGTCTACGTTAACCCCGGCGCCATCACCCACGCCTTCGGCTGACATTCCCCCACGATGCGGAACGGTGCACAGAGCGCCGTGTGCCATTTCCAGCACCTCATGAGTTTGCGCGCCATCCTTACGCGTAATGAAGCCCACGCCGCAGCTGTCGCTGTCTTTTGAGGGATCGTACAAACCGTAAGGAAAAGGTGTTGAGTTGGACATCGTGGGCCTCCGAACTTCTTTTAACATTACCTGTATTTTTGCAGGCTCAGAGCGCAACGGAGTGTTGCCTCAGGCTCTGTATCATTTGCTTGCCGCTAAAACGCGGACACCGTTAGTCCGGGCATTTCATTTCGAGACATAATCCTGAACGTCCTGAGATGATTTGCTCGCTAAAATCCGGGTCTCAAATTGAAGATAACTTGCATCACGAGGGAATCGTCTTGCTGCATAGATATGCCGAGACACTGGCCCGTCAGGAAAGCTTCCGGCGGATTCCCAACTTATCGGTAAAGCGGACTCAGGTCAAATAGAGGTTTTACTTATGGCTTTTAGTACTTATTTCGGATTATGAATTTGATTAATAAGATAATATTAGAATTTTATTCCTTGTTGTGCTGCTGGCAGCAAGGCTAAATAGTGTGAGTTGACTCACTATAGGGTCGCGGGCAAATCTCCGCACCATGCTAATATCGGGGTTACTGCTGGCATAATATACTGCATGGGTGGATAAAACCGCATGAATGCACTGTTTTTGCCCGGTTGGCGTATTTGAATAAAAAGGCGACAAGCCATTAGTAAAATTAATTGCGCACGATGTGGTTAATATGTCATTAATTATGAATGGTTATGCGTTATGCGCAGTTGAAGCTGGCGCTGGTTGCCAGAGCACAGGCAGAAAGGGAGGCACTGAATTCAGAGCGGCCCTACAGATTATGCCGTTATCGAATTTAGTCAATACCCTTCAGATTAACTTTTCCGTTGCTGGCTCCATCGCATAAAGGGGCCGTTTTAAGGCCGAGTGCGATCGGCCTGTCCCCGCATCTCTACCTGTAACCCGAAGATATCCCAGCCTGGTTTCCAGGCGAAATATTCGCTCCGATGCACGATCAGCGGGCACGATCAGGGTGCTGCGTGGGTCACATGGCGCATTGGTGTTTTAAACAAATCCGGTATGATTGCGGCTATCAGGCTGAAAGGGACATTATATGAAGCAAATTCGTTTGTTAGCGCAGTACTACGTTGATTTAATGGTAAAACTAGGCCTAATTCGCTTCTCGTTGCTGCTGGCTTCAGCGCTGGTTGTACTGGCGATGATTGTTCAAATGGCCGTCACGATGGTACTGCACGGGCACGTTGAAAGCATTGATATGGTGCGTTCGGTGTTTTTTGGCCTGCTGATAACCCCCTGGGCGGTCTATTTTCTCTCGGTAGTGGTGGAACAGCTGGAAGAATCGCGCCAGCGGCTGGAGCGGCTGGTGGATAAGCTGGAGGAGATGCGCAAACGCGACCTTGAGCTGAATCAGCAAATGCAGGGCAATATCATCCGCTTAAACCAGGAGATTGCCGATCGTATTAAAGCAGAAGAGGAGCGTCTGCAGGTCATGGCGCGGCTTAAAGATGAGATGTCGCGGCGTGAAGAGGCGCAGATAGAACTCGAACAACAATCCTCATTTCTGCGCTCTTTTCTTGATGCCTCACCGGACCTGGTGTTCTACCGCAACAGCGATCGTCAGTTTTCCGGCTGTAACCGGGCAATGGAGCTGCTGACGGGCAAAAGTGAAAAACAGCTGATTGGACTGTCGCCCAAAGAAGTCTATGACGACGATGCGGCCACCAAGGTGCTGGAAACTGACGAAAAAGTATTCCATCACAATGTCTCACTCACCTATGAACAGTGGCTGCAATATCCTGATGGGCGCAAAGCCTGCTTTGAAATCCGTAAGGTGCCCTATTACGACCGGGTGGGTAAACGCAGCGGGCTGATGGGCTTCGGACGCGATATAACCGAGCGTAAGCGCTATCAGGACGCGTTAGAGAACGCCAGCAGGGAAAAGACTACCTTTATTTCAACGATCAGCCACGAGCTGCGTACGCCGCTTAATGGCATTGTCGGTTTAAGCCGTATTCTGCTGGACAGCCATCTCGACCAGGAACAGCTCAAGTACCTCAAAACGATCCATGTGTCGGCCATTACCCTCGGCAACATTTTTAATGATGTGATCGAAATGGACAAAATGGAACGACGTAAAGTGCAGCTGGATACTCAGCCGATGGATTTCACCGGCTTCCTTGCTGACCTGGAAAATATCGCCGGGCTGCTGGTCGAGCCGAAAGGGCTAAAGTTTGTGCTGGAAACGCAGCCGCCGCTGCCCCACAAAATCCTGGCCGACGGTACACGCTTACGTCAGATCCTGTGGAATCTGATTGGTAATGCGGTGAAATTCACCCGGCAGGGTGAAATTGTGGTGCGTGTCGGCTATCAGAGCGAAGAGTGCCTGCGTTTTGATGTCCAGGATTCCGGTATTGGCATCCCTCTGGATGAGCAGGACAAGATATTTGCCATGTATTATCAGGTGAAGGATCGCCGCGGCGGTAAACCTGCTACCGGCACCGGCATTGGTCTGGCTGTTTCACGTCGGCTGGCTCAAAGCATGGGTGGGGATATCAGCGTTTCAGGCGCACCCGGCAAAGGATCGTGCTTTACCCTGATTGTTAACGCGCCGCGCGTGGCGGAAGTAGCACAGAACGATGGTGCTGAAGAAGAACTGCCGCTGCCGGCCCTGCATGTCCTGCTGGTAGAAGACATTGAGCTGAATGTCGTGGTGGCCCGCTCCGTGCTTGAGAAGCTGGGCAACAGCGTGGAAGTGGCGATGAGCGGTCAGGCAGCGCTGGATATGTTTGACCCGGATGAGTTCGATCTGGTGTTGCTGGATATTCAGCTACCGGATATGACCGGGCTGGATGTGGCGCGCGCTATTCATCTGCGCTATCCCGATGCACCGCTGCCACCGCTGGTGGCGCTGACGGCCAACGTGCTGAAGGACAAACGGGAATATCTGGATGCCGGCATGGATGACGTGTTGAGCAAACCGCTGGCGGTACCTGCACTGACGGCAATGATCAAAGGATACTGGGATTGCCAGCCAGAGGATCGCACGGCGGATCCTGAGCCTGGCATGGGGGAAAAGGAGCTGGCGTTACTCGATTTACCGATGCTGGAACAGTATATGGAGCTGGTTGGCCCCGGGTTAATCCACCAAAGCCTGGCGATATTTAAGCAGATGATGCCCGGATATCTGGCGGTGCTGGACTCGAATATGATGGCTCGCGACCAGAAAGGGATTGTGGAAGAGGGGCACAAAATTAAGGGTGCAGCGGGTTCTGTTGGCCTGATGCATTTGCAGCAGGTGGCTAAACAGATTCAAAGCCCGGAGCTGCCGGCATGGTGGGACAACGTTCAGGAATGGATCGATGAACTTAAACTTGAGTGGCGGAATGATATGGAAGTTTTACGGCAATGGGTAACAGACGCTGAAAAAAAATGACCCCGACCGAAGCCGGGGTGCGCGAAGACTGCGCCAACACCAGGGAAATTGGTAACCTGTGCTGTTCTGATAGGTATCGTCGGGAGCACAGGTTTGGTATTGGGTAGAACTTAAAACATCGTGTTACTAGCTTAGCAAATCCTTCATCACATGTTACCAGATTCATTAAAATGTGTGATGTTGAACGGCGTCTTTCAACAGGAGACCCGAATTTGAGCATTTAGTCAAGCAAGGAATCAATTTGAACGACAGATTGCTTACTTTTTAAACATATTTGTCTTTTTTTTGACCCGCAGGATTAGGTTGAACGCATAAGTTGAACCGCTTTTTCTCTCCGACGGAGCCTGATGTTATCATATCGGCATGAGTTCAGTTTAACCATCTGTTTTTATTTATTTTGTTGAGTTTTTCTGAGCAATAGCTGCAACGTTCTGATTTGTATTACCACAAATTATCCGATAGTTGATCAGAAATATTTAAAAGCAGACCCTGCCATCGGGCAGAATTGCTCAGTTCAGTACCTTTGCGCGGCGAAATAAGTAGCATAGTGAAAAATTCTGCATGAACTTATTTCAAAGGATGTCATTTTTCACTGACTTGATGAGGATAAATATTAGAATTTTGAATCATTCGCCTGCCAGATGACTACCCGGCTGGCCATCAAGTTGTGGGTTGTAGCGAGATCGTACGTTTTAATGGAACCGATTCCGCTAAGAACAGATTAACTTATCTTTATGGAGAAATCCTGGTGGATTTTTACGCAGATCGCAATTTAGTGGTTCCACGTATATGAGCCACGGCCAAAACAGCAGGTTAAAGTCTGTCAGGTACTGGATTATTCGTCTGGTGCTGGGCGTAACGGGTTTATGGTTGAGCGGTTTAGTGGTTTTTGCTTTTGTGCCGGTACCTTTCTCTGCTGTGATGGTTGAGCGGCAGTTGGCGGCATGGTTTAGCGGCGACTTCAGCTATGTCGCCCACTCGGACTGGGTTGACATGCCGGATATATCACCGTGGATGGCGCTGGCGGTGATCGCCGCTGAAGATCAAAAGTATCCCACTCACTGGGGATTTGATCTTGCGGCAATCCAGTCGGTGCTGGACAGCGATGGCGAGAAAAAGAAGATGCGTGGCGCCTCGACGTTATCGCAGCAGACGGCTAAAAATGTTTTCCTCTGGGACGGGCGCAGCTGGGTACGCAAAGGGCTGGAAGCCGGATTAACCCTGGGCATAGAGTCTGTCTGGACCAAGCGGCGGATCCTCACCGTTTATCTTAACGTTGCTGAAATGGGAAAAGGGGTTTTTGGCGTTGAGCAGGCAGCGCAGCGCTACTTTCATAAACCTGCCAGCCGTCTGACCCGTTCTGAAGCGGCATTGCTGGCGGCGGTTCTGCCTGCTCCGCTTCATTTCAGGGCTGATGCGCCGTCTGCCTACTTGCGCCAGCGGCAGCAATGGATTTTACGCCAAATGCGTCAGTTAGGCGGGGAAGGCTTTCTGCGTGAACATAAGTTGCAGTGAAAATTAACCCCCGTGTGGCAAACAGGCGGTAGCGAGGAGAAAGCCGGCTGTCAGTTGTCGGCCTTGATCCCTGGCTCAGTCTTCATCAAAACCGGCATTAAACAGGTCGATGACCGCCGCCAGCGCTTTCTCTTCCTCGGGGCCGCTGGCCTCCACCTCAATATGGCCGCCTTTAGCAGAATCCAGCATCAGCAGGGCAATAACGCTGCTGGCTTCGGCTTCTGTGCCGCTTTCATTGCGTAGCAGCACTTCGGCATCAAAACTTTGTACTAACTCAAACAGCTTCATCGCCGGGCGGGCGTGCATACCCAGCTTGTTTTTAATCTCAACGGTCTGCTTTATGCTCATGGTTTGCGTTTTTCCAGCGTACGATGGCGGGACTGAACGTTTTTACCGCGCGAGCGGAAATAGTCTGCCAGTTGCTCAGCAATATATACCGAGCGGTGTTTACCACCGGTACAGCCGATGGCGACGGTCAGATAGCTGCGATTGTTCGTTTCCAGCATCGGCAACCACAGCTCCAGATAACTGCGCGTCTGATAAATAAAGTTATGAACTTCAGTATGGCGGTCGAGGAACGCGGCGACGGGGCGGTCAAGGCCGGTCATCGGACGCAGCTTCGGGTCCCAGTGCGGATTGGGCAGGAAGCGCACGTCAAAAACGTAATCGGCGTCGATTGGAATGCCGTGCTTAAAGCCAAACGATTCGAAAACTATTGTCAGTTCGCGCTCACGCTTACCCAGCAGGCGGGTGCGCAGCATTTCTGCCAGCTCATGAACGGACATTTCTGAGGTATCAATAATCAGATCGGCGCGTGAACGCAACGGTTCCAGCAGAACGTTTTCTTCATCAATGGCACTTTCCAGCGACAAATTTTTACTGGAAAGGGGATGCAGACGGCGGGTATCGCTGTAGCGTCGGATCAAGGTATTGCGATCGGCATCAAGAAACAGCAGCTGCGGCGAGAAACTGTCAGGCAGGCTGGTGAGTGCGCGTTCGAATACCTCCGGGGATTCCGGCATGTTACGCACGTCAATACTCACCGCAGCAGGCATATTGCGTTCTGCCAGTGAGTTAGCCAGATCGGGCAGCAATACCACGGGTAGATTATCCACGCAGTAGAATCCCATATCTTCCAGGGCACGCAGCGCCACCGATTTTCCAGAGCCTGAACGACCGCTGACGATCATCAGCACCATTTACTTTTCCCCCAGTTTAGCGCTTTGCACCTTTGTGCTTTAAATTGCAATCGCATTAGCCGCTTTGCCCGGGCTGTCGCCGGACGGTGTTTCTACGAGATGTGCTGTGAACGGCGTCTGTATCGCTGACTGCATTTGGCGTTTTGCAATTGTTTTATTATTACGCCAATGATGATGGATAGATCACCGATCGGTTAGATCTCATGGTGATCTTCAGTGATGATATGATACAGATCTTCATCACTTTGTGCCGCGCGCAAACGACGCAGGACCGTTTTATCTGCCAGACGTTTGGCGACCAGAGAAAGTGTGTGCAGGTGCGTTTTACACTGATCTGCCGGCACCAGCAGGGCAAACAGCAAATCCACAGGCTGGTTATCAATGGCATCAAAAGCGATGGGGTTCTCCAGGCGGATAAAAACGCCTACGGCGCGCAAAGTATCTTCTTCTAATTTGCCGTGCGGGATGGCAATGCCACTACCGATGCCGGTACTGCCCATTCTTTCGCGCGTCAGAATAGCATCGAAAATTATCTGTTGTGGCAGGTTAAGCTGTTTAGCCGCCAGTTCACTGATAATTTCCAGAGCGCGTTTTTTGCTTTGGCAATGTACATCGTTACGCGTGCAGGCGACGCTTAGCACGGAGTCCAGTTCCAGTTTCACATCGTTGTTCATCATAGTTTCACTTACTTATTCACTTCCGCAGGGCGCATGGCATTTTCCCAGGGTTGGATCATAAGATTAACATGCCGCATCGAGTAACGGCTCGTCTTTGAACAGAAGACGAGCCGTTAACCGCGTTCAGCCTCACTCATGATTTCGGTACTGAAAAATCCAGCCGGTGCTTAGTGAAGTTTAGTGTTGTTTTAGCTTGTCTTTATGTTTATTCAACTGACGCGTCAGCTTATCGATGAGGCCGTCAATCGCCGCGTACATATCTTTATCTTCCGAGGTGGCATGCAGCTCGCCGCCGTTTACATGCAGCGTGGCATCTGCAATTTGCGTCACTTTCTCCACTTTTAAAACAATATAGACCTGGTTAATCCGGTCAAAATAGTGCTCCAGTTTGGCAAATTTAGTGGTAACAAACTCGCGCAATGGTTCAGTGATGTCAACGTGTTGTCCGGTAATATTGAGCTGCATCGTGTCTTCCTTCTCTGTTCGTTCAAACCAGCTGTTTACGCTGATTCGATGGCGGGATGGATAAAGACTCTCGGTATTTTGCCACAGTGCGCCTGGCGACCATAATTCCCTGTTCGGAAAGCATGGAGGTTAACTTGCTGTCGCTAAGCGGTTTGGCAGGGTTTTCCGCCGAGACTAACTTTTTCACCAGCGCACGAATGGCCGTGGATGAGGCTTCGCCCCCGCTGTCGGTATTGACGTGGCTGGAGAAAAAATACTTCAGTTCAAAAATACCGCGCGGGCTGTGCAGATACTTTTGCGTGGTGACGCGCGAAATAGTTGACTCATGCATCTCGACCGCGCTGGCAATATCTGCCAGTACCATCGGGCGCATAAACTCTTCACCTTGTTCAAAAAAAGCCTGCTGTCGGTCGACGATGCAACGGGTCACTTTTAGCAGGGTATCATTACGGCTTTCCAGACTTTTGATCAGCCATTTCGCCTCCTGCAGGTGACTGCGGATAAACTGCGAGTCGCTATCGCTGCGTGAATTTGTGCCAAGAGAAGCGTAATGCTGGTTAATCTTTAGCCGCGGCACGCTGTCAGCATTAAGCTCTACCGCCCAGCGATGGCTGATTTTGCGTACCAGTACGTCCGGGATAACATACTCCGGTTCCTGAGTATTGACCGACTGACCTGGCCTGGGGTCGAGGGTCTGAATCAGCTGCATGGCGCTTTTCAGCACCTCTTCCTTAAGGCGCGTGACGCGCATCAGACTGCGAAAATCATGGTTTGCCAGCAGATCGAGATGTTCGCTGACAATCAGACGAGCCTCTTTGAGAAAAGGATGCTCTTGAGCGAACTGCGATAGCTGAACCAGCAGACAGTCACGCAGATCGCGCGCGCAGACGCCAACAGGGTCAAAGCGCTGTACCCGTTTCAGTACCGCTTCGACTTCCTCTGGTGCCAGCTCGTCGTTACCCATGCTGTCGAGGATTTCCTCCAGTGAAACCGTCAGATAGCCGGTATTATCTACGGCATCGACAATCGACGTTGCAATTGCCCGGTCGGTATCGCTAAACGGCGTCAGCTCTACCTGCCACATCAGATAGTCCTGCAGCGTCTGCGTTGTTTCCCCCTGATAGACGGGCAATTCATCGTCATGGTAGTCGGTGCCGGTCCCTGAGGGCGTTCCGGCGGTATAAATCTCATCCCAGGTGGCATCCAGCGGCAGCTCTTCCGGCATGTCCTTCTGTTCCAGTGCTTCCCGGGTATCCAGCGCCTCGGTTTCCTGATATTCGCGACTGGCCACCTCTTCATGAATATCGGTCTGTTCAAGCAGCGGGTTACTTTCCAGCGCCAGCTGAATTTCTTGTTGTAGTTCAAGCGTAGAGAGCTGTAACAGGCGAATGGCCTGTTGCAGCTGTGGCGTCATGGCAAGCTGTTGGCTCAGCCTGAGTTGTAGACCTTGCTTCATATTCAGGATGTTAATTCCCCAGAAATCATACCTAAGGTGAACACCTTATCAGAGTCTGAACTCTTCGCCTAAATAGACACGCTTCACTTGTTCATCGGCCAGGATCGCTTCTGGGGTACCGTGGGCGATTAAATGCCCCTGACTGACAATGTAGGCGCGTTCGCAGACTGCCAGCGTTTCACGGACGTTATGGTCGGTGATCAAGACGCCAAGGCCGCTGTCGCGCAGATGTTCGATTATTTTTTTTATATCAATCACGGAGATGGGGTCAACCCCGGCGAAAGGCTCATCCAACAGGATAAATTTTGGATTGGCTGCCAGCGCGCGGGCAATTTCCACGCGGCGGCGTTCGCCCCCGGATAGGGCCTGTCCCAGGCTATCACGCAGATGCGCGATATGAAATTCTGCCAGTAGCTCATTGGCACGGTCTTCGCGCTGTTCGCTGGTGAGATCGTTACGGATCTGCAATACCGCCATCAAATTGTCGTAAACGCTCAGGCGACGGAAAATAGAGGCTTCCTGTGGCAAGTAGCCAATCCCCCGGCGCGCGCGCGCGTGTAACGGCAATATACTGATGTCTTCTTCATCGATCACGATGCGCCCCGCATCGCGCGGCACAATCCCTACGACCATATAAAATGTCGTTGTTTTGCCCGCCCCGTTAGGGCCAAGCAGACCAACGATTTCGCCGGACTTAACCTGCAGGCTGACATCTTCAACCACCCGACGACCTTTGTAGGCTTTCGCCAGGTTTTCTGCAATTAAGGTTGCCATATTCGTTAGTTACTCTTCTTCTGGCCGTTTGACGAAGGGTCTTTATCTTGCAGCTGTGACGGCACCAGCACGGTAGTAACGCGTTTGCCGGTGTTGCCGTAAGCCTGCATTTTTTGTTCTTTTACCAGATAGGTAATGCGATCGCCTTTTACATTACTGTCAAGCTGTTCGAGATAGGCGTTCCCGGTTAACTCGACCCGATCGTTCGCCAGCTCGTAACGCATTTTCTCAGCGTGGCCCTGAACCGGTTTACCGTTATCCTGCATTTGGTAGAACGTTGCAAGATTGCCATAGGCATCGACAATGGTTTTTTTGCTATCGCCGCCCGGACGGGTCACGACCACCTTATCCGCCGTAATTTTGATGCTGCCCTGAGTGACCAACACGTTGCCGGTGAAGGTTGCCACATTACCCTGCATATCCAGCGCCTGGTTTTCTGAATCAACATTAACGGGTTTATTGGAGTCGCCGGTCAGCGCGAATGCCGGAACGCTACTGGCCAGCAGCAGGCCGGCTGTCAGTAACTTTAAGCTTTTATTGTTCATTTTGAATTTCATAAGATGTTTTGACCTTTTCAATCAACTCGGCAGTTTTGTTCCGCAAATTCCCACGCATCTTCATGCCGGTAGAGTTAAAGCTCCGGCCGTAAAGGTTTACCCGATCCTCCGATGTGACGTCCTGGGTGGTCAGGTTGACCTGTGCGTTGTCCGTTTTGATCCGCTCAAGCTGTGCATCCTGAGTCAGGCTGTCTACCTGCACATGCCCATAGAGATACAACATTCGATCGTTGGTGAGCCTGGCTTTATCTGCACGTACCGTCCAGGACGCAGCCTTGCTATCGTCGTATGTTGTCATCACCGGGTTGTCAAACCAGCTCACCGCATCGGTAGCGTAATAGGTCGCTTTGTCAGAAACCAGCTTATAGCTAATGGAGCCTGTCGGGCTATACACCAGCGTACGTGAATTATCGCTCATATAAGTGGGTTCAGTATCATTGCTGGTGACCGCCCCTTTACCGTTATCACTGTCCGTCAGATTCCAACCGATCAACACTATGGCGATAACCGCCAGTATCAGTGTTATCCAGCGTCTTGTTTTACTCATACAGACTGCCCTGTAGCCGTTTCAAACTTACCCTGTGCAATTAATATCAGGTCACATATTTCGCGCACCGCACCGCGCCCGCCAGCGATGCGCGTCACGTAGTCAGCACGGGGCAGCAGTATGGGATGCGCATCGGCGACGGTTACGCTCAAACCGACTTGTGCCATGACTGGCCAGTCAATCAGGTCATCGCCAATGTAGGCCACCTGGTGAGCACCGAGTGCCAGTTTATCCAGAAGTTCCCGGAAGGCCAAAACCTTATCTGACTGCCCTTGATAAAGATGCGTAATACCAAGCGTGATGCAGCGGTCCTCCAGCAGTTTCGCTTTGCGGCCGGTAATAATTGCTACTTCTGTCCCGGATGTCAGCAGGCAGCGAATACCGTAGCCATCACGCACGTTGAAGCCTTTAAGCTCTTCACCGTTATTGCCTTGATAGACCACGCCGTCCGACATCACGCCGTCCACGTCACAGATCAACAGTTTGATATCCTGTGCTTTGGTGATTACCTGTTGGTTTACCGGGCCGTAGCAGGTGTCAACGGTGGTTGCTGGGTGACTCATTATGGTTCGCTTCCTTGATTAAACTACGCCAGCGCGCAGCATGTCATGCATATGGATCACGCCAAGTAGCCGATTGTTCTCGGCAACCATGACGCAGGTGATATTCCTGGTTTGCATCAGATTCAGTGCATCCACCGCCAGCGTACCAGGCCGCACGCGAATGCCGCCTGGCGTCATGACACTTTCAATACTGGCGTGCTGAATATCAATGCCCATATCGAAGATGCGGCGTAAATCACCATCGGTGAAGATACCTCCGATTTGCATCGCAGCGTCACAAATGACCGTCATCCCCATGTTTTTCTGCGTCATCTCCAACAGGGCGTTACGCAGTGAGGCGTCACGGCTGACGTGTGGCATATCATTACCACAGTGCATGATATCATCAACGCGCAGCAGCAGCTTGCGCCCCAGTGCCCCGCCGGGATGAGAGAGAGCAAAGTCTTCCTGGGTAAAGCCACGGGCTTTCAATAGCGCAACGGCCAACGCATCGCCCATCACCAGCGTGGCGGTGGTGCTGGTGGTCGGTGCCAGGCCAAGCGGGCAGGCTTCTTGCGGAACTTTAACACACAGATGGATATCTGCCGCACGCCCCATTGCACTTTCCGGACGGCTGGTGATGCATATTAATGTGACGTGCAGGCGCTTCAGCACCGGGATCAGGGCCAAAATCTCTGAAGATTCGCCAGAATTAGAGATGGCAATCACCACATCGTCAGAGGTGACCATGCCCAAATCGCCGTGGCTGGCTTCAGCAGGATGTACAAAGAAAGCGGGCGTACCGGTACTGGCAAAGGTGGCGGCAATTTTTTTGCCAATGTGCCCTGATTTGCCCATCCCCATGACGACTACTTTGCCGCGACAGCGGTAAATCAGATCGCAGGTACGGGTAAAGTCATCGTTAATGTAGCGGTCGAGTTGTTCCAGGCCTTCGCGTTCAATCTGCAAGACCTCTTTTCCGGCCTGTTGAAAATCAAAGTCGTTTTCGGCAGTGAGATGCGTCATCATTGTCGGTCCTTTTACCAAAAGGTCACTGAGGGGAATTGATACAGAATGCCCACCCAGCAGATAAATCCGCACAGCAACAGCGCCCCAGCCAGCCGCCCAATGCGGCGACTGCGCTGCAAACAGATCAATGTAAACAGCGCGCTGACGCCGAGCATCACCCAGTAGTCACGGGCAAAGGCGGCTGCATCGAACGAGCCGGGATGTAGCAATGCCGGAATACCCAACACAATAGCCAAATTATAAATATTAGAACCTATCAGGTTACCGATGGCGATATCATCTTCGCCTTTCAGCGCACCGGCAATGACGGTAGCCAGTTCCGGCAGGCTGGTGCCGACCGATATAATCGTCAGTCCGATGACCAGTTCACTGACGCCGAAGTAGTCGGCAATCACCGTGGCGTTATCGATTACCATGTTGGTTGACATGGGCAGAACGATCAGCGCTACTGCCAGCCACAGGAATGCAACGGTATTGCCTGTGTCGTCACGCGGCAGTTCGGCCAGCTGTTCACGGGTTAACGAATCATTATTTTCGCGCTCGGCCCGGCGGGCGATTTTAATGATAAACAGCAGGTAGACCGTCGCTATAGCCATTAAGGTCAGACCATCGCCACGGCTCAGCTGGTTATCAAACAGCATGACGCCGCATAGCAGAGTCACCAGCAGCATCAGCGGGAGTTCGCGGCGAATCAGGTTAGAATGTACCGTTAGCGGGTGCAGCACCGCGGCAGCGCCGAGGATCAACAGAATATTGGCGATGTTTGAACCCATCGCCGTCCCTATTGCGATATCCATTTGCCCGCGTGCGGCGGCAGAAAATGAGACGATCATTTCTGGCAGCGAGGTGCCAATACCCACCACGGTCATACCAATAATTAGCGGGGGTATGCCCAGAGAACGACATAAAATAGCTGCGCTAAACACCAGACGATCGGCACCGTAAACCAATAAGACTAAACCGATAATCAATAGTGCTGTAGCAACGAGCATGAAGTGTCCTTTTAATCGGTTATAATCGTCGGTTGCCGTACATGACAATAAGTTACGGCGATTTAATGGCAGTGATTTTGACGGTGTCTAAGCAAAAAGTAAAACTTATGGCCACTTAAGCTACATCTTATGCGGTAAGTTTCTGTAAAAGTGTTCAGCCCCGCAGGTAATACGTTACCATCGGGATTAAATTAATCGTCTGAGAAGAAGAATCGAGGTAACTATGAGCCAGACGGAAACGAATCTGGTGGATGTCCGGGGCGTGAGTTTTTCCCGTGGCAATCGGCCGATTTTCGATAACATCTCGCTTACGGTGCCCAGGGGAAAAGTCACGGCTATAATGGGGCCTTCCGGTATTGGTAAGACCACACTGCTGCGCTTGATTGGCGGGCAACTGCCGCCGGACAGCGGGGAGATATGGTTCAATGGCGAGAATATTCCTGCACTTTCCCGCTCCCGGCTGTATGAAGCGCGCAAAAAGATGAGCATGCTGTTTCAGTCGGGCGCGCTGTTTACCGATCTGAACGTATTCGATAATGTGGCCTGGCCGCTGCGTGAACACGCCCATTTACCCGCCCCGTTGCTGCGCAGCACGGTAATGATGAAACTGGAAGCCGTCGGGCTGCGCGGTGCGGCACATCTCAAACCTTCTGAACTGTCTGGCGGCATGGCCCGCCGCGTAGCGCTGGCGCGGGCGATTGCGCTGGAGCCGGATCTGATTATGTTCGACGAGCCGTTTGTTGGCCAGGATCCTATCACCATGGGCATATTGGTAAAGCTCATCGACGAACTCAATCACTCTTTAGGCGTGACCTGTATCGTGGTTTCCCACGATGTGCCAGAAGTGCTAAGCATTGCCGATTACGCGTATATTATTGCTAATCAGAAAGTGATCGCTCAGGGCACCGCCCCCGATCTGCGTAAAAATGATGACGCTCGCGTGCGTCAGTTTATCGATGGTATTGCCGACGGGCCGGTACCATTCCGTTTCCCCGCCGGGGATTATCTGCAAGATTTAGTCGGCTCAGGGAGTTAACACACTGATGTTTCTACAAGCACTGGCGTTATTAGGGCGTCAGGGAATTCGTTTTTGCGCCTCTCTTGGTCGCGCCGGATTAATGCTGTTCCATGCGTTGTTTGGCATTCCACGCTTTCGCCGGCATGCGCCGCTGCTGGTTAAACAGCTGTACAGCATTGGCGTGCTGTCGCTGTTGATCGTAGTGGTTTCCGGACTGTTTATCGGCATGGTACTGGGGCTGCAAGGTTACCTGGTTCTGAAAACTTACGGCGCTGAAGCCAGTCTGGGCATGATGGTGGCGTTGTCGTTACTGCGTGAACTGGGGCCGGTGGTAACGGCACTGCTGTTCGCCGGGCGCGCCGGCTCGGCATTGACGGCTGAAATCGGTTTAATGAAGGCTACTGAACAACTTTCCAGCATGGAGATGATGGCGGTTGACCCGCTGCGGCGCATCATTTCGCCGCGCTTCTGGGCCGGTTTTATCAGCATGCCGCTACTGACGCTGATCTTCGTTGCGGTAGGCATTCTCGGCGGTACTCTGGTTGGCGTGAGCTGGAAGGGTATCGATCCCGGCTATTTCTGGTCGGCGATGCAGAATGCGGTCGACCTGCAAACTGATATTATCAACTGCACAATCAAAAGTGCCGTATTTGCGCTGACCGTGACATGGATTGCGCTGTTTAACGGCTACGATGCGATTCCGACGTCTGAAGGTATAAGTCGGGCAACAACGCGTACTGTAGTACATGCCTCGCTGGCGGTACTTGGTCTTGATTTTGTGCTTACAGCACTGATGTTTGGGAATTAATGCAATGCAATCAAAAAAAAGTGAAATTTGGGTAGGTGCCTTCTTACTGTTAGCGCTTTGCGCAATTATTTTTCTCTGTCTGCGCGTTACCGATCTCAAATCATTTGGCAATGTGTCGACCTGGAAACTGTATGCCACTTTCGACAACGTGGGTGGGTTGAAGCCCGGTTCGCCGGTGAAAGTCGGCGGGGTAGTGATAGGCCGCGTATCGGATATTACGCTTGATGCGAAAAGCTATTCGCCGAAGGTCAGCATGGATATCGACGAGCGATATAACAATATCCCGGATACCAGTTCGCTGGCGGTACGCACCTCCGGGCTGTTGGGTGAGCAGTATCTGGCATTGAATATCGGTTTCAATGACCCGGAAATGGGCACTGCTCTTCTCAAAAATGGCGGGACTGTTCAGGACACCAAATCTGCCATGGTGCTGGAAGATCTCATTGGCCAGTTCCTTTACAAGAGCGGCAACAATGATGAAAAGAACCCACCTGCTGAAGGTGATAAGGCAGCTCAGGGGCAAGTTGCCCCGGCAGCAGCGAATAATCCATAAGAGGGCAAATAATGTTAAAACGTTTACTCATGGTGGCGATGCTGGCCATTGCACCTTTAGCAGCTCATGCGGAAGCTGACCAGACCAATCCTTATAAGCTGATGAATGAAGCCGCAGCGAAAACGTTCAGTCGTCTAAAAAATGAACAGCCTGCAATCAAAAAGGATCCCAACTATCTGCGCCAGATCGTACGTGAAGAGCTACTGCCTTATGTGCAGGTCAAGTACGCTGGCGCCTTAGTATTGGGCCGTTACTACAAAGACGCCACTCCGGCACAGCGTGACGCTTATTTTAAAGCCTTCGGCGACTATCTGGCTCAGGCCTATGGTCAGGCGCTGGCGATGTACAATGGCCAGACCTATCAAATTGCGCCAGAACAACCCACTGGCGGAGCAAATATCATCGCCATTCGCGTCACCATCGTTGATCCTAATGGCCGGCCACCGGTGCGCCTGGACTTCCAGTGGCGCAAAAATAGCGTCAACGGTCACTGGCAGGCGTATGACATGATCGCTGAAGGGGTCAGTATGATCACCACCAAGCAGAATGAATGGAGTGATGTCCTGCGCCAGAAAGGCATTGATGGTTTAACCCAGCGCCTGAAATCCTATGCTCAGCAGGCCGTTACGTTGAACAAGCAGTCATAATGAACGAGCAACTGCGCTGGGAAGTTGAGACGGGCCAGCTCCGCCTCATCGGTGAACTGGAGCGTGAAACGCTGCTGCCGTTATGGCAACAGCGAGAGGCGGTGATGCAGCACGTAGAGACGATTGACGTTTCCGCTCTGCAGCGAGTGGATTCGGGAGGACTGGCATTGCTGGTCCATCTGCAACAGATCGCCATTGATAACGGCAGGAAACCGCGCTTTAGCGGAATTACTGACAAACTGAATTCGCTCATCACGCTCTATAATTTGCAGAAAATTATCGTCTGCAGCAATTAAAACGCGGTTGTTCACTGCCTGTTTGATCAATGCAGAGAACGTATTAAGTTTATGACTTTTCATCCACCAGGGGCTGTCCCGGCCCCTGTTTTCGCTGTATTTGTCGTGCTGTGAGCTTCCATTCAGGTCTGCTCGTATGCCATCGGGCATCTTTTGTTTGTTTAAGAGTTGGGCAGATTCCACTAAGATGTATGTCTGTTTATTATCAAGTGAAATTTAAAGCATCATGGAAAATAGTGAAATTCAGTCCGTGCTAATGAGCGCGTTACCTTTGCAGGAAGTCCACGTAACTGGCGAAGGTAGCCATTTTCAGGTCATTGCCGTTGGTGAACTTTTCGGCGAGATGAGCCGCGTGAAGAAGCAGCAGACGGTCTATGCCCCCCTGATGGCTTACATTGCCGATAACCGTATTCATGCGGTTTCCATAAAGACTTACACCCCTGAAGAATGGGCGCGTGACCGTAAGCTAAACGGTTTTTAAGCTGCGCAGATCTCATCACGCGCTTCGTGGTGAGGGCTGACAGCAGATTTTATGTTTGACAACAGAGAGTAGTTGCAATGGATAAATTTCGTGTACAGGGTCCGACCCGGCTGAATGGTGAAGTCACCATTTCCGGGGCAAAAAACGCCGCATTGCCGATCCTGTTCGCTGCTCTGCTGGCTGAAGAGCCGGTCGAGATCCAGAATGTCCCGAAACTGAAAGACATTGATACCACCATGAAGCTGCTCGGCCAGCTCGGTGTGAAGGCCGAACGTAATGGTTCCGTGCATCTGGATGCCAGCAATGTGGATATCTACTGCGCGCCTTATGAACTGGTGAAAACCATGCGCGCCTCGATTTGGGCATTGGGCCCGCTGGTGGCACGTTTTGGCCAGGGGCAAGTATCACTGCCCGGTGGTTGCGCTATCGGCGCACGGCCGGTTGATCTTCATATCACCGGCCTTGAGCAGCTCGGCGCCGAGATCAAACTGGAAGAAGGTTACGTTAAAGCCTCTGTCGCGGGTCGCCTGAAAGGGGCGCATATCGTTATGGATAAGGTCAGCGTGGGTGCAACCGTCACTATCATGAGTGCGGCGACGCTGGCAACGGGCACCACCGTTATCGAGAATGCTGCGCGTGAGCCGGAAATTGTCGACACTGCCAACTTCCTCAACACGCTTGGGGCGAAAATCACCGGTGCCGGCAGCGATCGTATCACCATCGAAGGTGTTGATCGCCTTGGTGGCGGTGTTTATCGCGTACTTCCTGACCGCATCGAAACCGGTACTTTCCTGGTGGCGGGAGCGATTTCCGGCGGTAAGGTTACCTGCCGTGCGGCGCAGCCCGATACGCTGGATGCTGTACTGGCTAAGCTACGCGAAGCCGGTGCGGACATCGAGATGGGAGAAGACTGGATAAGCCTGGACATGCACGGTAAGCGGCCTAAAGCGGTCAATTTACGCACAGCGCCGCATCCCGGTTTCCCAACCGATATGCAGGCGCAGTTCAGTTTGTTGAACCTGGTGGCTGAAGGCACGGGGGTGATTACTGAAACCATCTTCGAAAACCGCTTTATGCACGTGCCAGAGTTAGTTCGCATGGGTGCGCACGCCGAGATTGAAAGCCATACGTTGATATGTCACGGCGTTGAGAAGCTCTCCAGCGCACAGGTCATGGCGACCGACCTGCGTGCCTCCGCCAGTCTGGTGCTGGCGGGTTGTATTGCGGAAGGCACCACGCTGGTGGACCGCATCTATCATATCGACCGAGGGTACGAGCATATCGAAGATAAGCTGATAGCCCTTGGGGCAAATATCCAGCGGATCAGCGGCGAAGAGTAATATTCCGCTAAATAAAAACAGGGTCGGTAGCGAATACCGGCCCTGTTTTCTATCGTCGAATGCGCTGTTGGCGGTCGATAAGACGATGTGTGTTCACATCAAAGTACCGGCTGGGCCAGATCTTAGATGGATGAATGTTCAAAGCTGTGGCGATGATCCATTCTCCTTTTGGCCATGGACGGCATAATGCGTTGGCCAGGGTTGATGAGCTCAAGCCTGCCAGTCGCGACTGTGCAGCCAGCGTGGTGCCTTTTTTACGTAAGGCGGCAATGATGTCGGCGGGGTGCCAGTCTTGCGGGTTGTGTGTCATGTGCTTATCCTCCTTGAGCACTTTTTAAAATTACAGCGGTAGAATACTGTGATGTACGCCAGCCTTTCGCCGAACTCCCTTGCTAAAAACCAGTCATATCTGGATGTAACACGGTTTTTATAGCATTTAATTTCCGTTAAATTCCAATTAATTTGTGGCGTAACCGATTTTTTGCGTAAGGCTACACAAAGTTCAGGAAACTGCGTGTTGTTGTTTCAGAATGTTTTGATGGCGGTCAGATGGTGGGGCGAGAGTCGCGTAGATAACGGGAAGCAAGGCGCTTGTGCCGGGCCTCCCTTGTGGCTGGTATCAAAACGTGCGCTGAACCGACATATGAGCCAGTGCTTCCAGTGCACTACGCCACGGTGAATCTGGCAGGGCTGCCAACGCAGCAATGGCCTTGTCAGCCTCTTTTTCAGCGGCATTACGCGTCCACTCCAGCGACCCGCACTGGTTCATTGTTTCCAGAACGGATTCCAGTAAGTGGCGCCCATTTCCTTCTTCAATGGCTGAACGGATCATGCTGGCCTGTTCGGGCGTTCCGTTACGCATCGCGTGCAGCAATGGCAGGGTAGGTTTTCCTTCACTCAGGTCGTCGCCGACGTTTTTGCCCAGCGTTTCACCGTCAGCACTGTAATCCAACAGATCGTCAATTAACTGGAATGCGGTACCAATATAACGACCATAATCCTGTAAAGCCTGCTCTTCTGTCGCACTGGCACCAGCCAGAATGGCGGAAGACTGCGCTGCCGCTTCGAACAGACGGGCAGTTTTGCTGTAGATCACCCGCATATAGCTCTCTTCAGTGATATCCGGGTCATTACAGTTCATTAACTGTAACACTTCGCCTTCGGCGATCACGTTCACTGCTTCTGACATCAATGCCAGTACTTTCAGTGACCCAAGGCTGGTCATCATCTGGAAGGCGCGGGTGTAGATAAAATCACCAACCAGTACGCTGGCCGCGTTGCCAAAGGCGGCGTTGGCGGTGGCTTTGCCACGGCGCATATCGGATTCATCTACCACGTCATCGTGCAGCAGCGTCGCGGTATGAATGAACTCGATCAGCGCGGCCACGGTAATATGTTGTTTACCCGCATAATCATTGATTGCCCGCGCAGCCAACACGGCAATCATAGGGCGGATGCGTTTACCTCCGCCGTTGATAATGTAGTAACCCAACTGGTTGATAAGGGACACATCTGAGTTCAGCTGGTCGAGTATTGTCGCATTGACGTCCGCCATATCTTGCGCGGTGAGTTCGTTTATCTGTTCTAAGTTCATTAGTCTGTTCAGCTATCGCTCAGTTCGCAACGATGATAAGCGCTTTTACCCGTGCCTGTGGCATGAAATGTATGACAGATTGTACTTGAAAAACGCGGCGGTGAAACGTCTCCATTCGCGTTGCGTTTTTTTTCTGCAATACAGCGTAACAGGCACTTGTCTTTGGCGGGGAAGTTGCGTAGAATTCGCGCCCTATTGTGAATATTTATAGCGCAGCCTGAAATCAAAAAAAGGCAAGCGCGGAAGCGGAGTTCTATATGTACGCGGTTTTCCAAAGTGGTGGTAAACAACACCGAGTAAGCGAAGGTCAGACCGTTCGCTTGGAAAAGCTGGACATCGCAACCGGCGAAACGATTGAGTTCGACCAGGTTCTGATGATTGCCAACGGCGAAGACGTTAAAATCGGCGCACCTTTAGTTTCAGGCGGCGTGATTAAAGCGGAAATCGTTGCTCACGGTCGTGGGGACAAAATCAAGATTGTTAAGTTCCGTCGTCGTAAGCACTACCGTAAGCAGCAGGGTCACCGTCAGTGGTTCACTGATGTGAAGATCACTGGCATCAGCGCCTAAGAGGAGATCTGACAAATGGCACATAAGAAAGCTGGCGGCTCGACTCGTAACGGTCGTGACTCCAATGCAAAACGTCTGGGCGTAAAACGTTTCGGCGGCGAATCTGTACTGGCTGGTAGCATCATCGTTCGTCAGCGTGGCACCAAATTCCACGCGGGCACCAATGTAGGCTGCGGTCGTGACCATACCCTGTTTGCTACCGCAACTGGTAAGGTCCTGTTCGAAGTTAAAGGCCCAAACAACCGTAAATACATCAGCATCGTTGCTGAGTAATCCGGTGTTTGTGCCGCAGAGCAGCCGTTAAGGCGCTTGCTGCGACGAAAAGAAAAGCCCCGCACTAGACTGCGGGGCTTTTTACATTCTGCCCGAGCTGTCAGAGCACTGAATGTCAGTGACAAGGCAACAGGCAGAAATGGGGATGGCGCTGGCGCCGTTCGCCGCCATAAGCCGGGGCTGGCCCCGATCGTGACGAAGCTGTTACGGCAGGCGATGAACTCTTCACGGTGGTATTTTACCGCTTTTCCTCGCAGTCCTCAGTCTTGGTACGATTCTGGCGTTAAACGCCAGCTGTCGCCCCGGGGCTTTTACCGGCATCCCCGCTGGCTGGTGATGTTGTTTAATTCCAGCCCGGTCTCACAACGGATCCTGTATTTGTTGTACACTTTATGCGCAGTGGTTTTACTGCCTTTAGCTGACCTGGATTTGGTATGGCAGTTGGACGTCGGGTAGCTGGGCTGCCTGATTTTTTGTGCGCTGAACAGCCTGGTGTGTCTGGCGCGCTGACGGAAGCAGGCGGGCGGCGAAGGTCAGCACAATGGTGGCGCTAGCGGCGCTGTTTGCCCTGTTTTTCAGCATTGTTATCGCCTGGCTGGCCCGACTTTTTTGCCATTCCGCAGCTTCATACTTTAGGGTTTGTCGGAGCAATAGTCGTGCTGTCAGGCGCCATGTTTTTCGCAGTTGGTCATCGCTTATGGCCACGGCGGAGCAATCCCGTTCCGATGCCACCTGCATGGGAATCCGGGCGTATGAGTGACGGAGAAGTAAAATGAAGTTTGTTGATGAAGCGACGATCCTGGTAGTAGCTGGCGATGGCGGTAACGGCTGCGTGAGCTTCCGTCGTGAGAAATACATTCCGCGCGGCGGTCCTGATGGCGGCGATGGCGGTGACGGCGGCGACGTGTATATGCAGGCCGATGAGAACCTTAATACCCTGATCGACTACCGTTTTGAGAAATCTTTCCGCGCAGAACGTGGTCAGAACGGTCAGAGCCGTGACTGTACCGGTAAACGCGGTAATGACATTCTGATCAAAGTACCGGTCGGAACGCGCATTATCGACCAGGGAACCGGTGAAACGCTGGGCGATATGACGCATCATCAGCAAAAAATGATGGTGGCCAAAGGCGGCTGGCACGGGCTGGGTAACACGCGCTTCAAATCATCGGTGAATCGAACTCCACGTCAGAAAACCATGGGTACGCCGGGTGAGAAACGCGATCTGCAGCTGGAGCTAATGCTGCTGGCGGATGTTGGCATGCTGGGCCTGCCTAACGCCGGTAAATCGACCTTTATCCGTGCCGTTTCCGCAGCGAAGCCGAAAGTGGCTGATTATCCGTTTACCACGCTGGTGCCAAGCCTGGGCGTGGTAAGGATGGACAGCGAGCAAAGTTTCGTTGTTGCCGATATCCCTGGCCTGATCGAAGGTGCATCTGACGGCGCTGGCCTTGGGATCCGCTTCCTCAAGCACCTTGAGCGTTGCCGCGTGCTGTTGCACACCATCGACCTGGCCCCGATCGACGAAAGCGACCCGGTGGAGAACGCACGCATCATCCTCGGCGAGCTGGAAAAATACAGCGATAAGCTGTTCCAGAAGCCGCGCTGGCTGGTGTTCAACAAGGTTGATCTGTTGGATGAAGAAGAGGCGGAGTCTCGTGCCAAAGCTATCGCTGAGGCGCTGGGTTGGACTGACAAATACTATCTGATCTCTGCGGCGAACCGCACGGGTGTGAATGCGCTGTGCTGGGACGTGATGGCCTTTATCAAAGCCAATCCGAAAGAAGCTGAACTGGCCGCCAAACAGCCAGAAAAAGTGGAATTCATGTGGGATGATTACCATCGTCAGCAGCTGGAAGAAGCGCAGCCAGAAGCGGAAGAAGACGACGACTGGGACGATGACTGGGATGAAGATGACGAAGAAGGCGTCGAAACCATTTATCAGCGTTAAGCCACGCTGAAAGCAACGGGATGCATTCTGATGGCGTCCCGTTTTGCTCTCTGCCTCCGGCGATAGCTGTGCGCAGAAGGCTGGCGCTGGGCTCAACCGTTGCCACTTGCGGCCCGCATGGTGAACGGAGCCAGTCCGCGGATAAACTTAAAGCGTCAGTTTGTCGATCCGTTTTGCAACCGGCAGCGCTAACCCAGCTGCTTTGGCAGCCAGCAGCAGACATCCAGGCCACAGCAATCGCTGCGGTTAGTCAGGCTCAGGCGTCCATGATGGATTTGTACGATACGCTGAACAATATTCAGCCCCAGACCGCTGCCGCCATAGCGCCTGTCCATGCGACGGAACGCTTTGATGGCATCCTGCATGGAGGCGGCATCAATGCCCTGGCCTTCATCACGCACGATGACGCTGCTGCCTTCTGCATCCGCTGTCAACAGCAGCGTAATGGTTGTTTCCTCCGGGCTGTAGCGTGAAGCATTTTCCAGCAGATTACGCAGCATCAGGCGCAGCAGCACGGCATCTCCTTGTACTTTGATCCCGCTATCACCACTGACAATGAACCGCTGCCGCCGCAGTGCCAGAAGTTCGTCCATTTCCTGGCGCAGCGGATCCAGAACCTCTTGCCAGCTCATCGTTTGATAATGACCACTGGCCAGCTCCTGGCCGACGCGCGCCAGCATCAGCAGTTGTTCAATGACATGCATCAACTGGTCGATACGTGCTACAAGCACCGAGCATTGTGATATCCCTTGCTGCTCAAGCAGTTCAAGGTGCAGACGCAATCCGGCCAGCGGCGTGCGCAGTTCGTGGGCGGCATCGGCAGTAAACAGGCGCTCCTGTTGCAAAGAGTTGTCCAGCCGGCCCAGGAGCTGATTCAATGCGCCGGTAACGGCAACAATTTCATCCATTTCTGAATGCAGAGGAAGCGGGGTGAGATTGTCAGCCGAGCGGGAAACCAGGCTGGCTTCCAGCGCGCGCAGCGGGCGGATAACCCAGCTGATTGCCCAGAAGCAAAGCATCAGGGTAAAGCAGACCATCACCAGCGAAGGCAGCAGTAACGAGGCGACCGCCTCGCGGATTTCATTCTCTACCTGTTCATTTCGTGCTTGTGCCGACAGCGTTTCATTGACCAGAAAGCCAATCTGTTCGCGGCTTTCATGCCACAGCCAAAACGTGCTCAATAGCTGACAGCTGAGCACGATCAGCGCCAGCATCACCAGCAAACGCCTGCGCATACTGTTCATCAGCGCTCTTCCAGCCGGTAACCCACGCCGCGTACCGTTTTAATCCGATCTTTACCCAGTTTGCGCCGCAGATTATGCATATGAACTTCAAGTGTATTTGAAGAGGTGTCATCCTGCCAGCTATAGAGATCCTGCTGCAAAGTTTCGCGGTGTACCGTCTGGCCAATACGCATCAGCAGGCGGGTCAACAGAGAAAACTCCTTCGGCGTCACGTCCACCGGCTGAAGATCGACAGCAACCTGCTGTGAAGAGAGATTGAGGGTGATATCGCCATGCTGCAACAGGTTATCGCTTTGGCCCTGATAGCGACGGATCAGCGCGCGGACGCGCGCTTTCAGCTCGGCCAGCGCAAAGGGCTTCATCAGGTAGTCGTCGGCACCGGCATCCAGTCCATCCACTCGGTCGGACAGGGCATCACGTGCGGAGAGGATCAGCACCGGCAGATCCTGCTGTTCCTTACGCCACTGACGTAGCAGATCGGCGCCATCTCTATCCGGCAGGCCAAGATCCAGCACCACCAGGCTATACTGGCCGCTTTGCAAAAACGCCGTCCCCTGGGCCGCATTCGCCGCGCAGTCAACGGCATAACCTTCTCCCGTCAGGGCGAGGTTCAGACCCTGTTGCAGCAGCGTATCATCTTCTACAATCAGTATTTTCATCGGCTTAGTTATTCCGGTAAACGTCCTTATACAGGCGACTTTCGAAGCGCACCAGGGGGACACGGCGCTGACGCTGGTCCTGCGGCGGAACGGCATAGCCTGAAAGGAACTGTACGAAAGCAACGCGTTGCCCACTGGCGGTGGTCATGAAGCCTGCCAGATTATAGACTCCCTGCAGAGAACCGGTTTTGGCTGAAACCTTGCCGTCAACGCCCGCCTCATGCAGGCCGCCACGATAGAGTAACGTGCCATCATGACCGGCCAGCGGCAGCATTGAAATGTAGTCCAGCTGGCTGTCATTTTGCGCAATGTACTGTAGCACCTGCATCATGGTTGCCGGGGTGATTAAATCGTGGCGTGACAGCCCCGATCCATCCACCTGAATACTGTTACCCAGGTCGATATTTGCTTTCTGACGAAGGATCTGACGCACGGCATCTGAACCCGCTCGCCAGGTACCCGGCACGCCAAAACGCTCGCGGCCTATGGTGCGGAATACGGTATCGGCGATCATATTATCGGACTTCTTTAACATGATCTTCAACAGGTCATGCAGTGGAGCCGACCGGGTTTCAGCCAGTACCGTGGCCGGCTGGGTCAGCAGCGTCTGGCGGACCAGATGGCCGCTGTAATCAATTCCGGCATTTTGTAGCTCGGCTTTCAGCAGCGCGCCTGCATAGCTGGCACCATCCTGAATGGCAAAGGCCAGCGGCAGCGGTTCGGCACGCTGTGACAGGCAGCCTGTCAGCGTGAAACGGTTCAACTCACCGGGCACCACGTCCAGCTCGCAGTACTGAGCATCGGGCGAGCCTTTAGCCAGCGTGCGCACTTCACTGAACATGTTTACCGGATAGTAAGACGCCACGCGGATAAAGGCTTTATCGCCCGGAACCGACGCGCTGTATAACGATACCGAGAAGCAATTACGGTCGACAATGGCGGCAGCCGGCGGTGCGCTGAAGCACTGGGTCATGTCGTTCCACGGCCAGCCAGGGGCTTTGTCGTGGCTGGCGAAGACCGAAGTATCAATCACCAGATTACCTTCAACATGCTGCACGCCCTGTTTTTTCAGGGCGTAGACCATATTGCGCAGATCCTGGCGCGTTAAAGTCGGGTCACCGCCAAAGCGAGCCACCAGGTCGCCGTGCAGCGTATTACCACTCAGGCTGCCTTTGCTTTCCAGCTGGGTATGGAAACGATAATCCGGACCGAGTTGCAACAGGGCAGCCA
This sequence comes from Erwinia amylovora, assembly GCF_017161565.1. Taxonomy (NCBI): domain Bacteria; kingdom Pseudomonadati; phylum Pseudomonadota; class Gammaproteobacteria; order Enterobacterales; family Erwiniaceae; genus Erwinia; species Erwinia amylovora. Next base: position 397,222 of record NZ_CP066796.1, read on the forward strand.
GGGCGGTAATAACCTTCATGGTGCTTGCCGGCAGCGCCATCTGCTGGCTGTGATAGTCAATCGATGGCGTTGCCGCACCAATTTTCTGTACCATCAGCGCCAGATTTGCGCCGTCGGGTAAATATTCGCTGTACTCTTCGACGGGCGCAGCCTGCACTTGCAGCATAAATGCGCAGGTAATGCCGGTAACAATTCGTGAAAATCGCATAATCTCGCGTTAACTGACAGGTGATGCTGCCATACTACGGTGCATCATGGTGGAAAGTAAACGATGACCCCTGTGGAACTCTGGGGTAAAATACGTATCAAATTGCAAAAATGATCCTGACCTGGAGCCTGCTCCGGGTCAGGTTTCTTTCGTTTTAAATCAGTAACAGACGCCGCAGAACGCCTTTTCTGCAAACTAGCCGTCAGGACGACGACACGATGAACAGGACAGATTTTACGAGGTATTGAGATGAATCAGATTCCGATGACGTTAAGGGGCGCGGACAAGCTGCGCGAAGAGCTGGAAGAGCTGAAAACCGTCAAACGGCCCAGAATTATTGCCTCAATTGCTGAAGCGCGTGAGCATGGTGACCTGAAAGAAAACGCGGAATATCATGCTGCGCGCGAAGAACAGGGTTTCTGCGAAGGGCGTATTCAGGAAATTGAAGCGAAACTGTCAAACGCTCAGGTAATTGATGTTACCAAAATGGCCGGTAACGCTAATGGCCGGGTGATTTTCGGTGCGACCGTAACCGTACTGAACGTTGAAACTGACGAAGAGTCTACTTACCGCATCGTGGGCGACGACGAAGCGGACTTTAAGCAAAATTTGATTTCAGTGAACTCGCCGATGGCGCGAGGCCTGGTGGGCAAATTGGCAGACGATGTTACCGTGATTAAAACCCCCGGCGGCGATGTGGAATACGAAATCATAAAAGTGGAATATCTCTGATTTTCGCGACTATCCACACTGCTTGTCGCCTTTGCGTGGCATGTGAGTGAGCTGCGCACGCGGTGCAAATTCACGGCGGGCAGATCAGTTGTTCACCCGAATCATATACTTGTGTAAGCTTGTGGAGATAAGAACGATTGCCGCTTTTCGGCAACTCAGACTGTCCAGGCCAGAAGAGTGGTTTTGTAAAGAAAAGAAAAAGGCCGCTGCGCGGCCTTTTATCAAAGTCAGGAGCGTGGCACTTTCTCCAGATCTGAGCATGGCAGGAAGTGGGCGGCGACCGCCGCACTCTTACCTCAGCGCGGAATGGCGATTTTGCGTTCCTTCGTTGGACGGTACAGCACCAGCGTTTTGCCGATAACCTGCACGTTAACTGCACGCGTTTCGCGCACGATAGCTTCAACGATCAGGGCTTTCGTCTCACGGTCTTCTGTGGCGATTTTCACCTTGATAAGTTCATGGTGCTCCAGTGCTTGTTCGATCTCGGCCAGCACCCCTTCGGTCAAACCATTGTTGCCCAGCATAACAACGGGCTTCAGCGGATGGGCCAGACCTTTCAGGTGCTGTTTTTGTTTGGTACTCAGATTCATCGTATATTTTACTTACATTGGGATTGAAAACGGGTCATTCTACCGCCATCTCTGGTGTATCACCAAATCGGCAGCGCTGATTTGCGCGGTTTATTTATCGCTACGTTGAATCATAGTTGGAAATTGTATGACTGGTAAAAAGCGTTCGGCCAGTTCCAGCCGCTGGCTACAGGAACACTTTAGCGATAAATATGTGCTTCAGGCACAGAAAAAAGGGCTGCGTTCGCGCGCCTGGTTTAAACTGGATGAAATACAGCAAGGCGATAAGCTGTTCAAACATGGGATGACCGTGGTCGACCTCGGCGCGGCTCCCGGCGGCTGGTCGCAATACGTGGTCACGCAGATTGGGTCAAAAGGTCGCGTCATCGCCTGTGATATTCTGCCAATGGATCCTATCGTTGGCGTCGATTTCCTACAGGGCGATTTCCGTGATGAACTGGTGCTGAAAGCGCTGTTGGAACACGTAGGGGACACCAAAGTTCAGGTGGTGATGTCTGACATGGCACCTAACATGACCGGTACACCTGCGGTGGATATTCCCCGATCGATGTATTTGTGTGAGCTGGCGTTAGAGATGTGCCGTGACGTTCTGGCACCGGGCGGCAGCTTTTTAGTGAAGGTATTTCAGGGAGATGGCTTTGAAGAATACCTGCGGGAAATTCGCTCCCTGTTTACCAAAGTGAAAATTCGTAAGCCGGACGCTTCACGCTCTCGTTCGCGTGAAGTGTATATTGTAGCGACAGGGCGCAAACTATAACCAGAATGACTGTAATGGCTGTCAACATCGCAGCGATTCCAAGTGTGAAGGATATATAGTACCCTACGCTGTCTGTTAACACCGTTGTAATATGAGGTTAATCCCTTGAGTGACATGGCGAAAAACCTGATTCTCTGGTTAGTCATCGCAGTTGTGCTGATGTCTGTTTTCCAGAGTTTTGGGCCCAGCGAGTCGAATGGCCGTAGGGTTGATTATTCAACCTTCTTGTCGGAAGTGAACCAGGATCAGGTCCGCGAGGCACGTATTAACGGGCGTGAGATTAACGTAACCAAAAAAGACAGTAATCGATACACCACCTACATTCCTGTTAACGATCCCAAGTTACTCGATAACCTGTTGACTAAAAATGTGAAAGTAGTAGGCGAACCACCAGAAGAGCCGAGCCTGTTGGCATCGATCTTCATCTCATGGTTCCCAATGCTGCTACTGATCGGTGTATGGATCTTCTTTATGCGTCAGATGCAGGGCGGCGGCGGGAAGGGCGCGATGTCCTTCGGCAAGAGCAAGGCCCGTATGCTGACAGAAGATCAGATTAAGACCACTTTTGCTGACGTTGCCGGATGTGACGAAGCGAAAGATGAAGTTAGCGAGCTGGTGGAATACCTGCGTGAGCCAAGTCGTTTCCAGAAGCTTGGCGGCAAAATTCCGAAAGGCGTACTGATGGTTGGTCCTCCGGGTACCGGTAAAACGCTGCTGGCAAAAGCCATTGCCGGTGAAGCCAAAGTCCCCTTCTTTACCATCTCCGGTTCCGACTTTGTTGAAATGTTTGTTGGTGTGGGGGCTTCCCGCGTTCGTGACATGTTTGAACAGGCCAAGAAAGCGGCGCCATGCATCATCTTCATTGATGAGATCGATGCGGTGGGCCGCCAGCGTGGGGCCGGTTTAGGCGGTGGTCACGATGAACGTGAGCAGACCCTGAACCAGATGCTGGTAGAAATGGACGGCTTCGAAGGTAACGAAGGCATCATCGTTATTGCCGCGACTAACCGTCCAGACGTTCTGGATCCGGCGTTATTGCGTCCGGGCCGCTTTGACCGCCAGGTTGTAGTTGGCCTGCCAGATGTCCGTGGTCGTGAGCAGATCCTTAAAGTGCATATGCGCCGTGTACCGCTGTCTACCGATATCGATGCGGCAATCATCGCCCGCGGTACGCCAGGCTTTTCAGGTGCCGACCTGGCTAACCTGGTTAATGAAGCTGCGCTCTTCGCCGCCCGTGGTAACAAGCGTGTGGTGTCGATGGTGGAATTTGAAAAAGCCAAAGACAAAATTATGATGGGCGCGGAACGTCGCTCCATGGTGATGACCGAAGCGCAAAAAGAGTCTACCGCCTATCACGAAGCCGGCCATGCCATTATCGGCCGTCTGGTGCCGGAACATGACCCGGTGCACAAAGTGACGATTATTCCGCGTGGGCGCGCACTGGGTGTCACTTTCTTTCTGCCTGAAGGCGATGCGATCAGCGCCAGCCGTCAGAAACTGGAAAGCCAGATTTCTACCCTGTATGGTGGCCGCCTGGCGGAAGAGATTATTTACGGCGTTGAACATGTTTCTACCGGCGCGTCGAACGACATCAAGGTCGCTACGTCGATTGCCCGTAACATGGTTACGCAGTGGGGGTTCTCAGAAAAACTCGGTCCGTTGCTGTATGCAGAAGAAGAGGGCGAGGTGTTCCTCGGTCGTTCGGTGGCGAAAGCCAAGCATATGTCTGATGAAACAGCACGTATCATCGATCAGGAAGTGAAATCCCTGGTGGAGATCAACTACAAGCGGGCTCGTCAGATCCTCGGCGAAAATATGGACATCCTTCATGCGATGAAAGACGCATTGATGAAGTATGAAACCATTGATGCACCGCAGATCGATGACCTGATGGCACGCCGTGAAGTGCGCCCGCCAGCTGGCTGGGAGGATCCGGGCAGCACTAACAATTCTGACGGTAATGGTACGCCACAGGCACCGCGCCCGGTTGATGAACCGAACACGCCAAACCCGGGTAATACCATGTCAGAGCAGTTAGGCGACAAGTAATTGCTCACGCGGTAACCTGTTGTCGTAATCAACCCCGGCCATGTCCGGGGTTTTTTTATATCCCATATACGGAGACGATTTGTTATGAAGCTGTTCGCCAGAGATGCCGTGCTCGATCTCTCTCATCCCCATGTGATGGGGATTTTGAATGTCACTCCCGACTCTTTTTCTGATGGCGGCAAGCATAACGAATTAATTCATGCACTAACCCACGCAAACGAGATGATTAACGCCGGCGCAACGATTATCGATGTCGGCGGAGAGTCCACCCGTCCCGGTGCCGCAGAGGTCAGCACGGAGCAGGAGCTGGATCGCGTTATCCCGGTGGTGGAAGCCATCGCTCAACGTTTTGAAGTATGGATCTCGGTCGATACTTCCAAGCCAGAGGTGATCCACGAAGCTGCACGGGCAGGGGCACACATCATCAACGATGTACGCTCACTACATCAACCTGGCGCGCTGGCCGCTGCTGCGCAAACGGGTTTGCCGGTGTGCCTGATGCATATGCAGGGCGAACCAAAAACCATGCAGCAGTCGCCACGGTATCAGAACGTTCTGCACGATGTTGAGGCTTTTTTTGTCGAGAATATTGCCCGCTGCGAAGCGGCTGGGATCAAAAAATCGCAGTTGCTGCTCGACCCGGGTTTTGGTTTCGGTAAGAATCTCTCCCACAACTATCAACTGCTGGCGCATCTGGCCGATTTACATCATTTTGGCCTGCCGCTGCTGGTCGGTATGTCGCGTAAAAGTATGATTGGTCAGCTACTGAACGTGGGGCCATCGCAAAGATTGACCGGTAGCCTCGCCTGCGCGGTGATTGCCGCGATGCAGGGCGCCCATATTCTGCGCGTACACGACGTCAAAGAAACCGTAGAGGCGATGCGCGTTGTCGAAGCCACACAGTCCGCAAGGGAAAAATAATGTTATGAGCGAACGTAAATATTTTGGTACAGACGGTATCCGCGGCAAAGTGGGTGAATCTCCCATCACTCCGGATTTCGTGCTCAAGCTGGGTTTTGCTGCGGGTAAAGTCCTGGCGCGGCATGGTTCAAAGCAGGTCATCATTGGTAAAGATACGCGCATTTCCGGCTATATGCTCGAATCCGCGCTTGAAGCGGGGCTGGCGGCAGCCGGGCTGTCTGCGGCATTTACCGGGCCAATGCCAACGCCGGCGGTGGCGTATCTGACCCGTACATTCCGCGCTGAAGCCGGAATTGTAATTTCCGCTTCGCACAACCCGTTTGACGATAACGGAATCAAGTTTTTCTCGACCGAGGGCACCAAGCTGCCTGATGAGGTGGAAGCAGCGATTGAAGCTGAAATGGAAAAACCGATTACCTGTGTCGAATCTGCCGCCCTGGGCCGTGCCAGTCGCATTGTTGATGCCGCCGGACGTTACATTGAGTTCTGCAAAGGGACTTTCCCCAGTCAGTTGAGCCTTAACGGGTTAAAAATCGTGGTGGACTGTGCCAACGGCGCAACCTACCACATTGCCCCCAATGTACTGCGCGAGCTGGGCGCCACGGTAATTGCTATTGGCGATCAGCCCGATGGTATGAACATCAATAAGGGATGTGGTGCCACTGACCTGCAACTGCTGCAGAAGCATGTGCTGGCAGAAAAAGCCGATGTCGGGCTGGCCTACGATGGCGATGGCGACCGCATAATGATGGTTGACCATATGGGCCATAAAGTGGACGGTGACCAAATCCTGTATCTGATTGCTCGCGAAGGGCTGCGCCAGGGGGAATTGCGCGGTGGTGTGGTCGGTACGCTGATGAGCAATATGGGGCTGGAACTGGCGCTCAAGCAATTAGGTATTCCCTTTGCGCGTGCCAAAGTGGGCGACCGCTACGTGCTTGAAAAGCTGAAAGAGAAAGGATGGCGCTTGGGAGCAGAAAACTCCGGGCATGTGATCCTGCTGGATAAAACAACCACCGGTGACGGCATCGTCGCAGGTTTGCAAGTGCTTACTGCGATGGTGCGCAATCATATGAGCCTGCACGATTTATGCAGCGGTATGAAACTGCTGCCGCAAATACTGGTGAACGTCCGCTTCAGTGGCGCTAATGACCCGCTGGAGGATGCAAAGGTTAAAGCGGTGACGGCTGAAGCAGAAACCGAGCTAAAAGGGCGCGGTCGCGTACTGTTGCGTAAATCAGGTACCGAACCGTTGATTCGCGTGATGGTGGAAGGCGAAAATGAAGCACAGGTAAGCGCTCTGGCCCACCGTATTGCAGATGCGGTGAAAGCGGTTTAAGGGGACTGCCGGAGAGATCTCATAAATCGCTGAATGTCTTTGGCGAGGATGACCAGCTTAGGCTGGTTGTCCTGCTCGAAGATTTGCTGGCACAGCAGTCATCGCTGATTAAAACCGCATTTTTACGCACAGAATCCGCTCTTTGCCGTTTTTTTCCGCAATCGGCAGTGGCGAACGAAATTGCTCTTGCGTGGGCGGCCCCCTTTGGTTAGTATTCACACCCGCTTCTGATGGGTAGTGATAAACTATCTGTCTGACTGGTTTGAAGCTTTTGATGTGCGGTAAACGCGCAAGGAACAAGGTTGATTATGTACGAAGCTCTTTTAGTAGTTTTCCTTATTGTGGCAATCGGCCTTGTCGGTCTGATCATGCTCCAGCAAGGTAAAGGCGCTGATATGGGAGCATCATTTGGTGCAGGCGCTTCCGGTACGCTGTTCGGTTCTAACGGTTCAGGTAATTTCATGACCCGTATGACTGCAGTGCTGGCAACCCTGTTCTTCATTATCAGTCTGATCCTGGGCAACATTAACAGTAACAAAACCCAGAAAGGAAGCGAGTGGGAAAACCTGACTCAGCCGGCACAGTCCCAACAGACTCAGCCTGCTAAACCGGCAACGCCGGGCAGCGATATTCCACAGTAAGCAGTGACCGTTTCGACGCGACAGAAATAAAAAAGTCGCCTCTTTAGTGCCGTGGTGGTGGAATTGGTAGACACGCTACCTTGAGGTGGTAGTGCCCGCATGGGCTTACGGGTTCAAGTCCCGTCCTCGGTACCAAATCAAAGTTTTGCTTGCGAATTTTGCAGGTTATGCGTATTATTCGGACGCGGGGTGGAGCAGCCTGGTAGCTCGTCGGGCTCATAACCCGAAGGTCGTCGGTTCAAATCCGGCCCCCGCAACCACTTTCCCTTAGAGTTCTTTTTCAAATATGCTGTCTGCTTAGCATGGCGCACCGCAGTTTATTTCGGAAAAAATTCTTTCGGACTGTGCCGAGCCGCTGTTCGCGGTTTACAGGGTCCAGTCACAATAAGCCCCGAATATTTCGGGGTTTTTTGTTATCAGGAAGCAGCATCACTGGGCTATAGGCCCTTTTTTTACGTCTTGGGGGTGGGATTGTCCACATTAGAGCAAAAATTAACAGAGCTGATCTCAGCACCGGTAGAAGCGCTAGGCTACGAACTGGTTGGTATTGAGTTTGTACGCGGCCGCACATCCACCTTGCGCATCTATATTGATAGTGAAGATGGCATCAATGTTGATGATTGTGCTGATGTGAGCCACCAGGTCAGTGCGGTAATGGACGTCGAAGACCCGATTACCGTGGCCTACAACCTCGAAGTCTCCTCGCCGGGCCTTGATCGGCCAATGTTTACCGCAGAACATTATGACCGTTTTACTGGCGAAGAAGTGAGCCTGGTGCTGCGTATGGCGGTTCAGAACCGTCGCAAATGGCAGGGTATTATCAAGTCTGTAGAGGGCGAGATGATTACTGTTGCCGTTGAGGGTAACGACGAAGTGTTCGCACTGAGTAACATCCAGAAGGCGAACCTGGTTCCCCACTTTTAAAAGTCCGGATTGAGGCATACCAGGATGAACAAAGAAATCTTAGCTGTTGTAGAAGCGGTCTCAAATGAGAAGTCCCTCCCGCGCGAGAAGATTTTCGAAGCGCTGGAGAGCGCGCTGGCCACAGCCACCAAGAAAAAATATGAGCAGGAAATTGACGTGCGCGTCAGTATCGATCGCAAAAGTGGCGATTTTGATACCTTCCGCCGTTGGCTGATCGTTGACGAAGTCACCCAGCCTACCCGCGAAATCACGCTGGAAGCTGCGCTTTATGAAGATGAATCGTTATCTCTGGGCGGGTTTGTTGAAGACCAGATTGAATCTGTCACCTTCGACCGCATCACTACCCAGACTGCCAAGCAGGTTATCGTGCAGAAAGTGCGCGAAGCCGAACGTGCGATGGTCGTCGATCAGTTCCGCGAGCAGGAAGGTGAAATCATCACCGGCGTGGTGAAGAAAGTTAACCGCGACAATATCTCGCTTGAAGTGCGGCCAAACGATGGTTCTAACACTAACGCCGAAGCGGTGATCATTCGTGAAGACATGCTGCCGCGCGAAAACTTCCGCCCGGGCGATCGCATCCGTGGCGTGCTGTATGCCGTGCGCCCTGAAGCGCGTGGCGCGCAGCTGTTCGTTAGCCGTTCCAAACCGGAAATGCTGATCGAACTGTTCCGCATTGAAGTACCGGAAATTGCTGAAGAAGTTCTTGAAATTAAAGCCGCTGCGCGCGACCCTGGCTCCCGAGCTAAGATCGCCGTGAAAACCAACGATAAGCGTATCGATCCTGTCGGCGCCTGTGTTGGTATGCGTGGTGCGCGTGTTCAGGCGGTATCCAGTGAGCTGGGTGGCGAGCGTATTGATATCGTGCTGTGGGATGACAATCCCGCGCAGTTCGTCATCAACGCTATGGCCCCGGCGGATGTTGCCTCTATCGTGGTGGATGAAGATAATCACACCATGGATATCGCTGTGGAAGCTGGAAATCTGGCCCAGGCGATCGGCCGTAATGGCCAAAACGTGCGTCTGGCTTCGCAGCTTAGTGGCTGGGATCTAAACGTGATGACGGTCGACGACCTGCAGGCTAAGCATCAGGCTGAAGCTCATGCTGCCATCGACGTCTTTACCAAACATCTCGATATTGATGAAGACTTCGCTACCTTGCTGGTAGAAGAGGGCTTCTCTTCTCTGGAAGAGCTGGCTTACGTGCCGATCAACGAGCTGTTGGAAATTGACGGTCTGGATGAAGAGACAGTAGAAGCGTTGCGCGACCGGGCTAAAAATGCGTTAACCACCCTGGCACTGGCCAAGGAAGAGAGCCTCGGCGACACCCAACCGGCTGAAGATTTACTCAGTCTGGAGGGCCTTGAGCGCGAGCTGGCCTTTAAGCTGGCAGCGAAAGGTGTGTGTACGTTGGAAGATCTTGCCGAGCAGGGTGTTGACGACCTGTCAGATATTGATGGCCTGAGCAATGAGCGGGCTGGTGAGCTGATTATGGCTGCACGCAATATCTGTTGGTTCGGCGACGACGCGTAATAAACTGTAGCAGGAAGGAACAGCATGACGACAGATGTAACCGTAAAAACGCTGGCCACAGAGATCCAGACACCGGTAGAACGCCTGGTACAGCAGTTTGCTGATGCAGGGATCCAAAAGTCTGAGACCGACTCTGTAACCCAGCATGAAAAAGAGACTTTACTTGCCCATCTCAACCGTGACCATGGCGGTGGATCGGGTAAACTGACTCTGCAGCGCAAGACGCGCAGCACCCTGAATGTTCCTGGCACCGGGGGCAAAAGTAAATCGGTGCAAATCGAAGTCCGCAAAAAACGCACTTATGTAAAAGGCGATCCGGCTAATGCTGAACAGGCAGAAGCAGAAGCGCAGGCAGAGCGTGAAGCGGAAGAACTGGCTCGTCGCGAGGCTGAAGAAATAGCTCAGCGCGAAGCTCAAGACAAAGCGAAGCGTGAAGCCGAGGAGCAGGCCAAGCGTGAGGCAGCTGATAAAGCCAAACGTGAAGCGGCGGAAAGAGATAAAGTGAGCAATCAACATACCGACGAAACAACCCGGGCCACTCAGTCCGATAAAGCCCGCCGTGAAGCGGAAGCGGCTGAACTGAAGCGTAAAGCTGAAGAAGAAGCGCATCGCAAGATCGAAGAAGAAGCGAAGCGTGTTGCGGAAGAGGCGCGTAAAATGGCGGAAGAGAAAGGCGAAGAGTGGGCGGTAGTGAAAGAGGTAGAAGACACCTCTGATTACCATGTGACGACGTCAACCCACGCTCGTGCAGCGGAAGATGAAAACGATGCTCAGGTCGAAGGCGACCGTCGCACTCGTGCTGTACGTCCGGCTAAAGCCCCGGTGCGTAAGAAAGGCAATAAGCATTCCGAAGCCAAAACTGACCGTGAAGAAGCGCGTGCGCAGGTTCGCGGTGGTAAGGGCGGCAAGCGTAAGCCAAGCTCCCTGCAGCAGGGCTTTAACAAACCCGCTCAGGCGGTTAACCGTGACGTTATCATCGGTGAAACCATCAGCGTAGCTGAACTGGCTAACAAGATGGCCGTTAAAGGCTCTCAGGTCATCAAAGCTATGATGAAACTGGGCGCTATGGCGACCATCAATCAGGTTATCGACCAGGAAACTGCCCAGCTGGTAGCGGAAGAAATGGGTCACAAAGTGACGCTACGCCGTGAAAACGAGCTGGAAGAAGCGGTAATGAGCGATCGTGATACCGACGCGATGCTGGAATCTCGTGCGCCGGTCGTGACCATCATGGGCCACGTTGATCACGGTAAAACGTCTCTGCTTGACTACATCCGTTCAACTAAAGTCGCTTCTGGCGAAGCGGGCGGCATAACGCAGCACATCGGTGCCTACCACGTTGAAACTGACAACGGTATGGTGACCTTCCTGGACACCCCCGGACACGCTGCGTTTACCGCAATGCGCGCCCGTGGTGCTCAGGCGACAGACATCGTTATTCTGGTGGTAGCTGCCGATGACGGCGTGATGCCACAGACTATCGAAGCCATCCAGCATGCGAAAGCGGCGAAAGTGCCGGTTGTGGTGGCGGTAAACAAATGTGATAAGCCAGAAGCCGATCCGGACCGTGTCAAAAACGAACTCACCCAGTACGGCATCATTCCGGAAGAGTGGGGCGGTGAAAACATGTTCGTCAACGTCTCTGCGAAAGCCGGTACCGGGATTGATGACTTGCTGAATGCCATCCTGCTGCAGGCGGAAGTTCTTGAACTGACCGCCGTACGTCAGGGCATGGCAAGCGGTGTGGTGATCGAATCCTTCCTGGATAAAGGCCGTGGCCCGGTGGCTACCGTGCTGGTGCGTGAAGGTACGCTGAACAAAGGCGATATCGTGCTGTGTGGTTTCGAATATGGCCGCGTACGAGCAATGCGTGACGAGCTGGGCCGCGAAGTACTGACTGCGGGTCCATCTATCCCGGTTGAGATCCTCGGCATGTCCGGCGTACCGGCGGCGGGTGATGAAGCCACCGTGGTGCGTGACGAGAAGAAAGCGCGTGAAGTGGCGCTGTACCGTCAGGGCAAATTCCGTGAAGTTAAGCTGGCGCGTCAGCAGAAATCTAAGCTGGAGAACATGTTTGCTAACATGACCGAAGGCGAAGTTTCTGAGCTGAACATCGTGCTGAAAGCTGACGTACAGGGTTCTGTCGAAGCTATCTCTGACTCACTGATGAAGCTGTCTACTGATGAAGTGAAAGTGAAAATCGTTGGATCTGGCGTGGGCGGTATCACCGAAACTGATGCCACCCTGGCCGCTGCGTCTAACGCCATTCTGGTTGGCTTCAACGTGCGTGCCGATGCATCAGCGCGCCGCGTGATTGATACTGAAAGCCTGGATCTGCGTTACTACTCCGTCATCTATAATCTGATTGACGAAGTGAAAGCGGCGATGAGCGGCATGCTGGCACCTGAGTACAAACAGCAGATCATTGGTCTGGCCGCGGTACGTGACGTGTTCAAATCACCGAAATTTGGTGCTATCGCCGGTTGTATGGTGACCGAAGGCAACATTAAACGTCATAACCCAATCCGCGTACTGCGTGACAACGTGGTTATCTACGAAGGCGAGCTGGAATCACTGCGCCGCTTCAAAGATGACGTTAACGAAGTCCGTAACGGTATGGAATGTGGTATCGGCGTGAAGAACTACAACGATGTGCGTGTTGGCGATATGATCGAAGTATTCGAAATTATCGAAATCCAGCGTACCATCGATTAATAATCTGACAGATATCCCGCAGATTTTGCGTTGCAGCACGATGACAACCGAATGCTCCACAGGCGCTTAATCCAGCAGGTGACCGGGGTGAAAGTAGTCAGTTACGCCGCTAAGCCGCAAAAGAGGTAGGATATTATTTGGGAGGCTTCTGGCCTCCCAAATTATTTGGAGATGATAATTATGGCGAAAGAATTTGGTCGCCCGCAGCGTGTTTCTCAGGAGCTGCAAAAAGAGATCGCTATCATTCTGCAACGTGAGATCAAAGATCCGCGTCTGGGCATGATGGTAACCGTTTCCGGTGTCGATGTGTCACGTGATCTGGCCTATGCCAAAGTGTTTGTCACCTTCCTCAATGACAAAGACGAAGCGGCAATTAAAGCTGGCTTACGCGCACTGGGCGATGCATCTGGCTATATCCGTACCCTGCTTGGTAAAGCAATGCGCTTGCGCATCGTGCCCGAGCTGACCTTCTTCTACGATAATTCGCTGGTAGAGGGGATGCGCATGTCGAACCTGGTCACTAACGTGGTCAGGAACGACGAAGAGCGCCGTGGTCCGGTAGAAGAAAACCCGGAAGAAGGCAAAGCAGAGTAATGAGTCGTCCTCGTCGTCGCGGTCGCGATATTCACGGCGTGCTGTTGCTGGATAAACCTCAGGGCCTCTCCTCCAACGATGCGCTGCAGAAAGTAAAACGTCTGTATAACGCCAATCGTGCCGGTCATACCGGCGCGCTGGATCCGTTGGCGACCGGCATGCTGCCCATCTGTCTGGGGGAAGCGACCAAGTTTTCTCAGTATCTGCTGGACTCGGACAAACGTTATCGGGTGGTTGCTCGCCTCGGGCAGCGTACCGACACCTCGGATGCAGAAGGCGTGGTGGTCAGTGAGCGGCCGGTGACATTCAGCGCTGAAGCTCTGCAACAGGCGCTGGACAGTTTTCGCGGCGAAACGCAGCAGATCCCGTCAATGTATTCGGCGCTCAAATACCAGGGACGAAAGCTTTACGAATACGCCCGTGAAGGCATTGAGGTGCCGCGTGAATCGCGCAGCATCGTGGTGTATGAACTGCTGTTTATTCGCCATGAAGGTAACGAGCTGGAACTGGAGATTCACGTTTCGAAAGGGACATACATCCGTACCATCATCGACGATCTTGGTGAAAAGCTGGGCTGCGGTGCGCATGTCACCTTATTACGCCGACTGCAGGTGGCCCGTTATCCGATTGCAAGGATGGTCACGCTGGATCAGCTGAATGCGCTGACCGAACAGGCGCTGCGGGCCGGTACGTCGCCAGCTGACCTGCTCGATCCGCTGCTGATGCCGATGGACAGTCCGGCATCTGAGTATCCGGTGGTAAACCTGATTGGCGCGGTAGCGGCCTACTTCAGGCAGGGCATGCCGGTACAGGTGGCAGGTGCGCCAGCAAGTGGATTAGTGCGCGTCACGGAAGGTGAACAGCGCAAGTTTATCGGTATGGCAGAAATTGCTGACGATGGACGTGTGGCACCGCGCAGGCTGGTTGTAGAATATTCCGACTAGCTATTTGCGCTCGCGCATGGCTAAGAGTAGAATAGCGCGGCTTTACATTGGGTGGCTGAATTAGAGATCGGCGCCTGTACATTTATCTTAAAATTTGGAGTTGTCTCATGTCTCTAAGTAATGAAACTAAAGCAAAAATCGTTGCTGATTTCGGTCGCGATGCTAACGACAGTGGTTCTACAGAAGTTCAGGTTGCACTGCTGACCGCACAGATTAATCATCTGCAGGGTCACTTCTCTGAGCACAAAAAAGACCACCACAGCCGTCGTGGCCTGCTGCGCATGGTATCTCAGCGTCGTAAGCTGCTGGATTACCTCAAGCGTAAAGACGTTGCACGCTATACCAGCCTGATCGAGCGTCTGGGTCTGCGTCGCTAAGTCGTACAGACTGTCACGCCCTGTTTTCAGCTTTGCTGACAACGCGATGGGCATTCGGACAGTCTGGTGCAAGTTTGCTGGAAAGGGGCCTTAATGGCCCCTTTTTTCAAGCAGGCGGCAGCAATTACACGCAAACTATTGTATTGTTGCTTAGTGTGATCTTCAGTTGCAGAGGTTCGCGCGGCTAATGAGAGGCTTTATCCCATCAGGGATTAGGGTTGTCATTAGTCGCGAGGATGCAAAATGAAGATTTGAAACCCACGGCCGGTAACAATTACCCGCCCTGATGTTAAGGAACTAACTTTGCTGAACCCGATCGTAAAAAAATTCCAGTATGGCCAGCACACCGTCACTCTTGAAACCGGAATGATGGCTCGCCAGGCAACGGCAGCCGTTATGGTCAGCATGGATGACACTGCTGTTTTCGTCACCGTGGTAGGTCAGAAAAAATCCAAACCAGGTCAGGACTTCTTCCCTCTGACCGTGAACTATCAGGAGCGTACCTACGCTGCTGGCCGTATTCCGGGCAGCTTCTTCCGCCGTGAAGGCCGCCCAAGCGAAGGCGAAACGCTGACTTCGCGCCTGATTGACCGCCCAATCCGTCCACTGTTCCCTGAAGGGTTTGTCAATGAAGTGCAGGTGATTGCCACCGTGGTCTCCGTTAACCCTCAGGTTAACCCGGACATCGTCGCGATGATCGGTGCTTCTGCTGCGCTGGCGCTTTCTGGCCTGCCGTTTAACGGTCCTATCGGTGCGGCACGCGTCGGTTACCTGAACGATCAGTACGTGCTTAACCCAACCAGCGATGAGCTGAAAGAGAGCAAGCTGGACCTGGTGGTTGCCGGTACCCAAGGCGCAGTACTGATGGTTGAATCTGAAGCCGAGCTGCTCAGCGAAGAGCAGATGCTGGGTGCAGTGGTATTCGGCCACGACCAGCAACAGATCGTCATCGACAACATCAATGCGCTGGTCGCTGAAGCGGGCAAACCGCGTTGGGACTGGCAGCCAGAAGCGGTTAACGAAGCATTGCGCTCACGTATCGCTGCGCAGGCCGAGTCGCGCCTGAGCGATGCTTACCGCATTACCGAAAAACAGGAGCGTTACGCTCAGGTTGACGTCATCAAATCTGAAACCACTGCTGCGCTGCTGGCGGAAGACGACACGCTGGACGCCGGTGAGATCAGCGATCTGCTGCACGCGCTGGAAAAAGACGTGGTACGCAGCCGCATTCTGCGTGGCGAACCGCGTATCGACGGCCGTGAAAAAGACATGATCCGTGGCCTTGACGTACGCACCGGCGTGCTGCCGCGTACGCATGGCTCCGCGCTGTTCACCCGTGGTGAAACTCAGGCGCTGGTTACCGCCACGCTGGGTACTGCCCGTGATGCGCAGAACCTCGACGAGCTGATGGGCGAGCGTACTGACAACTTCCTGTTCCACTACAACTTCCCTCCTTACTCCGTCGGTGAAACGGGTATGGTCGGTTCGCCCAAGCGTCGTGAAATTGGTCACGGTCGTCTGGCGAAGCGTGGTGTGCTGGCGGTGATGCCAAAAGGCGAGGCATTCCCGTATACCGTTCGCGTGGTGTCTGAAATCACTGAATCAAACGGCTCCTCTTCTATGGCGTCTGTTTGTGGTGCTTCTCTGGCGCTGATGGATGCTGGCGTGCCAATCAAGGCCGCTGTAGCCGGTATTGCGATGGGCCTGGTGAAAGACGACAACAACTTTGTGGTGCTGTCCGACATCTTGGGTGACGAAGATCATCTGGGCGACATGGACTTCAAAGTCGCCGGTAGCCGTGAAGGCATCACCGCGCTGCAGATGGACATCAAAATTGAAGGGATTACCCGCGAAATCATGCAGGTGGCTCTGAACCAGGCGAAGGGTGCGCGTTTGCACATTCTGAGCGTCATGGAGCAGGCTATCAGCGGTCCGCGTGGCGACATTTCTCAGTTTGCTCCACGTATTCACACCATCAAGATCAGCGTTGATAAAATCAAAGACGTGATCGGCAAAGGTGGCTCCGTTATCCGTGCGTTGACGGAAGAAACTGGCACCACCATCGAAATCGAAGACGATGGCACGGTGAAAATCGCCGCTACCGACGGTGACAAAGCGAAATTTGCGATTCGTCGTATCGAAGAGATCACCGCAGAGATCGAAGTGGGGCGTATTTACAACGGTAAAGTGACGCGCATCGTTGATTTCGGTGCCTTTGTGGCCATCGGCGGCGGTAAAGAAGGTTTGGTACATATTTCTCAGATCGCCGACAAGCGTGTAGAAAAAGTGACAGACTATTTGCAGATGGGCCAGGAGGTTCCGGTAAAAGTACTGGAAGTTGACCGTCAGGGCCGCGTACGCCTGAGCATCAAAGAAGCTGGCGAACAGGCTCAACCTGAAGCAGAAGCCGCTCCTGCAGCACCAGAAGCTCAATAAGCAGTCATGATGAATTCTCCGTACCTTGCTTGTGGGTGCGGAGAATTTTTTGAACGCGAGGGCGGGACGGCCTTGTCGATGGCAAGCGGGTAACAGGATGTTATTCCCAATGTTTGTTTTCGGGAGTGGTACATGAAGCCATTTTTGCGCTGGTGTCTCGTTGCGACGGCTTTATCGTTGGCAGGATGTAGCAACACCGAGTGGCGTAAGAACGAAGTTTTGGCCGTTCCTTTGCAGCCTACGCTGCAACAGGAGGTCATTCTTGCTCGCATGGAACAAATACTTGCCAGTCGGTCTTTAACCGATGATGAACGCGCACAGCTGTTATATGAGCGCGGAGTGTTGTATGATAGTCTCGGTTTGAGAGCACTGGCGCGAAATGATTTTTCACAAGCGCTGTCTGTCAGACCAGATATGCCTGAAGTATTCAATTACTTAGGCATATATTTAACGCAGGCAGGCAATTTTGATGCTGCCTATGAAGCGTTTGATTCTGTACTTGAGCTTGATCCAACTTACAATTATGCGCGTTTAAATCGTGGTATCGCCCTTTACTACGGCGGAAGATTTAAACTGGCGCAAGATGATCTGCTGGCGTTTTATCAAGACGATCCTAACGATCCCTTCCGCAGCCTGTGGCTGTATCTCACCGAACGTGAGATCAATGCAGAGCAGGCTAAAGTATCGCTGAAGCAGCGTTACAATAAAGCGGTTAAGGAGCAATGGGGATGGAATATTGTCGAGTTCTACCTGGGCAACATCAGCGAAAAAACGCTGAACGAACGGCTCCAGGCGGACGCAACGGATAACACCTCGCTCGCTGAACATCTCAGTGAAACCAACTTCTATTTAGGTAAGTATTACCTAAGTCTGGGGGAGAAGGACAACGCAGAAGCGTTGTTCAAGCTGACGGTCGCCAACAACGTTCACAACTTTGTTGAGCATCGATATGCATTGTTGGAGCTGGCGCTACTCGGCCAGACACAAGACGATTTATCAGAATCTGACCAGCAATAGCTGACGAACTTTTATTGCCCGAATTTCGAAAAGTCATCATCTTGGCGGATGAGGGCCCTTTTGTTCGTCGAAACCACTAATTTGAGCCGGTTCACACTTTTTGATGAAAATGACTGAAAATTTTCACGACGAGTTATGTAGACTGGCCGCCGCAATCTACGAGGCACTTGTACTACATGACTGATATCCAAACTACTTTCGCTGACCTTGGCCTGAACGCCGACCTCCTTGAATCACTGAACGGCATGGGCTACGTAAAGCCATCTCCCATCCAGGCTGAATGTATTCCTCACCTGCTGGCAGGTCGTGACGTGTTAGGTATGGCGCAGACCGGGAGTGGCAAAACAGCTGCATTTTCGCTGCCACTTTTACATAACATCGATCCTACGGTGAAAGCACCACAGATCCTGGTGCTGGCACCTACCCGCGAACTGGCGGTTCAGGTAGCAGAAGCTGTCACTGAATTCTCTAAACATATGCGCGGTCTCAACGTTGTTGCCCTTTACGGTGGCCAACGTTACGACGTGCAGCTGCGCGCTCTGCGCCAGGGGCCACAGGTTGTTGTCGGCACACCTGGTCGTCTGCTCGACCACCTGAAACGCGGCACGTTGGACCTGTCTAATCTGCGCGGCCTGGTGCTGGATGAAGCCGATGAAATGCTGCGTATGGGCTTCATCGAAGACGTTGAAACGATTATGGCGCAGATCCCAGACGGTCATCAGACCGCGTTGTTCTCTGCCACGATGCCAGAGGCGATTCGCCGTATTACCAAACGCTTTATGAAGGATCCGCAGGAAGTGCGTATCCAGTCAAGCATGACCACGCGCCCTGACATCAGCCAGAGCTACTGGACAGCCTACGGCCGTAAGACTGATGCGCTAACCCGCTTCCTTGAAGCTGAAGACTTTGATGCAGCGATTATTTTCGTGCGTACCAAAAATGCCACGCTGGAAGTCGCCGAAGCGCTTGAGCGCAACGGTTACAACAGCGCCGCGCTCAACGGTGACATGAACCAGGCACTGCGTGAGCAGACGCTGGAACGTTTGAAAGATGGCCGTCTGGATATTCTGATCGCCACCGACGTTGCCGCCCGTGGGCTGGACGTTGAGCGTATCAGCCTGGTCGTTAACTACGACATTCCAATGGACGCAGAATCTTACGTGCACCGCATCGGTCGTACCGGTCGTGCGGGTCGTGCTGGCCGCGCTCTGCTGTTCGTTGAGAACCGCGAGCGTCGCCTGCTGCGTAACATTGAACGCACCATGAAGTTGACTATTCCTGAAGTGGAGCTGCCAAACGCAGAATTGCTGGGTCAGCGTCGCCTGGCGAAGTTTGCCGCGAAAGTTCAGCAGCAGCTGGAAAGCAGCGATCTGGAACAGTACCGTGCGCTGCTGTCCAAAATGCAGCCGGAAGACGAGCTGGACATTGAAACTCTGGCCGCAGCGTTGCTGAAAATGGCTCAGGGCGAACGTCCACTGATTGTCCCCGCTGATGCGCCACAGCGTCCGCGTCGCGAATTCCGCGATCGTGATGACCGTCGTGACGATCGTCGCGGTGACCGTCCGGACCGTGGCCCGCGCGAAGCGCGTGGTGAAGCACGCGAGGGCGACCGTCCACGTCGTGAACGCCGTGACGTGGGCGATATGGAAGTCTACCGCATTGAAGTGGGTCGGGATGATGGCGTTGAAGTTCGTCACATCGTTGGCGCTATCGCTAACGAAGGCGATATCAGCAGCCGTTACATCGGCAACATCAAGCTGTTTGGCACGCACTCAACTATCGAGCTGCCAAAAGGCATGCCGGGCGATGTGCTGCAACACTTTACCCGCACGCGCATCCTCAACAAACCGATGAATATGCAGCTGATTGGTGATGCACAGCCACGCAGCAACATCGGTGGTGGTGAGCGTCGTCCTGGTGGTCCTGCACGTGGCGGTTTCGGTGCTGGCGCAGGTCGCGAAGGCGGGCGCGCTGGTGAAGGCGGCGGCCGTCGTTTCAGCAGCGAACGCGGTGGTGAGCGCCGTCCAGCGGGCAACCGTGGCCCACGCCGCGATGAAGGTGGCAGCGCCCCAGCGCGTCGTCGTGATGCGTAATCACTGACAGCCAAAAAAAACCAGCCCCCGGGCTGGTTTTTTTATGGCCGCAGTCCGGGGGCAAACCGGCTGGGATCAGAGCATGTTGCGTGCCTGCATCGCCAGCTCAAAGGAAGAAAGGCGCGCCGTTGTGTCGAAGATTTGGCCGTTAACCATAATCTCATCCGCCGCGGTTTCCCGCATCAGCGCTGCCAGCCCGTCGCGCACTTTCACCTTGTTGCCCACAATCGACATGCTCAACGCCTGTTGCACGCCATATTGTTCAGCAGCTGACCACAAATTATCCATGCTGGATACCGGTGCGGGTAACGGCCCCGGCCTGCCGCGACGCAGGTTGATAAACTGTTGCTGCATTGAGGTAAACAGGAAACGCGCTTCACGCTCGCTGTCGGCAGCCACAACGTTGACGCACACGATGGCTCGGGGTTTCTCCAACCGTGTTGATGGCTTGAATTTTTCGCGGTACACACGCAGCGCCTGCAACAGCATCTCCGGGGCAAAGTGCGAGGCGAAGGCGAACGGCAGCCCCATCTGTGCCGCCAGCTGTGCGCTGTATAAACTGGAACCAAGTAGCCAGACCGGAACAGATAATCCCTTACCCGGCACGGGTTGCACCGGCAGGTTGCCCTCATCCGCTGCGTCAAACCAGTTGATCAACTGAGCAACATCTGCGGGAAAGTTATCCCCCTGTGCGTTGCCCGATCGGCGCAGCGCCATCATAGTTTGCTGGTCGGAGCCTGGCGCGCGGCCAAGCCCCAGATCGATACGGCCGGGAAAGAGCGATTCCAGAGTACCGAACTGTTCGGCGATCACCAGCGGTGCGTGATTAGGCAACATAATCCCACCGGAACCCAGCCGCAGGCTTTGCGTATTGGCAGCCAGATAGCCGATCAGCACGGAGGTCGCTGCGCTGGCAATGCCCGTCATATTGTGATGCTCGGCCAGCCAGTAGCGATGGTAACCAAGTTTCTCAGCCTGCTGCGCCAGCGCCAGCGAAGTACGGAATGCGTCACTGGCCGTCGCGCCCAGCGGAACAGGCGCAAGGTCAAGCAGCGAAAGCGCTACGGGTTTTCTCTCAGACATAATGGCTCACTTATTCTAAAGGGCATAACTGAGGTGCGTGTGGTGTGAAAGGCTACGACATCCTTTCGCGCAATGATTGTCCGTTTCGAGCACTATGCAAAAATTAACTAACCATGACTAAAAGTGGTTAAACGACAAGACACGCCGATCAACAAAAATTACATTCCTGCAGTCAGGAACTATTTTTAAAGATATCGTCTGATTGGCTATATGCCGTAAATGCACTGATGCTTCGATCGCCTGTTGATAAGCGGTCGATTACAGGTAAAAGCGATTAACTTTCGCCCACCCGGCGTTGCCAGCCGTCTGCCATCGGCAGCGTTATCCTGCTGGCCGCCACAACAGAATTTGAATCGGTGCCGATGCTGTTGCGCGTCGGGCTTATGCAACCGGCTGATATTACTGAAGCCTGAATGAAAAGGACGCGAATTCCATAGTGGATCGCGCAGGTATAGCATGTTAATTCGTACCGAGATTGGCATTGATGCTGCCAGCATTGACGCCCTGCTGCGCCGTAGTTTCCCAACATCCGCCGAGGCTGAACTTGTAAAGCAACTTCGTGAAGACGGGTTATTAACCCTTGGCGTGGTGGCCACCGATGATGAAGGTCAGGTTCTTGGCTATGCGGCGTTCAGCCCGGTTACACTCAACGGTGAGGATCAGCAATGGGTTGGATTAGCACCGCTGGTTGTCGATGAGAGCGTACGTAAGCAGGGGATCGGATCGCGGCTGATTTACGAAGGGCTGGATACGTTAAATGAGTTCGGCTATGCCGCCGTGGTTGTACTGGGCGATCCGGCCTACTATGGGCGGTGTGGTTTTAAAACTGCGGCGGATTGCCAGCTGCGCTGCCACTTAGAAGGTACGCAACAGGTTTTCCAGGTTTATAAACTGGCGGACGATGCTTTCAAGGGCATAGCGGGCAATATCGAATACTCAGCACCGTTTAATCGACTTTGATCGCTAAGCCACTGAATGAGCGATAAAGGCTGCTGTTCAGCCAGCTGCAGCTTTTGCTGTCTTTTAAGCTGTTTGACGCAATATTCCAATTTTGAGGCCAGCGAACGGTCGCCCGCCGCGCAATGAAAAACCAGCTCCAGTGGCCCTTTGCCGCGCAGCGCTTTGGCACCTTTACCACGTTGGTGCTGGGCGAAGCGGCGCGCCACGTCAAGGGTGATCCCGGTGTAAAGCACGCCGCCAGCGGTGCGCACAATGTACAAATGCCATTCGGCAGGGGCAGCAGGACACATAGGTTACTCCGCGAAATGACAATCCTGGTACTGTAACCTAAAGTCAGGCAATCAGGCTACAAAACCGCGCATCCGGCGCTTATGCCGCACTGCCTGACCACAACACACTGATTAAGGATGAATGATGGCCACTCTGCAACTTTTACTCGCTTTTGCCAGCTATTTTTTTATCAGCTGCGCGATGGTGCTGGTGTTTTTGTTTATCTATATGCGCATAACACCGCATAACGAATGGCGTTTGATTAAGGAAAATAATCTGGCCGCGACGTACGGTTTTATCGGTGCATTGCTGGGTTACATTGTCCCCCTGGCAAGCGTAGCAGCTAACTCCGTCAATTTGCTTGATTACCTGCTTTGGGGCGCAGTAGCGTTGGTCATACAGCTGCTGGTTTTCACCGTCGTTCGTCTGTTTATTCGCGATATCAGTTTACGCATTGAGCAAAACCAGCGCGCCGCCGGATTATTCCTCGCTGCCGTCTCGCTTGGGGTCGGCATCCTGAACGCAGCCTGTATGACTTACTGACCACGGGACCGGCTTAACGCAGCTGGTGGATAACCTGGTTGCTGCTGCCGCGCCACAGCAGCGACGGGTCTTTGAGCGCCTTAATAAATTCCCCGTCTATCAGCACGTTGACCAGGTCGATAACGCGCAGCTGGCTGACGCTTAGCTCCTGCAGGCGGTAGCCGGTCCACATCCAGATATCCTTATTCTGGCATTCGCGCCTTACCCGGCTCAGCAGGCGTCGAACATCGGCCAGATTGGCCGGATGCAGTGGGTCGCCGCCGGATAACGATAGCCCCTGGCGGATAATGCGCGTATCGTTGAGATCTGCAATCAGCCGCTCCTCCATTTGCAGGCTGAACGGCGTTCCGGAGTCCACTCGCCAGGTACTTTGGTTGTAGCAGCCACGACAGCGATGCGCGCAGCCCGCAACAAACAGCGTACAGCGCGTGCCGGGGCCGTTCATCACATCCACCGCATAGTACTGATGAATATTCATCCAGCCCGGCCTTTACGCAGATGTTTCACCCGGCGTTTAACCTCTTCCTGCTTGCCGGCGTTAAACGGCCGTGCATCGGGGCTGCCGAGATAACCACATACCCGACGAGTAACCGAAAGGCGGCTACTGTCATGGTTAGCGCAGTTCGGGCAGGTGAAGCCTTTACTGGTGCAGGTGAACTCACCGTGGAAGCCGCATTGGTAGCATTGGTCTATCGGGGTATTCGTGCCGTAATAAGGCACCCGGCTGTAGCTGTAATCCCACACGTCTTCCAGCGCTTTAAGGTTGTGCTGCATGTTGGGATATTCGCCGTAGCAAATAAAGCCGCCGTTAGCCAATGGGGGGTATGCGGCCTCAAAATCGATTTTGTCGTACGGATCCACCTTTTTCTCTACGTCAAGATGGAAGCTGTTGGTGTAATAACCTTTATCGGTCACCCCCGGCACCACGCCGAACCTGGCGGCATCAAGGCGGCAAAAGCGATCGCACAGGCTTTCACTTGGCGTGCCGTACAGGCTGAAGCCGTAGCCGGTCTCCTGTTTCCACTGGTCAACGGCGGCGCGCAGACGGGCAACGATTGCCACACCTTTGGCGCGCAGCTGCGCATCATCGTAAGGATGCACGCTGCCGCCGCTCAGGGCATTCAGCGTTTCGTGAATGCCGATATAGCCCAGCGAGATGGACGCGCGGCCGTATTTAAAGATAGCTGCGACAGGCTCATCGGCCTGCAGGCGAACGCCACAGGCGCCCTCCATATACAGGATCGGTGCCACACGGGCTTTTACCTTTTCCAACCGGGCGATCCGCGTCATCAGCGCTGTTTTGGCCAGCAGCAGGCGCTGGTCGAGCAGCGCCCGGAAACGGTCTTCATCCCCGTGCGCTTCCAGCGCAATACGCGGCAGGTTGAGGGTAATAACGCCGATATTACAGCGACCGTCGTGAACTGGCTTTCCGTCTTCTTCGTAAACGCCAAGGAAACTGCGGCAGCCCATCGGCGTTTTAAACGACCCGGTCACCGCGACGACCTGTTCGTAGTTAAGGATGTCGGGATACATACGTTTGCTGGCGCATTCCAGCGCCAGCTGCTTGATATCGTAGTTGGGATCGCCCGGATGGCGGTTAAGCCCGGTTTTAATGGCAAATACCAGTTTGGGGAAAACCGCAGTTTTATGATTTTTACCCAGCCCGGCAATGCGGTTACGCAGAATCGACTGCTGAATAAGGCGTGCCGCCCAGCTGGTGCCAAGGCCAAAACCGAAGGTGACAAACGGTGTCTGGCCGTTGGCGGTATGCAGCGTATTAACCTCATACTCCAGCGACTGAAAGGCATCAAAGCACTCCTTCCCGGTGCGTGAGCGGGCGTAGGCTTCGCTTTCGGCAATCTGCCATTGATGAGCAATGGCGCGATGCCTTGCCAGGCTGGCGTCAACAAACGGTGCCAGCACTTCATCAATGCGATTAATGGTAGTGCCGCCGTAAATATGGCTGGCGACCTGTGCAATAATCTGTGCGGTAACGGCGGTGGCAGTAGCGATCGATTTCGGCGTTTCAATGCCGGCATTGCCCATATTGAAACCCCGGGTCAGCATGCCGTGCAGGTCGATCAACATGCAGTTAAACATCGGGAAGAACGGCGCGTAGTCAAGATCGTGATAGTGGATCTCGCCGCGTTCATGGGCATTAACCACATCGCGAGTAGCAAATGCTGGCATGCATAGTGTCTGGCGACAATTCCGGCTAACAGATCGCGCTGGGTGGGGATAACCTTGCTATCTTTGTTTGCATTTTCATTTAACAGCGCGGGCTGGCTCTGTTCAATCAGACCACGGATCTCACGATTCAACCGTCCCTGGCGCTCTCGTGCCACATCGCGGTCGTGGCGATATTCCATGTAACGGCGCGCCAGTTGTGGATAGCGCCCGGACATCAGCAGGTTCTCCACCGCCTGCTGTACGTCGGCAATTTCGACCCTCTGACGAGCGCTCAGTAAGGCACTTACCCGGCTGGCGGCGTTGGCACAGTAATCATCATCATCAATTTTTGCCGCTTTTGCCGCAGCGCGTATGGCGGCTTCGATACGTGCCTGATCGAATGCGACCTGACAGCCATCGCGCTTAATTACCTGATTTGCCACTGTGACTCTCCCGTTGGTTCAACTACATATAGTCCTTGCGGTCAAATTAATATCTATATATGGTATTTTGCTGCACATCAGCTGATGTTTTATTGACCTGAAGCAAAGCCGGGGCAGAGGGGCAAAAAAAGTCAGCGCGGGTGTATCAGTCATCAGCAGGCTGCAGCCGTGCGATATTTTTTTGCCATCCTCGCGTGCGGTGGCGGTTGCATTCGACCACGGGGAGTCACTACTATTGCCGGTTGCCGTAGAGTAAAACCATTTTGCTCTTGTTACTCAGGGATACTGCCCGATGTCGTCCGTTGCTTATAATGAAAAACAGATCACTCGCTGGCTCGGTGCGCGCACCGTGGCCCGGGCGCGGGATCTGATTGCCAGCGTACGGCATATTCAGTGGCAGAATACCCTGCTAACCGGGGAAGTACCGGGACGAAAAGCAGAGCCTTATAGCGTGATGGTTCATTTCAGTCGTCCTCAGGGCAAGCTTCACGCCAGCGGCGAGTGCAGCTGTGCGGTCAAAAACAACTGCAAACATGTGGCTGCGCTCATGTTAGCGAATCTGCAACCGCATCAGTCGCAGTCTGCCGTCGCCATTGACACCATCCGGGCGGTGCCGGTGCCGGTGCTGCAATTACAGTCACGGGCGAAATTTATCAGCGGCTACGGTCATTATGGCCATCGTCAGAAACGCCTGGATTTTGCCTCGGTCAGTTTTGACTATGCCGGGGTAAAGGTGGATGCCGGTAGTCATGCCGAGAGCTTTGCCGACCGCAGCGGGCAGCGTTTTCACGTTCAGCGTCACATGGACGACGAGCAATTCTGGCTGGCACAGATAGCCAGCGCCGGGCTGAACAGCATCCCTTCCGGGCATATTTACACGCCAGCCCCGCTTCCTGCGGCGATATTCGCGCCGTCGTCGTCTTCACAGTGGCGTGAATTTATCAAAATCGGGTTGCCGGCTCTGCGTCAACGCGGCTGGCATGTCAACATGGACGATGACTTCACCTGGAATATCACCGAAGTAGAAGAGATCGAAGGGCGTGCCATAAAGGGTGAAGATGGCTGGTTCGATCTTGAACTGGCGATGAAAATTGGCCGACGACGCGTGCGGCTGGAACCGCTGCTGGCACGTTTATTTGCACGCGACCGCCGCTGGATGTCCGCTAATCTCACGCAGATCCCTGACGATGAACAAATTGAAATACGTGATGAACGTCAGCAGCGCCTGGTGTTCCGCGCTTCCCAGCTCAAGCCGCTGGTGGGTAACCTTATCGACCTGTTTACCCGTAGCGATGCGCAGCCGCTGCGCCTCGCCGCCTGGGATGTCGGTCGTCTCAGCGAGGTGGACGATCGCCGCTGGGTATTTGACGGCGAAAATGCGGTTTATCAACTGGCGCAGCGGCTAAGCGGTCATACTGGCCTACCGCCGGTCGCGCCGCCGGTTGGGCTACAGGCAACGCTGCGCGACTATCAGCAACAGGGTGTAAACTGGATGCAGTTTCTGCGTCAGCACCAGCTGGCTGGCGTGCTGGCTGACGATATGGGCTTAGGCAAAACGATTCAAACGCTGGCGCATCTGCTGCTGGAAAAAGAGGCCGGGCGGCTCGATCGCCCGGCGCTGATCGTGGTGCCGACCACGCTGGTGCATAACTGGTGCTGCGAAGCCGCACGCTTTGCGCCAGGATTGAAGGTGCTGGCGCTGACAGGCCCACAGCGCAAGGAATTCTATCAGCGACTTGAGCAGTATGACGTGGTGTTCACCACCTACTCGCTGCTATGGCGCGACCAGGATCAGCTGATGGCTCACGACTACCACCTGCTGATCCTGGACGAAGCGCAATATGTCAAGAACAGCTCTTCGCGTGCGGCGTCAGCGATCCGTATGCTGAAAACGCGCCATCGCCTGTGCCTGACCGGCACCCCACTGGAAAATCACCTTGGCGAGCTGTGGTCGCAGTTTGATTTTCTGTTGCCGGGTTTCCTCGGCAGCGAACGCGATTTCACCCAGCGCTGGCGCATTCCGGTGGAGCGGCAGGGGGATAAAGTGCGGCGCGATCTGCTGGCGAAACGCGTGCGGCCGTTTATGCTGCGTCGGCGTAAGCAGGAGGTGGCGAAAGAACTGCCGCCTAAGAATACCATCGTGCGCAGCGTGGTGCTGGACGGCGCGCAGCGCGAACTGTATGACCATGTTCTTAAAGCAATGCAGGATCGCGTGCAGCTGGCAGTACAGCAACAAGGAGCGGGGCGCAGTCACCTGCTGGTTCTGGACGCTCTGCTAAAGCTGCGCCAGATCTGTTGCGATCCGCGTTTGCTGGCCGATGCGCGCGCGGAGAAAGTGCGTCATTCGGCCAAGCTGGCGCTGCTGCGCGAAATGTTGCACGACCTGCTGGCGGAAGATCGTCGTATTCTGATCTTCTCGCAGTTCACCACCATGCTGACGATCATCGCCGGGGAACTGCACAAGGCGCGTATTCCGTTTGTTACGCTGACCGGTGCTACCCGGGACCGCAACGAACCGGTACGAAGTTTCCAGCAGGGCGAAGTTCCGGTATTCCTGATTAGCCTGAAGGCGGGCGGCGTGGGGCTGAACCTGACGGCGGCAGACACGGTGATCCATTACGATCCCTGGTGGAATCCGGCGGCGGAAAATCAGGCGACCGATCGCGCCTGGCGTCTTGGTCAGGATAAGCCGGTATTTGTTTACAAGCTGATCGCTGCGGGTACTATCGAGGAGAAGATCGTCGCCTTACAGCAGCAAAAAGCCGATCTTGCCGAAGAAATCCTTAATGATGAGCTAAGCGAGCCTGCCAGCTTCAGCCAGCAAGATCTCAGCGACCTGTTCGCCCCATAGTCAGCCAGATCCCTCTGGTTTCATCATGCCTGACTGAATACGTCATGCTAACTGTGTTCTGAGGAAGTACCACCAAAAAGGATTTTTACTATGCTCTGGTCACCGTGCCGCATACTGACTGCTTTTAGTGCCATTTTGCCGCTGTGCGTGGCTGCGGTGCCGGCAGGAGATCTGCCGCTGATGCCGTGGCCACAGAAGGTAGAACTGGCCGCCGATGGAGCCAGCCTCAAGCTGGTTACTCCGCTGGACATGCAGGTAAAAGGCGATGATCTGCACGAAGCCCTGCCGCGCTGGCAGCGGCGTCTGGCGCGTCAGACGGGTAAAGCGTATTACCCGCTTTCTGCCCACGCCACGCCGCTGCAAATCCATATCGCAAACCGGGTCGCCCCTGTTCCCCAGCCTGACAGCGATGAAAGCTATCGTCTGGTGGTCAGCCGTGACGGCGTGCGTCTGGACAGTGCCACGCGTTTTGGCGCCATGCGCGGTATGGAAACGCTGTTGCAGCTGGTTCAGAATGGGGCGCTGCCGCTGGTGACTATTGATGACCGCCCACGTTTTCCGTGGCGCGGCATGATGATTGATTCTGTCCGTCACTTTATGCCGGTGGAGACCCTGAAGCGGCAGATTGATGGCATCGCCGCAGCGCGCATGAACGTGTTTCACTGGCATCTGACCGATGACCAGGGCTGGCGCTTTGCCTCCCGCCACTTTCCGCAGCTCCAGGCAGAAGCCAGCGATGGCCTGTGGTACAGCGAGCAGCAGATGCACGATATTGTCAGCTATGCCACCGATCGCGGCGTGCGGGTGGTGCCGGAGATAGACTTACCCGGCCATGCATCCGCGCTGGCGGTAGCGATGCCGCAGCTGCTGGCCATTCCGGGGCGCTATCAACCGGAGCGCGGCTGGGGCCTGTTCAAACCGTTACTTGACCCGACCAACGAACATGTTTACCGGTTTATTGACCAGCTGGTCGGCGAGGTGGCGGCGATCTTCCCCGACCCGTATTTACACATTGGCGGCGATGAGGTGGACGATACGCAATGGCGGCAATCCGAGCGTATCAGCCAGTTTATGAAGCGACAAGGACTGAGGGATGGCCACGCTCTGCAGGCTTACTTCAATCAGCGGGTGGAGAAGATCCTGGCAAAACACCAGCGCCGCGCCATCGGCTGGGACAAAATGTATCACCCCGATCTGCCACGCAGCATTCTGATCCAGTCCTGGCGGGGAGCCGATGCGCTGGGAGAAATGGCGAAAAACAACTACCGCGGCATCCTGTCCACTGGTTTCTATCTCGATCAGGCACAGCCAGCCGCTTTTCATTACCGCAATGAAGTCTGGCCGCAGGGGCTGAACGGTGCCGATCGGGTGAGAGCAGGGGAAACGGCGCAGAGTTGGCAGTTTAGCTTACCCCGTCTGAAGGGCGAGCCGCTAAACGGCAGTTTTACCCTGATTGACAGCGCGAGCGGATGGCGTGGCTTTATCGATTTTGCCGGACGGTCGCGGCGCATGGTGCAAAACATGCGCTGGCTTTCGCCCACACAGTTAACCTTTCGTGTTGACAGCTGGATGGGCAATCTACAGCCGGTACTGACTTTGGCGGGCGACAGCCTGAACGGCTACTGGCGTATTGGCAATGTGCGATATCCGACCACGGGCAGCCGGCTGGCGCAGATCCCACAGGGCATAAAACCGGCCTTACCTGATGAGGCGCAGCTCAGGGAGAATCTGCTGGGAGGGGAAGCGGTGTTGTGGAGTGAGATGGTTGATGAAAACATCATTGATATCCGTTTGTGGCCACGGGCGTTTGCCGTTGCCGAGCGACTGTGGTCGGCAGCGGATGTCACTGACGAAAAAAATATGTATCAACGGCTGGCGGCGGTGGACAACTGGTCGGCGGTATCTGTGGGCCTGCAACAGCATACACAAATTCAGCTACAGATGATGCGCCTTGCCAACGGCAACGATATTGCACCGCTACACATTTTTGCCGAGGCGCTGGAACCAGCGCAGTCCTGCACGCGTCAGCATCTCAAGCACCGCGCCGGGCATTCAACGCTGGCCGAACCTCTTAATCAGCTGGCGGATATCTTGCCCAGCGAGAGCAACAAGGTTCGGGAACTTGACCGCCGGGTGGATGCGCTGATTGCCAACCGTGGTGACCGTCAGGCGGCGCTGGCGATACGTCGTCAGCTCGAGCTGTGGCAGAACAATATCCTACAGGTTGAGCCTCTGCTGGCGAGCAATCCGCCGTTGCGGCCGCTGTTACCGGTAGCAAAGCAGGTG
Organism: Erwinia amylovora; assembly: GCF_017161565.1. Classification (NCBI taxonomy): domain Bacteria; kingdom Pseudomonadati; phylum Pseudomonadota; class Gammaproteobacteria; order Enterobacterales; family Erwiniaceae; genus Erwinia; species Erwinia amylovora. Next base: position 427,694 of record NZ_CP066796.1, read on the forward strand.
GGGGCCATCAGTAAGGTGGGGCTGTCACTGGTCGATGCGATGGAAAATGAGCGCATTTTCGGCGCGCGCGAAGTGGCGAAGATGCAGCAGTTACTCGATGCTGAGGCGCTCAGGCAGAATGAATGGGTGATCGCGCTGCTCTACCCGATTGAGAAATTGCTGTGGGCAGATAAATAACCGTCGGGAAAACGACAGGGGATAGCCAACGACGGCTGCGCGCACGCTGCGACATCATGGGGGGAGATGATCCTCCGCCCCCATGTCGTGCTTAACGCCGAACGGCAATCGCTTCGATTTCGATTTTCACATCTTTTGGCAAACGCGCGACTTCCACGCACGAACGTGCCGGGAAGCTCGCCTGATGCTCGCTGAAAAACGCTTCGTAGGTCGCGTTTACCGTAGTAAAGTCATTGAGATCTTTAACGAATACCGTTGTTTTGACGATATCGCCAACCTGTAAACCGGCCGCTTCAATAATCGCCTGTACGTTTTCCAGCGACTGGCGTGTCTGGGCGGCAATATCGTCCGCGACCGTCCCGGTTCTGGCGTCGACCGGGATCTGGCCAGAGGTGATGATCATACTGCCGAGATCCACGCCCTGAACGTACGGGCCGATGGCGGCTGGCGCTTTATCGGTATTGATTTCGCGAAACATTTTTTCTCCTGAAGGTGTCTGGGATGATCCCCTGCCAGCCCGAAGCTGGCACGGCGTTGTTAACGTCACTTCCATGATGTTGGCTGGCGCGGGGCACTCACATCCTGCCCGCCGTTGCCATCAATTGCAAACGGCAGCGATCAATCGCTTGCCATCACCACCTGGTGCGTGAACTCTTTTTCGCAATATTTGCACTTCAGATGCAGTTCATCCTGGCGCTGTTTTACCGTGAAGCTGGAATCAACCGGCTCGGTGCGGCTGATGCAGTTGCTGTTCGGGCAGGTCAGCACGCGGTCGATGCGCTCCGGCAGCGTGGGGGAGATTTTCGCCACCACATTGTAATCATCGATGCGGTTTACCGTGGCGTGCGGAGCGTACACCGCCAGCTGATTGACCTGATCGTCAGTCAGAAAGGTATCCTCAATTTTAATCAGGTCTTTGCGCCCGCCCTCACCGGAGGGCAGATTCAGGCCGATAGTGATGCGCTGATCGGTCTCCGTCAGGCGGAACAGCGACAGCAGCTTAAAGCCAACGTGCGCCGGAATATGGTCAATCACCGTACCGCGTTTAATCGCCTCAACCTGCAGTTTATTGTCTTGAGTCATGATGATCTCCTCTTACAGAGCCGGTTCACTGTTGAGTACCAGCGCCAGCAGCGCCTGGCGTGCGTAAATGCCGTTGCCAGCCTGCTGGAAATACCAGGCGTGCGGCGTGCTGTCGACGTCGTTGTCGATTTCATCAATACGCGGCAGCGGATGCAGCACCTTCATATTGTCACGCGCACCGTTCAAATCCGCAGCGCGCAGCACAAACTGCGCTTTGACATTGGCATATTCCGAGGGATCCAGCCGCTCTTTCTGCACGCGCGTCATATACAGAATATCCACCTGTGGCACTACCTCCTCAATGCTGTCGTGGCGCGTCCAGGCAATGCCTTTTTCGTCCAGCATATCGGTGATATAAGCCGGCATCGCCAACGCATCCGGGGCGATAAACCAGAAGCGGTTGCCGTCAAATTTCGCCAGCGCCTGAGCCAGCGAGTGCACGGTACGACCATATTTCAGGTCGCCAACCATCGCGACCTGCAAATGGCTCAAACGCCCCTGGGTTTCCTGAATGGTAAACAGGTCGAGCAGCGTCTGGGTTGGATGCTGGTTGGCTCCGTCCCCCGCGTTCAGTACCGGCACGCCGCCGGAAAACTCGGTTGCCAGTCGGGCGGCCCCTTCTTGTGGATGGCGCATCACGATGGCATCCACATAGGTGCTAATCACCGAAATAGTATCGGCCAGGGTTTCGCCTTTCTTCCCCAGAGAGGTATTACCGCCGTCGGCAAAGCCCACCACCGACGCCCCGAGGCGGTGCATGGCGGTTTCAAACGACAGGCGGGTGCGGGTTGAGGCTTCAAAGAAGCAGCTGGCAATCACTTTATGCTTCAACAGTTCCGGCTGCGGGGCCGCTTTCAGGCTGGCGGCGGTGTTCAGCACCAGCTCCAGCTCAGTACGGTTGAGATCGTTAATGGAAATAATATGTTTGCGATATAGCGGATTGGCCATCTTCACTCTCCTCTGTTGCCCGTCATCATCGGTTTGGCAGCACGACGGGGCGAGTCTCTTTTGCACTGAATCAGGGGCAAAAAAAAGCCCCTCTGTGTGAGGGGCATTTCATAACGATCGGTGATGCCTGATGCAGAAAACGGCGCAGCCCACCGGCAATCGGGCGCGTTGGTGAGGGATCAGTTTTGCGATTCAGTTTCATGCATCCTCCCGGCAAACGGGGTGCATTATACGCATTCATCGGCGTTCAGCAAGCGAAAAAGAGAGCGAGGTGATCGTTTGCTTCGGCGGGATTACTCCTGCTTTGACAGCGTGGCGACCATCACCGCCTTGATGGTATGCAGACGGTTTTCCGCCTGATCGAACACCACGCTGTGCGCGGATTCAAACACTTCATCGGTCACTTCCATGCCGCCGTGCAGATCGTACTGCTGCGCCATCTGCTGACCGAGCAGGGTCTGATCGTCGTGGAAGGCGGGCAGGCAGTGCAGGAACTTCACCCGGGGGTTTCCCGTCGCCTGCAGCAGCGCCATATTCACCTGGTACGGACGCAGCAGGGCAATGCGTTCATGCCATACTTCTTTGGGTTCGCCCATCGAAACCCAGACGTCGGTATAAATAAAATCAGCGCCTTGTACCCCTGTGGCAATATCTTCCGTCAGGGTGATTTTCCCGCCGTTGTGCTGTGCCACATCCCGGCATTCGGCCACCAGCGCTGCATCCGGCCAGCAGCTTTTTGGTGCCACCAGGCGCAGATCGAGGCCGACCAGCGCTGCTGCTTCCAGCAGGGTGTTACCCATATTGTTTTGCGTATCACCCACATAGGCCAGCGTCATCTGACTAAAGGCTTTCCCCGGCAAATGCTCCTGCATCGTCAACAGGTCGGCCAGCAGCTGGGTAGGGTGGAATTCATTGGTCAGCCCGTTCCATACCGGCACGCCAGCGTGTTCGGCCAGCGATTCCACCAGCTGCTGGCCGTGTCCGCGATACTGAATGGCGTGATATATGCGGCCAAGCACGCGTGCGGTGTCTTTAATCGACTCTTTATGGCCGATCTGACTGCCGCTTGGGCCAAGATAGGTGACGTTAGCGCCCTGATCGAATGCGGCAACTTCGAAAGAGCATCGGGTACGAGTCGAGTCTTTTTCGAAGATGAGCGCAATGTTTTTGCCTGTCAGATATTGAATCTCTTCGCCCTTTTTCTTAGCGAACTTCAGGCGGGATGCCAGCGCCAGTAAGCCATTGATTTCAGAGGGGCTGAAATCGAGCAGCCTGAGAAAGTGACGTTGATATAACGGATTCATGGAGCACTCCGGATAACTTTTAGTGAATTTAAATTCAATTTAACGGTATTAATATGCATATTCAACCCCCACATGCAGAAACTTTCGTTTAAAGGTAGTGGCGCAATCAGCACTGTGGGAAAATACGTGAAATAATGCCACTACGAGGAACGGATCATGGCTAACGAAGCATTACTGGAAGAGCAGCGCGAAGAGACGCGGCTGATTATTGAAGAACTGCTGGATGATGGCAGCGACCCGGACGCGCTGTATACCATCGAGCACCATTTTTCCTGTGACAGTTTTGATGCGCTGGAAAAAGCGGCGGTGGAAGCCTTCAAGCTGGGCTACGAAGTGACCGAGCCGGAAGAGCTGGATCTGGAGGACGGCACAAAAGTGATGTGCTGCGATATTCTTAGCGAAGGCGCGCTTAATGCCGAGCTGATTGATGCTCAGGTTGAGCAACTGGTGGATGTTGCGGGTAAATTCAACGTTGACTACGATGGCTGGGGCACCTATTTCGAAGACCCGGACGCGCAGGACGAAGACGATGAGAATGATGCACATTTAGACGGCGAAGATAACGGCGTGCGCCACTGATGGCGAACTGGCCGGGCTTGCCCGGCCAGGATCCACTTTTTTGCGTTAATCTGTTAAATCCCGCTCCCTTCTTGCCCTTCATTCACCGTTTTCTACAGTGCTGCACTCAGCCAGCCTGGGTCGACGTAGCCGTCCAGCCTTGCTCTCTGCTGGAGGCAGAACGGGCGATCTTCTGTCACTGCTTTAGTTGCCTTCGAAGTGCGTCATTAGCAGCATGACCTCGCGCTGGCGGCGGCGATATCACCGCATGACATCAATGTAAGGGGACGGCAATGGGGGAAACCGGGGCGCGGATTATCGCGGGACCGGACAGCGAATTGCGTTTTCACAGCGGCGTGCCGTTATGTCATTGACGTTGTGTTTCACAGCGCTTTCAGCATGGTCACTTCACAATCCACATGGCCGGTGGCCCCCATCGGCCCGTCGATATGGCTGAAGCCAAGCTGTTCATACAGGCGAATGGCACGCGTCAGTGAGGCGGTGGTTTCGAGATAGCAGCGCTTGAAACCGCACTGGCGGCCATAATCCATAGCCTGGATCGCCAGACGATGTGCCAGGCCAAGGCCGCGCACGGCGGGCAGGAAGTACATTTTCTGCAGTTCACAAACATCGGCATCGCTGCCCACCAGCGGGGCTACGCCGCCGCCGCCTACCACCTTGCCCGCCAGTTCGACTACCCAGTAAGCGCTGTTGTCCTCGCTGTAGAGTTGGTAAAGATGGTCAAGATTAGGGTCAGAAACCGTGTAACCTTTGTCCGCCGTCAGGCCAAATTCTGCCGACACCGTGCGAATAACGGCGGCTATATGCGGGTTGTCAGCGCGGGCGATTGGGCGCACGCGCAGGGTGGTTTGCATCGGGGATGTCATAGGTTTTGCTCACGGTGTTTCGGTTGCCGACAAATGTAATAACATTGGCGGTATCTGGATGCAATGCCGGTTGTTGGCACCGGGTGGCCATTTCTAATTGACCACTGCCGCCATGAGGTGATGATATCACCTCTGTTCAGCTTACCAAGTTCCGTAAACTCCTACCCTAATGGACAAAACTTACATTTCTACGGAAAACCATCGATCTCTTTTTGTCGCACAACAGAAGCTTTGTGTTTTGGCTTCTCATTTACTCAATGATCTTATCTCTATCAGTTGCCGACTTATTAATGTCGTTTAACGAGAGCAAGCCCTGAAGAGGTAAAGGTGTTTTGTGCTGTTTGTATCAGATGTAATGACTGGTCATCGCCATTAAGAATTTCGATATGAGCATCACATTTTGAATGAAGCACTTGACTGTTTACAGGTGGGAAATCGATACCAATGGCTAACATTTTCACGATCGTTATTATCGGCAACTGAGCTTTTCTTAAGCTGGAGTTTACATCGCCAAATTTGAAACAGGATCCAACTCTGTCATAGATCAATGCGCTTACCTGGCGCATGCCACAAATCCTTCGCTATCCGGCACGGCGGTTTTACCCATTGCTATGCCAGTTTCATCATCTCCACCACAGAAACACATCAAGTATATAACTCCGCACTCACCATAATGACGGCTTCATTCAAAGAAAAATTTCGCAATGAGATGCTGTACTCCGTCAATCGACAGTTTTTCAACTGTGTTGAACAGAGTCCGTCAGCAGTAACGTTGTTCACAACAATCTGCAACTGGGAGAATGTATATGGATCTGAAATACTTCGCTAAGATCGCTGCATCCATCGCCGATCAGACCCGTCAGCAACTGAAACAAGAACGCCAGCGTTATCTGTACAGTGGCCGCGAATTTGATACTAAAGACGATCTAAGCCCGGTCACCCTCATCGACCGTCAGGTCGAACAACTGATACGCGGGCAGTTAACCCAGGCGTTCCCCTCCCACGGCATTTTAGGCGAGGAGTTCGGTGCCAGCGCTCATCATGGAGAATGGGTGTGGGTTATCGACCCTATAGATGGGACCAGACAGTTTATCGCTGGCGTTCCGGTTTACGGAACATTGTTGGCGCTGTGTCGCCACGGTCGGCCCGTGGTCGGGATCATTGATATTCCTGCACTGGACGAGCGCTGGATCGGCATTGCCGGGTACCCCAGCACTTTGAATGGCTACCCCGTTACCACTCGCTCCTGCAAATATCTGTCTGATGCTCTTATGTCCACGAGCAATACTGAGTTTGTACTTCCTGAGCATCTGGCCGGCTACAACCATCTGCTCACAGCCAGCAAATGGCGCATCTATGGTGGCGCTTGCTATGCCTATGGTTGCCTGGCTTCCGGTCGTCTCGATCTCAGCGTCGATAGCGGAGGCATGCGTGAAGTTGATTACTGCGCAATGGTACCGATCATTGAAGGCGCTGGCGGCAAAATCACCGACTGGGAGGGTGAACCACTCACCATGTATTCCGGCTCCAGCGTAGTTGCGGCTGGCGATCCTCAACTGCATGCGCAAGTGCTTTTAGCGCTTTCCCGCCACAATAGTTCGCCATCTCCCCTCCTCAAGTGACAGGGGTAACAATATGATTAAATGGATAAAGTCAGCCCCGGAGCAACCATTACTTGCAGATAAAGAGCACGTTGATGATACGTATCGTTATTGGCGTATTCAGATCATGCTTGGCATGTATGTTGGCTATGCCGTGTACTACTTAACCCGTAAAAGCTTTAACTACGTGATGCCGGAGATGCTGCAAGATCTGGGATTCACCATTGCGGACGTCGGGCTGATCAGCACGCTATTTTATTTTATGTATGGCGCTTCACGTTTTATTTCCGGGGTGCTAAGCGATGCTGCTAACCCGCGTTATTTTATGGGCATCGGTTTGATTCTGACAGGAGTGCTGAATATTTTGTTCGGTGTCAGCTCATCGTTATTCGCCCTGATCGTGTTATGGATTGCCAATGCGTTCTTCCAGGGGTGGGGGTGGGCTCCTTGTGCCAAACTGCTCACTAGCTGGTATTCGCGCAATGAGCGGGGATTCTGGTGGGCAGCTTGCAATACATCGCACAATGTTGGCGGGGCTGTTATCCCCCTGTTGGCCGGTGTGTTGGCTGTTCATCACGGCTGGCGCTACGGGATGATCGTGCCGGGGGTTATTGCCATTATAAGTGGCTGCTTTCTTTGCTTTCGCCTGCGCGATCGCCCAGCTTCAATGGGGTTGCCGTCGGTAGGACGCTGGCGCAGCGATAGACAGGAACTCGATCAAGAGCAAAAAAGCGCAAAACTGCCTCTGATGTTGATGTTGAAAAAATATATTTTTTTCAATAAATACATATGGTTGCTTGCCACATCATATGTATTTGTTTACGTTGTGCGCATTGGCATTAACGACTGGGGTAACCTGTATCTGACACAAAATCATGGCTTCTCGCTGGTGAAAGCTAACTCAGCGTTGACGATGCTGGAAGTCGGCGGCTTTATTGGCACTATCGTGGCTGGCTGGGGCTCTGATAAGCTGTTTGCGGGTAACCGGGTGCCCATGAATATCATTTTTATGATCGGTATTTTGCTCAGCGTGCTTTTGATATGGCTGTTACGTATTGATAGCTATGTGTTTAATGCCATCTGCTTTTTCTTTATCGGTTTCTTCATCTTTGGCCCCCAGATGCTGATTGGTATGGCAGCGGCAGAGTCCTCCCACAAAAATTCAGCAGGAGCTGCGACCGGGTTCGTTGGCATCTTTGGCTATCTTGGTGCCGCTCTGTCGGGATGGCCGCTGGCTAAAGTGTTGGAAAGCTGGAGCTGGGATGGCTTCTTCGTTGTCTTGTCTGTAACAACCTTAGCTTCAACGCTCCTGTTATTACCTCTGGCCATCGAACCACGGCGCGCAAAGCCCGAAGCTGCGGATGAAAGCTGACTGCGGCTCACCTCTTTATTGGGGTTAAGCAAACAGTCATTCATTTCGTCATTCAATTTTTGGTCGTGGCGCGGTAGGCGCGAGGCGTCGATCCTGTCATGATTTTGAACTGACGGCTGAAAGCACTGTGATCGGTATAGCCGCATTGTAATGCAATATCGGTGATGGGCAGATCGCTGGCCAGCAGTTCGCTGGCCTTTTCCAGCCGCACTTTGTGGATCATCTGGCGCGGCGTCAAGTGGAAAATACGTTTGCAGTAGCGCTCAATCCGCGCCACGGAAAGACCGGTCAGCACCTTGAGTTCTGCCATCGCGATCGGTTTGTCATAATGCTGGCGAATATAGACGTCCAGCGCGGCCAACTGCTGATAGGCCGGGTGATTAGCCCTGGATTTTTGCAGATCGTGTGAGATCCCAGCCATGCCGATAATCTTGCCCTGCCGGTCATACAGAGCCAGTTTTTGCGTCAGGCACCAGCCGGTTTCACGGGCGCTATAGAGGTGCATCTCCAGCCGATCCTGGATTTGCACCCCCTGGCGTAATACACGCAGATCCTGCTCGGTGTAACCGGAACCCAACTGTGCCGGAAAGACGTCGGCAGAAGTTTTACCTAACAACGGCGTGACGGTTTTAAAACCACAACGTTTGGCTAACGTGAGATTGGCCAACAGATAGCGCGCCTGCAGATCCTTAATAAAAAAGACCACATGGGGAATAGCGTTAAGCAACGGAGCGATTAATGCAAATGAATTCAGTACGCTATGCAACGAACAGGGGCGCTGTTTTGCCAGCCCGTCACATAACAGGGTAAGCTGATCGGCAGCAAAGTACTCTTCCTGCTGGTGCCCGGCAACGCAGAGAACGGGCGGTGAAGCCTTAAGGCTGGAAGTTAATTGCATAGCAAACCTTTTCATTAAGCGGTATATGAGTGAGTTTTAATGAAGTGGATAATAATTAACTGCTTTATTACTTATCGGGCAAGGGCCTGCTGATAAATATGCCGATTAGCGCATACTTTTGTCGTTTATAATGATTGCTGAATAATGCTTTAGAAATCCCAATCCACTAACCTAATAATGGATTGATGAATAATCAATTTGGCGAGTTGCCAGCTGGAAGTCTACGCAAACCAAAAGGTTTGCACTGGCGATGGAATAGGATGCGGATCCCGGCATTGCCATTGCCGGAATAGATTAAGCCGCAATAAGACTGTTTCGGTCAGTTTGATGCATAAGCCGGCGGATCCTTGATTCGATCCGCCGTCACTATTACAGTGCGGCGATCACCGCCTGCTGCTCGGTCAGCCTGGCTTTGGCCAGTGCAAAATCGTGCAGGCGTTCACGCTCTTTCGCCACCACAGCTTCAGGTGCGCGCGCCACAAACCCTTCATTATCCAGCTTGGCGCTGATTTTCCCCATCTCCAGCTCCAGCTTAACCACCTCTTTCGCCAGGCGCTCCAGCTCGGCGGTCTTATCCACCAGGTCGGCCATTGGGATCAGCAGCTCAGCGCCGTCCACCAGTTTGGTGACGGCAACCGGGCCTTTCTCACCGGCAGGCAGCAGCTCCAGCGTAGTCAGGCGCGCCAGGGTTTTCAGGAAGTTGTGGTTATCATTAACGCGACGAACCACCTCATCGCTGGCACCGCGCAGCAGAACATCCAGCGGTTTGGCCGGAGAAATGTTCATCTCGTTACGGATATTGCGCACCGCCACGATCGCCTGCTTCAGCCACTCGGTATCGGCCATGGCCACTTCGTCTGCCTTGCTGGCGGAGAATTCCGGCATCGGCTGTAGCATGATGGTGTCGTCGCTGATGTTTTTCAGCACTTTCACCCGCTGCCAGATGGTTTCAGTGATAAAGGGAATAATCGGATGCGCCAGGCGCAGCAGGGCTTCCAGGACATTGACCAGCGTATTGCGCGTGCCGCGCAGATGGGCTTCGCTGCCACCATTCATTACCGGTTTGGCCAGCTCCAGATACCAGTCGCAAAACTGGTTCCAGGTGAACTCATACAGGATATTGGCGGCAATATCGAAACGATAGCTGTCCAGCGCTTCGCGGTAAGCTTTCACCGTGCGGTTAAACTCGGCGAGGATCCAGCGATCTGCCAGCGACAGCGCCAGTTCGCCGCCGTTGAAACCACAGTCGTGATCTTCGGTATTCATCAACACGAAGCGGCTGGCGTTCCACAGCTTATTACAGAAGTTGCGGTAACCTTCCAGGCGTTTCATGTCCCAGTTGATATCACGTCCGGTTGACGCCAGCGCCGCCAGAGTGAAGCGCAGCGCATCGGTGCCGTGCGGTTCAATGCCGTTCGGGAACTGCTTCTCGGTGCGCTTGCGGATTTTCTCCGCCAGCTGTGGCTGCATCATATTGCCGGTGCGCTTCTCAAGCAGATCTTCCAGCGAGATACCGTCAACCATATCCAGCGGATCGATCACGTTGCCTTTCGACTTGGACATTTTCTGCCCTTCATCATCGCGGATCAGGCCGGTCATATAGACGGTTTTGAACGGCACCTGAGGCTTGCCGTTTTCATCTTTGATGAAGTGCATGGTCAGCATGATCATGCGCGCAATCCAGAAGAAGATAATGTCGAAGCCGCTCACCAGCACGCTGGTCGGGTGGAAGGTGCGCAGCGCTGCGGTATTTTCCGGCCAGCCGAGGGTGGAGAAAGTCCACAGGCCGGAAGAGAACCAGGTATCGAGCACGTCTTCATCCTGAGTCAGTACCACATCCGCAGCCAGATTGTTTTCGGCACGCGCTTCTTCTTCGCTGCGAGCAACATAAACATTGCCTGCAGCATCGTACCAGGCCGGAATGCGGTGACCCCACCACAGCTGGCGCGAGATGCACCAGTCCTGAATATCGCGCATCCACGAGAAGTACATGTTTTCGTACTGCTTCGGTACGAACTGGATTTCGCCCTGTTCCACCGCTTCCACCGCCACTTTCGCCAGCGGGGCAGTGCGTACGTACCACTGATCGGTCAGCATCGGTTCGATAACCACGCCGCCGCGGTCGCCGTAGGGAACGGTCAGATCGTGCGGTTTGATCTCATCCAGCAGGCCGAGTGCATCAACCGCCGCGACGACGGCTTTACGTGCTGCAAAGCGCTCCAGCCCACGGAATTCCGCCGGGATGGTGGGCGCGAAGACGTCAGATTCTTCGCCGTTGGTGTCGTAAACCTGGGCGGAATCACGAATGTCACCGTCGAAGGTCAGAATATTGATCATCGGTAAACGATGACGGCGGCCGACTTCGTAGTCGTTGAAGTCGTGCGCCGGGGTGATTTTCACGCAGCCGGTGCCTTTCTCCCTATCCGCGTGTTCGTCGCCGACGATGGGAATACGGCGATCCACCAGCGGCAGCACGAGGAATTTGCCGATCAGGTCTTTATAACGCGGATCTTCAGGATTGACCGCCACGCCGGTGTCGCCGAGCACGGTTTCGGGGCGGGTAGTGGCGACCACCAGGTAATCTTTGCCGTCAGCGGTTTTAACCCCGTCGGCCAGTGGATAGCGGATATGCCACATGGAACCTTTGGATTCGCGGTTTTCCACCTCCAGGTCGGAAATGGCGGTGCGCAGTTTCGGGTCCCAGTTCACCAGACGTTTGCCACGGTAGATCAGGTTCTCTTTGTGCAGGCGAACGAACACCTCTTTTACCGCGTTCGACAGGCCGTCATCCATGGTGAAGCGCTCGCGCTCCCAGTCGACGGAGTTGCCCAGGCGGCGCATCTGGCGGGTAATGGTGCCGCCAGATTCGGCTTTCCACTGCCAGATTTTTTCTATAAAGGCATCCCGGCCGTAATCCTGGCGGGTTTTACCTTCTTCGGCCGCGATCTTGCGCTCAACCACCATCTGCGTGGCGATGCCCGCATGGTCAGTCCCTGCCTGCCACAGGGTGTTTTTACCCTGCATGCGCTGGTAGCGGATCATGGTATCCATGATGGTCTGCTGGAAAGCGTGGCCCATATGCAAGCTACCGGTCACGTTCGGCGGCGGGATCATGATGCAGAAGCTTTCCTCGGACGTATTGCCATGCGGTTTAAAATAGCCCTGTTGTTCCCAGTGCTCGTAAAGCGGCTGCTCGATATCTTGCGGGTTATATGTCTTTTCCATTTCTGCTATGTCTTAGGCAATGGGGGCGTTGCCGTATTCAAGTGGAAGCCAACGCTGCGATACGCTTTGTAGCGGTCGCGCGCCAGCTGTTTCAGGGATGCTTCATAGGGTACGAAGTCTATCACCTCATAGAAAGCGGTGGCAAAATCTGCAAACTGCGGCAGCAGGCTGATCAGCAGGTCGCGCGGCGCATTGCCGCGACGCTGTGGCCAGGCCAGTTCGACCGGGGCGCCGTACTTCGGTCCTTCACCTGCCAGATTATGCGGTACAAAGGCGCTGGCCGGGCGCTGCCACAAGGCTTCGTCCAGCCGGATCGCCTGCACTTCGTCTTCACAGGCGATCAGCACGCGCTTTCCTTCTCGCCAGCGGGCCTCGGCCAGGGAACAGACCAGCGCTTCCTGAGCGCTCAGTCCGTCAACCGGGATGTCGGTTTCCAGCAGATAGAAAGTTGCGTTTTTCATTCAATGATGCCTGTTACTCAATAAAACGGGTGGAATAAAGGTCACCGGGTGACGGCAATGTGGGAAAGCAGGCCGCCAGCTCATCGCTGGCGGCCTGACACACGCACCATCCGGGCTGAACGGGTTAATCGTCGCCGTTCAGCCCGGCCCGGTTCAGCAGGAATTGCGACAGCAGCGCCACCGGCCGCCCGGTCGCGCCTTTGGCCTTGCCGGAACGCCAGGCGGTGCCGGCCACGTCCAAATGCGCCCAGTTGTACTTACGGGTAAAACGCGCCAGGAAGCAGGCGGCGGTGATGGCACCGCCCGGGCGGCCGCCAATGTTGGCCATATCGGCAAAGTTGGAGTCCAGCTGTTCCTGGTATTCGTCGGCCATCGGCAGACGCCATGCGCGGTCACCGGCCTGCTCGGAAGCGCCGATCAATTCGTGCGCCAGCGGATTGTGGTTCGACAGCAGGCCGCTGATATGGTGGCCAAGCGCGATCACGCAGGCGCCGGTCAGCGTGGCGACGTCAATCACCACTTCCGGTTCGAAACGCTCAACGTAGGTCAGCGCATCGCACAGCACCAGGCGGCCTTCCGCATCGGTATTCAACACTTCCACCGTTTGACCGGACATGGTGGTGAGTATATCCCCGGGACGATAAGCGCGCCCGCCCGGCATGTTTTCACAGCCGGCCAGCACGCCAACCACGTTCAGCGGCAGATTCAGCTCGGCGACCATGCGCATCACGCCGTACACCGAGGCAGCACCGCACATATCGTACTTCATTTCGTCCATTGCTTCGCCCGGTTTCAGCGATATGCCGCCGGTATCAAAGGTAACGCCCTTACCGACCAGTACGATGGGGCGCGCTTCCGCATCCGGGTTGCCTTTGTACTCAATCACCGACATCAGGGATTCATTCTGCGAACCCTGGCCCACGGCGAGATAGGCGTTCATACCCAGCTCTTTCATCTGCTGTTCGCCGATTACGCGCGTAGTGATATTTTTGCTGTAGGCATCCGCCAGCTGACGCGCCTGAGAGGCAAGGTAAGCAGCGTTACAGATATTTGGTGGCATATTGCCAAGGTCTTTCGCTGCCTTAATGCCAGAAGCCACGGCCAGGCCGTGCTGGATGGCGCGCTCGCCGCTGGTCAGTTCACGGCGCGTAGGCACGTTGAACACCAGTTTACGCAGCGGGCGACGAGGTTCGACCTTATTGCTTTTCAGCTGGTCGAAGCTGTACAGCGCCTCTTTTGAGGTTTCCACCGCCTGGCGCACTTTCCAGTAGGTGTTGCGCCCTTTGACGTGCAGCTCGGTCAGGAAACACACCGCTTCCATTGAACCGGTATCATTCAGCGTATTGATGGTTTTCTGGACAACCTGCTTGTACTGGCGCTCGTCCAGCTCCCGCTCTTTGCCGCAGCCAATCAGCAGGATACGTTCAGAAAGAATATTGGGCACATGATGTAACAGCAGGGTCTGGCCGACTTTACCTTCCAGTTCGCCACGACGCAGCAGGGCGCTGATATATCCATCGCTGATTTTATCCAGCTGTTCAGCAATGGGTGACAGCCGGCGCGGTTCAAACACGCCCACAACGATGCAGGCACTGCGCTGTTTTTCCGGGCTACCGCTTTTTACACTGAACTCCATGTACTCTCCTGAATCTTAAAGACAACGGCGCCTGCTGCGGCTAGAATGGTTCGCTTGTGTAACCTACGGGCTGGCGCAATACGTCGTTGTCAGATTGAGTTTTGGCGAGAACGTTTGTTTTTGCCTCACCAAAACGCGATTATTGTCATACTATTTTAGCTATGACGTGGGCCATTGATGATAAAAATGGCGTATAAGCGATGAAACTAGCGATTTTCCTGCAAAAAGACAAGTTTTCACAGGCGTACTCAGTGTGATTATCATTAGATATCTGGTCCGGGAAACGCTCAAAAGCCAACTGGCTATCCTGTTTATCCTGCTGCTGATCTTCTTTTGCCAGAAGTTAGTCAGGATACTGGGAGCCGCGGTGGATGGCGAGATCCCTACAAATTTAGTACTGACATTATTGGGCCTTGGCGTGCCGGAAATGGCGCAGCTGATCCTGCCGTTAAGCCTGTTTTTAGCCATTCTGATGACGCTTGGCCGGTTATATACCGAGAGCGAAATCACGGTGATGCATGCCTGTGGTTTGGGCAAAAGCGTGCTGGTAAAAGCCGCGATGATCCTGATGCTGTTCACCGCGCTGCTGGCGGCGCTCAATGTCGGCTGGCTGGGGCCATGGTCGGCCCGCTATCAGAATGAAGTGATGCAAAACGCCAAGGCTAACCCCGGCGCGGCCGCGCTGGCGGCCGGGCAGTTTCAGCAGTCGGCCGACGGGCAATCGGTGCTGTTTATTGAAAACGTGAAAGGTAACACCTTCCGCAACGTTTTCCTCGCGCAGCTGCGGCCAAAAGGTAACGCGCGTCCTTCCGTAGTGGTGGCCGAACAGGGCCGTATGGAGCAGCGCGTCGACGGATCGCAGATCGTGACGCTGGACAGCGGCACCCGCTTTGAAGGCACTGCGTTACTGCGCGACTTCCGCATTACCGATTTCAAAAACTATCAGGCGATTATCGGCCATCAGGCGGTGACGCTGGACCCTAATGATTCCGAGCAGATGAGCCTGGATACCCTGTGGCATTCTGACAAGCCCGATTTTCGCAGCGAGCTGCACTGGCGTCTGACGCTGGTGTTTTCGGTACTGATTATGGCGCTGATGGTGGTGCCGCTTAGCGTGGTCAATCCGCGTCAGGGGCGCGTGCTGTCTATGCTGCCAGCGATGCTGCTGTATCTGGTGTTCTTCCTGCTGCAAAGTTCGCTGCGCTCCAGCGGCGGCAAGGGCCGCATCGACCCGGCTGTTGCGATGTGGGCAGTTAACCTCGCTTATCTGGCGCTGGCCGTGCTGCTGAATGCGTGGGACACGGTGCCGATGCGCCGTCTGCGCGCGCGCTTTAATCGCGGAGGATCGGTCTGATGTTTGGCGTTCTTGACAGATATATCGGTAAAACGATTTTCAACACCATCATGGCAACCCTGTTTATGCTGGTATCGCTCTCCGGCATCATTAAGTTTGTCGACCAGCTACGCAAAACCGGGCAAGGTGAATATACCGTTTTAGGTGCCGGCCTGTACACGCTGCTTAGCGTGCCTAAAGACATTGAGATCTTCTTCCCGATGGCGGCGCTATTAGGTGCGCTGCTGGGGCTGGGAACACTGGCGCAGCGCAGCGAGCTGGTGGTGATGCAGGCTTCGGGTTTTACCCGTATGCAGATTGCAGCCTCGGTGATGAAAACCGCCATTCCGCTGGTACTGTTGACGATGGCTATCGGTGAGTTTGTTGCTCCTCAGGGCGAACAGATGGCGCGCAATTACCGGGCGCAGCAGCTGATGGGCGGTTCGCTGCTCTCCACCCAAAGCGGGTTATGGGCAAAAGACGGCGATAACTTTATCTTTATTGAACGCATGCGTGACGATAATCAGCTTTCCGGCATTAGTATCTACCACTTTGACCCCCAGCGTCGCCTGAAGACGGTGCGCTATGCGGCCTCCGCAAAGTACAACGCTGATAAAAAGCTGTGGGAGCTGGCGCAGGTCGATCAGTCTGATCTGAGCGATACACAGCAGATTAACGGCAACCAGACGCTAAGCGGCGAGTGGAAAACCTCCCTGACGCCGGACAAGCTGGGCGTGGTGTCGCTGGACCCGGGGGCGCTGTCGATCAGCGGCCTGTACAGCTATTCGAAATACCTGAAGCAAAGCGGCCAGATGGCCGGGCGCTATCAGCTGAATATGTGGAGCAAAATCTTCCAGCCGCTGTCGGTAGCGGTGATGATGCTGATGGCGCTGTCGTTTATTTTTGGTCCGCTGCGCAGCGTCTCAATGGGCATGCGTGTGGTTACCGGTATCAGCTTTGGTTTCCTGTTTTACGTGCTGGATCAGATTTTCGGCCCGCTTAGCCTGGTGTATAACATTCCGCCGATCCTCGGGGCGTTGTTGCCCAGCGCGGCGTTTTTCGCTCTCAGTGTGGCGATGCTGGTTAAACGGCGATAGCCTTTCAGGGGTTATTCCTGTGCTGGAAATCAGCCGGGCTTCGGCATTGCTTAACGCCGCCTGGGGGGCAACGGTCAGGCCAGGATCAACATCTGGTCAGGTTCAGGTTCAGTTTCAAGGGCGTTTCGGCCGCCTTGCAGGCGGTCGGCAAGGGGGGCAGTCGCCCACACCCCTTCATCCCGCGCTTGCGGCTGGCGCAGCGCCCACTGGCGTGGGTTCCCACAGCCCGTCCGCTTTCCTGCCGCACCGGTCGTGAATCGATATCCTGTCTTTGCACGCCCTTGCGCCGACGTCCTGTCGGCTTAGGCTGGAAATCAGCCGGGCTTCGTCGCTGCTTAACGCCGCCCGGAGGTCCAGGTCAACGGCCAAACGAAGGTCAACGGCCAGGTCAAAGTGGAAATCCGGATGCAGCAACTCTAAACGTGGGTCAGCATAAGAGATCAAACGCCATAAGTTGCGTTTGGCGCTGTGCAGGATACAAATATTTGTGGTGCCAGCCGATCACAGCACCAGCGGTAGCAGCGACAGCAGATAGAGAATCAAACCTATCGTCGCCCCCACCAGCGTGCCGCTGATGCGGATATACTGTAGTTCCTTGCCAATGTTCAGCTCGACCTGATGTGACATATCCCCGGCATCCCAGCTTTTCACCGTATCGCTGATATGGCGGCTCAGGAACGCCGAAAACTCCGGTGCTACGCTGATCGCGGCCTTTTCCATATGCTGATTCAGCGAAGCGCGCAGCGACTCATCCTGCATCAGCGTATCGCCGAACCACTGCCCGGCGGCGCTGACCTTTGCGTGCAGCAGCGAGTCTTCGCGGTTGAGATCCTCCTTCAGCCAGCTGCGCAGATCGCCCCAAAGCTGGCTGATATAGCCATTCAGCGCCTCATCCTGCTTCAGGTACGTTTTGATCTCTTCGGCTTTGGCCTGCATTTCCGCATCGTTGCGCAGGCGGTCGATCAGCCGCTGTACCGCGCGGTTAAACCCCTGGCGCAGCTGGTGGCTGTCATCATTCTCGATATCGTTCAGGATTGACTGTACCGCCTCGGCCGCCAGCGCGGCGCTTTTTTCCCCCAGCCATTCGGTTGGCAGCATTTTCTCTTTTAGCGGATGTTCGCGCTTCAGCCAGCGCACCACCTGATGCGCGATAAACTCGTGGGTAGCGGGTTTATTCAGCAGCTGCAGCATCTGTGCCAGCGCATCGTCCAGCAGCTGCTGATGACGGTTATTTTTCGTCAGGCTTTCAAGGATAACCGCCACCGACTGACTGAGATCGATCTTATCGATTGCCCGGTGAATGGCGCGCCGCATCAGCGCCTGGATGCGCAGGTCATCGGCAAGGTCAAGGAAGCCGCGCATCATCTTCAGCAGATAGCCGCTCAGGCGGGCGGCATTTTCCCGGGCGCTCAGCCAGCGGGCGATAAGCTGCGCCGGATCGTGACGGCGTATCAGCGCCAGCAGCGCCTCGCTGTTGAGGAACTTATCCTGCACGAAAAGAGCGAGATTATCGGCGATACGATCTTTATTACGCGGGATAATCGCCGTATGACGTGCCGCCAGCGGGATCGGAACATGGCGAAACAGCGCGCTGACGGCAAACCAGTCTGCCAGCGCCCCGACCATTGAGGCTTCCGCCACCGCTTTCAGCCCGGATATCCACAGATTCAGCGGCGCATACAGCGGCCACAGGACGGTGAAAATAAACAGCAGCGCCGCCATCACCAGCATCAGCAGCGGCAGACGTTTTGCCTGCCGAAGTTCAGTTTCTTTATCCATATTACTTTTTACGGCCGCCGACAATACTGCCCAGCACGCCACGAACAATTTGTTGCCCAATCTGTCTGGCGGCGCTTTTCGCCATGTTCTGCATCAGGCCATCGCGCTTTCCGCCGCGTGGCCCGGTGCTGCCAAACAGAATCTCCTTCAGGCCGCCGAGGATGCCGCTATCCAGCGCTGCATCACCCTTCGCCGCCGGAGCGCCTGCTTGTTCGCTGGCGGCCTGTACGCCCTGCTGCAAAAGCTCGTAAGCCGACTCGCGGTCAACCGCCTCTTCGTATTTGCCCGACAGCGGCGAGTGATTGATTAGCCCGTTGCGCTCATCATCACTGACAGGACCCATACGCGAACCGGGGGCGATGACCGAGGCGCGCTGCACCATCGACGGGCTGCCTTTTTCATCAAGAAACGACACCAGCGCTTCGCCGGTTCCCAGCTGCTGAATGACGCTAACGGTATCGAACGCCGGATTGGTGCGCATGGTTTGTGCTGCCACTTTCACCGCCTTTTGATCCTTCGGCGTGAAGGCGCGTAGCGCGTGTTGCACGCGGTTACCCAGCTGGCCCAGCACCGCATCGGGGATATCCGCGGGATTCTGCGACACAAAATAGACGCCAACGCCTTTTGAGCGGATCAGACGGATCACCTGTTCGATCTTGTCCAGCAGCACCGCCGGGGCATCCGCAAACAGCAGGTGCGCCTCATCAAAGAAGAACACCAGCTTTGGCTTATCCAAATCGCCCGCTTCCGGCAGCTGTTCGTACAGCTCGGACAACAGCCACAGCAGGCTGGTGGCGTACAGTTTTGGCATCTGATAAAGCTTTTCGGCGGCGAGGATATTGATGATCCCTTTGCCGTTGGCGTCGGTTCGCATCCAGTCGTTGATATCCAGCATCGGCTCACCGAAGAAATACTCCGCTCCCTGCTGTTCCAGCGCCAGCAGGCCACGCTGAATAGCACCCACCGAGGCGCCGCTAATATTGCCATACTGGTTCTGGAAGGATTTGGCCTTATCGCCGATGTACTGCGTGATGGCGCGCAGATCCTTGAAATCGAGCAGCAGCAGTCCCTGGTCGTCCGCCACGCGGAAGATAATGTGCAGCACGCCACTTTGTACTTCGTTAAGGTTAAGCAGACGCGCCAGCAGCAGCGGCCCGAGATCGGAGACCGTGGCGCGCACCGGATGGCCGCGTTCGCCGAAAATATCCCATAGCACCACCGGGTTAGTCTGCGTTTTCCAGTCGGTGACGCCGCTTTCCGCCAGCCTGGCGAGCAGCTTTTCTGATGCCACGCCCTCTTCGGCTATCCCGGTCAGATCGCCCTTCACATCGGCCATAAACACCGGCACGCCGATATTGGAAAAGCTCTCTGCCAGCTTTTGTAACGTTACGGTTTTTCCGGTGCCGGTTGCTCCGGTAATCAGCCCGTGGCGGTTAGCCATCGCCGGCAGCAGATGCAGTGGGTGTTCAGGAGTTTGCGCGATCGGCAGTGGCTCGTTCATCTTCACATTCCATTTGGTTGCAGGTCAGGTGGAGGCTACGGTAAGCATAGCAGGCAACGTTTTCGCCACTGTCTCCGGCTGGCATTCCTGACAGAGCGATAAAAAAGGCCACACAACGGTGGCCAGGGAAGAACGGCGGGAGGGGACAGCCTCACCACCTTTCAGAGAGATCACGAGATAAACTGCTTACCCTGCTTCAGCACCAAATCACAGGCTTTGGTTTTTACCTTTTTGCCCATTTCGGTATCGCCCAGCGACTTCAGATTCACCTGCTGATTATTGCCGGTATTCAGCAGGCCCATCAGCCCCTGCTTATAATCGGTGCTTTGCTGCTGTTTTTGCGTTTCCGCCAGCCCCAGCTTGCCGAGCAGCTGCTCTTTCACCGACGAAACATTGTTATCGACAATATTGTTTTTCATGCAGTATTGCAGCACGCCCGCCGCATTGCTCATGCTGTTGGAGCTAAGTGAATTGTTGCCGCCGTTCAGCAGCCCGGTCAGAGCACCAAGCGAAGTACCGCCCTGACTGCCGGTGGCCGGGGTGGCGTTACCGTTCGAATTTTGACCCAGTGCATTAGCGGCGGAGCTAAGTTGATCCTGCCAGTTGGCGGCGTTCGCGACACCGCTAAAAAGTGTACCGGAAATGGCCAATGCCAGAATCATCTTGGTTACTGCTTTCATCGTTATATCCTTGAGTGTGATGTTACGCGCGGCTTCCACTCTGGCACCGCGCCGTCGAATACCTGTTCGGACTACCGGATGACCGGTGAGTTCCCTGTACCCCAGTCCGTTGTTAATTATGGTGCAAGGTTTAAGAAAATTCCGCAAAAGAAGTGAATGAAAGTGCTGCGCGGTACTGCTCGGGAGGCAGGCAGTACCGCGGGTGATGCAGCATGGTTACGCAGTTCGCGGCGAATATTTGGGTCAGCGTGCGTGTTTTTTCATCATTCAGCCGTCGCCGATAGCGAATAGGGTTGCGTATGCAGGGGGTAAAGGTATAATCCCCAACGTTTTCCGCATACCCTTCAGTGCCGAAGTGGCGAAATCGGTAGACGCAGTTGATTCAAAATCAACCGCCGCAAGGCGTGCCGGTTCGATTCCGGCCTTCGGCACCATAAGTATGTAAATGGACCTCTCTGGAGGTCTTTTTTTATGCCTGAAATCCGTCAGTTACCTGCTTTTCTCGCTATATTTACTCTCTCAAGGTCAACCGACTTCAACGTACATCTACCAACACATGTTGGTACAGATGATGGTATTTCCGGTTCGATAATGCTTGTACCAACAGGGAGGGGATAAGCATGGCTCTAACAGATATTAAAGTCAGAACAGCCAAGCCTACGGATAAGCAATATAAGCTGACTGATGGCAACGGTATGCATCTTCTCGTCCACCCAAATGGTTCAAGATACTGGCGTCTGCAGTACCGCTTTGGCGGGAAGCAAAAGATGCTGGCTTTAGGCGTATATCCTGATGTGTCTCTTGCAGATGCCAGAGCTCGTCGCGATGAAGCACGTAAGCTTTTGGCAAACAGCATCGATCCGGGAGACAAAAAGAAAAATGATAAGGTTGAACAGGAAGAAGCGCGCACTTTTGAGGAGCTTGCTGTTGAGTGGCACGCTACAAATAAAAAGTGGTCGGAAGAACATAGCCGACGAGTATTAAAAAGCCTGGAGGACAACCTCTTTCCTGCCATTGGCAAACGTAATATTGCTGAACTAAAAACGAGAGATCTGTTAGCACCAATTAAAGCCGTGGAGATGTCTGGACGTCTTGAAGTGGCATCGCGTCTACAGCAGCGCACTACTGCAATTATGAGATATGCCGTTCAGAGTGGTTTACTTGATTACAATCCCGCACAGGAAATGGTTGGTGCTGTTGCTTCAAGTAACAGGCAGCATAGACCTGCATTGGAGTTGAAACGTACCCCCGAACTGCTTCAGCGCATAGACAGCTATACCGGTAGACCTTTGACCTGCCTTGCCGTTGAGCTAACCCTCCTTGTATTTATTCGTTCAAGTGAACTGCGTTTTGCTCGTTGGTCTGAGATCGATTTTGAAACATCGATGTGGATGATTCCTGCCGAGCGAGAAGCTATTGAGGGAGTAAAGCACTCACAGCGAGGTTCGAAAATGCGGACACCTCATCTGGTTCCACTTTCCCGACAAGCTCTGGCGATTCTTGAGCAGATAAAAACGTTCAGCGGTGATCATGAACTGATCTTTATTGGCGATCATAACCCTCGCAAACCGATGAGTGAAAACACAGTTAACAAGTCATTGCGAGTAATGGGATATGACACACAAATTGAAGTGTGCGGCCACGGTTTCAGGACCATGGCATGTAGTTCGTTGATTGAGTCAGGATTGTGGTCGAGGGATGCCGTAAAACGACAGATGAGCCATATGGAGCGTAACTCTGTGCGTGCGGCTTACATTCATAAGGCCGAGCATCTGGATGAGCGCAAGCTAATGCTGCAATGGTGGGCTGACTTCTTGGATGCGAATCGGGAGAAGGCGGTGAGTCCGTTTGATTTTGCGAAGATTAACACATCGATAAAAATTCAGAATGGCTTATGATTGCCGAGTACATTCGATGTGAATCTCAAAAGGTAGTACTCAACTCATAGATACTTGTAGTGGGTCTCACTGACACGATGGGTCAGTGAGGCTAATACCTTAGCTATCGATGCCTGCAGCCATGTGAGAGCAGCATTTGTTGAAACGCTGAGTGGTAATTGGAGAAAAGGTATATAGAGATCATGGGTTAGCTTGTATACAATGAGAGAATTCTTTCTTTAGAGAACATGAAGTTATGAGCGCAATCACATTACGCAAAGCGTTGGGTGTACTCGCGAAGTCATCTTCGTTTTCTGTCACCACGGTAACGCACCGGCAAAGAGACGTGTTTGATCAGTTAAAAGAACAACTCTTTGTTAAACAAGATATTGAAAAAGATTTACTACATCACTTGGACGCTGCTAAACCCGGTGAAATCATTTTTTTGTGTGGCAGTAGTGGGGATGGTAAGTCAGAAATTTTAACCCGCTGTCAGTCAAACCCACGTTACCAGCAGCGATTTGTCTTTCATCTGGATGCGACGCATAGCTTTGCCCCCCAACAGACCGCAATTGATGCTTTGGACGATTTGTTCGACAATCATCAGAAGCAACTATGTCCGTTGCTGGTGGGTATCAATACGGGGATGCTCGCCAACTTTGCGAGAGAAGGTGCTGAACGTCATCATGTACTTCGTTTTGTGATTGATGCATTTTTATCTAGCCAGCAAGAAAGTAGTGGCCCTTTTCACAGTGACAATTGTTCTTTTTTTGATTTTGAAAATTATCCTAAGTTCCAGTTTGATGAAGACAGACAATACTCACCATTTATAAAAAAATTATTAAATCAATTAACCAGTGATGATGAAAATCTGTTTTACACTATTTTTCAACGTGATGAATCAATTAATCATGATTTAAAAACAGTTGCTAATTTCAAGCTGCTTTGTATGCCCGGCGTTCAGAATGTCTTAATCACCCAGCTATTTAAAGCCCGATTAATTAAGGACCAATTTGCTACAACAAGAACATTGCTGGATTTTTTGCATCACCTGCTTACTGGGCCGGGTTACTTGTTTGATAACCTCTTCAATGGTGAAGAGAATGACTTGATTAAAAAGGTCTCTGATTTCGATCCTGCCAGAATGCATACCTACGAGCTCGATCAGTTCATTTTACGTTATGAGCTGGGAGTGATTGATCCAGACTTGGATGATTTCCTCTTAACACTTGAGAAATTACATATTCAATTTGATCGCCAGTGTGTTAAGCCGGGCGATGCGGCCTCGCTAATTAGACTCTTCTGGCTGCTACAATATGTGTCGTTGGGTAATAATTATCATCATAAATTTTCAGGGTTTTTTAAAGAATCTCTGTTTGAACGTTACTCACAAATCTGGCATTTGCATAAAAACTACATCGCAGATCCAGAGCAGAAAAGATCGTTGAACCGATTTTACTCTTCTGAGCTTATAGCTGGTATTCAGCGCTACGCAAATCGTAAAGCGCCTGAGTTGATCACACAAAAAGAAGAGTTTTTTTTGGGCGAATTTGGCGGGGTAAAAGTCACCGCACCAGTGGTGGTGAAACCGGACTGGGATGCAATTTTCAGGAAAAATACAGCGCACTCAACCTGCTTCGACATTCATCTAAAGGTGGGACAAAACTCTTTGCTGCCTATTCGTATCGGACTTAATTTATTTGACCTACTGAGCAAGTTGAATAACGGCTATCGCCCTAATAAGTATGACAAGAGTGCGATTGTATTACTGGATGAAATAGTTGAACTGATTGCTGAACGAGCCAAATCGAGTAGTGAAATCAAGTTTTATGATGGCGCACAGCGGGTTTACACCGCTAGGGCCGATGACGACATGATCACCATCAGCGGCATGGAGAGATAACATCATGTATCCCATTGCAACAACGTTAAAAGTGGGCAACAACCAACTGGATAGCTACCTGCCGGTGCGCAATAAAAACAATAATATTGACTGGCAAATTGTCACTGGCTTGGTACTGAGTTATGCCGTGAAGTATAAAATCGACACTTATAATCTCGAACAATTTCGCGAAGATTGCAAAACTTACCTGCAAACATTTAATGATGAACCAGCCTTCTGGCCTTTATTGGAGCGAATGTATTTTTCCAGCTTGGATATCTTTCGGGTTTCTCCGCTTTTTTTGCTGTTTCACGCCCAATTCGATGATGAAAAAATAAGCTTAGGCTCTATGGCAGATAAACGCCTTGGGACGTTGTTTGCCAATTTGATGAGAGGTTTCAGCCTAAATTATCCGATACAGGACAAGCTGAACTTCATTGAACAACAAATGCTGAATAAGCTCAATGAGAAAGTAAAATTGCTGGGGGAAGGTCCGTTTGCCGAAGAGAAACCTTACCTGCCCTATCTGGTTACGTGCTTTCAGTCCGATCTGGCATTTCTGGCTGATCATCCGCAATATCTTTTGCAGGAATTGACTAATACTCTGCGTTTGTATGCCTTTAGCTGGTGTGCTCAACTGGCGCTCAACCTAGATAACTGGCGGGATGGTGAACCCAAAAGTAAGTCGCTGTTTTTTATTCTTGATACCGAAAAAGCCAGCTCAGAACGGGATCAAATAAAGCGTTTTGGCTATAAGTGGTTTTCCAGCCAAAGTGAAAAACTTTTCCCCATACTTTCCGCGCTGGAGGTTTTGCAATGGGGAAAAGGGGCGAAAAAGCGTCCATTGTGGCAGGTTTATCAGGATACCTTGAATTATTCAGATCCTTCTTCGCAGATATTAAATGCTCTCAACAAATATTTGCAGGAATTTATTGAGGATCGCCAACTCTCCTCTCGTGATCAAGCTACAAACCTGGACGATGCTTTTAAACAGCTATTGTCCGTCGCTGTTGAACAGTTTCAAGGCAAGAAGTCTGAAAGGGCATCGGTAAATCGCAAATACATTAATGAGCTAGAGTGCCAGATTTGTGCTGATTTCATCCAGGTACGTGGCCGGGCAGGGAAAGTACTGGTGTTGAATCAAGATCGACTGCTGCTGCTAACCAATCTTACTGTGGGTAAAAACAAAAAACTCCGGTTGCATGAACTGCTGCGCGGTTTTGAGCAACGCGGATTTTATCTCGATAACCAGTCGACACAAATGCTGGTGGCGTTTTACGAACGTATGGGAAATGTGGAGCGAATGAGTGACAGTGGAGATGCCGTATATGTCCGTAAAACAGTATGAAACCTATCTGGCGAAAACCTTCATTGAATGGGTTAGCTGTACCATCCAGCCGGGTGAACGCTACCAGTTTAAATCTCCTGATCCCGATAACGCCTTAAAACTCTGGAAGGCTTTCGACTTTTTAGCTGATGGCAATAAACTGGAGATCGCGCCGGAGCAGCAACTTTCATGCGTCTCATGTAATGGCATCCAGCTTATTCCAGTATTGCACGGTTCAACTGCTCCTGCGTTTACGGAAAACTACATTTCCCATTTGCGCGATAAAGTTTCCGGTCGCAACGGGATTTTTGCCAAAACGGCGTTGTTAATTATCCATAACAGCATGTTGGATACTTTACTCAATAGTACCAAGGATGTTGCCGCTCCGGATGCAATCTGGCATCCCGAAACTTTCTGTCATCAACTGGAAAAATTAATCACCACGAACAGCAACCATTCGCAAGTGTCCCGTTGTTTGCTGGGTGATCAGTTGACAACGATACTGGATGAAGGCGCAACAGTATTTGGTTTTTCGTCCTTATACCGTCTTTTGGAAGACGGCAACCTGGATTTCTCTGAGTTAAAGCTATTCAACGATAATAATGTATTGGATTTTAGAGATAAGCAGCTACGCGCCCGGTTGAATGAAAATCAAGAATTATATCGCCAGATAGAGGACAGTATTGAGCGTTACAGTGGGCAGCTGGAGAATGTGCTGACCGAGTTCAGTACTAAATTCATTCAGCAACACTTTGTCGATAAAGACGATTGGCGTGAGCTTGATTTTTCTGTCTACCAGGAAGAGAAAGCGCGTAACAGCGAACAGAAGCTGGTGCTGGAAAATATCTGCGTTGAAAACGGTGAGGTCTGGCAGAGAGCAAAAAGCATTAGTAAAGCGGGTAAGCGTGATATCAGTGTCTTGGTTCAGGTACAGCCGGGACAATCGCACGTAGAACTGGAGTTCAGCTTTCAGAGTAACGACCTTCAGGATGATCAGATAAAAATTGCTCATCATCGCCAGCTAAAGAAAGAACGTTTCTGGCGCACCAGTCGTGCTGGGGGGAAAACCTCCCGCATTATGGCGTCAGTGCCTTTCGATGGGCGTCCCTGCTTCTTTAGCCTAGAAATAATCAACCGCAATAACTCGGCGGAAGAGTATAAGTTTCGTCTACTGTTAGTTGAACAGGGGCAATTCTGGCTGAACGAAATCCAGCATTGCTACCGCGTTGAACCTGGTAAAGAGCAGTTGACTCTGCAACTGGAAGATAATGAGTTACAGATTGCAGAAACAGGCGACCAGATCTGTACGGTGAATGAAGAGAACAATGACATTGATTGTCTGCACTATGCGCGAGTGAATTTTGAGACGCTAGCGAATCAAAGCGAGTTGATAAAATTTGCGCTGATTTCAGGTGATTCCCGTCTACTGCTTAATATCGAAGGGCCGGGGGCAGAGGAAGGATTAACGCTACCACTGCTTTTTGATCAGAACCGTTTCAATAAGCTCTTCAAAGAGGAGGGTAATGCGACCTGGAACCGGATGAAGGGGCGTGTCATTTTGGATAACACCGAACATAACGTGGTCGGTGTACGCCAGCAGTTGCTGGCCCTGGAAGCCTCACTGATCGACCGTAACTTGCTCGGTATAGATAGTGATGACAGCGTATTTGCAGTGGAGGAACTCCTTACCAGCTACCCCGACCTCCATAATGCGTATCATCAACTGCTGGCATACTATCAGCGGCGTAACACTTTGCCGAGCTTGGTGTCGTGGTCAGTGGAATACCGTACGCTGGTTAGCCATGTAGTCGCTACTTTTGAACAAGCACTACAACAAATTGGCCTGAGCAGAGCGCTGACGTTACAGGAAAAACGGTTGCTACATCTGGGAATTTGCCGTGGCGATACGCATGAACGCCTCTCGCCATTACATCCTTTAGTGCTGGCTTATCATTTACAACTGGTAGAAACCATCATCGCGGAGCCAGAACAACCCACACTGGCTTCCTTTGCCTCATTACCACCGATTACCCTCGATCGCTTGGTTGTCTCTGGCTTAATGCCGTTTGTGTACCATAGCGAACATGAATATGCGCAGCTTCAATCAGTAGTGGAAAATCGATTCTGGATTGACGTTATTCCTCAGCGCCAGATGAGTCATGACTACGTTAAACGACTGGTAAAAGACAAACTTAACGAATTCACAGACGCCTATTCACGGTTGTTCCAGAGAGCTGGGAATAATGCATTGATTATCAATGCTATCAACCAAGGCAATGCCAGAGAGCTATTCCTGGGGCTGGTGGAGTACTTTAAGCAGGAAAAAGAGCGGGCAATTTCGGTACATGTAAACTGCTACGATGAACGTCTGCTGCCCAATGCCTTTGACCACTTTGCTGAAAGCGGCAGCTATGAACAACTTAAAATCGACCTTGGCCTAAACAGTGGTACATGGCGTGCAGAAGCCGATATGCTAATTGATTTGCTGCGTAGCCGATTAACGTTCAGCAAATTTGTCCTGCCGTCAGCAAATGACAAACTGGCTTATGCTCATCTGGCGTTTTTCACCAATACCGCACCGGTGGATTGCCGCCAGATTTGCATTGAAGATGCCTCTAGTGGCGTGTTATGCCATGGCCTCATTGCGGGGGAAGGGGCTGAAACCCAGGGCGATGCATACTTTACCGCTTTTGGTTTGCGTAATGTCGATACTGAGCCTTATTGCGCCCTACGCCTTGCCCGGCTGTTGGGCTGCCTGTGGCAACCAGCGCGGCAGAGCAACAGCCAGTATCACTGTCAGGGTATTGGTCTGGCAGTCAGCGGTAATTTTAAGCAGTTGCTCAACCACTCTTATGACAGCTCGCTCTGGACCACCATTATCGACCCCAAAGTCACGCTTGATTTTTTTACCAACCAGAAAGATGTGGTACTGATCCATTACTCTGACCAGTACACCAGTTGCGCAGGTTATGACGCTGTGACTGTCACAAAGCAGGTTGAGTTGTTCCTGCGTCTGCTCCAGACAGGAAATCAGATCGGACAACCAACTGTTGACAGCCAGCACCTGCTTGCTGAATTTAATGCCTTAACGGTGAATGGCTGCTGAAAATGTTGCGTTCTGGTGAGAAGGAACGCAAAGAGAAGCACGGCATTATTGGTGCGTATAAGTTCGTGCAGTCGATGCTGCATCAGTCTGATATTTGCTGGGTTCCGTTGTCGGTAGCTGAAATGATCCGCGTATCCGGCAACGTCGGACTGAGAATGAAAGAAAGTGATTTATCCCGCCATTTACAGGGTTACCAAAATGGTGCTATTTCTGACGATGTGCTCTTTGTGGGGTTTAAAGAGAACAATCTTTATCTACTGCCGCTGGAAGTGAAAACGGGGGCTCGGCCTGATTACAATTATGCCGGGAGGCAGGCCCGCGAGCTGAAACGCTATTTACAGCAGGATATTTTGGGGCCCCAAACGCTGGCGTCGCAGCTATACCGGGCACTTTTTATCCGCCAGGTATTAATGCAGGTTGAAAAGCTGCGATTGTACGGTGTGCTGGACAACGACAAGCTATCTTCCCTGCTGGAACGACGCGAATGGTGGCTCACTGGCGACTATCAGTTGGGTGAATTTTCCGACTATGTTGAGGGTTTTGTGGTGGCCCATGTGGACAGTGAGACTTGCTTCGATCTTTCATATAAAACGACACCAGATAATATCTTACAGATCGAAATCCCTTATTCATTGCTACCCTCGCTAATCGCTGCGCAAGGAGATGAACAGCAACTTTCTGAACGTTATCGGGTACCAGAAAAATACTGTCTTAAGCCTGATTGTGATGTAGAGCCGTTGAAATATATTTTAGCGGCAGATACGGTATCTCAGGACGAGGAACAATCTATTTCGGAACCGAAACCATCGCAGCCTAATGCTCAGACGCTGGCTTCTGAGTGCAGGGATACACCATTACAGATCCTATTTGGTCATGATGCTGTGCGGCAGAGCCCGTTGTACTGGGAACCAACTAACACTGCGAAGTTCATGAATACCAATACTGGAATTATTGGCACGATGGGCACCGGGAAAACCCAGTTTACAAAGTCGCTGGTTACGCAGTTGAAGCGCAATCAGTCCTGTAACGTTGATAGTAAGCCGATTGGTTTATTGATCTTCGATTATAAGTCGGACTATGTGGACGAAGCTTTTCTGGAAGCAACTGGTGCTAAGAAATATAAACTCTTTAAGTTGCCCTACAACCCTCTCTCTTTGTTTGGCGATACGCCGATGTTGCCGATCCATACCGCAGGCGGATTATCGGAAACGATGGCGAAAGCCTATAGTCTGGGCCATAAGCAGCAACTTAAATTAGAAAATCTGATCCTGGAATGTTACGAAGCAGCCGGTATTTCTCCTGAGGACCCAACAACATGGTCAAGAACTACGCCAACGATTGAAGACGTATGGCAACGATTCCTTGCCCAAGAGAAGGTTGAAGAAGATTCACTTTACGCGGCACTATCTAAACTGGCACGTTACAAGATATTCGAAACTATTCCTGAACAGATGACCAGCCTGTATGAATTGATCGATGGTGTGACCGTGATTGAATTGGCTGGCTATCCACCAGAAGTGCAAAACTTGGTAGTCGCACTGACGTTGGACCTGTTCTACGCTCAGATGCAAAAGCGTGGCAAACCGGTGGTACGGGGAGATTATCGTCAACTCACCAAAATGATTCTTGTGGACGAAGCAGACAACTTTATGCGTCAGGATTTTTCTAGCTTACGTAAGATCCTTAAAGAAGGTCGTGAATATGGTGTGGGTGCAATCCTGTCTACACAGGAGATTACTCACTTTAAGACCGGAGAGAATAATTACGCTTCCTATATTCTGACTTGGGTGATCCATCGTGTGTCCGAGATTAAGAATGCGGATATCAAAGCAGTATTTAACGTTGATGATAAAAGCGAACAAGAGTCTTTGATGGGGCAGATTCGGCAGCTTGAGAAGCATTTTAGTTTGTATATTGATGGAGATAAACGGGTTAATAAGATGCGAGACAAAGCATTTTGGGAGCTTATAGAATGACAATTATTGAAGCCATAATTAAAGTATTGAAAGAGTATGGAAACCCGTTATCACATAATGATATCTATGATCGAATAATAGCGAATGATTATTATTCTTTTGGTGCAAAGGATCCCATTTCAGTCGTTAGAGGGGAAATAAGAAAACACTGCTATGATATTGACTTTCCTAGTGCTTCACCACGTAAGATATTCATAGAAGTAAAATCAAATCACCTATCTAAACCTCTATATGATTTGTGGCGTGGTCAGTCGACCAAAATTGAATCTCCGAAGCTGGAGAAAACTACCAAGGATCAACTACCGGAAGAAATTATACATTCCAAGTATATTGAACACATAAAAAATGTTAAAAATCAATTGCTTGATGCTATTAATTCGTCAGATCCAGCTTTTTTTGAGCGGCTAGTAGTCACCCTATTGTTAAAGATGGGGTACGGATGGCATGAGTCTGAAGCGGGAAAAGTTATTGGTGGTGCTGGGGATGAGGGAATTGATGGTATTATTAATGAAGATAAATTAGGCTTGGAAAAAATATATATCCAAGCAAAACGATATAATAGTAAAAAAGTCCCACCTAGTGAAATTCGAGAATTCATTGGCTCAATGAATCAAAAAGGAGCTCACAAAGGTGTATTCTTTTCATCTTCATGTTTCACTGAGCAAGCAATGAATAGCGCACAAAAGGCCCAAGGCATGACTATTACATTAATTGATGGACAACAGTTATGTGAATACTTGGTTCAAAATGGAATGGGGGTTGCTAAAGTAAGCACTTATGATCTTTACGAGATAGATAGGAACTTTTTTGATATATAGTCTTAATGCGAAGAATAGCCTGACGTTTTAGAAAATTATCAGCAGGTAGTGATTTTTCATCATGGCTATAGTGTGATGATTTAAACTAAATACTCCAAGCTTAGTGATGATTGTGTTACATTTTATTAATTGTGTATATCAAATAGAGGTCTTAAGGATTATGCCTTAAGACATCACTCTCAATATAATAACATTCAAGTGAATTTATTTTATATATATGTAATTTACAAATATATCATTTGAATCTTTTAGATTAGAAGATGTTTCCCATTCTTTAATTAAAGTCATATTCAAATCATCTTCAAATAATTTTTTGATGAATTCTGAATCGTAATAATAAAATATCCTGCTATCATTTTTTGTGTTTTTTTTATTTTGTTGTTTTTTCAAAGAAAAATAGATCACTCCGGATTTTCTAGTTGCTTTATATAAACGAAATGAAGCATTTTTAAATTCGCTCTCATTAAGATGAAGTAATGATGCACACGCCCAAATTAAGTCAAATTTAGGAGGGTAGTCAATTTCATTGAAATCTAATTTTTCACAAAATGCAAAGGGATATTGATTGCATAGATATACCATTTCTTTTGATGCATCAAATGATGTGACTTTATAACCATGCCTTATAAAATATTCAGTATCTCTACCAATACCACACCCAGCGTCTAATATCGAGGATCCCGGTTTAAAATGCTTGCGAATTTCATTATAGATTTCGCTCATATCAATCGATGCTGTTTTTCTAAAATAATCAATACTATTTTTATCATAAAAAGAAATGTTTTTTTTTGTTTCTATGATGTTTTCTTTTTTGATTCAAAATTTATAATGACCTTAAGTTTTCTTATTTCGCTATCAATTGCACCATTTATCTCTAAAGGAAATACAATATCTTCAAGCTCAGAGTTATCTTTATTGAGAACTCCACGGGCTGCACATTTCAATATACGATAGTGAGCTATTAGCTTTCCGAGCAGTGTATGTAGCTCTGGGTTATCTACATATCCAGAGTTACTTTCGATCAGTAGTGTTATTTTATCAGAAATATCAATTATTTGCTGTAACAACTCTTTATCATGGGTGTCAAGCACATTGTTATTGTTATTGTTATTGTTATTGTTATTGTTATTGTTATTGTTATTGTTACTTTGTATTAAGTAGCGTAAGGCTCGGAAGTATTTTCCTTCGGATCTAAGTTTTTCTTTTTCTTTCAATGCAAAGTGGCTATATATTATTCTTGACTCTTCTAATAATGAATTAAAAGGCCCATAGAATTTTTCTATTTTTTCTTTTGCATTATTTGCGAAAGTAATTTTTCTCTCTCGTAACTCTATTTGTTGTTGTTGCTGCCTATCTTTCCGATACTTAGTGATAGTATGAAATGCTATAGCCAAAGAAACCAAAGCCGTAATAAATGATGTTATAGCTGACAATTCAGTTGGTTGAAGCCCCAATAGTCCTTTTGAGGTATTAT
Source organism: Erwinia amylovora (assembly GCF_017161565.1). Taxonomy (NCBI): domain Bacteria; kingdom Pseudomonadati; phylum Pseudomonadota; class Gammaproteobacteria; order Enterobacterales; family Erwiniaceae; genus Erwinia; species Erwinia amylovora. The sequence goes on from NZ_CP066796.1 coordinate 460,694, forward strand.
TACTGGTTGATTCAATATATACATTCGTTATTAGTGAATTATTAGAATAGTCCTTTTTAATATATGGAGTGATAATGTGATTTTTATTTTCCATGATGTTATATCCCGAATGAGAGGTCTTTTAGAGAACGGTAGTTTCTCAATGCCGCAATCCCATCCTCAACATGTGCCGCCCACGCTTTAATTAACATTTTCTGCTCTATCTGTGGATACAGCATTTTAAGAATTAAATCCGTGGCCTGTAATGTCTCCCCTAACCACGTAATTTTATCTAGTATCAAAACACCATCCAGCTTCATACTATCTCGCTCAGGCAAATAACGAAAATCGGTTTCCACCGAACGGAAAAACGCCAACCGTGCGGCGACATTCGGCGTGATCCCTGTGTATCCTTTTAGCTTTTTTAGTTGTTCTTCTGTCTGTCGACTGAGCTGCATTCGGTTTGGGAGCATCAGATTGCCTCCTTGGTTAATTCCCAGAAATAGCCTGGTTTTAGAATCGATGACTTGGTATGTGCATTAAAGACGATCTCATAAGCATGGGAGATGTCGTCACGAAGTTGATCGACAAAGTAACGTTCATCTACTTCTGTATCAGTGGACAGCAGAACAACTTGATGACTGGCCTCGGGGAAGTAATGGTTAATCAACTTATCTCGGTGCTGCGAGTCCAGACGTCCCAGCGGTGTATCGATGATAACTGGTAAATCACGACCAGAGGTTTTAGCCAGTGCCTCAAGTATTGCAATTGCATAAATTTGCTTTTCACCAGCAGATAGTAATTTTCGGTTTATCACTGAACCATTTTCATCAATTAATTCCACATCAAACGTTCCAGGATTGATATGTGCACTAAGTTGTAAATCCTCTTTACGAGCCAACTTACGGTAGGCCAATTCAAAATTAGTAGCCAAAGTTTTTACTCGTGCTTGAGTTAAAACATCGCTGTAACGATCGAGTAAATTTATTGTTTCTTGAGCATTCTTAAAGGCGCTACTGTAATTGTGCTGATAGCGAACGGCATCATGTGCTTTTTGTATCTGGCGGACGCAATCCAGTTGTTGTTGTTTTGTGTGTTTAGCCTGTTCTAGAAATAAACAATATTTTTGCCGCTGAGCTTCGCGCTGCCGATCCAAATCGCGTAATTTTTCGAATAGATCCATTAACTGATCGTCTTCAGGCGCACGGGCAATGTTAGCAGCGGCTTGTTCAAGCTGTAGTTCAACTTCAGCTAACTGATTACGATAAAGATCAAAGTGTTGCCATGCTCTCTTGCTTTCCTGCCCGATGGAATGTTGAAGCATACCCGCTTCTCGTTCAGAAATATCAAAAAGCAAATCGCCTTTAGGTTTGTTTGCCATATACTCTTTCAGATTATCTGTAATGGCTTCAGTAGCGATTTTACTCGTGGTGCTGGAGCGCAATGCAATATCGTTTCCGAGTTGAGTTAAAAACTGACTCAGTTCTTTTTCAAAGCTTTTTGCCTGCTTGATCTCCGTTTCATTCGCAATCTGTTGTAGTAAACGGGACAAGGTATTAGGAGCCAACGCATAAGGTAGCGCACCATCAAATTCCTGACGTAATGCTTTCTCCAGACGTTCCCTATCTTTTAGTAAAGTTTCAGCCTTATTTTTTTCTTGCATCTTTGTCTGAGCAAACGCACCGCCTTGTGCATTCAATAGGCCTTCATAACGGATGATGTCTTTAGACAGAAACTCGATTCGTGTATTGGCAAAATCAGCTTTTTCCAGCAGTTCTTCCGTCTGACCAGCTAATTTTCTACTTTGCGTCTCAAGCTTTGCAATATGTTGTTGCTGAGAACCTTCCAACTGGCTGGATTGCTGGCGCTTAATTAAAATCACTAAATCATTGCGTAGCTTAGATATCAGATCTAAACCTAACAGGCGACGTACAGCAGTACGCAGAATATTGCCGGATTCATCTTCCGCCAGTTCCGCAATTTTTTCACCATCAAAAAAGAACAAATCAGCGATGCCATGCGGAATCAATTCATTAAGGAATCCCTGGCATTGCTCATAATCGAACTCACTCAGAGGTTGCCCATCCTGCTGTAGAGAAAGCTGGTCTTTCTTGCCTTTTTCCCAAGTTCGCGTGACGGTAAATTCTGCCTCATTACCACCTTTATTGTAGGTAAACGTCAGTTCTACCGATGCTTCCGCCACCTGTTCACTACAGTACGCACCGTTATGAATCAGTGCGCTGAGCTGCTCAATATATTCTTGTTGCTGCGTCGCGAGGCCAAATGCCATTCGACCATACAACGCCAGTCGGATTGCCGATAAAATCGAGGTTTTTCCTGCGCCATTTAAGCCACCAAACAATACGATAGGTCGTGGATTTTCATCGTGTAGACGCTTTCTGGGAGCTAAATCAATGGTGTGTGTACCGCTGAATACTCGAAAATTACGCAATACTAATTGCTTAATTAACATTTTCGTTTTCCTCACCGGCAAATACAGATGATTCACTGGCATCGACAATTCTACGTTGTAAAACTTGAAGCTCAGCTTCCAGTCTGGCAACTTCTTCCTGATGAATATCCCGATCGTTTCGTTTCTGCAGTGTTATCTGATTTTGCTGAATCTCTTCCAAACTACCCCAGTCTTGCTTCAAAATTGTACCGAGCTTGTCAAATATCCCCTGACGGCGACTTAATCCTTCCATTGAAACTTCCAACTCAATAAGTTTCATTACCATCTCTGGTACAACGTCAAATCCTTGGGCAATCTGTATCAGCAAATCAGCATCGCTGGCATCAAAGCGTGATTGATCATCAACCACCCAGTCGAGTTCCTGCTGGTACACCTCACGGTAAATACCTGGGAGGGTGTCATACCAGTCAGGTTCATTGGGGTCTTTCAGCCACTCCTGACGGATAGCGTGCAATTCCAGTTTGGTGATTAACGTAATGGTGTGACCCTGCGCATTCAAATCACGCTCAATTTTAAGTAAATCTTTTAGCCACTCCTGACGATATTTTAGCCAGTAAGGGCCAGGAACATGTTTACGTTCTGCGCTAAGCTCCTCACCATCCTTAGCGTATTGATAGCTCACTTTGCCGGTACGGCGTTTATAGTTGCGATAAGTGTCTTTATTAGCGGGATCGGTGGTAAATGCCAGAAGATCACGATATTTCAGTAACGGAGACATCCACTCTTCTCCATTCTTGATCAGGCTTTCCATCGCTTTATCTTTGGTAACCACTGTGCAGGTCCAGCAGCCAAAACGTGAATTTCCGCAGGAAGGGGTACTTTCGTCGATTACAAGTGGACACTCCCCCTGTGCGGAAGAATCCATATACAGTGTCCAAAGCGGACGATTGTTGCCTCCCCACGGGCTTTCCCACTCTTCAATATCTTCAGGAGAATATCGGAACGCACCACGTAATAGCTTCCAGACATCTTCCACATCCCAAGCATCAATGGGAGTATAGATAAAAGCGTTTGCCAGCGTGGTATGTCGGGCGAGGCGCGAGCCATCAATTTTGTGTTTTGCAATTACCTGCGCACGGGAAGCGCTTTCGCTACTGCGCGAACCTAAAACCACAATCACCTCATCAAACTGGCTGACTTTATCTTTGATAAAATCACTGACCGGGTTGATCTTCATTCGTTCGGTACACCAGCGGAAACTCCGAGTGGGTGCCGGATAACCTTTTCCTAGCAAGTTAACCCAGAACGTTTCATTAGTTTTGGGCATCACCGCATGCTGGGTGATTGGCAGGCGATTACGTTTTGCACCAGCCTCAATTTGCAACATGGTTTTCTTAATCAGATCAACCACTACTGGCGTTTCTACCAGAGTATCTGATGATACTAAGAAAACATCTTTATTGCGCATTTCCGGAGGCAGGCCCAGTAAGGCCAGATATACCAAAGTAATAACCGCTGAAGAATCTTTACCGCCACTGTAGCCAATTACCCACGGACGTTTATCCGCACAATAAATTCTCTGAACTTCTGTAACATATTCCGCCAGAGGGCGTCCGGCGAATTGTTCCTGATTAATAAAATCTTCGTACTCGGCCAGATCGAAGGCCTGAACCAGTTTACTCATGAGACAACCATTTGAGCTTCAAGCTCCTGTTCTTCAGGAGTGAGGGGAAGGGATAGCGCAATTTTTAGTGCGTTACAGGTTAGCTGAATCGCCGTACTTGTTTTGCTCAGCTTGCCATGTTGCATTGATCTTTTGATCAAATTCGGATTGTTTCTACGCCAGTTAAATGTTTTGAGTGCGGCAATTTTCTCCGGCCATTGCTCAGGATAATCCCTCAGTAGTGCATATCCCAGTTGTCCGAGAGCCTGTAAACCGATGCCGTGAGCGTGAACATAGTCCTGCCGTAGCTGGACAGGTGAGACCTCTTTTTTAGCTGCTAGTTGCCAATCCGGCATCACACTGAAAATAGCTAGCCAGTAACTGGCCGCTATTTGGGTACATTCTTCAAAATTGTCCTCTTTGGGTTCTTTTCCAAGTAGAGCGCGGGTTGCCTGCTTGATGCTGCTTAAGGTAAACAATTTATTTGACCGCTGGCTGATACCTGATTTTTCTAACTCAGTCATCCCTATGAACGGTTCAATGGACATCGCCAAATAACGAGCCAGATTTGAACTTGCATCACGATGATCGTAAAGCGACGATAATGAAGGACTAGGGCGGATGGCGTATTTGTTCAGATCGGCGAACATTTGCTGGCTACGTTTTAAACCTTCATCGACGAAAAATAGCACCGGAATATTATCCTGCCCTAATTCAGGGCGAGCATCTAAAGCGTCTTCAATCGCCTTACGGCGATGCTGACCGTCATTGATTAAAATTTGAGCATCCATTGGCACACATAGCGTCCCCAGATTATTGGAACCGGGAAACTCATCAAACTGGACATCGACGGCAATGGAGGCTGTCAGTGCTGAAAACACATAATCTTTTGGGTTTTCCAAGAGATAACGCACCATTTCGGGTATGCGTGATTTATTCAGTGTACGTTGTGCTCGTAATTCCGGTGGCACGTCGTTTTCATCAAAACTGAATATTTTCGGAATGATACGCATTGGGCATGTGGCAATGTAGAAAGGACGTCCAGCCTGAATGCCACGTATAGCTGGAAACGAGTAGCAATAATCTGCATCAACATTAGCCATATGTAGTCCGTATGAAGCATTGAGTGAATTCTGTTACGTCATATTTTACGTAATACGTGATTAGATTTGTAGTCTTTTACGTGATTTTTTGCGTACGATAGCTAACATCTCAGTGATTAGTACACCCCGATGTTAGCTGTCCCATGAAACAGATAGTTGCAATGGAACAGCTATGCGCACCGTCAGCATCCCTGAGGGGTCAAAGCGGTTCTGCTCTCGTGCGCCAGGCGAAGCAAAGGTATTCGTCCATCATGCTGGTAAGCCTCGAGTTTTCTGCCTGTCGGTTAATGATCCAGATATTAACCTCCTCCTCGGAGCTACACTTCAGGTTCTCAGTCCAGTCAGTAAGGCAATTCCCCAGCATCAGATCGTACCAACACAACCAGACAAGCTTCAGACGCAGCTCATTACCGCTGAACTGCCGAAACAGACTGATGAGCTTATTAGCCAGCGAACGTTGTTTTTAAACGTACGCACTCTGAAAGCAGGACGCCTTCCAGCATGGGATGATGAACGAGCAAATGATCTTGCGTACATAAACTGACGCTCAAATCATCCTCAAGAGATAATGGTGTCGCCGATGTTTTACCGTAAAAGATTTGGTGCAGACATTGAGGAAAAATAGCAATAACCGGTTCTTTACCCGGAAACTTAAAGCAGCCGACTTTCAGATTGTGGGTGTAATAAATATTCTGGTGACACATGCCCTGACGAACGGCCCGCTTTGTAAAATCCAGTAGCCAGGTCAGATAATATCTGTGGAGCTCTTCGTAACGAGGTTTATAGTTCTTCATGACTTAATATTTCCTTTAGGTATGAATGACAAGTAGCAGAAAACCTCCAGGTAGCCGGATAATTATTTTCATGCTGCGGTTTTAGTTAGCGGGAAGGTCTATTTACGTTACTGGTTAATACGTTCCTGAAGCCAGGCTTCAACTTCGCTTTCAAGCCAGCGAGAGCTGCGCCCCAGTTTGATTGGTTGCGGGAATATACCGTCTTTGATGAGCTTATACAGCCATTTATCTGTCATTTGAAGCAGGTTGGTGATAAATGCCATGTCAATAAATTGATCTTCGAGCAGGGAAGGTTTGATCGTCATATCGTAATTCTCCGGTAGGTAAAGGTGAGCCGGAGTTGGTTTAAATTATTACCGTTGCTGCTCCGACATACCTATCGCTAGAACCGTAAAATATATGAATTAGATGCTCCGGGGCCTTCCTGCTCGCGTAGGCTCACCAGCTTCATTACATCCCCAAATAATTATTCCATTTTTTTGTTCCTCTTTTGTTAAATAACTTATTATTCGTCTCAGACTATGTACATCATCCACATTTCGGTGGTCATACTACGGTATGAATATTATCCCGATGATAACCCTGAGGTTTACACCACTCATATTTTCCTTCCGAGTTAGTAACCTCACTCCAGACCCTTCCTGCATGTTGTATAAAAGGGAAAGACTTTTTTATTTTTTGACCATTTAAGTAAAATACTGCATGAGAGTGGAGTTTTCCGCTAGACGTCCATTCGATTACCCAGAAATAACCACATGAATCCTCTATACGCATCATTTGTCCGTCAGAGATCTCATGTCAGCTTGGATCTCAACTAAGGAATTCCTGCTAAATCTGCTTGTCTCATGCAGATAACCAAAATCTATTCTGCAACCTAATAGCTTAGAGTGCCTGAAAAAAAGTGTATTGAGATGATGATTTATCATGTTTAACAAGAAGTCGTTAGGGGTGATGCTTTTGAGGTAAGGTTAGTACCTTTGCATGATTGAATTCCTTTGGTGTGTTAATAAAAGTAATCGGTATCTATGTAATTTAATAAATGAGAGCTGTATGCCTGACGTATGCATTGATGTAGAAAGGGCTTACTCTATAATAACAATTAACCTTAATTAACGTTTTACGTGTGACGGTAGCCAGTTCGGTTTAAGTTTTTTGAGCTACAGCAGCGACATCATTTGATGCTTCAATCGTCGGTTCTCCAGAGATTTTAGATGTACTCATGGGCAACATACAACATGTGTAAGAGAATCTATTTAATCCAGGGTGTGATTCTTGTAACCTATTTATATTATTTTTTATTATTCTATTTTTTACTACGAAATTACTACGTTTTTAATTTGATTTTACTATGTTAATCATTCATTTTTATGCGATTTTTTACGTAAAATATCTACAATATTAAACTGGCGGTCTTTGATGAATCTGTGTTAAATGTGCTGTATCAGCGTATGAGGAGGTAAGATGATGCAGAGGCTACTTAAGGTAAAGAAAGCCCTAATTGATAAAGAAATATATTGGTTGAAAAACAATCAAAGGGCATTGCACTTTTATTTTTTTTAAAACTGGAATATCAAAATAATAGATCTCAAGTTGTTGCTGAAAAAATTAATTCTGTTCTTGATCATAAAAATAACGAAGTTGCTAATCAGTGGGTGCATGAACTGGAAATACCAGCTGATATAATAAAGGTTCCTGTCTCTAAAATTGACGTAACAGAATTAACAGTTCATGAATTGACGGAAGATAATTCGAAGTGAGAGAGTGGAAGTATTAATGATATCTCCTTTAAGGAAATTGAGAAAATAATAGATGGTTTTGAAAGAACTTCTTCAATAGAAGACGCGTATGGTATCAACTTTGGATATACTGTGAACGGTATCTCATCTGTTTATGATTATGAGCCAAACGATCATCATACGGGTCATGCCTCCTTCGGGAAGCATGGCCTTTTTGTTTTTAATCTCCGAAAAAGGAATTAACCATGACCCGATTAGTATCTCGCTTTGGCGCGGTAAACCTCGTTCGCCGTGACCGCCCGCTAACCCGCGATGAACTGGCCCACTATGTGCCGAGTGTCTTCAGCGAGGAGAAACATGAATCTCGCAGCGACCGGTACACCTACATCCCTACCATTACCCTGCTCGATAACCTGAAACGTGAAGGCTTCCAGCCGTTCTTTGCCTGCCAGACGCGTGTGCGGGACTGGGGATATTTGACCGAGTGGAAGAGAAGCGTAATGCCATGCAGTCGCTGATGTTACCGCCACCAGCACAGCAGGCGATGGCGAAAGCAGCATTGACCTATCGCTTTGGTGAAGAGCATCAGCCGGTGACGGAATCGCAGATCCTTTCCCCGCGCCGCTGGCAGGATGAAAGCAATGACCTGTGGACGACTTACCAGCGCATTCAGGAGAACTTGATAAAAGGCTGGTTGTCGGGACGAACGACTAAAGGCAAACGTGCACATACCCGTGCTGTAAAAGGTATCGATGGTGATGTGAAGCTCAATCGCGCCCTGTGGGTGATGGCCGAGAATATGCTGCAGCTTGTCTCATGAACCTTTTTATTATCCCTTCCCTCAGGCCTTGCCAATAAACCGGCGAGGCTTTTTGTTTTAAGGAACAAATATGTCTGTATTTAATTTATCCCCGGTATTTCCTGCAAACGAGCAACGCGTCATTCGTCGGGCATTACGCCTGCTGGAGAAATATCAGCGTCAACCGAGTGAGCCATTTACCTCCACCAGCTTCACTAAGACCTGGCTGCAATTACAGATGGCTCATCAGGAGCGTGAAGTTTTTATCGTGATGTATCTCGACAATCAGCACTGCCTGCTGGGATGCGAAACACTGTTTACCGGCACACTTAGCCAAACCGAAGTGCATCCCCGCGAAGTGGTTAAATTGGCTCTGAAACACAATGCCGCTGCGGTAATTCTGGCGCATAACCATCCGTCAGGTACGACAGAAATCAGTCAGCAGGATAAACACATCACTCAGCGGATAGTGAAAGCGTTAGCACTGGTAGAAGTGCGAGTGCTGGATCATTTGGTTGTTGGGAACGAAGTGGTGTCTTTTGCTGAGCAGGGTTTGCTTTAAACGGAGGTTTTCATGTCAATCACACTACCTCATGAATGGGGTCTACAAAGCGATATCACCCCACGATTTGGCGCGAGATTAGTTCAGGAAGGCAATCGGCTGTATTACCTGGCTGACAGGGCTGGATTAACGGTGAGCTTTAGCCCGATACACCTGCAGAAACTGGATCAGGCTTTCCCGCTGTTTGTAGAACAACTGGAAAATATGCTGCGTGCTGGCGAACTAAATCCACATCAGCAACATCAGGTGACCATTCAACTTACGAGTTTAACCTGTATAGCTGATACCCGTGGTAGCTGCGGTTACGTTTACATTTCTATTTATCCAACCCCATAAAATCTTTTCTCTTCTTCTTTTCTCAGGATTCTATCCATGCACATTTCAACTGTACCGGCCACGGTGCCGGTTTCGTCACGCCTGTCTCCCGTGCAGGTGTGGCAGCAACTTTTAACGTATCTGCTGGAGCATCATTACGGCTTGACACTAAATGACACGCCATTCCATGACGACGCGGCCATTGAGGAGCATATCGACGCAGGAATCACGCTCGCCGATGCTGTTAATTTTCTGGTGGAACGTTATGAACTGGTACGTATCGACCGCAAAGGATTTACATGGCAGGAGCAGACGCCATTCCTGGCCGCCACCGATATTCTCAGAGCAAGGCGAGCTACCGGATTAATAAATATTTAAATTCTTCGAGCCTCATTCCTGATTTTCCCTCTGAACTTCCAACCTTTTTTATTCATCGCATAATGCGCCTGCCACTCCCGGCAGGCGTGTTTGCTTTTATGGACGATTAACGATGCAAACAGAACCCGACGTGTTGACGGAACACAATGAGCTCATTCTTTCGACCAGTATTGAGCGTGTTGTCACTGGTCGCGATACCGCACTCAAACAGATCGAACAACTCATTCAGCAGCTTGATGCCATTTCACGACTAACCTCAGAAATTGGCGGTGGTACAGCGCAAGACTGGGCGATGAAGTCCGGGCACCGCTACAATAGCTGGCTGACTGAAAAGGCTGATAAAGCGCTGCCTGCTATCATCCGCAATATCGACCGCTGTATCTGGCGCGATTTGATGTTGAAATCCGGCATGATGGCCTTGATGGATGCACAGGCTCGCGACCAGTGGCATAAGAACCTCGAGGAGGGCGATCTTCCTGCTATCAGCGAGGCGAATATCCTCAGTACTTTTGAACAGTTACATCTCAACAAAATGGATGTCTTCGAACGTGGCATCATTAACGTCTTCAAAGGACTGTCATGGGATTATAAGACCAACAGTCCCTGCAGCTTCGGTAAGAAGATCATCATTAACAATCTGGTGACGCATAACCGCTGGGGCTTTAGCCTTAACTGGGGTTGGCGACGGGATCAGCTGGCTGACCTGGAGAGAATGCTATTTCTGCTGGATGGCAAACCCATCCCTGACAACCGGGGTGATATCTCCACTCGGTTGATGGAGCATATCCGGGATAATCCGGCTAAGGACGTTTACGAAGATGAGTTCTTCCGCATTCGTTACTATCAAAAAGGCACAGCGCACTTGGCCTTCAAGCGTCTGGAGTTGATTGAGCGAATGAATGACATCATTGCGAAACACTATCCGGGAATGCTGGCTTCGAGATGATGGGGGGACTGAGGTTGTCTTCGCCACAGGTAGTTACGCGAACACAAACATGCTATTTTAATAAGTGTTATTAACTTTTATTAAAAGGTGACGGTCATGAGACAACTCGCGAAACAGACGATCAGCGCTCAGATCCCTGCAGAGCTTGCCGCGGCGGTTGAAAACCTGGCTATTGAACTGGACAGATCTAAAAGCTGGGTGATTAAAGAAGCGCTGACCGCCATGATTGAAGAGAGAGAGCGGCGGCATCAGCAGATTTTGAAAGGGCTTGCTGATGTCGATGCGGGAAGAGTGGTTAGCCATGCGGATGTAGTTGACTTCGCTAACAAACTGAAAAAATCGTAACCCATGGAAATACAGTGGACCCAAAAGGCCCAGGATGACCTGGAGCGTATTTATAGGTTTGCCTGTCAGTACAGTCGGCAACATGCTGACAACGTATTAGAGCGTTTGCTCATAGGAACCTCAGGGCTCGCCGACCATCCAAGAATCGGTGTTTCTCAGATAAGATATGAACCACGAGAAGTGAGAAAAATCTTGTTTGATGATTATGACGTTCACTATGAAATTCAGCGCGACACTATCTATATTGTTGACCTTTGGCATACCCGAGAGGATCGCTGAAGTTCGTCATCTTCCAGGTAACTCTTGCCCCGATTCGAGTCCCAAAATCAACGATTTAATGTGTTGGTATCGATGTTGGTACATTATCTAAATGTTATTTTTTATTACTTTTAAATCAAAGGATTAATCTTTATGTGCGAGTCCGGCCTTTCCAACAGTATGTAAATGGACCTCAACTGAGGTCTTTTTTTTTGCCTGAAATCCGGCAGTTACGCTGTTTCTCCCCCCAGTTCTGTGTCTCTTGACGTCCACGCATATCTATCCACATATACCAACAAATGGTGCTATTACTGGTGATATCTTCTGTTCGACTGGTTTTGATTCCAACAACGGAGGTGTTAACTGATGGTGTAACCAGCCCGCAAACGGGGGGCTGGAGATTTTCCGGCATACAGATGGTGTCTCAGTGTAAATCGCTATGCTTAAAGCCCGTTTAACCGAACACCAGTTCATTGCCGTTCTGAAGTCTGTCGAGGCTGGCAGAAAAGTGAAGGATGTTTGCCGTGAAGCCGGTATGTCAGAGGCCAGTGAACAGAACTGGAAAGCAAAATATGGCGGTATGGGGGCCAGCGATATTAAGAAGACGAGAGATATGGCAGATGAAAACCGCCGTCTTGAATTTATATCTGTTCAGGACGCTTAACGATGTGCGGCAAATGACAGGGAAATGGCTGGGCGAATATAACGGTGAACGTCCGTTTGAATCCCCGAACCACCTGGCGCAGCAAGAGTACCGAATGACGAAGACTAACGCCGGAACCTCATAAAGTGCATGGAACTTAAACGGGTGCCCTTACAGGGGCACCGTGGCCGATCGCAGTATATATTAATGTGATTGGCGAGACCGGGTCGGGCTAACACCATCGCTTCTCTGCTAACTCAAATGAGTTAATATCGTCCCGTTTCATTGAGAACTTAATCACTCATTATATTTTCCATATTTGAATGCGAATAACCCTTAACATCCTTGGTCATATCTTCACCCATCGATCCCGTTGTTCTGATTGGTAAGGTTCTTGCTACGTCGCTGAAACCGGGCAGACTTTGCCATACACTTGGATCGCCAATGACAAAGAAATGTTTCTTTGCTCGGGTCAGCGCTACGTTGAGCAGATTCGGTTTGCTGGAGGCCCACTTAGCGCCTCCATCATCATGCTCATCACATCCCAGTACCAGTATGACGATTTCGTTTTCTTTCCCCTGAAAAGTATGGACAGTACCGACACAACTCTTAAGCCATTGAGCGATCTCTTTGTGCTTTATCAAGGGTGAATATTGTCGCCATACTTTGAGATCGCGTTGTTCCAGCAACGCTGATAGCGCTGTTTTAACCGCTTTAAACGGGGTAATAATGTAAATTGAATGCAGCGGCACATTTTCAGACAACAGACGATTCAATAAGTTGAGCAAACTTTTGCCGTGGCTGTCGCGATACTGCTTTTCCTTCAGTCCACCAGTTGCAGCCAGCCAGTGGTTATCAACGACTCCATTTACCCGCTGACTGCTTATTTTGTCAGAGGTAAACCCATGGATCATCCGATTGTCGTAGGCCATCTTGTTTGCCAGGGTAAACATCGGTTCAATGCAACGGCGGTGGACCCACAGGGGAATGCCGATCCATACATCGTGGTTCATCACCTTTAATTTACATCCCCAGGGATTGATGCGGTCGGTAACCTGTTGAACCGAAGTTCGTCCCGGATCCCAGTCTTCTGCATGCTGGTGCAAGGTGTTTCGGCACAAATGTTTCACAAGCACTGGCGAAGTGGTAAACACTGGTTCGATCTGTAAGGGATCTCCAACAACCAGCACCCGCCTGGCACGCCATATAGCGCCAACAGCCTGCTGTGGCGAGGCCTGCCCGGCTTCATCGATCATCAGCCAGCCAAGTTCTTCCCCTTTCACTCCATGGAACATACGGCCAACTGAAGCAAAGGTGGTCGAAATTACAGGTACAAACATAAATAGAGTTTGCCACCAGCGTAAAGGGGTGGATTCGGTATGAGGAGTGGAGAGAAAGTGACTGAGATCCCTGATATTCTTTCTGAAAGAACTTATGCTCAGAGCCTCATAAAGCCAGGCCTGATGCAGTTCCATCGCGGCGATAAATAACCTGGAGCGCTGCCGATTTATTTCTGTGTCTTGCCAAAACGCCGTGCGTTGTAACTCTTTGTCATCTATCCGCTTATCAGCATCCGGAAATGTTATGTGCGGAAACTTTTCTTTTAACCTCATCATAGCAACACTGTCATCAGCCTGCTGCCGGGTGGTTTTTTCAATATCCTGTTGTAGAGCGCTTTTTTTTGCCTTGATATCGTCAAGTTGTTTTCGCAGCTCGGTAGCGCGTTGCGTTTTCTGAACCAGCAATCCGGTCAGTGTTAATAAGTCATGCTGCGCTTTTAATCGTGCTTCCTGATACGCCTTGACCTGTTTGCGGTTTATAAGATGTGCCAGCCATCCGGGTGACTCTTTTTCAATAATTTTTTGCTGCTGTGCCGCATAGCGGATTTGTTTCTCAAGTAAGTCTTGTTCTTCGGTGATTTTTCTCAGTCTGTTGCGATACGTCTCACATGACTGTTCTGTCTGCTCCAGCTTCGATGATAAGGCGTTGAGTGCGCCATCAGGCTGTTTTGCCAGGAGGTTTGCCAATATCTCTAACTGTTGTTGTAATTCAGCTGTCTTTTTCTGACACGCGATAAAATGCTTTTTAGCGTTAGCAAAAGGGGTTGCGTTATGATTACTCTTCCAGCGCCACAGGCTAAGAAAGTTTTCATCGGCATGACGAGATGTTTCAGCCCGGGTTTTACGTAAATGATGCTCATCGATCAGTAATCTCTGGGCAAACCTGGTGCGGTTTGCTTTTTTGCCCAGCGCTACCGAAATTAATCCCCAGCAATGACTCTTTTCTTCCAACGGGCGGAAGAGATGATAATCACGTTCCTTGCCCTCGCCGTTTTTATCCCTTTTATGTTCACGTTTTGGGCGAGACGCCGCCGCTATTTGATTGGCCGTTGGTGCTAAATAGTCAACTGAACGAAATTCATCGGCAAGTGATTTTATCTGTGGCAACTCTTTTGAAATATTTTCCACCGCCGCATTATTAGATGACGCCATCACCATTTCATATCCGGTGAGTGCCTGCACGATAAAGCCGTCGCTATCCAGGGTATCAGTCACCTCTGCAAAACGAGAAAGTACTTTTGCCCGCTCAACAATATTGTGGGCGACCAGATCCCGTAGCAGGGTCGTTTTCCCCGTTCCCGGCGGCCCGTTAACTGATAGTATTCCCCCATCTGCAAGTTCATCTACGGCCGTATTAATGGCAAACTGCTGCATTAACGACATCGTATGCCCTGGCTCGGCAGGCCAGCGGCCTTGAGGCATTTTCTTTGGGTGCAATTGATCAATGACGGATGCAAGCCCGTCTTGAGAGTAGAGATCGGCATTTCTGGGCGCGCTTTCGCAGAGATAAGCCTTGAGCGTTTCACAGCGATTTTTTTGTTGCAGAGAAATAATGGCTCTTTCGATATCTTCAAAGAAAAAGCTATTCAGGATGGGGAGCGTGAAGGCTTTATCACTTTCGTTCAGAACATCTTCAATTTCACCTTCATTTTCGCAGGCTGTTTCAGTGCTGCCATTGTTACCTGTGAACCAGTCAATTTGTATTGCGTATTGCCAGGAAGGTTCATATCCAGCCCATTCGACTAAATGTGTTGTTAATAGCGTCAATATGTCGACAGTTCGCAGTATACCGTGACCCTTTTCTTGTGCGGGCTTGAGGGTCGAACGGAAATGACTGAGAGTATCAGTAAGGCGCTTGCATGCGGCCGAGAAAACGTGCGATTCAAGTTGCTGAAGTTGTTGCTTTTGCAGGTGACCTAATGCCCAGGGAAGCGAGCTTACTGATAATTTATCCAGTGCGGGTACACCTTCTGCATTCAATTGAACCTTAGCAAAACATGTTGTTCCTTCCTGATTCAGGCGTTGCTCACATTCATCCACATCATGCCCATCGTTCTGGCCCAAAATAGACAGGCTCATCGTGCTGGCAATACTTTTCTCAAATAGTCCGAGATGTAAATTATATGATGATTTTGGTGGGATCTCGTATTGTTGGCGTAGTTCAGCCGAAAGCCAGGGCAGCACCTTATCACCTGACTGCTGTAGCTTTTTGAGAGGGATTAACAAGCTTTTATCTTTTTTTTCAAGCGTATAGGGCTGGAAAAACTCAACGCGTTGCCAGGCTCTGAGAATGTCGTTCGGTAAGGGGATAGCTGCCATATTAGCTCTTTAATTATTTTCGCGAATATATCGATATCAAATACAGACTACTTCAATCAATATAATCTGTCCCTGAGATTCTTCCCTGTTACGCCGTCATTTCTGCACTCACCATTTACTATTGCGCCACCACAATGGTAACGAAGCAGGGGGTTGGATCCATTATGCAACACTTATCGCCTTTGCGCGTCAGCTTCCTCTGCCATCCTTCGTGACTGCTGATATTGACAGTCAGATCGACAGAACCCGGTCCAGACCTGCATTTCTGCAAGCCAGCATAAAAAAATTAAATTTCCCACGGTGGATTTTTCCCTTCCCGCCACCCAGAATAGCCTCAGGCCGGCATACGCCGGATGAAAATCGATATGCGCAGCGAGGGCAACAGTATGCAGCAAGGACCATTAACGGAAGTCGAGCTGGAATGGCTCGACGAGATCTTAGTCAAATACGGTAATGATGAGTCAGTGCTCGATGTCTCTGAACTGGACGGGCTGTTTACCGCCATTCTTTCCGGACCGGTGCTGGTTGGGCCGCAGGAGTGGCTGCCGCTGATTTGGGGCGGTGAAGAGCACGAACCTGACTGGGGATCCGAGGAGGAGTTCGAACAGTTTATGGACCTGATCGCGCAGCATATGAATGATATTGCCGATCGTCTTAATGACTATCCCGATCAGTTTGAACCGCTGTTTGGAACCCGCGAAGTGGAGGGACAGGCATTTACCGTAGTGGAAGAGTGGTGCTTTGGTTATATGAAAGGCGTAGCGCTGGGCGACTGGTCATCGCTACATGCGTCGCTGCATCCGGCCCTGCAGGCGATTGCGCTGCATGGTAAGGAAGAGCATTTTGCCGAGCTGGACACATTCTCACCGGATGAATATGAGCAGAGCATTGCGGCAATACGCCCGGCAGCGCTGAGTCTGCATCAGAAAAGACAGCTGCACTAAGCCAGATCGTCGCCACGCACGCGGCTGCGTGGTGATGGCACGCCGTTGACTACCAGCCAACCACGGCACCGCCGTTGAAGATTTTATCCGCTGCTGCCGCTACCTCTGGCGACTGGTACGCCCGAATGAAATCACGCACCTTCGCCGCATCTTTGTTGTTTGCGCGTGTCACGATGATGTTGACGTAGGGCGACTGCTTATCCTCAATAAACAGGCTATCGCGTACCGGGTTCAGGCCAGTTTGCTGGATATAGGTTGTATTAATAATCGCTACGGTCACCTGGGCATCGTCGATCACGCGCGGCAACTGTGCTGCTTCTGTTTCGATCATCTTCAAATGCCGTGGATTAGCAGTCACATCCAGTGCCGTTGGCAGCAGCCCGCTGTTTGGCTTCAGGGTAACCAGTTTCTCTTTTTGTAGCAGCAATAGCGCGCGCCCGAGGTTGGTAGGATCGTTTGGAATGGCAACGGTGTCACCGTCTTTAAGTTCGGAGATGCGTTTAATCTTTTTAGAGTAACCGGCTATCGGGAAAACAAAGGTGTTGCCGACGGCGACCAGCGTTCTGCCGCTGGCTTTATTATCCTGTTCAAGGAACGGACGATGCTGGAACACGTTAGCATCAAGATCGCCGTGAGCGGTAGGTTCATTGGGCAGTAATGAACCGCTGAAACCGACCAGTTCCACATTCAGCCCGTATTGCTCTTTGGCGACTTTTTTCGCCACTTCCGCCACATCCTGTTCGGCGCCGTTAATCACACCGACCTTAATATGACGGGCATCCTGGTTTTTATTATCGCATCCGGTTAGCAGGGAACCCAGCAGCAGCAGCGCAGCAATTAAGGCACGATCCACGTTAATTATCCTTAGATTCAGCCAGCTGGCTGAATGATAAATAACCGCAATTTCGCCGCTAAGTCAATAAGGCGGCTTATGATAAAAAGGCATGATTAATAAGCGGAAAACAGGAAGCAGGACAGGGCTTAAGGGTTATGGCGTTGCGCATGCCACAGCAGCACCAGCGCCGCAAGGTCATCTTCAAGTGTGTAGAGGTAGCAGGAAGGAACATCCAGCACGGCCGCCAGCCGGCATACCAGTTCAAAATCAGGAACGTGGATACCGCGCTCGTACTGATTCATCCGTGCGCTGGCGGTGGCTTCATCAATTCCCGCTAAAACCCCAAGCTTTTGCTGGGATAAGCCCTTTTTCAGGCGAGCTTCTTTCAAACGATGTGGCAGCATGTCGATCCTGACTTCTGAACAATTAACAGGATTCTCTTAGCTGCTCATGTAAATTGTACTAAGTAATGCTTAGTGATAACGTTTAAGGGTAGCAGGAGTAACCGGACATAAATCAGGAGCAGAGGAAGGCATGAAGAAAAGAAGAGATATGCACCCGGCCGATATCCTGGCTGCGTTCAAAAAACGCAAAACTTCACTGGCGGCATTATCGCGTCAGGCCGGTCTGAATTCAGGCACGCTGGCTAATGCATTGAAAAGACCGTGGCCAAAAGGGGAGTTTATTATTGCCGCCGCGCTGGGGTTACACCCGTCAGCGATCTGGCCCAGCCGCTATTATGATAGCCGGGGGCTGCTGCTGGCGCGTGAGCAGCGGTTGCGCCGTTCACGCGCCATCCCGCCAGCGGCTGACGCGCCAGAAACAGAGGAGAATATCTTTATATTGCCTGACAGCATCGCTTAACCTCGCTGGTGGTGTCGCTTAGTTAGCCATAATGCTCGCGGCTAACTGAGCGCTGCCGGATGTATTACCGATAAGCTCGGTCAGCAGATTATTCGCCCCATCGCTCATTGGCGTAAAGCGGGTTTCTGCCGTCCGGGCTACCACGATAAACACCCCCACGCTGTACTGCGGCACCATCGCCATATAGGTAATAAAACCGCCGCCGCCGCCGGTTTTTTCAATAATGCCCGGACGCCCCTCGCGCGGAGCCATATATACCCAACCCATCCCCAGCGCATCTGCCCGGCCAGGCACATCCATACCTTCAACTTTGCTTAACTGACCGCGTTGATAAATCATCG
Organism: Erwinia amylovora; assembly: GCF_017161565.1. Classification (NCBI taxonomy): domain Bacteria; kingdom Pseudomonadati; phylum Pseudomonadota; class Gammaproteobacteria; order Enterobacterales; family Erwiniaceae; genus Erwinia; species Erwinia amylovora. The sequence goes on from NZ_CP066796.1 coordinate 479,271, forward strand.
TTTGCAGGCGATCGGCCTGTGGGCTGCGGGTATGTAAGTCAGATGAAAGGAATTGTTGCATCCAGCGCCCCATATCATCGGGGGTGGAGTAAACGCCGCCGCTGCCGATGGCCGCCAGCGAATTATCACAGGGGCTGGGGTTTTTGGCCGGTACGATCAGGCGACCACACTGATCGGGTGAGGGGGTAAAGGTGGTGTCCTTCATCCCCAGTGGACGGGTGATCTTCTCGCGAAACAGTGCGGCATAAGGCTTGCCGCCCGCCTTTGCCAGCGCATCACCTAGCAGGTCAAAGGCGAGGTTAGAATATGCGGCACGTTCGCCGGGCGCCCACTTCAGCTGCGCGGCGCCAAGCCAGTTCCAGCGCTGACTGTAGGTAGGCCAGGTAAACACTGTACGCACCGCCTTACCACCGGGCTGCTCCCGTGGCAGGGCGCTGGTATGCGTAGCGAGATTAATCAGGCGGATCGGTTGCCCCTTAAAGCTGGGTACCCTGCTGCCTGAAGGAGCATATTTGCTGAGCGGATCGTCCAGCTGCAGACGGCCTTCTTCGGCCAGCTTGATCATTAGCTGGCTGGTCATCAGCTTGCTCAGTGATGCCACGCGTATCAACGAGTCTTTTTCTGGCGGCCGCTGACTACCGGGACGTACCGAACCACGGCTGGCAAACACCCGTTGATTGGCATCAATAGCGACTATCGCCATTGCGCTGGCTTTGGTGTTGTAAAAGATGTTATCAGCGTAGCGTTCAACCGTTTTTGCTGCCAGCAGCGGGTCGGGAGCCGTTCGCGCCTGGCCTGCCAACGGCAGTGCCAGCACGGGAAGCAGCAAAAAAGCACAGAGCGATGGTTTCAACGGGCGGCCGTTCCTGTCAGTAAATGAATGGGCGCTCCATAGTAGTTTTTTTGACTTTAACTGCAAGCCTTTCCTGATGATAAATTGAGCCTGTCAGGGGGGCGGAGTGGCCCGCAGGCTGACAGGAGCAATCCCCGGTTTACGGGCAGCAAAACCATCCATTGTCCCCTCACTGGTTTTAATCGGCTGCGCTGGCGTAAAGGCAATGCTGCGCGCCTCCGTTGGGTTGCTTACCGGCCGCGATAAAGAGGCACTTAGCCTGAAGTCGGGCGCTAACAGGATAAACGTACCTGATATTTCTGCTGGTGAGAAAATGATTAAGAAATGCGTGATTGTTCACAGAAATAAAGCTTCAGCCGCCATGCTGATTATTCTGAACTTGCGACCCACCTTTATGAAAACACTCAGGTTCTAACTATCTGTTTATGTTGAAAAATCCATTAAATTCTGCCTTTGCCCAATCTATTCAGTTATCAATGCAGCGAAAACGGCTCTGTTAGCGCTATTGAAGAACGGTCATGGGGATAGTATTCGCCAGCTGATCTTTTTTTTACGACAACACAGGGCTACAAGATGTTAATTAGAAAATCTATTTTAAACCAGGCCATGGGGCTGGGGCTGGCTGTTAGCTGTGCTTCTTTCGCGGCGAATGCCGAAATCACCGTTCTGAAGCAGAACCCACAGGCAGGCGATCCGTTGAGCCGTCTTAACTTCACCGTTGGCGGCAGCATCCGCCCCCAGTTCAATAATTTCACCGGCGACGGTGACAAAGGGTCCTACAAGCGTAACGGCTTTGATGGCGGCAGTCGTTTGCGCTTTGCTGCTGATTACTATCTGTTCGATGACATCAGCTGGATCAGCTACTACGAGCTGGGGGTAGATATCCCGGCGCTGTTCGACTGGGATCATCACTATGCTGACGGGGCTAATGACACCTCGCGCCGTATGCTGTACACCGGCCTGAAAAGCAAAACCTGGGGGCAGCTGACATTCGGTCAGCAGAACAGCGTGTATTACGATGTGGTTGGTGCAAAAACCGATCTCTGGGATTACGACATGCTGGGGCAGGCACCGGGTAATGGTATTAAAGGCGACTACGATGGCTCATTTCGTTCGCGCAAGATGCTGAAATATAAAAATACCTTCGGTGATGCCGATGTTTACGCCTCTTATCTGTTCGCCGATAACGAATATCTGACGGGTAAAGGCCCGCGCTATAAGCGCGAAGGGGGCGGGTCGCTGGGCGTGGACTACCACATTGCTAAAGACCTGGCCTGGGGCACCGCGTGGAATTACACCCGGGCGGAGATGCGCGATCCGGTTAAAGGTAATGATAAAACCTGGGATCAGAACATCTTCGGTACCTCTCTGAGCTGGACGCCGGACAACTGGACCTTTACCGTCGGCGGCGGCTGGTACGACAACTTCCTTCCCAGCAAAAACGCGGATGTTAATCACTACTTCGCTGGTGATGCCTGGGGTATTGAGTACCTTGCCGGCTACACCGTGGCGGTCAATCAATACGGCCTGAAGTCGGTGATGCCATACGTGATGGGTGATCGTATGCAATACGTAACCGGCCGTGACTACCAGCGTATTGATAACGGCGTGGGGATGTCCTTCAAGCTGGATTACGGCTTCCGTGTTGACTACGAACATGTCTTTACTTCCAGTACCGACAACCTGGGTGATATGAACCTGGTTCGTCTGCGTTACGACTTCTAAGCTTCCCCCGTTCCCCGGCGTCACGTCGGGGAACTACCTCTTCTTCTCAACTGGTGTTTTTCGGCCTGATTTCATAACATTGCTGTCGCAGGCGAACCACCTGTTGGTCATTAGCGGCGGATCGCCCCCTTGTGAATTTGCTGGCTCTTGCATCATCTGAGGGCTGCAGTGTTAGTGAGAAGAATCTATGGCAGCACAGGGTATTATCGATATCATCCAGCCTGGTTTGCGGGTGCTGTTCTGCGGTATTAACCCCGGCAAGTCCTCTGCCCATACCGGCTTTCATTTTGCACACCCCGGCAACCGCTTTTGGAAAACCATTTTCCAGGCGGGTTTCACCCGGACCCAGCTCAAGCCTGAGCAGGAGCAGCAGCTGCTGGAAACCGGTTGTGGCATCACCATGCTGGTCGAGCGGCCAACGGTGCTGGCCAGCGAGCTGACCAGCCGCGAACTACGCAGTGGCGGACAGGCGCTGGTGGATAAGATTGAACGTTTTCAGCCCGCTGCGCTGGCGGTGCTGGGCAAGCAGGCTTATCAGCAGGCGTTTCGCCGTAGTAAGGTGGAGTGGGGCAGGCAGCCTCTGGCCCTGGGCGGGACGGAAATCTGGGTACTGCCCAATCCCAGCGGACTGAACCGCGCTTCCCAGCAGGAAATGACAGCGGCCTATGCGCAGCTGCATGAAGCGCTCAGTCAGCAGGGGCGGTGATTGGAAGTGTGACAAGCCAGGAAGGATGTTGAACAGGTAAAAGTCCCTGGCGACAGGGTATTGGGCAAAAAAAATGGCCCCTCGCGCAGAGCGGGGGCCATTTTATATCGCAGAATATCGATTAATCGTCGAGAAAGCTGCGCAGCACTTCGGAGCGGCTTGGATGACGCAGTTTGCGCAGTGCCTTCGCCTCGATTTGACGGATACGCTCACGCGTTACGTCAAACTGTTTGCCCACTTCTTCCAGCGTATGATCGGTATTCATATCAATACCAAAACGCATGCGCAGAACTTTTGCTTCACGCGCGGTCAGGCCCGCCAGCACGTCATGGGTCGCTGAACGCAGGCTTTCAGAGGTCGCAGAATCCAGCGGCAGCTCCAGCGTGGTGTCTTCGATAAAGTCGCCCAGATGTGAGTCTTCATCATCACCAATCGGCGTCTCCATGGAGATCGGCTCTTTAGCGATTTTCAGCACCTTACGGATTTTATCTTCCGGCATCAGCATACGTTCGGCTAACTCTTCTGGCGTCGGTTCGCGCCCCATCTCCTGCAACATCTGGCGCGAAATGCGGTTGAGCTTGTTGATGGTCTCAATCATATGCACCGGAATACGGATGGTTCGGGCCTGGTCGGCAATGGAGCGGGTGATAGCCTGACGGATCCACCATGTGGCGTAAGTTGAGAACTTATAACCACGGCGGTATTCAAACTTATCTACCGCTTTCATCAAACCGATGTTACCTTCCTGAATCAGATCGAGGAACTGCAGACCACGATTGGTGTATTTCTTGGCGATAGAGATAACCAGACGCAGGTTTGCCTCAACCATCTCTTTCTTCGCCCGACGCGCTTTCGCTTCACCGATAGACATACGGCGGTTGATGTCTTTAACCTGTTCGATGGTCAGGCCGGTTTCTTCTTCAATCTGCTGCAGCTTCTGCAGGCCGCGGTTCACATCTTCTGAAACATCGTTCAGCTTCTCCGACCACGGTTTGTTCATTGCCAGCGCGGCTTTGAACCAGGTTTCACTGGTCTCATTGCCGGTAAACAGCGTGATGAAGTTTTTCTTCGGCATTTTGCACAATTCAACACACAGCTTCATGATGATACGTTCCTGAGTACGAACGCGATCCATCATGACACGCATGCTGTTCACCAGGAAGTCGAACTGCTTCGGCACCAGGCGGAACTGTTTAAATACGTCGGACAGATTCTGGATCTCTGCGATGGCATCAGCGTGACTGCGGCTTTTAGCTTTAATCACCGTACGGGTGGTTTCGTACTGGATGCGCAAATCGTTGAACTTTTCACGCGCCAGCTCAGGATCTATGCTGTTGTCATCATCCGAGCTGTCGTCGTCAGATTCTTCGTCTTCATCTTCGTCGTCGTCACGCTCTTCCGCAGACAGCTCAGAACCTACGTGCGTAGCGGTCGGGGCAATATCTTCTTCAGCGTTAGGATCGACGAAGCCGGTGATCAGATCGGACAGGCGCGCTTCACCTGCTTCAACACGATCATACTGTTCAAGCAGATAAGTAATCGCTTCCGGGTATTCAGCAACGGAACACTGAACCTGGTTGATGCCGTCTTCGATGCGTTTAGCGATATCGATCTCGCCTTCGCGCGTCAACAGTTCAACCGTACCCATTTCACGCATGTACATACGCACCGGGTCGGTAGTACGCCCGATTTCAGACTCAACGCTGGAAAGCACCTGAGCAGCCGCTTCGGCAGCGTCTTCATCAGTATCGCTGCTGTTTTCATTCAGCATCAGATCGTCGGCATCAGGCGCTTCTTCCACGACCTGGATGCCCATGTCGTTAATCATCTGGATGATGTCTTCGATCTGATCGGAGTCGACGATATCTTCCGGCAGATGGTCATTGACCTCGGCATAGGTCAGATAGCCTTGCTCCTTACCACGGGTGACAAGTAGCTTCAGCTGTGACTGCGGGTTTTGCTCCATAAGACGGTGTCCACACTTCTGTTAAATTAGATTGGTGTCGGTCGGCTAACGTGCCAACAATAACAGTGAGGGCGTTGAGATTATTGCCGCTGCCCGTCGTGGCGGCTGTCAGGATCTACCTGACGCTAATTCGGCACTTAAGCCGCTGTATTCTGTGTTGAAGCTATCTCACTTGCCATTTTGACCTCTGGCCGTGCTGGGATCCCTGAGGTACTTCAAGTACGCTAAGGTCCTACGCGCTGGCAGCAATCAAACGGGCCGCGTCGATAACGTTTCTTAATTCCGTTGGTTAAGTAGGGAAATAACAAAAAGGGTTCACCCTTTTAATGTTTTTCAGAGCCTGGCTTAGTGTCCACAGCTCGCGGCGCTCTTCGGCATTTAGCCCGTGCGTGCGGTCATGAGCAATCAGCTCTTCCAGCCGGCGCTCCAGCGCGTTGTTGTACATGCTGGCCAACGCATCCTGAAACATGGTTTCCACTTCGTCATCTACGATCATGTGGTTCCATGTTGCCAGTGTTTCAAGGCTCTGGCTAAATTTTGTGCCGCGATATAACTCTAGTAGCTGGCCGGTGGTCAGGCCAGGATGAGCAACGCAAGTGCTTACTAACTCAACAAACAGGGGGAACCCCGGCGTTTCCGACTGCTCTAACCCATCCAGTGGCGGCACTATCGTCGCCAGCTGCGGATTTTGGATAAGCAGCCCAATAAGTATACGCATAGTTGTGCGTTTTAGCTGAGGTTGCGCAACAGCTTTCGCACTTTCCGCCTGCCTTGGCAGCAGCTTATCCAGCTGACTGTCGTCAAGGATGCCAAGTTTGTTGCCCAGTTCCTGCCGCAAATAGATACGCAAGGTTTCACCGGGTACCTGACTAATAAGCGGTAATGCTAAAGTACTGAGCTGTGCGCGACCGTCAGGTGAGCGCAAGTCCACCTGCGGCATTAGCGTGTCAAACAGAAACGTGGAGAGCGGCATCGCCTGCTCCATCCGCGCTTCAAACGCCTCTTTACCCTCTTTGCGTACCAGCGTGTCCGGGTCTTCGCCGTCAGGCAGAAACATAAAGCGTAGCTGACGACCATCATTCATGTAAGGTAAGGCGGTTTCCAGCGCGCGCCAGGCAGCTTCACGACCCGCTCTGTCGCCGTCATAACAGCAAATTACCGTATCGGTCGAGCGGAACAGCAGCTGGATATGCTCAGCGGTGGTGGAGGTACCAAGAGATGCCACGGCATAATCTACGCCGAACTGGGCCAGCGCCACCACATCCATATAGCCCTCAACCACCAGCAATTTGCCTGGTTCTGGGTAATTTTTCAGCGCTTCATACAGGCCATACAGCTGGCGGCCCTTATGGAAAATCTCGGTTTCCGGCGAATTAAGGTATTTAGGCATCCCATCGCCCAGCACCCGTCCGCCAAAACCGATCACGCGGCCGCGCTTGTCATGAATGGGAAACATCACCCGTTCACGGAAACGATCGTAACTGCGCCCCTGGTCGTTTGTCACCAGCATACCGGCATCGATCAGCGACTGGCGATCGTCGGGATTGCTGCCAAAACGCTTTAACGCGTTGTCCCAGCCCGCCGGGGCAAAGCCAATAGAAAAATGCTTAACGACCTCATCGCTCAGCCCACGCTGCGCCAGGTAGTCGCGTGCGCCGGCCGACGGGCCCTGAGTCAGTGACTGCTGAAAAAAATCGCGTAAACCGGTCATCAACTGGTAGAGGCTCTGGCGCTGGTGACGCTCAAGCTGGCTGGGGCCGCTGCCACTTTCATACGGCACTTCAAGGCCATACAGGGTCGCCAGCTCTTCAATACTTTCGACAAACTCCAGACGATCGTAATTCATCAGAAAGTCGATGGCGTTACCGTGCGCGCCGCAGCCAAAACAGTGGTAAAACTGCTTTTCGCCGTTGACGGTGAAAGAAGGGGTTTTTTCATTATGAAAAGGACAGCACGCGTGATAGTTCTTGCCCTGCTTTTTTAGCTTAACGCGAGCATCGATAAGGTCCACGATGTCCGTGCGTGCCAGCAAGTCGTTGATAAATACACGCGGAATGCGTCCTGCCATAAATCCCCTTCATCTTTCAGCGTCTGGCGGTGTTGGCTGCTTTCGCTCACCGCGGTCACTTACTTTTGTAAGCTCCCGGGGATGCGCTCAATTGCCGCCTTGCCAGTCACTGAAAGCTATTGGGGATTACCCCTTCATCTTTCAGCATCTGACGGTGTTGGCTGCTTTCGCTCACCGCGGTCACTTACTTTTGTAAGCTCCCGGGGATGCGCTCAATTGCCGCCTTGCCAGTCACTGAAAGCTATTGGGGATTACCCCTTCATCTTTCAGCGTCTGGCGGTGTTGGCTGCTTTCGCTATCCTGTTGCTTCCAACTGTTTATAGTTCATAAACGACAACAAGCCGCGCATTCCTTTCGGAAGCACGGCCTGAAAACTACTAACTTGTCTGTGAAGCGTAAAGGCGAACCTTCCGAATATTAGTACAGACGAGTGCGGCGTGCGTTTTCGCGAGCCAGTTTCTTCGCGTGGCGTTTAACTGCAGACGCTTTAGCGCGCTTGCGTTCGGTTGTCGGTTTTTCATAAAACTCACGACGACGAACTTCAGCCAGAACGCCTGCTTTCTCACAAGAACGCTTGAAGCGACGCAGTGCAACGTCGAATGGCTCGTTTTCACGTACTTTAATTACCGGCATGTAACTCTCACCTCGATAAAATCGGTTTTGCTGCTGGCATCGGTGCCAGCTCATTTCAAAATGGTGCGGAATTTTACTCCAACACAGGCTGCGTTGTAAAGCACCATAGCATAATGTCACCAACAGATGCGCCTGTGCGGCTGCCGGTTTTTTTCAGGGGGCTGATTATACACGAATCAGACGCTTCGGGTGGAAAAAAAATCGCCTTACTGTACAAGGCTTAACCACGCAACGGGTAAATTTGCCGCCCGCCATGGTGCCATCATGCTACACTGCGCGCCGCAAGAATGAGGTGAAAAAACCATGCGTGTTCTCGGAATTGAAACATCCTGCGATGAAACCGGCATTGCCATTTATGATGATGTTGACGGTTTGCTCGCTAACCAACTCTACAGCCAGGTCAAACTCCATGCCGATTACGGTGGCGTGGTGCCGGAACTGGCCTCGCGCGATCATGTGCGTAAAACCGTGCCGCTGATCCAGGCGGCGCTACAGGAAGCCGGGCTGCAGGCGCAGGATATCGATGCGGTCGCCTATACCGCCGGGCCGGGGCTGGCCGGCGCACTGCTGGTGGGCGCTACCATCGGTCGTTCGCTGGCATTTGCCTGGGACGTGCCGGCGATTGCCGTGCACCATATGGAAGGGCATCTGCTGGCGCCAATGCTGGAGGATAATCCACCGGCCTTCCCGTTTGTTGCGCTGCTGGTTTCCGGTGGCCATACGCAGCTCATCAGCGTGACCGGCATGGGTGAATATACCCTGATGGGGGAGTCAGTTGACGACGCGGCGGGTGAAGCATTCGATAAAACGGCCAAACTGCTCGGGCTGGACTATCCCGGCGGCCCCATGCTGTCAAAAATGGCCCAGCAAGGAGTGGAAAAACGCTTTGTTTTCCCACGGCCTATGACCGATCGTCCGGGGCTGGACTTCAGTTTCTCCGGGCTGAAAACCTTTGCAGCCAACACCATTCGGGACAATGATGACAGCAGCCAGACGCGTGCGGATATTGCCCGTGCTTTTGAAGACGCGGTGGTTGATACGCTGGCGATCAAGTGTCGTCGGGCGCTGGATCAAAGTGGTTTCAAACGGCTGGTGATTGCCGGGGGCGTTAGCGCTAACGGTACGCTGCGCGCTAAACTGGCAGAGATGATGCAGAAACGTGGTGGAGAGGTGTTTTATGCCCGCCCTGAGTTCTGTACCGACAACGGGGCGATGATCGCTTATGCAGGCATGGTGCGGTTGAAAGGCGGTGCGCACGCTGAACTCAGTGTTACCGTGCGTCCACGCTGGCCTCTGGCCGACCTGCCTGCGATCTGAATCAGCGGGTCAGGTTTCTCCTGGCCCTTTCTGCTGCTGCTTTTTCTTCCGAATCTTATTTTCCTGCCCACGCCACAGGCGCTGAATATTGTCATGATGACGTAACAGGATCAGGCATGAAAGCATCGCCACCGGAAAGGTAAACTGCGGCTTAAACCACCAGACATAAAAGGGAGCAATTAACGCGCTCACTATCGCCCCAAGGGAGGAGTAGCCGCTTAGCAGCACGGTAAGCAACCAGGTGCCGGTCATCAAACCTGTTAAATCCCAGCCAATCGGCGCAATTGCCCCCAATGCTGTGGCAACGCCTTTACCGCCTTTGAAGCGGAAAAACACCGGGTAGATATGACCGAGGCAGGCCGCAATCGCGGTCAGCCCCAGATAAAAAGGCGTCGCCCCTAAGTGATAAGCCAGCCAGACCGGTAGCATCCCCTTGAATACATCAAACACCAGCACCGTTGCGGCCACACCTTTGCCACCAATGCGCAGTACGTTTGTTGCTCCCGGATTACCCGAGCCGTGGTGACGAGGATCCGGTAATCCGAACAGCCGACAAACCAGGATCGCACTGGAGAGGGAGCCACACAGATACGCGAAGAGGATCATGCCAGGCGCGAATATACTCATAACACCGTTCCGTCTTGTTGGGGGTCGTTTTGTTGTCGGTATCCGTGGATAATACGCATAAACTGCCGGGGATGGTATCCGGCGATAACAAAAACAGAGAGCCGCATCATGGATATTGTATTTATCGATCAACTGTCCGTTATCACCACCATTGGCGTTTATGACTGGGAACAGACTATTCAGCAGAAGCTGGTGTTCGATGTCGAAATGGCGTGGGACAATCGTAAAGCCGCTGTCAGCGACGATGTAAACGATTGCCTGAGCTATGCCGACGTGGCAGAAGCGATCATTGATCATGTCGGTCAGGGCAAATTTGCGTTAGTTGAACGGGTTGCAGAAGAGGTCGCAACCTTGCTGATGGCTCGATTCGCCTCACCGTGGGTGCGGATAAAGCTCAGTAAGCCTGGGGCGGTGGCTCAGGCGCGCCAGGTGGGTGTGGTTATCGAACGCGGGACTATTCCGAAATAAATTTAATGTGATTGCCATCACAATGAAACCAAATCACATTATCTTCTGTCCCAGTGTTGCGTTAATGCGAAACGGGCAAAATTTGGCGGTGGCGTAAAGCGACCGCCTTTTTCATGTATTTAACAGGGGTAGATTTGATGGCAGACATGCATCAGCTTTGGGTAGCAGCAATACTTGGGCTTGTGGAGGGGCTGACGGAATTTCTCCCGGTATCTTCCACCGGGCACATGATCCTTGTCGGCCATCTGCTGGGGTTCGAGGGGAATAAGGCAGAAACCTTTGAAGTGGTCATCCAGCTCGGCTCAATTTTGGCCGTAGTGGTGATGTTCTGGCGTCGTCTGTTTGGCCTGATTGGCATTCACTGCGGTGAAGTCAAACACGAAGGGATCGGACAGGGCAGACTGTCGTTAATTCATATTATGCTGGGCATGGTGCCAGCGGTAGTGATTGGTTTGCTGTTGCACGATCGCATCAAGATGTTGTTCAACCCGGTCAACGTGATGTATGCGCTGGTGGTCGGCGGCGTACTGCTGATTGCGGCAGAACTGTTGAAGCCCAGGCAGCCCAAATCACCCGGCGTGGATGATATCACGTACCGTCAGGCGTTTATAATTGGCTGCTTCCAGTGCCTGGCGCTGTGGCCGGGATTCTCGCGTTCCGGTGCCACCATTTCGGGCGGGATGCTGATGGGTGTCAGCCGTTATGCGGCTTCTGAGTTCTCATTCCTTCTCGCGGTCCCGATGATGGTCGGTGCGACCGGGCTGGATCTCTACAAGAGCATGGGTTTCCTGACCATGGCCGATTTCCCGATGTTTGCCGTCGGTTTTGTCTCGGCCTTTATCGTGGCGCTGATTGCGATTAAAAGCTTTCTGCACATCATTAAACGTATTTCGTTTATTCCGTTTGCCATCTATCGCTTTATCGTAGCGGCGGCGGTCTATGCGCTGTTTGTGCTGTAAGTCACCGGCCACCGGGGCGAAGGGTATACGCCATCGCCCCTGAGAGGTTAGCAGGCATAAGGTCAGCGCAAAGAGCAGAAGCCATGCTGCTTTATTGTTGAGTGTTTTTCCACGCTGTCAGCGCGGCAATCCTGCGGCGCGTCAGTTCATCGCGTACTTCCATCCCTTTGAATCCCGCATCCACTACCTCTTTAGTCGAGACGTTTTGCACGATTAGCCAGGCTTCGCGCAGATAATCACCCTGTGGGTAAGGATTACTTTCAAAGCCGGTGCGCCCTCGGGCATCGGCTTCGCTGGTTAACGCGAGCTGCTGTACGCGGTGCGGTTTGCGCCAGGCATCAACCCGGTCAAACAGCGCTACCAGCTGAACCGGTGGCTGGTGCTGAATGGTGTGCACCAGATCGTGAAACTCGGTCACCAGCAGCGCCAGGTCACGCAGCGCATTTGGCACGCGCAGACGTTCGCATAATGCGGCAACCAGCGGTACGCCTGCCGGACCATGGCCGTGATGGCTCGGCCACTTTTCCGGGGGCGTCAGGGCTTTACCCACGTCGTGGAACAGGGCGGCAAAGCGAATTTCAATTTCCGGACTAAGCCGGGCAGCCATCGCCAGCGTCATCAGGGTGTGCACGCCGGTGTCGATCTCCGGGTGCCATTTTGCCGGAGCGGGAACGCCGTACAGCTTATCCAGCTCCGGGAACAGCACCGCCAGTGCGCCACAGTCACGCAGCACCTGAAAGAACACCTGAGGGTTTGGCGTTTGCAGGGCGCTTTCCGTCTCTTTCCATACCCGCTCCGCCGTCAAATGTTGCAGTTCACCGCTGTCGGTCATGGTTTGCATCAGCGCCAGTGTTTCATCGGCAATGCGAAAATTAAGATCGGCGAAACGGGCAGCAAAGCGTGCTACACGCAATACACGCAGCGGATCTTCATTAAAGGCAGCAGAAACATGGCGCAGCAGGCGCTGCTGTAAATCGCTGCGCCCGCCGTACGGATCGTAGTAATTGCCGTCAGTGTCCCGGGCAATGGCATTGATGGTCAGATCGCGGCGCGCCAGGTCCTGTTCAAGGGTAACATCCGGCGCGGAATAGCAGACAAACCCGGTGTAGCCCTGGCCTGATTTGCGTTCGGTGCGTGCAAGTGCGTACTCTTCATGGCTGTCCGGGTGCAGGAACACCGGAAAATCACGACCGATCTGCTGATAACCGAGCTGCAGCATCTGCCGGGGAGAGGCTCCCACCACCACCCAGTCTTTGTCTTTCAGCGGCAAATCTAACAGTCCGTCGCGTACTGCGCCGCCGACAAGGTATGTTTTCACTGAGCATCTCCAGAAGCGTGCCATCAAATGAATCGATGATGAATCGTCGCACTATACCATTCGCCTTGATGAAATGATAAATCGCAGACACGGCAAAAGGGGCATCCGCAGATCCCCTAAGATTTTCGCCAAGGCTTAATTCATCCAGCGATTATTTTGTTTCCGGCGTGGGATCATCCTTGGCAACAGCAGCCCCAGCAGCAGGCCAATGCCCGCGACCCCGCCGCCATACATAAACCATTGCATAATGATGGTGCGCTGCTTATCGTCAAGCTGGACATTGGCAGCATCGACCTTCTTCCTTGCCACCAACAGCTGATTCTTCAGCTGCTGGTTCTCGGCTTTCAGGCTGTTAATCGCATTATCACTGCCGGCAACTTTTTTTTGCATGTCCGCCGTGCGTTGATTCCAGCTGCCATCGATATTGGCCAGCTTTGCCGACAGCTCTTTTACCTGCTGTTCCAGCTGCGGTACGCGGGTGCGCAGGCTGGGTTGCTCACTGAGCTGGGCCAGAGGGATCCAGGTGGTTTTTCCCTCGCTATCGCGGATCTGACCGTATTTGGTGTTGTCGTTTTTCTGTAACAATTCAACTTCTTCGCCGGCGTTCAAGGTGCCAACCAGCCGATAATCGTTGCCCGGACCGCTGCGCGCCCAGGTAGAAAGGTCATCAGAAATATAGCGTTTTTCTGCGGCATGGAGGTTCGCCGTTGCGCTAAAAGCGAATAAAGTCAGGCTAATGAGGTGAGTTTTTTTCATTCGAACTCTTTTATATCAGTGCTGGAAAAATTCATGGCACAGTCTGGAGCGGCCCCGCAGAAACCTGAATGAGAACTGTCCTGATCTCATCCTGCTGAGCGCGCGCGAAGGCGTAATTTAAGCAGAGACAGCTCCGCCTGTTGTGCATTACTCTTTGCGGCAGTATCACACCCGATTTAGCGCAAGACAAACGCGGGCGTAATCTGACAATCTGACCGTGCCCCTAACGACGTAGATAAGACATTATGACCATTGAAATCGAATTAAAGTTCATTGCTGCGCCTGAAGCAGCGACAAAAGTGGCGGCCAGACTGGCCGCGTGGCCTCATCAGCACACGCCGGGCCAGAAATTGACCAATATTTACTTCGAGACGAACGACAACCAGCTGCGGCGTTGGGATATGGGGCTGCGCATTCGTGGTTTTGGTGACCGCTACGAGATGACGCTGAAAACCGCCGGACAAACCGTCGGCGGGCTGCACCAGCGGCCGGAGTATAATGTGCCGCTCACCCAACCTGAGCTGGATATCCAACGGTTACCTGGCGAAATCTGGCCTGCTGGAACCGATGTTGCCGCTTTACAGCAGCAGCTTAACGTCTTGTTCAGTTCCCACTTTGTGCGGGAAAAGTGGGTGGTGACTTATCTGCAAAGCGAGATCGAGGTTGCTTTCGATAATGGAACAGTCAGTGCAGGCGCACTGAACCAGCCCTTAATGGAGATCGAACTGGAGTTGAAAAGCGGCCATCGTGACGACCTGCTGGCCTTTGCTGACGAGCTGGCAACGCTTGACGGGTTGCGCCTTGGTAGCCTGACTAAAGCCGCACGCGGCTATGCGCTGGCGCAGGGTAATCCGCCGGGTTCGCTGCGCCCGCTGCCCTTACTCAACGTCAGGCCGAAAGCCACGGTGGCAGAGGGGATGCAGGCGGCATTCCTTCTGGCGCTTAGCCAGTGGCAATATCATGAAGAGTTGTGGTTACGCGGTAATGCGGATGCGCTGCGCGAAGTGAAAGATGCGCTGGAAACCTTGCGTCAGGCTTTCTCGCTATTTGGTGTACTGGTGCCGCGTAAGGCCAGTAGCGACTTGCGCCAGAAACTGAGCCTGCTGGAAGAGGCGATGCTGGACGATGACATCGTGGCGGAAACCCTGTGCTTTAGCGCGCTCTGGCTGCAACCCCAGTTAGCGCTTACTAACTGGCTTGTCACCGCGCGCTGGCGGGAATTCGTCGACAGCAAGGCTGACGCTAAACTGCAAGGCTCATATAAGCGTTTTAGCGATGTTATGCTGGGCCGCATTGCTGCCGACCTGAAAGAGACCTTTGCTCAGGTTAACCATGCAGGCGAGTATCAGGACAAACTGACGCGTCTGCATCGACAGCTGCTGGCTGTTCACCTGCTGGCGGGGTCTTATGACGCCGCTGCGGTCAACGCCTGGCTCCAGAGCTGGCAGCAGCTGGGGCAGGCGATTGTCAGGCAGCAGGATGCCTGGCTCGACGGTTATCTTCGCCAGGCTTTGAAACAGCCTGCATTCTGGAAAAACGGCAGCCCTTAACCTGTTGTTCAAGGTTCAATTGTGACGGGAGTGTTCACCTTATGGTGCCATTATTAATGCAGCCCTTGCCGGCGCTGTTGGCTGACCAGGTCATGCGGCTTGACCCGTTGTTCAACGGTGCATCTTCCCGTCAGCAGGCGGTGCTGGTCTTCAGTGACTTTATCCGCACCAGCCTGATTAATTTCCCCAGCTGGTGGCAGCAGCTACAACAGCAGCCGCCGCTGGTGGATGAGTGGCAATATTACCCGCAATGGCTGCAAACACAGCTTGCTGATGTGCAGGATGAAAATGCGCTGATGCGCGAGCTGCGCCAGTTTCGCCGCCATATGCTGACGCGTATCGCCTGGATGCAAACCCTGGCAGAAAGCACCACAGAACAGAGCTTGCGCCAGCTGAGTGAGCTGGCGGAAACATTGATTGTCGCCGCTCGCGACTGGTTGTGGCGCGCCTGCTGTGCCGAACTGGGCACCCCGATGAATGCGGCAGGCGAGCCACAGCCGTTGCTGATCCTCGGCATGGGGAAACTGGGCGGCGTTGAGCTGAACTTCTCCTCTGATATTGACCTGATTTTTACCTGGCCGGAAAACGGCACCACGCAGGGTGGCCGGCGCGAGTTGGATAATGCGCAGTTCTTTACCCGGCTGGGACAGCGCTTGATCAAAGTGCTCGACCAGACGACCGCCGACGGGTTCGTTTATCGTGTTGATATGCGCTTGCGCCCCTTTGGCGACAGCGGTCCGCTGGTAATGAGCTTCGCCGCGCTGGAAGATTACTACCAGGAGCAGGGGCGAGACTGGGAACGCTACGCGATGGTCAAAGCGCGCCTGATGGGCGATAGCGACGACCGCTGGAGCGCAGAGCTGTACCAGATGCTGCGGCCTTTCGTCTTCCGCCGCTACATTGACTTCAGCGTCATCCAGTCGCTGCGTAATATGAAAAGCATGATCGCCCGTGAAGTGCGACGGCGCGGGCTGACGGATAACATCAAACTTGGCGCTGGCGGCATCCGCGAAACGGAGTTTATCGTGCAGGTATTCCAGCTGATCCGTGGGGGGCGTGAGCGCTCGCTTCAGCAGCGTTCCTTGCTGCCCACGCTGGCTGCCATCGGTGAGCTGCATTTGTTACCCTCAGATCGGGTGGATCAGCTGCAAGTGGCCTACCTGTTCCTGAGGCGGCTGGAAAATCTGCTGCAAAGCATCAATGATGAACAAACACAGACGTTGCCGGACAGCGAACCGGACCGCGCACGTCTTGCCTGGGCGATGGGCTTTGCTGACTGGGCGGCGTTACACGCGCAGCTCGATCTGCATATGGCCGATGTGCGCACCATTTTCAACGATCTGATCGGCGACGATACGGCCGACAGCGCGGATACCCGCGAGGCCGGGGAATATGGCGCACTGTGGCAGGATCGGCTGGAAGAAACTGACCTGCAACCGCTGGTGCCGCATCTTGCCAGTAATGCTCGTCAGCAGCTGTTGCGCACCATCAATGATTTCCGCCAGGACCTGGATAAGCGCACTATCGGCCCACGCGGGCGTCAGGCGCTGGACCAGCTGATGCCGCGCCTGTTGAGCGAAGTGGTGCCGCGTAATG
Source organism: Erwinia amylovora (assembly GCF_017161565.1). Classification (NCBI taxonomy): domain Bacteria; kingdom Pseudomonadati; phylum Pseudomonadota; class Gammaproteobacteria; order Enterobacterales; family Erwiniaceae; genus Erwinia; species Erwinia amylovora. The sequence goes on from NZ_CP066796.1 coordinate 495,813, forward strand.
ATGCCCCGGTGGCGCTGATGCGCCTGACGCCGCTGCTGCTGGGCGTGGTGACGCGTTCCACCTACCTGGAACTGTTGAGCGAATACCACGGTGCGCTGCAGCATCTGATCCGCCTGTGTGCCGCATCGCCGATGGTGGCCAGCCAGCTGGCGCGTTATCCGCTGCTGTTGGATGAGCTGCTCGACCCGGCCACGCTGTATCATCCCACCGCCACCGATGCCTATCGTGACGAACTGCGCCAGTACCTGCTGCGTATTCCTGAAGAGGATGAGGAACAGCAGCTGGAGGCGCTACGTCAGTTCAAACAGGCGCAGCATCTGCGCATTGCCGCTGCCGATATCGCTAAAACCCTACCGGTAATGAAGGTCAGCGATCATCTGACCTGGCTGGCGGAGGCGATAACTGAATCCGTGGTTCAGCAGGCGTGGAATATGATGGTTCAGCGCTATGGCCGTCCTTCGCATTTGGTCAATGATAACGAACGTGGGTTTGCCGTGGTGGGTTACGGCAAGTTGGGGGGATGGGAACTGGGCTACAGTTCCGATCTCGATCTGGTGTTCCTGCACGACTGCCCGGCCGACGCGGTGACGCTGGGCGAACGCGTTATTGACGGTCGTCAGTTCTATCTGCGTCTGGCGCAGCGCGTAATGCATCTGTTCAGTACCCGCACTTCATCAGGCATCCTTTACGAGGTGGATGCCCGCTTACGTCCCTCCGGTGCGGCGGGGATGTTAGTCAGCACGTTGGCTGCTTTCGATGAATATCAGCGCAACGAAGCCTGGACCTGGGAGCATCAGGCGCTGGTTCGGGCTCGTATCGTGTTTGGCGACAGCGCCCTGAGTCAGCGCTTCGACCGCATCCGGCGCAGCGTTCTGGCGCTACCGCGTGAGGCTCAGGCGCTGCAAACGGAAGTGCGCGAGATGCGTGAGAAAATGCGTGCGCACCACGGCCACAAGCACAAGGGGCGGTGGGATATCAAATCCGACGCCGGCGGCATCATCGATATTGAATTTATTACGCAATATCTGGTTTTGCGCTATGCCTCACAATACCCTGAACTGACGCGCTGGTCTGACAACGTGCGCATTCTTGAGCGACTGGCGCGCAGCGGTAAAATGGCGCCTGCTCAGGCGCAGGCATTGACCCATGCCTATGTGACTCTGCGCGATGCGCTTCATCATCTTGCTTTGCAGGAACTGCCGGGACAGGTCTCAGAGCACGCCTTTCTCCGGGAGAGAGCCGAGGTAAACAGATGTTGGCAGGCGTGGTTAGGCGCCTGAATCCTCCGTTGCACGCGATGGTTAGCCAGCCAAACAATTATGCTATCATCGCGCGCATTCATTTTTACTGCTGTCTGGAGTCTCTGGAATGAAAATTACCCTGCCCGATTTTACCCGCGCGGGCGTGCTGGTAGTGGGCGATGTGATGTTGGATCGCTACTGGCACGGCCCAACCAACCGCATCTCTCCCGAAGCCCCGGTACCGGTGGTAAAAGTTGATAGCGTGGAAGAGCGCCCAGGCGGCGCGGCCAACGTTGCCATGAATATTGCTTCACTTGGCGCCAGGTCACGTTTAATCGGCCTGACCGGGGTTGACGACGCGGCGCGTGCGCTGGGCGCAGCCCTGTCCGGGGTTAACGTACAGTGCGATTTTGTCCCTGTGGCGACCCATCCCACCATCACTAAGCTGCGGGTGCTGTCGCGCAACCAGCAGCTGATCCGGCTGGATTTTGAGGAAGGATTTGAAGGCGTCGATCCCGCGCCAATGCATGAGCTTATTCAGCAGTCACTGCCGGGTATCGGGGCGCTGGTGCTGTCTGACTATGCCAAAGGTGCGCTGGCCAGCGTTGAGACCATGATCGCTCTGGCGCGAAAAGCGGGCGTCCCGGTGCTGGTGGATCCAAAGGGAACCGACTTCTCTCGTTACCACGGCGCAACCCTTCTGACGCCAAACCTGTCGGAATTCGAAGCGGTGGTCGGTAAGTGCAAAAGCGAGGCCGACATTGTTAAACGTGGCACGGCATTGATGCAGCAGCATGCACTCTCTGCGCTTCTGGTCACCCGTTCCGAGCACGGTATGACGCTGCTGCAGCCGGGCAAAGAACCCTTCCATATGCCCACTCAGGCGCAGGAGGTCTTTGATGTGACCGGTGCAGGGGATACGGTAATCGGCGTGCTGGCCGCCGCTCTGGCCGCTGGTAATACGCTGGAAGAGAGTTGTTATCTGGCTAATGTGGCGGCAGGCGTGGTGGTCGGCATGCTCGGTACTTCAACCGTTTCGCCAGTGGAACTGGAAAATGCCATTCGCGCCAGGCCGGAGTCGGGGTTTGGCGTGATGAATGAAGCGCAGCTGATTGCTGAAGTGAACAAAGCCCGCCAGCGTGGCGAAAAAGTGGTGATGACCAACGGCGTGTTTGACATTTTGCATGCCGGCCATGTTTCCTACCTCTCCAACGCGCGTAAGCTGGGAGATCGCCTGATCGTGGCGGTAAATAGCGATGCTTCCACCCGGCGTCTGAAAGGTGAAACACGCCCGGTCAATCCGCTGGTTAATCGTATGATGGTGCTGGGTGCGCTTGAGGCCGTGGACTGGGTGATCGGTTTTGAAGAAGACACGCCGCAGCGGGTGATTGCTGAAATACTGCCGGACCTGCTGGTGAAGGGCGGTGACTATAAACCTGAAGATATTGCCGGGAGCAAGGAGGTTTGGCAGAACGGCGGTGACGTGCGGGTACTCAATTTCGAAGACGGCATTTCTACCAGTAATATTATCAAAACGATCCTCTCCGGAACCGGGCAAAACTGACGGATTACGGCTGCCCGCAACGGGCAGCCGTAATCCGGCATTGCTTACTCCGCAGGCTTTTCGGCGGTTTGCGCAGGCCGTTGTGGCGCCGCACGGTTCTCCAGCTCGGCCAGACGCTGTTCCAGCGCGGCCAGCTTCTCGCGGGTGCGCAGCAGCACCTGAGTCTGCACGTCAAACTCTTCACGGTTAACCAGGTCCAGCCGCGTAAGCTGTGATTGCAGAGTCTGACGGATTTTCTTTTCCACATCATCACCCAAATCACGAATACCTTTCGGCATGGCGTCATGGACCTGACGGGCCAGTTGTTCGATTTTTTTTGCATCAATCATGGCAGGTTTCCTGATAGCAGCGAGTTTGGATCTAGTGTAATCGCTAAGCCGCCAGCAACAAACTTTAAAATGTCTTAGTCAAAAAATGGATAGCTGATAGCAGGTTTTGTTCATTGCCCTGTCACTTTTTCAGCGCTATGATATTTTCGCTTATTCTCAGGGCGGGGCGAAATTCCCCACCGGCGGTAAATCAGCTGACGCTGAAAGCCCGCGAGCGCTTCAGATCACTTCTGAAGGTCAGCAGATCCGGTGTAATTCCGGGGCCGACGGTTAAAGTCCGGATGGGAGAGAGTAACGATTCTTGACGGGCTGATGCTCGCCACGCGTTATTTGTTGTCACCGCATAACACTCCTAAGCATGCCCTGGTTCTGGTAACCCATACATTTATTAAGGTTTATTTACCATGAATCAGTCGCTACTTTCTGAATTTGGCACGCCTGAACAGCGTGTCACCCGTGCCATCGAGGCGCTGCGTGCAGGCCGCGGTGTGATGGTGTTGGACGATGAAGATCGTGAAAACGAAGGTGATATGATCTTCGCCGCCGAAACCATGACCGTTGCGCAGATGGCGCTGACTATCCGCCACGGCAGCGGAATTGTCTGTCTGTGTCTGAACGAAGAACGTCTGGAACAGCTTGATCTGCCCATGATGGTGCAGAACAACACCAGCGCTTACGGCACCGGCTTTACCGTCACTATCGAAGCGGCACAGGGCGTTACGACCGGCGTTTCCGCCACCGACCGGCTGACCACCATCCGTACTGCTATTGCTGATGAGGCGAAGCCGAGTGATTTAAACCGTCCTGGCCACGTATTTCCGCTGCGTGCCCGTGCCGGTGGCGTGTTGACCCGTGGTGGCCATACTGAAGCCACTATCGATTTAGTCACCCTGGCCGGTTTCAAGCCGGCGGGCGTTCTTTGTGAACTGACTAACGATGATGGTTCAATGGCCCATGCGCCGGAAGTTATCGTGTTTGCACGTCAGCACGATATGCCGGTCGTCACTATCGAAGATCTGGTGTCTTATCGCCACAGTCAAGAAACGCTACAGGCCAGTTAATCCTGCTGCGGGCCGGTTCCTCCGGCTCGCTGGTATCAGCCTGAGACGGTAACAACTTCAGGCTGATACACTTCGCCCCATGCCGCTATGGCATTCAAATTTACTGAATATCTTCTTCAGGGTTATCCAGGTTCATCCGCCAGTGAAAGGGCGTAATGTGATACTCATTAAGCAACGTCTTGCCTGGGGTCACTTTATGAGTCAGCAAACTATGCCCGCGCTGTTCCTCGGTCACGGCAGCCCGATGAACGTTCTGGAAGAGAATATCTACACACAAACCTGGCGTAAATTAGGGGATACCCTACCAAGGCCGAAAGCGATTATTGCGGTGTCCGCCCACTGGTGTACTCGCGGTACGGCGGTAACGGCGCTGGAAAAACCGCGCACGATCCATGATTTCGGTGGTTTTCCGCAGGCATTATTTGACACTCATTACCCGGCTCCAGGATCCCCGGCGCTGGCACAACAGGTGGCTGATGCGTTGGCCCCGTTTGCCGTAGAGCTTGACCAGGAGTGGGGATTCGACCACGGTTCGTGGGGAGTGCTCATTAAGATGTATCCTGAGGCGGATATCCCGCTGGTGCAGCTGAGCGTGGACGTCAGCAAACCCGCGGCCTGTCACTTCGCAATGGGACGTAAGCTTGCTGCGCTGCGTGAACAGGGGATTATGATCGTCGCCAGCGGTAACGTTGTACACAACCTGAGCAGGATGCGTTGGCAGGATGAGGCGGAAGCCTGGCCCTGGGCTGGATCCTTTAATCAATACGTTCGCGATAATCTGGGTTGGGAAGGGGAAGCTGCACAGCATCCGCTGGTGAACGTTATGCAGCACGAGGGAGCGGCATTGTCCAACCCGACGCCGGAGCATTATCTGCCGCTGCTGTACGTGCTCGGTGCACGCGCACCGGGCGAAGCGGTGTCGATCCCGGTGGATGGGATAGTGATGGGGTCAATCAGTATGCTGTCCGTGCAGGTAGGATAACGTGCTTGTTCGCTCAAAGGGTAGATAAACAGCCGCATCTGTCGCACGGTAACGGGTCACGGGTTGCTGTAACCGCGTCACGCAAGGGCGAGACAGTGCTCGCCCTTTACCGAAGGATCATTCAATAAACGCGTGCGGATAGAAGCGCGACAGATCCTGGGTGATCAGATCGCGATCTTCGCGCAGGCCGATGCCGGCCGGCCGATCGTTGATCAACCAGCTGCCAATTAGCGTATAGCTGTCACCAAATTTCGGTAGCGGATGGAACTGTTGCACAATCATCCCTTCTTCACCGTATGGCCCATCGACACGTGCAATCTCCTGGCCGTTTTCCACAATGCGGATATTCGCGCCCTCGCGGGAAAACAACGGCTTAACCACGTATTTATCCATGTGGGGCACGTTATCTTCTGCGAAGTAAGCCGGTAGCAGGTTGGGATGGTCAGGGAACATTTTCCACAGCAGCGGCAGCAGTGCTTTATTAGAAAGAACACTCTTCCAGCCCGGTTCCAGCCAGCGCACCCCGGCATCGGCCAGTTTGGTGGAGAAAGTTTCGCGCAGCATAAATTCCCACGGATAGAGCTTGAACAGGTTACCAATCACCTGGTCGTGGATATCGGTAAATTGCCCTTTCTCACCCAAGCCGATTTCATCCATATAAAGGAAATCAGTCGGTAGCCCGGCTTCCGTCGCGCAGTCCTGCAAATACTGAACGGTGCCACGATCTTCTTCAGAATCGCGGCAGCAGGCAAGGTGCAGCCAGCTGAAACCATGCTGCTGATGCAGCTCGCTAAAGCGTTCAATCAGCTTTTCCTGCAGGCTGTTGAACTGGTCGCTGCCGGTGGGAAGCTGGCCCGCATTCAGCTGGTCTTCCAGCCAAAGCCACTGGAAGAAGGCGGCTTCATACAGTGAAGTCGGCGTATCGGCATTGTTTTCCAGTAGTTTGGCCGGCGAATGGCCATCCCAGGCGAGATCCAGTCGCGAATAGAGCGACGGCTGGCCGCTTTTCCAGGATCCGCGCACGAAGTCCCAGGTATGTTTTGGAATGCGGAATTTAGCCAGCAGCTCTTCGCTACCGGTAACCAGCTCCACCGCCTGCAGACACATCTGGTGCAGTTCGCTGGTGACGTCTTCCAGCGACTCAATTTGCTGCAAACTGAACTGGTAGTAGGCATCTTCACACCAGTACGGCTCGCCGTGCATGGTGTGAAAACGAAAACCATATTCCGTCGCTTTTTCGCGCCAGCCCGGGCGTTCTGCAATGGCAATACGCTTCATTAGCGATTAGCCCCCCATGCTGTGGTTGCTGGTGCTGGCAGGACTGTTGTTACGCTGCATGGTGTTTTGTTTGGCGACGCTGTCACCAAAACCGCCGCGCGTGACGGTGCTGGTGGTGGCAGGCTTAGGTGCCAGTGCACTTTTCGGCACCGTCATGGTACGGCCCGGTGTGGCGGCTCCGTAACTTTTCCCGCTGGCATCAACAAACTGACCGTTGGCCGGGCTGGTCGGAGATTTTGAACTGAACAGCGGCTGTTGCTGACCGCCCATACCGCCGCCCATCAGTCGGCCCATCATATAACCGGCCATCAGTGGCATCCAGAAGCTTCCGCTGGACTGCGATTGCGCATTGGTATTGCCAACGCCAGCCTGAGCCGGTGCCTGCTGGCACTGACCTTCGCCAAATTCAGCCACGCAGTCTTCGCGGCTGGCGTATTTCGGCGCAGTTTTGGCCGCTTCTTCTTTGGCGCTGTTGAACGCCGTGGTGCACTGCGCGCTTTTGCCGGGGTTAGCCGCCGAACAGTCGTCAGCGTTTTGATACATTGATACGGTTTCGTCGGCCTGTTCACAAGCTGCCAGCATAAATACCGCACTCACCGCCAGCGCTACCGGCGTTAAATGGCGGGCGCTCCAGCTTTTACGAAAGGAGGCGTGATTAATTTGTTTCGTCCGTTTCATCAATTTTGTCCTGTGCCCAAAGGTAGCGTACAGAATAGGGGAACGGCGGAGAAAAATGAAGCGATGGCGCCGGGCCGGCGTGAGATCTTTACCAGACTATACGTTAGATCGTGAAGGAGCCGGTAGCCCTGTAAAAAGGGGCAGCTTTTGCTGCCCCAGAACGGTTCAGTGACTAAAGGGATTACCGCTGGTTCGGCTAGCCGCTGGGGTTTTGCTACTCTGTACCTCGTGAGCAGCGCCATCGGCGCTGGCGACCTGCTGCGGGTTTTCCGGAGCCACAAAATCTGGCGCGGTAACCACATCTTTACCAAGCTGGCCGTTCAATGTCTGCAGGTCCTGTTCGTTAAGCGTGCCCAACGCAGACTTGATATTCAGCTGATTAATCATATAGCTGTAGCGCGCATTAGACAGCTGCTGTTTTGCATTAAACAGCGTAGTGGTGGCATCCAGCACGTCGACAATGGTGCGGGTACCCACGGAATAACCGGCTTCCATGGCATCCAGCGAGCTTTGTGCTGAAACCACGGCCTGTTTGTAGGCAGCAATACTACTGATTGAGGCATTCACGTTGTTAAACGAAGAACGCACGGTCTGGACGGCAGAACGGTGAGCGCCTTCGAGCTGTTCACTTGCGGCAACAAAGGCGTACTGTGCCTGCTTAACCTGTGAGCTGACTGAGCCACCGCTGTACAGCGGCAGGTTGAAGCTCAAACCCACCTGGTTACTGCCGCTGATATTGTCCTGGTTGCTGGCTGACTGGTTAGCACGGCTACCGCCGTAACGATTATTGGATAAACCGGTAGACGCGGTCAGATCCAGCGTTGGCATATGGCCAGTTTCGGAGGATCGAATTTGCTCACGAGCCAGATCCTGAGAAAGGCGTGCTGATAACAGGCTCAGATTGCGGTTTTCTGCTTCTTTTAGCAGAGTGCTGACCGGCTGCGGTTTATCCGTTTTGAAAGTGTCCACGTTGAGTGAAGCCAGGCTCGAATAGTAGTTGCCGGTTACCTGGCGCAGGGCTTCAACCGCATTGTCTAGCGCATTACGCGCGGCCACTTCGCTTGCCAACACGGTATCGTACTGCGAGCGAGCGTTTTGCACGTCGGTAATGGCAACCAGGCCCACGTTGAAACGCTGGGTGGTTTGATCAAGCTGGCGATAGATGGACTGTTTTTGTGCCTCGGTATATGACAGGGTATCGATGGCATTCAGTACATTAAAATAGGCGGTAGCGGTATTCAGAATCAGCGTCTGCTGGGCGGTTTGCCAGGTGACGTCCTGAATTCCGGCGGTCTTTTCCTGCACGGTAAGCGCACGCCATTTTGACATGTCAAAAATGGTCTGAGTCAGTTGCAGTGAGGCACTTTTAGTGTTGCTGTTAGAGCCACTGCTATCACGGTAGCCGTTGGTGTACGTATAGTCAGCTCCAAGGCCAAGCTGCGGTAACAGCGGGCTGCGAGCTTCATTAATTTTCTCAAATGCCGCATCGCGGTCGGCTGCTGAGCTACGAAGGTCAGGATTTGATAAACGCGCCTGCTGATATACCTGCAGCAGGTTTTCAGCCTGGCTGGCAACACTGAAGCCGCCCAGGCTCAGGCCGATGAGTAAAGGGAGCAGTTTGTTCATTTGCATTCCTTGTAGTGCAGCAAAATTGTTATGGTAGCGTTGACGCAGACCAAAAATTGTCGCCGATGATAGCAGAGACTCCGGATCAGGTAAGTTGGCTGAAAGTGCCATCCTCCTTTTAATTTACTTAAATACTTCATCAAGAACCAGACATCCGGCTGATTACTATTGAACTAAACGTTTTCGCCATTATTTCAGGAGATACAGTGATGACCGCAGTGACCAATTATCCGGTAATTTTTACCAAAAATGATGTAGAAATCATTGCACGCGAGACCTTGTACCAAGGTTTTTTTTCGTTGCAACGCTACCGCTTTCGCCACCGTTTATTTGACGGGGGAATGAGTGGTGAAATTACCAGAGAAATTTTCGAGCGCGGTCACGCCGCAGTGCTGCTACCCTATGATCCCCGGCGTGATGAAGTTGTGCTGATCGAGCAAATCCGTATCGCTACTTACGATACCAGCCCCACCCCCTGGGTGCTTGAGCTGGTGGCAGGAATGATCGAAGCGGGTGAAACGCCGGAAGACGTGGCGCGCCGCGAGGCGGAAGAAGAGGCAGGACTGACCGCCGGACGGATTAAACCCATCATAAATTATCTCTCCAGTGCGGGGGGAACGACAGAACGGCTGGCGGTGTTTGTCGGTGAAGTGGATGCCAGCGTGGCGCAGGGAAACCACGGTCTGGAGGAAGAGCATGAGGATATTCTTGTGCATGTGGTGAGCCGCAGTCAGGCTTATCAATGGGTGGAACAGGGGAGAATTGATAATGCCGCTGCCGTTATTGCTTTGCAATGGCTGGAGCTGCACCATAAACAGTTACGCCAGGAGTGGAAAAACGAATCATGAAACGCTATGTCCCCGACTTCCCTGAAATGATGCGCGTTTGCGAAACCAATTTTGCGCAGCTGCGCCGTTTACTGCCGAAAGAAGACCGGGCAGGCGAATCTGTGGCATATCAGGTTAACGGGGCCAGTTATCAGATTTCTATTCAGGAGTCGACCCGCTATACGACACTGGTGGATATCAGGCAAACTGCACCGGCGGTAAGCTACTGGAGCTTGCCCTCCATGTCGGTACGCTTGTATCACGACGCGATGGTGGCAGAAGTGTGTTCTACGCAGCAGATCTATCGCTTTAAAGCACGCTATGATTACCCAAACAAAAAGCTGCATCAGCGTGACGAAAAGCATCAGATTAATCAATTCCTGGCTGACTGGTTGCGCTACTGCTTGTCCCACGGCGCAATGGCCGTCCCGGTGTGTTAAGCCAGCGGTAAACCTTTTTATAATCGAATGATTCGGGTTGCAGCCAACTCACCTGCAGCTTTTTAGTATGACTGGTACAGATCTAACCGTAAGGACTTTGATTGGATAGCCTGTTAAAACTTCCTGTGGCGAGTGGGTCCAGAGTCAGGATTTTACAGATAACGGATACGCACCTTTTTGCAGGTAAAGATGAAACGCTGCTGGGGGTGAACACGTGGGCCAGTTTTGACGCAGTGCTGGAAGCTGTCGCTGCAGAACAACGTCACTATGATCTGATCGTCGCCACGGGCGATCTGGCACAGGACCACTCGGTAGAGGCCTATCAGCATTTTGCTGAGGGCATTGCTCGCTTGTCTGCGCCATGCGTTTGGCTACCCGGCAATCACGACTATCAACCCACGATGTTTAGCACGCTGGGGGCATCCAGCATTGCCGACCAAAAGCAGGTGCTGATAGGAGACCACTGGCAAGCCATGCTGCTGGATAGCCAGGTATTCGGCGTGCCACACGGCGAACTGAGTGAGTACCAGCTGGAGTGGCTGGATCGTGCGATGGCCGCTGAACCACAGCGTCACACGCTGATACTATTGCATCACCATCCTTTGCCTTCCGGCTGCTCCTGGCTTGACCAGCACAGCTTGCGTAATCCGCATATGCTTGATGCTGTCTTGCAACGCTACCCGCGGGCGAAAACGCTGCTTTGCGGCCATATTCATCAGGAGCTGGACCTTAACTGGCATGGGCGTCGCGTATTGGCAACCCCGTCAACCTGCGTGCAGTTCAAGCCGCACTGTACCAATTTCACCATTGATGCTGAAGCGCCGGGCTGGCGCTGGTTGGATCTTGCAGCAGACGGCCATCTGGAGACAGAGGTTAAGCGTCTGAACACCCGCATGTTTAATCCGGATCTCGACTCAGAAGGATACTGACTGATGGCTACGCTGCTTTATTTGCATGGTTTTAACAGTTCGCCACAGTCGGCTAAGGCCACGCAGTTCAGGCAGTGGCTGACGCAGTACCACCCTGATATTCGCCTTTGCGTTCCCCAACTGCCGGCTTACCCCGGTGAAGCCGCGCAGCTGCTGGAAGATTTCGTGATGCAGTCGGCCGGCGAGCCGTTGGGGATAATCGGCTCTTCATTGGGCGGCTATTATGCCACCTGGCTGTCGCAGTGCTTTATGCTGCCAGCGGTGATTGTCAATCCTGCTGTGCGCCCATTTGAGCTGCTGGTTGATTACCTCGGTGAAAACGAGAACCCGTACACCGGCCAGCAATATGTGTTAGAGTCACGCCATATTTACGATCTAAAAGTGATGCAGATTGACCCGTTAGATTCGCCGGATTTGCTCTGGTTACTGCAACAAACGGGCGATGAAGTGCTCGACTACCGCCAGGCTCTCGATTATTACAGCGCCTGTCGACAGACGGTAGAAGAGGGCGGAAATCACGCTTTTATCGGATTCGAACGCCATTTTTCCGCCATCCTCGACTTCCTTAACGTTAAGGATTGAGATGAGCCGGGGCATGGCCACGCATTTTAAGCCACCACTAATCAGATTGTTACGATGACTCAATCCAGTTACAACGCTGATTCCATTGAGGTTCTCAGCGGACTTGAACCCGTGCGTCGCCGCCCGGGTATGTACACCGATACCGCGCGTCCTAACCATTTAGGCCAGGAAGTGATCGACAACAGCGTGGATGAAGCGCTGGCCGGCCACGCGAAACGTGTGGAAGTGATTCTGCATCCCGATCAGTCGCTGGAAGTGATTGATGACGGGCGCGGCATGCCGGTGGATATCCATCCCGAAGAGGGCGTACCGGCGGTCGAGCTGATTTTTTGCCGCCTGCATGCCGGAGGCAAATTCTCTAATAAAAACTATCAATTTTCCGGCGGCTTGCACGGCGTGGGGATCTCGGTGGTTAACGCTCTGTCAAAACGTGTAGAAGTTACCGTACGTCGTAACGCCGAAGTATATGAAATGGCGTTTGAGAACGGCGACAAAGTGCAGGATCTCACGGTGACCGGGACGGTTGCTAAGCGTAACACCGGCACTCGCGTGCAGTTCTGGCCGGATGAGTCCTTCTTTGACAGCCCGCGCTTCTCGGTATCGCGCTTAAGCCACCTGCTGAAAGCCAAAGCGGTGCTGTGTCCGGGCGTGGAAATCGTTTTTAAAGACCAGCTGAACAAAACCGAACAGAGCTGGTGCTACGCCGATGGGCTGACAGACTATCTGATGGAGGCGGTTAACGGCCTGCCGCTGCTGCCTGAAAAACCCTTTGTCGGGGCGTTCTCCGGCGATGTTGAAGCGGTAGACTGGGCGCTGTTGTGGCTGCCGGAGGGCGGCGAACTGCTGACCGAAAGCTACGTTAACCTGATCCCTACCATGCAGGGCGGTACTCATGTTAACGGCTTGCGCCAGGGGCTGCTGGATGCGATGCGCGAGTTCTGTGAATACCGCAATATTCTACCGCGCGGGGTGAAGCTGTCGGCGGAAGATATCTGGGATCGCTGTGCTTACGTGCTGTCGGTAAAAATGCAGGATCCGCAGTTCGCCGGTCAGACAAAAGAGCGCCTGTCATCACGCCAGTGCGCCGCTTTTGTGTCGGGCGTAGTCAAAGATGCTTTCAGCCTGTGGCTTAACCAGAATGTACAGGCAGCAGAAATGCTGGCCGAGCTGGCAATCTCCAGCGCCCAGCGCCGTATGCGTGCGGCGAAAAAAGTGGTGCGTAAAAAGCTCACCAGCGGCCCGGCGCTGCCGGGTAAACTGGCTGATTGTAGCGCGCAAGATTTGAGTCGCACCGAACTGTTCCTGGTGGAAGGGGATTCGGCGGGCGGCTCCGCCAAGCAGGCGCGCGATCGTGAATATCAGGCGATCATGCCGCTGAAGGGGAAAATTCTCAATACCTGGGAAGTCTCCTCTGATGAGGTGCTGGCTTCGCAGGAAGTGCACGATATTTCGGTGGCGATTGGCATCGATCCTGACAGCGAAGATCTCAGCCAGCTGCGTTACGGTAAAATCTGTATTCTTGCCGATGCGGACTCCGATGGTTTGCATATCGCCACCCTGCTGTGCGCGCTGTTTGTGCGTCATTTCCGCACGCTGGTTAAAAATGGTCACGTCTATGTGGCGATGCCGCCGCTCTACCGTATCGACCTGGGTAAAGAGGTCTATTACGCGCTGGACGAGGAAGAGAAAGCCGGTATTCTTGAGCAGCTGAAGCGTAAAAAGGGCAAGCCAGGCGTGCAGCGCTTTAAAGGGCTGGGCGAAATGAACCCGTTGCAGCTGCGTGAAACCACGCTTGACCCCAATACCCGCCGTCTGGTGCAGTTAACGATAAGCGATGAGGATGTCAATCAAACGCTGGCAGTGATGGATATGCTGTTGGCGAAGAAACGCTCCGAAGACCGTCGTAACTGGCTGCAGGAAAAAGGCGACAGCGCCGAAATCGAGGTGTAAAACTGTTCTCATGCCGGGTTCAACCAGCTGTCCTGGCTAATATAGAGTAAAGAGCCGTAGTTCAGGTTAAGCGGGCTTGAACAGGGTTACATAAGCGTTCCGGCGGCCATCAATCGGCAACCGGCAGCGGATAAATACAGGATGGTCTTCTTCGCAGATAAGCACAGTCAGCGCCCGTCCGGGCGCTGACTGTGCGGTGGCATGGTGTTTATCACTACCTGACCACGGGGCGCCTTAAGTCAGAGAGTTTGTTGAGTTTATCCTTGAGTATCCCGCAGAATTCCTCAGACGGGGTTTCGCTAAAAAAGTGATCGCCCCTGACCTGCATCAACTCAAAAGAGCGATCGGTCAGTGTTTGCCAGTGGTACATCATTTCCTCAGAAACCAGACTGTCCTGTTCACCATGGAATGCGAGAACAGGGCAATTCAGGCGCGGCGTGTTTGCAAAGCGCCACTCGCGACAAAGTTTGAAGTCGGCTTGCAGGACAGGTAGAAATAGTGACGCCAGTTCAGGGTGACGCAGTGTTCTCATGCACGCCGGATTAAAGTCTCTGATCCGCGCCAGCGCTGTACGCATATCGACACCATCGAGGTCAGGAAGAAGAAAGCGGTGTTCGGGAGAAGCCGTAGAACAAAGGACTAAACACTCGGGCAGCAGATTAACGTTCAGCCGCAAAAGTTTTTGCGTCAGATGGCAGGCAATCCAGCCTCCCATACTGGTTCCCACAAAGGCAAAGCGCATACCCCGAAAAAGGGTCAGCTCCCTTGCCATGATATTGACCAAAGAGTCCATATCATTCAGCGACGGCGTTTTTATATAGTTACCACGTCCAGGCAGGTGCACGGGATGTATCGCTATGTCGTGACCCAGCAGTTGACGCCAGCGCAGGTAAAAATGTGAATTTCCCCCCGCATAGGGAAAACAGATCAGATTGTACTTGTCTGGTGAAGGTTGAGTGGTGAGCAGCATTTTTGGCATCTTCCGTAACAAACCAGTTTATCGATTAAAACCAGACTAAGGGTTTCATTAATTGACCAAAGGCTGCGCAGCTGGCGGCGTTTTGGACGGAGCAAGCTGGTGAAAACGTTGCAGGTCAAAGCGGAAAGCCAGCGGTTGTTTTAGCTTTTTGTTGAGTCCGCTGGGGGGGATATCTAATATTACCTGTTGCTCAATAAGCCGCATGACGTCGTTGCGCGAAAGCAATAACTTACGCGAGAGTATGTGGATCAGCCGTACAGGAATGGCAAATTCAAATAATATTTGAATTTGCACAACGGCTGTAGAGTCCAGTTCACAAGGATCCGCGCCTTCAATAATAAATTCCGGGGTGGGGCCAGTCTTGGCGCTGTTTTTCTTTAAAACGGAGTAATCATATGAATAGCGCCTGACTTGCTCGATATTATTCTGTAAGAAATATTCAAGTACTTCGGGGGGGAGTTTCGTATTGCTGATGCGTGTATATATGTCTATATTCCATGTGTAGTCACATTTCTCACATTTGTAGATATTCCATACGTCCAGCGTTTTTTTCTGTGCATTAACGCGGAAACAACCAGAAGGATAGAAAAGCTTTTTTATTTCGCAAGCAGGGCAGCGCTTTGTTATTGACTGGTAGCCAAGCGGTTTCACCAGCCAAATTAAGTTTTCATTTTTCATCATGTCATCCTTGATAAATACCGCCCGGGCTATCGCGATGCGAGAGGACGGTAAATCATTCAACCCGATTCAGAGATCGTGAATATCTTGTAAAAGGCGTTATGAGAAATAGCAGGGAACTATATTACGCCTTCAACCATATTTTTTATTTCCTGCCGTACATGTTCGAAAATCAATTTGCCTGTAAGCGCACTCGATCCAGAGGTTTTTGATAATACACCACGGGTAGAGGCCTGAGCTGTGATCGGTAATTGATATACCCCACAACGCGGCGGATGTTCATGATCCGGGCGTTCGCAAGAGACCAGTTCGGGTTTGAGATACATCATTAAACTGGTTTCGGTCATGCCGGCGTGCTCAGCGTGCCAGCCGGGAAAACCGGGTAAGTTTTCGACAACCCAGCTGCTGCTGACCATGCTCCACCAGCTGAATGCCAGGGCGGAGCGTTCGGCGAAGGCCCCCGTGCTGCGTACCCTGTCCAGTGCCTCGAAAATGAACCCCTCATTTTCATAATGACCGTTGATGATCACTATTTGACGAAAGGGTAATGAACACAGACTTTTCAGCGTATCAGCCAGATAGTCGATAAAGGTGCTGCCATCAACGAACAGCGTACCGGGAAACTGAAGCCCGCCGCCGCTTTGTGGTAAAAAGCGAACGGATAAGGGTTGTACCGGCAGCATAATGCCCTGGCAGTCAAGGGCTAAAGCCTTAGCGAAGGCTTCGGGAATTAGGGTGTCCACATTCAATGGCAGGTGAGGCCCATGTTGTTCTATGCCGCCAATGGCCCAGATCAAAGTCCGACCTTCTACGTTTGAACAAATTGATTCACTTGAAAATTCGGCGAAGTATTCCAGGCTATCAGATCTCATTGCGATACCTCCGTCAGCTGCGCGCGAGCGCAGAAGGACTGATATTGTTCTAAAATACGCTCAAGCGTGGTGAACATGCCCTGATGCAGCGCGGAATACACCTGAACCGTTTCGGCACCTGCCAACATGTATTCATGTACATCCTGGCCACTTTGTACTCCTCCGCTGCCCATAATCGGAACGCTTACCCCCCGCTGGCGAAGCTCACAGATAGCGGCCAGAACAAGGGGCTTGATGCCAGGGCCGGAATATCCGCACACGCCGCCAAGCACTGCTTTTCCTTCAACCAGATCGAAGGCTATGCCGGGAATGGTATCACTGAGCGTAATCGCGCTCGCGCCCCCCTCACAGGCAGCTTGCACTCGCTCGTGAAGGTACTGGCCTAACGATAGCTTGACTGAAAATTTTGCGTCAGTCTGCTGACGAACTGCATTGGCATAGGCATAGACTCGCTCAGGGTTGTCCTCAGTAAAATCATCTGCATGCAGGCAAGATATCCCCAGCTCCAAAGGGCAGTCGCTGATATGACGAATGGCCGCCACAAGCAATCCTGTCTCACCGGGGGAGGGCGCATGTACGGAAGCAATGATCGGAAGTTGTTGCTGATGAAACTGGCCCAACAGATCCAGCCAATTATCGACTGTCCTCTTCGAATAATGCGTATTGTTTAACAGTCCAGTTCCGATGGGATAAACACGCTCGGTGTGAGTTTTCACAGATAGCGGATAGATGGTTTTCGTCACCACCGCTCCCGCACCGCACATTAACAGCTGCCGGATGTTTTTCGCCTGATCTGATATTAATCCCGAACCCACAATGACAGGAGACTTCAACTTCAGGCCGAGCATGTTATAACCCGCTGCTTCATATTCACTTTTCATCACCCGCTCCATGTATTGATGACATCAATTATCCTGTTTGATACCCCGCACCGGGCGATCAGGTAATCAGTAAATCTTCAATTATTTCAGATATTTGTGAGGGTTTTCTGCGAAATTCATGCAGGTCGAGCTTGGATAATTTACAAACATGCTCCATGCCTTTAAGCAAATGACTGCCACCCTCGACGATCGGCAGTGGTGTCACCAGTAACACCGGTCGCTTTAGCGCACACGCCCAACCCAGCTCAATATGGGTGCCATCCGTACGCAATAACTCCTTGTCCCCCAGCGTGGGTAATATCGGCATAAATACATCACACTCCTGCATCCAGGCAAAATCACGTCTGGACACCATTTCCGGCGTGAACACCGGCGTATCTATACCGAATCGCTCAGTTTTATGGGCTGAAAGCACTTGCCCATTAAGTTGAATAACCGCCTGAATGGCGAGTTCTAACGTCTGTTTAAGTTCCTGATTAAAAACTTCATGTTCAATGGCAAACTGAATAGGGCCACCAATAAATATCTTTCGATTACGCAACGCCATGTGAAACTCCTGAGATATTGATTAAATTGCATTAACTGGCCTGATTATTTGCGTATCGCTGTCAGGGCTTGCGCTTGCAATTCGTCCATGCTGTGGACGAATGCCTCGAAAACGGCATCCAGGTGAGAGTTTTCATGCGCTGCGGACAGGAACCAGCAACGCCACTCCCAGATATACACACCGCGGATAAGCAAGTTGTAATAAAGTAAGTCCATGTTTTCTTTGTGAATAAGACGAAAGAATGAGCTGAACACTCGCGCTTCAATATCGATACCCCGCGACTGAAACAGATCGTTCAGGCGTGAGGTAAACGCCGCTGTTTTTTGACTCAGGGCCTGTGTAAATGCCACGCCGCCCCGCTTTATTTCCAGCAAGGTAGCCCGGGCGGTTTTCATCGCCAGCGGGTGCTGGAAAAATGTGCCGCCGAAGAATGTCGGCTCAACGCCCGGAAAGCTGTTATCGCCGTAATTCCAGTTGCCGCCATCGATGGCATCAAGCGTATGCCCACGGCCTGCTATCAGCCCCATCGGCATGCCTCCCCCGATGGTTTTGCCATAGGTAACGATGTCAGCCTCGATCCCGTACAGGCCCTGTATCCCCGCGGGGTGTACACGAAAACCAGTTACAATTTCGTCAAAGATCAGCAGGGTGCCAACCAGGGAGGTCGCCTCACGCAGCTGCTGCAGGTAGACAGGATCGGCCAGCCCCGGATCGCGGGTTGGCACCGGCTCAATCAAAACGGCGGCAATTTTGCTGCCATGGCTGGCAATGAATTTCAGTGCTTCCGACGAACCAAACTCGAACACCGAGACATCTGCCACCATATTTACCGGGATACCCACCGAAACAGGCCTGGTTTTCGCCCCAGCGTCAAAGCGGTCGGCGGTTGCCAAAACCGCATCCCAGTGGCCGTGGTAACTGCTGGAAAACAGAACAATATGGTTGCGTCCTGTCGCCGCTCTTGCCGCGCGAACGGCATTCATGATCGCTTCCGTACCACTATTAACAAATGCGACCCGGTGCATGCCGGTTATTTCACAGACCAGCCTGGCGACCTCCAGAGCCAGTTCGTGGCGGGTACCCAGCCCAAACCCCTCTTCAACCTGCTCCTTAAGAGCGCTACTCACGAATGCGGGCAGGTGACCAAAAAGATGGGAACCAAACCCCATCGTCATATCGATGTAATCGTTGCCGTCCAGGTCGCGTAGCGTCGCGCCGTTGAATTCGCGACAGACCAGCGGATAGAGCAGCTCCTTGATTGATGGTTTAAAGCCAATACCCGAACGACTGTCCGCAATCAGATTGCGCACCTCCACGGCATGTGCCTTGGACTTTTTTGTTCTGGCGTTGTAACGGGGAATGAACTCGTCCAGATATTGCTGGCGCGCAGCCGACTCGACAGGCGCGTTACTGCGGTTCATCCACTGAAACGGCCGGCCTTGCGCGGGCCTGGCGTCAGCAGGTCCCTCACTTATCTGGCTGTGGGCATGTATATAGGCCGCCAGTTTGGCGACCGTCTGTAACTCCGAAAAGAATTGTCTTACTGATAGCTTCACGCCAAAAGCTTTCTGAATCGGCGTAAGCACTTCAAACAGGAGCAATGAATCCGCTCCCAGTTCCGCCAGCTGGGTATCTCGTCCTAACGCCTCGGGTGGCAGTTCGAATACCTTGCTGAACAAGTCCGTCAGAACTTGCTCTGTGTCGTGTAAATTGCTTTTATCCATCTCTCGCTCCATGAATGATTAGATGACCTGTTCAAATCAGTGTTGCTGCCAGGGGGTAAGACGGCAGTGCCAGCCGGCGGCGCTGCTCTTGCGGGTAAAACCTCGTCCAGTCCAGTGTGTCACCCTGCTGCCAGGACGTAGCCAGCGCGGTGACTACCGCCGCACTGCTGCTGCCGGGTACAACACCTTGCGGTTGGCGTAAGCCGGATATCAAGTCGGCCAGAGACCCGGCGACGATAGCCTTACGCACCGGCCAGTGTTGCCGACCGCGCTGCAAGGTGTAGGCAACGTCGGCCAGTTCGATGTCAGGATGCTGATGCAGGTGGTTGAGCAAATCCGTCACAACGCGCTGCAAAGTGATGGCGTTGGTTGCGCTAAGCGGGATCAGATGCAGCGGCTCGCGTGTCGGAATATGACTGATGGGAGGGGGCTGGACCACGATCATATGCACGTTGGTGCCACCTATGCCGAAAGAGCTGACGCCGGCTGCTCTGATCTCATGGCTTTCGCACCAGCGACGCGCTTGACTGGCGACCATAAAAGGGGACCGCACATCACTCAGTGCCTGGCATGGTTGGTCGCAGTGGGTCGCAGGAGGGATAATCCCCAGACGCACGGCATAGATGGTCTTGATCAGGCCGCTGATGCCGGAGGCACAATCGGCATGGCCTAAGGTAGACTTTACCGAACCGATGCCACAGGTGCGCGCAGCCACATTGTCAAATACCCGCGACAGCGCCCGCAGTTCAACCGCGTCACCGACGGGCGTACCGGTGCCATGTGCTTCAATCATTCCTATTTGCTGCGCCTGCATGCCGGCACTGGATAATGCACTGCGGATGGCCGCCTCCTGGCCTGATACGCCCGGAGCGCTGTAGCCAGCCTTATCGACACCATCGTTGTTGATCGCTGAACCCCTGATGACCGCCAGAATGGTATTGCCGTCACGTTCGGCATCCCGCAGACGACGCAGCGCGACAAAACCCACCGCATCTGCAAACAATGTCCCGTCGGCCGCTGCGTCAAAGGCGCGCACCTGTCCCTGACGCGACATAATGCCGCCTTCGTAGTGCCAGTAACCACAGTGCGCTGGATAGCGCACGCAGACTCCACCCGCCAGCGCCATGTCACATTCATCCGCCATCAGGCTTCTGCAGGCCAGATGAACGGCTACCAAAGAGCCTGAGCAGAAGTTTGCAACGTTTAAAGCCGGCCCGGTACAGTCCAGTTTGTAAGCCACACGCGTGGCCAAAGCATCACTGGACCCACCTGCCAGCGTCAGCAACGCATCGGCGCTGCTTTCGTCAGGGCGTCTGACGTGCTGCTGGTGCCAGGTATCGGGTCGGGTTCCGACGAATACGCCGCAACGCCCCGCATCACTGCCCCGACCGTAGCCTGCCTGCTGCAGGGCGTGATGGCAGATTTCAAGGCATTGGCGCTGTTGAGGATCCATGCGCGAAGCCTCGCGCGGCGTGTAACGAAAGTAGCCATAATCAAAGGTTTCAGGCAGTTCGAGAAATGCACCGCGCGGCACATAAACGGCACCCTGCATCCGGTTGGGGGGGACGTCGTCGTAGCTCGATACTAATTCACGTCCCTCAACAATGGCTTGCCATAGTTCATCGCAAGATGCCGCCCGGGGAAACCGTCCTGCAACACTGATTATCGCTATATTCATCGGTGAAGACGAAGTTGATCTGTCCATGCGCTGACTCCCTTTAACTCTGATGGGCTTTCTGCCATTGTTCGACTTGACGCGACAAGGCGGCAACGTTCGCCGACTCGAAAAGATCCACCATGGATAGCTTTACCCCAAAGCGGGCATTGATAATCCGAATCAAACCAGCCCCCACTAATGAGTCTCCTCCGAGATCAAAAAAGTTGTCCTGGCTGCCGACAGCACGGTGTAACACCTCTTTCCACAGAGACTTCATTTGAACTTCAACGGGTTGTCGGGAGATGCAGTGCGCATCAGGCGCAATAGCCCTGGACTCATCGCTGCTCCAAGCCAAACGTTTATCCAGCAGCACCGTTGATACCGCAAAACGGGTGTGATCCAGGTATGCCGCGAAGATCCCATCCAGTGCCTTGTCCACGTCCTCCAGGGTCAGAGGAGGAGCTCTGTGTTTACCGTATTTAAAACTTTGCGCATGATCCCATCCTTCCCATCCGTCCCAATCGATTGAAAAATAAGGGTATTCTTCGCTGGCAAGAGAGCGCCAGGTGGCACTGGCTTCATTTGCTGCCGCATAGGGAGCAAGACCCAGCCCCCCGGCGAGGACGGCAAGGGATGAGACAAAACATCCGAACAGCAAGGGACGCGTTGCGAACCATTGATGCAAATGTCGCGCACCGTCCCATTTTGCTGCCATCAGCACCTGCCACTGCGCACGCGTGGTTTTATGCAACCATTGCACAGTGCTGTCACCGGAAGGCCCGGCAGCATGGACGAAGCAGTTGGGCACCAGCCCTTGCTCGTCCAGTAAAGCCAGCTGAAGGTATAAAGAGTCGCGATCTCCGACGTCGGCCATGATGACTTCAACCCGAACGCCTGACTCACGCAAGGTCGCTAACCGCTGCTGGTAACGTTCTTCAGTGCTGGCGGCAACCTCGCGCGGCCGCCGAACCAGAATTAAATCTGCATGGGATCGGCGCGCCAGATAGTGAGCGGTGGCAAAGCCCACCGCACCAAGACCTCCGGTAATCAGGCACACGCGATGGCAGGTGTCTGCGCTGCGGGGAGACGGGGGCAAAGGACGATGCTTAAGGTTCCAGCTGATGCCATGACGCAAGGCAAGCACTGCCGGAGGTGCGTTCAGGATCAGCGCTCTTGCAATATCGCCGATCCCGGAGGCAGTGCGAAAGGCTCCCCGGCGGGTATCCAGTACGTTGACCAGCATCCCCGGAAGCTCCTGATTGATCGCGGCGATACACGCCAGTGCCGCTGCCCGGCCGGGTCTGATGGTTTCGCCTCCGAACGGGTCAACAAAACCATTGCCGACCAGCGTGAGGCCAAGCGGAGAAGGGTGGCGAGACGACCACTGTTTGACTCGTTCGCACAACTGCCAGGCAAACGCCGGGCTATCGTCATCACCACCGCCATCGTCCAGGCACCACACGAGATGCTCCGGCGTTCCTGTGCCACTCTCTTCTTCGGACACAGTGCTATGGCCGCAGGCAACGAGTGCATCCGCCAGCGCCAGCAGATCCTGTTGCTGGCTGCCCAGCAGACAAAAGAGGCGCCTGCCGGGTTGCAATACGCTGCTCAGGCGCTGACCACGTTCCCATTGCTCCACATACACCAGCCCGTGGGGGGATCCTCTGCTGAAGCGACCGGCGTTGCCGGAGGCTGATACCAGCAACGTCGGTAACGCATTGGCGCAATTGGCAGCTGTCGATGCGGCACTGACTGACCCGCCCGCACAGCCGACCAGTCAATTGGCACGCCTGTCCGCCATAGTTCAGCCAGCACAGCACGCAATCCCTGATGCGCAGCCAGCTGTAAGGTTTGCGAACAGATCGCTGCGAACGCGCCCTGCATGTCTGGCTCGATACTGACTACCTGTTCTCCAGGCAGCCGCTGAACTTCATCACGTAAGCAGTACCTGTCCCCCCATGCATCGGGTGCAGATAAAGCGTTGTCGTTTATCGCTATCAGCAGCTGGGCTACATTCAGACGCCCCTCCTGACAGTCGATGGCACCACGAACCTGTGGCGTGACCAGAAAGGTCAGGGGAGTGAGTATCCAGCGCCGCAGACAGCGAAACGCGATAAGCGTTGCCAGGTTTAGCGTCGCCGCAGCGGTGGGCGTTTGTATCAACGCCTTGCGTATTTGCCCTTTACAGGGGGCATCGTCTGCGCCTGGCAGCTGTGCGATCAGTGACTCCATCTCCTGGCGGTAAGCCGCGTCATGCACTATGGCTTGCAACAGATGGGAGCCAACATCCACCAGCAGCCGGTTTGCTTCACCGGCGGCTTTCACGATCTCATAGCGGCGAGACTGGATGGTGGCAACCAGGTCGGCGCTGTTGCGGGCTTGCACCGCCAGCCGCCAGGGATATTCTGCCCGGCCTTCGGCAAAACCACGGGCGACTTCGTCAAGCGGTGTGTCGGGCGCAGCATGCAACTGGGCGGACAAATCATGCGCCATTTGCTCCACCCCCTGAGCATCGCGGGCGCTAAGCAGTATGGTATGCCAGCCACTCACTGCCACGCGCGGTGGGCGCTCCGGCGCTTGCTGCAGGACCATGTGGACGTTGCTGCCACCGGCACCCAAAGAGCTTAACCCGGCTCGTCTGACGCCGGTGACAGGCCATTCCATTGACTGAGTGTTGATAATAAACGGGCTGTTATCCAGGCGCATGGCAGGATTGATTTGGCTGAAACCCGGATGAGGTGCGATGCGGCCGCTTTGCAGCGCCGCAATGGTCTTGGCCAACCCCGCGAACCCCGCAGCGGCGGCAAGGTGACCCAGATTGGCTTTGACGGACCCCAGCGCACAAAACGCACGACGATGGGTATGCAATGCAAAGGCCTGGCAAAGCGCATTGAATTCAACGGGATCTCCCAGACGCGTCCCCGTACCGTGAGCCTCTATCATGCCTATCGATTCCGCATGCACACCGGCAACAGATAAGGCGTCCAGAATCAGCTGTCGCTGCCCTTCTACACCGGGGGCGGTGAACCCTGCCCGACCTGCACCATCGTTACTGACGGCCGAGCCAAGAATGATGGCCTGAATACTGTCGCCATGACGTAATGCGTCGTCGAGTGGACGCATTGCCACCAGACCCGCACCGTCGCCAAAGAACGTTCCCGAAGCGTCCTTGTCGAAGGGGCGACATGCGCCATCGCGCGAGAACATCAAGTCCGGGTGATAGCTGTAGCCAGGGCGCGGACAGGCATGTACTGAGACGCCGCCCGCGAAAGCAATCTCACACTCCCCCAGCAGAAGGCTTTGCATAGCCGTATGCACCGCCGTCAGGGATGTCGAACAGCCTGTCTGCACGGTCACGCTGGGTCCGGTAAAGCCGAGTTTGTAAGAAATACGCGCACACAGATAGTCTTTGTCGTTGGTCAGCATCAGTTCGGTGCCATGAGGAGAAACCAGATCGCATTCTCCGCCAATCACGTTCATCAAATAGCTGTTCATCGAGCTACCGGCAAAT
This sequence comes from Erwinia amylovora, assembly GCF_017161565.1. Classification (NCBI taxonomy): domain Bacteria; kingdom Pseudomonadati; phylum Pseudomonadota; class Gammaproteobacteria; order Enterobacterales; family Erwiniaceae; genus Erwinia; species Erwinia amylovora. The sequence goes on from NZ_CP066796.1 coordinate 520,149, forward strand.
ACTCCGATGCGTGGGCGATGCAACGGGTTTCCCAGCCCTGTTTGCTGCGCCAGTTCCCAGGCGCACTCAAGAAGTAACCGGTGCTGGGGATCCAGCCGCTCAGCTTCGCGCTGACTGATAGCAAACAGATCGGGATCGAACTGGTCGGCATAATCCAGACAAGAGTCGACCGGTACATAGTTCGGTGAGTTTAACAGCGCCTCACTTACCCCCAACTCCCTGAGGCGTTCGGTGGCGTAGCGCGTGGAGCATACTCGCCCGGAAAGCAGATTTTGCCAAAGCGTCGGCAAATCCCGCGCCTGGGGCAAACGGCAGCTGACGCCGACGATTGCTATCGCCTGATCACTCATCCTGGCCTCCCTGGCTGCCGCTGGCGTCCGGCTTGCGGCGTCTCTGGTTAAGTGTGTGCCGTCGCCGGTTGTCACAGTATGATACCGATCCTTCAAGTGGACTGACGGTATCTCCCTGCAAAAAGGCGCCGAGGGCGCGAATGGTAGGGAAGCGAAACAGATCTGACGCCAGTAACTGTCGCCCCTCAGGCCACTGCTGAAGCCGGGCGTGTATCTGCATCAACGCGACAGAAGTGCCGCCTATCTCAAAGAACGCATCGTCCGGGCAAATGTCGTTTTTGCCCAGCACATCGCGCCATATCGATGCCAGGCGTACGCGCCAGCAATCGCCGCGGCCGGGAGTGACAGTCCTGGGGGGGACATCAGCGCTGGTAGGTTGAGCGACTGCCCATTGTCGCCTGACTGCCTCTCTGTCCAGCTTTCCATGGCGATTGACCGGGATCGCTGGCGTCGATACGAAGCGAGTGGGGTGCATATAAGAAGGGAGCCACTTGCGCAGATGCTCACGCAGGTTCAGCTCGGTAGGCTGGGCGCCATTTTCAACAGGTTTTGTCACCGCCGCCAGCCGTTCAAGACCCGCAACCGTCTCAAGAAAAACCGCTGCCTGCCGCACCTGAGCATGGGTTTCCAGACAGCGCTCGATCTCACCCAGCTCAACACGATGACCATGCACTTTAACCTGGTCGTCCAGACGCCCACAGAAATGCACACGCTCGCCGTCCCAATAGCCTGAATCTCCGCTGCGGTACGCATGCTTGCCGGGCATATAAGGATCGTCGATGAAACGCTCTGCGGTCAGGGCTTTCAGGCCAACATAACCGCGCGACACGCCCGATCCCCCAACGATAATCTCCCCATGTTGCCCGGGGGCGCACGCCTGCTGCTGCTGCATGATATACAAGGTTGCGCAGTCCAGCGGCCGGCCCAGGGGGACAACGGCATAGCGCACCAGCTCCTCAGTGACCTTTTCAATGCTGGCAAATACCGTGGTTTCAGCAGGCCCGTAGAAACTCCACAGATCCCAGCGTTCGCTCAGATAGCATCTTGCTGTTTCACCCGGCAGCGCTTCACCGCAGATACACCAGTGCTGCAGGGATGCCAGAGAGGGCCTTCGTGCGAACTCAGTCAGCATGTTTTTTAAGCCGGATGGCGTCTGAGTGACCACATTGACCCCAGCGCTATCCAGTAACGACAGCAGTCGATCCGGCTGATTACGGATGTGAGAGGGAACAACCAGCAGGGTTCCGCCCGAGCATAGCGCGCCCCATATCTCCCAGACTGACAGGTCAAAGCTGGCGGCTGATGTCCAGCTCCAGACAAGCGCGTTCTGCAAATCCAGTGCCCGGAACGCGGCTTCCAGCAGAGCCACGATACTATGGTGTTCCACGTCGATCCCCTTGGGCGTGCCGGTAGATCCGGAGGTGAACACGCTGTAAGCCAGGCCACTGACGGTGCTGAAGTCGAATAACGCGGGGATCGCATCATCGCTATCCTCGCTGCCTGTGTGCACATCCAAAGTCGCCACGGGCCATGCCTTTTGCCGCAAAGTTTGCGCATCGCCGATGACCGTAGTGATCTGCGACTGTTCAATAATGCCATGCAGCCGTTCGTTGGGCAGAGCCGGATCGAGCGGGACGTAGCCCGCGCCCGTGCGCAGAATTGCCAGCATCGCCACCACAGCATCAATACCGGGAGGCAGGCTGATGCCGATGCGCTGCCCATGCTGATGCGAAGCCTGTGTCAGGCGCCTGGCCAGTCGCAAACTGCGTCGTTGCAACAACTGGTAACTGAGCGTTTGGCCCTGTTCGCGCAGCGCTATCCGGTCAGGGTGGATCTGCACCAGGCGGTCAATCCATTCAACCAGTGAGACAGCCCCGGTTGCACCACGCGGACAGGCATTGAGAGGCCCGGGGATCACATTAAAATCGACCTGAGGGGGCTGCGTGAGCGCACCTGATTCAAGGCCAGGTGATGTCAGTAAGCGATCGATCAGTTGCGTGAAGTGTTGAGTAAATGTCGCGATCCCTGCCAGAGAAAAGTGCCGTGGGTCAGCCTTAATCACACAACGAAGATCTTCTCCGGCATCAACAAACTCCAGAGCGATATCCACCTGACCTTCCTGTTGATGAAGCGGGTAGTGAGATAACGCCAGGCCTGCCCAGCAGATCTTCACGGTTGGGGGCGCCATCATCAGATCGATCCAGCGTGACTTTCCTGTCTTGCCCAACATATTGACCGTGGTTTGAAACAAGGGATTGCGCTCAGGTATCCGTGCAACCTGCAAGGCATCCAGCGCCTGACTCAAACGGAACCGACGATGATCCAGCGCAGAGAAAAAATCCGAGCGCGCTTGTCGAACCAGCTGGTTGAACGAAGCGCCGGTGTTCAGGCGCACAGGCAGCACGGTGAACAGGCTGCCGATGGTGTTCCGGAACTGGCTCTCGCGCATCGAGGTTGGCACACCCACCACCACATCATGATGGTCGCTGGCGCGGGCGACAGCCACAGCCCAGGCTGACAGCATAACGGAGAAGACAGAAACGCCGCTGGCAAGCGCGAAATCGCTGATAGCACGGCAGCGGGATGAACCAATCGAGAAAAAGTGGCTGGAAACGCTATTATCTCCGTGGCGCCAGCGAGGGTCCCAGTTTAATGCCGAGGGAGGATGCCGGAGATATTCCAGCCAGTAGGCGTCAGTCTGGCCAGCGGACGGTTCAAGAAGAGATGACTGCTCAAGCGCAACATACGCGCTGAAGGGTTGGGTTGGCGAGAACCAGCACTGAAGATCGCTGTCGATCTCATCCAGATACAGGCACTCCAGCTGGTCGAGAATAATGCCAAGGCAGGTAAAGTCAGCAATAATATGGTGGGCGCAAATCACCAGAACCCACTCGTTGGCAGCGCACTCAAAAAGAGCGAATCGCAGGCAGCAGTCGCTGGACAGATCGAACGGCCGGTAATGCCACTCCTGGATCTGGCGCGCCAGATATTGCTCATCCCAGCCATGCGCATCAAAGTGCATTAAGGCTGGGGTCAGCAGCGGGTTAAATACCACCTCAGGTATCCCGCCAACCCCGGGAAAGGTATTGCGTAACACAGGGGCATGGACGACAAGGCGACGCATCGCCAGCTGGAAAGCCTCCACATTCAACTCACCCAGGATCCGCATGGCCAAACCGATGTTATAGCGCACATCCCGCGGTGAACTGTGCGCCAGGAACCAAAGTGCAAGTTGCTGATCGGTTAACCTTTCTCTTTTTAAACTCTCGATATCCATAAAAATGATGCTCCTTTACCCTGTTGATCATCAGGTTTTTTCAGCAATGCCTGAGCAGTTTTTCCACCGCATCACGCAACCTTGGACTGTCAAAAAATGCCGATATGGGCAGAGTTTTACCGGTGCGCTGGCGTATACGTTGCACGACCGCGACCGCGGTGAGAGAGTCAATATCCAGTCCGGCCAGTTCAGTATCGAGTGTCAGCTCACCGTGGCTGACTATCGGTGCGAGTTCTTCGATCAAAATCTGAGTCATCGTATGTCTTCTCGCGGGATCGCTAATAACGCAACGCTCATTTTCTGCCCCAGGGGATATGGCCACCGTATCGGACTGGATATCGACGCCAGAACCTGTAAGGGTACGCAGTGCTGGCAGGGAAATATCAGCCGCCAGCAGCATTGGGCGGCAGGCAACATCGGCGCGTAGCGCAATAGCCGCGACCTGGTCAGCTGTGAAAAGTTTAAGACCCATGAGGCGAAACCGATCGCGCCGGACAGCCGCCAGCCGGGCAGTCATTCCCCCTGACCAGGGGCCCCAGCCGATGGCCGTGCCGGGTAAGCCGAGGCTGTGGCGATAGCGCATCAGCGCTTCAATAAATGCGTTGGCTGCCACATAGGCACTTTGTCCGGTGATACCGATACTGGCTGACAAAGAGGAAAACGCGATAAACCAGTCCAGCGCCACTCCCTGAGTTGCCTGATGCAGGTTCCACGTACCCGTCACTTTGGGCTTTAGCACGGCTCGCAGGCTGTCCGCATTGAGTCGGGCCAGTACGCCGTCCTGGAGAACGGCTGCCAGGTGATAGATACCTTTCAGGGATCGTTTGCTTCGCTGCACTGAACGCATCAGCGACGCCACATCCTCAACGATCGCCACATCCCCCTGGAAAAACCTGATGTTTATGCCCTTTTCCCTGAGGTGACTGACTTGTGCTGACAAGGCATCAGAGGGTCGGCTGCGGCCCATAAGGATCAGATGACGCGCCCCGGCGTTTATCAGGTGATCCATCAGCAACTGCCCTGTTTCGCTGAACCCCCCGGTGATCAGGTACTGGCTTTCGGCATCAATGACTAATGTGGCCTGCTCATGATCGTCGATCCTTTGCACCTCAAACCGCTGGACGGCACCTTCCATAATACGTAAGGCTGGCTCCCGGCTGTCACTGGAAACAATGCGGGCGATCAACGCCAGGCTGATGTGCTCTGCCATGTTCACCGGCAGATCGATGGTGGTACACCGCATAGCCGGATACTCTCTGGCGATCACCCGGGTGACTGCGGCAGATGCACTTCCCGTCAGGCCGCGACTCATCTCTTCGGCTGCCGGACCGTAAACGCCCTGGGTGAGTACGAAAATGCCTGTACCCGCACTGTATTGAGCCTGTCGCTCAGCCAGTAACCGCAGTTGCTCAACGTCGGTGACGATGTTCTCGCTGAATGCGTCGCTGCCATGGCCACCATTGCCGGCCAGATAGAGTATCCGTCCGACAGGATCTGACAGATCTTGCGCCCTTTCCCGACTCACGACCTGATGACCGCGTTGTTTTAACGCGGTGACCAATTGGTCGGCGATCTCGCCACTGCCGATAATGGCAAAAGCCTGGCTGGCGGGGGCGGGTTCCGGCCATTCGTTTATCGTCTTCCAGCCTGGTTGGTACAAAGGCTCCTGCCCCTGATCGCGGGTGCCCAGCAATGCCGTTCTGCGCGCGCGTTTCATCATGACGTTTTTCAGCTCAGCCACGCGGTGCCCCTGCTCGTCGGCCAGTATCAGGTTGCCGGAGAGCACTTCCGTATTGAGATCGAACCCTGAACGGGTTAAGTCAATCACCCCCCAGATCCTGCCCTCGGGGGACGTACCAGCGTCAGCTGGTCGATCGATAAGGGAATAAACAGATCGGTTTCAGGTAACTGCTGCCAGTAGCCGGCGAACAGCGCCTGAAAGCAGGAGTCCAGTACGCCCGGCGCGAACACCAGGCCATCTGTCTGCGAGGCACAGGCCGCTTCAAGCAGCAGAAACAGTCGTCGTTGATTTCGCGCCAGCCACATCTGACGGATTTTGCGGAACCTGGCCCCCAGCTGCAGACCCGCCGATCGCGCTCTGGCGTAAAAAGCCGGCACATCAAGTTCGGCGGCTTGTGCTATTTCGCGGTGCATATGTGTCAGGTCGATGTCGATCGGGGGGGCGGAAGCTTCAACCAACGAACCCGTTGACAGCAGATCTTGGGATTCACCCGGCTCGATGCTGACAGAGAAGTCGTAGGCGCTTTTCAGCGGCATCTGATGGTCTAGCTCAATATTGATTGCCGTGGAATCTTCATGGGCCATCAGAAGTGGCCGTATAAACGAGACATCATTTAACTGCGGTGAACGCATGCCGATGTCTTTGATCCCGTGGCTCAGGAGTACGCACAGGTGAACGGCTCCCGGCACCACCACACTGTCGAACATGCAGTGATCGCCCAGTAACGGACTGGAACCGACTCCCCACTCTGCACGCAAGGCGAGACGAGACATGCCTTTAGCCAACCTGCCCATTAAATGGCCATGGCCTTCCTGTGCTGGCAGCACAAACGGCGGCAAGCTGAAGTTCTGGTGCTGCCACAGGCGCTTAACTTGCTGGCCGAAAGCTGCGGGTAGCAAATTCTGACCCACTTCATACAGTCCGACCTTCAGCTGTTCCAGGCTCCGGGCGAGGGGGCAAGTTTTGTTAAGCGTTGCCATCGCCCGTACAGGCGGCGTATGTCGGGTAAGCGACCCCTTGATATGCTGTATGAGTGAGCTATGAGGCCCGACCTCGACAAAGGCATCAACCCCCAGGTCAGCCAGGCTGACGACCGCCTGTTCAAACCGCACGGGCTGCACGGCGTTTTGTACCCAGTAATCGGCATCTGGCACATCCTGATACACCGGCAGGCCGGTACTGGAAGAAACAAAGGTCAGGGTGGCAGGCCGATGTTGCAGAGGGGTGAACCCCTCTTTAAGCTCAGATGCCAGATCTTGCATCAACGGGCAATGGAAAGGGTAATGGGCGTTGACAGAGATCAGCTCCAGCTCTGCCGCCGCGAACGCCGCGAGTAACGCGTCGGCTCCCTCAGCGGTGACGGAAATGATGACGGTGGCAGGGCTGTTGATCGCTGATATCGTGGCGTCCTGACGCTCGCCCAACAGGTCACGTACCTGCTGTTCCGAGGCCAGGACTGCGTACATACACCCTCGATCGCGCAGCGCCTCCATACAACGGCCGCGATGGATCACGGCCGTCAGCGTTGCTCTCAGATCAATTATTCCCGCGCAGCAGGCAGCGGAAAACTCTCCCACGCTATGCCCCATTACCGCCGTGGGCTGTACACCCCATGCTTTGAGCATCTCGAACAGCGAAACCTGAATTGCCACGATACAAGGTTGGGCCAGCTCGGTACGACTGAGATCCGCAGCGGTTTGCCGGGCGATGGTGTCAATCAGTGACCAGCCTGCAACCTGCCGGATGATATCCTCACAGCGTTGCATACTGGCACTGAACGCGGGTTCCTGCTGCAACAGCTCATCCACCATGCCCGGCCACTGCGCTCCCTGCCCGGAAAACACCACCGCCAGGCTACGTCTGACGTTAGAGGCGGGTTCGTCCTCTGCTTTCCATCGCCTTAACGACTCAAGCAGCTGCCCGGCACTGTCGGCGACAAAGGCCTTACGCCAGCGGCTCGATTTTGCGCGCTCCACCAGGCTTGAGATATCCAACTGTAAAGCCTGGTCAGCAGGCATTTGAGCCAGGCTCATTTCCAACTGCCCGACGGCATCATGCAACTCTGCGGCTGTCGCCCCCGACACGGGTACGATCTTCGACAAATCCGCGGAACTCAGGCAGTGCGCGCTTATCGGAGCAGAGCCAACGATCACCTGTGCATTGGTTCCTGACCAGCCGAAAGCGCTGACGGCCGCATACCGACCGCCTTCTTCGCTGTCCGGCCAGGGGATGGCATCACGCGGGAAAGCGATGCGTTTCTCATCAAACTCCATATGCTGGTTTAGATTATCCAGATGCAACTGGCCGGGAATGTAACGGTGTTGCAGACACAGAACCACTTTGATCAATGAAATGATGCCAGCGGCAGCTTCGCAGTGCCCGATGTTCGCTTTGACTGAACCAACCTGACAGGTGTACGTACTGAGTCGGGTCGCCAGCACACGGTCCAGAGCGGCCACTTCTATCGGGTCGCCTAGCCGGGTGCCCGTACCATGCGCCTCCACATAGCCAAGGTCGTCCACGCCCAGCCTGGCCTGAGCCAACGCTTGCCGCATAAGCGCCTCCTGAGCATGGCCATTGGGGGCTGCCATCCCGTTGGTTTTACCGTCCTGGTTGACGGCTGACCCGTGAATCAGTGCCTGAACGGGATCATGATCGCGCAGTGCATCACTGAGCCGTTTCAGAATGACAACGCCACAACCATCGCTCCGCACAATGCCATCGGCGCGATCGTCGAACGGCTTGCAGCGACCATCTGGCGCCATCAAATGCATCCTTGAGGTGGCTACGGAAAACTGCGGACCCAGAATGATATTGACGCCACCGGCAATAGCTTGATCACACTCCCTGAGGCGCAGGCTTTGACAAGCCTGATGAACAGCCACCAGGGATGACGAGCAGGCGGTGTCGATGGCAAGGCAGGGACCCCTGAGGTCGAAGAGGTAGGCCAGGCGCCCGGCCAGCACGCTGTTAGACACACCCGGTCCACTAAATGCATTGACACGTTTAAGATCCTTAAACAGCTGTCGCGCATAACCGTCGTTGTAGTTGACAACGCCGGCAAATACGCCGGTACGACTTCCGCGAAGTTGTTCCCGGGTTACGCCCGCCTGCTCCAGCGCCTCCCAGGCCACCTCAAGGAAGACCCGCTGCTGCGGATCCATGTGAAGCGCCTCTTCGGCACCGATTCCGAAAAATCCGGCATCGAATGACTGCGCATCAATAATCCCGGCCCAGCGCGTGGCGACTTTGCCCTCAACAAGCGGGTCGGCATCGTAGATATCATCACTACTCCAGCGTGACGCGGGTATTGGCACAATGGCATCCCGCTTCTCCAGCAACAGCGTCCAGAAAGCTTGCGGTGAACTGGCACCGGGGACACGGCAACCTGTACCGATAATGGCGATGGGTTCTCTGGTCTGCCGATCGAGAGCTTGCCTGAGTTCACGTACGGCAACCAAAGCCTGCTTAACAGCCGAAGCCTCATGAGATTTCTGATCCATCAGTACTCTCCCAATTTAGATATATGTGCTTTTGATAATGGCCAGTTCATCCAGCAACTGTGCCATCAATGCCTCTTCGCTATCGTCGATTGCACCCACCAGCGGATTGGTTTGCACAGGATGGGCAGTGGGGTAAGGCGTGGCGCACTCAGGCCACAGCAGAGTTTCCAGATAACTGGCAAGAGAAGAAACGGTGGGGTAATTCCACAGCACGGTGGCTGGCATTCTCACTGATAATTCACTCTGTAGCCGGTTGCGAACCTCTACCCCGAGTAACGAACTGACCCCCAGTTCGCTAAGTGGGGTATCCAGCGGTATCTGCTGCCCGGGCTGCTGCAACAGCGTGGCAACACCCCGCCGGATGACCGCACACAGCCGGGCGTGACGCTCCTGTAACGCGTATTGCGGCCGTTCAGCTGCTGGTGTACAAACGCTCCTGCCCAGTGCCAGCGGTCCGCTGTAGCGCATGATCGCCAATACGCCCTGGACACTGGAGCAAGCGCTTAACGCCTCCAGCCCTTCAGAGATGCTTATTTTTGCCAGCCGTGGGAAATCCATCGCCGGATGCTGTTTTTCCAGTAACCCCTTGCCGAGGAACGGGCCATAACACACGCCTAAGGCTGGCAGCCCATGCGTCTGACGGTAGCCAATAAGGCCGTCAAGGTAGGCGTTTGCCACCGCATAAGAAGCAAACTGTGGAAATCCGAATAGCGACGACACTGAAGACACCAGCACAAAACGCTTCAGCGGCCACTCGGCGCTGATAATATGCAAATTCAGCGCGCCAATTTTTTTGGCTGCCAGGCCGGCGGCAAAATCCACCTGGGAAACGGTCGCCAGAGAGTCGGCTTGTAAAACGCCAGCCGCATGGGTGATTGCTGTCAGTGGCCCCAGAAGGTGGGCACTTTGCCGCACGAGGGTATGCAAGCTTTCGAGACAGGTGACGTCACAGCTGTGCAGCAGAATGTCCGCTCCCGCTTCGCGCAGATCAACGATAACGCGGTCAGTATGCTCTGGCAGCGTGCGTCCCAGCAGAACGAACCGCCGCTCACCGCGGTTGAACAGTGCCTGCAATAGCTCCAGCCCCAACGCACCCAATCCACCGGTGATCAAATGAAAGCCTGGTGGGGGGGGGCCAGCAAGTGGAGACGCGGGTGTGACATCGGTCAACTCAACCAGCCCTGGCGAGAACAGCTGCCCTGCGCGCCAGGCGCTTTGATCCCGTTTCGCACCCAGGCTCATACATAACGCATCAATGGCATATTCACTCAGTGCACCTGCCGCGCCCGGCGGATCGATGTCAACTAATAAGCATTGAACATCGGCCAACTCCCGCTGTGCCGTGCGGATCAGCCCCCAGGCCATCGCCGCGTTGGGGCTGTATACTTTGCTGTCCGTCACGGCTTGCGCGCCAAGCGTAACGAACAGCAATGTCGGACGCCCGCCGGGCATCGACTGGATATACTGCAAAAGCATCAGGGCGCTGTTCAGGCTCGGGTCCTCGCCGACGAGCGGGTGGCTATCCCCCCAGATAAAGACAACGGTTTCTATTGAGCGCCCGGCGAACAACGCGGCGAAATCCGCTGCGTCCCGGTGTGCAGCCTCGCTAACGGCTGCGTTATCCTCTAACGGGCCGCCGCTCAGACTGCACCAGGCCGCGTTGGAAAAAGGGTGCCGCGCTTGTAGCTGTGCCTGTACGCCGGGTTGCGCGAACACCAACAGTTGTTGTGCAGAGTGAGACGTGCTGAAAGCACTTTTTTTCTGCCAGACAAGCCGATAGGCCATCACCGGCTTTTGCGCAGTTATCGCGTGGGTCTCAGCGGATGGCGGCAACCCGGCACTCCGGTAGAACATTGCCGGTAGCGTCAGCGGCGGATGAGCCCCTCCCGGAATGTGGTCAACAGATTTACCCGCGAGGTAACAACGGCTGACGAGTTCAAGAAAAGCACGCGCCGGAAGCGGAGTTTGATCTGCACAAGAGGCATGTTGGCCTGGCGAGGGCAGTGATATATGAACACTATGCCTGTCGCCAGCGACTACAGGACGCGCGTGAACCCTGTTCGATGACGCAACGGCGCTGATAAATTCGTTGCGAGTCACCCGGCGCTCGATCAGTTCGGCAATACAGCAGGCATGGTCTGTCGCGTCATAATGGTCGAAGCTCACCCCCCATTCAGCCAACAGGGCAACGCAGCCCAACTGTTGAGCTGCGGCCTCAAGCATTGGCGATGCGATCTGTCGATCCTGCCCGGCCAGCATCACGCAAGAATAGCTAATGCAGAACGTCTTGAAGCGCCTGAGCCAGCTACACATCTGTTCATCGAACGGAGCCTGGTCGGTAATAACCAATGAAGACGGAATGATGTTATCGGCGTTACTGGCGACGGATCCTGCCCGATGGGCAATATCCAGCAGTTGCGCCACAGCCTCTTTGTGGCTGCTGACGATCAGCGCAACGCGATAGCGGTAATCATCGGTGCAGTGAACCAGTGCCCTGGCGCAATCACGCAAACCGGGGGCGTTTTTGCCATCCAGCCACCGGGCAATGCTCACACAGCGGCTGCTTAATGCCTCAACCGAGTGGCCTGATAACAACAGCAAATGCAGACCATGCCATGGATCGTCGTGGGGATAGCGCTGTAATGCGCGAGGCAGGGATGACCCTTCGGGCTGGCTTCTGTGGCCATTGAACAGCACCTCACGCCGGCTCCCCAGCTTTATCAGCAGATTATTTATGCTACTGCTAAGAACGGAATGCGGAGCCACTTCGACCAGAGGGCCGTCACTGTCGCTTACGGCCTGTCGCAACGCGTCAAACCAATACAGGGGACGACCGATGGTGTCACTCCAGTAATCCGCGGGCAAACGCCCCAGCAATTCACCACCATATATGCCTGAATAAAAGGGCAGGAGCGCGGCTGAACCCGGCAAATCGCCTAACAATGCAATCAACTGCTGACGATCGTCATCGCCGATCTGCCTGTGCACACTCACGGCGGTGTTCACCCACTTAAAAGAAATATCCTTGCGCTGGCAATGTGACTCAATGTCGCGCAGAGCCTGTACACTGCCTGTTATAACGGTCGCATTCTCGTCATGCTGTATGGCACAGCAGGCGCTGCTTTGCTGTTGTTCCAGCAGCGTCTGCGCTGCAGCCCAGTCAAGCTTCACCAGCGCCATGGAGCCAGGATGCCGGTGAGCCCATTCAGCCTGCGCCAGAATAATGTGCAAAGCGTCTTCCCGACTGATCAAACCGGCAACATGCGCCGCCGCGATTTCCCCGATGCTATGGCCGATCACACCGCCCGGTTGCAGGCCGTTGGCCAACCAGACATCACTGATGGCTAACTGCATCACCAGGTGGCAGGGCCAGGCAACGCGTACATCGGCGAAGGTTTCCCGCTCGTCATACAGCCGCTCAGCCAGTGACCATCCCCTGAGCTGTTGGATGCAGCGATCGCATTGCGCGACGGTTTTCCGAAACTGTGGGTGTAAACGCGCGTAACTTCTGCCCATGCCTTGCCAGTGTGCACCTTGTCCGGAAAATATCAGCAGCGCCCGGCCGTCCTCGCTGTGCGCTAACGAAGCAAAATCCGATTTATCAGCCATCAGCTTGCTGGCTGCGCTGTTGACGCCCTTGAAAGACCTGCAATGCCAGGTCTCGCTAACGATGATATGGGCGTTGGTGCCGCCGAACCCGAAGGAGCTTACCCCGGCTACAGGATTAGCGGTTTCCCAGGGCAACGCCCCGGTAACCAGTTGCAGCCCGAGCTTTTGCCAGTTAATAGACGGGTTTGGCGTTTGATAATTCAGGTGAGCAGGAATGATACGGTAACGCATGGCAAGTAACACTTTGATCAAACCTGCCATGCCGGCTGCCGCTTCGCTATGCCCAATATGGGTTTTCACCGAACCAATTAACAGGGGCTGGCTGCGCGCTGCGCCCTGGCAGTAAGCTGCTGAAATTGCCGAGACCTCAATCGGGTCCCCCATTGCCGTTCCTGTGCCGTGGGCTTCCACATACTGGATGTCAGAGGGCTGTAGTTTGGCCTGAACTAAGGCTGCGCGCAGTAGCTGCTGCTGGGCTATGACCGAAGGCGCGGTCAGGCTGGCGTGATAGCCGTTGTTATTGACGACCGAGGATCTGATGATCCCCCAGACTGGCCCCGCATCTTGTAGCACCCGGGACAGGGGACGTACCACCACGACACCGCAGCCTTCGGCTCTGATGTAACCGTCGGCAGCGGCGTCGAAGGTACGGCAGAGACCCGTTTCCGACAGCCCGCCAAAACGTCGCATGGCGGCAAAACTCTGAGCAGCCAGCAGCAGATTGACGCCAGCGACGATGGCGAAATCACAGTCGTTATTTCTGATGGCCTGGCAAGCCAGATGCAGCGCAACCAGAGAGGATGAACACGCGGTGTTGACGGTAAGACTGGGCCCAGTTAAGCCCAGTACGAAGGAGAGCCGAGCCGACAAAATGCTGGTATCCATGCCGGTGGCGCTCTGCGCAGTCATCTTGTCCGGCACAACATGATGGGCGAAGTCACACCACATTGCTCCGACATAGACGCCGACTCGTTGCCCTTTGATTTTTTTGGGGCTGATACCTGCCTGCTCGATAGCCGCCCAACTCAGCTCCAGCAGCACCCTTTGCTGCGGATCCATACAGGAAGCTTCATGGGCACTGATACCGAATTGCTCAAAATCAAATGCGGATACCTCGTCAAGGAACCCGGCGATCTCGTTCGGGTCGATGTGCCATGGGCTGTCGGGAATTTCTTGAAAGTGCGCGGCATCCGCGGTGGCGACAGCACCTTTACCGCCGATCAAAAGATCCCAGTAGGCATTAGCATCCCTGGCGCCGGGGAAACGGCAAGCCAACCCGGTGATTGCCAGCGGTTCTGCCGTGATGCCCTTTCCTTCAGGCTCCTGCATCTCGACCGGTTGCTCCGCTGTGTTTCCCGCTATATGCCGCGCCAGTTCAGCGGGGGTGGGACAGGTCCAGAATAATGTGGGATCCAGCTCGACCCCTAAATGTAAGCCAAGGCTCGCCACCAGATGAATTATCTTGACCGAGTCTAACGCTATATTTCCCAGGCGCTCATCTTCATCAACCTCCGGCACACCCGAGACCACAGCCAGTTGTTCAAGAATCAGTGCCAAAACACCTGCATATTCCCTTTGCACATTCATGCTCCATTCCTTTTTTGCAACGTGTGATGCTTCATGCACCGGGTAGCCCATTTGCTCAGGCAAATTTCAAGTTCGCAGAACGTTTACTCAAACCGAGCCAGCAGGTTTTGCAGCAGCTCATCGAGGGATAACTGCCCGGCAATAAAAGGCGTGGCACTCAATGAAACGTGCATCTGCTGCCCGCAGAGTTCGATCTCCATCCCCAGTGCCAGGTCGAATAGCTCCTGAGGCAAGCGTTCAATGCGGATCCCTTCAGGTGCCAGTTCGTAACCAATCAATAAAGGGCTCAGGCGTTGATCGGAGACGAAATTGAAACCGATGGAGGGCAATACAGGTAAGCCTGACTGCGTCCTGCCGGCGAAATAGCGTGCGGCGAAGTCTTCCGCGTTTAACAGCCCCCTCTGCAACTCTTCGCTGACCGTCTTAACAGTGTCTGTCAAGGTGCGGCGTTCGTTCAGGGAAAACACAACGGGTAACGGAAAGGATACCGAGCCAACCAAATCGCTAACTGGCGTCGACCAGTCACCGATAAAGTGAGGACTGACCCACATCAGCAGAGTGACTGTTCCAGTGCTCTGAACCCTGGACAGGGTATTTATCCAGCACGCCAGCAAAAAAACGGATAAGGCCACCCCCGCTGCTGCGGCACGGGCGCGTAAGGCTGACAGGTCAGCTCCGCCAATCGAGATCTCTCTGTGAACCACTTCAGCTAATGTAGCGGTGCAGGCCTGGCCGTGGGTGAGCTGGTCCAATAAGTCACAACCGGGTGCAACAGGGATGGCAGAAGATAACCGGTCGTCTAACCGATCGCGCCTGCCGATAAGCTCCTGAGCAAAATCCATGTAGGTTGTACAGGGCCTGAATAGCAGAGGATCTCCAGCCAACAGCGATTGATAGGCAGCAGAAAGTTCACGCCAAAGAATGCGGCTGGAAATACCATCACAGACCAAATGGTTGAATAGGATAAGCAGCCGTTGTGCATGTGCGCATTCGGCATCGAACAGGCAATAACGCAAAAGCGGCGCGCTATCCAAAGACATTGACGCTCGTACTTTATCGATGCAGGAGATTAACTGCTGGCGCAGGGGCAACGCGCCTTGCGCTGCCGGGTACACTTGAAAGACGCGACCTGCTGGCAGTTCTTGAGGGTGGCAGAAATGCATGCTCAGTTCGTCATTCTGATAAAGGAATGAAGCGCGCAAGATTGAAAACTTATGCAGAAGAAAATTTACGGCGCAATCCAGCGCGTCTGCATTCAGCCGAACACTGGGTACCAGCACGTCACCAACACAAAGCTTGTCAGGTTGCCTGGTCGTGCTGATGTCGTATAACTGTCCCAAAAACAGGCGCATAAGATTCCCTCTTTATAAGCCACTATTTCTTTTACAATCACAGCTACAAAGCAAGACCGCTGGTTAATTCCCCGCTGCTGACCGCTAAGCCTCTAAAACACAAAGACTGAAGCAGGGCATAGCGTGCATCCCGTACCTGTCGGGCAAAGGATGCATCAAAGCTCTACGTCAGGATCGTGACTACGACAGTTGAAGCGTACAAGTAGCGCCGTCAGTAACAGGAGGACGATGGCTGCGATCATTACCGAGAAAACTGAGTTTTCAAAAGCCAGCCGTGCATTGGTTATCAAGGCCTGACTTGCCGATCCGTGCATCTGTTCTGCGAGCAAAATAGCGCTGTCGATGCCGTCCTTTGCCAGCGCGGGACGCGTTGTTTCTGCAGGGACGACCAGCGTTCGGCTGTAAATGACCGTCATCAGGCTGCCCATTATTGCAATACCCAAACCACCGCCCAATTCGTATGAAATTTCTTCGATTGAGGCAGCCATGCCGGCGCGCTCTGGCGGTGCCGCCGCCATGATGGTATTTGAGGCCGCTGTCATGCCTGCACCTACGCAAGCCCCAAGTAAAAATAAGCACGGTAGCTGGAAATAGAGTGAGAAAGAGAAGCTGAACATAAAGAAAGCGATACCGATGGCATATAATGTCAGTGTTGCCGCCAGAAACTGACCGCTGCGAAAACGTGGCAAAATCCAGCCACTCAGCGGGCTACCGACGACAGCGCCCAATGACAACGGCAGGAAGTACAGTCCGGTTTGCAATGGAGTGAACCCCAGAACCAGCTGAAGTCTCTGGCTCAGAACCAGGTTGATGCCCATCAGACATCCTGCTACCACGATCCCCGACAGCACGGCTGAAAAAAAGGCCGGGGTGCGAAAGACTTGCATATCAATCAGCGGATAGGCACTGGCACGCTGCCTTCGGGAAAATAGCATTGAAAAGCAGATACATATAACCAGGGCCATTGCGGCAGCCAGATAGGAGGGTTGCGGCTTGGCGAACTCTTTGATCATGTAAGCAAAACTGATCAGCACCACCATAATTTGCAGCGATGCAACGAAATCCCAGGGCTGGGCAGAATCATTGGGCACATTCTTGATTAGCCATTTCGATAAAAGACACGCCACCAGGACGATTGGAACGTTAATCAGAAATACCGATCCCCACCAAAAATATTCCAGTAATGCACCACCAAGCAGGGGACCCGCCGCAGCGCCTCCTGAAGCCACCGCAGCCCATATGCCGATGGCAATAGAGCGTTCTTTCTCATCTTTAAACGATAAGCTGATGATGGCTAACGTTGCGGGCATCATCGCCGCCGCTCCGATTCCAAGCAGGCCACGAGCAAAAATAAGAACAGCGGCCGTGGGAGAAAATGCCGCTAACAATGACGCCGTACCAAAAATAAGTAATCCGCTGATAAACAGACGCTGATGACCTATTTTGTCCCCCAGCGTACCCGCTCCTAACAACAGGCCAGCCACAATCAGCGGATACATATTGACGATCCACAACTTTTCATTGGTGGACGCTTTCAGTTCGTGTGTGAGAGTTGGCAGGGTGATATACAAAACGGTCATATCGATCGCTACCAGCAGAAGTGCGATTGAAACAACAGCAAGCACCAGCCATCTGTGTTTTACCATGTCCATATTTATGCAATTTCCTCGATCAGAATTTTCTAACAAGATGCCAGTGCAAAAAATAATAAAGTGCAGAAGAACTATTCATTATTTATTTATACGTTAAATTTTGTAAAGTATGCGTGGCGATTTTTTCATCATTATCAGGGGCTGTGTCACAATAATAAAAATTGTCAGGACTCTCGCCTGCCGTTTTCAGTCCGGCCACTTATGACTGCCAGATTCTTTTCTGTCATAAAAGCAAATCACCTGTGCTTTAGCTCAATTCAGGGTGAGATGACCTGACGGTCCCGGCAAGCGAAAGTAAACTTCCCACTTTTTTCTGGGAAGCTGTTTGGGTTTTGAGTTTATCAGGGTTTACCGGTGATTATGAACGTTATCTCAGTGCGTCTGGGTATAGATTTGCCAGTGCTCCCAGGCGATGCCAGATGCGCTTTTGCTGCGGGGCTGTGTCGAATCAGCGATGCCTGACAAACGCCATTATCATTATGATGGGTAATATCTGACACCCATCAGCCGGTGATAACGCCCGATCACACTTCGATAATCCATGGCAAAATGACTGAGTGCTGCCAGGTGCCTGCATCACTAATCGCCTGATTATTGATTAACTCCTTTTCGGTGAATGCTAAGATTAACAGCAACGCGATGTCACTTTCTCCTGTAGAGCAAGGGTAATCACCTGTCTTAACGAGAAAACTGGATTTTAGCGGAAGCGAAAGAACGTCATTTCGTAATTAAGTATTACTGGAAAGTATTTTTAATATCATTAACAAAATTCCTCAAATAAATCTACAGGGTTGAGACAGAGTAATATCCCCAATTGCGGTTAAAAAATCACGGTGAAAAAAGCGTACTTTTACTGGCATGGTGACGAGTATCTGACAAAGGTTAGTTTAAATAACGCTCATTGAAGGGTTTGCGTTATTTTTTTTAGCAAGATTGAGGAATGAATTTAATATGCGCGAAGGTATTATTCAGTGATGTTTATCGGGTGATATCAGGCAGCGGCTTAGCCAAAATTTATCCGAATATTCTAATCAGCTCCCCATTTCATCCTGGAAATGCTTTGGCAGAAGCACCGCTCACGCTTCACAAAAGGTAAATCGAAAGGTTGTTATCAGGCGAGATACACGGGTTTCATCTGTAAAAAAGCCGTTCCGCGATGCGTACCGCCCTTCATACTGACGCCCGGTGCTGTTGCGTTGCGGATCCCGGCACAAATAGCTTCATGTCAGCCACATCATTCTTGATCGCAATACGTTGATTTTCCATGTGTTGTGCCTGCTAATGTTGTTCAAGGTGACGCAGAGAATCCCATTGTTCCACCTTAAAGACAGGATCCGGGGAGTGTTCTTTCCTGGGGGATCTGTGCCTTATGATCGATGTCCGGTAGCTCCCGCAACCTTCTTCCGCCAGCACGACAAGGATTAGCTCTCCATCACCTGCAAAACGGCGTAACGGCGGCCTGGCTTAAGGCAAATTTCAGCGATAACGGTCAGCATACGGTGTTCTTCTTTCTGTGGGCCAGTCAGACAATTTAGCCTGTGGGCCAGTCAGACAATTTAGCAAAGATATCGCTCAGATGCGTCCGGTAGCGTGCAATATCACTGGCAACATCTTGCAGGTTGAACCCACCGTTATCGATGAAAACAGGCAAGCCGCTCATGCCACGGAACCGATGGGCTTTATGAACATGCAGGGGGTCGCCATCGACTCCCACGCCTGCAAAGAACTGTTGTCGGTCGGTGAAAGCGTGTGAAGGTGCTTTCCGGGTTAGTGACGTCACAGAGGCTTTACCCTTTAACTTTCGCCGGAGCCATATTTTTTGCTGCATCGGCGCGGCTATGGCCTTTGCTGACGTAGAGTTTGCCATGGGCTGCGCTAAAGGCTTTATCGATACATTTTTTTCAGCGTCCAGTGTTCTCCCATTATCAGCCAGCCATCTGATAAATAAGGGAATCGACGGCGAGGCAATACCCAACTTCATCACCTGGCTGGTAGCGTTATCAACCACGTTGACAGGAGTCACGTTGAAAACTGGCGGCAACGTTTGTCATGGTATAGTTCAGCTCGCCTTCAGAATGGGCAAAAGCTTTACCGCCATCAATGATAAAAATCCGTTTGGTGAATTTCTCGCAACTATGGGCAATAAATGCGAGTCTGGCGGGCCGCTCCGGGAATGAAATGACCCTACAATCAAAGTAGTATGGCGTTTCGGGCACCAATCCGTGGCGATGCCATGAGTAACGAGAGAATAAAAATGATGATAAAACCTGGGGCTGTGGCCCTGCTGCTGCTGGCCGGTAGCGCCAGTGCGCAATCGCATCTCGATCGGGTGATGCAGAGTAAAACCCTGACCGTTTGCACCACCGGGGACTATAAACCCTATACTTATCTGCGCCCGGATGGCGGCTATGAAGGTATTGATATTTCACTGGCGCAGTCGCTGGCGAAAACGCTGGGAGCGGAGGTGAAATGGGTGGCAACCACATGGAAAACGCTGACTGCGGACTTTACAGGTAAACAGTGCGATATCGCGCTGGGAGGGGTATCGGTCACCCTGAAGCGCCAGCAGACCGCATGGTTTGCCAGCCCTCTGGATAGCGATGGCAAAATTCCGCTGGTGCGCTGTGCGGACAAAAATAAGTACCGCACCATTAAACAGCTGAATAAGCCGGCGGTGCGGCTGATCGAACCGGCGGGCGGCACCAATGAGGCTTTTGCCCATGCTTTTCTGCCGCAGGCTAAGCTGACGCTGTTCCACGATAACGTGACTATCTTCCAGCAATTGGTGGACAAAAAGGCGGATGTGATGATAACCGACGCCTCTGAAGCGCTTTATCAGCAGAAACGCTACCCGCAGCTGTGCGCCATCAATGCGGAAAAACCGTTGCAGTACGGCGAGAAGGCGTGGATGTTGCCGAGGGATGATATCAGCTGGAAGATGTACGTTGATCAGTGGCTACATCTGGGTCAAGCCAACGGTGAATACCAGCAGATAGTGGGGCAGTGGTTAGCGACAAAGGGATAAACGTAAAGCCCGGAGCGCAATGCCGGGCCGTCGCTAATGACACCTTCAGGCAATGATGCTCCCCCCGTTTTTGAGTTATTCAGTTAATTACTGCTCAGGTAAATCCCGTTTAACGCTGCATGATACAATTCGTTGCAGGCAGCTCCGCTTAGCCACCGATCTCTGTGACAGACCCTCACCAGATAAGGTACTATCCTCGCCAAACTTACCGCTGTGGCGGTGCTGGCCCTGAACGCGCCGCGATATGAGGAAAAGAAGAGAATGAGTGACCTGACGCAGGATGGTGCAGAGCGTCTCGCCCTGCATAAATTTACTGAAAATGCTTACCTTAACTACTCCATGTACGTCATCATGGATCGTGCGCTGCCTTATATTGGCGATGGACTGAAACCGGTACAACGACGCATCGTTTATGCGATGTCGGAACTGGGGCTAAGCAACACCGCTAAGTTTAAAAAATCGGCGCGTACCGTTGGTGATGTGTTGGGTAAATATCATCCGCACGGCGACAGCGCCTGTTATGAAGCGATGGTATTAATGGCGCAGCCGTTTTCCTACCGTTATCCGCTGGTCGATGGCCAGGGGAACTGGGGGGCGCCGGACGATCCCAAATCCTTTGCGGCGATGCGTTACACCGAGTCGCGCCTGTCAAAATATGCCGAAGTATTGCTGGGCGAGCTGGGCCAGGGCACCGTTGACTACGTGCCGAACTTTGACGGCACCATGCAGGAGCCGTCGATGCTGCCGGCGCGCCTGCCTAACATCTTGCTGAACGGCACCACCGGTATTGCCGTTGGCATGGCCACCGACATTCCACCGCACAACCTCAGAGAAGTGGCTAAAGCCGCCATCACGCTGATCGACAGCCCGACAACGTCCCTGGATGAACTGCTGGATATCGTGCAGGGGCCGGATTATCCGACCGAAGCGGAGATCATCACGCCGCGTAATGAAATCCGCAAAATCTATCAGAACGGGCGCGGTTCGGTGCGTATGCGTGCGGTGTGGAAGAAGGAAGAGGGCGACGTGGTGATCACCGCGCTGCCGCACCAGGTTTCCGGCGCACGCGTGCTGGAACAGATTGCCGCACAGATGCGCAATAAAAAGCTGCCAATGGTCGAAGATCTGCGTGATGAGTCCAATCATGAGAACCCGACGCGGCTGGTGATTGTTCCGCGATCTCAGCGCGTGGATATGGAGCAGGTAATGAACCACCTGTTTGCCACCACCGACCTGGAGCGCAGCTACCGTATTAACCTGAATATGATCGGGCTGAACAACCGTCCGGCGGTAAAAAACCTGCTGGAGATCCTCACCGAGTGGTTGGTATTCCGTCGCGATACCGTGCGGCGCCGTCTGAATCATCGTCTGGAAAAAGTGCTCAAGCGCCTGCATATCCTCGCCGGTTTGCTGGTGGCCTTCCTCAATATTGACGAAGTGATTGAGATTATCCGCGCCGAGGATGAACCTAAGCCGGTGCTGATGTCGCGCTTTGATATCTCAGAAATCCAGGCAGAAGCTATCCTTGAGCTGAAACTGCGCCATCTTGCCAAGCTGGAAGAGATGAAGATCCGTGGCGAACAGGACGAACTGGAAAAAGAGCGCGCGCATCTGGAGGGGCTTCTGGGTTCCGAACGCAAGTTGAATACCCTGCTGAAGAAAGAATTACAGGCCGACAGCGATGCTTACGGCGATGAGCGCCGCTCACCGCTGCGTGAGCGTGAGGAAGCAAAAGCGATCGGTGAGCATGAGCTGATGCCGTCAGAACCGGTGACCATCGTACTGTCGCAGAGCGGCTGGGTACGCAGCGCCAAAGGCCATGATATTGATCCGGCCGGCCTCAGTTACAAAGCCGGAGACAGTTTCCTCGGTGCGGCGCGCGGCAAGAGCAATCAGCCGGTCGTCTTTATTGATTCTACCGGCCGCAGCTACGCGCTTGACCCGGTGACGCTACCGTCAGCGCGCGGCCAGGGTGAGCCGCTTACCGGCAAACTGACCCCGCCGCCGGGGGCGGTGGTGGAACAGGTGCTGATGGCGGATGACACGCAGAAACTGCTGATGGCATCTGATGCCGGTTATGGTTTCGTCTGCACCTTTAGCGATCTGGTGTCACGTAATCGCGCTGGCAAAGCGCTGTTAACACTGCCGTCAAATGCCAGGGTGATGGCACCTTTAGCTATTCACCGCAACGACGATTTGCTGCTGGCGATCACCGCCGCTGGCCGTATGCTGATGTTCCCGGTCGGCGATCTGCCGCAGCTGTCGAAAGGCAAGGGTAACAAGATTATCTCTATCCCCTCTGCGGAGGCGGCTTCAGGTGAAGATAAACTGGCCTGGCTGCTGCTGCTGACGCCGGAAAACGCGATCACCCTGTATGTGGGCAAACGTAAGCTAACGCTCAAAGCCGCTGATTTGCAAAAATTCCGTGCCGATCGCGGCCGCCGTGGCACCCTGTTGCCGCGTGGCTTACAGCGTATTGACCGGGTTGATGTCGAAGGTACGCCGCGTGCAGCCGTCACGGAGGGTAGCGGGGAGTGATCCTGAGTTTTATCTGACGAGTCACTCAGTCAGCTGACGGAATGAAATGATTTCTTCTTTTTAAGAAAGTGGGTCGCTGTATCGTTGGGGCCGGGCGTCAGTAATTTGAAGAGCGTAATCCGCTGATGCCCGTGCTGCCTGAACGATGACGAAGATAAGAGATAACGAGGTTGTGATGCTTGCTCTGTTACGTTCCATAGTGGTAGTGGTTTACTCGATACTGGTGTGTGTCCTGGGTTGTATTTACTGTCTGTTCAGTCCGCGCAATCCACGCCATGTAGCGACTTTTGGACACCTGTTTGGTCGTCTTGCTCCGGTATTTGGCCTTAAGGTTGAACTGCGCAAGCCTGCAGGGGCTGAAAACTACCCGAATGCGATTTATATCTGCAACCACCAGAATAATTATGACATGGTCACCGCCGCTGCCATTGTGCAGCCAACCACCGTGACCGTCGGCAAAACCAGCCTGCTTTGGGTGCCGTTCTTTGGGCTGCTCTACTGGCTGACCGGCAATCTGCTTATCGACAGGGGAAACCGTACCAAAGCGCATGGCACCATCGGTGAGCTGGTCGAACAGTTCAGAAAGAAGAAAATCTCTTTCTGGATGTTCCCGGAAGGGACGCGCAGCCGTGGTCGCGGCCTGCTGCCGTTCAAAACCGGGGCATTCCATGCCGCCGTTGCGGCTGGCGTGCCGATTATCCCGGTAGTGGTATCCAATACTCATGGTAAAATTAAGTTGAACCGGCTAAATAATGGCCTGGCAATTGTTGAAATGTTGCCGCCTGTCGAAATCCAGTCTTTTGCCGACCAGTCGGTGCGTAAGCTGGCCACGCACTGTCGCGAAATCATGTCGGCGAAGCTGGATGAGCTGAACGCCGAAGTCGCCGCCCGCGAAGCGTCAGGCAAGTTATAAAGTCAACGGCATTACCACGCGGCAGCACGTTCGCGCAGCATGATAAAAAGCAACAGGGCCACTACGGTGGCCCATTTTTGGCTTACGGAGTGGGTATGTCCTTCAGTCGTCGTCAATTTCTTCAAGCCTCTGGCATTGCCCTCTGTGCTTCCTCTTTGCCTTTTAGCGCTCGTGCCGCCGGTGCGATCAACGCGCTACCGGTTCCTCCACTGATTGAATCACGGCGTGGCCAGCCGCTGTTTCTGACGCTGCAACGCAGCCACTGGTCATTCAACGGCAGTAATAAAGCGGCGATCTGGGGAATTAACGGCCTCTATCTTGGGCCAACGGTGCGCGTGTGGAACGGCGACGATGTGAAGCTGATTTACAGCAATCGTCTGACTGAACCGGTAGCGATGACGGTCAGCGGCCTGCAGGTACCGGGGGCGTTGATCGGTGGTGCCGCGCGTCTGATGTCACCGGGCGTGGACTGGGCGCCGGTGATGCCCATCCGCCAGGCGGCGGCCACCTGCTGGTATCACGCCAATACGCCGAACCGTATGGCGCCGCATGTTTATAACGGGCTGGCTGGCATGTGGCTGGTGGAAGATGAAGTTAGTAAGTCTTTACCCATACCTAATCACTACGGCGTTGATGATTTCCCGCTGATTATTCAGGACAAGCGGCTGGACAACTTTGCCACTCCGGTATATGTGCCGTCGGCAAAAGGCGGGTTTGTTGGCGATATTCTGCTGGTCAACGGCGTACAGAACCCGTATGTCGAGGTGTCGCGTGGATGGGTAAGGCTGCGTCTGCTGAATGCCTCTAATGCGCGCTGCTATCAGCTGCGTATGAGCGACGGTCGGCCGTTTAATGTTATCGCCAGCGATCAGGGGTTCCTGCCGGCACCGGTGGCGGTGGAACAGCTTTCGCTGGCCCCGGGCGAAAGGCGCGAAGTGCTGGTGGATATGTCACAAGGTGATGAGGTCTCCGTCACCGCCGGCGAAGCGGCCGGCATTGTTGACCGTCTGCGCGGCTTCTTTGAGCCATCTTCCATTTTGACTTCAACACTGGTGCTGACTCTGCGTCCGACCGGCCTGTTACCGCTGGTTACGGATAACTTACCGATGCGCCTGCTGCCGGACCAGCTTATTGAAGGCGCGGTGAGCCGCACGCGTGAGTTCCGCCTGGAGGGCACGATGCCGGGCATTAACGGTGCGCTGTGGGATATGATGCGCATTGACGTGCAGGCGCAGCAGGGTAGCTACGAGCGCTGGGTCATCCACGCCGATACGCCGCAGTCGTTCCATATCCAGGGGGTGATGTTCCTGATCAAAAACGTCAACGGGGCGCAGCCGATGGCAGAAGATCGTGGCTGGAAGGATACCGTATGGGTTGATGGCGAAGTGGAGCTGTTCGTCTCCTTTACTCAGCCATCGTCTGAGCACTTCCCGTTTGTTTACTACAGCCAGACGCTGGAGATGGCGGATCGCGGTGTGGCGGGGCAGCTGGTGGTTAATCCTGCTCTGCAAGCGGGCTGACTGGCAGCGGGCGAACGCCTGGCTCGCCCGGCGTTCGTGAGTTAATTCAGTTCGTCCGGGTCAGGGCCGAGCCGTTTGCCCTGGTCCAGCGCGGCAAGTTCGCTGATTTCCGCTTTTTCAAGGCGGAAATCGAACACCCTGACGTTCTCTTCAATACGCGCCGGCGTAATCGATTTGGGGATCACCACCAGGCCATTGTCCAGATGCCAACGGATCACAATCTGTGCCGGGGATTTGCCGTATTTCTTCGCCAGCTTCTTGATCGCCTGCTGGTCGAATACCCCTTGCCCGCCCTGTGCCAGCGGGCTCCATGATTCGGTCTGAATCTGGTGCATGGCGTTCCAGGCATGCAGGGTGCGCTGTTGCAGTAGCGGATGCAGTTCCACCTGGTTAATGACCGGAGTGATGCCGGTTTCATCGATCAGGCGTTTCAAATGTGCTTCATTAAAATTGCAGACGCCGATGCTTTTGGTTAGCCCCTGCTGTTGCAGTTCAATCATCTGCTGCCAGGCGGCCACGTAATTGTTTTTCTGCGGACAAGGCCAGTGCATCAGATACAGGTCGACGCTTTCCAGCTGCAGTTTTTGCAGGCTGGCTTCCAGCGCCTGCTGCGCATTGAGCTGGTCGTCATTCCATAATTTGGTGGTGATGAAGATCTCGTCACGAGCGACATCGGTTTCCTGTAGCGCCTGGCCAATACCTTCCTCATTTTTATAAATGGCGGCAGTGTCAATGGAGCGATAACCCACGGAGAGTGCTTTCACTGCTGCGCTGCGTGCTTCATCAATACTGGCTTGCCAGACGCCCAGCCCAAGCTGCGGCATCATATTACCGTCGTGTAGTTTGATGATCGGTTGATTTGCCATGATATCTCCTGTTCAGCGGATTAAACGGTGCGCTGGCACCGGTTGATAACGTTAAGCGTAGTAGACAGGTGAGCAAGCCGTAGGCTAAACCACTTTCCGCTAAGGCTGGCGCAGACGCGACAGCCCCAGCCGCATGGCGTTTAGTGCACATTTCTCCCTGAATCTTGCCCGATCCTCCAAAAGGCTGGAGAAAAAAAGAGCAGCAGGGGATGATAAGTGCGTTATTCATTCAGCGAGCGGCAAACCACCATGGATCGAAAAATCGTCTGCGCCCGGCTGGCGCAACAGGTCACCGGCCTGGTTAAGCAGGGCAACATGACGCCGGTGCCGGGTATCACCCTGTTTTATGCCAAGAACGGCTCGGTACGTCAGCCGGTAATGTATAAGCCAGCGATTGTGATTGTGCTGCAGGGCGAGAAAACCGGTTACCTCGGGCAAAGCGTATTCCATTACGATGCCAGCAAATATCTGATGCTGACGTTACCACTGCCGTTTGAATGTGAAACCTTTGCCACCGCCGAACGGCCGCTGGCCGGGCTGTCGCTGCGGGTGGATGCGCTTCAGCTACAGGATCTGCTGATCGATATCGGCGAAGATGACGGTTTCCATCCGCAGCCACTTAATCATGGCATACACTCCGCGCAGCTGACGGAGGAGATGCTGTGCGCCACCGAGCGATTGCTGGATGCGATGGCGCATCCGCGTGATGCGCGCGTGCTTGGGCCGAATATCGTGCGAGAAATTCTCTACCATGCGCTGCAAGGCCCGTGCGGTGGGGCGCTGCTGGCTTTAGTAAGCCGTCAGACGCAGTTCAGCCAGATTGCCCGCGCGCTGCGGCGCATTGAGCACCATTTCACCGATAGCCTGAGCGTTGACCAGCTGGCCGCAGAAGCCAACATGAGCGTTTCGGCCTTTCATCATAACTTTAAGGCCGTCACCAGCACTTCCCCTTTGCAGTACATCAAAAGCTATCGCCTGCATCAGGCGCGGCTGATGATGATGCAGGAAGGGATGAAAGCCAGCGTGGCAGCGCTGAAGGTGGGCTATGAAAGCCCGTCGCAGTTTTCACGGGAATTCAAACGGTATTTTGGCGTTACGCCGGGGGAAGAAATGACGCGTCTGCGCCATCCATGATGACGCTCAGGGTGAATTATAGCAGAGGCTATTCATTTAAATTAGATGCAATGCATTGATATAATTCAAGAAAATCTTAACAAAATAAGTGATTGAGAAGATCCTTAAAAAGCCATATATTGGCCGCGTTTTTTCATAGTAGTAGTTTCCTTTAATTCAATTATTCAACTGT
Source organism: Erwinia amylovora (assembly GCF_017161565.1). Lineage (NCBI taxonomy): Bacteria > Pseudomonadati > Pseudomonadota > Gammaproteobacteria > Enterobacterales > Erwiniaceae > Erwinia > Erwinia amylovora. The sequence goes on from NZ_CP066796.1 coordinate 547,388, forward strand.
TGCGTGACTGATACCTTCAGTTGTAGGAGTGATATGATGACGGATAAAGTCCGTATTGATAATTTAGGTGCGACTTCATTTGATGGTAACAATGAAACCTATTTGGCGCGACAAGCTGAATTTGAATCGAATGTCAGGAGTTATCCGCGCAAATTGCCGTTAGCCATTGCTAAGGCTGAAGGCGTGTGGATTTCCGATGTTGAAAATAATCAATATCTCGACTGCCTGGCCGGTGCAGGTACGCTGGCGCTTGGACACAACCATCCTGATATATTGCAAAGCATCCAAAATGTCATTACCAGCGGCTTGCCGTTACATACACTGGATCTGACTACGCCGTTAAAAGACCGCTTCTCAGAGTACCTGCTTTCTCTGCTGCCGGGCCAGGGCAAAGAGTACTGCCTGCAGTTTACCGGACCTTCCGGTGCCGATGCGGTTGAAGCAGCGCTGAAGCTGGCGAAGAAGTATACCGGCCGCACCGGGGTGATCAGCTTCTCCGGCGGCTATCATGGCATGACGCACGGTGCGCTGGCGGTAACCGGCAACCTGTCGCCGAAAGAAGCGGTTAACGGCATGATCCCTGAAGTGCAGTTTATGCCTTATCCACATCAGTACCGTTGCCCGCTGGGCATCGGCGGCGAAGCGGGTGTACAGGCATTAACCTATTACTTTGAAAACCTGATTAACGACGTCGAGAGCGGCGTGCGCAAGCCAGCGGCCGTGATCCTGGAAGCGGTACAGGGCGAAGGTGGGGTCAATCCGGCTCCGGCAGAGTGGCTGCAACGCATCCGTCAAGTCACGCAGGAGCACGGTATTCTGCTGATTATCGACGAAGTTCAGGCTGGCTTCGCACGCACCGGTAAACTGTTCGCCTTTGAACATGCTGGCATCGAGCCGGACATCATTGTGATGTCGAAAGCGGTCGGTGGTGGTTTGCCGCTGGCGGTGCTGGGCATTAAGAAGCAGTTTGACGCCTGGGAACCGGGCCATCATACCGGGACTTTCCGTGGCAACCAGTTGGCGATGGCCACCGGCCTGACCACCCTGCAGTATCTGAAGGAAAATCAGGTCGCCGATAAGGTCGCAGCCCAGGGCGAATGGCTGAAAGCGCAGCTGGCTGAGTTACAAAAACGCTATCCGGTGATTGGTCATGTGCGTGGTCTCGGTCTGATGCTCGGTATTGAGATCGTTAAACCTGATGAAACGCAGGATCAGATGGGCTGCTACCCGGCAGACGGGCAGTTATCTGCTGTGCTGCAAAAAAAATGCTTCGAAAATGGGCTGATCCTGGAGCGCGGCGGGCGTCACGGTTGCGTTCTGCGTCTGTTGCCCTCCCTGCTGATCTCCAATGATGAGCTGGGCATTTTCCTGGATAAATTTGAACAGGCGCTGTTAGCCGCTGGCGTTAAGCCAGTTTGTGTGGGGTAAACAGATGTCCAGGTTGAATCCTATTCTCGCCGCCAGCGCGCAAAGCAGTGAGGCGTACCAGCAGGCCATGGCGCAGAGCAGCGAAGCCGTGGTGCAGTGGCTGCAACAGCCAGAAATGTACCAGGGTAAAACCGTTGCCGAACTGCGTGAACGCATTGCGCTGGATTTCAATCCGCAGGGCCTGGGCAACCAGGCCGCCATTGAGCGCGCGGTTGAATTCTTCTTAAAAGACAGCCTTGCGGTGCATCATCCGCAGTGCGTGGCGCATCTTCACTGCCCAAGCCTGGTGGTGAGCCAGGCTGCCGAGGTATTGATCAACGCCACCAATCAAAGCATGGATTCCTGGGATCAAAGCCCGTCAGCGACCATCATTGAGATGAAACTGATTGAATGGCTGCGTAACCGCGTTGGCTATCAGCCTGGCGATGCAGGGGTATTCACCAGCGGCGGCACCCAAAGTAACCTGATGGGCCTGATGCTGGCACGTGATGCCTTCTTTGCCCGTCAGGGCCATTCCATTCAGCAGGACGGGCTGGTGGGCGATCTGCGTAAGATCAAAGTCCTGTGCTCTGAAAATGCGCACTTCTCGGTGCAGAAGAATATGGCGCTGATGGGGCTGGGCTACCAGTCGGTGACGTTGGTGAAAACTGACCGCTTCGCGCGCATGGACATCAACGATCTGGCGGAAAAAGTGGCGCAGGCACAGGCCAACGGCGAACAGATCCTCGCGATTGTCGCTACCGCCGGCACCACGGATGCCGGGGCTATCGATCCGCTGCCAGCCATTGCGCAACTGGCGGCAGAACACCAGATCTGGGTGCACGTCGATGCGGCCTGGGGCGGTGCGCTGCTGATGTCCGGGCAGTATCGTCACTATCTGGACGGTATTGAACTGGTGGATTCGGTTACGCTGGACTTCCATAAACAGTTCTTCCAGACCATCAGCTGCGGCGCCTTCCTGTTAAAAGAAGCCCGCCATTATGAGCTGATGCGCTATCAGGCGGCCTATCTCAACTCTGAGTTCGACGAAGCTCAGGGCGTACCGAATCTGGTGTCCAAATCGTTGCAGACCACCCGCCGTTTCGACGCGCTGAAACTGTGGATGAGCCTGGAAGCGCTGGGCGAGAAACAGTACGCAGAGATCATCGACCACGGCGTGACGCTGGCACAGCAGGTTGCGCAGTATGTTGATGAGCAGGCGTCGCTGGAGCTGGTGATGCAGCCGCAGCTGGCCAGCGTGCTGTTCCGCTACCGCCCGCCGCAGCTGGCTGACGGCAGTGATACTGCCATTGCGCTGCTCAATCAACGGATTGGCGATGCACTGCTGGAGTCTGGCCGTGCCAACGTTGGCGTAACTGAATTCGCTGGCGTAACCTGCCTGAAGATGACGTTGCTTAACCCGACGGTCAGCCTGCAGGATATCAGACTGCTGCTGGCGCTGGTTGAGCGCACGGCAGAACAATTACAGGGTGCCTGATATCACCAGGCCGGGCTAATGGCCCGGCTCCTTATACGGTGATCTGCAAAAGCAGATACCGCCTTCCTGCAACCTGAATGATTTTGCTGTAGCCCGGGGCCCGGTGTGTTTACCGGGCCTTTTTACGGCGAATGACCACCGCGATACTGCCGATCAGTCCGATGGACAGCATCACCAGCGGCAGCACCATTAAACAGGCCATCAGCTGATCTTCATGGCGTTTGATAAACGGCACCTGGCTAATGGCATAGCCCAGGCCCATCAAAATGGCCACCCATAACACCCCGCTCAACCAGTTGAACAGCTGAAAACGCCCATTTTTCAGGCCGGAAACCCCGGCAAGCGTAGGCAAAATGGTACGCACGAAGGCTAAAAAGCGCCCAAGCAATAGCGCCACCAGTCCGTGACGATGAAACAGGTGCCGGGCGCGCTGGTGGTACAGTTCGGGCAGATGGCTAAGCCAGCTTTTTAACAGCCTGGTGGTGCCCAACCAGCGCCCCTGCAAATAGCCCAGCCAACAGCCCAGACTGGCCGCCGCAGTCAGGATTACCATGGTGGGGATAAACTCCATTACCCCTTTGGCGACCATTGCCCCGGCTAACAACAGCAGGCTATCACCCGGTAAAAAGGCCGCCGGAAGCAGACCATTTTCCAACAGCAACGTCAGGAACATCACCCCGTAAACAACCCAAATCACATCCGGGTTGGCCAACGCGGCAAAGTCCTGATGCCACAGCGCCTTGACGATTTCGTACAGTACATCCATTCTTTATCCCGTTTATCCAGTCACTGTGATCCCGGTTCTTGCGGCAGCACCGCCCGCAGACCGGTCGCCAGCCGGAACGACGCTAAGTTTGCCTATTCTAACGTCATCGCGCGCAGAAGCTTTGATCAAAGGCCGGGTAAGGCGAAGGTTTTAACGTTTTGATTAGATGTTAGTGCATTATTGGCGCAGACGTTCGAAACCCGCGCGTAAATCGTCAATCAAGTCCTCAACGTTTTCCAGTCCGATATGCAAACGTACCAGCGTTCCGCTAAAGTCAATCACGCTGCCGGGGCGAATTGCCGCCAGTTCTTCTGGCTGACTGGCAAGGATCAGCGACTCATATCCTCCCCAGGAGTAAGCCATGCTGAAATGGCTGAAATGATCGAGATAGTGCGCCAGCTGCATATCACTGAGTTTTTCCGTTAAGACAAACGAGAACAGGCCGCTGCTGCCGGTAAAGTCACGCTGCCAGAACGCGTGGCCTTTGCACTGCGGTAAGGCCGGATGGTTGACCATGGCCACTTCGGGGCGCTCTGCCAGCCACTGCGCCACGCGGATGGCGCTCTGCTCATGTTGGCGCAGACGTACCGCCAGGGTACGCAGGCCGCGGCTGGTCATATAAGCGGTATCGGCATCGACCATTTGGCCCATCAGATAGGAGTTTTCCCGCAGCTGCGGCCAGCAGCGTGGGCTGGCTACCGCGGTGCCAATCATCGCATCGGAGTGGCCGATCAGATACTTTGTCCCGGCCTGAATCGAAATATCGATACCGAAATCCAGTGCACGGAACAGAATGCCGGCCCCCCAGGTATTGTCGATCATAATGATCGCTTCCGGCGCTTTGCTGCGTACGGCCGCGACGATGGCAGGCACATCCTGCACTTCCATGGTGATCGAAGACGGAGACTCAAGGAAAACCACGCGCGTGTTCGGCTGCACTTTTTCGGCAATCTCGCGGCCTGAGCCGCTATCAAACCAGGTGGTGGTCACATTCATCTTACTGAGGATTTTGGTGCAGAAGTCCTGGGTAGGTTCATACACGCCGCCGCTCATCAGCACGTTATCTCCGGCTGATACAAAGGCGAGAATGGCATTGGCCACCGCTGCGGCCCCGCAGGGGTAGAGCGCGCAGCCCGCCCCGCCTTCCAGTTCAGTCATCGCTTCCTGCAACGAAAAGTGGGTCAGAGTACCGCGGCGGCCGTAGAACAGTTCGCCGTCTGCCCGCCCGGCAGTCGCACGTTTCTTGTCGGCCAGGCTGTCAAATACCAGTGAGGAAGCCCGTTGGATAACCGGATTTACCGATCCCCGGGTATAACGTTTACCGCGCCCGGCACCGATGAGTGCTGTTTCAATTTTCTTTTTGCTGGTCATGGAAGTCCTGTTTCGTTTTCTGCCCTGATGCAACGTTAACACGCCAGACGCCACGACGAAATTAAGCCGTGGGGTAAGTGATAAAAATTCACCCTGCCTGCTGGCGCGATAGCGAGGGCAAAAAAGTGTAAAAAACGTCCTGTTTAAGGTAAATAGTAATGAGACACACTATCAATTCCCGACTGTTTTGATATGATCCGCACTGGATTTTTTTGGGTCAGCAATAAGACCTTGGAGACGCAGCGTGACAAATGATTTGATGCAGATGGATCTCTCCGTCTGGGGCATGTACCAGCATGCAGACATCGTGGTAAAAGCGGTGATGATCGGGCTTCTGTTGGCATCGGTTGCCACCTGGGCGATTTTCTTCAGCAAGAGTATCGAATTACGCAGCGCGCGCAAGCGTCTGAAGCGCGAGCAGCTATCGCTGGCTGCGGCGCGTTCGCTGGAAGAAGCATTGCAGATCGGTGGGGGTTTCCAGCGCCAGAGCCTGAGCACCTTGTTGGTTAAAGAAGCGGAAAACGAGCTGGAGCTTTCCGCCAATTCTGACGATAACAACGGTATTAAAGAGCGTACCGCCTTTCGCCTTGAGCGCCAGGTGGCAGCCATTGGTCGTCACGCGGGGCGCGGTAACGGTTTTCTCGCCACCATCGGTTCGATAGCGCCGTTCGTTGGCCTGTTCGGCACCGTATGGGGCATTATGAACAGCTTTATCGGCATTGCCCAAACCCAGACTACCAATCTGGCCGTTGTCGCTCCGGGGATTGCTGAAGCGCTGCTGGCTACCGCAATTGGGCTGGTTGCTGCCATTCCTGCAGTGGTTATCTACAACGTATTTGCCCGCACCATCGCTAGCTACAAAGCCTCACTGGGCGATGTTGCCGCTCAGGTTCTGCTGTTACAGAGCCGCGATCTGGATCTCGCTGCCAGCGAAGGCGCCCATCGCGTTCAGCCAGCTCAGAAGCTGCGAGTAGGTTAAGCATTATGGCAATGCGTTTAAACGAAGATCTTGATAGCAACGGTGAGATGCACGAAATTAACGTGACGCCGTTTATCGACGTGATGCTGGTGCTGCTGATCATCTTTATGGTTGCCGCACCGCTGGCTACCGTTGACGTGCGTGTCGATCTGCCTGCTTCTACCAGTGCGCCGCAGCCGCGCCCGGAAAAACCGGTTTACCTGTCAATTAAAGCGGATAAGCAGCTGTTTATCGGTAATGATGCGGTCAGCGAAGAGACGCTGATCGATACCCTGATACAACGTACCGAAGGCAAGAAAGACACCACCATTTTCTTCCAGGCTGATAAGTCGGTGGAGTATGAAACCCTGATGAGCGTAATGGATAAACTGCGCCAGGCCGGATATTTGAAGATTGGCCTGATGGGCATGGAAACCGCCGGCAAATAAGCTGACGGCGGGTGCTGCACTGATTAAGGGCGAACCCGTGGTTCGCCCTTAATTATGGTAGCTGGATTGCCGGCTCCATCAGACGACGCGCCTGATACTGCTTCACCAGGCGCTTAATGATCAGCGTACCCAGCAGGCCGCATACGGCGGCGAAAGAGAGCCATACTCCCGGCATCGCTTTATCTCCCGTGACATGGATCAGATAGCTGCACACTGCCGGGGTAAAGCCGCCAAACAGCGCGGTCGCCAGACTGTAAGCCAGCGAAAACCCGGTCGCGCGCACTTCTGCCGGCATCACCTCTGCCAGGTAAACCACCATCGCCCCGTTGTAACTGCCGTACAGGAAAGACAGCCACAGTTCGGCCAGCAATAAATGCGTTAAGCTCGGCGAGCCGACCAGCCAGTTCAGCACTGGCCATGCGGTGGCGATCATCAGCACGGTAAACAGCAGCAGTAGCGGGCGGCGGCCAATGCGGTCAGACAGCGAACCCATAACCGGTAGCCAGAACAGGTTAGAGATCCCCACACACAAGGTCACCAGGAAACTCTGTTTATCGCTGATCATCAGCACGGTTTTGCCGAAGGTCGGCGTGTAGGCGGTGATCATATAAAACATCACCGTGGTGGTGACGACCATCAGCATGCCGGCCAGTACCAGCGCCCAGTTGCGTCCTACCGAGTGAACAATCTGGCGCATGGACGGATGGTGTTTGCGCTGGCTGAACGCTTCCGTCTCTTCCAGCATGCGGCGGATCCAGAACAGAAATGGCACGATCAGGCAGCCAATCAGGAACGGGACGCGCCAGCCCCAGTCGGTCACTTCACCTTTATCCAGCAGGTGGTTCAACATCAAACCGAGCAGTGCGGCAAAGATAACCGCAATCTGCTGACTGGCGGACTGCCAGCTAACGTAGAATCCTTTTCTCCCCTTTGGCGCAATCTCTGACAGATAAACCGACACGCCACCCAGCTCTACCCCGGCCGAGAAACCCTGTAACAGGCGACCCAGCAAGATCATAATCGGTGCCGCCATGCCCAGCGTGCTGTAACCGGGTGTGATGGCAATGGACAGCGTACCCAGCGCCATTAATCCAAGGGTAAGCAACAAACCTTTGCGCCGTCCGTGCCTGTCGATGTAAGAGCCAAGGATAATGGCACCGAGCGGACGCATCAGGAAGCCGGCACCAAAGGTCATTAGCGTCAGCATCAATGAGGCGAAGGGATCATCACCGGGGAAAAATGTTTTGGCAATGGCCGTAGCGTAATAGCCAAATACCATAAAATCATACATTTCGAGGAAGTTACCGCTGGTAACGTTGAAGATACGTCTGGCTCCGCTTTGGCGTGAGACTGGCTGGGTTACATGTGAGGTCATTAACGTTTCCTTAGGTTTTTCACCGTTTTAGCCTGCCAGCGGGGTTTTTAATGTGATAAAGGTCTTTTTTTTCGCAGTAAGATATACATATTTGTAACAAATTGATAACAATTTGACGTATTTTCATCGGGCTTCAGGGATGAGCCGCACAGGAAAACAGATGCGACGACGGGTGCAGTGAGTGATTGTTAACCTTGACGGGTCGTCCTGATGATAAGGCCAGCTGGCTTTATGCCGCTGGCCAGAGGATGTCAGCGAAGAGCGGGCGCCAACCGCTGACGAGCATGTAAACCGGCTGTTTCATCCTTATTAACCGGTACTGGCCGTACGGTCAGTACCGCCTGCTCAGGAGTAAGACAATGAAGTGAAGGGGGCTTATTAACCGAGGTGATTACCGCCCGTCACGCCATGAACTTCAGCGGTGACATAGCTGGACTCCTGAGAAGCCAGGTAAACATACACGCCAGCCAGTTCTGCCGGTTGTCCTGCGCGCTTAAGAGGCGTCTGCTGACCGAATGTCGGAATGACGTCTTCAGGCTGCCCACCGCATATCTGCAACGGCGTCCAGACAGGCCCCGGTGCCACGCAGTTTGCGCGGATGCCTTTCTCTGCAACCTGTTTTGCCAGCGCCCGAGTGTAGGCAAGGATAGCTGCCTTGGTGGAGGCATAATCCAGCAGGTTAGGGCTGGGCTGGTAAGCTTGTATAGAAGAGGTGGTAATGATGCTGGCACCGGCAGGAAGAAGGGGGATCGCCGCCTGGGTGATCCAGTGCAGAGCAAAAACGTTAGTTTCGTAGGTTTTGCGGAACTGTTCGCTGCTCAGATCGGCAATATTTTCCACCGCTACCTGTTTCCCGGCAACCAGTGCCAGAATATCCAGCCCGCCGAGGGCTTTGTGGGCATCCGCCACCAGTTTTTTACTGAAGGCTTCATTACTGATATCACCCGGCAGCAGGACCGCTTTACGCCCTGCCTGCTCCACCAGTTTTGCCACTTCTTCTGCATCCTGCTGCTCATCTGGCAGGTATGAAAGGGCAACATCTGCGCCTTCACGCGCATAGGCAATCGCCGCCGCCCGGCCGATACCCGAATCAGCTCCGGTTACCAGCGCTTTACGATCCTGCAAGCGTCCGCTTCCGCGCCATGTTTTTTCACCGCAATCCGGCACCGGACGCATTTCAGCCTGAACGCCGGGTGCAGGTTGGTGCTGTTTGGGAAAGTCAGTTGCTGGATACTGAGTAAGGGGATTCTGCATTTTATATTGGTCGGTCATAATTCCTCCAGCTGTTGATGAACAATTTATTTAATATTTTCAGCCTGGCAGACTGAGGTAATTCGTCCAGTAAATAGCGATTTTTCATTCTATCTTAATGATGTTAAGGCAGAAAAAGAGTAAGTTAAAAAGTGTCCCGGCATTACAAAATATGAAGATTAATCCAAAGGCGCTAATTAATTTGCCGCGTCAGAAGTTCACTTAACCTGCGTTAAGCGGGGCAACGACAGCAGTGCCAGCCCTCCCCGCCAGTCAGTCAGAAAGACAAATCGACGGTCACCGTATCGCTATAGGACCCCGCCACCGGCGTGTTCTGGCTGGTCAGGATCAGCGCGTTATAGTTAAAGGTGCGCGTCAGCTGATCGCTGCTGATTGAGTTGGATGCCGAACTGGATACGCGAGCGGTGCCGGTATCGCCCCAGTAGGTGCTGCCGCTGCCCTGATAAATCTGGTAGGCCAGCAGGTTACTGCCGCTGGCCATATAACGCTGGTTACCTGTGGCGTGTAACCCATTGTTTAATCCCACGGTGTAAGTACTGCCTTTGGTACAAATCACGTTAATGGATTGGCTGACCGGCAGAAAACTGCCTACCAGCGGTGCGCTGCCAAAGTTGATAGCCGGGGCGGTAATGGTGGTGCAGTCATTGGTAATGGTAATGGTGACGGTAAAAGGAACGGTGAAAGTCCCGGTTTGTTGCTGTCCCAGTAAGCAGACTCCAAACAGGCCGATGCCGGTACAAATACGGTACGTGAACAATACCGAAAGCTGGCCTGTATAGGTGCCCGCCGGCACCACCGCGTTGGGTAATGTACGAATATAAAACGGGATGGGAAAGATGAAGCCTCCCAGTAAATTGGCGAGGTTTATCAGCTGACTTTGGCTGTAGTTCGTCGCAGCGCCGCCTATTGTCAGCTCGGTGCTGCAGTTAGAGGTGGAACAGAGTTGGATCGGGATGTAATTCGTACTCTGCGCCAGCTCACCGCGGCCACCGGCATTAGGCGTGGCGCTCGTCAGCCGTACGGAAATAAAGTCACTGCTCAGCAACACCACCAAACCACTGCCACAGTTAACGGTGATAGTGGTACTGGCCGTTTGCGGAGTGGTGTTAAGGGCAAATGACGTTACCGTACCGAGATTAACATTGACGCTGGTAGGGCTGATGCTACATGCCGCCCGCCCTGCCAGCGAATATCCCATCAGCAGCAATAAGGTCCACAGCAACAGCAGTTTTTTCATGGGGTAGTTTCCGTAGGTAACGGTGATAGTGCACAGACCAGAGGGCCGTAGGTCATCAGTGATTTCGGCTTAGTATCCGCCACCGTTAGTTCGGCGTTACAGAGGCGTCCGTCCGGGGTTTCAGCATGAATGGCGTTATGAACAGCCAGGTTTTCCATCCAGACAATGCCGTCGTATCCGACATACTCATTCTGCTGTCCGTCCCGGGTGAGGGTGGTGGATACCGGCAGCGGGTCGCCGTGCTGGTCGTACAGAATGACACTGGCGGCGCGCAGCGGTGTTATCGGGAAGTGCAGCAGATAGCCACTTTGCCGTTTGACCGCAAAGCGTTGCTCCACGCTGCTACTGGTCATATCGGCAGGCAGGTCGAGCGTATTAATTTCGTATTTTGCCGGATACCAGGCGCTGACGCGCGGCACCAGCAAATAACCTTGACTGTTGGTTTCACCCATCAGCTGATTTTCATAACTGACTTTGATATCCGGGTAATCGGTTTTGACCAGCACAAAGGCGTCGTTCACCTGGTTTGCGGCGAACAGGCTGTTGTCCATCAGGATCACCGAGCCGCTCAGATCCGCCCAGCGCGTGTTGTAGCTGTCATCGCCATAGAAACCGGCCGATGCGTCCAGCTGGTTGTTGCGCCATTGCACCGAGGCTTGACGGTAATGGCCATTGATGCTTTGGTTGGCCCATGCGGCATCGTAGGCCAGGCCACCATCAGATGGCATTGCTCGTGAAACCTCGACGCGCTGTGAGTTATTCCCCTGCGCATCGCGCTGCATCGTCATGCTGGCGTTGCTCAGGTTGCTGAACGGTATGACCAGCGAAAGCGCGCCTGACCAGTTGCCCGCCTGTTGGTCGCGAGTGGCGGAGAGATACAGGCTGCTGTTTCCCCATAAGGTTTTACTCCACGACAGGTTCAACAGTCGGGTGCGGTCGCCGGTAGCGGGGGTAATATCTATTAACGCGGCGCCGAGGTTGCCGAACCTGTCCAGCGCCAGGCTGGCACTGTATTGCGCGCTGCGGCGACTGAGCGTGGCGAAATTAAGGGTATTTGACGCCTGCTGCTCGCCATACAGGGCAAGGTTAGCGAACCCGGCGGAACGGACGGTTTGTTGAAAACCCACACTGTAACGGCTGGCGCTGTACTGATAGCCCCAGTTGTACTGGTTGCCTCTCTGCCCCTGCATCTGGCTTTGGCTGACAGCACCGTTGACTACCCCGAAAGATCCGATCCCCATCTGCACCCCGCCGCCGCCCAGAGCCAGCGATTTCGCTGCTTCTGCATGGCTTTCCAGCGTCAACCAGTCGTTTACGCCATAGCGGTAAGATCCGCTACTGGCCGCCTGGCCATAATCAAAGCTGTTTAATCCGTAGTTTTCACGCAGCGCACCGCCGGCAATCGAATAGTCAGAGAGGCCTTTTTTCAGCAGCGCGCTGGCCACATAAAACGGCAGGGTGGTACTGATGCGTCGCCCCAGCGCATCGGTGGTGACCACCACCGCCTCACCTGCACCGTTAACGAACGGCATATTGGTCAAGGAAAACGGTCCCGGCTGAACGCTGTTGCTGCTGTTTTTATAACCATTAACAAACAGATCGACGGTCGAAGGCACCGCAGCCTGGCCGGCGAACGAGGGCAGGGGATAAGTGATTAAATCCGGCCGCACCGAGAAATCGCGTCCAAGCTGAATCCCGCCGAGACGTACGCTGCTGCTCCATGCCAGTGAGTCCGTGACCAGATCCCCGACGCGCAGAGTCTGGGCATTTTCTTCATTTTCGGCTGCCCACCAGGTGTCATAGCGCGTATAGCCATCCTGTTGATAGGCGGATGAACCGGAGAGCTGCTGCTGCCAGATACCGTTGCTGGCAAACTGACCGCTGCTGCCAAAAAGACGCAGCTCGTTCCAGGCGGACAGATGGGAACCACCGCCACGGTTCTGACTGGTATAGAAATCATAATTCAGCAACGCTCCGTTACTGCTGCGCGCGGCGTAGTGCTCGCCATTGTGTGCCGCACCGCTGAATGTCTGCTCAGGTAACCAGTCGGGCGGTACGGTCAGCACGATACGCTGTCCCTGGCTGTCGTAATTCGCTTTCACCTGCTCCATAGCGGAAACATCTGTAATGGTGGAAGTGATGCGTGAACCAGGGAAGCCGACACGCAGCAGATCGCTGGCGCGGATCAGATAATGGTTGTTGTTAAACTGTACCGGGATCAGTTCGCCAGTATCGCGGCCGTTTATCGTCAGTGCCAGCGTCCAGGTTTGCTTCTCTCTTGTCGACGCAGCAGCAGGGGGCGGGGGCGGAAGCCCGTTGAAGGTTTCAGCGCAGACACCTGATGACGCCAGCCAGCTCAGTAGCCCTGTTATAGCCAGAGTACGGCGGTGTAATGTGGCAGCGCGGCGTCTCTGCATGGGTTACTGCACTGCGCTGCTGCGCCAGGTGATTTTAGTGCCCAGCTGTGCGCTCAGTTCCGCGCTGGCCGGTGCCTTAAACGGCAATGGGAAGGTGCGGCTGGCGTTGGCCAACACATAGCCCATCAGGCTGTCGGTGATGCTGCGACCGCCTAAAGCCACATTGCTCAGGCGTGCATGCCCATTGCCACGATTGGTAATTTCGATCGCCTGCTGGTTCCCCTGATTCACCAGTCGCCAGCTCAGTTTTGGCTGAATGTCTTTAGCACGCAGCCCGGGGCCATAAACAAACAGCGGTACCGAGTAACGCATCTGTAGATTCAACCCGACATTATTCTCTTCCTGTGGCTGCGGAGTGGGGATTTCATCCAGCAGCACCCGATAGGCGGCCTCTTGTCCGGCAGTGGGAGGGATCTGCTTGATTAGGCGTATCATCTGTCGCTTACCTGGCTCAATGCGTACCATCGGCGGGCTGGCCATCACCTGTTGCTGGGTCTGGAACTGTTCCTGACCCTGGTTTTGCTGCCACTGAAAGACCCGAACCTGCATCAACGTTGTGCTGGTACCGCGATTTTCCAGCCACAGCTCGGCGGCTTTTTCATCGCTGTTGATCCTGGGATCGATAGGCCAAATCATCACCGAATTTGCTGCCCGTGTAACCTGTGAGAGCAGCATGCTCAGCGCAACCAATAACAGCCCGGGAATACGCAGTAATGCCATCATCCTTTATTGCTCCTTGTAGCAAAATCACCAGCTTAGCGTCACCGTCAAGGTATCAGTATAACTACCGGCAGTATTGACCCCGGTCACCTGAAGATGACCGTAGACAGGTAAAATAATATTGTTCGCATTGCTGTAGCTAAGCGCCACGCTTTGGTTAACCGGAATAGCGGTCGTCAGACCGGCGTTGCTATACAGGCTGTATGCCACCCGATTAGTCCCGCCAGTCCGTTGCAGATTACGGCTGCCGCTGGCGTAGTGACTGCCACCGTTAATACTCATACTCAGCGCGGTGCCTGGGGTGCAGGCCAGCGTTATGGTGGCGTTCTGAACCAAACTGGCATTGGCGCTGTAGGTACCAATGGCAGGCAGAGAGCCAAAATCCAGCGTGCCATATACCCCGGTATTGGTGCCGGATACCACGCAACCGTTGACGATAGCGGCGTTAACCGCAAAGGATTGGGTCGGTAACGTCCATCCGTTACTGCTGAACAGCAGCAGCAGTGGAATTAGCGGGCATATAACGCCCGCAAACGGATTAGCCCGATGTGGCACAATCAGTTCCCCGGGACAGTAATCAGTAGTTCACGGCAACGTTAATCACATCCGTATATGTGCCTTCCGGAATCGCGGCATTGTTACCGCCACCGGTGATTTGACCGAAAATCTGGTAGTTCGATCCCAGTACCGGGTCAGAAGTCCCGTTTGCCGTCAAATTGGTATTGTTGGCAATCGGCGTGCTTGAGGAGGATGAGGGGTAAAGGGTATAGGCAATAGCCGTTGTGGAGCTGGTGGTGCTGATCAGATAGCGCGGGCTGGCGGTAACGGTACCGTATACCGTAGCAGGCGCGGTGTTACTGCCGGTAATCTGCACGTTGTAGGTGTCACCTGCACTGCAGTTAACGTAGATACCACTGCCCGCCGACCCGGACACCGAGGCGCTCAGGGTGGTGAACGTTGACGGGCTGGTACCGAAGTTCAGGCTACCAAAGTTAATACCGGTCGTCCCGACCTGTCCGTTGACCAGGCAGCTGTTAGTCAAATTAAGGGTTGCGTTGATAGTGCCCGTGGCGGTATCAGCATAACCTGACGACATAACGCCGAGTCCAAGTCCACAGCCCAACAGGAAAAGCTTTATTTTCATAATCATTCCTTACCAATCAGAGTGAGAGAGTATTTTTTCCTGATGAAAACCTGTCTCTGCAATGCGCAGCAGAGCCGGTGATAAGGGCGACAATAGGACTGGCCAAAACGTATGGTGAAGAAATCTCTGTAACCCCTGTTAACTAATTCGGCGTTATCTGAAACAAATATAGGGCTAAGAAATGATTTGTGTGAAGTGAATTTTGGGCAAATCTCAAGCTATAAGATTATCGCTATGGATAAAAAAGTTAACCTGTTGTTTTGGAGGTTTTACTCATTTTATATCATTTTCTGATACGTCATAAAAAAGTACTCAAGATCTGTTTGAAGTTGTCAGGACAGTTTTATTTAGTTAGCTACGTTTATTAATTATAACGCTTTGTCATATTGAATGGCGGCGGTTTTTACTATTTATATTCTGACTTCAGGACCACCTGTAACTTGAAGAGCAAGAGTATATACTCTCCATCTCTCTTTATAGCAGCGAGTTACACAGTAGTGGCAAAATATGAACAGCTGGTCGGGCAAATTCGTCAGCAAATTGAAAGCGAAATATGGTTGCCGGGGGAAAAGTTGCCCTCGCTGCGTGAACAGGTCAGGTTGAGTGGTATGAGCATGATGACGGTAATGCATGCTTATCAGGTGCTGGAAAGCCAGGGATTGATCCAGTCGCGCCCGCAGTCGGGCTATGTAGTTGCGCCTCATGCCGAATTCCTCAGCCAGCCGCTCAGTCATCAGAAGGTACAGCTGGCAGAATCAGTGGATATCAACGCTTTCATTTTCGACGTGTTGCAGGCCTGTCGCGATCCGCGCATCGTGCCGTTTGGCTCTGCGTTTCCCGACCCGGAGCTGTTTCCCCAGCGTCAGATGATGCGTGCGCTGACCACCGTTTCCCACAGTATGAAAGCCGTTGATGCTCTGCTTAATTTGCCGCCAGGTAACGACGTTTTACGCAAAACGCTGGCACAGCGATATGCCTTGCAGGGCGTTCAGGTCGCGCCGGATGATATCGTTATCACCAATGGCGCGCTGGAGGCGCTTAACCTCTCTTTGCAGGCGCTAACCGAGCCGGGAGACTGGGTGGCGATTGAAAATCCCTCGTTTTACGGCGCGCTGCAGGCGATTGAACGGCTTAAACTGAAGTCCGTGGCGATTGCCACCGATCCGCAAACCGGTATCGATCTTGATGAGCTGGAGCGCGCGCTGGAGCGCTGGCCGATCAAAGCGCTATGGATGATGACCAATCAGCAGAACCCGGTGGGCTGTACGCTAAGCAGAGAGAAGAAGCAACGGCTGGTAGAGCTGCTGGCGCAGCGTGGCGTCTCGCTGATTGAAGATGATGTTTACAGTGAACTCTATTTCGGCAGTGAGAAGCCGTTGCCGGCAAAAGCGTTTGACTCAGGTGATACCGTTCTGCATTGCTCTTCATTTTCAAAAAATCTGGTGGCGGGATTCCGTGTCGGATGGGTAGCGGCGGGTAAACATGCCCAGCGTATTCAGCGGTTGCAATTGATGAGCACGCTGTCAACCAGTGCGCCGCTGCAGCAGGCGCTGGCAACCTATCTGAGTACGGGGAGCTACGACCGACATCTGCGGCGTTTGCGTCGGGTACTGGAACAGCGAAAGAATCTGGCGCGTCAGGCGCTGAAAAAATATCTGCCAGCCGGGGCGCGAATGAATGATTCGCACGGTGGCTACTTTTTGTGGATTGAACTGCCAAAGCAGATTAATACAACGGCGCTTTGCTACAGTGCGCTGCGCCATAATATCAGCATCGCACCGGGGAAAATGTTCTCCTCCAGCGAGCAGTACGCCAACTATTTCCGTTTTAACACCGCATGGTGGAGTGAGTCGCAGGAAACGGCGGTTGCCACGCTGGGCAGGTTGATCGCAGAGTGGCACCAGGGTTGACGGTTAGCGACGGCCTTTGCTTTATTTGGCCGCCCGGCATGATAAAGCAACGCCTCAGACCGTGGCTGCGCGTTTCTGGCCCCAGGTCAGATGAAACACGTCGTAGAAATCCACTTCGCCCTTTAGTGACAACAGTTTATTAATGCCTTGCTTAACGTTGTCCGGCACATTGTCACTGGCAAGAATATCGGATACGGCCTGTTGAGACAGGGTACGTACGTAATACCATTCGCCATTGTAGCAAACGCGCAGGTCAAGGGTATCGATATCCTCGAAGCGATATTTGGGATTGATATCCATCAGCATCAGTCCACTCATCAGCAGAACGAATAGGGTCGCGCCCCAGAATGCAGGCCAGCCAAGAAAGTCGGTGGTGAAAATCAGCGCAACGGTTAACGCGTAGCAGCCATACATCGAGGCCCAGAGACCGGGATGGGTTTTAAGGAACTTAAAGCTGAAACGTGGTTTGTTGTCGCGCTGCTCCTCACGATTTAACGTATCGATCTCGCGCAGCAGTATCTGTTTCACTTCTTCCATTGTATATCTCCGGTAGACATGTCGGGCAGAGTGCTATTAGACCCTGGTTTCAGTCATAACAGCAGACACAGTTTACGAGTATTAAGCTATAACAGTGACAATATGCGCCGGTGCGGCAGTAGTCAGGCTACCTCTCAGTGTGTAGACTCATCGCTTTATGCCGGAGCTGTGCGCATAAGCAACAGTGGGTGAATGAATGACGTTGAACAAAATCTTGCCATTATTACTCCTCTCCTGGCTGACAGCCGCGGTTAATCCGGCCCTGGCTGTTGACTGTGGCCTGAACTTAAGCGTGGCGGAATATACCGTTTGTAACAACCCACAGTTGCTCTGGCTGGACAGACTATATAATGATGTTTTCCATCAACGGGTCGCCGGGGACCCACAGCATGCTGCCAGGTTCGTGGCACCCCGTCAGGGATCGCCCTGGTGTACGAATACTCGCTGCCTTCGCGACGCTTATCTGAAGCAGATCGGTCAGTTATACGGTGCCGATCGTCCCTTTGACTGGGAAGGGACATGGTGGAATACCACCGCTCCCTCCGGTAACAGCGGTAACATCCTGATTAACGGCGATAACGGGCAGCTATTTCATATGGATGCCAGCGTAAGGGGCGGTGTCAACCGCGCGGTATTTGCTGGTGAAGTCCGGCGTTATGCCGGCGTTGGTTTTACCGATAAAATCATCTGGGGTGGAGACTGCGCCATCGTGCTGGTGCCATTGGCGGATGGCAGGTTGAAAGTGAGCAGTGATAGCGCCGGCAGCTGCAGCCTGCTATTACCGGGCGAGATGGCGATCGATGGCATTTATGTCAAGAGTCAGTCCGACCCGCGACCGCCTGCAACGTTGCTAAGTATTGGCATTTTTCCCGATCGGGCGACTGACGACAAATTCCGCCAGCTGGTAGGTGCGGACTATCAGCAATATGTCGATACCGCCACGGATTTCGCCAGAGGAAAGGACCTCGACAATCTTGGAGCAACCGTGATGGTCCTGTGGGTTAAAGGTCTGGCAAATCGTAAAGCCGCGATGATCATGATCACCCCAGCGGGAAAAATCTGGGCGCTACGCCTGGAGCCAGCGCAGAAAGGCAAGGGGGTAAAGCTGCACTATGCGACAAGCGAAAGCGACAAAAAAACGCTGCCTAAAACCCTCGCCAACTGGCAGGCGAGGTTTACCGATCGGTAATTGCACATTAATAGTAGCTATATATTTGCCCTGAGGGCGTAACGAGCAGGCGTTTGTCTTTAGAACGCACGGTGACAAAAGCGATGCCGTTACGCCCCGAATCACCGAGAATACTTTTGATCATGCGCGCCTGGTGACTTTCTGCAAAATAAACCAGTTGATAATCAAAAGTAACGCCTCTGAAAGCCGAATTATGCTGCTGCAAATAAATTTTGAGCACAAAGCGGCTATCATTCGGGCTGGTCAGGGTCATAATCGAGGTTTTACCGTTTGAGTCAATACTGGTGTCATACACTTCTCGCTGGCGTGACAGCAGGTCGTAATAACCCAATTGCAGATCCTCCCCGGCAAATTGCGGGGTTATCAGAGCTTCCTGCTGACCAGGCAGCTGTTTTATCAGGGCTGCCACCAGCAATGTCACCAGGGTTGCCAGCAGTAAACTAATTGACACAGTTTGCCATTTCATTCAGCTTTCTCTCACTTTCCCGGAAGATCAGAGCACTTAGCAGAGAACCGTTCATACGCCAGTTAACGATATTCATGGCCAGCTGCTTACTGTCGCACTGGCTTTTAAGCGTCAGAGTATAATTGAGCGAAACCCCGGAGGAAAAAAAGAACACCTCCATGTGCACCTGCTGCTTTTTAAGCTTCTGGTTGAGAGAATAAAAAGCGGGTTCCAGCTGTTTACTCAATTCAGTGGCGGCGGACGTCTTCTCGTTGCGACGATGTAATTCAAGCAGGCGAATGTTGCTGTATACCCCGGTATCCTGCTCGCGGATGTGCGTGCGGAAGAAGAGATCGTCGGGTAGCATTATCCAGATAAGCAGGGCAATTAAAACAGAGACTTGTAGGGGAACCAGCCAGTACCACAGCGGGTGAACGGATCGCCGCTGGCGATGTTCAGCTGGAGGAGCGGCAGCAGGATTGTGTGGAGCCAGCGCCACAGGCTCAGGCTCTGCATCCCTGAACGGCTCCTTCGGTGAATCGGCTTCTGCTAAATCTGTTTCTGCCTGCAGAGGGGGGACAAATTCGCAAAATTCAGCTTCAAGAATATAACCCTTCTTAGGCATGGTTCGGATAATTTTTTGCTGCTTACCATCATCCTCAAGCGCAATACGCAGCGCATGGATCGCGTTGGGCAGGCTGTTATTACCAATAACACGCCGCTCCCAGACCAGATGATTTAACTCTTCGCGCGAGACTATTTTCCCGGCATTTTCTGCCAGCACTCGTAGCAACTTAAGCTGGTACTCACCTAAACGACGTTGTTCGCCGCTGCTTTGATGGAGCAAAGTACCGGAAGCGAAATCAACGCTCCAGTGATTAATAATACAATCTACAGTCATAGTCGCCGTATATCATCTGATTTAGTGAGTTTTTCAAGGGGTTATCCTGATGCGTTATAATGGCAACAACGATATCTCATCAGAGCAGACATCTGTTTTAACTTAGTAGCAGATTTGCCAGTAACAGTCGGCATTATCTGCGCTGCGCGCACGCTAATTATAAACAGTTACCATTAAAAAATCTGATAATTAATTAGAGTTATAATGTTTTCTGTTTAAGCTAACAGCTTTAAAGCGAATGATTTATGTGATCTACGCCAGATAAAAGGATGACGGGTTAGCAAATAATGGCACAGTGTATTTAACGGTGTTGCAAACCGCTGCCTGCTCTCAGGTAGTTAGCGGCTCCCGGCCTGATGATGTTGTCACGATTGGCCGGGCAGCCATGTCAAACCCTCACCGTCGTTAGCCGTGTGAATTGCGATCCCGACTGATAATTTCTTACTGCTAAATTATGGCCTGAATGCATACCTTCAATTTGACGGACTGGCCTGGCGATAATCTTTCTGCGGATAGCCCGTGCTTAATCTTGAAAGCATACCAAACGGATCTGTTGCCGCATATGAATTGCCATCATTACGTCATCTTCCGCGCTTAGCCTGGCTATCGGCAAGGCTCCCTTAAATGATGATAAAAAGGATGATTGATGCGCTTCCTTATACCACTCCTGACAGCCGTGCTGCTGGTCAGCCCGCTCACCCAGGCCAAAAACGTCGCTGAACTGGCGCAGATCGCGGCGATAGCTAATGAAACCACGGCGGCTGGTAACAGCACGGCTGTTGCAGAGCTGGAAAAAAAGGTGCAAGGCTCGCTGATCGATACCTTAAAAGGAACAAGTGGCACGCTGACTCGCAGCCAGCTGGAGAAGGCGAAGCAGGGCCAGGCGCTGGCGGATAAGGTGTGGTTAACCGCCTCCGGTTACGACTTTGGCAGAAACCAGCAGCAGCAGCAGCAGGCGGATGTCGACCTGCTGGCTGCTTTTAGCCGTCTGCCGGCAACGACTTTACAGCAGAACCTCGCAACGGTGGAGGCTATCAATCTCAATGCAACCAGTGGGCTACGTCAACAGGCGCTGGTGGATGCCGAAGGGGAGAATTATCTCTTTTTCCTCGCCGATGCGCTCGGGCCACGCCTTGGTCAGGCATTTATCCGCGCTTATAGTCAAGGTAAGTTAAACAAAGCCGCAGCGCTGATCAAGGCGAGTGAAGTCAGCACCCGCTACGCGAAACAGCACTTCGGCTACACGCGACCGTTCCTGATCCCTGCTAACACCATCCATCTGGTGCCGGACAGTGCGGTAGTGAAAGATAACCATCCGTACAGCGCCAACGGTGGCTCGTTCCCCAGCGGTCACACCAATACCGGCTATACCGATGCTCTGCTGATTGCCGTGATGGTGCCAGAACGCTTTGTGCCGTTGGTGGATCGCGCAGCACGCTACGGCTACTCGCGCATCGTGCTCGGCGTACACTACCCGCTGGATGTCATGGGTTCACGCATGATGGCGCAGCGTAATGTGGCGTATTACCTCAATGACCCGCAGTACCGCGCCCTGTTCGAAGCGGCGAAGCAGCAGCTACGTACGGCGTTGGAGAAAGAGTGCGGCACGTCGCTGTCCGTCTGCGCGCAGGCACCGCAAAAGGATGATCCCTACGCGGCAGCACCCATGCAGACCTTCTACCGTTTTACGCTGACCTACCATCTGCCGGGCAATCGGGTACAGCCTTCACCCGTGCTGGTGCCGCAAGGGGCTGAAGTGCTGCTGGAAGCCCCGTTACCCCATTTGAGCGCGGCGCAGCGCCGTCAGCTGATGGTGAAGACGGCGCTGGCGGGCGGCTACCCGCTGTCGGGTAATGCTGAACAGAGCTTCTGGCAGCGTCTTAACCTGCACGATGCGGTGGCCGCAGCACAGTAGCCGTTCATCCTTAAGGGCGCACGCTGTCATGATCCGGCGGCGTCACTCTCTCTGCAACCCGGCACTTCCCGCCGATGGATACTTTAAGAAATTTTCTGACACATATTGTCATTGCTTTTTATTCGTCGTAGCATCCCCGTTCAAGCGTGAAACTGATAATAATAATCATTTTCTTTTGCGGGGTTAACGATGACGTTCTGGGGTAAAGTATTGATTCTGGCTGGCGGTTTGCTGACGTCAGCCCCTTTGCTGGCAGCACCGTTTGTGGTGGAAGATGTCAGCGGACGTAAAGTCGAGATTAAATCTGCGGTGCAGCGGGTGCTGCTTGGTGAAGGACGGCAGATCTACCTGCTGGCTGCGTTTGATACCGATGCGCCGTTCAAGCGCGTGGTCGGCTGGCGTGACGATTTGCCAAAGGCCGATTTTGACAGCTATCAGATTTATGCCAAGAAATACCCGTCTGTTGCCGCCCTGCCGACCTTTGGCGGAGCGAAGGATGGCACATTTAACGTCGAACAGGCACTGACGCTGAAGCCCGACCTGGTGCTGATGAATCTTGAATCTAAAGCCGCCACCGATGAGTCCGGACTGACCGAAAAACTGAGCAAATTGGGCATTCCGGTGGTGTTTATCGACTTCCGTGAAAAACCCTTTGAAAACGCTGAAAAGAGTATTCGCATCATGGGGCAACTGGTGGGCAAATCAGCGCGTGCTGAAGAGATCATCGCTTTCCGTCAACGGCAGATCGACATCGTCACCGACCGGTTGAAAAATTTCCAGGGCCAGCGGCCGAAAGTGATTCTGGATCGCGCGGGCGGCTATACGGAAGAGTGCTGCATGTCATTTGGTGATGAGAACTTTGGCCGTATGGTGGCAGTCGCCGGAGGTATTAACATCGCCAAAGGGCTGATTCCCGGCACTTTCGGTATGCTTAACCCGGAACAAATTATTGCCGCGCGCCCGGATGTGGTGGTGGTCACCGGCGCTAACTGGAAAAACTACAATACCGCAGGCGGCTGGGTTGGCGTCGGGCCGGGGGCGGATTTAACAGTAGCCCGCCAGCGGTTAAGCGCGCTAATGAAGCGCCCGGCGTTCCGTACTCTGCCGGTTGCTACCAATGGTAATGCGCATGCCATCTGGCATCAGTTCTACGACAGCCCGTATCAGTTCGTCGCTATTCAGGCGTTGGCGAAATGGCTGCATCCGGAGCTGTTTAAAGATATCGATCCGGATGCGACCTTCCGCGAGTTTTACCAGCGTTTTCTGCCGATTGACTATCAGCCAGGCTATTGGGTGACGCTGTCGCCGACGGCGGGGTAAAGCTGACTGCATATTAAAGGGCGGCCGCTGAAACAGCGACCGCCCTTTTTCAGGTTTACGGGTGACAGGCTGACTGAACCTGAAGGGTTATGCCTGGTGAGAATGTGCGCCGGGTTCGCTCATTTTCTTCAAATCTTTATCAACGAAGAATAGCGCCTGACCGCTGTTACCCACCAGCGCCAGTTTATCCAGCACAGATTTAAACAGCTTCTCCTCTTCATGCTGCTCGGCGACATACCACTGCAGGAAGTTAAACGTTGAGTAATCCTGAGTGGTCATAGCGGAATGCGCCAGCTCATTGATTTTGAGAGTAATCAGCTGTTCATGCTGATATGCCTGCTCCAGCACTTCGTTCAAAGAATTAAAGGTAACCGGGGGGGCATCAATGGTGCCCAGCACCGGCATCGCGCCGGTATCGCTCAGGTAGTTAAACAGACGCTGCATATGCTGCATCTCTTCTGCCGAGTGCTCGCGCAGAAAAGCGGCAGCGCCTTCAAAACCTTTGTCATTGCACCACGCACTCATCTGCAGGTACAGGTTGGCAGAATAGAACTCCAGATTCAGCTGATCGTTCAGCTGAGCGGTCATTTCGTAAGTCAGCATGATGACTCCTTTACCCATATTGGGCGAGATTAAACAGGCGATTTCATTGCATTATGCACCTGTTCAGCTTAAATAAAAACGCTTAATTATAGCTATGGCTAATTTAATATTCACGTCATGGCTATGTGTGGTAATTGATAATCATTCCATCATTAAAACTCTCTGATTCACGTTTTTAAATAAGTTTGATAACCATTCTTATTCAGGGTGAGGCGGCAAAGGACGAAATGAGAATCAATGCGCTTTAACTGTATTTTCAGCCAGAATTATATTTCATCAGGGCGACTTCAGCTATCCATATTCTGCGGCCACACCGGCCGCAGCGCTGGCTTTCCCTGTCCTGTGGAACGCTGTTGCCTTACTGGCGGCTGGCACGCAGCAAAGAAGGAGGCGGCCTGACATGAATAATTGTAGTGAAGCAAATGCCAAAACGCATGATTAAATGCTTTCTCTTATTTCCAACGACTTGCAGGCATCGCACTTGAAATATCAACTACCTCTTTGGTTATAATATTATTTTAATCATGCCGTTACCTCTGAAGGTTAAATTATCCCCCTGCTGGCATTAAAGGCAGAGCGTTTGGCTATTTCAGTCTGCCGGCAAGTTAAACCGGTACCGGCTGTGGTTAAAGAAAAAGGTGACTTGGACTGATAGGGCTATATATCAGCGAGATATCGGGTTGGCCGTGCTGTTTTAACGCGTCATTTCAGATAAGCCAGCATCAACCTGGCCCGGGCGGTTAGAAATTCATCTTTGGGTCAACCACACCTCACGCGCATCGCCAGTCTGATTGGACAGGCTGTTGGCGGCGATTGACAAGATGTAATGCGTCTTGTCGATCGGGTTCTAGATATTAATCTGTAAGGGTAGCGTCTGCTGCAATTTATCTGATAAGCGGTAAACGCATTTGAGCTGCGGAGTGAACTGCCGCAACGGCACGGTCGCACGGTCATGGTGGTGCTGCACGATCTGAGCTCCGCGCTGAACTATGCCGATAAGCTGGTGTTTCTCAAACAGGGGCGACAGGCAGGCATTGTCAGCGAGGCGAAAAACGGGCGTACGAAGTGAATGAAAAGCGTGTTGAACGTTGAGCTACAGACGCCAGTTCACCCGTTGATCGGCGCGCCCTTCTTTATGCCGCTGCGCCGGCGAGACGAGGGGCGGGGGATGAGTTTTCAAACCGTTGCGCTATGTCGTCGTCGCGGCACGCTGGTGAGCATTGCTCTCCTCGCGCGGGTGGCGGTGCCCTGAGCCACCTCGCTGACCATATCAGCATAATAGGGTAATTCTGAATTTTTCGTTACACCCAATCTATTGTCCCCTCGCGAGGAACCACATGGTACTTTCAGCCACTCACCGCCATTCCTCTGGTTCAGTGTGTCAATTGATAAGATTTGGGTGGGGTAACTGGTATTACCCGGCATTCTATCAGGGGAAGATGGCACTGTATCTGGATTACTATTCTCACTAATGGAGTCATACATGTATATGTATTTACCCTTTTTACTAGGCGCAGGCATTGTTTTTAGTATGCTTGCGGGAAAACGAAAGCTGTCTTATCTGTTTTGGTTCGCAGAACTGATTATTATCCTCGCGTGGTTGAAAGTTCATGCCACCACTGCGCTTCTCCTTTCGTTCTAGAGGTCACTATGCAATCGTCTGTTAAAAAAGATTTATCCCGCCCGCTGAATATGATCATGCTTATTCCGGTTATTGTCGCTTTACTTTGCGCATTTTATTTTCAGCTGAGGTATTACGATCTGCCATGCCCGCTTTGTCTGCTGCAACGTGCGGCTTTACTGCTGACAGGAGCGGGCCTGCTTTTTAACCTCTATTTTGGCAACAGAAAGCTGCATTATGGCATGGTCATTTTCGGTGCCTTAGCACTGGCCACCGTCGCCACCCGACATGTTTTCCTGCATATCATGCCCGGTGATACAGGCTATGGATTGCCGTTCCTTGGCATACATTTGTATACATGGAGTTTAATTCTGGCCGTGGCGTTAATCTTTGGCGTGGCAGTGACTTTAATGATCACCCCGGATGCCGCTACACCTTCTGTCGTTAATAAATCTATAACGCAGAAAATTCTTATGATTATTTATGCCTTGATTGTGGTGGCCAATCTGTTGTCAACAGTGCTGCAATGTGGCGGCGGTCAGTGTGATGATAACCCAACTTATTATCAGTTACTGAAATAGTTTGTCACGGGTACAACCTGTTGTAAATATCCATCAGGCCGGGAGTTACGGCCTGCTTAATAAGTAATTTGAGAAAATTAATAATGAAAAAAATTTTTTTTGCCGCTCTGCTGGCAAGTTTTGTGATGCCCACCAGTGGTTTCAGTCAGATTGTTGACTGGGAAAGTTCCGAGGGAGTTCAGCGGTTATCGCAGGCCGCCGTTAAGCAGGATTTCTTTGCGCTGGCTCCGCAATTTGAAGGTCAAAGTAATAAAGTCTATTGCGGGGTTGCATCGGCAACTATCGTACTGAATGCGTTACGCCTGCATGAAAATAAGCCAATTCAACCTGACACCAGCTCTATAGCCACCGAGGACCGTGCCTGGTTCCCGAAAAAGAACGGCTGGCTTCCGTTCTGGAATCGCTATACCCAGAACAGCGTGGTTGCTTACAGCAGCAAACCGCGTATAGAAATTTTCGGCAAACCAGAGGCTGCCGGTGCGCAGTCTGATTACGGCCTGCATCTTGAAGATGAACGCCGGCTGCTGACTAATGCCGGACTCAAGGTTAATGCGGTGACTGTCGATGATATCGCGCAACAGGATAAGATGAAGAATGAGATCATTGCCGCGCTTAAGCAGCCAGATTCTTTTGTCATCGTGAACTTTTTGCGTAGCGCCATCGGACAAAAGGCGACGGGCACTTTTCGCCTTTAGGGGCTTATGACGCTAAATCAGATTCATTCCTGATGATGGACGTATCGAACACGCAACATCCCTGGGTGTGGGTCGACAGCCAAACGCTATTCAAAGGAATGCATACGCTTGATGGCTCACAGTATCGTGGGTATCTGACGGTTGAAGAGTCTGAAAAACTGTAAAAATATTATTTATCATGAGGTTATCGCATCATCGCTAACCTCATTGTGCAAAGTAAAGAGATATCATTTCATGTCATGCAAGTTTGTTTTACGTTTTTTACTGGCGTACGGTGCCATTTCCACCTTTAACGCTCAGGCAGCTTCCGCTCCTGCCGTTGAGGCTCGCCACGGGATGGTTGTTAGCTCACAGGCAATTGCCTCACAGGTTGGGGTAGATATTCTCAAGCAAGGCGGCAATGCCATCGATGCAGCCGTTGCCGTCGGCTATGCTCAGGCAGTGGTTAATCCCTGCTGCGGCAACATTGGCGGCGGAGGATTTATGCTTATCCACCTTGCCGGTGGCAAAGAGACTTTTATCAATTTCCGTGAAACAGCGCCTGCCGCTGCCCGGGCAGATATGTATCTGGATGCTAATAAAAATGTCCGTTCTGACGCCAGCCTGCATGGCTACTCCGCCGTGGCCGTTCCCGGCACGGTGATGGGGCTGGATTATGCACAGACGCATTACGGCAAGCTAAGCCGCCAACAGGTCATGGCCCCGGCAATAAAACTGGCGCAGAAGGGTTTTATATTAACGCGTGCGGATAGCGATATTCTCGATACCACCGTCAGCCGCTTTCGACTGGATGCACAGGCTGCGCGCTGGTTTTTGCGCCCCGATGGCTCGCCGCTCCAGCCCGGCGATCGCCTGAAACAACCTGAACTTGCGGTGACCTTAAGCCATATTTCTCAGTCAGGTACGGATTATTTCTATCAGTCGCCCATTCCCCAGCGTGTTGAGGCTGCCGCGGCTAAAGGTGGCGGCATTATCACCGCGAAGGACTTCGCTGATTACCGCGTCACCGAAAGCGCGCCGTTACGCTGTCAGTACAGAGGCTACGAATTTATCTCATCCCCGCCCCCCAGTTCAGGCGGCGTAGCGCTGTGTGAAATGATCAATATCCTGGCCGGTTATGATATGCGCGCCCTGGGTTTCAATTCTGCCGACTCTGTCCACGTGATGACGGAAGCGATGCGTATCGCCTACTTCGACCGCAATAATTCGCTGGGCGATCCGGCATTTATCAACAATCCGCTGGATAAACTGTTGAGCACAAGCTATGCCGATCGGGCGCGGCGTACTATTCATCAAACGGATGCCACACCGTCTCAGCAGCCTGAAAATAAACAGGTCACAGGCGAACGCCCGGAGACGACCCACTATTCCGTAGTCGATGGACAAGGTAATGCGGTTTCGACCACCTACACGGTCAATGGCCGATTCGGTGCCGTGGTCATGGCGCCCGACACCGGTTTTTTCCTCAATGACGAAATGGACGACTTCACCACCAAAATCGGTGAAAAAAATATGTTTGGCCTGGTGCAGGGTGCCAGCAATGCCATCGCACCTGGAAAACGTCCGCTGTCTTCAATGTCGCCTACAATTGTTACGCGTAACAACCGCGTGTTTTTAGTTCTCGGGTCCCCTGGCGGCTCGCGTATTATTACCGCTTCGCTACAGGCTGCGCTGAATATTATTGATTACGGCATGCTGCCGCAGGAAGCGGTCGATGCGCCAAGGATCCATCATCAGTGGCTACCGGATGAAGTCTATTATGAACAGGGTGGACTTTCGTTTGATACCTTGAAACTGCTGCGCCAGCGCGGCTATAAAATGACCGAGCAGACGCCGTGGGGAGCAACTGAACTGATTATGGTTGCCCCCACGCTGAATGTGAATGAAAAAGCGGCCGACTCAGGCAATGATTCTGCCGTATCTGGCCAGTTGAGGCCCGGTTATCTGTATGGAGCAAATGACATGCGTCGACCAGCCGGTGCGGCAGTGGGCTTTTAAAACCTGCTTGATCTTGCAAGACGGGCAGTAAGGCTGCCCGTTGTTACACAGATCGTTAAGGAGCATGAAGTGGTTATCGGCCACTTCATGCTTTTTGCACTATCAATCACCGCAGCGACTACCGCATAAATGTCACCGCATCTGGCGGGGACAATTTAGTCAATTGCACGTTTATCACAACGAATTACAAATCCTCGCCGTTGCTGGCAATGACCTGCTTGTACCAGTTAAAGCTCTTTTTCTTTGAGCGCGCCAGGTCGCCGCTGCCGTCGTCGTTTTTATTGACGTGGATAAATCCGTAGCGCTTGTCGTACTGGCCGGTGGTGAAGGATACGCAGTCAATGCAGCCCCAGGGGGTGTAGCCCATCAGCTCCACGCCGTCTTCCAGCACCGCGATTTTCATCTGCTCGATATGCGCCTGCAAATAGGCAATGCGGTAGTCGTCGTTGATCTGACCATCGGCTTCCATCTTGTCGTAGGCGCCAAAGCCGTTTTCCACTATAAACATCGGTTTCTGATAGCGTTCCCAGAAGGCATTCAACGTGTAGCGCAGGCCGACCGGATCGATCTGCCAGCCCCAGTCGGATGCTTTCACATGTGGATTCGGGCGGCTGCCGGGGAAGCCTTCAATATGGCGGCCATCGTCGCTGTCCCTGGCCGAGAACTGCACCGCGTTACTCATATAATAGCTAAAGCCCAGATAGTCGGCGCAGCCCTCGCGCAGCGCCTGCTCGTCACCGGGCTGCATCTCGATCTGATAACCTTTGCGCTGCCACTCTTTGACGATGTAAGACGGATAGTAGCCGCGCAGATGCACATCGCCAAACAGATGGCGCTCGCGCATTGCTTGCTGGGCGAACATGACATCGTCCGGGTGGCATGACCAGGGATAGAGCGGCACAATCGCCAGCATACAGCCGATTTTTAGATCGGGGTTGATCTGGTGACCCAGTTTCACCACCCGGGCGCTGGCGACAAACTGATGATGCAGAACCTGGTACATCGCCTGCTCCGGCTTCTCATGATCGGTGAAAATCACCCCGGAGTTGCAGTAGCCGAACAGCGGATAACGCCAGTTGCGCTGGTTATTGATCTCGTTAAAGGTCATCCAGTATTTCACTTTGTGCTGATAGCGTTTCAGCACCACTTCGCTGTAGCGCACAAAGAAATCAACCACGTTGCGGTTCAGCCAGCCACCGTACTCTTTCACCAGATGCTGTGGCATCTCGAAGTGGGAAAGGGTGATCACCGGTTCGATATTGTACTTCAGCAATTCGTCGAACAGGTCATCGTAGAATTGTAAACCGGCTTCGTTCGGCTCCAGCTCGTCGCCCTGCGGGAAGATGCGCGTCCAGGCAATCGAGGTGCGGAAACACTTAAAGCCCATTTCGGCAAACAGCGCGATGTCTTCTTTGTAACGATGATAGAAATCCACCGCCTGATGGTTAGGATAGTGATGCGCTGCATCAACACCGTCGGTAATCACGCGATCCACACCGTGCGCGCCGCCAGACAGAACGTCGACAATGCTGGGACCTTTACCGCCCTGGTCCCAGCCGCCTTCAACCTGATGCGCCGCAACCGCACCGCCCCATAAAAAATCGTTTGGTAATGACATAATCTTTCCTTTCTGGTGAGATTAACTGCGTCTTGATAAGCCGTGCCGCACCGGCACGGAGAGAAAATTAATAATCAACCTGCTGGCTCAGTTGCGCGCCGTTGCTGCTGATAACGCGCTGATACCAGTGAAAACTCTTCTTACGATAGCGCGCCAGATCTTTCAGATCCTGTTCGTCGCGGTTGACATAGATAAAGCCGTAACGCTTGCTGATCCCCTGATGAGTACTGACCAGATCGATCGCTGACCACGGGCAGTAACCGAAGATCCGCACACCATCGCTGATGGCAAGCTGCAGCTGTGCCAGATGCTCGCTGAGATACTCAATACGGTAATCGTCGTAAATCTTGTTACCCTCCGCCAGCCGATCACAGGCTCCAAGGCCGTTTTCCGTGACCAGCAGCGGCAGCCGGTAGCGATCGTAGATTTCGCGGGCGGTAATACGAAAACCGACTGGATCGACGTACCAGTTAAACGGGGTCTTCGGCAGATGCGGGTTATTGGTGCCGACATACACGCAGCGGTCGGTACCGGCCATTTGCTGATCGACTCTGTGTTCTGCTGCCTTTTGCTCGCTTGTTTCCGCGGCAACGGTGGCGGAGGCATAGTAATTAAAGGCAATAAAGTCAGGCTTCGCCTGCTTCAGCAGGCTCATATCAGTTGCGCGAATGTCAGGCAGCCAGCCCTTTTCCTCCAGGAAGCGCCAGGCGACCGTGTTGTATCGGCCATGGCAGGCGAGATCGAGATACAGCCAGTTACGGATCGCGGTGAAATTATTCGCTGCCAGCACGTCTTGCGGTTTACTGGTGGCCGGGTACACGCAGGAGATATTCGGTGCCGGGCCAATCTTAGCCGCCGGCAGCATCTGGTGGCAGGCAATCATCACCCGCGCCTGTGCCAGCATCATATGATGGTTTTGCTGATACAGCGTTTTATGCGGGTTTGGCGTTCCGGCGGGCAGTGTACCGATAATATCCCCTTTGAGGATCATCATGTTCTGCTCATTAATGGTCAGCCAGTATTTCACCCGATCGCCGTAAAGCCCGAAGCAGGTGCGGGCAAAATGCTCAAATGCGTCGATGGTGGCCGGGTCAGACCAACCGCCTTTTTCCTGTAGCGCCCAGGGAAGATCGAAATGGTACAGCGTGACCAGTGGCTCAATGCCATGTTCAGTCAGGGCATCGATCAGCCGCTGGTAGAAGTCCACGCCTTGCGCATTCCGCTCGCCAATGCCCTGAGGAAACAGGCGGCTCCACGAAATGGAAAAACGGTAGGTTTTCAGCCCCAGTTCAGCGAACAATGCCACATCCTCGGCAAAGCGGTGGTAGTGATCGCTGGTAACGCTGAAGTCACTGAGGCGCGGGTCAAACTGTGCCTTATCGATCACCGATGGCCCTTTGCCATCCCGATCTGCCGCGCCCTCAACCTGATAGGCCGAAGTGGATGCTCCCCATAAAAAATCGTCAGGGAAGGGTGTTAAACCAGGGTATTGCATCCTTAACTCCTTGTTATCTGTTGCGGCACAGTTTCAGTGACCGACCAGGCTACTGCCTGGACTGTTTCAATAACTGCACTTCGCGGTGAAGAATAATGATCTCTTCTGCCAGTTCGCGACACAGCATGGCGCTCATCAGGTGATCCTGGGCATGCACCAGGATCAGGTTGACCGGCACCTTGCCGACCCCTTCGTCTGCCCCGATTAGCGCGGTTTGGATCTTGTGCGCGGCCCTGGCGGCGGTGGTTGCGGCCGCCAGCTGGCGATCCGCCTCTTGCCAGTCATAACTGCGTGCAGCACGCAATGCCTGCATCGCACAGGAGCGTGCTTCACCAGCCTGAATAATCAGCTCCATCACCGTTGTTTCCATATCCATGCTCAGTTCTCCACCGCGCTCAGTTTGTCTTCAGCCGCAGCGGGCTGTTCCTGTTGTAACAACTGGCGTTCATACATTTTGAAGAACGGATAATAGATCAGTGTCGAAATCACAATCAGCACGCCGATCAGAATCACGGCGCGATAGTCCCAGCCGGTGGACCACGCGGCACCGACAGGGCCGGGCGTGGTCCAGGGAGCAAGTGATACGACATGATTCACCATATCGGTGCGGGTGGCGATCCAGGCGATAATCGCATTCACCACAGGAGCGGTGATAAAGGGAATAAACAGCAGTGGGTTCATCACTATTGGAGAGCCGAAGATAATCGGCTCATTGATATTGAACATGCCCGGAACCAGGCCCAGTTTGGCAATAGAGCGCAAATGCGCCGAACGGCTACGCAGGTAAAGGAACACCAGGCCCATGGTCGAACCGGAACCGCCAATGACGATAAAGAATTGCCAGAACGGCTCGATGAAGATCTGACTGATGGGTTCTGCGCTGTTCAATGCCTGCTGGTTAATCCCAAGGTTGGTGAGCCAGAATGCCTGCAAAATACCGCCGACGATCACCGCCCCGTGGATGCCTGCAAACCAAAGCAGGTGGCAAAGCAGCACGGCAATCAGCACCGCTGGCAGGGAGTCAGACGCAGAGATGACCGGTTTGAACACGGCCATAATCGCCTGTGGCAGCAGCATGCCGAACTGATCCTGAATCAGTAGGTTGAGCGGAAACAGCGTCAGGAAAATGGCGAGGATCGGGATGAGCAAGTCAAAGGACTGACGTATTTTGGGCGGCACCTGTTCCGGCAACCTGATGCCAATATGGTGTTTTTGCAGTAAGTGCATTAGCTCGGTGGAATAAAGGCTGACCAGAATCGCAGTAAAAATACCTTCTCCTCCCAGTGAGCCGACCGGCAAAGCGCTGTTGCTCTGCGGTGCGGCCACCACCAGGAATGACATTAACGCCAGGCACGCGGCCATAAAGCCGTTCATCTTGTAGCTGATGGCGAGGTTGTAGGCGATAGCGGCAGCGATATACACCGCCATAATGCCCATCGTCATGTTGTAGGGCATCATGATTTGCGCGATATGACGATCCACCAGCCCCAGCCACCATTGGGCAAACGCCCACTGACTATCAGCAGCGAACGGCGGGTGAGCAAATAGCAGCATAAATGAGCCAACAATCAGGAATGGCATCGAGGAGATAAAGCCGTCTTTGATGGCCATAACGTGGCGCTGACTGGATAAACGTGCAGCAACAGGGCCGATGCGGTTTTCAATAACGGCAAACAGGCTCTCGCTGAGGCTGCTCATTGGGCAACCCTGGCATTTTCAATCATCGACAGTGCTTCAGCCAGAATCTTCTCGCCGTTCATGGTGCCGTAATCCATGGTGTTGATAACAGCGATGGGTTTATTCAGCTCCCCGGCCAGCGGGGCAAAGTCTGCCAGTTTATATTTGATCTGTGGGCCAAGCAGACAGCAGTCGCACCCGCTAATCTGCTCGTTAAATTCGTCAAGACCCACCGCGTTAATGTCGACCGCGATGTTTTTTTCCTTTGCCGCTTTTTCCATGCGTTGTACTACCATGCTGGTGGACATACCTGCGGCACAACAGAGTAATATTTTATTCATGGCGGGTCTCCAGTCTGTTTTATATATAAATAGCCGAAGAAGCTCCGTTTCTGCAACCGGTTTCATATTATTTGATTTGTTCTGTGATCGCGATCTCAATTGATCGGGATCCTCCACGGGAAAAGGTTAAACTTTACGCTCCATCGCTATATCAAATTTGATGTTAATTATATAACCCCGGGATGAATTAAATATATAAACCGACGGTAAACTTGTCGATTTTTTGCGCATCGTCATGCGTCTGGACGAAAATAATGTTATTTATTTCAATGTCTTATTTTATTAAGTTGGGCGGTAAAGCGAAACAGGCTATTATGGCAGCCATGATTTAGCTTTAAGGATGAGATGATGATTACTATGCTGGACGTTGCAAAAAAAGCAGGCGTTTCTAAAGCGACCGTTTCCAGGGTATTAGCAGGAAATAATTATGTCAGTAAAACCACTCAGGAACGGGTATTTAAAGCGATTAAAGAGACCGGATATCGGCCTAATTTACTGGCGCGTAATTTGGCAACCAGCAAATCACAAAATATTGGGTTGGTAGTGACCAATACCCTGTATAACGGCCCCTACTTTAGTGAATTGTTATTCCAGGCTGCGACCATGACCGAACAGCACGGTCGCCAGCTGCTCCTTGCCGATGGCAAGCATGATGCACGTCAGGAGCGGCAGGCTATCGAGTTTCTTCTCGATTTGCGCTGCGACGCGATTATTATTTATCCACGCTTCCTCAATACTGCCGAGCTGGATGACATTATTGCGCGAACCAGCAAGCCGATCATTGTGGTCAATCGGCAGCTGGAAAAACATCCCGCGCACTGCGTCATCGCCGCTCATGAGAAAAACAGTTTTGAGGCGGTTAATCACCTGGTGGCTCAGGGGCACCGTGACATCGCTTTTATCCGTGGTGCATCCGGCTCGCCAACCGGGCTTAGCCGCTTTAACGGTTATCTTAAGGCATTACGGGCGCATCACATTGTCCCGGATGAGCAGCGGGTAACAAAGGGGGAATGGACACTGCAAAGCGGCTATGCAGCGGCGCAGGAGCTGCTGGCGCGCGGCGCGCAATTTACCGCCCTGGTTGCGAGCAACGACGATATGGCGATCGGCGCTGCGCGTGCGCTGCACCGTGCCGGAAAGCGCATCCCACAGGATGTCTCGCTGCTCAGCTTTGATGATATCCCGATGGCGTCGTTCTTTGAGCCACCGCTCACCACGGTGCATGTACCGGTCGGTGAGATGATCCAGCATACCCTGGATAAGCTGGTTCTGATGCTGGACGGGCAGTCCAGCGAACCGCTGTCAGCCATCGAAGGCCGCCTTATGATTCGCGATTCTGTGGCCCCCGGCCCCTGGCGGGACCGTGAATAATTTTTCTTCTCGCTGGGAGGGTTGTGAAGCATTTCTTCCCGACTTTTGCCCGGCGCGCACGGCCGGTGATCAAACGACGGCGGCAACTACCCGGTTGCGCAACG
This sequence comes from Erwinia amylovora, assembly GCF_017161565.1. Taxonomy (NCBI): domain Bacteria; kingdom Pseudomonadati; phylum Pseudomonadota; class Gammaproteobacteria; order Enterobacterales; family Erwiniaceae; genus Erwinia; species Erwinia amylovora. The sequence goes on from NZ_CP066796.1 coordinate 582,323, forward strand.
CCAACGTCAGCAGATAATAGATGATGCATGAGACCAGCAGCGAGTTTAGCGTTGGAACACCCCAGTCGATGATTATCCCCACCGCACTGCCGATGAGGGTGGCGATAATAGCCACCCAGCCAATCCCCGGCGTTTGGTCATCGTCGGGCAGCTTGCCTTGCGTGCGGCTGCTATCCAGCGCTGCGCGATGAGTGCGTAACAACAGATAGTCGACCAGCATAATACCGAGAATCGGTGGAAACACGACGCCGAGAAAAGTCAGGAAATCTACGAAGTGGTCAAGAATTCCAAGCACCGACAGCAGAGTGCCTGCCAGACCGATCGCCAGCGTGGTATATTGGTATTGCAGCTTTTTGCCAAATATTCCTTCTACGGCGTTGATCACCCCAAGTGAAGAGGAATAAAGGTTCAAATCGTTAACGCGCAGAGTAGAAAGGATAACCACCAGCAGTCCTGTCCCGCCCGCTGCTTGTGACATTATGCTCACCACATCGGCAGTTTGCAGGGTGCGCGCGATCATAATTGCCAGTCCGTTTACGATAAATTCGCCGGCAATAATCGTCGTCAGCGTTATCGCCGCCACCTGTTTTGCCGAACGGGAATAGCGTGTCAGGTCCGGCGTCATCAGGCTGGCAACGGTTGCCCCGCCGACCACCATAGTGATGGCGGCGCTAAGGGTAAGCGGGCTACCGCTGGGGGTCAACTCACTGATCTGCTGCAGGCTGTGCCCGGACAGAGTACGGAATGAGATAAAACCAACCAGGCAGATAAACAGCGGCACCGCAATGCGTGCCGTGAACCGCAGCGCCTTAAAGCCAAAAGTAACCACAATGGTCAGCAGCAAGCCAGTCAGGCTGGCCGCCAGCGGAAAGCCCAGCGCGTCACCGAGGGCGAAATTCAGCGATTTGGCAAATATGGCATTTTGAATGCCAAACCAGCCCAGCAGGCTGACTGCCACAACCAGGCCGATTAACACCGATCCAAAACGACCAAAACCGCACCAGCGTGCCAGCAGGCTACCGGCGATGCCTTCTTGCATTCCGGCGTAGCCAAGACCAAAGGTGACGATGCCAAAAATCACGCTACCGGCTAAAATAGCCAGGAACGCCGAGCCTAAACTCATCGAATCACCCAGGATGGCGGCGAGCATAAATTGATCCAGCGCGGTTAGCATTCCCATATGGACAACCGCAACGCTTAAAAAAGAGACGCGCTTATTTTCAGGCACGCGACTGAGTGGATAATCTTCAATACGGATCACTCTGAGTTTCCTTGTGTACGATTAAATAAACTGGATGCCCTTTTTGATCAGACTATCCGGAATAAAGTGATCCAGCCCGGCCTGGTGGCAAAACTCTTCAAACTGGCACAGCGTATGTACCCCGGCCTTTTGATAAAGAGTATAAATACGGTTTTCTACCGTGCGTTGGCTGAGTTTACAAAGTCGGGCTATTTCTTTAGCTGTTAAGCGTTGCAGTAGTAAAAATAACGTATCAAGTTCGGCGCGGGTAAACAGATCGCTGTTGGCTTCGGTGGTCAGTACGCCGGGTTTTTGTTGAGCGATATATTTCAGCGGCGACATGGTGTCGAGCAGTCTGGCATTCCACGCGACGCCAATAAAAGTGCCATTTTTGTCATACAGCGGCAGTTTCTCACTGATGTAGGGCGACAAGGTTTTCTGCCCGAACCAGTAATGGGTTTCAATGACGGCCACACGACCATTGTGTGCCTGGGTACGGCGGTCGTGCTCGATCATTTCAGCTTCGTACTCGGCCCAGGCTGCCGGGAATTCACCGTCGAACCGACCCTCTATTTGAAAATTTTGCGGCGTATTGGTGTAGAGATATGCCGCCTTATTCATATAAAGATGACGTGATCCCGCGTCTTTGATGCCCCAGGGCTCGGACAAATGCTCCATCATGTTAATCAGGGCGCTGAAGTTGGCATGTTGCGCTATTTCCATATTCCCTCCGTGGACTATTTCTGTCATAACGTTTTCGCCAGGTAGTGACAGTTATGCTGAAAGGCATACCTGCCAGGCTCGCCACAGGTGAAAAACCTGACTTTTAGTAGAATTTTTGGTACTGACAGTCAACTGTACCGACACAGGCTATATGGCAATCGCGCTGCTTCGTTTCCTGTCAGGCCATTTGCATCAGGTCTCGCGCCATGCCTTGACCAGACCTGCTTTCGCCTACCCATAGATACTGAATATCCAGAGCGCCCTGCCAGGCCTTTGCGACCAGACCGGCGGAAATGTAATTATGTTCATCACTCAGTGGTCGTGTTAGCGGATGGATATCGACCGGTGTGCTTTTTGCCTTAAGCCACCACGGGCTATCGGCAACGAATGTCTCGTCGGCAGAAGCATGGCTATCACTTACGGTGATGTTCATTGATAGGGCACTCTCATTTTTAGCCGTAAATTGAACAGGATGATTTATATAGTACCGGATGTAATTATCATCTTTCCTTCATGAATATCAAGAGTGTTTTCTCCCCCTTTCCCCAACGGATAAAAATCCCTATGGTGTGGACAGGGACGATGCCAATTTAGCACTATGCTGATACCATGCCGTCCTCGCCGTCTGCCACAAAACAGAATCAAGCCTCACCAGGGAAGGTTTGTCAGATAAGATCTTGCATCATTTAATAACAAAAATTTATCGTTTTACGATAAGGGCCGCAGATTGTGCGGCCCCTTTTTCATTGTCGCAGCAGCGACTGGCCGGGAGTGGACTCGCTGCCAGTCAAAAGATAAGTTTAACGACGTAACATGAAGGTTTGCTTACATCTGCCGCCTGAAAAAACTTTCTCCCTTGCAATAAGAAATCGGTCATTCGGTGAATGACCGCAATCATTTCATCGTTTTGCTGGTAAGGATGAGGAGCAGGCTGATTTGCAGAAGCTTTTACGCGCGTGGGGTTGCTGGCAAAGTGCTGCATGCCAGCCGGATGACGGGTTGGTCACTGCTGGTACGGGAGGTAGCGGAGATGAATAACCGGTAATTTGTGCTGTTCCGCTTAGCCGGAGTAACGCTATTGTGCCTGCATCGCGCTTATACAGCTGTCAATGTTTTTAGCCGACTTCTCTTTCTGCCCGTCACTGAGAGTTTGATATCGCGCTATCGATCGCTGGCCCAGCCGATCGTCCCAGGCCACCTGTTTTAGCGACCATGAGTTGTTTTCGCTGACGATCACCGTACGCAGTTTATCGGTAAAATCCTGCGGGCTGGTCGGGGGGCCAAGAACCACTACTGCCGCACAGGTGGCGGCATCGTAATGTGCATCATGCGCTGGCGTACGCAACGTGAACCACCCCAGTAACAGGACGGTAACGGCAAGGATTAACAGCAGGAAGTGCTTTTTCATCTCGGTTTATCCGTGCGCGATAACAGGAAGGGCATTATACGAATAATCCGACAGGATAAAGTGTCAATGATGCGCTTTACGGCACAAACCCTCATGCTAGGGGATTGCATTGCAAATCGTTGCTTTAATCGGGTAGCTGGTAAGCGGCTTAATTTCCGTCATAACAAACATGCTCTGCATCGCTTTGATCCCTGTCAGGCGGCGTAGTACCGTCATAGAAAAATCGGCATAGGCATCAAGATCCCCGGCTACCACCTGTAACAAAAAGTCGGCATCACCGCCGATGCTGTAACAGGCTATCACCGACTCCAGCGCCATGACCTCCTGCTCGAATTTGCGCGCCTGCGCTTCGCTATGGCTATCGATCGCTACACGCACAAACACCATAACACCGAGGCCAATTTTCTTACGATTCAGTACAGCGCGATACCCCTGAATGACCTTATCGTCTTCCAGTTTGCGCACTTTGCGCCAGCACGGTGATGCTGACATACCAATCTCGTCGGCCAGCGTCTGATTAGTGATACGCGCATCTTTTTGCAACAGAGCAAGAATCTTCATTTCTGGCAGGCTTAAGGTCATAATGAAAGGTATCTTCTTTAAATTGGTGATTTTGCGGTTAATTCTGCCTTTTTCTGCATATTTATCAAGCTATACGGTTAACCTTTTCCTGTCAGGTACACAGGTCATTATTGCCTGAATTTTCAGCCCTCAAGCGTGATTGTGATGAATGTTAAAGCTGTCCACCCGCATTGTGCCAACAGGTTGTGAATCGAGGGGGAGAAGGGGGGAATGTTACCAGCAGGATCCTGCTGGCGTAGCCCATCCCATGCGAAGGCGTTTAAGCTGCTGCCTGTGTTTTACCGCGAGTAGACCACCAGCACAGTAGCGATCCAATACTGATCATGCCAGCACCCTGCCAGAAGTTAACCGACAGGCTGGAGTTGAGTAAAAAAGCCGCCAGCAGCGCTGAAATCACCGGAATAAAGTAGGACGCAGTCGCCAGTACGGTGACGTTGCCGTGCAGGATACCGGTGTTCCACGCGGCGTAGCCGAAGGCCATCGCCATTGCGGCCAGGCTGAGTTTGACCAGTACCGGCACGCTGAAAGCCATTTCCGGCTGCGGTGCGCAGCAGTATTTCATCCACAGCACCAGCGCGGTCAATATAAAAAACAGCGTGATTCCGTTACTGCCCCGGGCTATTTTTTGCGTCAGTACGCAGTACACCGCCCAGATAAGCGCACCGGCCAACGCCAGCCCGTAACTGAGCGGCTCAGAGGCAACGTTATTAGCGATTTCAGCCAGCGACAGGGTGCGATCGCCTGCCAGCACCAGGCAGATGCCGGTCAGTGAGATGAGTATTCCCGGAATGATCAGCAGGCTGAATTTTTGCCGGGTGATGAGCACGCTGAGCAGCGCGGTCAGGCTGGGCCAGAGATAATTCACCATGCCGACTTCGATGGCCTGGTTGTCGCTGCGGGCATAGCCGAGCGACAGCGACAGACAGAGTTCATAGCTGACGAACAGCAGGCTGCCGACGAACAGATAGCAGCGTGGGAAGGTTTTGATCCTGGGGAAGCCGACCGTTAGCACCAATAACAGGGCGCTAAGCGTATAAATCATCGCTGCCCCGCCTGTGGCTCCTAATCCTTCGCTAACGCTGCGAATCAGCCCTACAATAGCGCTCCATAACAGAATGGCGATTAGCCCGATTAGCGTGGCGTTTTTTTGTCTCATGGCTGGCGTCCCGGCAGTGGTGATTTGTCCCTGCCACGACTTTACAGGTTAGCTAAACGTGGTGCACCTGAATAAACTGTCGCTGCCAGAGCAAATGACGCGGCTTCAGGCGATTTTAACCATCGCCATACCGATCAGCAGTAGCAGTACGCCAGCCCAGCCTTTACGGTTCAGCCGCTGGCCGAACAGCATCCAGCCCGCGCCGATGGTGGCAACAATGCCGAAACCGCCCCACAGCGCGTAGGCGACGGAAAGATCGATACCTTCCACCGCCTGCGACAGCGCACTAAAGGCGGCAAGCACCGCCAGCAATGACAACATGCCGTAAACCTTGCGCTGAAAGCCGTCAGAGAATTTAAGAAAGATATTGGCGACAATTTCCAGCACCACCGCCGCCCCCAGCCATGCACCGTGGATCCATTCAAACGCTGACATGTTTCCCTCTGCAGTGCGTCCCGGATTTGATCAGGGCTATCCCCGCTACCAGCGTGACCAGACCGGCCATTTTGACCAGCGAAAATGATTCTTCAAACAGCATTACGCTGAACAGCGTAATAAACAGCAGCCCCACCCCTTCCCACATGGCATAGGCAACGCCCATGGCAATTTTTTTAATCGCCACCGAAAGGGCTAAATAGGACAGTGCGATCGCCAACGACATAACCGCATATCCCAGCGGATCACCGCTAATGCTTGACCACTTCATAAACAGGGTGCCGGTGATTTCAAGCGCAATCGCCACTGCCAGTAACAACCAGTAAATCATAATTTATCTTCCGCGAGATAACGTAATAACGCGCCGTGCCAGGAAAAGACCAGCAGGCAGCCTGAGTAACATTAAGTAACAGCCGGAAGCGTGACTAAAGCGCGTTGCGCCAGTGTTGTTCAGCGGAAGGATTAAATGCGAAAGAGAACAGAGAGAGGGAACGTTTTTGCCAGGTCTTGCTCTTATTGTCCATAATTTTTACAACTTATCCGCATTGTTGCTTCTCATCGGTGCGGAAAGGAAATTGTCCTCGATAGTTAAACACCCCGCTCTTGTACCATGTAAAGCGATGGCGCAGAAATCTTTTTCAATTCTTTACCCGGTGTTTTTGGCTTTTTATAGTTAATTATTCTTTATAATGATTTTTTTTATCTATTAAACCGCAAAGTTCTGCCCTGGCTGCGCTCCGTCATGGCCTCGAATGAACGCCGGATAGCGATGCAGTCAGGCGGTTTGGTTGATAAGTTATCGTACCAGCTCGCATTTCGTTGACTATTGGAAAGCAGGATCGCCGCTGTCAGGGTATGTTGCCTGCTTCAGGGAATAAGAGTCGCAGACAATGTACGAATTGAACTCAATTTTACTGCTGTTACAGCAGATGTGTGTGTTTCTGGTTATCGCCTGGCTGATGAGCAAAACAGGCCTGTTTATCCCATTGATGCAGGTGACGGTGCGGCTGCCGCATAAGCTGATGTGCTATATCACTTTCTCAATTTTTTGCGTTATGGGCACCTGTTTTGGCCTGCATATTGAGGATCCCGTCGCAAACACGCGGGCGATGGGTGCGGTAATGGGGGGGCTGCTCGGTGGGCCGCTGGTTGGTGGGCTGGTTGGCCTGACCGGCGGGCTGCATCGTTACTCGCTTGGCGGTATGACCGCGTTCAGCTGTACGATCTCAACCATCGTCGAAGGACTGCTGGCTGGGCTTGTACATGCCATACTGATTAAACGCGGGCGCAGCGATAAGGTCTTCAGTCCGCTGACGGCCGGCGCGATCACCTTTATTGCCGAACTGCTGCAAATGGTGATGATTATGCTCATTTCCCGCCCGTTCAATGATGCCGTGCACCTGGTGCAAAACACGGCTGCGCCAATGTTGATCGCTAACACCTTTGGCGCGGCGATGTTTATGCGTATTCTGCTGGATAAACGCGCAATGTTCGAGAAACATACCACGGCGTTTTCCGCCACCGCTCTGAAATTAGCGGGCTGTACCGAAGGCATTTTGCGCCAGGGGTTTAACTCGCAGAACAGCATGAAGGTGGCACAGGTGCTTTACCAGGAGCTGGATATCGGCGCGGTGGCGATCACCGATTGCGACAAACTGCTGGCATTTACCGGCATCGGCGATGACCATCATTTGCCGGGAAAGCCGATCTCTTCATCCCTGACACGGAAAGCAATCGATACTGGAGAAGTGGTTTACGCCGACGGGAACGCAGTCCCCTGTCGCTGTTCACTACTGGCTGGCTGCAAGCTGGGTTCCACTTTAGTTATCCCACTGCGTGGAGAAAATCAACGCGTGATAGGCACCATTAAACTGTATGAGCCGCGCAATCGGCTGTTCAGCTCGATTAACCGTACGTTGGGGGAGGGGATTGCACAGCTGCTGTCAGCACAGATCCTTACCGGGCAGTATGAGCGGCAGAAAGCACTGCTGGCGCAGTCAGAGATCAAGCTGCTGCATGCACAGGTCAACCCGCACTTTTTGTTTAATGCGCTTAATACTCTGTTGGCGGTGATCCGTCAGGATAGCGATAAGGCAGGTCAGCTGGTGCAATACCTGTCCACCTTTTTACGTAATAATCTCAAGCGTCCGTCGGAAATCGTCACGCTGGCTAATGAGATTGAACATGTGAATGCCTATCTGCAAATCGAACAGGCGCGCTTTCAGTCACGCCTGCGGGTTCAGCTGCGGGTGCCGTCGGAGCTGGGCCACTATCAGATGCCCGCTTTTATCCTGCAACCTATTATAGAAAATGCCATTAAGCACGGCACCTCACAGCTGATCGGCTGCGGTGAAATCACGCTGCAGGCCAGCCGTGAAGGTCAGTATCTGCTGCTGGACATCGAGGATAATGCCGGCCTTTATCTGCCGGAACAGCATGGCGGTGGGCTGGGTATAAGCCTGGTCGATAAACGACTGCGCGTGCGTTTTGGCGATGATTATGGCATTCACGTTGCCTGTGAACCCAATCATTTTACCCGCATTACTCTGCGTCTGCCGCTGGAGCCAGTATGTTCAGCGTATTGATTGTCGATGACGAGCCGCTGGCCCGCGACAATCTGCGGATCCTGTTGCAGGATCAAAGCGACATCAGGATTGTTGGCGAGTGCGCCAATGCCATTGAGGCGACAGGCGCGGTACATCGGCTGCGCCCTGACGTGCTCTTCCTTGATATCCAGATGCCGCGCATCAGCGGTCTGGAGATGGTCAGCATGCTGGACCCGGCACATCGGCCGTGGATTGTGTTTCTCACCGCGTTCGATGAATTTGCCGTGCAGGCCTTTGAAGAGCACGCATTTGACTATCTGCTTAAGCCGGTGGAGCCGTCACGGCTGGCAAAAACGCTGGCTCGTTTGCGCGCAGACCGGCATGGGCAGAATGTTCCGGTGCTGCCGGACAGCCAGCGGCCGCTGCGGTTAATACCCTGTAGCGGCCACCGCCGCATCATCCTGTTATCCCTTGAGGAGGTGGCGTTTGTCAGCAGCCGTTTGAGCGGGGTTTACGCCACCAGCCTGGATGGTACAGAGCGCTTCACCGAACTGACCTTACGTACCCTGGAAAGCCGCACGTCGCTGCTGCGCTGCCATCGTCAGTTTCTGGTGAATATGGCGCATGTGCGGGAGATACGTCTGGATGAGAGCGGTCAGAGGGCGCTGTTACTGCGCGGCGGCCACACCGTGCCGGTGAGCCGTCGCTACCTGAAAAGCCTGAAGGAGGCCATCGGGCTATAATTGCGGGCGTTACGCGCCCTCATGGCGCGCGCATGCTACGCGGATTTGTTCCTCATGCGGCTGGATCCGGCAAAGGCCAGCGCAGCCGGGCCGGCCGCCACCCCAGGCTCTTACCGTAGCAAAACACCGCCAGCAAAGGGTAGCGCCAGAACGATGTCAGCGTTAAACGCCTGGCGGATCGGCGTATGCTGTTAACAACAGCGCATCCCACCTTTGCCATCCCCGCCATAGCGCGCCTGCTGGCGGTCGCGGAAGAACTCCTGATAGGTCATGACTGCCTGGTCAGGGTGATGAGTCTGCATATGAAGCACATAAGTATCATAATCGGGGATGCCGACCAGCATCCTCGCCATCTGGCCAAAATATTTTTTCGCTGCCCCTGGATGATCAAACATGATGTTTTCCTGTAGCCCCGCCGTGGCGGGGTGGTTGAGCGGTTTTCAGTGGCCAGAAGAGAGTTCTACCCCTTCTTCGGGCACCGCGACACAGGCTGTTTCAGTATCTGTCCGCTGGTCAATCTGGCGTGCGCGCAGCCAGGCTTTGATGCCGTAAAAGAGAATGCTGTACACCACGACCAGAAACAGAATACTCAGCCCGGCATTGGTGTAGTTGTTAACCACGATATGATGCATATCGGCAATCTCGCGGGCGCTATGATTTGCGCCGCCAGCGGCCACTTTTGCCCGGTACTCGCCCGCCATGTAGAAGAAGCCTTCCATCTGTGGATTCTGGCTGAACAGCTTCAGCCCCAGCGCCCAGGTGGTGCAGATAAGTAGCCAGACGGCAGGGATCACGGTTACCCAAATGTAACGCATGCGCTTCATTTTAATCAGCACGACGGTAGCCAGCACCAGCGCCACGGCGGCCAGCATCTGGTTCGAAATGCCGAACAGTGGCCACAGGCTTTTCACACCGCCCAGCGGATCGACCACGCCCTGATACAACAGGTAACCCCAAAGCCCCACGCAGCCAGCCGTGCTGACGACGCCCGCCAGCAGCGAGTCGGTTTTTTTCAGGAACGGCAGAAAATGACCCAGCAGATCCTGCAGCATAAAGCGGCCGGAGCGCGTACCGGCATCCAGCGCGGTAAGGATAAACAGGGCTTCAAACAAAATGCCGAAGTGATACCAGAACCCCATATCGGCGATCGGCATCATTTTGTCAAAAACGTAAGCAATGCCGACCGCCAGCGTTGGTGCTCCCCCGGCACGGTTAAGCACCGAAGGCTCCCCGATGTCTTTAGCGGTTTGCATGATCTGTTCAGGACTGATGACAAAGCCCCAGGAACTGACGGTCGCCGCAGCCTGGGCGGTGACCTGCTGGAGCTGCGCCATAATCAGCGGTGCACCAGCCCCACCCAACTGGTGCAGGTTCGGCATGGTAATTCCCAACCCGGCGGGAGGCGTGTTCATGGCAAAGTAAAGCCCTGGCTCGATAATCGAAGCGGCCACCAGCGCCATTACCGCGACGAAGGATTCCATCAGCATGGCACCGTAGCCGATAAAGCGCGCATCGCTTTCACAAGCCAGCAGCTTCGGCGTGGTGCCGGAGGCAATCAGGGCGTGGAAACCGGAGACCGCGCCGCAGGCGATAGTGATAAACAGGAACGGGAACAGCGCGCCTTTCCATAGCGGCCCTGACCCATCGATAAAAGGAGTCAGCGCTGGCATCTTCAGCTGCGGATTCAGGATGATGATGCCGACCGCCAGGCCGACGATAACGCCAATTTTCAGGAAAGTCGCCAGATAGTCACGCGGGGCGAGGATTAACCACACCGGCAGCAGTGCAGAAACAAACGCGTAGCCGATCAGGGTGAAGGTAATCGTGGTGTCTTTAAAGGTCAGCGCCGGTCCCCAGTAAGCATCTTGCGCAATCACGCCGCCAAACCAGATGCTGGCGATCAGCAGTAACACGCCAATCAGTGCAATTTCGCCCACGCGTCCGGGGCGGATAAAGCGCATATAAATGCCCATAAACAGGGCTATCGGCAGCGTTGAGCACACGGTAAATACGCCCCACGGACTTTCCGCCAACGCCTTCACGACAATCAGCGCCAGCACCGCGAGGATAATAATCATGATCAGGAAGCAGCCGAACAGCGCGACACTACCGGGTATGGCGCCCATCTCATTTTTGATTATCTCGCCGAGCGATGCGCCATTGCGGCGAGAAGAGATAAACAGCACCATAAAATCCTGTACTGCCCCGGCCAGCACCACGCCAGCCAGCAGCCACAGTACGCCGGGCAGGTAACCCATCTGTGCCGCCAGTACCGGGCCAACCAGCGGCCCCGCCCCGGCAATCGCCGCAAAGTGGTGACCAAACAATACGTTGCGGTGCGTGGGTACGTAGTTCAGCCCGTCGTTGTTGACCACGGCAGGCGTGGCACGGCTCGCATCCAGTTTCATGACCCTTTGCGCGATAAACAGGCTGTAGTAGCGATATGCCACCAGATAGACCGAGACGGATGCCACAACGATCCACAGCGCACTGATATGCTCACCACGCCGCAGGGCAACCACGGCCAGGCAGCAGGCAGCGATGATCCCGACGATCATCCAGGGAATATGTTTAAGAATTTTATTTTTATGCATAGTGAACCCGGTTTTATGCAGGAAAAAGTCAAGCGAGCAATGCATGCTGATAGCAGGCATATGTTGGCAAACATCATTAGCCAGCGGGGGGAATAATTGATTAAGCGGTGAAATACCACGATAAGCGGTTAAAAATCGGGCTGGGCGGCTCTGCCCGCGGGTTTTTCACCTGAAAGTTGTGATGAAGATCTCACGCCTGAACAGAGATTCATTACGCCAAATAACGGCCACCCTGCCTGATGGTTCAGGCGGCCAACTCACGCTGGGCGCTCAGGCAGAAATCGGATGGTAAACTGACGTCTGTCAGCCCGGCAGTCGCGCCGCTTCAGCATTCAGGATTGCCAGCAGCCACGCACGAAAATCACGCATGGCGGCGGTTTCTGTGCGCGATTGCAGGCGGGTTAGCCAGTACCCGCCCAGGCTGATGCTCAGGCTGAAGGGCTGCACGATGCGCCCGCTGTTCAGCAGGTGGCTGAACATTGTCGGCGGTGCCAGCGCAATCCCCGCACCCGCCTGTGCCGCCTCCAGCATGGTCAGCGACGAGTCGAACATCATGATGTGTTGAGAGGGGGAGGGGAGACGTTCACCGGCTGCAGAAAACCAGGTTGACCACTCATCGCGGCGGTAAGATCGCAGCAGGGTAAAGCTATGCAGATTGCCCGGAGCGTGCAGCTGTGCGCCCAGCGCCGGGCAGCACAGTGGGGAGAGCGGCGCATCGCACAGAAAGTGCGATTCGGTACCGTGCCAGGCACCATTACCATAGCGAATGGCGTAATCCAGGCCTTCGGCCAGGCTATCAACGTGGTTATTGTGCGTTGACAGCAGCAGGTCGATATGCGGATGCAGGCGGCGAAAATCCTGCAGATGCGCCAGCAGCCAGCCAATGGCGAACGTGCCGACCACGCCAATTTTCATCTTTTCCCGCATCTGACCGTCGGCAAAACGATCCAGCGTATTGGCAATGCGATCGAAGGATTCGTTAAGGATCGGCAGCAGGCTTTCTCCTTCAGCGGTCAGCATCAGGCCGCGCGAGATACGAATAAACAGCTGACATTTCAGGTGTTGTTCCAGCGCCTTAACCTGCTGACTGATGGCGGCATGTGTCACGTTCAATTCTCTGGAAGCCTTAGTAAAACTTAATAATCTGGCAGCTGCTTCAAAGGCTCGCAGCGAATTTAGCGGGATATATGAACGCATTATGACCACACATGTAAGTTTTTCTATTACCTGATGCTAAATATAATCGTTTGTCACTGTGGGTCAACCCGTTCACACTTCGCGGAAAAAAGGAACCTCCTTACTCTTACCCAATGGAAGATCACCCGATGAAGAAAAAAACGCGCACTACGCTTCTGCTGTGCACCGCGCTTGCCGTAACCCCCTGGTTTAGCGCCGTTGCTGCCCCAATGACGCAGCAGCAGGTAACCAGGCTGGTGGATGACACCATCAAACCCCTGCTGGAAAAGCAGCACATTCCCGGCATGGCGGTGGCGGTGTTGTATCAGGGGCAGCCGCAGTTTTTTAACTACGGCGTGGCGGAAACTGAGCATCAGCGGGCGGTAACGCAACATACCCTGTTTGAACTGGGTTCGGTGAGCAAAACCTTCACCGGGGTGGCGGCCGGCGTTGCCATACAAACCGGACTGATTAATCTCAATGACAGGGTGGCGCTGCACTGTCCTGAACTTAATGGCGCGCAGTGGCAGAAGATAACCCTGCTTAATCTGGCGACTTACACCGCAGGCGGCCTGCCGCTGCAGCTGCCGGATGAGGTTACCGATACAGCCTCTCTGCAACACTATTTTCAGCAGTGGCAGCCGCAGTGGCCGGCAGGCACCATGCGTAATTATTCCAATGCCAGTATTGGCCTGTTTGGCGCACTGGCGGTGAAGAACAGCGGATTAAGCTTTGCTGACTACCTGAATACATCGGTGTTTCAGCCGCTAAAGTTAACCCGGACTTTTATCACAGTTCCGCCATCGGCGCAGGCCGACTACGCGTGGGGCTATAAGGACGGGCAGCCGGTGCGCGTCACGCCGGGGATGTTGGCAGCTGAAGCCTATGGGGTGAAATCCAGCACCGGGGATCTGGTGAAATATATGCAGGCAAACATCAATCCGGCGAGCTTATCCTCTGACAACAAGGAATTAGCAAAGGCGATTGTCAGCGCACAAACGCGTTATTACCGCGTCGGCAACATGTACCAGGGGCTGGGATGGGAAATGGTTAACTGGCCGATCTCGCCTGACGAGGTGATTGCCGGCAGCGGAAATGATATCGCCCTGCACGCCTGGCCTGCTACCGCGTTGAAAGCCCCTCAATCTGCCGTTGCTTCCTCCTGGGTACATAAAACCGGTAGTACTAACGGCTTTGGGGCCTATATCGCTTTTATTCCCGAGAAGCAGTTGGGCATTGTGATGCTGGCTAACAAGAATTACCCTAATCCACAACGCGTAGCAGCCGCCTGGCAGATCCTGCAGGCGCTGGACGAGTCGAAGCAGGAAGACGCGGGTGACAAAACGGCATTCTGTCACCCGCATTAAAGGATCATTTAAAGTTGAACTGGTCCGGGTGGTTTTCAAGACTCCCCGTCAAAGCAGCAAAGAGCACCGTCTTGCCATCAATGGACAGGTCGTCATCAATATTCAGCCAAAGCAGCGTTTGGCTGAATTCTTTCTCATCGCGGGTAGAAAACACGCCGGCCATTTTTTTTGCTTCAGCAGAGTAAAGCACGGCAATATTCTGCGCCGCGCAGTCATGCGGCTTGCAGGCGTTCAACACCAGGAAATGCTTACCGTCAATATCAACCTGCCGGTTCGGCGAGCTGGTGCCGCCCTCTGTTACCCACCCGGGCAACGGATGTTTTCCAACCATCTTTTTGAACGCGGCTTTTGTATCGTTATGGGTTGCCAGATCGCTGACCGTAAGGTCGCTTTGTGCGTAAGCGGACAGCGTTGAGACAGAAAGGAATAGTGCAATAAGTGTCTTTTTCATCACCGAAGCTCCTTGCAGTGGATTGATTGACATCCAGTCTAAGGTAGCAGGTTTTTTATGTCGCCGGGCGGCGATCAATGCAACAGCATTTTCTTCGCCTCGGGCATATTGAGTGGTGACAGGCAGAGAAAAGTTCCACAAAGAAAGGCTAATGCCATAAATAAAATTAAACCCGATATAAAACGGCGCCTGACGCGAAAAATTGGATGACCTGATGCTGGCGTGGGCACATTTTTTGATTATTTATCGAAGGTTTACCCCATCAAATGGGGATATTGCATCGATACCTGTTTCAGGCTAGTTTTAGGATCGCATGGGTTACTGAAGATGCTATTCACTTTACTGGAGCTTATATTTTATGATCAAAAAAACACTTCTTGCCGCTATGTTCGCGGGTACATGCAGTACGGCTCTCGCCGCATTACCCACCCCGCTTAATGACTATCAGGCGGTCAAATCAGCCCTGAGCACTGGCAAAACGGTCACGCTGGTGACGACATTTGACCGTTGTGAAGGCCAGCGCGATGGCAAACCGCGCAGCCTTAAAATGATTGGCGGGCTACAGATCGCCAGCTTCCTTATTCCTGATGATAAATACATCGTCTTTTCTGACTATCATCAGCGGCTGAGCGATAAAGAAGGCGCACCGCAAGTGGAATTTACCCGTTACAAAATTATGCCGGATAACCATCTGCTTATCGACACCAAAAGATATCCAGCCACGGCCTCATTCCCCGGCGAGCAGCAGGAAAAGGTCTTTTCCCCCGTCAGCTGGAACTGCAAAATCGGCAGCGGCGCGCAATTTTACACCGCGCCATAAGCCCCATTGTTTGACTGCCAGCCCCTTGCTGGCAGTCGATGGTTTGCATGTTGCATGCTGATACGGTGTGCTGGTCATCATCTCAAAACTCCTGGAACTCAAAACTCCTTCACACGACATAATATCCGGAAAAAAAATTGTCGTCGTGACAGGCCAGATGGCCTTTTTTGGGGAAACCAGTATGCGCATTTCGTCTCCATCGTCTTTTTACCGCCACAGCACAGCAATACCGCCGGAGATAGCAGCGCCGCAGGCTGCGGCAAAAAACCCTTCGGGGCAGAATATCCAGTTTGGTGCCGCGCCCGGTCAACAACAGGATGCGGTGGTGACCGCGACCTTAACCGGGTTGATCAAAGCCATCCTGCAAGCGGCCAGCGCCCAACGGGGGGAGGCCGCGAAGCCCTCCGCTGGCGTAAAAGCGCCGCCACAGGCAAACAGCCCGGCGGTGGCAACATCATCCGGCCCGTCGGCCAGCGCAGAAAATTCGGCCGATTTTCTTGATAATTCATCCCTGTCATCGCCTGACAAATTGGTCAAATGGCAGCCGATGGTGGCTAACCTCGCGCCCGGGCAGCGCCTGCAGGCGGAAAAAGAACTTAACCGCCCGCTGGCTGCGGCGCAGATGGTGCTGGACGGCGGGCCAGATGCTCAACGCGCCCGGGCCTATATTGACGCCAATCCGGCGCTGAAAAATGCCATTGATGCAGGTCAGCACGGCGATAATCCGGACGGAAAAGTGACGCGCGCCGATTACCAGGGCTTTATCAGGCGGATGAGCAAGGCGCGTGATGCGGCAGATCGCGACATCAATGATTTCCTGAAAAAACACCCGGATGCCGATGAAGGCTCGCGGCAGATGGTGATGGAGGCGGCAACCCTACGCGCCAACGAGCCGCTGGTGCGGGTCGCCGCGCTGGAAAACGGCAAGGCGGGCAGGGATATGAGCGGGAACGATCTGCAAAATCTTGTCGGTCAAAATCCCGGCCTGGCCGGTTCACTGCGTCAGGCGGCGCGCAGTTTCGCCTCACCTGGCCTGTCAGCGCAGCTTGACCAGGGAGGCGTCAGCGGTAAAAAGCTGGCCCGGCACGGGCCAGATAACCGCTTCAACGCGAAAAATATCGATAACTGGATCAAGAAACAGGCCCCGACCAACGGTGCCGCCTTTGCCGGGCTGATAAACCAGGTATCGCTGGTCAATGCCACCGCCGGGGTGGATATCAAATCTCTGGATAAGGATATCTTCACCCATGCGGAAAACTACAGCGCTGCGCAAAAAGCGGCGGTCATGGTGAAGCTGCAACATACCCTGGCAACGGTACAGGCCGGGCGCGGGCTGCATAATACGCAAAAAACCGAACAGGCACTGAACGAGAAAATTGCCCAATTGCAAAACGATCCGGCCGTGAACGACTGGCTGGAAAAGGCCGTAGCGGCGCAGAGCCGGGCGTTGGTGAACGGCGACCCGGGCCTGCACCGGGCGCTCGACAAACGTTATGCTCAGATCGTCTCGGGTAAGACGCTGAGCGACGATATGCAGCGCCTGCAGGCCGGGCAGAAAGACAAAAAGACGCCGGCGGATTACAGTGATGCGCTGCTGCGGCTGGATGATGAACTGAGCTTACAGCAGGCGCTGCGTGGGGATAGCGTTCCCACGGCGAAAGAGATTGTCGCCAGACAGCCAGCGCTGGGTCAGCAGTTGACGGATGCCTGGCAGCAACAAATAGCCCAGGGGGGCTGGGTCAAGGATCACATTAAAGACAAGCATGCCGATCCGCTGCAGCTGCTGGCGCAGTGCGATGTAAAAAAGAGCGCTTATGAGGCGGTATTGCCACAGCGGGTCACCTCTCTGAAGGAGGACGGCTATACCGAAGCGGTGCTCGACGCGCTGAAGGTCGGCAAGAAGGGGATGGGTATGCTGAAAACCTTGAAGGATGCAGGGTTGCTCTCCGGGAATGTGAAGAAAATGAGCGGTAAAGAGTTCCTTGATGCCCTGAATAAAACCGATACGCCGCTCACCGGGATGAAGGGGCTGATGAAAACCGGAATGGGCAGCGCCGCAGGCGTTGCCGGACTGTTTTCGGTGGCGGGGATGTTAGCGGACGGCGACAAGGCCGGTGCGGCTAAAGCAATTTACGACGGCGTGCGCGGCAGCGGAGAGCTGGCCAAACTGGGGGTAGATACCGCATTGAAAAGCGCCGGAAGGGGCGTCACTGCCAGCTTCGGGCGCATGGCAGGCATGGCGGCGGGACGAGCGGTGGGGATGGTAGCCGGAGAAGCCAGCGGCATGGCGGCGGCCAGCGCCATCGGGGCGGCAGCAGGGCCGCTGGGCTGGGTTGTCGACGGCGCGCTGGCGCTGGGTTTCGGCATCAGTTCCATCGTCGGTGCGGTGAATAAGCATAAAGAGCAGAAGCGTTTTGACCATAATGTCGATCCGACACTGGATCGGTTCGGCATCCCCCGCGCGCACTGACGCGCCGACAGCCCAGGGAAGGGCATCCGTATGGCAAGGCTGGCGATTATCTCTGCTGTCTGGATATTTCCTAAAAAAAACTCACTTCGGAACCCGACTTCGTTTAAGCACACACAGATGAGGCTTAACAGCCCGTTTGCTTAAATTCCACAACGCCAGATTGCCGGGTTATTCGGTGATAAGTTCGAATAAATCAATAAATTCAAGGTAGAAAATGCATTATCAAAAAGAAGAGCCATCTTATTTTTCACATAGTCCAAGCCCTGTTGAAGTCTATACAGAATGGGACCCGCTGGAAGAAGTCATCGTCGGGATCATGGATGATATTCGCGTACCTGACTGGGACAAAAGCTTAAAAGCCATCATTCCTGAAGAGAACCATGATTTTTTTCAGACCTACTCCGGTAAACGCTTCCCGGAAGAACTGCTGATCAAAGCCCGGCAAGAAGTTGAGACCCTGGCTCAAATCCTGCAAGCCGAAGGCATCCGGGTAAAAAGGCCTAATGAGTCAAATCACCACCAGCCGATCATGACGCCGCATTTCACCACCGGGGGCACTTTTTATTCAGCCATGCCAAGGGACTGTCTTTTTGCCATCGGCAAGAAAATCATTGAAGTCCCGATGTCATGGCGCAGCCGCTATTTCGAGACCTTCGCCTTTCGCGACATACTGAACGACTATTTCACGCGTGGCGCCGAGTGGATCGCTGCTCCCAAGCCGATGCTGTCGGACGATGTGTGGGAGAAGGATTTTGATTTCGAACAAGAATTTCCGTTCCGTTCGATCATCACCGAAGTTGAGCCGCTTTTCGACGCGGCCGACTTTATGAAGATGGGCCGGGATATTATCGGGCAGCGTAGCCACGCGACCAACAAGAAGGGGATTGAATGGTTGCGCAGAACCCTGGGGCCGGATTATCACATCCATATCTACGAGTTTGATGAGCCGGCTCCGATGCACATCGATACGACGATCCTGCCGCTGGCACCGGGGCGCGTATTGATCAACAAAGGCTGGGTGCCGCAGATCCCGGATATTTTCAAAGACTGGGAAATCCTGAATCCGCCAGCCTCTAATCTGCCGGACGATCACCCCTTATACATGTCGTCCAACTGGATCCACACCAATGTATTGATGCTGGATGAGAAGACCGTCATCGTCGAGGAAGATGAAGAAGCGTTGATTTCCGCTTTCCGTCAGTGGGGTTTCAAAACCATCCTCTGCCCGTTCAAACATTTTCAGACCTTCGGCGGGTCATTCCACTGCGCCACGCTGGATGTCAAACGTAGCGGAAGCCTGAAAAGCTATATCTGAGACGTTGATGCGGCATCTCCGTCAGCCCCGGGCTGACGGTAAAGCGCATGGGGTATCCGGCAGGGCCGTGCGGCCCTGCCGGATGAAAGCTTTTATCGCCATCTGATACGCACCAAAGGCCTCGAAATGCAACCCACTAAAACAGTACTAATCGTCTCTTCCGAACTGAATGCTGCGCATACGGTTGACACCGTCAAAGCAGCATACGGCCTGGAGGGGTGGCATTTTATCTATCTGACAGAAGATTATCTGGGCGTGGCCCGGGATGAATTAAAGTGCCCTGAAAATTTCATCGTGCGCGATTTTTCCGCGGCGTCGGATATTGAGGCGACGCTGGATAATATCGCCCGCCAGCATGCGGTCTCAATGGTTATTCCCTGCGATGAATTCTCCGTATATCCCGCCGCTTTAGCCAACGATCTCTGGGCGCTGCCTGGCCTGACCCGTGAGGTAGCGCGCAAGTTTCGTGATAAGAAGCGCATGAAAGAGATTGCTCAGCAGGCCGGTATTAAGACGGCGCGGGAAATCACCTTAGACGACATTGAAAACGGCCGTGTGCAGTACCCGGTTGTTGTCAAACCGCGTTCTATGGCTGGCTCAATTGGCATCAGGATCATCACTGAAGCGGAGCAGCTTTATGCGATGGACGTCAACTGGCTGGCCGAGTACCGCGATATGGATGAAAAACAGTGCTTTATTGAAGAGTACAACCCCGGTGCCATTTACCATATTGACTGCGTGGTCCTCAACGGTGAGCTGGCGTTTATTTCCGTCGGCGAATATTGGGGCACGCCGCTTGGCTTCCTGCATGAAAAACCGGTTGGTTTACTATCGACAGGCGATAGGGCTATTGAAGAAACCTGGCGGGCCTTCACTGAAAGCGTGTTAACCGCCTTCGATGCGCCCGATGGGGTTTTTCATATAGAAGCCTTCGCTGATTCGGGTTCAGGCCCGGAGCTGCTGGAAATCGCCTGGCGTCCGGGAGGTGCAGGCCTCGTCGAAATGATCGACATGGTATTTGGGCTGGATCTGAGGTTTATCCATCTTGCTGCGCAGCTGGGGCTGATTGATGCGATCGCCGTCCAGCGTAAAGAAGAGGCATTTGGTTTTATGACCTTCCCTAAAAAGCACCTGGCGACTGAGGCGCTGTATGTCACCGGGGTTGCTCTGCCCCCGCTCGAAAACATGCCCACCCTGAGGATCCATCAGGTACCCGCCATCGGCGATGTCGCATCAGGGGAATTTCACTGCTACACGGATTCGCTGGGGGGTTTTATGTTTTGTGGTGACCGCGATCGGGTGGCGCAGGATGTGACATACATCAAGGCCCATTATGAGGTACAGGTTGCGGCGGAAAAACCGACCGCCTGTTAAGGGCTGTCATTCATTTTGCATCAGGAAACGGTGACAGGACATGGACACAAAACAATCACATACCATTTTGATCGTCTCTTCCGAACTGGATGTGGCTCAGGCGGTGAGCAGGATCCAACAGCGTTACCCGATCGCCAACTGGCAGTTTATCTGGCTGCTGGAGGATCTGCAGGGTCAGGCCGGAGAAGATCTGCAGCGCGAGGGAACCTTTGTCATCAAAGACTTCGCCGTGCACAGCGAAGTCGAAGAGGCTTTCAACCAAATTGCACAGGCGTATAGCGTCACGGCGGTCATTCCCAATGACGAGTTTGCGGTTTACATCGCTGCATGGGCTAACGAGCGCTGGCAGCTGCCGGGGCTGACGTTCGATGTGGCGACCCGTTTTCGTGACAAAAAACGTATGAAGCAGATTGCTCAACGGGCGGGCATTGCTACGGCGCGAGAAATCAGCATGGATGAGATCCACCAGGGAAAGGCGACGTTTCCGCTTATTCTGAAACCGCGTTCTCTGGCGGGTTCGGTCGGGGTGAGGATCATCAGCGATGCCAGCCAGCTGGCCGCAGTCACTATCGCTGACGTTGATGAATATCGCGACATGGATGAGCAGCAATACTTTATTGAAAGTTACAATCCGCAGCCCATCTATCAGATAGATGCCATCGTGCTGCAAGGACGCCTGGCGTTTCTGTCGGTAGGAGAATATATCGGAAAACCCATCGACTACCTTAACGAATGCCCGCTGGGGTTTCTCTCCGTAACCGATGACGATCTCCAGTGCATCTGGCGTCCTTTTACCGAGCGGGTATTGTCGGCTTTCGATGGCCCCGATGGCGTTTACCATATAGAAGCTTTTGGCGATGCGGGCGAAGGCGCCGAGCTACTTGAGATTGCTTTTCGGCCCGGCAGTGGCTCAACCATTGAGATGGTACAATTTGCCTGGGGGCTTAACCTGGATCTGGGCCTGGTACACCTGGCGGCACAGCTGGGGCTGGTCGGCGATCTTCATTTTGGGCGCCAGGCGCAAGCTTATGGCTATATGATGTTTCCTAAAAGACATTGCGCCGAAGAGACGCTTTATGTGACCGAGGTTGCGCTGCCGGGCATCGACCGCGTGCCAACCTTGAAGATGCACAAAACCCTGCATCGCGGCGATATCGCCTCCGGTGAATTCTACTGCCACAAGGACAGTATGGGCGTTTTTGTCTTCAGCGGTGACCGAAGCGGAGTGGCGCGAGATCTGAAACGGATAGTGGAGGAGTACCGGGTTTACGCCGAGCCGCGCTAATAAATGTCAGGTTTACCGTTCCCCGGCGCGCGATGCAGCGGCCGGGGATGCCGTCAGTCAGTGCAGATCTGGCTTATTCAATGATTTCAGCCAGGCTGGCGGGCACACCGGGGCGGCCGTTGATCAAACAGGTGGCGGTAAATAACGCCTCCGCGTAAACCACGTTGTTGACCAGGATTTGTTGAGCAAAAATTCACCCGGCTACGTTTTTCATTCTTCAGCGGCTGGCAGGTGACCTCTACCTTATCCCCGGCTTTCAGGCTTTTCTTAAATTTGAGGGTATATTCCAGCAGCATATGAATACGTCCCTGCTTAAACTCCTCTTCGAGATCCAGCCCCAGCGCTTCTGCCATGTAAGCATGACGCGCCCATTCAAAATAAAACGGATAGTAAAGGCCATCGACCACGCCCTGGAAATCGACATGGTTCGGGTCAACGTCATAGTGTTTGCAAAACATGTTTGTTCCTTAATTGCTTCATTCAGAACAGGTTAACAAGAGTAAGGCATCGCGTCTAACCGCTAAGCTGCTTAATCAGATAATGCTGACGATGATGAACCGGCATCTGTTCCAGCGTCATTTGCAGCCGGTAGCCCTGCTTTTCATAAAACTCCCGCGCCTGGAAGCTGAAGGTGTCCA
This sequence comes from Erwinia amylovora, assembly GCF_017161565.1. Taxonomy (NCBI): domain Bacteria; kingdom Pseudomonadati; phylum Pseudomonadota; class Gammaproteobacteria; order Enterobacterales; family Erwiniaceae; genus Erwinia; species Erwinia amylovora. The sequence continues at coordinate 604,646 of NZ_CP066796.1, forward strand.
CGCACGCGCGCTGACAGCCGCGTACGGTGGCTTCAAGCTCTGCTGCCTGTAGCAACCTGGCTCCGTGGCCGCTGCCGCGTAGCGCCTCTTCCACCCATAAAAAATGAATATGCATCCAGTTTCCCCAGGTGGTGGCGAGCAGCCCGGCTATTTTGTTGCCGCTGTCATCATCGATAAAGACGGCAAGGTCTCTGACCTGGTTGACATCGACGTACTGTGCGTTAAACGCCATCAGCTTCTGGCGGATATGGTTAACATCGTCATGATGTGGCGTGGCAGTCACTAACATATTCATCGGCCGGTTTCCTCGCGCATTATTCCGGGAATAGGTGGCGAACGGCAGGTAATAGTTCCGTTTATTCGGCTTCCAGTTCGATCACCTCATCGGTTATCTGGTCTTCCAGCTGACGCAGCACGCGGTAAACCTGGGCTACCGCCTGCAACGTATGGCGTGGGATCAGCTGCCCCTCCTGGGAGCGGTAAAGCGTGCGCGCCAGCCAGATAAAGCGGATAACCGGGATATTGGCCTGCTGCGCGCGGGCAATCAGCTCTTTAGCCTGCTGATCCTCCCCCTTACAAATAATACGCGGCAGCGGGGTCAGCTCCGGGCGATAATAGAGCGCAACCGCATAGTGCGTGGGATTGACCAGCAGCAGGTCGGCTTCTTCTACCGGCTTGCTCTTGACCGCCGTCGCCGGCTGATTAAGCAGCTCATGCGCCAGCGCATGACGGTGGCCTTTCATATGCGGATCGCCTTCGGACTGTTTGTGTTCATCGCGAATGTCCTGATGGCTCATGCGCTGCTGTTTGATGAAAAAGTATTTTTGCAGGCCGAAGTCCAGCAGCGTCAGTACCAGCAATGTCAGCAGCGTCTGGCGAGAAACGTGGATCAACAGCGTTTCTACGGCGGGCCAGAAGCTGTCGAGATCGCCATAAGCCAGACGGGACAGTGATTCGAGGTCCGGCGTCAGCACCAGATAAAAAATGGTGCAGATGGCCACGGCCTTCACGATGCTGTTAAGCATTTCACTGAGTTTTTTTACGGAAAACATTTGCTTGAACTGATTGATCGGGTTCAGGCGGTTGAAATCCGGCTGCAGCGCCTCCGGGGCAAACAGCGGGCCGTACTGGATCCAGCCACCGATGATGCGCAGCAGCGCCGCTATCGCCACCGTCAGGCCGCAGAAAGTCGCCACCAGTATTATGGCGCTGCTCACCACCTCGCTTAACGCCAGTTCAAAGGGCTGACCAATCCGCGCCAGCGGCAGCATCATCAGCGCCTGAAGCTTTTGCATACCGACATCGTCCAGCGCCAGCACGGTTTCCACCACCCCGGCGCAAATCAGCAGCTTCGGCACATCCTGGCTTTGCGGGACCTGACCTTTGCGGCGCGCATCCTGTAGCTTTTTCGCCGTGGGTTTTTCCGTTTTTTCTGCCAAGCTAGTGTCCCCCGAGTATTAACGGCAACAGCTTACTGAGATCGCGCAGTTGCAGTATGCGGTCTTCGCCCAGCGCGTTCAGCGTGGGAATGTAAAGCACAAAGAACAGCAGGCCGACCAGGCACTTGGCCGGTACGGACAGTACAAAAACCTGCAGCTGCGGGCTGTAAAGACTGAGGATGGCAATGCTGAAATCCAGCAGCAGCAGCAGGGCAACCAGCGGACCGGCATAAATAATGATATGCGTGAAGGTATCCGCCAGCAGCGCAAGATACTGTTTAAATCCCTCTTCATGCGGCAACGGCAGCCATTGCAGCACCGGCCAGATGCGGTAACTGTCCCAGATAATCTGCGTGATGCCGCTTAACCCGATGCCGAGTATCAGTAGCAGGATCAGCGTCTGTTGCAGCAACAGGCCAAGCGGGGTGACGTCACTGCCCAGCGCCGGGTTAAGCTGGCCGCCGATCAGCGCGCCACGCTGGTTATCAAACAGCGCTCCTGCTGACTGAAACAGCCAAAACGGCATGCCGAGCAGCAATCCCAGCAGGATGCCGATGGTCACTTCTTTCAGTATCAGGCCAATCAGCTGCGGCCAGTCGGGCATCTGTACCGCCAGCTGCGCCTGCAGGCCGATGGCGGGCATCAGCGACAATGCCAGCACCACGCCGGTACGTACCATGCCTTTGAGGATATTGAAGGAAAAGACCGGCATCAGGATCAGGCAAGGGTAAATACGTGCGGCCCCCAGCGTCAGCGCGAAGAGAAATTGATACACCGTATGGATGGCATCGCTGCTCATACTATGCCCTGGTCTGCGGGATCATGGTAAAGGCCTGCTGCGCCAGCTCAAGCAGCTCCACGCCGATCCAACGGCCGCTAAGCGCCAGCGCAATGCCCACCGCCACCAGCTTAATGGCGAACGGCAGGGTTTGATCCTGCAACTGCATCACCGCCTGGAGCAGCGAAACCAGTACGCCGACGATCACCGCCACCAGCAGCGGCGGTGCGGAAAGCAAGACCACCAGCAGCATCGCCTGCTTGAACAGATTCAGTATGTCCATTCTTACCTCACAGGTAGCTGTAAAACAGGCCGTCGAGCAGGCGGGTCCAGCCATTGATTAGCACAAACAGCAGCATTTTCAGCGGCAATGACAGGGTCATTGGGGCCACCATCTGCATGCCCAGCGCCAGCAGCACGTTTGAGACAATTAAATCGATAACGATAAACGGGATATAAATCAAAAAACCGATCTTAAAACCGGCCTGCAATTCGGACAGCACAAAGGCGGGGATCACCAGCAGCAGGTTGTCTTTATTGACGCTGTCCGACATCTCCTTTGGCCACATGCGTACGCTGTTTTCCTGCAGGTGGATCAGGATGTCGGGATCGGTATTGTGGGTCATGAATTTTTGTAATGGTGCAACCCCATTAGTGACGCTGGTTTTCAGGTTGTCCATGCTGGATAAATCGGCGGGAACCTGGCTAAACTGCTGCTGCATCTGGTTGAATACCGGGGCCATGACGAACAGCGTGGCCGCCAGGGCTATGCCGTACAGCGCCATATTGGGCGGCACCTGCTGCACCCCGATGGCATTGCGTGTGATCAACAGCACCATGGAGATTTTCAAAAAACAGGTACAGACGATCATTAACATCGGGATCAAGGACAGCGCCCCAAGGAACAGGGCGAAAGTCATCGGATCGAATTGCTCGGTGTTCATCCAACCTCCTGGCAGGATGTCAGCAGCAGCTGGGTTAGCTGTAATCCCAGATGTCCTTCCACATCCACCAGTTCACCGCGCGCAATCAGGGTGTCGCCGTGGTACAAACCGGCTTCCCCCGGCGTGACGTTGTCCAGCGTCACCACGCTGCCCGCCTGCAACCGTTGCAGTTCGCCCAGCGTCAGTGCGGTACGGCCACAGCGTACTTCCAGCGACAGCGGCAGAGATGCCAGCTGCGGGTTATCTTCGCAGCCGGTGTATTCAGGCAGTGAACCTTCGGTTAGTGCATCGTCGTCGGCGCTGTTCAAGGCGGTACTCTCCAAATGGTTAAGCAAAAAATGGTGGGGCAACTGCAATTCACCGTATAACCGCTGTCCGGCAACGGTCAGGCTGCCCTGGCCGTCCGGGGTAAAATAGCTGACGGGGGGGATCAGCAGGTCGCCGGCGGTTAACGCTTGCAGCTGTTCCGTGCACAGCGTGATGCGCCCTAGCACCAGCGGCTGGCTGTAGGTGATTGCGCCTGCAAGCTTTGTCCGGCTGGATTGCCAACCCGGCTGGCTCAGCCAGTGCGCCAGCTGCGCGTGGCCGAACCGTAGCGGGCATTCAGCGTGACGGTCGCCCAGCCTGACGTGCAGTCTGGCGTTTACCTCGCCGTCTTGCGCTGGCTCATCCGGCTGAAGTTCGCCAAGCAGCAGGGCCAGCTCCGGGCTTAAATACTGGTTGAACAGCGCCCATTGCCAGTCGCTGTCCGGCGGGTTCGCGCCCGGTGCTGGCAAAGGACACTGCGACAGCAGGTTGAGCAACGGCGCAGCATTGGCGAGAGAAAAAGCCCCCAGCGCGCAGCGCCAGTGGCTCAGTTCAACAGACTGCTGCGGTGTGCCGGGCAGTATATAAAGCGCGCCCGACTCATCGCCGAGGGTAAACGGGTAATGGTGAGCGCCAGCAAGGCGGTTTTGCGAGCGCACCCCGGCGCGGGTTAAGCGCGGCAAATTTAGCGGAGTTGCCTCGCTCATGGCGCTTCTCCTTGCTCTATCGACAACCGTACCGGGCCGTTGAGCGACTGGCTCAACAGGCGGCGGCACTGGATTTCCCGGCGCTGCCAGTGACGCCAGACCTGTGGCGGAAAACGCAGGGCTATCTCCCAGCCGACGGGCTGGCGCGCGGCAAGGGTGACATCGACTTCGCCCGCCTCAGGTAGCAACAGGGTAAAGGCACAATCTGATGCGGCGCCCCCGCCGATGCGCTCACGCAGTTCATGGTGCAGCATCTGCCAGTCGGGCGACGGCGCTTCTTCCTGGAGGGGGTCGTTTTCAGGCATGAATTCACTGACGCAGGCAAAAAACATCGAGCCTGGCGCAGTCGGGCCGGCCTCTTTGCCATCATGCTGACGCTGTCTGGACGGCGGCAGGCGTTCGCGGCAGCGCTCATCCGCCTGGGTTTGGCGCGGGGAGGGCGGCAGCCGGTCAGAATAACCCGATGTATTCATCACGCCTCCTCCAGGTGTTCAGACAAATATTCCAGTTTTTCCACCGCCTTCTGCTGTTGGCGCGCGCGCTGCGCGGCCTGCTCCAGCTCTGATGCGGCTTCCTCGCAGGCCTGCTGCGCCTGCTGGCATTGCTGCTGCTGCAGCCCCACCGCCTGTAGCGCTTGCTGTTCACTGGCCAGCCGCTGCGTCAGTTTTTCCCGTGATGGCTGGCGCTGCTGGAATTGGTCACGCTGTTGCTGATAGTCCTGTTGATACTGCGTCAGCTGCTGTTGCTGTGCCAGCTGATGCTGCCGCGCCTGCTCCACCTGCATCTGCTGCTGACGCAGCTGGCGCTGGGCGCGATTCATACGCTGACGACGGATCGGCATCAGCACGTTTAACGCCTGTTGCAGGTTTTGGCGCTGAACATCCGGCTGGTGGTCAAGTTCATGGTCAATCAGGGGCATGGGCGCTGACCTCCGCAAGTTGATACTGGGTTTGTTCAAAAGGATCGGGGGCGCGCATCGACTGGCGCAGGAACCGGTTGATAATGTCATTGGCGTTGACGGCGGCATCGGTCAGGCTGTCATTTCCGGGTTGGTATTCACCCAGGCGGATCAGCATTTCAACCTGCTGATACGCTGCCATCAGGCTGCGCAGCCGCCCGGCCTGCATCATGTGGCCGGGTTCGACCACGTTGCTCATGGTACGGCTCAGGCTGGCTAAAACATCGATGGCTGGATAGTGGTTGCGTTCGGCCAGGCGGCGGCTTAGTACGATGTGACCGTCGATCAGGGAACGCACTTCATCGGCCACCGGATCGTTCATCGAATCCTGCTCGATCAGCACTGAATACAGGGCGGTAATCGCCCCCTGTTGGGTTTGTCCGGCCCGTTCAACCAGTCTTGGCAGCAGGGTGTAAACCGATGGTGGCAGCCCGCCACGACCGGGCGGTTCGCCAAGCGCCAGGCCAATCTCACGCTGTGCGCGGGCAAAGCGGGTGAGTGAATCGACGATCAGCAGCACGCTTTTGCCCTCGGCGCGAAACGCCTCGGCGATGGCGGTGGCGGTAAATGCGGCGCGGGCGCGCTCCATACTGCTGCGGTCCGAAGTGGCGCACAGCAGCACCGTGCGGCTGCGTAATTCATCATCCAGCTCGTGGTCAAGAAACTCGCGCAGTTCACGACCACGCTCGCCGATCAGGCCAAAGACGATGGCATCGCACGGGGTGTTGCGCGCCAGCTCCGCCAGCAGCGTAGTTTTGCCGCAGCCTGCTCCGGCAAAGATACCCACGCGCTGGCCGTTACCGATGGTCAGCAGGCCGTCAATCGCCCGCAGTCCGGTGGGCAGCGGGGTCGTGATACGCGGGCGCTCGGTCGGGGGCGGCGCATCGTTCAGCACCGGTACGGCGCGTACCTGGGTGCCCGGTTCGGCGAAAGCGCTGTGCCCGCCAGGCTCCAGCGCGCGGCCGAAACCATCCAGCACGCTGCCCAGCAGTTGCTCACTGACGCAAATACTGTGCGGCAGATAAAGCGGGACGATAGTGGCTCCCTGTGAAATACCGTCCAGCGCGCCCAGCGCCGACAGCAGGATTTTCTCCGGGCTGAAGCCCACGATCTCTGACAGCACGCTGCCGCCGTCACTGCGTTGGATACGGCATAAATCGCCGATGCGCGCGCCCGGCAGGATGCATTCGATCAGAATGCCGCTGATACCCGTCACACGGCCGTAACGGCTAACGGGCGCGTAGCGCTCCAGGCGGCGCTGATGCTGCTGCGCCCACTGCGTCAGACGCTGCTGTAGCGCGCTCATCACCATTTCACCCTGATGTTTTCCCGCCCGGCAAACTCAAGGCTGTCGGCGTTAATCGCCACCAGCCGCAGCCGATCGATTTCGTCGCCGATAAATATGCGCTGTCCGTCTGCGGTGACGATATTCGCATGCGGGCCGCTGCTGATTTGCACAATAGTAAACGGCAGACGCATGCTGACCGTGGTTGCCCGGTTATGAATCGGCAGCTTGACGTCAAAATGCTGATACAGGTTGGCCAGCATACGCTCCAGTCGTTGATTGTCCTCGCTGTTGATACTGCCCGACAGCGTCAGGCTGTTGCTGTCAGATGACAGCGTCACGCTTCTGTCCAGCCCCCGGTCGAGCAGCATGCTGGTGACCACCTGGCGGGTACGCTCCACGCTCGATAACAGCGGTTTACCCGGCGCGGGCGGAGCAGAAGGGGAGGCAATGCTGTCCTGCAACAGCCAGCCGCCGAGCATCATCACCAGCAGCAGGCTCAGTAACAGATAGACCGCTTTTGCCCAAAGCGGCAGCGGGCGTTTTTCCAGCGTCGCCGCCACCGCAGCCGGTTTATCATCCGTGGCAACCGCGACCGCCGCAGCGCCAGCAAGCGGTATCTCTTCTTCCTGCATCGGTTCATCGTTTTCTTCCGGCCAGGGCATCGAGGCGCTGACAATACTGAGCCAGATATGCCCCAGTGCAAATGCGGTGCCGGGTTGCAGGTCAGTCAGTTGCTCACAGCGCTGCCCTTCGTTGTCGTTCAGCGGTCCTTCCAGCGCCGTGACTTCCCAGCCGAGGTCGGTTTTGCTCAACCGGCAGTGGCGGTCTTTGATACCGGGATCGAAAAGTGCCAGATCGGCATCCTGTGCGGCACCAATCCACCACTGCTGGCCACTCAGCGGCAGCGCCGCGCCGCGATGTAACCCGGTCAGTACGCGTAATTCATGCATGGGTCATTTTCCTGAAGTTCTGGCGGTGACTGCTGTAAATCGAGCCGTCCCAGCACATTGATGGCGACGTTACTGGTTAATTCAGCAAAGGACAGCACCGGTACAGCATGAAACTCGTCTTTCAACAGGGCGCGCAGCGGGCTGCGTAAATCCTGGGCCACGAGGATCAGCGCGTGGTGGTTGTCATAAGGCGGGAAGGCGCTGCGCATTTGATTCAGCAGGTTGATGCCGTATTCCTGGGCCAGCGAGAAGAAGGTTTCGCTCTGGGCCTGACGCAGCGAATCGCGCAGCAGTTCTTCGGTTTCCGGCGTCAGCAGCCAGACATTCAGCCCGTTGGGCTGCTGATACTGGTGGCAGATATGTTCTTTCAGCGCGATACGCACAAAGTCGGTCAGGGCAGCGCTGTCGCGCTCATGCTGGCCGTGCTCAATCAGCGTTTCGGCAATGGTACGTACCGAGCGCAGCGGAATACGTTCCGAGGCCAGACGTTGCAGTACCGCAGCAAAACGGGAAAGCGGCATGATGCGCTGAAGCTCTTGCGCCAGCTCTGGCTGTTCGCTCTCCAGCCAGTTGAGGATCGATTTACTCTCCTGCAAACCGATAAACTGCGCACCGCTTTGGTGGATAGCCTGTTCCATCCGTAGCATGATCAGCTGTTGTGCGTTCCAGCAGCGCCGATCTTCCTGTTGCAGCAACGGATGCTGCGGGGGAAGCCAGCACCAGTGATGTTCATCGCGTTCGGCCTGGCCGGGCTGGATCTGGCCGTCACTTTCGCCATCGGCAAGATGTATTTCAATGCTGCTTGTTCTGACCGCCAGCTGCTCGACGGCGAAGGTGGCGGTCACCAGGGGAATTTCATATACGCAGAAGCGGAATTCGTCAGCGGCCAACGCCGGTGAGAATTCGATATCAAAACTGGGCAGGGTAAATCCAAAGTGATAAACCAGCCGGTTGCGCAGTCGGCGGATGTGCTGAATCAGTGATTCAGCGGCTTCGCTATTGAGATGTTCCTGGCTGAATTGCAGCAGATAGGCGCGCGTCGGGTTGAAGCGGCGCAGATCCTGATAGCCGTTATCTTCTGGCGCCAGCTGCTGCGCGTGCAGCTCGTCGGCCTGCTGCTGGCTATCCTGCTGTTTGATGCGCCACAGCTGGAACAGCCCACTGCCAAGCGCGATGGCGCTGATAATGACAAATACCGCCGTTGGCATGCCGGGCAGCAGCGCGAAGCCCAGCATTCCCGCTGCCGACATGATCCAGGCCTTGGGCTGGCTGGTGAGCTGTTCGGCGATTTCGCGGCCGATATTCGCATCAACCTGCTGACCGTCGGCGGAGACGCGGGTGATGATCATCCCGGCGGTCAGTGAGATCAGCAGCGCGGGGATCTGGGCGATCAGGCCGTCACCGATGGTCAGCACCGAATAGATATGCATTGCGGCACCGGCCTCCATGCCGTTTTGCAGTACGCCGATAGCAAAACCGCCAATCATATTGATAAAGACAATCACCAGTCCGGCAATCGCGTCGCCTTTAACAAACTTCATTGCGCCATCCATTGCGCCGAACAGCTGGCTCTCTTTCGCCAGGTTTTCGCGGCGCTGGCGCGCCTGATGCGCTTCAATCAGCCCCGCACGCAGGTCGCTGTCTATCGACATCTGCTTGCCCGGCATGGCGTCAAGGGTAAAGCGCGCAGCGACTTCAGCCACGCGTTCAGAGCCTTTGGTGATCACCAGGAAGTTCACCACCGTCAGGATCAGGAAGATCACCAGGCCGACCGCCAGATTACCGCCGACGACGAAGTTACCGAAGGCTTCAACGATGTGCCCGGCATCCTGTTGCAGCAGGATCTGGCGGGTCGTGGAGATCGAAAGCGCCAGCCTGAACATGGTGGTCAACAGCAGGACTGAGGGAAACGTCGAGAAGGCCAGCGGCTTTGGCAAATACATCGCCAGCACGATCAGCAGTGATGAAATGCAGATATTGAGCGCAATCAGCACGTCGATCAGGCCGGTGGGCAGCGGAATGATCATCATGAAAACGATCGACATGACAATCGCAGCGCCCACCACTTCCGAGCGCTGCATCGCACTGATGGCGAGGCGATTTAGCCAGACAAACAGAGAACTCATTTACAGCGCCGTCCTGGGTTGTGTCAGGCTGGCGCGCGGTTCCTGCCCGGCGTAATCACTGATCACCTTGCGCAGCAGATTCAGCGCCATTTGACGGTTTTTACTTTTATCATCGCGCCATAACCCCAGCGGCAAGTGATAAACCAGCGGGACCAGGCCACTGAGGAACAGCACCTGATGGTGCGGATGCTGGCCGGCCACGTCACGCGAGAGGTTTTGCAAATCGCGCAGGTACGCCCCGTTGCCGCTCAGGTTTAGCAGACGGCGGGTTAGCTCTAACGAGGTGAAATTAATCGTGGGCAGCTTGCCCGCCAGGCGCGTGAGCAGGGTTTTACTGGCGGTCAGCGTCTGGCTGATGTTACTGGCATCCTGCAGGCTGCTGAGGATTTTTTGCAGCGCACGCCTGGGGATGGAAGAGCTGCGTGACGCAATATCATCCGCCAGCGCACGCTGCAGGGTGCGTAAACCCTGATTGAAATGCGCACTACCGAAGCTGTTCAACAGGGCGTCAAGCATTGCATTGCCCGATTGCAGGTGAACAATCGTCTGGTAATAAAGCTGACGCATAACCTGTTTTTGCGTGGGATCGGTACTGAAACTGGCAATGGCGCTGGCGGTATTCAGTCCGGCGCTGACTTCAGCCCCTTTTTCCTTGTGCAGCAGTTCAAGACTTTGCGCCGCCTTAGTGGCCAGTTCGCTGTTTTGCGTGCGTTGCGCCTGTAACAGCGTATGGCGCAGCAGCACGTCACAGCGCGCCGGGTCGCCGCCAGCCGCATGCAGTAGCTCATCCATCCCCGGTGATGCGGAATGTTGCAGCAGGGTTTGCATTTTCTGGTTTTGCGTTTCTAAACGCGCATGCTGCGGATGTTCTAACAGCTTAAGCAATTCGTCTAATTTTTCAATGCGCTCAATATGTTGCTGCGCTCGGCCGCCCGGCTGTGCAACTACCCGCCGCTGATTCAGCGCTTTACTTTTACGCTCCACATGTTCGGCAAAGGTCATGGAGACTTCCTCCATTGAGTCCTCCAGCGGTGATACAGGCATGCGCGCCGACGCACTGGCTGCTGCTGATGGTGCCACGCTGGTTGGGGCAGGGGCTTCATCAGCCGCATTTATCGCGACGGGATGTGGCGGTTGAATGCCGGGTAAAACGGGAGCAATTTTCATCCTGGCGAACCTTCAATGATGAGAGCAGTTGTCATTGTGTGGTGCGATTGACGCATCGGTTCCCTGGCCATGCCGCTGTTAAATAAAGTCGCCAGCGACATATGCAACTTATTGCAAATTTTGGCGGTTTATCCTGGCAACAAGTTGCCAGAAATTGCGACAATTTAAATTAATAACACACTGTTATCAGTGTGTTATGTGATTATTTTTGTTTGGCACAAGCCTTGCTAAACAGATGTTGCCGCTAAGGCATCACCTGATTTAGTAACGGAGCAAGCCATGACAGAAATTCACCTGCAAACAACTGAATCAACATCGGTCAACGATGGGCTACCGCTTAATATTGATTGGGAAGGCATATTCCGTGAGCATGGGCGACGCGTGCATCATTTTATTCGCAAGCGCGTATCCCATCGCGAGGATGCCGAAGATCTGGAGCAAATGACCTGGCTGGAGGTTTTGCGCAACCGTGACAAATTCGCTGGCGCGTCACGGCCAGAAACCTGGGTGTTTGGCATTGCCTTAAATTTAGTGCGCAACCATTTTCGCCTGCAGTCCGGACGACCGCGTTGTGATGAACTGGAAGACGATATCATCCTGACTCAGGGCGACGATCCCAGCCATATCACCGAATATCAGCGTCTGCTTAATTCGACGCTTAATTCCATTGCCAACTTGCCGGAAGATACGCGCCGTCTGTTGAACATGCTGGTCGAGAAAGACGGCAGTTATCAGGCTATTGCAGCACATTTGAATATCCCGATTGGCACCGTGCGTTCACGTCTGTCGCGTGCGCGCGTCACGCTGAAACAGTCAGTATTTTCTTAAGTTGGATAGACGGATAATGCGCTTAATCGTAAAGTGATGTGCACAGTGTCCTGTCTTGCCGTCTGGACACTGCCTCAATGCGACTTTGCAAAATTGCAGATGTGCAGCCTAATCAGGTAAACAATGTTTACAGAAAGGAGATGAGATGCAATTTTCCGAGCGACAGGTGAGCGCGAGCAGTGAGCCGCTCAAATTGCTCGAGTTTGCGTTGAATACGGTGAAAGACGCCGTCTATCTGGTTGACAGCCAAACCCGTTTTTTTTACGTCAATAACGAGTCGTGCCGCATGTTGGGCTATCGCAATGATGAGTTGTTGAACATGTGCGTGTCGGACATCGACCCTGCATGGAGTAAAGAGGATATTTATGCCATGTGGGAGCGGATAGGTGAGGGCGGCAACAATAAGATGTTTACCCTCGAAACCCATCACAAAACCAAACAGGGCATGCTGATACCTGTCGAGGTCAGTTCAAATCCTTTCGTCTATGAAGAGGGCAAATACAGTATGTGCGTAGTAAGGGATATGCGAGAACGTAAGCATCTGGAACAGATGTCTTATGCGAGAGAACAGGAATTCCAGGTATTAGTCGAGAACTCACCGGATATGGTGGTGCGTTTTGATACCAGTCTGAATTGCCAGTATGCCAACCCCGCCGCATTACGCCACCTGTGCGTATCGGCCGAACAGCTCAGAGGGAGACGGATCCGCGAACTGCTGGGCGATCTGACGTGCGTTAAGCATATCGACCGTCTGGTGAGCGAGGTGGTGCACAGCCAACTGGAGGCCGAAGGTGAACTGGTGGAGTCTGACAACAAGACAGCAGCCGGGACGGTCATTAACCATATTCGCTGCGTACCCGAATTTGATCGGCATGGCACCCTGATTTCCGTGATGTTGGTTGGGCGCGATATTACCGCCATCCATTATGCGGAAAGGAAGCTGGAAGACTCACATATGCGCCTGAGGCTGCTGGCGCGGCAGCGTGAGGTTTCGCGGGAAGAAGAGCGTAAGCGTATCGCGCGGGAGATCCACGATGAGCTGGGGCAGCATTTAACCTCGCTAAGAATGGGTATTTCAATGCTGCGTATCCAGTTCAGCAAGGATAATCCGCTGCTACATGAACGCGTTGTGCATCTGATGGGCCTGACGGACAAAACCATTCAGGTGGTGCGTAATGTGGCTACCCGGCTGCGCCCTAACGTATTAGATATGGGGTTGACGCCCGCGCTGGAATGGTTGCGGGATGAATTTATCAGCCGCCATATTGGCTGTTGCTGTCGCTTAATTACCCCCGAGCATGAAGTCAGGCTGAATGATGAACAGGCTACGGCGGCTTTCCGCGTGGCACAGGAATCACTCACCAATATCTCGCGCCATGCTCAGGCCTCCGAAGTGATTATTTTACTCGTTCGCCACGCTAATTCGGTGGTCCTTACCGTGCGCGACAATGGCAAAGGTTTTGACTGCCAGAGCAGTAAAGACAACGCTTTTGGCCTGATGAGCATGAGAGAGCGTGGGCGTATGCTGGGGGGTAATGTAGAAATTGAGAGTAAACTGAGCATTGGTACACGCATATCGTTAACCATTCCTATTGTACAAGCTTATGAAAATAAGCAGATTATGGAATAATAAATGGATAAAAATATTCGCCTGATGGTAGCGGACGACCATGTCATCATGCGTGAGGGACTGAAGCAGATATTTTCGCTGGATGAACGTTTGGTGGTGGTGGCCGAGGCCGGGAATGGCACCCAGGTGATGGAAGGGCTGCGCGTTGAGCCGGTTGATTTATTGTTGCTGGATATGAGCATGCCGGGAGTTTGTGGCGAGGATCTGGTGACCCGCATCCATTTACAATACCCCAAGCTACCAATACTGATACTCACTATGTACAGCGAGCCGCAGATTGCGCGGCGCGTGCTGAAATGTGGTGCGCTGGGCTACATCACTAAAGACAACGACCCGGAGACGTTGCTGGCTGCGATCCACCGCGTGGCGCGTGGTCAACGCTTTATCGACCACGTACTGGCTGAACAGATTGTCTTTGCCGAGTACACGCAGGCAGGGGAAGCGATGCATGAACGCCTGACGGCGCGGGAAATGCAAATTATGCTGATGTTAGCGCGTGGCAGAGGGGTTAATCACATTGCTGAAGCGCTGGCTATCAGTAATAAAACTGTCAGTACCCATAAAGCACGCTTAATGGAAAAAATGATGTTCACCACCAATGCGGACATCGTGAAATACGCCATTAGTCATTGCCTGATAACTTAGGAATGCTCTTATATTTGTCTCTCGCCCTTCCCTCCTTGAGCAGATATTTATTATCACGCCAGATTTAAAAACACCATTAAAAACAATTGGATAAAATGGTTGTGGAGTGTAACCGCTTCCATTTTATCCCCCGAATGTAGGGTAATCCCTACATTGCCCCCTGAAGATTCCTTACTTAATGTTCAGCATAAGACGATGGTTTCTGGACGTTAGTATGGGTATTTCTTAGTGGCAGCGTAAACTCAGAGTAAATATTACAGGCATAATTGTAAATAGTTGTGTCTTGTATAACGGCTGTAACATGACTGTGCAAGTGAAGCAATGTTAAAAAAAATAATGGATAGGGCAGGGGTAATTTTTTATGAACATCAGGAATAGTGAACACTCGTCCCGGCCATGGCCGGGACGGAGAGAGCACATCTCTTTGACAGAAGAACAACCCATCGATATCCACGACACATTGGCTGAGATGATCAAAACAGTTGCACCTTTGAAAATTGATTTGGTACTGGAGGGGGAGACCGGAACCGGAAAAGACACGCTGGCACGAAAAATTCACCAACTTTCCGGCTGCCGGGGAAAATTGGTCGCGGTTAACTGCGCGGCGATCCCCGAAACGCTGGCGGAAAGCGAACTGTTTGGCATTAATAATGGTGCTTATACCGGTGCCGGGCAGGCGCGCGCCGGCTATGTCGAAGCAGCGGATAACGGCATTTTGTTTTTGGACGAGATTGACAGCATGCCACTTTCACTGCAGGCCAAAATGCTACGCGTGCTGGAAAACAGGGGCGTTGAACGTCTTGGCGGAACCCGCTTTACCCCGGTCAATATGCGTGTCATTGTCGCAACGCAAACGCCATTGTTAACCCTGGTGGAGCGCGGCAGTTTCCGGCGCGATCTCTATTTCCGCCTAAATACGGTCAGTATTCAACTGCAACCTTTACGGGCGCGCATTGAGGTGATCATCCCGATGTTTCGTTCTTTTATTCAGAAGGCGGCAAGCACGCTGCAATGCGCACCACGCGAAATCACTCAGGAACACTATGAATGTCTGTTGAGCTATAGCTGGCCGGGGAATATCCGCGAGCTGAAAGCCGCCGCTGAACGTTTCGTACTGGGCCTACCGCCACTCGACCTTCCCTGTCATTGCGGACAGGAGCGGCCACAACTGAAAGAGTTGATGCGACGCATTGAGAAGAACGTGATCTATGATTGCCTGGTGCGTCACGGTCACAGCATTGATGATGCGGCGCAGGAGTTGGGTATTCCTTTGCGTACGCTATATCACCGCATCAAATTATTGAACGTGAACACCGGTCGGGTTATTGCTCAGTAGATTTAACGGGGTAACAACCAGGGATTGGCGCTCAGTCTGTATTCATAGCGGCGACAGCCTGAATGTGCTGTCGCCGGTTATCACCCGGTCAAGTGACTCTGCGCCGTCATCATCATCCATCATATCGCCTGCTTTTAAGCCGTTCCCGAATGCACTGTGGTGAGCGGTGCTGCGAGCGGTAGAAACCTGTACAAAGGTTATGCCGGGATCCGGCAGGGCGCCGCGTTTCTGCCTTTTTAATTAAAAACAATATCTTACAGACGAGCGCATTCAAATTAAAAGGCGTACGGGCAGCTACGGCAAGCCTTCGGTTAATCCCCAGAATATGGAAGCCGATATCAGAAAAAAACTGCTGCCGATGATGTTCAAAAAGTGCAAAGCCATCGGTGGTGGGATGGAGCAGGCGAAGAGGATCGTCGAGACGATGGTACAAATTACCCGCGTTGGATTAAACGGAGTTTAATCTATGCCATGCCTACTGCGATCCCGCCCCGGGTATTTTATCTATGGAGATGAGCGCATCAGCTTTGATCGTCAGCCTCGTAGCGGGGCAACAAACCGCGTGTTGATTAAAGTCCATCCTGATTGCCGGGTAGTTGTCTTTGCTCCTGAAGAGGCTGATGACCAGAGCGTGCTGGGCGCGGTGAAAAAGCGCGGGCGCTGGATCTGGCAGCAGCTACGGGAGTTCCGTAATCAGCGTGAATATATCACCCCGCGCCAGTATATCAGCGGCGAAAGCCACTACTATCTGGGCAAACAATATTTGCTTAAAGTGCTGGCAGAACCCGGGCAAATCCAGCGGGTAAAAATGCTGCGCGGCAGGCTGGATGTGACCGTCCGACAAAAAGAGCCTGAAAACGTCAGGCAGCTACTCTCTGACTGGTACAGATCGCGTGCCAGAGACGTTTTCCGCAGAAGGCTGGAGGCCATGCTGGAGCAGGCCCTGTGGGTGGATGTTCCCCCGCCGCTGCATATTCTCACCATGCAAACTCAGTGGGGGAGCTGTTCTCCCGCTGGCAGACTCACGCTCAACCCCAACCTGGTGAAGGCGCACCGGGATGCATCGACTATGTGATTTTGCACGAGCTGTGCCATCTGGCGGAACATAACCACAGTGAGCGGTTCTACCGGCTGATGGCGCAGGTGATGCCGCAATGGCGAACCATCAAAGTCAGACTGGATGAAATGGCAAATTTGCTTATTGAAGGGGATGGTTGACCCCGTAGGAACGCCGCGGTTGTGCAGGCCCCGGTTCGATGCGGCTCCACGCCCCTTATCTTGCGTTATCAGTTAGCCCTGCTACCCGGCGCAAGGGGGACATTCTTGTGTTGTTATTTACCCCGCTCATAAACAGTCGCGACAGGCGGATGCATGCATCGATAAAGAGCAGCGTAGCGCCCGAATGCGGGGTCAAGCTACGTTCGCTGATGTAAGAAAAAAAACGCGCCGCGTGGGAACCGATCGAAACTGCCCGCCACTTAATTAACGAACATTGTGTGATGTTCCTGGAACACAACCTCAATAATTGGAGAGATTAATATGAGCGGCATTATTACAGGTATGGCAGGCAGTTCACTTACAAGCGCAAGCACTTCAGCATCCAAGACGCTGGAATCAGCAATGGGTCAGTCACTGACCGAGTCTGCCAATGCTCAGGCGTCTAAAATGAAGATGGATACGCAGAACTCGATCCTGGATGGCAAAATGGACTCCGCTTCTAAGTCCATAAACTCTGGCCACAACGCGGCTAAAGCTATTCAGTTCTGATGAGTAACCGGGCGCCAGGTGATTAACCTCCGCCCGGATTTTTTTGTCGCTGCCGATGAGGATGAGCTATGAAAATCAATGCCGGAAACGCCCAGTCTCTCTCCGTCAGCGCGGGGAATAATGAGGTCAGTTCTGCCGCCAGCAACACGGCGGATGCTTCCTGGTTCAGCGCGGCGCTGCAATCACCTGCTAAACCGGCAAGTAGTGACAATCAATCCTGGATAAACAAAGTCACCAGCCTGTCTGAAACTGCCAGTGGCCATGCCAACCAGGCAGACAGGGCGCTGGCTAAGGTCTCGCGCAGTCTTGATTCGCAAAGCGTGATGGCCGCTAACCGCACCTTATCCTCCTATTATCTGGAGAGCCTGCTCAACGCAAAGCTGGTGGGTAAAGGCGTACAGAGTCTGGAAAAACTGACCAACTTGCAGTAACCCCCTATGGCTAAATTATCTCTTAAGATGCTGCTCTTGCTGCCGGTATTGCTGTTGGTCGGCTGCAATGACCAGGTCGAACTCAATCACGGTCTGACAGAAAACGACGCCAACGAAGTGGCGGCGGAGCTGGGGCGTTATCATATCCAGGCGGAAAAACTCACCAATAAAGAAGGTATTACCGTGCTGGTAGATGCCGCAGAGTTAAATCGGGCGGTACACATTCTTGATGCGGCGGGTTTGCCGCGACCGGCGCGCACCAACCTTGGCGAAGTATTCCAAAAGAACGGAGTGATCTCCACGCCGCTGGAAGAACGGGCGCGCTATATCTATGCCTTATCCCAGGAAGTTGAATCGACCCTGAGTCAGATTGACGGGGTGATCGTCGCCCGGGTACATGTGGTGCTACCGGAGCGCATTGCGCCGGGTGAGCCGGTGCAGCCCGCCAGCGCAGCGGTGTTTATCAAATATCGCCCCGATCTCGACCCCGATGTTATCGAACCGCGCATCCGGCGCATGGTTGCCAGCAGCCTGCCGGGCCTGGCCGGTCGGTCAGACAAAGATTTGGCGATTGTCTTTGTCCCCGCCGAGAGCTATCAGGATAAACCGCCGCAGGTTTCCTTTGGCCCGTTTTTGGTCACGCCAGAGCGATCGGCACAGTTAAGCTGGTTGAGCGGCATGATTGGCGTGCTGATCCTGATGGTGGTAGCGGGCGTGCTGGGTTGGCCGCACTGGCAGCGCTACCGTCAACGGCAGCAACCGCCGCCGCCCGGACAGAATAATGAGTGAAATGCCCGCTGCTGACGATGCAGCGCTGCGCTGGCTGCGCTGGTGGTGCATTGACTGCTGGCTGACGGCCGATGCGCAGTGGCGGCAGGCCAGTTTTTACCAGCTTGAAGATGCCCTTCTGTCGGCGCTGGCCCACACCCATCATGCGATGATTTGCCAGCAGCTTCAGCTGGCAACGCCGCTTATCCCCGTCGATGGCGATCTGTTGGCATGGCTGAAGCTAACGGCATCGCAACGCCAGCTGGCCTTAAGGCTGGCGGCGGAAGTGTGCTGGCGCGGCAGTACCCAGGCCACGCTGCTGCCGGAACAGCAGCGCTGGTGTCGGCGCATTGCCCAGGGGATGCGCCCCGGAATGTGGCTGCCCACGCTAAACGGGTTACCCAGCGATGAGGGCGATATCAATGGGTTGTGGCTGCTGAAAATGCGCGCCGGGCCGCAATGCTGGCCAAGGTTGCGGTTATCCTTCCCGCAAGAAGCGGTAAAGGCGGTAGAGCAGCTGGCACCGATAGCCGAATTTCCTGCACGTCTGCTGCCGCTGTGGCAGGCGGTTTTCTGGTATGCCTCACAGGAGCCACTATGTTGACGCGTAGAAGAATTACCCTGCTCAACGCGGAGGCCGATTTGGCACCCGTAGTCAGTCAGGCACAGCTGTGCATCCAGCAGCAGGGGCAGGATATCCTTGAGCAGGCCCGGCAACAGGCACAGGCGATGCTGGAAGAAGCGGAGCGGCAGGCAGAAGTCGAGATGTTGAATGCGCAGCAGCGCGCCGAGCAGGCTTTCTGGCAGCAGGCGGATACGCTGCTGCAAAGCTGGCAGCAGCAATATCAGCAGCTGGAAGCGCAGGTACTTGAAGTGATGGACAGCGTATTGACGCAGGCGCTTGACCAGTTGTTGACTGACGTTCCGCAAACACAGCGGCTGGCGGCGATATTACGTCAACTGCTACGGGCAAAAACCCTGACTGAACAGGGCAGCCTTTATTGTCATCCGGCACAGCATCTTGAGATCGCCGACTGGTTGCGCAGTCATGACCACCTGGCCTGGCAGCTACAGCCGGATGAGTCGCTGGCGCAAGATAGCCTGAAACTGGTCACCGCTAATGGCGAATTGTCCCTTGACTGGCAGCAGGCAGTGCGCCAGTTACTCCCTCCTCAAACAGCCAGCTAAACCGCTACAAAAAACTTCACTTCACCACGGAACTCCGCCACGCCCGAACCCCACTCAAAGACAGGACCCACTCAATGAGAGAGTTTAATTATGTCATCAATCAGCGCGCTCCAGCGCCGCCTGGACAGTCAGTTTGATAAAGCACAAACCCAACTGGACGATGCCACCTTGGATGCCAGTGAAGGCTACAGCCAGGAGGACAGTTTTGCCTTCTTTGAAGCCAGTATGGGACTTTCCAACGCCAGCTGGGCTGCGAGCCAGGAGCTGACGGTTAAACACGGGCTTGCCAAAGCCATCATCAATGAGATCAACTGAATTGCAGCAGTGGGCGCAGCGCTGGCTCGACGATGTTGGCACAGACCAACAGCTGACGGTGGATGACGGCGTCGTCTGGTTGCAGCGTCGGGCGGATCGGTTTTTTGCGTTGGCAGAGCTGACGATCAATGCTTCGCTGGACGATGAGCTGCTGGGGCGGGCGCTACAGCTTTCGGCCCCGACCCTACGTTATTTTGGCCGCGATGCCGCCGCACTGGCGCAACAAGGCAACAGCCTGATATTAGCGTTAGCTATCCGTCAACTGGAGGTTAACGCCGTCTGTCAACAGCTGGAATCACTGCTTAATCAACGTGATGTCTGGCAGACAATGCTACAACAACCGCGAAGAAAAGCGGCAACCCATGGCGCGGTGCCTTTGCACAGCCTGGCATTTTTACCAAGGGGAAACCATGGTTGAGAAACGAGAGTTGCGCTGCCGGTTGTTGGGCGCGCTATTAATGCTGTGCGCAACACTCCCGGCCGGGGCGCAGACCCCGGCCGACTGGAAAGAACAGTCATACGCCTATTCTGCCGATCGCACGCCGTTATCCACGGTGCTGCAAGATTTTGCTGACGGGCACAGTGTTGATCTTCACCTTGGCAATGTGGAAGACACAGAGGTTACCGCGAAGATCCGCGCTGAAAACGCCAGTGCGTTCCTCGACCGCCTGGCGCTGGAGCACCATTTCCAGTGGTTCGTTTACAACAATACGCTGTACGTCAGCCCTCAGGACGAGCAAAGCTCGGAACGTCTGGAGATCTCCCCGGACGCCGCACCGGATATTAAGCAGGCGCTAAGCGGAATTGGCCTGCTGGACCCGCGTTTTGGCTGGGGAGAACTGCCGGATGATGGCGTGGTGCTGGTGACCGGGCCGCCGCAATATCTGGAGCTGGTTAAGCGCTTCAGTGAGCAACGCGAGAAGAAAGAGGATCGGCGTAAAGTCATGACCTTCCCGCTGCGCTATGCGTCGGTGGCCGACCGCACCATTCATTACCGTGACCAGACGGTGGTGATCCCCGGCGTTGCCACCATGCTGAATGAGCTGATGAACGGTAAACGCGCGGCGCCAGCCAGCGCCAGCGGCATTGACAGTACGCCGGGAGGCCCGGATACCAACAGCATGATGCAGAATACCCAAACGTTACTGTCGCGTTTATCAAGCCGTAATAAAACCTCCAACAGGGCGGGCGGCAGGGATAACGAGATTGAAGATGTGAGCGGACGCATCTCTGCCGATGTGCGCAACAATGCGCTGCTGATCCGCGATGATGATAAACGTCACGATGAATACAGCCAGCTGATTGCCAAAATTGATGTGCCGCAGAATCTGGTTGAGATAGACGCGGTTATTCTGGACATCGACCGCACGGCATTAAACCGGCTGGAAGCGAACTGGCAGGCCACATTAGGCGGTGTAACCGGCGGCAGCTCACTGATGTCCGGCAGCGGTACGCTGTTTGTCAGCGATTTTAAACGCTTCTTTGCCGATATCCAGGCGCTGGAAGGAGAGGGCACCGCCTCGATCGTCGCCAATCCTTCGGTTCTGACGTTGGAAAATCAGCCGGCAGTGATCGACTTCAGCCAGACGGCCTATATCACCGCCACCGGCGAACGCGTAGCGGACATCCAGCCGGTGACGGCAGGCACCAGCCTGCAGGTGACGCCGCGCGCGGTGGGTAACGAAGGCCATTCCAGCATTCAGCTGATGATTGATATCGAAGACGGCCACGTACAAACCAACGGTGACGGCCAGGCTACCGGCGTGAAACGCGGCACGGTCAGCACTCAGGCGCTGATCAGTGAGAACCGGGCGCTGGTGCTGGGCGGCTTCCATGTGGAAGAGAGTGCCGATCGCGATCGGCGCATTCCGTTACTGGGCGATATTCCCTGGCTTGGTCAACTGTTCAGCTCAAAGCGCCATGAAATCTCACAGCGTCAGCGCCTGTTTATTCTTACCCCGCGCCTGATCGGCGATCAAACCGATCCCACGCGTTATGTCACAGCAGATAACCGCCAGCAGCTGAGCGATGCGATGGGGCGCGTAGAGCGGCGGCACAGCAGTGTGAATCAGCATGATGTGGTGGAAAACGCACTGCGCGATCTGGCTGAAGGGCAGTCTCCGGCAGGTTTCCAGCCGCAAACCTCCGGTACGCGCTTGAGTGAAGTTTGCCGCAGTACGCCCGCACTGCTGTTCGAAAGTACTCGCGGCCAGTGGTACAGCAGTAGCACTAACGGTGTGCAGCTCAGTGTGGGAGTGGTACGCAATACCAGCAGCAAACCTCTGCGCTTTGATGAAGCCAACTGCGCCAGTAAACGCACGCTGGCAGTGGCGGTGTGGCCGCATAGCGCGCTGGCACCGGGCGAATCGGCGGAAGTTTATCTGGCCATGGATCCAAGCCGCGTGCTGCACGCGTCACGCGAATCCTTATTGAATCGTTGAGAAAAGGGAAACTATGAAAAGCGCTTCCTGTTTACTGCTGGCGTCCACGCTGTTGCTCACCGCCTGCGCCGGACGTCATGATAACGGCCTGGAATGCACCTCGGTCGACTGCCGCCCGCAGTCCCAGGCGCATCAGTTAGTCATCTGGTGGCAGCCCGGTTTACGTAATGGCCCGGCAGATTATACCCGGGTATCGGTTAATGAATAATCCTTGCCCACAGGTGACCTCGCTGTCGGCATTACTCAGTCTGTTGCAACTGCGCCAGAGCTGTCGCTGGCCGGTGCAACAAGGCGTGGAATTGCTGGCCCTGTGCGGCGAGCGCGGGCGTGAGCTGATGCTGAACCTGCAGCCGGCATTCCAGCCTTCCGGACTTTATCAGCGCTTGCTCAGTCGCCGTGCGCAACAGCTGGAGATCTATGACGGATGCTACCTGTGTCTCAACCACGACCGGGTATTATCCTGCTGGCGCCAGCTGCCTGAATCAGCCATGAGCGATAAACAGCATATCGCTCAATTGTTCAGTCTGGCGGGCATTCACCTGGCTGATTGATCCCGGCCTGCGTCCTTTCTTTACGTTTCTGGTTATTTTTTCTCACTTCGCCGGAACCAGAGCGGAATAACCAGCACTCAATATAAGCTTCGGCATGGCACGTTTGACGTGCCTGGTCGGCAGGGTACGTTTGAATTATTCATAAGAGGAATACGTTATGAGTCTGAATACAAGTGGGCTGGGAGCGTCAACGATGCAAATTTCTATCGGCGGTGCGGGCGGAAATAACGGGTTGCTGGGTACCAGTCGCCAGAATGCTGGGTTGGGTGGCAATTCTGCACTGGGGCTGGGCGGCGGTAATCAAAATGATACCGTCAATCAGCTGGCTGGCTTACTCACCGGCATGATGATGATGATGAGCATGATGGGCGGTGGTGGGCTGATGGGCGGTGGCTTAGGCGGTGGCTTAGGTAATGGCTTGGGTGGCTCAGGTGGCCTGGGCGAAGGACTGTCGAACGCGCTGAACGATATGTTAGGCGGTTCGCTGAACACGCTGGGCTCGAAAGGCGGCAACAATACCACTTCAACAACAAATTCCCCGCTGGACCAGGCGCTGGGTATTAACTCAACGTCCCAAAACGACGATTCCACCTCCGGCACAGATTCCACCTCAGACTCCAGCGACCCGATGCAGCAGCTGCTGAAGATGTTCAGCGAGATAATGCAAAGCCTGTTTGGTGATGGGCAAGATGGCACCCAGGGCAGTTCCTCTGGGGGCAAGCAGCCGACCGAAGGCGAGCAGAACGCCTATAAAAAAGGAGTCACTGATGCGCTGTCGGGCCTGATGGGTAATGGTCTGAGCCAGCTCCTTGGCAACGGGGGACTGGGAGGTGGTCAGGGCGGTAATGCTGGCACGGGTCTTGACGGTTCGTCGCTGGGCGGCAAAGGGCTGCAAAACCTGAGCGGGCCGGTGGACTACCAGCAGTTAGGTAACGCCGTGGGTACCGGTATCGGTATGAAAGCGGGCATTCAGGCGCTGAATGATATCGGTACGCACAGCGACAGTTCAACCCGTTCTTTCGTCAATAAAGGCGATCGGGCGATGGCGAAGGAAATCGGTCAGTTCATGGACCAGTATCCTGAGGTGTTTGGCAAGCCGCAGTACCAGAAAGGCCCGGGTCAGGAGGTGAAAACCGATGACAAATCATGGGCAAAAGCACTGAGCAAGCCAGATGACGACGGAATGACACCAGCCAGTATGGAGCAGTTCAACAAAGCCAAGGGCATGATCAAAAGCGCCATGGCGGGTGATACCGGCAACGGCAACCTGCAGGCACGCGGTGCCGGTGGTTCTTCGCTGGGTATTGATGCCATGATGGCCGGTGATGCCATTAACAATATGGCACTTGGCAAGCTGGGCGCGGCTTAAGCTTTAGCATGGCGGGCAGGCGTGGCTTGTCCGCCATGGTGTTGGCTGATTAATGCGTGGAAAATCCCTATCTGCTTCCACGCAATACATCAAGGTTACCTGCGGGAGACTGTGATGATCATACAAGATTTACTGGGTGGATTAGCCAGACGGCTGGAAGCCGGACCGCTGTCACTGGATGCCAGTCAACTGTGCTGCCTGCAGGTTAACGGCCTTGAGATGACGCTGGAGTGGCTGGAACAGCAGAATATGCTGTTTGTATACCTGAACATTGGCACGCTCGCTGGCGAACAGCACGGCGCGCTATTGGCCGATATCCTCGCTGCCAATCTGTTTCATTATGGCGCGAGCGACGGTGCCGCATTCGGCCTGGATAAAGAGAAAAACGAACTGTTATTATTTCAACGTTTCCAGCTGCCATCAGTGGATGAGGCCAGCTTCGTCAGTGCCTGTGTGCAAATGATCGAAGTGGCGAAAATCTGGCAGGGCAAGTTACTGCACGGCCGCGCGGTACCATCTGTGGCGCCGCGCATGCTGGCGCAGCAGGGATTAACGTTGAATCTCGCCGGGAAAATCACATGAAATTATCTGGACTGAGTAGCGGGCAAAAAAGCCCGGCCCAGCAAACGGATCAAGCTTCCTCCTCTTCAACACGCCCCTCACCTCCACCGGCGGGAAGGCGCTTACAGCGGCAGGACGCGCTGCCCACCAACATCCGCTATCATGCCATACAGGTACCGGGTACGCCGGATCGCGCGCGCGTAGCCACCCGAAATGCATCGGAGGCCAGCTCTTCTGCGGCGCCTGCTTCTGAGCACGCTGGCCCATCTATGGCACTATCTCGTCAGTTCGGTAACCGTGAGAGCCCAGCGCTTGCCCGTTTTCATGATGCGCTGCAGCAATCTCCCAAAACGTTGCGCGCCAACCCCGCGCCGGAAAAGCCGGAGAAAGTCCCGGATCGCCTGCAGCAAAAGGCAGACGCCATCAATTTGCCACAGTTAAAGAAACTGGATAAAAGCCTGTACGAATACGCCAAAATGGCGACCGAACTCATAAAAGAAGGAGCGGGACCCGACGGCGATCTTACTGCAATGGATAGAAAGCTATTGCCGCTACTGGCCGATGCGGAAAACGCACGTAACCCGGGGCTGAATCTGCGCACTTTTCACAAAACCGATGAGTGCTATCAGGCGATAAAGGCGCAAAATAAAAAAGTACAGGAGTCCAGACAGCCAATGTCTATGCGCGCGATTTATCCGCCCATGAGGGGCATGAGTGACCATCGCGTTGCGTTGGACATCCAGTTCCGACCGGGTCATCGCCCTTCGGTTGTGGGTTATGAGTCCGCGCCGGGCAATTTGGCTGAGCATTTGAAATACGGACTTGAGCATGGATTGCGCGGGGCTAAGGTGCAGGTGGTGGCAAATACGATTCAAAACTCCGTAAGAGGCTGCTCCATGTTTGCCTTGAATAATGCCCTGAAGTCCTTTAAGCATCAAGATGAGTACACTGCGCGGCTGCATAGCGGTGAAAAACAGGTTCCCATCCCCGCCGAATTTTTCAAACATGCGCATTCGAAAACCCTGATTGAGGGGCACCCGCATAAGGACGCTATTGTCTCTAAAGATAAAGGCGGGCTGCATGCAGAAACATTGCTGCACAGAAATCTGGCCTATCGTGCTGACAGGACTAACCACTCTTACAGTACCTCGATTGAAGGTTTCCGCCTGCAGGAAATACAGCGGGCAGGTGAATTTCTGGCCGCAAGAAAACAAAGAAAGTAGCCTTGCTCAGAGGCAGTAAAAAAACGCATCGTGAGTTACCGCTGCGTTTTTTTATTGGCATCTTCGCTGTCGGTCGGCTGAAGCAGCGTGGCTGCAAAGGGCAGCAAATCCACGCCGATAAGGGCTATAACCCGCGTTGTTGCTGTAACTGCTGGAGTTCCAACAGGCGATCCGCCAGATAACGGGTGATCCACCACGCCGTTTGCCCGACGTTACTGTCTGACCTGTCGCTGTCGCCGATAAGAAAGTCGGCATGCAGACTGTCGACAAAGCTATCCAGCTCAAACTTACCCTGGCGTTGTGGCATAGGGCGGCTAAGTACCTGATGCAGCCGCTGCTGCACCTGATCAATGGCCTTTTGAAAAGCCTGATACTGCGCCGGTGACAGGTGTTGCTGGCTGTTAACCACATCAACCCAGCTTTCTGCCGGAGGTATCTCTGCGGATTTCATCATCATTCAGCCACCTTCAGGTTGGCGGACATCGGCACTTTGTAGTGGTTTTCAACATCACCCAGTGAGATATCACTGGTATTGACGTTTAGCCCCTCGCTATCGCTTTTAACGAACGAGAACTTACCGTCTTCTGCGCTGATATGGCTCAGATTCAGATCCCAGTTACCCTGTTGACCGCCGTTAGTGCGTACAAAAGTACCAAAGTCTTTGGCCTTCACGTTGTCAACGCTCAGGTTAGTATCGGCATTCAGCTGCAGGATCTTGTCAGAGGCGTGCTCGAAGGAACTGTTAGTGATTTCAACGTGGGATTTTTTGCCCGCGCTGTTTGGCTTAACGGTAATCGCGTCCTCACCCACGTTGGTGACGTGCAGATTGTCTATTTTGGCATCACCGTAAAGATGAATACCATCCGCCCCGTCGTCGCCCATGGTGACGTTTTTCAGGCTGGCACCGTCTTCCAGTATAAACAGCGGTTTCTGGTTTTCAGACTGGCCGCCATCGCCTAATTCTGAACCGGCGGTGAAGGTTTGTCCTTTGCCATCAAACACCTGACCCGCTTTCACGGTAATGGTGTCATGCAGCACCGTCTGATTAGCGCCGGCGCTGGTGAAGGCCACCGAATTTCCGGCCCCGATGCCCGCGCTACCAACAGGGTCAGGATGATCGGTTACCGGCGTGCTGCCCCCGGCTGCTTTGGTGGGAGAAGAAGGGAAATCAAGCGGTGAGGTAGGGGACGTTGGCGTGGATGGGGGTGAGAAGGTACTGACGGGAGAGTAGTTGCCGGAAGGGGAGTTGCCGGAAGGGGCCTTCCCCCCTGATAGATCGTTAAAAGGGGAACCGCCAGATGAAGAAGTACCGGAAGAGGCACTGTTGTTGCCCGTACCAGGTTGGCCAAACTGATCGCTTTGGCCGTCCATCATGCGTGCAATAAGCTTCAGCATGGCTTTCAGTAAAGGATTATCGCCGATCTGCCCGCCGCCCTGGCCATCGGGCGTGATGGCCTGATCCAGCCCGTTGTTGCCCATCTCACTCAGCATGTTCTGACTGTCAGACTGCGGAGTGGTTCCTGCTGTGCCTTTTCGTCCGTTCAGGCCGCCAGCGTTACCAACTCCTGTAGTCTGGTCATTGCCACCGGCTCCGGTTGCCGCATTACCTGATTGTGGCGATAGCAGTGACTTTAACAGTTCCGCCAATAATTGAGCCATTTGCTCAATGGTTTGCCGATCGATGGGTTGTTGCCCCAACGCAGAATTTGCATTATGACCACCAAGCCCGTTGTCCCCCCCGGACTGGAACAGACCCGGCGAGGACGAGGTATTGTTGTTAAGCGTAAGAATTGACATGGATATTCCCCTTTTGCGACGTTAACCAGCCCTAAGCGTGCAGCATTTGCTGCCTGAATTGAGTGGGTTTGGCGTTGACAGGGTTCCGCGCACAGTGAGGGGGGGCAGACTTTTTTTTAACCTGGTGGGAACCGGTTGCAGAGAATTGCAACATAAAAATATCTAATGTTTACGGCAGAGGGTGGGGGCAACGGGTCATGGAATTAAAATCACTGGGAACTGAACACAAGGCGGCAGTACACACAGCGGCGCACAACCCTGTGGGGCATGGTGTTGCCTTACAGCAGGGCAGCAGCAGCAGCAGCCCGCAAAATGCCGCTGCATCATTGGCGGCAGAAGGCAAAAATCGTGGGAAAATGCCGAGAATTCACCAGCCATCTACTGCGGCTGATGGTATCAGCGCTGCTCACCAGCAAAAGAAATCCTTCAGTCTCAGGGGCTGTTTGGGGACGAAAAAATTTTCCAGATCGGCACCGCAGGGCCAGCCAGGTACCACCCACAGCAAAGGGGCAACATTGCGCGATCTGCTGGCGCGGGACGACGGCGAAACGCAGCATGAGGCGGCCGCGCCAGATGCGGCGCGTTTGACCCGTTCGGGCGGCGTCAAACGCCGCAATATGGACGACATGGCCGGGCGGCCAATGGTGAAAGGTGGCAGCGGCGAAGATAAGGTACCAACGCAGCAAAAACGGCATCAGCTGAACAATTTTGGCCAGATGCGCCAAACGATGTTGAGCAAAATGGCTCACCCGGCTTCAGCCAACGCCGGCGATCGCCTGCAGCATTCACCGCCGCACATCCCGGGTAGCCACCACGAAATCAAGGAAGAACCGGTTGGCTCCACCAGCAAGGCAACAACGGCCCACGCAGACAGAGTGGAAATCGCTCAGGAAGATGACGACAGCGAATTCCAGCAACTGCATCAACAGCGGCTGGCGCGCGAACGGGAAAATCCACCGCAGCCGCCCAAACTCGGCGTTGCCACACCGATTAGCGCCAGGTTTCAGCCCAAACTGACTGCGGTTGCGGAAAGCGTCCTTGAGGGGACAGATACCACGCAGTCACCCCTTAAGCCGCAATCAATGCTGAAAGGAAGTGGAGCCGGGGTAACGCCGCTGGCGGTAACGCTGGATAAAGGCAAGTTGCAGCTGGCACCGGATAATCCACCCGCGCTCAATACGTTGTTGAAGCAGACATTGGGTAAAGACACCCAGCACTATCTGGCGCACCATGCCAGCAGCGACGGTAGCCAGCATCTGCTGCTGGACAACAAAGGCCACCTGTTTGATATCAAAAGCACCGCCACCAGCTATAGCGTGCTGCACAACAGCCACCCCGGTGAGATAAAGGGCAAGCTGGCGCAGGCGGGTACTGGCTCCGTCAGCGTAGACGGTAAAAGCGGCAAGATCTCGCTGGGGAGCGGTACGCAAAGTCACAACAAAACAATGCTAAGCCAACCGGGGGAAGCGCACCGTTCCTTATTAACCGGCATTTGGCAGCATCCTGCTGGCGCAGCGCGGCCGCAGGGCGAGTCAATCCGCCTGCATGACGACAAAATTCATATCCTGCATCCGGAGCTGGGCGTATGGCAATCTGCGGATAAAGATACCCACAGCCAGCTGTCTCGCCAGGCAGACGGTAAGCTCTATGCGCTGAAAGACAACCGTACCCTGCAAAACCTCTCCGATAATAAATCCTCAGAAAAGCTGGTCGATAAAATCAAATCGTATTCCGTTGATCAGCGGGGGCAGGTGGCGATCCTGACGGATACTCCCGGCCGCCATAAGATGAGTATTATGCCCTCGCTGGATGCTTCCCCGGAGAGCCATATTTCCCTCAGCCTGCATTTTGCCGATGCCCACCAGGGGTTATTGCACGGGAAGTCGGAGCTTGAGGCACAATCTGTCGCGATCAGCCATGGGCGACTGGTTGTGGCCGATAGCGAAGGCAAGCTGTTTAGCGCCGCCATTCCGAAGCAAGGGGATGGAAACGAACTGAAAATGAAAGCCATGCCTCAGCATGCGCTCGATGAACATTTTGGTCATGACCACCAGATTTCTGGATTTTTCCATGACGACCACGGCCAGCTTAATGCGCTGGTGAAAAATAACTTCAGGCAGCAGCATGCCTGCCCGTTGGGTAACGATCATCAGTTTCACCCCGGCTGGAACCTGACTGATGCGCTGGTTATCGACAATCAGCTGGGGCTGCATCATACCAATCCTGAACCGCATGAGATTCTTGATATGGGGCATTTAGGCAGCCTGGCGTTACAGGAGGGCAAGCTTCACTATTTTGACCAGCTGACCAAAGGGTGGACTGGCGCGGAGTCAGATTGTAAGCAGCTGAAAAAAGGCCTGGATGGAGCAGCTTATCTACTGAAAGACGGTGAAGTGAAACGCCTGAATATTAATCAGAGCACCTCCTCTATCAAGCACGGAACGGAAAACGTTTTTTCGCTGCCGCATGTGCGCAATAAACCGGAGCCGGGAGATGCCCTGCAAGGGCTGAATAAAGACGATAAGGCCCAGGCCATGGCGGTGATTGGGGTAAATAAATACCTGGCGCTGACGGAAAAAGGGGACATTCGCTCCTTCCAGATAAAACCCGGCACCCAGCAGTTGGAGCGGCCGGCACAAACTCTCAGCCGCGAAGGTATCAGCGGCGAACTGAAAGACATTCATGTCGACCACAAGCAGAACCTGTATGCCTTGACCCACGAGGGAGAGGTGTTTCATCAGCCGCGTGAAGCCTGGCAGAATGGTGCC
Organism: Erwinia amylovora; assembly: GCF_017161565.1. Lineage (NCBI taxonomy): Bacteria > Pseudomonadati > Pseudomonadota > Gammaproteobacteria > Enterobacterales > Erwiniaceae > Erwinia > Erwinia amylovora. The sequence goes on from NZ_CP066796.1 coordinate 634,927, forward strand.
GAAAGCAGCAGCTGGCACAAACTGGCGTTGCCACAGAGTGAAAGTAAGCTAAAAAGTCTGGACATGAGCCATGAGCACAAACCGATTGCCACCTTTGAAGACGGTAGCCAGCATCAGCTGAAGGCTGGCGGCTGGCACGCCTATGCGGCACCTGAACGCGGGCCGCTGGCGGTGGGTACCAGCGGTTCACAAACCGTCTTTAACCGACTAATGCAGGGGGTGAAAGGCAAGGTGATCCCAGGCAGCGGGTTGACGGTTAAGCTCTCGGCTCAGACGGGGGGAATGACCGGCGCCGAAGGGCGCAAGGTCAGCAGTAAATTTTCCGAAAGGATCCGCGCCTATGCGTTCAACCCAACAATGTCCACGCCGCGACCGATTAAAAATGCTGCTTATGCCACACAGCACGGCTGGCAGGGGCGTGAGGGGTTGAAGCCGTTGTACGAGATGCAGGGAGCGCTGATTAAACAACTGGATGCGCATAACGTTCGTCATAACGCGCCACAGCCAGATTTGCAGAGCAAACTGGAAACTCTGGATTTAGGCGAACATGGCGCAGAATTGCTTAACGACATGAAGCGCTTCCGCGACGAACTGGAGCAGAGTGCAACCCGTTCGGTGACCGTTTTAGGTCAACATCAGGGAGTGCTAAAAAGCAACGGTGAAATCAATAGCGAATTTAAGCCATCGCCCGGCAAGGCGTTGGTCCAGAGCTTTAACGTCAATCGCTCTGGTCAGGATCTAAGCAAGTCACTGCAACAGGCAGTACATGCCACGCCGCCATCCGCAGAGAGTAAACTGCAATCCATGCTGGGGCACTTTGTCAGTGCCGGGGTGGATATGAGTCATCAGAAGGGCGAGATCCCGCTGGGCCGCCAGCGCGATCCGAATGATAAAACCGCACTGACCAAATCGCGTTTAATTTTAGATACCGTGACCATCGGTGAACTGCATGAACTGGCCGATAAGGCGAAACTGGTATCTGACCATAAACCCGATGCCGATCAGATAAAACAGCTGCGCCAGCAGTTCGATACGCTGCGTGAAAAGCGGTATGAGAGCAATCCGGTGAAGCATTACACCGATATGGGCTTCACCCATAATAAGGCGCTGGAAGCAAACTATGATGCGGTCAAAGCCTTTATCAATGCCTTTAAGAAAGAGCACCACGGCGTCAATCTGACCACGCGTACCGTACTGGAATCACAGGGCAGTGCGGAGCTGGCGAAGAAGCTCAAGAATACGCTGTTGTCCCTGGACAGTGGTGAAAGTATGAGCTTCAGCCGGTCATATGGCGGGGGCGTCAGCACTGTCTTTGTGCCTACCCTTAGCAAGAAGGTGCCAGTTCCGGTGATCCCCGGAGCCGGCATCACGCTGGATCGCGCCTATAACCTGAGCTTCAGTCGTACCAGCGGCGGATTGAACGTCAGTTTTGGCCGCGACGGCGGGGTGAGTGGTAACATCATGGTCGCTACCGGCCATGATGTGATGCCCTATATGACCGGTAAGAAAACCAGTGCAGGTAACGCCAGTGACTGGTTGAGCGCAAAACATAAAATCAGCCCGGACTTGCGTATCGGCGCTGCTGTGAGTGGCACCCTGCAAGGAACGCTACAAAACAGCCTGAAGTTTAAGCTGACAGAGGATGAGCTGCCTGGCTTTATCCATGGCTTGACGCATGGCACGTTGACCCCGGCAGAACTGTTGCAAAAGGGGATCGAACATCAGATGAAGCAGGGCAGCAAACTGACGTTTAGCGTCGATACCTCGGCAAATCTGGATCTGCGTGCCGGTATCAATCTGAACGAAGACGGCAGTAAACCAAATGGTGTCACTGCCCGTGTTTCTGCCGGGCTAAGTGCATCGGCAAACCTGGCCGCCGGCTCGCGTGAACGCAGCACCACCTCTGGCCAGTTTGGCAGCACGACTTCGGCCAGCAATAACCGCCCAACCTTCCTCAACGGGGTCGGCGCGGGTGCTAACCTGACGGCTGCTTTAGGGGTTGCCCATTCATCTACGCATGAAGGGAAACCGGTCGGGATCTTCCCGGCATTTACCTCGACCAATGTTTCGGCAGCGCTGGCGCTGGATAACCGTACCTCACAGAGTATCAGCCTGGAATTGAAGCGCGCGGAGCCGGTGACCAGCAACGATATCAGCGAGTTGACCTCCACGCTGGGAAAACACTTTAAGGATAGCGCCACAACGAAGATGCTTGCCGCTCTCAAAGAGTTAGATGACGCTAAGCCCGCTGAACAACTGCATATTTTACAGCAGCATTTCAGTGCAAAAGATGTCGTCGGTGATGAACGCTACGAGGCGGTGCGCAACCTGAAAAAACTGGTGATACGTCAACAGGCTGCGGACAGCCACAGCATGGAATTAGGATCTGCCAGTCACAGCACGACCTACAATAATCTGTCGAGAATAAATAATGACGGCATTGTCGAGCTGCTACACAAACATTTCGATGCGGCATTACCAGCAAGCAGTGCCAAACGTCTTGGTGAAATGATGAATAACGATCCGGCACTGAAAGATATTATTAAGCAGCTGCAAAGTACGCCGTTCAGCAGCGCCAGCGTGTCGATGGAGCTGAAAGATGGTCTGCGTGAGCAGACGGAAAAAGCAATACTGGACGGTAAGGTCGGTCGTGAAGAAGTGGGAGTACTTTTCCAGGATCGTAACAACTTGCGTGTTAAATCGGTCAGCGTCAGTCAGTCCGTCAGCAAAAGCGAAGGCTTCAATACCCCAGCGCTGTTACTGGGGACGAGCAACAGCGCTGCTATGAGCATGGAGCGCAACATCGGAACCATTAATTTTAAATACGGCCAGGATCAGAACACCCCACGGCGATTTACCCTGGAGGGTGGAATAGCTCAGGCTAATCCGCAGGTCGCATCTGCGCTTACTGATTTGAAGAAGGAAGGGCTGGAAATGAAGAGCTAATGAGCATGTTGTTGCCCTTCACACAACCGACGAGATAATTACGCAATAAGGAGCGAGATTGATGACATCGTCACAGCAGCGGGTTGAAAGGTTTTTACAGTATTTCTCCGCCGGGTGTAAAACGCCCATACATCTGAAAGACGGGGTGTGCGCCCTGTATAACGAACAAGATGAGGAGGCGGCGGTGCTGGAAGTACCGCAACACAGCGACAGCCTGTTACTACACTGCCGAATCATTGAGGCTGACCCACAAACTTCAATAACCCTGTATTCGATGCTATTACAGCTGAATTTTGAAATGGCGGCCATGCGCGGCTGTTGGCTGGCGCTGGATGAACTGCACAACGTGCGTTTATGTTTTCAGCAGTCGCTGGAGCATCTGGATGAAGCAAGTTTTAGCGATATCGTTAGCGGCTTCATCGAACATGCGGCAGAAGTGCGTGAGTATATAGCGCAATTAGACGAGAGTAGCGCGGCATAATCTATTGCGGCTGAACGCTTGTTCAGCCGCAATATATTGGCAGGCCCGGCAATCAGGTGCCAGTGAACATTTTTTGGCAGCGCTGAATAGCATGAAATCTGATTTTCTGAATCCGGCTCTTTTATGCGCAATTAATTTCTCCGCCCTTTTCCTTTGTCATCGACAAACAATGAAAAGGAACGACTAACTTGCCTCCTTTTTAATGATATTGACGTTCTTTAGTACTTGTTGAACAACATGATAAAATCGGGATGCCCCTCTGCAACCGTATTGCCCTTAATGGCCATGACTCTGTCGTTTCGAACCTACGGGATGCGCTCGTGCAGATAAACATCTGATGCGTGTAGCCGGGGGAAATAGGGTTCAAGCCACCGCGCGGTGATAAAAATACGGCAGGCCCTTTGCCGCAGATGATTCAGACCACCAGTGCAGCATGTCAAGGCGGGGTGGCTCACATCACAATATTATTTCCTGATAAAATACTATCAAAAAATGATTCTTCTACAGGTAAATAAAGAATATTAATTAATATATTCTTTAAAAAAAAGCCACGGTTAGAAAAAACTCAAGACGGATCGCGCACGTTTGTTGGTTTTCCCTGCCTTTTTAGCCTATTTTTAAGTCACTTTTCATCTCTTTTTTCTGATTTTAGGGTAAAACCTTTTTTTTATTATTCATAATAAAAAAGATTATGGGATTATTCCTAATGATATGTATAACTACCTGTATTTACAGTAAAGGGATGTTTGTATGTTTATATCTAAATCGATGCAGGTTTTTATCACTCTGTATCAGGAAAAAAGTCTGAAAACTGCGGCTGATAAGCTATGTTTGACGGTACCTCCCGTCTCACGAATGTTAAAACTCACTGAAGGTTGGGTGGGTGAGCAACTCTTCATTATTGAACGAAATAATATAACTCCGACCCCGGCAGCGGATTGTATCTATCAGCAGCTTTTACCGCTTTACATGGCGCTGAAAAATATGACAAGAAAACATCCGGAGCAGCAAGAGTTTTTGATTGCTTCTCCCTATATATCAACGTCAATATTATCAGATTTGTTGACCATAAGTGAAAGTGCACTGCCGAAATGCTCATCGATAAAATATGCAGAGTGCATCCATCCCGATGACGATATATATATCAGTCTGCAGCCTGTTGAATGTCCGATGCATTTTGAACCGATAAGAATGGACCTTGTTCTGGAACTTTGCTGTTCTAAAGATGTGGGGGATAAGTGGTTACATATGCCAATTTTAGCTGAAAGTGAGACCAAGAAGCTAAAATACTTTCAGCGATCGCTCGCTGAACTTCATGCACGAGGGGGAAGCGGTGTACTGAGGCAGGTTGATAATCCATCCCATCTTCAGTCCACTTTTAAAAGTGGCGAAGGACTGCTGTTTCGCCTTCCCCCAAAGAATAATATGGTAAAAGATTACCAGTCTCTTCCTGTTATTTCTCACTGCCCTCTGTTTATTTATGTCAACACATTAAAAAAGGATAAAAGACATAATTGCTTTACTGCTAAGCTTAAGGAGTTATTGCCATGATTCCATTTTACCTACGCTTTAATAAATAGATTAAAACCTTCGTAACCTGTCAGGTAAGCAAGTGAGTTTATATCATTTCTGTTCAGATCCAGAAATGAAATTACGGGCGTGGTTGTCTTGTGGAAAAATGATTGGCTATTTATTCTATTGCTTGCTTCTTTATTAGTGAATTTTTTTATTGAAAATGAATGTTTATATTACCTGATTAGGTTATATATTATTTTTGGGCGGCGCTGTGAATTTATATATGACTTGAGGGCAATGGGTGCTTGCTGTCATTGTAAAAACATGTTCGTGGAAGGTAAATAGGCTTATTCAGGCAACTTCCTGGTTGAACGTTGGTCTATTTTGGTTTGAGGCGGGCCGGGGCGTTATTTGATGCGAATCACTTCTGCAGGAGCAAATAAGGGGATGATGCTCAGCTGCAACAGGCACTTTCACAGGCAGCGCATCTTGCCAGGCTCGAAACCAAAATCACCGGTGACGGCGAGCGTAACTTTAGCTGCAGCCAGGGCTAAGCATCGTTATTCATCTTCTGTCAGCCTGACGAAGCGAGTCAGGTATTTTTTACGGCAGAACCCTATTCTCTGAAGGAGTACCGGCGAACAACGTGACTCAGCGTCGCCGGACTTCTCCCACCAATGACCACTCAGCGGGAGAGAACAAACCTGAACACGAATATCTCAGGTTCCACCATACTGTTTTCTGCATAAAACCCGCTTATCGGCATGATCTTCATTATCACGTTTACCGGGATGACCGACAAGTGGTTCTACAAGCTCATTAGCGAGGGGCAATTCCCGAGACCCATTAAGCCGGGAAGCGGCTCCCGCTGGTTCAAAAGCGAAGTGGAACCTGGATGCAGCAGGGTGTTGCACAGTTCCGTATGTGATCCACCCTTAGTCAGTTACCGCGATGCCCGCAACTCAACTCACCGACCTGCATCACTCTGCCATTCGCACCCTGTCAGTCTGCCTATGCCGGGACGGCTGACAGGGTGCCGTCTGGTGGTAAGGAACAACATGATGTATGCCAAATCTTTTATTGCCCGTGCCGCACGCGCACGCCTGGCAATCCCTGTCATTACCGAAGCGGTACGCAAGCGCCCGTACAGCGTGGTGTTGCTCGATGAAGTGGAAAAAGCGCATCTTAACGTGATGAACCTGTTCTGTCAGGTGTGCGACCGCGGCTTTATGCGCGACGGCGAAGGGCGTGAAATCGATTTTCGCAACACGGTTGTTCTGATGACGGCCAAGCCTGGCAGCGACCACATTATGCAACTGCTGGATAAACAACCGGAAGCTACCGAGGGCGACCTGCACGAACTGCTGCGACCGATCCTGAGTGACCACTTCCAGCCCGCGCTGCTGGCCCGTTTTCAGACGGTGGTTTATCGCCCACTGGCGGAAACCGCCATGCGCACTATCGTGCAGATGAAACTGGCCCAGGTGAGCAAACGTCTGCATCGCCACTATGGCCTGAAAACCCATATCGGCGAGAGCTGGTTGGACGCCCTGACCGCCGCCTGCCTGCTGCCGGACACCGGCGCGCGTAACGTCGACAGCCTGCTCAACCAGCAAATATTGCCGGTGCTGAGTCAGCAGTTGCTTACTCACATGGCGGCGAAGCAGAAACCGCAGATCCTTCGGCTTGACTGAATGAGGATGATGACATTGTCCTTGCATTTGATGAACCGGCGACAGAGCCTGTCAGAAGATAAAAGCGATGAGTGATCCTGTCATTGCCCTGGCAAAGGACAACATTGATGCAGCAGTCGCTGGGGCTGTTTGCACAGAAAGCCGGGGCAAAAGTTATCGCCAACCTGGGGGGATGTCGGAGTGCGTGCCCAGCCCGGCACGCTATAAATGAGCGCCGATCAGCAGGTTACGGTCTCCGGCAGTAAGGATGAAGTGATTATCAGCACGCCGAAAACCCTGACGCTGAACGGCGGCGGCTCCTGGCTGAAGCTCAGCGAAAGCGGTATTGAACAGGGTACCAACGGGGACTTCATTACCAAAGCGGCGCGTTATCCGGTGCCGATGTCTGCGGCAAATATGCAGAGTGAGCCGCCTGTTTTCGATAAAACCACACCAGATCTTCAGCCATCTGAGACTGATGGGATCATGTCACGCTAAGGAGCTACTTAATGAAAATAATCTCTTTGCTTACAGCTTTTCTTTTTATTACATCGTTGGGAAGCGTAAATGCGGCTGATGTGAACTGTGCTTCTCCAGAAAAAACAACCTCGGACTTTTATCACTGGTATTTGCAGGAACTTAATCAGAATAAATATCCGCTGACTTCATCTGCAGCTAACGATAAGGACCGCCTGAAGAAATGGGTGTCTCCTGAGCTGCTTAACAAACTCGGGGGATTACTTTCGGAAAATGATCTGGATGCAGAGTATTTCACGGATGCGCAGGATATATTTGATGATTGGGTGAATAACATATCAACTCATCAGGTTGAACAAACTGAACATAAAGCAGAGGTGAAATTGCAATTAGGTGCTGGTGAAATTAAGAAAACCTATGATATATCACTGGATGATAATCATGGGTGCTGGAAAATGAATCACGTTGCCTCTGAGTGATAGTTAAACAATATAAATTAAGGATGAATTTATGTGGGATGCACAAAAAGCAGTTCAGTATGTGAATGAACATGCAGAATCATCATCCACAGGATATTGTGCCCGTTATGTTAAGAATGCAATCAACGCAGGAGGAGACATAAGCAGTTGGCCTCCGATAGTATCGGCAAAAGACTATGGTCCAGCACTTGTTGAAAGAGGTTTTGAGGTAATCACTGCGCCTGGAAGCTTCGTTGCCGGGGATGTTGTTATCATTCAAGGGATCAAAAAATCAGATTTTCCAGTGGGTGAAATAAAAAAGGATCATCCTCATGGGCATATGGCCATGTTCAATGGCCAGCAGTGGGTATCTGATTGTAAGCAAAATAATGGCTATTATCCAGGCGGAGATTACCGCAGGGCAAAACCCTCATTTGTCTTTTATCGGCACAAAGATGTCACTGCGAGGCCATCAGAAAGCAGGGGAGTCCCGGCAGCATCTGGCGGGAAAATTTGTTTTCCCGCCCGCAAGCAAAACGGAGAGAACTACGCCACGCTGGATGAAATGATGGGGCTTATTGGTCAGGAGCCTCATGGCTCCTGGCTGGCAGGCACCAACAAGATGTGGCATGGCGGTATTCATATCACGCAGAAATCAGCCCCGGGTTCAGTGCTTACAGCGGAAACGATGGAGAGCGCGGTTCCGCTGCAGTGTATGGCGGACGGTGAAGTGGTGGCCTGGCGCCTGAATAAGGATTATCAGAAGAGTACTTTCCTGGGTCATTCCATTCAGTACACAACAACCTTTGTGCTGGTGAAGTCTGTCTGTCAGCCAGACCCGAACAACGAGCAAACCTGGCTTGAGTTTTATTCGCTGTATATGGGCCTGGCACCGCTGTCGGCTTTTGAGAAACGCAAGTGCATGGTTGCGAAGACAAAAGTTAGAAAACGAAGGGCGGGAAACGGTGAGGCCAGCCAGAGTGCCGGAAACCCTGCTCATGCACCCCAGGTTACTGGCCGCCTTGAGCAAGGAAGGCGGATCCTTATCCTGAAAGAGGCGACGTTGCTGAATAAACCTGTATCTCCCCAGGCAGGATCAGGGGCGACTGAGGCGCAGCCCTTTGGGCTGGCACAGGAATTCGATGAAAACGGCAAGTTAAAGGATGAAAAGTTCTGGGTCACCCTGCTGCCGGAACATATGGAAGAGAATGGTGAACACTACGCCCATTTGCCTGTCTGGATGCAGCAGGCGGTGGCGAAAGGCACCTGTGATGCGGTTGGAAAGCCAGATGCACCACTGAAAATTAACGCCGGTGATGCCATCGGTTTCCTGGGAGAAGATGTCGCTCCTGCGGGCAAAGCACAAATCAGCGACAGCGCGTTTGCTCATATTGAGGTTCTTTGTGTTGACAGCCGGATGCCGGCATTCCTCGATAATCCCGGTGGCGTAAAAGCTGGCCGGAAATACATACGCGTTCACCCTGACGCAGTGCTTTATATCCACAGCGGTAACACGTTCACCAGAACATCATCCTCAGTGAGTAAGGATATGCATATCATTCTGCCCGTGGATAAATGCAACCCGAAAAAAAGTGGGGGTAAGACATATTACCAGGCAGGCCAGAATTACTGGTTGTGTGAGGACAATGTGGATGTGAAGGAGCAGTACTACCTGAAGGAGCTGGGGTTCACGGCGCTGGTTGAAGAAAGTACGCCGGATATGGCCGCTTCACTAAAAGAAGGATGGATGAAATCGGCATACCAGTGGCTTGCCGGGCAGGTCAGGCCGGAACGCGGTATTCAGGAACAGCAGATGTCCCGCTTTTATAAGGGCATGATGGATAAGATGGATTCTGATAAGGACGGGCAGCTTTCGGAAAGGGAGCTTTTCAGCGCACTGCACCATCCTGAGATGGGCGTACGCGATATCGTCTCGCGGATGGTAGTGAAGCACGAAAGTGAATGGTTTGGCGGCAGCGGCCATCAGAAATGGACGGCGTTTTTCCAGGACTGTGACACCCTGCGTATCGATATTGCGAAGAAGTGGCTGGACGATATGGAATGGATGAGCCGGGTTGAGCCCTTTACGTCAGGTAAAGCGGTGTGGCATATGCATCCGGTGATGTTTTGTTCAGCTATAAATGGGGCGTCGGGCTGTGATATCACTGTTGAACTAGTCGAAAAAATTTTAGGGCATACAAATTCATGGTTTACCGGGAAAAGGGGGGGTAAGGCTTTCGCCACCCACTTTAAAAATAATTATCCAGGTGTTTTTGAATTTGATAAACAGAGTTTTGTTAGCCAATTTGATGAGCAGTTAATCGCATATGGCATCACTGGTGCTTATCACAAAGCGCATTTCCTTTCTCAATGTCTGCATGAATCCGCTCATTTTGATACGACTCTAGAGTTTGGAACGGGGCATAATTATGATCCTGGTCAGCATAGGGATGCTATTCCAAATGGGAACACAGTCCTGGGTGATGGCCCTCGTTATAAAGGTAGAGGGTTGATTCAATTGACATGGAAAAAGAGTTATCAGAAATTTTCTGAGTACTCAGGTGTTGACTGTGTTAATAACACTGAACTCGTGGCCTCTGTAATGAGCAATGCAATAAAGGCTTCGTGTTGGTTTTGGCGAAACAATGGTGGCGTTCACAAAAAACATAATGCTAAGGGGGATATTAACATTCTCATTGACAATGAGAAAAATAATGTTGAGCTAGTTACGCTTGCTGTTAATGGTGGGCAGAACGGACTTTCTGAAAGACAGTCATATTTTAATGCGATTAAAAAAACATGGGGATTGAAATAATGGCGATTAGAGTATCACTGTTCTTGATTGCGCCAGGTTTGATTTTTTTATGTTCGAATAGCTACGCTGAATCGTGTGGGCAAAAATCATGCGGAGGTTTGCCATTGCCTGCTTCAGCACGACAGTTCATTTCAAACGGATATTCAAAAGTTAACATTAACTTCATTAAAAATAGTAAATATCTATTTTTAAGCAGTGAAAATGGTGTTAACAAGTGTTCTGTAATATTCAAAATTAAAAGGGGTAAAATTGAAAGTGAACCTTTTATGGGGCAAAATGGGAAGTTGTGTAATTTATCAGAAGCAAAAGACGGTGTGGTGAGTTTAAGACGAGATCAAGGAGTGTGGTATAATGATGTATATAAAGTTGAATCCGGGAAACCTTGGGTGTTGCTTTTTACAGATTCTTGTACTGATTGTCAGCAAGTAAAAAGAACATATTTCATAAACGGTATTGAAGTTCGCAACGAGTTGTTATCAGCAGGTGATGATTTTTCATCGAGGAAGATATTGAGTGGTGTTATTTCAACTAAAAAGGCCTTCTTGTATTCCCAACCAGATGATCAGAAAAAAACCAAAGCATATTTAATTGAAGGCGATGTATTCACATTGGCAGACATGTCAGATGATGGGGCTTTTTATCAAATTGTTTATAAATCCTCAACAGGCAAAGATATGTTGTATTGGATGAAATCTGATGACTTTGATTTAAAATAGGATCCATTTAACATCAAACGAACTAAATTTAATCAATTTGCAATAATTAATTCAGCTATGATTTTAAAGTACTAAACCATGCAAGGAATTATTCGAATCGGCGATAAAACCACCCACGGTGGTGCAGTCCAATCAGGTTCATCTGCCATGATCTTTGGTGGCATTGGTGTTGCCCGTAAAGGCGACAAAGTGTCCTGCCCACAACAAGGGCATGGGCCAACCACTATCACAGAAGGTCATCCGGACTACCTGGATAATGGGATCCCGGTGGCGTTTCACGGTCATAAATGCGCCTGCGGCTGCACGCTGCTCAGTTCTCTACCCGACGCGCTGGAGGGTTGATCATGTCTGTTGTTCTGGAAAGGATCCCGGAAAAGAAAGCCAGGCCGCCGCGACCGGTGACCAGCCGTTGGCTAATTTTTGGCGCTGCCGTCTTAATCTCTGGTATAGGGCTGACGTTCCTGTTCTGGCAAGGTGAGCGCTCAGGTCCCGGATTCTGGCTGTTTGCTTTGGTGCTCCCGGTACTTATCTGGGGGGCGATGTTCACGGCGCGTCGGGCTGGATACAAATATCTGAGCGTGGGTCAGGATGCTGCCAACAGAACCGTCAAGGCTCGCCACGCCAGTGCGTACTTCAATCAGTCCGTAACGGATGGTCCAGCACTTGTTGAAAGAGGTTTTGAGGTAATCACTGCGCCTGGAAGCTTCGTTGCCGGGGATGTTGTTATCATTCAAGAGATCAAAAAATCAGATTTTCCAGTGGGTGAAATAAAAAAGGATCATCCTCATGGGCATATGGCCATGTTCAATGGCCAGCAGTGGGTATCTGATTGCCAGCAAAATAATGGCTATTATCCAGGCGGAGATTACCGCAGGGCAAAACCCTCATTTGTCTTTTATCGGCACAAAGATGTCACTGCGAGGCCATCAGAAAGCAGGGGAGTCCCGGCAGCATCTGGCGGGAAAATTTGTTTTCCCGCCCGCAAGCAAAACGGAGAGAACTACGCCACGCTGGATGAAATGATGGGGCTTATTGGCCAGGAGCCTCATGGCTCCTGGCTGGCAGGCACCAACAAGATGTGGCATGGCGGTATTCATATCACGCAGAAATCAGCCCCGGGGTCAGTGCTTACAGCGGAAACGATGGGGAGCGCGGTTCCGCTGCAGTGTAGGGCGGACGGTGAAGTGGTGGCCTGGCGCCTGAACCAGGATTATCAGAAGAGTACTTTCCTGGGTCACTCCATTCAGTACACAACAACCTTTGTGCTGGTGAAGTCTGTCTGTCAGCCAGACCCGAACAACGAGCAAACCTGGCTTGAGTTTTATTCGCTGTATATGGGCCTGGCACCGCTGTCGGCTTTTGAGAAACGCAAATGCATGGTTGCGAAGACAAAAGTTAGAAAACGAAGGGCGGGAAACGATGAGGGCAGCCAGAGTGCCGGAAACCCTGCTCATGCACCCCAGGTTACTGGCCGCCTTGAGCAAGGAAGGCGGATCCTTATCCTGAAAGAGGCGACGTTGCTGAATAAACCTGTATCTCCCCAGGCAGGATCAGGGGCGACTGAGGCGCAGCCCTTTGGGCTGGCACAGGAATTCGATGAAAACGGCAAGTTAAAGGATGAAAAGTTCTGGGTCACCCTGCTGCCGGAACATATGGAAGAGAATGGTGAACACTACGCCCATTTGCCTGTCTGGATGCAGCAGGCGGAGGCGAAAGGCACCTGTGATGCGGTTGGAAAGCCAGATGCACCACTGAAAATTAACGCCGGTGATGCCATCGGTTTCCTGGGAGAAGATATCGCCCCAGCGGGCAAAGCACAAATCAGCGACAGCGCGTTTGCTCATATTGAGGTTCTTTGTGTTGACAGCCGGATGCCGGCATTCCTCGATAATCCCGGTGGCGTAAAAGCTGGCCGGAAATACATACGCGTTCACCCTGACGCAGTGCTTTATATCCACAGCGGTAACACGTTCACCAGAACATCATCCTCAGTGAGTAAGGATATGCATATCATTCTGCCCGTGGATAAATGCAACCCGAAAACAGTCAGTGAAAAAACATATTACCAGGCAGGCCAGAATTACTGGTTGTGTGAGGACAATGTGGATGTGAAGGAGCAGTACTACCTGAAGGAGCTGGGGTTCACGGCGCTGGTTGAAGAAAGTACGCCGGATATGGCCGCTTCGCTAAAAGAAGGATGGATGAAATCGGCATACCAGTGGCTTGCCGGGCAGGTCAGGCCGGAACGCGGTATTCAGGAACAGCAGATGTCCCGCTTTTACAAGGGCATGATGGATAAGATGGATACTGATAAGGGCGGGCAGCTTTCGGAAAGGGAGCTTTTCAGCGCACTGCACCATCCTGAGATGGGCGTACGCGATATCGTCTCGCGGATGGTAGTGAAGCACGAAAGCGAATGGTTCGGCGGCAGCGGCCATCAGAAATGGACGGCGTTTTTCCAGGACTGTGACACCCTGCGTATCGATATTGCGAAAAAGTGGCTGGACGATATGGAATGGATGAGCCGGGTTGAGCCCTTTACGTCGGGTAAAGCGGTGTGGCATATGCATCCGGTGATGTTTTCGGATGCTTTAGGTGGCCCTAAGAAGCTGATAAATGTCGATGCTTTCATTCCATTGTATGAGTATGAACATACTTCCTTTGCTCCAGGGACAGCTGCCTTATCTGCTGCATCAAAATCAAAATTACGTAAGTTATTAATATGTATGAATGATTTCTACTCAACTTCTGTGGAATATAAACCTAACTTATATAAGTTAGCTTACATGCTCGCAACTACAAGGCATGAAACTTACCATTACATTACAGCAGAGTTCTTTAGTGAGAAACCTGAAATCGGTGGGGTAAGCTATTTCAATAAATATGATCCTGTGTTAGCAGAAACTAAAAAAAGAAAAGATCGAGCTGTACAAAATGGAAACGCCGTGCAAGGCGATGGTTTCAAATATAGAGGTCGAGGGTGTGTACATCTACGTGGAAAATAATTATCAAAAGCTCAAGACAAATTTGGTGTAAACTTTGTCTCTATCCCTGATCTAGCTGGAAATTTTGAATATGCTGTTCCCATTATGGTTTGGGGGATGGAAGAGGGCATGTTTAGTGGTAAAAAATTAAAAAGCTATATTAGCAGCAGTGGCATTAATTATACAGGTGCTCGTTATGTTATTAATGGACAAGACCAGGCACCTTTGATTTCATCATATGCTAAGCGATTTGAGGCGATTTTAGAAAAAACTTCAACATCACCGCAAGGATTCTGATATGAAAATAGTGAACTTCCTGGTTTTTAAATGCTCTTATTATTTCATCAGGCATTGCATGTGCTACTACCGATCTTTCACCTAAGTTGTTTTATAGCAAAATTGACCAAAAAATAAAAGCCAATAATAAAGATTTATTTCTTGTTTTTAGAGAAAGAGATGAGGGTAATACATCTTATTTTTTTGATTATTTTGGTGGTTATCCATCCATTGTACATGATAATGATTCTCTGGATTCATACTCAACGTATTTAGTGATAGAAAAAACACAGGGTAGATTTGGGGCTGACTGCTTTTATGCTGACCTTAAGAGTAGTAGTAATGGGATAATGGCAAAAGACGGGCGTTGTGGACTAGGTTTGAAATTTACGAATAAAACGACACTTACCGGAGAGGAAGGCGACACAGTAACAAACAATATAATCGACGCCAACAACAAAATAAAAACATCATATTTTATTAATGGGGAAGTTAAATACCTCCCAATAATGATATTTCAAAATAAAGAAAAATATGTATATCAGGTTTACAAAAATAAAGGCGATTTAGAAATCGGTCAGTACGAAATAATATCATGTGAAAACGATAGCAGTGCTTGTGATGTGTATGACAACAATACATGGGTAGTGGTTACAAACTCACCTTATCCATTAGTTAATTTTTCGATATTAAATAAATCAGATAAGTATTCCTCTTTCGATAGGGCAATTCCAGCTTCTACTACGATAAAAAGCAGCCTCAATGAACCATTTGAAGTTAAATCTTCAAAGGCGAATTTACAATCTGCAACCGGTATGAAATTAAAATCATACTTGGTTAAAGGCGATAAGGTTACTTTATTAACAGTGAGCGATAATAATAAGTGTTTAATAAGATATATCAATGAAAGGAATGAAATCCTTGATAGTTATATTCCTTGTTCGGATTTGAATTTGTTTAACTAATGATTGTCAAGAAAAAGTCACAGAGGGCAATTGCGGCATGATCGTGCAGGATTTTTTTGGTAAAAAGGAGTATCCCAATGATGAAAATGACGCTGTCGATGTTGTTTAGCCTTCCTGCAATAGCACTGCCTGTGTTGGGGTTTCCCCTTACGGTTAATGCAGAATAACTAAGCGAACAAGAAATCATTTAAAGATCAAGGCTGAGTATTTAAAGGCTGATGCAGATTTAAACTCAATGCATAAGCAGGAAATGCAAGAGTACAAAATGTAAAGTTCTTATTTTTATGGGGGAAGTGAAAGTTGAATTGTTTATTTTAAAAAGCTCATCAGACATGGGTAAAAATGAGATATACCAGTTGTGACTACAAAGCTTATGGGTCTAAAACAGGAGTTGCATTTTCTAGCATATAAAAACAATGTTTGTTAAATAAGACAAATGAGCGAATTAAATATTTAAAAGAAATAACAGGCGATTGCATGAAGTAAGCAGCGTAAAATAATTTGGCAAACTTAGCTAAAGGATAGAACTATGCAAGGAATTATTTTAATCGGTGATAAGACCACTCATGGCAGAGCTGTTCAATCAGGTTCATCTGCCATGATCTTTGGTGGCTAAGCATCCGGTGATGTTTTTGGATGCAATCGGTGCTAATTATGATGGTGTTACCTATAAAAAATTATCTTCCTGCAGGCCACTGACTCCGATTTGAATACGGTCGTTGAGGAACTCCGCGATAGATTGACAGAGTTTAAGCTGGATACCCCTAGGAGATTACGGCACTTCTTTTCACAAATTAAAGGGCGCTGAGATAGTTTTTTATTATCTTATTTGTTCTGATATCATCGGGAGGATTAATCATCATATCATACCAGATGCAATCAGTGTTTATGAGATCTATCCACCATGACTTATCGGATTCTGAGTAGGCCACGTTAGAGTTTATAAAATCAAAGTTTCCGCGAGTCATAAAACGCCTTATCACGTAAAAAAATCACCTAACCATAGATTGAGTAGCAGACGGTTCGCAAACCATTGCTTCCGTTTTGCCCTGATATTTTCATAATTCATTAGTTGGCATCCCTACATCTTTAGTCTCACATGTAGGCCACTAAGCCATCAGGTCCCTGCCGACAGCCCCAAAGGCCGAAAGGAGCATACCGGAGCTGCCGGTTAGCGCAATCGGGCTAAAAACTTGGTCCACAGGATGCCCGCAGATCGCTCGCAGCGGACCTTGTGACCTTAATTTCTGTCCGCTCCGTGCCAAGAGCGGACCTTGCAAAATGGGGTTATTTCAATCAAAACGTAACGTCACAACCAGCCGACGCTCTCTCGCCATTTATAATTAGTAACTTTATCATATTCGCTTATTTTTTTAGAGATAGAGCGAGGCTCTCTTCCTAAATACTCAGATATTTCTGTCGGGGACAAATCAAAATCGACAAGCATGACTCTAAGTTTTTCCATTTCCTTTAAAGTCCAAGGCTTGCCATAATTTTCATAAAGAGGGACCTTATGCTCCCTGATAGCTCGCTTTCTCTGAGTTTCACTTTCCCTATGAAAAATCTCGATTTTAAACTGTGAACGGAACTCTTTACAGAAATTGTCATCAGTTTTTTTGTTATACAGATTGCTAAAAATAAGCTGGGATGCCGGATCTAAATCAGGCGTATCAATAATGAAAACCTTGACCTTTTCCATATAGGGATATTCGACTTTACCCAATATGCTTAGTTGTTTTATATTAAAAAAACCTCTCAAGTCAAAAGATTTAATGAGCTTTGATTGGATTACACTTTCAATCCTGCTTGCATTTGAATAACAGTAACTTGCCATTGGAAGGGCCCATACTACCAGTTGAGGGATATATTTTTCTAATGCAATGCTCTGCCAGTCAGTATCAAAGGTTTGGCTTTTTGCTAGCATGTTTTTCGGCAAATCAGAATACAATGTTGTAGATGCCCATATCTTATAATCCTTCGCCAAGGCTTGATAGTATTTTGTATGGTTATGAATTTTATAAGCTGACATGAAGCGATACACATCGTCATCGTGACCCGCGTCGTAAATTGTTCGGTTTCCTCTCAGGTAACCGTCGTAATGTTCGTTTATCCTTCTACCTACATTACAACTTACCCCAACGTAAACCACACGATTGAAAAGTCCTTTATGGACAATAAGATAAACTCCGCTACAGCCAGATTTCCTGGCCTCTGATATAGAACCTAAAAATCTCCATTCCATAATTAAATCCATTATTATTGCTACTTATTTGTTTATCATTATTTTCGTGAAACTTCAACAAATTTATCCAAGAGCTAAGGGCAAAGACTTATATAATTATACTTATCATCGTTAGCGATTATATAGTGTAGTGGCGCAATGAACTTGAACGTGCATGTGGAGAAAATATATCGTTGTTGATTAACATGACCTGCTCCCTGTTAATTCATACAGAATGCTGTTAGCAATGTCCGTTCCTCGCTCATAACAGCCCATCAGATCCGGTCACCCTCTGCTTTTCAAATCATCTAGGTTTAGAGTGAGATCCGAACAGATATCAGGCTGCAAGTTATGAGAAAATCTCATTTGAGGTCAGGTCACCTGATCGGTGATTGCAGCAGTTACGCCAACACTAAGAATCAGGCCACTCCCCCTGACCTGCTCCCCATTAATTATCACCATCGCGCTAAGAGTTAATTACTGACCTGACGCGCCGCTGCACGCACTCTGAGTGGGTTACTCACTCTGGGAGTGTTCTGATGAAAATACCCGTCTGCTGTCTGGCAGCACTGTTCCTTTCCTCCGGTACCCTGGCCGGCACCGTTATTTATACCGACAATGCGCATCCCGTCGCCGATGGCCTCGCTGCGGACGTTACCGTTGTCGAGCTTGATGCCCCCGACCGTTTGCAGGCGCAGCTGTTTGGCGAACTGCCCACTGACCCTGTGCAGGCAGAGCGCCAGGCACGTGCGGTAATAGCCTCGCCCCTCTTTCAGCAGCGCCAGCAGCAGCTGGCCGGGAAGTATGCCGGCGTGACCCGTGCCTGGTCGCTGGGGTTGGAAAAATATCCCGCCGTGGTGTTTGACGATAAGTGGGTGGTGTACGGCACCGCCGACGTCACCGTGGCCACGCGGCAGCTGAATGCCTGGAAGGAGAAAGCCGAGTGAACATCACTTTCTCCCGTCCGCGCCGGGTGGCGCTGGCCACGATCATGGCCTGTAGCGGCACCGTGGCCAGCGTGAATACGGCAGGCCTGCTCGCCAGCGCCGCCAGCCCGGACTGCATCAGCTGGCGCGTCAGTGGTATCTGCTACTGGCTGATGTGTACGCCGTCAGGCTGCTCGGTCAAAACCTCCGTCAAGGTGACGCACTTTATCCCACAGGCCGTTGTCTCCGCCTGGCTCAGTCCGGGAGAAAATCCATGGACGGAGATGTCTGCGCTCAGCGCCACGGCAGACGGCGCAGAAAGCGTCCTGCCGGGCGGCGCGGCAGGCGTGGCTACCGGCGGTGGTCGTCAGGAGATGAAAGCCCCCGGCATGCGCAGTCAGAATCTCCATTTCTATTACGCCGGTGCGTATGGCCATCCGGCAGCAAAGATTATCGGCGGTAGGGTTGCCGGCTATTCCTGCAACAGCGCCGCCACGCCGTTTATTCCCTATTCCGTCAGCGCGCTCGATGCGCTGGCCTGGCGCACCGGCGTGCCGGAGTCGGTGTATCCGGAGGCGCTGATACCCGGCCAGCGCGAAGTGGGCAGCACGCCGTCCGGCACTATGTGGGGCAACGTCTACCCGCGCAGCGGCTTTGTCACGCAGACCGACGGCTACAAATCAGCTGCGGTGGTGGTGCAGCGCGTGGCCGACATCATCACCCGTCAGGGGCAGCTTCACGTCTACAACCCGCTGGTCGGGCAGCGCTCAGCGGGCTACTGGCCACCGGAAGCGGTCAGCGAAAACAGCGGCTCGAAAAACCATAAGTGGCAGCGCCTTTCACCCCAGCTCTCGCAGAGCTGTGCGGTGTTTCCCGACGTCGGCGGCCAGATTGCGCAGAACGGCAACTACGCCTGAGCGCTCTGGCAGCCGTACAGCTGCTGCAAACGTCGCGGTCAGACCTTCCTCTACAGCACGGATTTCTCATAAAGGGTGTAAGCATGAACAGATATCTTCTGATGACCGGCATTTGGCTGGCAGTATCCTCGCTGCCGGCAGCGGCCGTGGACGCGTCACTCTCTTCTTCAGGCGGTTCGGTAAGCGGGGCGGTCAGCGACGGCCTGTTTTATTCCATCGGCGGTGGATCGGTGACCTCCCCGCCGCCCGGCCGCAGCAATATGTCGCGCCTGGGGCTCAACGGCGGCTGGAGCAGCGACCTGATGTGCGGCAACTTCGACCTGAAAACCACCGTGGGTAACCAGCTCAACGGTATTACCAGCGGCTTCAAGGATCTGATGGGCAACGTTATCCAGGGCGCGACGGGGGCGGTGATGAGCATGCCGGCGATGGCCATCCAGCGTGCGAATCCGGGACTGTATGAAATGCTGACTAACGGCGTGCTGCAGGCGGGCCTTAACTTCGACAAGGGGCAGCTCAACTGCCAGAACATGTCGAAGAAGCTGGCCGATTACACCATGGGCAGCAAATGGCAGCAGGCAGCGGTGTCGGAGGAGTATAAGGATATCGTCGCTGGCAGCGGCGGTGATGTCGTCTCCAGCGACCAGAAACTGCAGAAGGCCACCGGCGAGGAGGGCGTCACCTGGGTAGGGGGCGAGAAGCGCGGAGGCAAGGGGCAGCGCGCCATCCAGCCAA
Source organism: Erwinia amylovora (assembly GCF_017161565.1). Taxonomy (NCBI): domain Bacteria; kingdom Pseudomonadati; phylum Pseudomonadota; class Gammaproteobacteria; order Enterobacterales; family Erwiniaceae; genus Erwinia; species Erwinia amylovora. The sequence goes on from NZ_CP066796.1 coordinate 655,032, forward strand.
CCCGTGACCTCGCCAAAGCGGGCTACAACATGATGAACGGCCTGCCGGTCACCAGTAACAACAGCGTTGCTGCTGCCAGCTGCAACGGCAGCGCCTGCCAGCGTTACAAAACCTCTGACGAGGCGTCGGCGGCGGTGGTAAAAGTGCTGGGCGACCGCTCCATCCGTACCTGCCGGGAAACCAGCGAGTGTGCCAGCGGCGGGAGCGAAAACCAGCCGGGCAGCACCATTGCCGGTAGCGGTTTCTCACCGCTGCTGGAAGATGCCACCAAAGAGAACCTTGAGCAGCTGGGTAAGCTGGTTAACGGCCAGCTGCCGCCGACCGCCGATAACCTGGCCGGGATCAGAACCGGCAGTCTGGTGGTCACGCGCGGGGTGATACAGGCGCTGCGCGACGATCGGGATAAGGCCGCGCTGGTTCAGCGTCTTGCCGGTGAACTGGCGATGGCCGACACCGTGGAGACCGCGCTGACCATGCGCCGTATGCTCACCACCGGTCAATCAGAACCTAACGCCGCCGGGCAGACGGAAGCCATTGCCGAAGGCGACCGCCGCATCGATGCGCTCGATCGCGAAATCGCCGCCCTGCGTAACGAGATGGAGCTGCGTAAATCCATCAGCAGTAACAGCCTGCTGACCACGCTGGAGCGTCAGGGGGCGCGCAATCAGGACAACCGCCTGCAGCAGACGTCCGGCAGTGAGGATCAGGGGTTCGGCAGGATGGGGCAGACGCAGCCAACGGGAGCGAACTGATATGAAACTGACCCTGTTCAGCGGCCGCACCGGCCGCGTTGTTATCGTTCTGCTCCTTGTGCTGCTGATGACGGTGGCGATGTTCGCGGTGGCCTCGCTGTTTATGGCTTACGATCCGGATGGCCATCTGACCCGCAGCTGGCTGCATCAGAATCGCTGGGGGCTGTTTGGCTGGCGCGTCACCCTCTATGTTGGCCTGGCGCTCGTCTGGTTGCTGAAGGTGCGGCCGCAGATGGTGCGGCGCTGGCCGCAGATCCGTCAGCGCCTGCCGCGTACCGAGCTGCTGGCGGTGCTGTTTATTCTTGCCACGGAGTATGTGGCCTGGCTGTTTCATCACCTTGAATGGCTCACGCAGGTGGAAGGGGCAACGAAAAGCGGACGACTCTGGTATCCGGGGCTGAACGTGCCCGCAGGCGAATGGCGGGTGCGCCCGAAAGCGTCTGCGGCCGGGGGGGCGAGCGCCATGTATATGGCCATCCGCCTGCTGCCCGCAGAGGGGCTGATTTGGTTGCAGAGGTGGCCCGCTATCTCTGACAGCCTGCTCGGCTTCCTTGCCGGACGCAGGGCGGGAGCTGGCCTGCTGAACAGTATCGTCAGCGACGCACGCAACAGCTGCGGCTTTGCAGGAGGCACGGTTACCGATGTACCGCCTCCGGCTGTAGTCAGCCCGGTCATGGCCGTTCCGGAAACAGGCCATATTCCTCCGCAACCGTATGAAAACGAAGCCGCACCCTTGTCCGGCGTCGGCGGTGCCTTAACCCCTGAAAATCATATTGCCACGGCGGTCCGTCCGGAGAACGGACCGCGTTCCGTAACGCCCGGCAGTCATGCTCCCGATACGGCGCTGGTTTCAGCGCTGGGCAGCGAAGAGAGCATACCGTCAGATGACGAAAGTGATGATCTTCAGCAGCAGGTGCCCGGCGGAAACCTGCTGTCCATGCTGGATCTGATGGCAGAAGGGCAGCCCCTGCCGTCACCTGATGAGTCATCTGTGCTGCCGGGGTCGGTGCCGGCAGGGGAAGAGTGCATCAGCGCAGTCAGCCGGCCGGAGAGGGGTAAGACGGAAACGGCAGACGGCGAGGTGTTTTTGCAGTGGCTCAGGCAGTCCGTCACCGACGGCATGCTGTCCGTTAACGAAAGTGACAGCGTGCTGCATATTCTGGCCCGGTTTGTTTTTGTCGCCTCACCGGACGTTTTTTATAAGTACACGTCATCCGCAGGTGACGCCGTTCAGGATAAAAAGCAGCTGCAGAAAAGTTTTGAAGCGCTCTCTGTCCACCATTCACGAAATGGTAAGGGGCTTTATCATTACCATAAATATGATGCGCCGGATAAAAGCGGTGGTTTTATAAAAGTGTCGGGTTACATGATTGAGACTAATCTTATTTTCAGGAAAGGGAGTTGTCCTTCGGACAGTATATGGCTTTCACCAAGAAGTTAATGCGTGCAGCATTAGTGAAAAAACGAGGGATTTATGGCTGATGTGATGACGTTTGATGATGTTCTGACTGATTATTTTTTTCAGTAAAGTTCTGCGTCCTGCAACCGAATGGAGCTACAGGAAGGTTGTAAATACGTTTATTGAATTCAGCGGATATGACACCTTGCCGGGACATGTTACCCGTCTCGACGTGCTTAAATGGCGTCGTCATGTGCTCACTGAGCAGGGGTCATGCAAAAGGACCTGGAATAATAAAGTTGCCCATATGCGCGCCATATTTAATCACGCGATCAAGTATCAACTTATTGCAACGGTGATAACCCCTTTCGGCTGGTCGTCGTAAAACCGGATATCAAGCGTAAGAAGACCCTGACTGATGAGCAGATAAAGAAAGTCTATCTGGTGATGGAAAGGGAAATCATGGAGGAGAAGCTGGGCATTGAAGATTCAAGACCGAATGCACTGAAACCGGCTTGGTTCTGGATGACGGTCATTGATACGCTCAGGTATTCCGGTATGCGGCAGAACCAGCTACTGCATATACGCCTGTGTGATGTCGACCTGAAAGAGGGGGTGATTAATCTGCGTCCGGAAGGCTCCAAAAATCACCGCGAGCACCGGGTTCCTGTTACCGACAGGCTGCGGGCGCGACTGGAACACCTGTACTTTGTCGCCGCAGATAAGGGGGCAAAACCTGAGGACCAGCTGTTCAACATCAACCGTTTCAGCTTTAAGAAAAGCGTGCTGAGCAACAATATGGATCACCCGCCTATGAGGGCCTTTTTCCGCCGGCTGTCAAAAGAGTGTGGTTGCGTTATCAGCCCCCACCGGTTCCGGCATACCATCGCCACAGACCTGATGAAAAGACCAGAGAGAAGTCTCAATGACGTCCAGATGCTGCCCGGTCATTCAAGTCTGGCGGTGACGCTGGAGTACGTTGAAGCCAATATCGATAACCTGCGACGAAATCTTGATGCAGCCTTTGCCATCTGAGGGAGCTTCGAGGCCGAATTTTGCGAAATTGATAAGGAAAGGCGTAAAATCAGGGTGATTTCCTTTACAGGCGGTTGACACAGCAACGCTTAAAAGGTAAATACCTGTAACTGAAAGTGTTGGGACGAAGGAAACCCGAATGATGTTGGAGCATCATTCGGGTTCTTAATCCCCAAATCATCAGATGCAGAACGAATGTACCTCATCCTGCACGATAACGATCCGGGTTACTGTCATGCCCGTTAGGAATACACTTCTTAACGAACAGGCTCTGAAGATGGTGCCCGGACTCGGAATCGAACCAAGGACACGGGGATTTTCAATCCCCTGCTCTACCGACTGAGCTATCCGGGCAACGGGGCGCATTAAACCTTATGCTATCTCAATCGTCAACGGCTTTATGATAAAAAACAGCTTAGTTGCACCCTTTTTCACCAACCCTCGCCTGGACAACCGTGCCATTACTTCCTTCAACCTGTGATTAAAAGAGAACAGCTCTCGTCCGCCGCTGCGCTGTTGCAGACAAATTCCTTGCTATGGGCTGGAATTATCCGACTGGTATACACCATTCTCAAGCAATTTGATTATGATTATTAATACGTTATGTTTTTTTAGGGGGAGGTAAATCCATGCGGACAGGTTGAACACGCCGTCAAAAAATGCCATGATTGCGCAAATTTTGACGCCCCATTCCATCCGTATATTGAGGTAGCCGTTATGGCAGGTTCATTGCTGCTGACCAGCATCGTTAAACGACATCATACGATGCCGTTCCGCCTGTTATCTCATCGTGATGCCTTGCTTATAAACCGCCTTACCATGCGGTGAGCCTCCCATTGCTTGGCTGTTGGCCATGAGTAAAAACAGAAGCGATCTGATTTTACTGATGTCTACCGGGCTAAGCGGAAAAGTACTCTGCTGAACTCCAGGTTGACAACCTTCGCCGGGAATACGTGCGCTTGCTCTTGTTCCTATTGCTGTGCCTCAGGCACCCACTCATCCTTGACCGCTTGGGATTTGTGCTATGACTCCTTTAAAAATTGCAGCCAGTACTACCGTGGCTATTCACCTTCGCACCGGGCGTGAAGTTGTTACGCTGGATAACACTGATTTTACCGACGTGGCGGCAGTGGTGCTTTCCGTCAGTGACTCTCGATCCGGCATGTTGGCGCTGTTGCGCCATACCGGTTTTAAGCTGCCGGTATTTATTGCGTTGGACGATATCTCGCAGGCGGTGGACTTACCGCAGGTTGATGGCGTGCTGGACGGTGATGCTAATGATGCTGCGCTGCTGGAATCCGCGGCTGCGGAGTACCAGTCAAAGCTGCTGCCACCGTTTTTTCAGACGCTGACTAAATATGTCGCGATGGAGAACAGCACGTTTGCCTGCCCGGGCCACCAGGGCGGTGCCTTTTTCAAAAAGCATCCGGCGGGACGCCAGTTTTTCGACTTCTTCGGTGAAAATGTTTTTCGTGCCGATATGTGCAACGCCGATGTGAAACTGGGTGATTTACTGATCCACGAAGGTTCGGCTAAACATGCGCAGAAGTTTGCCGCACGGGTATTTAATGCCGATAAGACCTACTTTGTGCTGAACGGGACTTCCAGCGCTAACAAAGTGGTGACCAATGCGCTGCTGACGCGTGGCGATCTGGTATTGTTTGACCGCAACAACCACAAATCCAACCATCATGGTGCGCTAATCCAGGCGGGAGCCACACCTGTTTATCTTGAAACCGCACGCAATCCGTTCGGTTTTATCGGTGGTATCGATGCGCACTGCTTTGATGAAACCTGGATCCGTCAGCAAATTGCCCGGGTAGCAGCGGATCGTGCCGATGATGCACGCCCGTTCCGCCTGGCGGTGATCCAGCTTGGCACCTATGACGGTACGGTATATAACGCACGTAAGGTGATCGACAGCATTGGCCACCTGTGCGACTACATTCTGTTTGACTCGGCATGGGTCGGTTATGAGCAGTTTATTCCGGTGATGGAAGCCTGTTCCCCGTTGCTGCTCGACCTGCAACCCGCCGATCCCGGTATTTTCGTCACGCAATCGGTGCACAAGCAGCAGGCCGGGTTCTCACAGACCTCTCAGATCCATAAAAAAGATAATCATATACGCGGGCAGCGACGTTTTTGCAGCCATAAGCGCCTGAATAACGCCTTTATGCTGCATGCCTCTACCAGCCCTTTCTATCCGCTGTTTGCCGCGCTGGATATTAACGCCAAAATACATCAGGGTGAGGCTGGCCGGCGCTTGTGGCATGAATGTGTGATGCTGGGTATTGATACGCGTAAAGCCATTCTTGAGCACTGCGCAATGATTAAGCCGTTTATACCTGACGAAGTTGACGGGCAGCCTTGGCAAAACGCGCCTGGCGCGATAATCGCCAGCGATGCGCGCTATTTTAGCTTTGCCCCAGGCGCGCAGTGGCATGGTTTTGCTGGCTATGAAAAGGATCAGTACATGGTCGATCCCTGTAAGCTGCTGCTAACCACGCCGGGCATTAACGCCGCCAGCGGTGAATACGCGTCGTTTGGTATTCCGGCCACTATTCTGGCCAACTATCTGCGCGAGAATGGCGTGGTACCGGAGAAGTGCGATCTGAACTCCATTCTGTTCCTGCTAACCCCGGCGGAGAGCGCAGAGAAGATGGCCCGGCTGGTGGCGAAGCTGGCGCAGTTTGAGCAGCACATCAAAGAGGATGCGTTGCTACGCGATGTGCTGCCGACCATCTATCGTAAAAATGCGGCGCGTTATGAAGGTTACACCTTGCGCCGTCTGTGCCAGGAGATGCACGACCTGTATGTCAGCCACAAGGTAAAAGACCTGCAAAAGGCGATGTTCCGCCAACAAAGTCTGCCCCAAATTGCCATGAACCCGCAGGACGCCAATATCGAATTTATCCGCGGCAACGTCGAACTGGTACCCATTTCACAGGCTGCGGGGCGTGTTGCGGCAGAAGGCGCACTGCCTTATCCACCGGGCGTGCTGTGTGTGGTACCTGGCGAGATATGGGGCGGGGCGGTTCAGCGTTACTTTTTGGCGTTGGAAGAGGGGCTAAATCTGCTGCCGGGCTTCTCACCGGAGTTGCAGGGCGTCTATGCGGTAGCCGATGAAAAGGGCATTAAGCACCTGCAGGGTTATGTGATCGTTGAATAGGTTCATGTGGGGCGACTAAAGATGTCGCCCCTTGATGAAAATGTAAAAATTTCCGGCTTATTTATCCTGTTGCCAGCACATCCTCCCTGGCCTGGCGCACGATAGCTCTGGCAACCCACTTACCTATATCCTGCAGCTCATCGTTATCACAGCCCCAAACGTCTTTCATCACCAGGAAAATTTCAGAGCCATATATCAGTGATAGTGCACGCACCACGCGGTCAATAAGCGGCGGTGTTAGCTCGCCGCTAAGCGGCTGCGTTACCAACTTAAGAATCTCTTCGCGATTACCACGCACCAGTTTCTCCTTCAGTGGAGAAGCATCGGCGGACTGCGACTGCGCCCACTGCGTTAACGACAAATGCAGTGCGGCACGCAGCGTTCCTTCATGCTTTAGCATATGTGGAAATGCGAAGCTTAATAATTCGTTTATGCGGGCAATGACATCCTGGTGCGTGGGCTGCCAGTCTGCCATCGGGCTTAATGTTGCAGCTACAATGGCGGAAACCAGCGCACTTTGCGTGGGGAAGTAACGATAGGCGGTAGCGCGTGACAGCTGTGCTTCATGCGCGACTTCCGTTATCGACGGAAAGGCACCGCTGTCAAAAAGCCTTATCGCGGTGTCAATCAGCAAGTGGCGTGTTCTGGCGCGAGTTCTCGTTAATACCAGAATGCTGGCAGAATCCCTCTGTTCCACGTTAACCTCATTTTCCATTTAAGTCAGTCTGTCCTAAGAACGGTAGTCAGTGCCACATCACTAACGGCGGTGGTTGGTGGCATGGCGGTGCCTGCTACCCGGAATGGTATAAGTAGTAAAGATCATTGCCATACTCACATTACATTTAAAATATTTATCTTAATTTCTTACGGAAACGTGAGGTTGGTCTAATAATTTCTTCACGTTATCATTGTTGTTTTTTTTTAATCCTTTTCTTTCAATGTTTTATTATATTATCTGGTGGGAGGGTAAAGCGCGGATCACGATGATACAGGATTTATTCAGGCTAATCCTACAACAGATACTCAACTAAAATAGCGGCTTTCTGTGAATCACTGTTATTGTGCGTCGATCCCCGGTGGTGCCAATGATTATGCTTAGCACCAGCCTGGCGGTGCATCTATCCACAATACTCTGTCGGGCGGGTCGTTGATTTCCGTGCGGGTAGCCGTTTCCCGCAACGCCGGCATACAGAATTCATCGGCAGATAAGTATATCGCTCGGTCAGGAGAGGTTGGGCTGATGCGAAACGGATGTTGGCGAACCTGAAGTACCGATCCGCCACAAGAAAAGAGGTGGGTTTTACCTAGTAGCGGTGGTAGCCCTTCTGTGCATTGTTTACCTTGTACAGGTAACGACGCGATTCGGCTGACGGATGCTTGTTGGTTAGCGTTTGATAGACCTCAGAAGGGGACAAGTCGTTGATTGCGTTGAAAGCATGATCCTTATCGCTGGAGAACACCCGCAGTACGCTGCCCGCGCCACCGTTGTAAGCGGTGATCACCGCATAGCGACGTGAGGTTGGGTTACTGATACCGGCAAGATAACTGCCCTGTAGCAGGGACAGGTAGGCCGCTCCGGCATCGATATTGTTCTCCGGATCCAGCAGGTAACTGCGACTGGGTTTGCCCCATTTCCCCTTCATACGGAAGACGTCAAGACCGGCAGTGTGCTGCACAACCTGCATCAGGCCCAGCGCATCAGCATGGCTGACCGCATACGGATTAAAGCTTGATTCAATCTGCATGATCGCCAGGATCAGCGATTGGTCCACGCCGTAACGCTCGGCGGCTTTGCGTACCATAGGCAGATATTTATGTGCGCGTTTATCGAGATGATTCGGGATCATCGGGATGGTAACCGACCAGATGACATGCAGGCCGGAATTGCGGCGCTGCAGTTTATTCTGAATCAGGTAGTCAGCAAAACTGGCGGCACGTCCCTGCCAGCGAATAGCTTGTCCGGTATTATCCAGCACCTGGCCGTACAGCAGTGGCTCCTGGCCGATCTGGATATCGTTGGCGTCGGAATAGAGGTCAACGTTGCCGGGATCTTCACCGATCAGCAGAGTGGTGACGATCGCCTGGCGCAGGCTGGCTGTCGGGTCAGTTCCGGCGATGGTTTCAATGGTGATGCTACCGGCGTCGAAGTTGATATGGCTGCGGGTGTAATAGCCATCGCTGTACTTCACATAGTCTTTCGGACCGGCGATCAGCACCTCATTGATCCCCCAGATATTTTCGATGTTATGGGCAAACTGTCCCATCAAAATATCGAAAGCGTTAGTGTCTTTAACCCACTCCTCATGGAAGACGTTGTGTTTCTTGCTTGAGCAGGAGATCAATAACGGTGCAATAATTAGTAATGGAATCAGTTTCTTATTCATTTTTTTGTACATTGCCCACAATTTAGAAGGCCTCATCATTGAGGCCAGCGCTTATTCTTCCGGCGGGGTATAACCTTCGATATGAACCTCATGGCCTTCGAACAAGAACTTAATCATCTCCTGTTCCAGCAGTTTGCGGTCATCAGGATTCATCATGCTAAGTTTCTTCTCGTTGATCAGCATGGTCTGTTTTGCCATCCATTTTGACCAGGCCTCTTTCGAAATCTCATTAAAGATACGCTTACCCACTTCACCGGGATATAGCTGAAAGTCCTGCCCTTCGGCATCACGTTGCAGAAAAGTACAAAAAATAGTTCGGGTCATTGCTCTTCCTTATTCTGTTGCGCCAGCGCTCAGCGCCAATTGTTGTGGCTGGCGCAGCTGCTGTAGCAGGCGATCCACCGGTGCGGCCAGCCCCACGGAGGGCGGCTGCGCTAAGTTATACCAGAGACCCGCGCCGTCATCCATTGCTGCGCGGGCAGAAGGCAGATCCAGCCACATGGGGACTATATCCAGATGGAAATGACTGAAAGTATGGCGGAACGCATTCATCTGTTGCAGCTTGCTGTCATCAACCCCGCGCGCGCGTAGCGCCAGGCGCAGCTCGCACTCGGTGGCATACTGCGGGAAGCAAAACAGCCCGCCCCACAGCCCAACCGGCGGGCGCTGTTCCAGCCACACATCCTGGCCCTGCTGCAGCAGCAGCAGCCAGCCGGTACGTTGCGGGATAGTTTGTTTAGGTTTTTTACCCGGATACTGCGCCCAGCTGTCGTGTGCCCGGGCAATGCAGCCGGTCTTCAGCGGGCAGATTTCACATTTTGGCTTCGAGCGGGTACAAACCATCGCACCGAGATCCATCATCGCCTGATTAAACTGGCTGACGCCGTTGGCGGGAGTCACCTCTTCACTGATGTGCCACAGGCGCTTCTCCACCTCTTTTCTGGCTGGCCAGCCCGCTACGGCATAACAGCGAGCCAGCACGCGCTTCACGTTGCCATCAAGAATAGGGAAGTGTTTACCCAGCGCCAGTGACAGGATGGCCCCGGCAGTGGAGCGGCCAACGCCGGGCAGATCTGCTACCTCTGCGAAGGTTTGCGGGAAAACTCCGCCGTGCTTGTCGACTACGGTTTGCGCCGCTTTGTGCAGGTTGCGGGCCCGCGCATAATAGCCGAGGCCGGTCCACAGATGCAGCACTTCATCAAGCGGGGCGGCGGCCAGGTCGCTAACGTTGGGGAAGCGGGCCATGAAACGCTCGAAGTAGGGAATAACCGTGGCGACCTGTGTCTGCTGCAGCATTACCTCAGATAACCAGACCTTATAAGGCGTTTTTTCCAGCTGCCACGGCAGAGTTTTGCGACCATAGCGCTGATACCAGTCCAATACCTGCTGTGAAAACTGCGATGCCTGCATAATGTCTGTTTCCGTCTGTCATTCAGATAAATCAGGCAGGGATTCCAGCACAGACAATAACCAGTGTAAACCGGATATTCACTGCATTTTATGAATGGTGCTGACGTAAAAGCACTTCAGCTTCCACAGCGGCTATACTGCCAGCGAGCAAAACGAATTTTTGGCCAGACAGGGTGGCCTTTATGTTTTCACTCCCTGAGGGCATAATGCCCGCTTTCTACAGCGCACAGTTGCAGGCAGAATCATGAAAAACGATGTTATCTCACCGGAATTTGACGAAAACGGTCGCGCTCTGCGCCGCATCCGCAGCTTTGTACGTCGCCAGGGCCGTTTGACCAAGGGTCAGCAGCAGGCGCTGGATCAGCTGTGGCCAGTCATGGGCGTCGAGTATCAGCCGCAATCGGTCGATTTAACCGCTCTGTTTGGCCGCGAAGCACCGCTGGTGTTAGAAATTGGCTTTGGCATGGGCGCTTCGCTGGTCACCATGGCTGCCAGCAATCCACAGCAGAATTTCCTTGGTATTGAAGTTCATTCACCGGGCGTGGGTGCCTGCCTGGCAACGGCGCAAGAGGCCGGGGTGAATAATCTGCGTGTAATGTGTCATGACGCGGTAGAAGTGCTGAACGCCATGATCCCGGATAACTCGCTGCGCATGGTGCAGCTGTTTTTCCCGGACCCGTGGCACAAGGCACGTCATAACAAACGCCGCATTGTGCAGGTGCCGTTCGCCGAGCTGGTCATGCGTAAGCTGAAGCTGGGCGGCGTGTTCCATATGGCAACCGACTGGGAAGCCTATGCGCAACATATGCTGGAGGTGATGAACAGCATCGACGGCTATAAAAACCAGTCACAAAGCGGCGACTGGGTTCCGCGCCCGGAATCCCGGCCGCTTACAAAATTTGAGCAGCGTGGGCAGCGTCTTGGCCACGGTGTATGGGATCTGATGTTTGAGAGGGTTAAATAATGGCTACACAACGCAGTCGTCGTCTTCGCAAGAAAATGCACATTGATGAGTTCCAGGAATTGGGATTCGCCGTCGGTTTCACCTTCCCGGAAGGTAGCGACGAACAAACCATCGACGGTACCGTTGATGCGCTGATCAATGAAGTGATTGCTCCTAACGGACTGGCGTTCGACGGAAGCGGCTATCTGCAATGGGAAGGTTTGGTATGCCTGCAGAAAACCGGCAAATGCACTGACGAACACCGTGAGCTGGTAAAAAACTGGCTGGAAGCGCGCAAGCTAAGTGCAGTGAAGGTAACCGAACTGTTTGACGTCTGGTGGGACTGAGTATCACAGATGCAGATGAAAACTCCGGCGGAACCTGAAGCTGTGTCCGTTTTTGGGGTATTCGACATCGTTTGACCGGGGGTGACCGTTTTTGTCGGTCGCCCCCTTTTTCTATCAAGGAGTAGAACCATGCGCAAAATGCTTTTCAGTGGAGCATTGCTCATTCTCGCTGCAGGCCAGGCTCAGGCAGACTACCAGTGTCGCGTTAATCCTCAGGACGACATCGTTATCAGCCCACAGCAGGTAAAAGTGGTGGGGGCCAGCGGCAACCTGTCGATTTCACCTGCAGGTGACGTGCTGCGTAACGGCAACCCGGTGAGTACTGACCCGGCAACCCGGCAAAAGGCGATAGACTATCAGAACGCGCTGCGGCGTGATTTACCGTGGATTGACAACGGCGCGAAACAGCGGCTGGAAAAAGGCCGTGTGGCGCTGGACCGGGTGATCGTCGACAAGCTTGGCCAGAACAGCAATGTGCGTAAGCGCCTCACCACGCTGGACGGCCAGCTGAAGCAGCAGATGAACCGTATTATCGAGCATCGTAACGACGGTCTGACCTTTCATCATCAGGCAGTGGCAGAGGTGCGCCAGGACGGCGAGCAGCTGGTGCAAAGCGCTCTGGGTGGCGTGGTACAGGATAGCCTGAATGAGATGGGCACTAAATCGGTCGGCAATGGTGATAATCCGCTGCAGGCGATTATGGGCAACCTGGGGGGCTTGCAGCAGTCGATTCAGAATGAATGGAATAACCAGCAGCAGGATTTCCAGAATTTCGGGCATCAAGTCTGTAACCGCGTGATTAACCTGGAAGACCAGCGCAAGGCACTGATTGCCGGATTGAAATGATAGCCTGAGCTTTGCCTCGCCTGCAAGAGAGCTGCGCTCTGCAGGCAAAGGAGATCTGAGCGTGCACGCAGCCACGTAATGCCCTGGTTGCCGTCATTGCCTGGAGCATGTTTAAAGTGACGCCATGTGGCTAAGGTTGTTTACCCTCCGGCAAGGATTTTAGTCAGTCTTGCCGGGCAGGTTCCCCCTCTATTCTGTCAGGAACAGCTCCAGCAGCGAGTTCAGGAACAGTTTGCCTTTCTCTGTCACCTGCCAGTGTTCAACGGTTTCCGTCAGATAGCCTTTGGCCAGCGCCGTGTCGATCTGCGCGCGCACGCTGTGTTCTGGCAGCCCGGTATAACGCGTATATTCGGCGCGCGGCGCGGCTTCCAGCAGGCGAAAGCGGTTCATAAAGAACTCGAACGGCTTCCCGGCATCGGCCACCTCATAACGCTTATCCAGATAGTTACCGGCCATAAAACCACGCGGATGACGGGTTTTGCTGGTGCGGATTATCGCCCCGTCTGGCTGGGTCAACTTACCGTGCGCGCCGCAGCCAATACCGAGGTAATCACCGAAACGCCAGTAATTCAGGTTGTGCTCGCAGCGATATCCGGGTTTGGCATAGGCGGACGTCTCGTACTGTTGATAACCGGCGGCGCACAGCAACTGATGGCCCTGCTCGAAAATATCCCACAGGTCATCTTCATCCGGCAGTCGCGGCGGCCTTGATGCAAACAGCGTATTCGGCTCGATGGTCAGCTGATACCACGACAGATGCGGCGGGTTAAGGGCAATCGCCTGACGTAAATCGTCCAGCGCTTCTTCCAGCGACTGATCCGGCAGGCCATGCATCAGGTCAAGGTTAAAACTGCGCAGACCAAGGCCGGCGGCAAGCTCCGCCGCACGCCTGGCTTCGTCCGGGCCGTGAATACGCCCGAGGCGTTGCAGTTTGGCCGGGCTAAAGCTCTGTACACCAATGGAGATGCGGTTAATGCCGGCGCGCTGGTAGCCGCTAAAGCGATCGGCCTCGACCGCGCCGGGGTTGGCTTCCATTGTGATTTCGGCGTCCGGCGCCAGCGGTAACCGTGCCCGCACGCCATCCAGCAGCATCTGCATCGCCTCACTGCTTAGCAGGCTGGGAGTACCCCCACCGATAAAGAGGGTGCTAACCTCGCGGCCTGAAGTCAGGGGCAGGTCAATATCCAGGTCGTTCAGCAGGTGCTGCACGTACTCTTTGTGAGGCACCTCGCCTTTCAAAGCGTGCGAATTGAAATCACAATACGGGCATTTTTGTACACACCAGGGGATATGGATATACAGGCTTAATGCGGGCAGATTAACCATGTCTCATCGCGCTCAGCAGCAGGTTCAGCGCTTTCCCGCGATGGGACACGGCCAGCTTCTCACTCTTGCTCAGTTCGGCCGCCGTTTTACCCAGCTCCGGGACAAAGAAGATCGGATCATAGCCGAAACCGCCAACGCCAGAAGGGGTGCGAGCAATCTCACCCGTCCAGCTGCCGTGGAACACCAGCGGCGTTGGGTCAGCGGCATGGCGCAGATAGACCAGCACGCAGTGGAAATGCGCCTGACGCTCGCCGTCTGCTACGGCATCCAGTGCTGCCAGAAGTTTGTCCAGATTCTGCTGGTCAGAGGCATTTTCACCCGCATAGCGGGCCGAATAAATACCCGGTGCGCCGCCGAGTATATCTACCGCCAGGCCAGAATCATCGGCAATCGCCGGTAGCCCGGTCATCGCCGAGGCGTGGCGCGCTTTCAGGATGGCGTTCTCAATAAAGGTCAACCCGGTCTCTTCGGCTGACTCCACGCCCAGATCCGTCTGCGCCACGATATCAAGACCTGAGGCCGCCAGCAGTTCGGCCAGCTCATGCACCTTACCGGGGTTGCCGGTGGCGAGTACAACTTTTTGCATAGTAAATCCAGAATGTTTTTCATGTGATCGACCGCCAACATCATTGCAGCTGCAGCAGGGCGGAAAATAAATCAGCCCCGCTGGCTGGTAAAAGTCAGTGACCGGGGCGCTGCAGTGACAGGGATAAGGGGGGTTTTAGAATTGCGCCCAGCCTGGAATATATTCCAGCCCCAGGAAATTGAGCATATACAGGACGAGGATCACCGCCATCGCCGAGAAGTCGATGCCGCCCATCGCCGGGATAAAACGGCGGATTGGTGCCATTAACGGTTCTGTCAGCTGTAACAGCACATAATCAACCGGGTTACGTCCCTGGCTTATCCAGCTCATCAACGAGCGGACGATGATGACCCAGAATACCAGTACGCCAGCCGCCTTAACCAGCAGCACCAGGCCCAGATAGAGGAAAATCGGGTCCGGGATGAACAGACGCAGCATGACCGGGACTGAAAGCACGCTGACGATAAAAGCGATCAGCAGAGAAGCAGTATCAAGCGGCCCAATGGAGGGGATGATACGCCGCAACGGTTTGACGATGGGCTGGGTGATTTTCACCACGAACTGCGAAAACGGGTTATAGAAGTCGCAGCGTGCCCACTGCATCCAGATGCGCAGTAACAGCACCTTGATATAAATCGCCATCACCGTTGTTACCAGAAAGATCAACGCTAGCATGAGGTTCCTCAGTTGTTGTGTGTAGCAGTGGCGCTAACGTAGTCGCGCGCGCCGAAAATTGCGGTGCCAATACGCACCATGGTACTGCCTGCCGCAATTGCGGCGTCCATGTCGTCGCTCATTCCCAGTGAGAGAGTGTCCACACCGGGATAATCCTGTTGCAGCTGTTTAAATGCCGTCGTCATCTGCTGACACACCGCCAGCTGACTATCATAGCTGTCTTGCGGTGCCGGGATTGCCATCAACCCGCGCAGCTTGAGACGCGGCAGCGCAGCTATCTGCTGCGCCAGCGCTGGCAGCTCTGCCAGCATAATGCCTGATTTGCTCGGCTCTGCACTGATATTTATCTGAATCAGAATATTGAGCGGAGCCAGATTATCTGGTCGTTGCTGGCTAAGACGGCTGGCAATGCGCAGGCGGTCGACGGTATGACACCAGTCAAAGTTTTCCGCCACCAGACGACTCTTATTAGATTGCAGCGGCCCGATAAAGTGCCAGGCAAGGGCAGGGTTCGCCAGCAGCTGGATTTTATCTACCCCTTCCTGCACGTAGTTTTCACCGAAGCAGCATTGTCCGGCGGCGACCGCTTCTTCGACCGCGCTCGCAGGTTTGGTTTTGCTCACTGCAAGCAGCGTAATCTCTTGTGGATCGCGGCCGCACTTAGCTGCTGCTGTTGAGATCCGCTGCCGTACTTGCTGTAAGTTGTGCTTAATCGAAGTCATAGTCAGGGAAAAAATATGGATATCGAGGACATAGTGGCCCTTAGTGTAAAGCAAAATGCGGGGGATCTGCACCTCTGCAGTGGACATTCGCCATTCTGGCGTTGTGACGGTCGCCTTGAGGTGATCGCTGACCAGCCCGTAGTGCAGAATAAATGGCTGGAAAACGTTGCTGCACGCTGGCTTAGCTCTGCTCAACATCAGGAACTGACGCTGAACGGTCAGGTGGATCTTGCCCTGACACTGGGCGATGGCGTGCGTCTGCGCGCCAATCTTTTTCGCCAGCGTCACGGGTTGTCGCTGGCGCTGCGCCTGATTGCCAGCCAGTGCCCGCCGCTTGCATCACTGCATCTACCGCAGGTCACCCAATCTCTGTTACAGGTGGAAGAAGGGCTAATTCTGATTACCGGTGCGACCGGCAGTGGCAAGTCAACCACGCTGGCCGCGCTGATCGACGAGATCAACCATCGGCAGCGGCGGCATATTCTGACGCTGGAAGATCCGGTTGAATTTCTTCATCACAGCGCGCAGTCGCTGATCCAGCAGCGTGAGAAAGGCCAGCATTTTACCCGCTTTGACGCCGGATTGCGTGCGGCGTTGCGCGAAGATCCCGATGTGATCCTGCTGGGGGAGCTGCGCGATGCGGAAACCATCCGGCTGGCGTTGACGGCCGCCGAGACCGGGCATCTGGTACTGGCAACGCTGCATACCCGTGGTGCCCCGCAGGCGGTGGACCGGCTGGTGGATGTTTTTCCGGGCGATGAAAAAAATGTGGTGCGCAGCCAGCTGGCAGGGAGTTTAAAGGCGGTGATTGCCCAGCGTCTGGTGGCAGGCGTTCAGGGCAGAGTAGCGCTGTTTGAAGTGCTGGTGAACGGCCCGGCGGTGGCCAATTTAATCCGCGAAGGGAAAACTTACCAGTTGCCCGGCCTGATGCAGACCGGCAGCCAGCAGGGAATGCAGACCTTTGAACAAAGCCTGGCCGGACGGCAAAAGAGGGGGATGGTGACTGCCTCGCCGTCGGCATGGCCAGCCGCGCTACTAACCCAGGCGAATCCATTTGCGCCCGGTCAGCACGGTGAGGGCAATAATGGTGATGCCTGCCGCAAGGTGCATGGCGAAATCGAACCGATACAGGTGAACTCCGTGACATAAAGACAGCAGCACGGATGACATAAATGCTGCGCCGCAGCCAGCCAGCGCCAGGCTTTGGACGGGGCAGAGCGAACGGGTACGATAAAGGAACACAATAGAAATCACCATCATTGGCAGGCTGGCACTTAGCATAAACAGATAGCAGTGTATCCCCTCGCCGAACCTTCCCGCCGCTGCCGAATCGTTGGTTGAAGAAGCGTTCAGCAGATTGGCCGCCAGCCAGAGCAAGGCAAGCAGGGCAACTCTCCTGGGATTAAGCGACCGGCGACCGGCGATGCTAAGATTAAACGCTCCGGCAATGGCGCTGGCGCCGATGATAAATGAAAACAGCAGCGAGAGTAACGCGGGCAGAGTTTCCTGCTGCGACCAGTCGGTAAATTTGCTGTGAAATGTCCAGCTGCTTAGCATGCCGCAAGGTAGCACTGCCATAATCCAGGCGGCAACGCGCCAGCCCGTTGCCCAGGTGCGTTTTACCGGGCTTGCCCTGTTGCTAAGCTGGTCGATCAGCCGATCATGATTTCTCATGGTTACCCTTGCCGTACTGACGAAGATTTCGCATTGCGCGATGCAACAACGCTTTAACCGCAGAGACGGACAGATTACATTGTGCCGCCGCCTGCACCAGACTTTGTTGGCGCAGATGCACCATTTCCACCATCTCGCGCTGACGCAGCGGCAGGCTATCCAGACATCCGCTTAACGCTTCACTTTTTTCCCTCTCCGCCGACTCAAAATCGTCAGCATCAGCGAGCTGATTGAGCAGCGCATCATCGTCCTGAACCTCCTGACGGCGACCAGTCTGGCGCAGTGCATCAATCGCCCGCGCCGAAGAGATGGCCGCCACCCATGGCAGTATGGGGCGCTGTGGATCGTAGGTATGGCGCACGCGGTGGATCGCCAGCAATGTCTCCTGAACCACGTCTTCAACCAGCGCCTCATTGCGAATTTTCTTACGCACAATGGCCCGGATGGCGGGAACCATCGCTTTCAGCAGGCTGTTGTAGGCTTTTCTGTCGCCAGCCTGTGCGCGGGCCATCAGCGTTGGCCACGCCTGCAGCTGGTTTTCAGCCTCTGCCATTGCCAGCCCTGTAAAGTCTGAGGCGGCAGCGGGTGCATAAGTTAAGGCTGTGGCACATGGCGATGGTGCCCGGCCCACCGGCTCACGCTTTCTTTCCGCTGGCAGCGGCGCGAGCGAGCGCGGAGACAACAATCCGTGGCGTCAGCACCTGTGGCAGCACCACCGGTTTACTCCCATCGGCCGGATAAACAACGTACAGCGGCAGTCCGCCGCGGCCAAAATCACTGAGCGCCTGTTCGACATCGGGGTTATATTTTGTTGAGTCGGCGACCATATAAATGGTGCCCGTGCGCGCCATTGCCGCCTTTACCGCCGGAGTCGACAGCGAGGAACGCTCGTTGACCTGACAGGTGATGCACCATGATGCGGTAAAATTGACCAGAACAGGCTGACCCTGGCCTTTTACCGCGTCTACTTTTTGTGGCGACCAGACGACCGTGGCTGCGGCTTCGGCGGTATCAGTAAGGTTAGACGGACGTGAAAACGCGTCAATATTAGCCAGCGGCGGCACAATCAGCAAAATGAACACTGCGCTGGCAATATGCATTGGCCAGTGGCGTTTTCCCATCATAAGGCGTTGCTGTGCCTTGCCGTACAGCCAGGCGGCAAAACTTAGCACTATGCAGCAAACCAAAATCGCCGCCAGTGCCAGGGAGCCAGCCTGGCGCTCCAGCACCCATATAAGCCAGGCCACCGTCGCCAGCATGGGAAACGCAAGACCCTGTTTCAGCGTTAACATCCAGCCGCCTGGCGCGGGTAAGACGCGCGCCAGCAGCGGGAAAAAGGAGATAAGTGTAAACGGCGCGGCGAAGCCAAACGCCAGCGCAATAAAGATAACCAGGCTGAATAACGGCGGCTGAGTCAGCGCATAGCCGATGGCGCTGGCCATAAACGGCGCACTGCAGGGGGTGGCGACGATAATGGCTAAAGCCCCGGTCAGGGCAGAACCCGTCAGACCGCCGCGTGTCCCCCCCATTTCACCTACGCGCTGTACCGAAAGGCCGACCTCAAACAGCCCGAAGAGGTTGAGCGCTGACGCCAGCATTACCAGCGCCAGAAGGGCAATCACCAGCGGTGACTGTAACTGAAACCCCCAGCCAACTGCCGAACCGCCGGAACGGGCCAGCAGCAGTGCGCCTGCCAGCGCAAGCATGGTCAGCACCACGCCAGACAAAAAGGCCAGCCCTTCAGATCTGACCTGAGCGGGCTTACCATGGTGGCGGATCAGGCTCAGCGCCTTAAGCGAAATAACCGGGAATACGCACGGCATCAGATTGAGAATGATGCCGCCCAGCAGGGCGGCAGCGATGGCAGTCAGCATATTAAACCTACTCAGGCAGGGAAGTTAAGCCGGGTTGGCCTGACGGTATTTTTTGACTGCATCCATCGCTTTTTGAATATGCGCTTCAGGATTTTTATCGCTATAGCCGAGCAGGATTTTACCGTCAGGCGCAATCACGTACGAGGTACGGTCAGACAGCGTTTTACCATTGAACTGCATCGTGCTGTGATATTCTCCGGCCACTTTAGCGCCCGGATCGGCGGCTACCGTAAATTTGTCACGGCACTCCAGCTGGGAAAATTTGGCGATTTGGTCTACATTGCCAGCGGTCACGCCGATAACGGTCGCCCCCTGCTTTTTGAACTCATCGGTCGCTTCGGCGAAAGCGTGCGCTTCCAGCGTGCAGCCTGCACTGAATGCTGCCGGGAAGAAGTAGAGTACCACTGGCCCTTTCTGTAATGCCTGCTTTAGCGCGAACGTTGTTGGTTTGCCTGCCAGTGCAGACTTCAACTGAAAATCAGGGGCTTTGTCACCCACCTGCAGGGCGGCAAGCGCAGATGTGACGGGCAGAGTAAGGCTAAGAATGGCTGCGGCAGCCAGCGCGCCCAGGGTGCTTTTCATATGCATGACGATTTCTCCAGTGTGGGCCAGGCATTAGCGCCTGATAAACTTAACCTTAGTTTCGCTGATGCCGTAGCAAAAGTTGCGCTCAGGAGAAAATATTTTTGTACTTCAACCCAGGCTGCTCGCCGCCGCCCAGCCATCCTTACTCATAGTGATTCTCAAACCAGCTTTCCAATATGATTACCGCGGAAAGCGAGTCGACGTTGCCTTTGCTAAGCGCACGAAAACCGCCGCGTTCAAACAGCTCTGCCCGTGCTTCTACGGTGCTTAAGCGTTCATCGTGCAGGTCAACCTGTACGCCGAAGCGCCCGTGCAGGCGGTTGGCAAATTTACGCGCCCGTACCGTCAGCGGCTGCTCGCTACCATCCATATTGAGGGGAAGTCCGACAACAACCCGATCTGGCTGCCACTCTTTCAGCAGGGCTTCGAGCCTGTTCCAGTCCGGAATGCCGTCCTGTGCTTTCAGCGCGATAAGTGGACGGGCTGTGCCGGTCAACTGTTGGCCGATAGCAACGCCGATGCTTTTAGTGCCGAAATCAAAGGCCAGGCAGGTTTGATTACGCATCATGCATGCCCGGCTTCACTGGCAATGTTATGAATATCAACGCCGATACTTTTTGCTGCCTCGCGCCAGCGTTCAGCTATTGGCGTATGAAACAGAATATTGCTGTCCGCCGCGGTGGTTAACCAGGCATTTTCAAGCAGTTCCTGTTCCAGCTGGCCTTTTTCCCAGGCGCAATAGCCCAGCGCAACCAGCACATTATCGGGCTGTTCGGGGGTACCGAGGGTTTCCAGCACGTCGCGTGAAGTGGTGATCACCGTGTTGTCTGACACGCGAATGCTGGAAGTAAACAACGTCTGAGCCGAATGCAGAATAAAACCGCGATCCTCTGCCAGCGGGCCACCTGCAAATACCGGCTTGTCCAGTCTTAGTGCTGGATCGCGCGCATCGGGCGAAATCTTGAGTTTTTTCAGAATGCCTTCAACCGTCAGGTTTTCCATGGGTTTGTTGACGATCAACCCCATTGCACCGTCAGCGCTGTGCTCACAAATATACACCACCGAACGCTTGAACAGCGGGTCCTGCAGCGTTGGCATGGCAATCAAAAAATGATGCTGTAAATTCATACTTAATGTTCTGTAGTCTGGTTAACGCCCACGCTAAACCGGCGGGCGTTAAGGGTTAGCCGTGGGGCAATTGGCCCCCGCAGTAACAATCAGGCGAGGCGTTTCTCAATCGCATCCATTAGCATCGCGGTAACAGAGATCGGAAACGCGGCTTCAATCTCACGGATGCAGGTTGGGCTGGTCACATTAATTTCTGTCAGCTTATCGCCAATGATATCCAGGCCGACAAAAATCAGACCTTTCTGCTTCAGGACCGGGGCGACGCGACGGGCAATTTCCCAGTCACTATCAGTCAAAGGTCGCGCTTCACCACGGCCGCCGGCAGCGAGGTTGCCGCGCGTTTCACCTGATTTTGGGATGCGCGCCAGACAATACGGCACCGGCTCACCGTCTACCACCAGCACGCGTTTGTCGCCGTCTTTAATCGCCGGCAGATAGTTTTGTGCCATGCAGTAGAAGCTGCCATGTCCGGTCAGGGTTTCAACGATGACCGACAGATTCGGGTCTTCCTGCCTGATGCGGAAAATCGACGCGCCGCCCATGCCGTCCAGCGGTTTAAGTATGATGTCATTATGCTGCTGCCAGAATTTACGGATCTGGCTGGCATTGCGGGTAACCAGCGTATCCGGGGTCAAATCGGCAAACCATGCGGTGAACAGCTTCTCGTTACAATCGCGCAGGCTCTGCGGCTTGTTAACTATCAACGTGCCTTTTTCCTCTGCACGCTCAAGAATATAGGTGGCGTAGATAAACTCGGTATCAAATGGGGGATCTTTTCGCATCAGCACCACGTTCAGGTCGGACAGTGCAATATCCTGCTCATCACCGAACGCAAACCATTGATTAACGTTTTGCTCAACGCTTAGCAGGCGGGTACGCGCCCGCCCTTCACCAGCGCGCAGATAGAGATCGTTCATCTCCATATAGTGAATTTCATAACCGCGTTTTTGTGCTTCCAGCAACATCGCAAAGCTGGAATCTTTTTTGATATTGATGGAAGTTATCGGGTCCATCACTATGCCAAGCTTAATCATTCTTCTCTCCGCTTTGAGCTAAACCCGTCATAATTCAAGTTGCAGGGGCTATGGCTGCATGACCCGATCCTCGCCACTGACGCGGACGTCATCAGCGGCGTTTAAATCTGCTCACGACAGATTTGTCATTCACCCGATGAGATCTCTAAGGAAGTGGCCGGGATCCATGGGTTTGCCGCCTGTCTGCCACCCGAACTATCAAGGGTAAATTGTTAAGACATTCTAAATTCACGCAGTGTTCAGATAAGTTATTCATTACCTTAGCACTCATCCGATGATCCGATCAGAGAATAAAGTGAAACATATCAGGTACGCCGAGCGAGCTGGCGCGGCTGCAACGCTATGACTGATGCTAAATGTGCTGTTTTCAGCCCAAATCGCCAAACCGCACCTGCAGTGCAGTGATTGCCGTCAATGCGGTTGTTTCGGTGCGCAGCACGCGTGGGCCTAGCAAAATATCAGTAAACCCATGTTGCGCCGTCATGGCAATCTCATCGGCAGATAGCCCACCCTCCGGGCCAATCAGCAGACGAACACGTTCAATCGGAAGCGGCAGGGTGTTAATGCTGTGTTTGGCACGCGGATGCAGGTTGAGCTTTAGCCCCGGCTCCGGTTCGGCGCACCAGGCATCCAGCGCCATCGCGTTACGCACCTCGGGAATGCAGTTGCGTCCACACTGTTCACAGGCGGCAATGGCGATCTTTTGCCACTGCTGCATTTTTTTCGCCAACCGTTCTGCATCCAGCTTCACGCCACAGCGCTCAGAAAACAAGGGGGTAATCACATTTACTCCCAGTTCGACGGCTTTTTGAACAGTAAATTCCATTTTTTCGCCGCGCGACATGACCTGGCCCAGGTGCAGATGAAGCGGCGATTCGCGGCTGTCCTCGCGACTGGCGTTGATTCTGACACAAACATTTTTTTTATCAGCCTGAATAATTTCCGCCGCAAAAACCAGACTGGTGCCATCGAACAATTCCAGCATCTGGCCTGCACTCATGCGCAGTACGCGGCCAACGTGGTTAGCCGCCTCTTCACTCAGGGCTATTTCGTTGCCGATCTGTAACGGCCGGGGCTGATAAATGCGAGGTATACGCATGGAAATCCTGTAAAAGTTAACACAATAATGTTGTGCAGTTTAGGCCAGCGATTTTACCGCTGGCAAGCCTGCTGTACATAAGGGTTATGATTGCCCTGAACGCGGGCAATGCGCCGATCGCGCTCGCATTCCCACGGCGTGACCGGATAGAGCTTGCTCCAGGCGGTCATTAACTGCGTCTGCTGTTTTGACATACTCAGTTGATACTGGTCACGCATATAGAACCATGTACGGGCGATGGCGCCGCGCGCGCGCGCTGGCGGTTCGGCCAGTTTATTTTTGAAATCGACTTTCATGGCGCACTGGCCATACTGCTGCTCGCCGCCGCTCCACTGACCGTACATGAAGTTACCGCGATCGCCGTTCACCTCTCCGATAGCCGGTTGCAGGTTATGCAGGTCGCTTTCCATTCGACGATAGACGGGGTCTTTGACGCAGTTTTTTCGCCCGCCGTCTTGCCAGCACTGGCGCTGGTGGCCAAAGCTCCACGCCGGGACAACATGCTCCCATTCGATGCGGCTGGCGCGTTCGCTATTTTTGCGTACCTGATAACCGCAGGAGGTGAGATCGGGCACGCCTTTTTTACCCTGCCAGTCAATTTTGCAGCCGCAATAAAACGTGCCGGGTGCATCGTGGTGAATTTGCGCCGCCCAGGCCTTTGCCTGGCTGAAGTTATTCTGCTGGTAGTTGCCCTGACTGAGAGCATGGCAAAAAAGGGGGGGGAACAGCAGGGAAAGGGCTATTGAGCTAAAAATTTTGCGAGACATATTCCAGTAAATCTGTATTCCATGAAACGGTCGTGGAGAGTAACAGATGTGCCGTTAATAACGAATAACGGCTTAAAATATAAGCCTTATATCGTCTTATTTTTAATCAGCAGCGAGCATTTTTAAGATTCCTGGAAGTTGCCGGGCTGGAGAGGGTCACCACAGTACAGGCAGCGATATTGGCTCTCGCCCCTTACCACCCGGTTATGGCGGCGCACGCTTAACTGATGCTGCTGGCAGCGGCAGCGGTACGGGAAAGCGCGGCTGCACACCGAGGCTATCGCAAACTGATGGGTACGGCGCGCGGGAACCCCCAGTACGCTCTCCATCATCCATTTCCACTCTTTACCGTGCGGTGCAACGCGGCCAAAATGTTTCCAAACCAGCAGGTGCGCCAGCTCGTGCGGCACCACTTCATCAATGAACGCCTGCTGGTTTTCCAACAGCAGTACCGGATTCAGGCGAATTTCCCAACTTTGCAGCCAGGCCGTTCCCGCCGCCGTACCACGCTGTTTGTAGTGCAGTGCGGGTTGCGGATAGTTGCGCTCCAGCCGCAGATTAGCCTGCTGAAGTTTATCACGCAGCCTTTGCATAACGGCCTGCTGCAGGGTAATAGGGATTCTCTCAGGTTTCATAAGCGCAAGAATACGGCGTGCTACAGGGCAATTCAAGCCGTTCGCCGCTGCCTTAAAAGAGGTGAATAGCCGGGATCGCGCGGCCAGAAAATGGGGACAGATGATATGTCCGCCGGGTAACAGCGCGTTTAAGGCGTCGGCGGGGGGGCGCAGCAGACGGCACAAAAAACAACAGGCCGGTATCATGCCGGCCTGTTGTGATGACTCCGTCAACGCATCAGCGGGTCAGTCACGCTGACCAATTTCGCGCAGTTTCTTACCACTCAACAGGTTACGTTCAATGTGCTCCAGCGAAACGTTTTTGGTTTCTGGAATAAGCCACAGGGTCAGAACAATAAAGAACAGGTTGAGCGCCGCGTAGACCCAGAAGGTGTTCGCATTGCCGAGATGGTTCAGCATGGTCAGGAAAGTCGCCCCGACAATCATGTTCGCAATCCAGTTAGTGGCAGTAGAAACGGTGATGCCGAAATCACGCCCTTTCAGCGGCTGGATCTCTGAACAAAGTACCCAAATCAGCGGCCCGGCACTCATAGCGAATCCGACAATAAACATCAGCAGCATGGCAATCGCGAAGTATTGCGCGCCGACGGAATGAATGCCGACATGGAGCAGGGTGCCCAGAACGCCCATACCCAGCGCCATCACCATAAAGCCGAGGATCAGCGTTGGCTTACGCCCCCAACGGTCAACCAGACCAATAGCAATAAAGGTGGCCAGCACGTTAATCAGACCGACAATCACCGTGCCCCACATTTGCTGGGTGGTATTAGCAAAACCGGCGATTTCGAAAATTTTCGGTGCGTAATACATGATCACGTTCATGCCGGTGAATTGCTGCATGACCTGCAACAGCACACCAAGATAAACCGCACGACGGAAGTGACTGTTGTCTTTGAACAGCGACCAGCCGGATTGTTTAATCTTCAGACTTTCGCGGATCTCATCCAGCTCGCGTTTGGCCTGTTCGCTGGTATCGCGCAAGCGATCCAGAACCCGTTGAGCACTGCGGAAATCGCCTTTTGCTGCCAGCCAGCGCGGGCTGTTGGGCAGAAAGAAGACGCCAACCAGCAATAGCAGGGCCGGAATAGTGATGATGCCCAGCATCCAGCGCCATTCGCCGGTATAGCTGAAAGCCGTGTCGGAAAGGTAAGCGCCAAGAATACCGATGGTAATCATCAACTGATAGAGCGAAATCATGCTGCCGCGAATTTTTTCCGGCGCTATCTCAGACAGATACAGCGGAGCAGTGTAAGACGCCACGCCAACAGCAAGGCCCAGCAAAACACGGGCGACAATCAGCATTTCCGGGTTAGTTGAGAGCGCTGACCACAGGGAGCCGATAACAAACAGCACGGCGCCGATCATCAGGCTCTTTTTACGCCCGAGGGAAGAAGACAGCCAGCCGCTGCCGACGGCCCCAATGGCGGCACCAAACATCATTGAGCTGACGATCCACTCTTGTTGATGAGGAGTAACGCTAAAATCCTTGGCAATAAAGGGAAGTGCTCCTGCAATCACACCGATATCCAGCCCGAACAGCAGGCCAGCCAGTGCGGCAAGGAAACAGACGAACAGGGTCATGGCCTTATTTGAAGTCCTGCTTCTTTTTTTCTTATCAGGCATAACGCCTCCGTTTAGTAGTACTGCATATTGTTGTTATATAACCGTCACGCTTCAGGTAACAGGCGCGTTGGCCGCTTTGCTGCAACACGAATTATTCAGGTGTCAGATGGTAGAAAACTCAACCACGCAAGACTGTGCGACAGATCACATGAATGTAACCGGTTACAACAGCATTTCGCTAAAAAAGTATGCCATGCCCCCCCGTTATCGGGTGCATTAACCTGTAAGCCATAGCAAATGGTAGTGTGTATTATCTTATAGCCTGAACAATATCAGACAGTGCTGAAAATAGCTCATTCTGCGACAGTTTCTAGCGTGCTGTGTCGGTAATCAAGCAGAAATTCAACTGTTTATAGATAATGTCATTAACAATAAAGAGATAAAAAAAGGGCACCCGCGTTCGGATGCCCCTGAAGCTCTTATAGTGAAATTATTTCAGGCCGGCGGCTTCACGCAGCTGTGCCGCTTTGTCGGTTTTTTCCCACGGAAAATGTTCACGACCAAAGTGACCATAGGCGGCGGTTTCGCGGTAAATTGGGTGCAGCAGGTCCAGCATCTGGATCAAACCGTAAGGGCGCAGGTCGAAGAATTCGCGCACCAGCAGGGTCAGGGTTTCAGTAGAGATTTTCTCAGTGCCGAAAGTCTCAACCATAATGGAGGTCGGTTCTGCCACGCCGATAGCGTAGGAAACCTGAATTTCACAGCGATCGGCCAGCCCGGCAGCGACAATATTCTTTGCCACATAACGCGCTGCATAGGCCGCAGAACGGTCAACTTTCGACGGGTCTTTACCTGAGAATGCGCCCCCGCCGTGACGAGCCATACCGCCGTAGGTATCAACGATGATTTTACGCCCGGTCAGGCCGCAGTCGCCCATTGGGCCACCAATGACGAAACGTCCGGTTGGATTGATGTGGTATTTGGTATTGGCGTTAATCCACTCAGTGGGCAGTACCGGTTTGATGATCTCTTCCATCACCGCTTCCTGCAGATCTTTTTGCGAGATGTCCTCGGCGTGTTGAGTAGACAGCACTACCGCATCAATACCCACAATCTTGCCTTCATCATACTGGAAGGTGATTTGACTTTTCGCATCCGGACGCAGCCACGGCAAAGTTCCGCTTTTACGCACTTCAGACTGGCGCTGCACCAAACGGTGCGCGTAAGTGACCGGCGCTGGCATCAGCACGTCAGTTTCGTTAGTGGCGTAGCCGAACATCAGACCCTGGTCGCCCGCGCCCTGTTCCAGCGGGTCGGTGCGGTCCACGCCCTGGTTGATATCCGGTGACTGCTTACCGATGGCGCTCAGTACCGCACAGGAATTGGCATCAAAGCCCATATCGGAATGGACATAGCCGATGTCACGCACGGTTTGGCGAGTGATCTCTTCGATATCAACCCATGCGCTGGTGGTGATTTCACCGCCAACCAGAACCATGCCGGTTTTCACATAGGTTTCGCAGGCCACACGGGCTTTGGGATCCTGCTCGAGGATAGCATCTAGCACGGCATCAGAAATCTGATCGGCGATTTTATCGGGATGTCCTTCTGATACGGACTCGGATGTAAAAAGGTGTTTAGCCATTTTATTCTTTACCTTGAATCTAACGGGTTAAAAATCAACTGCATAGCGCAAAGACTGGCCAACTGGCCGTAAACTCAGACTTAGCGCCCCCACAGGCAAAGCCATGAGCAGTAGTAAGACGCTTAGAAGTTAACCAGTATAGACGGATTAACATCTGGACGTCTATTTTAGGTTACTCGCTAAACGGATTGCCAGCATTATTTGCCGGATAAATTTCATTCAGGGCGAAGAGGAATAAATTATCCTGACAGGACGCCTGTTTAACACATTGAGATTTTGCCATTTAGCTTTCAGGACGGTATCAAACGTTGCTGAAGTTTCTTTCAGCCTCGATAGTCAGATGCTGGCTTGCCCCCTCGTTTTCAGGTCCTTCCCGACGTCGAGAAGTCAGGTGTCGGGGCGATGACACCCCATAACCATCAGGTCGCTCTTTTCGTTCAACGACACCATTCTGGCGCGCGCAGCCATCACGCTTGCCAACCGCTGGCCGTTCACTCAAGCCGAAGCTATTCGCCAATAGGTAACAACGCCGACTGACGTATTCCCTGTCATACATCAATAACTGAGGTGATAACGGCAGTCGATCGCCGTGGTGATCTCCCGAACCGTGCGATGCGCCATCATTCTCTCTTCGCCTGGCTATAATTTGCATGAGAAAAAGGATAAATTAACTGAGGTCCTATCAGATTATCCTGAGTGTTTTCCTCATAGTTCTCTGACCCGTTACGTGGAGTCTGCGACTTGTCTTACCATGTTATACTGCAAAAACCGATTTTAGCGCGGCTTAAGTCCGCGTGGCCTGTCGGGCCGGTAATCGGTAAATTCTTGCCGCAGGATGCCCCTGCAGCTGCCAGCTGTTTTGCTTCATTACAACTTGAGGTTTGCGATGTCTGACGACATGAAGAAAATGATGGGTTCGTCAGCAGGCGAACAGGGTGGGTTACGCTCCATGCAGGAAGTCGCCATCAGTGACCGGGACGCCAGCAGAATGCTGCGTACCTATAACATCGCCTGGTGGGGCAATAACTACTATGACGTTAACGAACTGGGTCATATCAGCGTCTGCCCGGACCCGGATGTGCCTGAAGCCCGCGTCGATCTGGCAAAACTGGTAAAAGAGCGCGAGGCGGAAGGCCAGCGTCTGCCAGCCCTGTTCTGCTTCCCACAAATTTTGCAGCACCGTCTGCGCTCGATTAATGCCGCCTTTAAACGTGCGCGTGGATCCTACGGCTATAACGGTGACTACTTCCTGGTTTACCCGATTAAGGTTAATCAGCATAAGCGCGTGATTGAATCGTTGATCAATTCCGGCGAACCGCTGGGGCTGGAAGCCGGTTCTAAAGCTGAGCTAATGGCCGTACTGGCGCATGCCGGTATGACGCGTTCGGTGATTGTCTGTAATGGCTATAAAGACCGTGAATATATCCGCCTCGCGCTGATTGGCGAGAAGATGGGCCACAAGGTCTATCTGGTGCTGGAAAAAATGACGGAAGTGAAACTGGTGCTGGAAGAGGCCGAACGTCTGAACGTGGTACCGCGCCTTGGCATCCGTGCGCGCCTTGCCTCACAGGGGTCCGGTAAATGGCAGTCCAGCGGCGGTGAAAAATCCAAGTTTGGCCTGTCTGCTACTCAGGTACTGCAGCTGGTAGACATTATGCGTGATGCGGGCCGGATGGAAAGCCTGCAGCTGCTGCACTTCCACCTGGGTTCGCAGATGGCGAACATTCGTGATATTGCCACCGGCGTGCGTGAGTCGGCGCGTTTCTACGTCGAACTGGCGAAGCTTGGCGTTAACATTCAATGTTTTGACGTTGGCGGCGGTTTAGGCGTGGACTACGAAGGCACACGTTCACAAAGTGACTGCTCGGTAAACTACGGCCTGAATGAGTATGCCAACAATGTTATCTGGGCAATTGGCGCGGCCTGTGATGAGCACGATCTGCCGCACCCGACGGTGATCACCGAGTCCGGGCGTGCTGTGACTGCGCACCACACGGTGCTGGTTTCCAACATCATTGGCGTGGAGCGTAACGAATTCAGCGAACCGCAGCCGCCGGTTGAAGATGCACCGCGTCCTATCGTCAGCATGTGGGACACCTGGCAGGAGATGCACGAGCCGAATAATCGTCGCTCGCTGCGTGAGTGGCTGCATGACAGCCAAATGGACCTGTTTGATATTCACACCGGTTACTCACAGGGGATCTACGATCTGACGCAACGCGCCTGGGCCGAACAGCTTTATTTGAGCATCTGCCACTATATTCAGCAGCATCTGGATCCCAGCAACCGCGCGCACCGACCGATTATTGACGAGCTGCAGGAGCGTATGGCGGATAAAATCTACGTCAACTTCTCGCTGTTCCAGTCGATGCCGGATGCCTGGGGTATCGATCAGCTGTTTCCGGTACTGCCGCTGGAAGGGCTGAACAAAGTGCCGGAGCGCCGGGCGGTCTTGCTCGATATCACCTGTGACTCAGACGGCACCATCGATCACTACATTGACGGCGATGGTATTGCCACCACCATGCCGATGCCGCAGTACGATGTGGATAACCCCCCGATGCTCGGCTTCTTTATGGTCGGTGCTTATCAGGAGATCCTCGGCAACATGCACAACCTGTTCGGTGATACCGAAGCGGTGGACGTATTTGCCTTTTCCGACGGCAGCGTTGAAGTCCAGCTGTCGGATGAAGGCGATACGGTGGCGGATATGCTGGAGTACGTGCAGCTTAATCCGGCAGAACTGCTAACGCATTTCCGCAATCAGATCAAACAAAGCGATCTGGACGAAGAGCTGCGCGCGCAGTTCCTTGAAGAGTTCGAAGCGGGACTGTACGGCTATACTTATCTGGAAGATGAGTGACGTTGAGTCCTGTTGGCGACATTTTGCCAGTAATTATCCCTGAAATGGAAGATAAAGGAGTGATACATGGGGTTGTTAGACGACATGATTAATAATGCGCTTGGCGGCGGTGATAAAGAGCAACATGCCGGCAACGAGTCGGGCGTGGGCGGGAAATCAGGCAGCCTGGCGGTGATGGCGATCCTGCAATGGGTACAATCGCAGGGCGGCTTCCAGGCGGTGCTGGCCAGGTTGCAGCAGGGCGGTGTGGGCGGCCTGGCTGAAAGCTGGCTTGGCAACGGTGTAAACCAGCCGGTTGCCGTCAGCCAGTTACAGTCTGCCTTTGGTCACGGTGCACTGCAGTCGCTGGCTGACCAACTGGGAACCACTCCGGAAGATGCCGTCAGCAAGTTGCAACAGATCCTACCGCAGTTTATCGATCATGCTTCGCCAGACGGCCAGCTGAAACCGGAAGCGGAACAAAGTCTGAACAATGCCGACGGTAACGATTTAGGTAAGTTCGTTGACGGTATTTTTGCTAAAAAGTAGCCCCTTTACGATAGGTTAATTTGCTATCCCTTCTGCACCGGGTACGAGGCAGAAGGGGTTTTTCTGTACCGTATAAACGGGCTGGCCACGTTCGGGTGCCGCCGTTTAACGAGGATTTACGATGAACAACACCCTAAACCACGAGTACGACAACTCCCTGGTATCAAACGCTTTTGGCTTTATGCGTTTCCCGCTTAACTTCCGGCCGTACGACAGCGATGCCGAGTGGGTGATCACCGGCGTGCCTTTTGATGCAGCGACCTCTGGCCGCCCCGGCAGCCGTCTTGGCCCCGGCGCTATTCGGCAGATTTCCACCAATCTGGCGTGGGAAGGCTGCCGCTGGCCGTGGTCGTTCGATTTGCGCCAGCAGCTGAAGGTGATTGATTGTGGGGATCTGGTTTATGCCTTTGGAGACGCACAAGATTTCAGCGACAAATTGCAGGCGCACGCTGAAAAGCTGCTGGCGAAGGGGAAACGCATGCTGACCTTTGGCGGCGACCACTACATCAGTTTGCCGCTGCTGCGCGCGCACGCGAAAACCTTCGGTAAGATGGCGCTGGTGCATTTTGACGCGCATACAGATACCTACTCAAATGGCCCAACCTTCGATCACGGCACCATGTTTTATACCGCGCCGAAAGAAGGTTTGATCTCTCCTGAGCACTCGGTGCAGATTGGTATTCGCACCGAATTCAACCCGTCTCTGGGCTTTAACGTGTTGGATGCGGCGCAGGTTAACGATCGCAGCGTGGACGATATCCTGGCGCAGGTGAAACAGATTGTCGGTGACCTGCCCGTCTATCTGACCTTTGATATTGACTGCCTCGACCCTGCCCACGCACCGGGTACCGGCACGCCGGTGATCGGTGGCCTGACCAGCGATAAAGCCAGCAAGTTAATCCGTGGTCTGCAGGGCATGAATATCGTAGGGATGGATCTGGTTGAAGTGGCCCCAGGCTACGACCAGTCTGATATTACCGCGCTGGCGGCTGCCAGCCTGGCGTTGGATATGCTGTACGTGCAGGCTGCCAACAAGATCAAATAAGTGAGAAGGGCGGGGAGACCCGCCCGCACCAGTTTTACACAGACCGATAGAGATACTATGACGTATAAAATACTCGATATCACTTGATTATTTTATTGAATTGACAGTTTTTTGAGAAAAATTTTTTCTCTGTTTATAAGTATATTCTCATGATTTAGAAATATTAGCGCACGTCCTAAGCCATCTTTATGTAACCGGTATTTATTAAATTGAGATAAGGTATAATTTAGCCAGCCAAAAGCCGGGTCTTCAATTTGTACCCACGTATTATCGACCCCTTTCAGTATGACAAAATGGCCATGTCCCAGCCGGTTGATATACAATATAGTGGGTGAGTGGATTTGTTGCAGCTGTTGAGGGGTTATCTTGACTCCCGATGTGGTTATATTGAATTTTTTGGCTATCAGCGATAAATCAACGAACGAGTAAGCGGGTTTTATTTCTATCATTGATAATAACTCAATTTCACTTTTATCCACAAAATAGTTTTTTCTAAGAATATTAGCCATGGAAGCTATACCACATGTACTATCAAATTTTTGTTTATCAATGCCCTGGAATTTCTGCTCCAGATACGAGCTACTTGCTTGTAAGGGAGTTGTTAATAATATGAGTGATATTATTATGTTTCTTCTGCTTTTTATCATCATTCAATAACACCAGCCCACAAGAGAACCATACGCATCGAGAATATACTTGATAAAGTGATATAGATCATATATAAGCTGGTATATTGGTCTTTTGTTATTTTTTCTACATTTTTCAGGTGGCTAATGATGACGCCGAACACCACAAAAACACAAATAATAATGAAATGTGGCTCGGCGTAGCCGTAGAAACCTTGAGCATAACCCAGTACGGCCGTCATGATAAGATGAAATAACTTGTTATATTTATCAATGTTTTTATTGAATGCAAAAATAGCAAACCAGGCGATCAGAATAAGTAAATTGGCAGCCAGCCACATATCAGGCCCCACATTGTTTGACAAATACCCTTAGCTGAGCGACTAAAGGCAGAGTTTTTTCTACTTAGTGACAGCTGGCAGTGCATCCGCCGCCACTGCCCGCGAAAGCGGCATTCAATCCCCCGTAAGCGCTGACACCAAGTGCTGCCCTTGCCATTGCTTCGGATATGCCACCTAAAAGGCCTCCAGTGGCACCCGTCACAAACCCTGCACCCGCATTAATACCAGCGTTGGTCCAGTTTATCGGTTGATCTGCTATGACATCGGACGCAATTGACATCGTACCGCTACCGGCTGCACCTATTGCGCCAGTGATAAGTGGACCCATTTTCCCTTTTGTTTCCTCCAGCTCCTCAACATTCAATGACTTAAATTCGTTATAGTGTAGAGTTCAACTATCATTTTTTCTTTCTTCCATCTCAGCATGACTATCCATATAAACAGAGGGTGAGGAGAAAAGTAATATTGCTGAAATGATAAATAATAAACATTGATTGCTAATCATAAAGTCTTCTATATATTTACACTTTATAGTTTAAGCTGAGAGAAAGGATCGTTATTTTGTTATTACCCACCCCCCCCATTGATGCTTACATTTCCAACGAGGTCTTGTACCAAATTAATGGATGTCCCCATAAGAAGTGACATATTTGAAGTCCATTCATTTTTATTCGTATAAGTATCCTTAGCGAAAATTAAATCTTTTGATACCCCCAATTGATATTTACTTCAGGGTTTACCGAAAAGTGATATTTCCTGAGGCAGTGTAGGCGCTGTATCCCGTAGAGAATTTTTCTTTAGAGATACCATCGAGATAGCCAAGAGAAAGATTTAACACGAGGGGATCATAAATCCAGTTGAATGATGAGCCAAAAACATAACTATTGATATCGTCATTTTTAACATTCAGCCCGCCATAAAAGACGCTATAGTCTGATAGTCGATAAAATTGATAGCTTCCTCCCAAACCAACACCATTAGAATTATATCTGTTTTTTGTTACGCTATTCCTTTTTTCTGTCGTATAACGTGTATTCATCCACTGACCGCTGAGGTGGTAGAAAGAGATAACTGATTCGTTAGCCCGTACTTCACGCTGGCGTAGGCCGACATTCCATTATTTTCCTTATTCCAGGAGAGTAGTGTACGATCAATTATGAAATTACCCGGTGATATTTCATTAATATACCAGGCAGATGACGTTCCTTTATCGCCGTTATTGATAATATTCGTACCAGTACTAACTGCCCATTTGTGCCTGGCAGGAAAGAAATCCTCTATCTTTAGAATGGATTTTGGTGTCTCCACTTTCATTTCAGAAAAAGTCTTTTCGGCATGACCCGATGACAAAATGCCAGCGTAGAGAACCACGAAGGTGTAAATAAATTTAAATTTTATAATGATAACCATCCCCCATGACAGTATTTGCATGGCTGCCGAACTGGCAGGTTGAATGTCGATTTATGTACAAATTGGGTAACTACTTCGGTGATGCGGATCTGATTTATGATATCGTGGCGGAAAAGAAGCGTTTTATGATATAATCGATCTTTCTATAGAAAAGACTCAGGATTGAAAGTTATCTTTTCATCCGTCAATTTTTTTGTGCAAAACATATTCTGTGGATTAACGTTACATCGCGGCGCACCATAACATATTGTTTTGAAAAAGTTCGTTATTTGAATTTTTTAATCGCCTGGCACGGCATCAAACAAAAATGAGGCTAATAGTGAAAAAGGTATTTCTCTCTGTATTACTGATGGTTGGCTTTTCTTCTTCATTGCAGGCTGCATGGCCGCCTGAGACCGGTAGCAAGGTGCCGGGCAACGCGCTGGAGTACCCGACGAAGCTTGCGGCTGTCGATACTTCGCTGGAAAAAATGTTGAATCGGGGAGCAACCGTTATTTCATCCTCAATTGGCCAGAATGGCCCGGTGGTAACGTTGCATGACAAAAATCGCTACCTTGTTTGTCTCTTGCGTGGGGCCGGAACCGCTGCCGATCAGAATGTAGCCACATCAAAGTGCTACGCGCTCAACTAGCCGGTGATGAAGAACGCTCATCAGGGTGCCGCGTTTTAAACCCTTTTAAAACGTTTCCCAGTCACTGTCGCTGGCCGCTGGCTTTACTAATACCCGTTGTACCCCTGTTTGTGCCCTGGGCGCGCTGATGATCGCTAACCGGTTGTGCGGTGTTGCGTTGATGCGGAATAAAGCCACCGCCGTACTCAGTCGTTCAGATTGCTCTTCCAAAGAAGCCGCAGCGGCGGCAGACTCTTCGACCAGTGAAGAATTCTGCTGTGTCACCCGGTCCATCTCCGTGATCGCATGCCCTATCTGGTCAATGCCGCGGCTCTGCTCGTCGGACGCCGAGGCGATCTCACCCATGATGTCGGTCACGCGCTTGACGGCATTAACAATATCATTCATGGTTTCTCCCGCGCTCGCTACCAGCGTTGATCCGGTATTAACGCGCCCGACGGAGTCCTCAATCAGTGATTTGATCTCTTTCGCCGCCTGAGCACTGCGCTGCGCAAGGTTACGCACTTCACCGGCTACGACGGCAAAGCCGCGGCCCTGCTCACCGGCACGCGCCGCCTCTACCGCCGCGTTCAGTGCGAGGATATTGGTCTGGAAAGCAATGCCATCAATCACGCTGATAATGTCAGCGATTTTCTTTGAGCTGCCGGCTATCTCGTTCATGGTGCTGACGACGTTCGTCACCACGCTGCCGCCCTTTTCGGCAGTTTGCGAAGCATCTAACGCCAGTTGAGAAGCCTGACGTGCGTTCTCAGCGTTCTGCTTCACCGTTGCGGTGAGTTGTTCCATGCTGGCGGCCGTTTGTTCAAGCGCAGCAGCCTGTTCTTCGGTACGTGACGACAGATCGTTATTGCCAGAGGAAATCTCGCTCGCTCCGCTGTGGATGGCATCAGAACCCTCTCTCACCTTGCTAACCGTAAGTACCAGTGCTTGCTGCATCTCTTGCAGGCTGGCCGCCAGCTGGGTCATCTCGTTACGCCCTTCCACCGCAATAGCGTGTGTCAGGTCGCCGTTAGCAATATGTTGAATATGAGCAACGTGAGCTTTAAGAGGGCGAAGCAGGCCCCGGCTAATGCCGCTCCACACCAGTGCGATAGTCGCAATACTGGCCACCAGCACGCCTGACAGGGTCCAGAGGGTATAACGGTAAGCATCATTGCTGGCGAGCACGCCACGTGCTATCAGCTGATTATTCGCATCCTGCCAGGCGACATAGGATTTCAGCAGCACCTCCCGCTGGCTTTTGATATCGGAGATGAAATCGGGGTTAAAGCTTCCTGTTTCGAGTTTTGTTATT
Source organism: Erwinia amylovora (assembly GCF_017161565.1). NCBI lineage: Bacteria > Pseudomonadati > Pseudomonadota > Gammaproteobacteria > Enterobacterales > Erwiniaceae > Erwinia > Erwinia amylovora. The sequence goes on from NZ_CP066796.1 coordinate 691,368, forward strand.
TGCCCCAATAGCGCCGCTTTATATCCCTGATTGCTTTCTTGTAATGCAACGATCGGCTTCTCTACTTTTTGCTTATCGGATAAAAGTCCATGAAATGCGACCAGTGAAGCTTCTGCGTTGATCAAATGATTTTTTGCCAGCGTTAACTTGTTTTTATAGTCGCTTTTAGTATGTGGCTGGCCTTGCGTTTCAATCAGAAAGAGTATGACGGCCTGATTCAAAGCATCACGCGCCTGATCCAGCGAATCCCAGGCGCCGTCCATTGGCTGTTGCTGCTCGCGGATGTGCTGATTAAACGCGAAATTATCCTTATCATTTTGGGCGGTCCTAAGAAACATACTGCCTGTAAATAATTGCAGAGTGACGAATAACACGATGACGCCTACCATGCCGTTGACCAACTTTATGCGCTTGAACATGTTTAACCTTGGTGTTGTTGAGAAGAGAAAAACCAGCAAAAGCATTATCGACGTCAGGCGGAGAGAGTTTAATTGATGCGATCAGGTAAGACGGCCAGCAGAGTGGATAGTTTAATTTACATGCAATTCAAAGCAGTATCTCCGGACAATCCGGGCAGGTTTGACCTGCCCCCTCGACGGCCTTATTTTTCTGCGGCGATGCGCTGCCTGATATGGTCAGCACGCGCCTGTGAGGCCGGGTGCGAATCAAACAGGCTGCTGGCATGGCTACCTTCCATTTTCGCCAGTTTTTCAAAGCTGGTCACCAGCCCCTGCTGATTGATGTTGCGTTTTTTCAGCAGATCGAAAGAGTAGTCATCAGCCTGAGATTCCTGGCTCTGCGAGAACTGTGCGTTGACCAGTTTTTCGCCCAGATCGCCCAGCTCGGACTGCGATAGCGAAGCGGTAACCCCACCGACGGAAGCGGCAGCGCTACGCGCGGCGGTGGTAGCCCAGGCCAGCTGCATGGCTTTACGCGAGTGACCCAGCGCAACGTGGCCCATTTCGTGGCCGAGCACGCCTTCGACTTCGTTATCGCTCATCAAATCCATCAGGCCGCTATATACGCGAATGCAGCCGTTCGCCATCGCCCAGGCGTTGACGTCTTTGGTCAGATAAACTTTGTAGTTGGCCGGGGTGCCGTTGATATTATCTCCCAGCGCAGCGGCGATTTTTTTCAGGCGTTGAGCATAGGGGCTGCTGTCAGGCGCAATTTGTGCTTCGCCATCCATCTGCTGGCAAGACTTGTCGCTCAGCTCCTTAACCTGCACATCACTCAGGGTCGCGGCCTGCCAGGCCTGGGTGCCAGACTGCATCAGGGCATTACTGTCAAAATTCTGACAGCCGGAAAGCAGGCCAGCCAGCGCCAGCGCGATGCAAGAGATACGTTTATTCATTCCAGTGATCCATTCAGGTAAAAATGAGTAAAAACAGAGTGTTGAAACCTTTCGCCGGCGGCATAAGCCGCCAGCACAGGGAAGTTATAACGCGAGTTGCCAGAATTGCATAGTCGGCCTGCACCCAAACTGCAAGTTATGTAATTTTTTTAGCCCCTGCGCCATGTACATGTTACCCGTGTTTCATGTACATTGATGGTCGACTTTCCTTTGGCTTTGCCTTATAACTCATTCATTACAATAGGTTAAGGACGGCGAAGCGTTAAATCCGACCTGGAGTAGAAAATGTCTTCTCGCAAAGAGCTTGCCAACGCCATTCGCGCATTAAGTATGGATGCGGTGCAAAAAGCCAAATCCGGCCACCCGGGCGCGCCAATGGGCATGGCTGATATCGCCGAAGTACTGTGGCGTGAATTCCTCAACCACAATCCAACCAACCCGCTGTGGGCCGACCGCGATCGCTTCGTGCTGTCTAATGGGCATGGCTCAATGTTGATCTACAGTCTGTTGCATCTCAGCGGTTACGATCTGCCGATTAGCGAACTGGCCAACTTCCGTCAGCTGCATTCCAAAACCCCGGGGCACCCGGAGTACGGTTATACCGTGGGCGTTGAAACCACTACCGGGCCTCTGGGCCAGGGCATCGCCAACGCGGTGGGCATGGCGATTGCGGAGCGTACGCTGGCGGCGCAGTTTAACCGCCCGGGTCATGAGGTGGTAGACCATAACACTTATGTGTTTATGGGGGACGGCTGCATGATGGAAGGCATCTCTCATGAAGTCTGCTCGCTGGCGGGAACGCTGAAGCTGGGCAAGCTGGTGGCTTTCTATGACGACAACGGCATCTCGATTGATGGTCATATTGACGGCTGGTTCACCGACGATACGGCGCAGCGTTTTGAGTCTTACGACTGGCACGTTGTGCGCGGCGTGGACGGCCATGATGCGGACGCGATAAAAAAAGCAGTGGAAGAAGCCAAAGCGGTCAGCGACAAGCCTTCGCTACTGATGTGTAAAACCGTTATCGGTTTCGGCTCACCGAACAAAGCCGGTACGCATGATTCCCACGGTGCGCCGCTGGGAGATGAAGAAATCGCCCTGACCCGTAAGCAGCTGGGGTGGAACCACGCGCCGTTTGAGATCCCACAAAATATCTACGCACAGTGGGATGCAAGAGAAGCCGGACAGGCTAAAGAAGCGGCATGGAACGATAAATTTGCTGCCTATGCTCAAGCCTTCCCGGAGCTGGCAGCAGAGTTCAGGCGCCGTATCAAAAATGAGTTGCCGGCTAACTGGGCAGCTGAATCGCAGAAATTCGTTGAACAACTGCAGGCTAATCCGGCGAAAATCGCCAGCCGCAAGGCCTCGCAGAACGCCATTGAAGCCTTTGGTAAACTGCTGCCGGAATACCTTGGCGGCTCTGCTGACCTTGCCCCAAGCAACCTGACCATGTGGTCCGGCTCTAAACCGATTAACGAAGACGCAGCGGGTAACTATATCCACTACGGCGTGCGCGAATTTGGTATGACCGCTATCGCTAACGGTATCACCCTGCACGGGGGGTTCCTGCCGTATACGGCGACCTTCCTGATGTTCGTTGAATACGCGCGAAACGCGGTGCGTATGGCTGCACTGATGAAGATCCGTCAGATCATGGTGTATACCCATGACTCCATCGGATTAGGTGAAGACGGTCCGACTCACCAGCCGGTTGAACAGCTGGCTAGCCTGCGTGTGACGCCGAATATGAGTACCTGGCGTCCGTGCGATCAGGTTGAATCTGCGATTGCATGGAAATACGCCATTGAACGTCACGACGGCCCAACGGCACTGATCCTTTCGCGCCAAAACCTGGCGCAGCAGGAGCGTACCGCTGAACAGCTGGCTAACGTTGCCCGTGGTGCTTACGTGCTGAAAGACTGCACCGGGACCCCGGAAGTGATCTTCATCGCCACCGGTTCTGAAGTGGAACTGGCGGTTGGCGCCTATGACAAACTGACGGCTGAAGGGCGTAAAGCGCGCGTGGTTTCTATGCCGTCTACCGATGCTTTCGATAAGCAGGATGCCGCTTACCGTGAGTCGGTGCTGCCGAAAGCTGTCAGCGCCCGAGTGGCGATTGAGGCGGGCATCGCTGATTACTGGTTCAAATATACCGGCCTGAACGGCGCAATTGTGGCGATGACCAGCTTCGGTGAGTCGGCCCCGGCAGAGAAACTGTTCGAGCTGTTCGGTTTCACCGTCGATAACGTGGTCGCCAAAGCGAAAGAACTGCTGTAACGCTGTATTAGCGGGCGGATCGACGATCCGCCCTTTTCCCCGCTGTCATTGCCCGTTTTGTGACGCAGATCGAAAGTTACGCGCCGCAATTGATCCCAGTCATTCCCATTATTCCTTAGTTCTATTACTCTGGCTGAAGCGTTTCAGTTTGCGTTTGTACGCGGGTCATTAAGCTGTCTTACGGCAATAATTTTCTGTACAAATTCCGACGGCTGGCTCAGGCTAAACATCCAATTTCAAGATGATTTCAGATTTGGAGTGCTATGACCGTTCGCATTGCCATTAATGGTTTTGGTCGCATTGGCCGCAACGTTTTACGGGCGCTGTATGAAACCGGACGACGGGCTGAAATTACGGTGGTGGCGATTAACGAATTGGCAGATGCGGCCGGGATGGCGCATCTGCTGAAATACGATACCAGCCACGGGCGTTTTGCCTGGGACGTTCGTCAGGAGCGCGACCTGCTGACGGTCGGTGATGATGCCATTCGCCTGCTGCATATTCCGGAGATTCACACTCTGCCCTGGCGTGAACTGAATGTCGATATCGTGCTGGATTGCACCGGGGTGTACGGCAGTCGTGCCGATGGAGAAGCTCACCTGAAGGCCGGTGCCAGGAAAGTGTTGTTTTCGCATCCGGGCGGCCACGATCTGGATGCCACGGTGGTGTATGGCGTTAATGAAAAAGAGCTGCTGCCCGAGCATCTGCTGGTGTCGAACGCTTCCTGCACCACCAACTGCATTATCCCGATTATCAAGCTGCTGGATGATGCCTGGGGTATTGAATCGGGTACGGTCACCACCATTCACTCGGCGATGCACGACCAGCAGGTGATTGATGCTTATCACCCGGATTTGCGCCGTACCCGCGCCGCCAGCCAGTCGATTATCCCGGTCGACACGCGGCTGGCCGCCGGAATAACGCGCATATTTCCAAAATTTAACGATCGCTTCGAAGCGATCGCGGTGCGCGTACCGACGATCAACGTGACGGCGATCGATCTCAGCGTCAGCGTACGTGATGCGGTGAAAGCGTGCGAGGTCAATGCCCTGCTGCACAGTGCGTCGGTGGGGGCATTTAATGGTATAGTTGACTACACGGAATTACCGTTAGTCTCTATTGATTTTAATCACGATCCGCACAGTGCCATTGTAGATGGCACCCAGACCCGGGTCAGCGGTCAGCACCTGATTAAAACTTTAGTCTGGTGTGACAACGAATGGGGCTTTGCTAACCGCATGATCGATACCACATTAGCAATGGCTTCCAGCGGTTTCAGCCAGGACGCGGCTGCGTCAATAAAACTTTGAGAATCAACGAGAGGGTTCACCATGTCTGTAATTAAGATGACCGATCTGGATCTTGCGGGTAAACGCGTTCTGATCCGTGCCGATCTGAACGTGCCGGTAAAAGAAGGGAAAGTGACGTCTGATGCACGTATTCGCGCTTCTCTGCCGACCATCGAAGCGGCGCTGAAGCAGGGCGCTAAAGTGATGGTTACCTCCCATCTGGGTCGCCCAACCGAAGGCGAATACAACGAAGAGTTCTCTCTACTGCCGGTGGTCAACTACCTGAAAGAAAAGCTGGGTGCAGATAACGTTTCTCTGGCGAAAGACTATCTCAACGGCGTTGAGCTGGCTGCTGGCAAGCTGGTGGTGCTGGAGAACGTGCGCTTTAACAAAGGCGAAAAGAAAGACGACGAAATCCTCTCTAAGAAATATGCCGCGCTGTGCGACATCTTTGTGATGGATGCTTTCGGCACCGCACACCGCGCGCAGGCTTCTACCCACGGCGTGGGTAAGTTTGCCCCGGTCGCTTGCGCAGGCCCGCTGCTGTCGGCTGAACTTGAAGCCTTGGGCAAAGCGTTGAAAAGCCCGGCACGCCCGATGGTGGCCGTGGTGGGTGGATCTAAAGTTTCTACCAAGTTTGACGTGCTCAACTCACTGGTCAAAATCGCCGACACCGTGATCGTCGGCGGCGGCATTGCCAATACCTTCGTGGCTATTGAGAACAACGTGGGTAAATCCCTGTACGAGCCAGATTTCGTTGATGCGGCAAAAAAACTGCGTGACGAGTACGGCATCCCGGTTCCGGTTGATTCACGCGTGGGCACGGAATTCTCTGAAACTGCGCCATCCACCGTGAAGAAAGTCTCTGAGGTTAAGGATAACGAAGAGATCATGGACTTCGGCGACGAAACCGCACTGGCAATGGCTAACCTGCTGAAAAATGCCAAAACTATCTTGTGGAACGGCCCGGTAGGCGTGTTCGAATTCCCTAACTTCCGTAAAGGGACTGAAATCGTTGCCAATGCGATCGCAGACAGCGATGCATTTTCCATTGCCGGTGGCGGTGATACGCTGGCAGCCATAGACCTGTTTGGCATCGAAGATAAAATCTCTTATATCTCCACCGGCGGCGGAGCTTTCCTCGAATTCGTAGAAGGTAAAGTTCTGCCGGCGGTTGCCATGCTGGAAGAGCGTGCAAAGCAGTAAACTCTGCGGCGGGGCGAAGTTCCCCGCCTGAATGATCCAACCGATTCCATTTAAACGGCCGACAAAAAACAGGACAAGCTAACATGTCTAAAATTTTCGATTTCGTAAAACCAGGCGTTGTCACCGGTGACGACGTACAGAAGATCTTTAAAGTGGCGAAAGAAAACAAATTCGCCCTGCCAGCGGTTAACTGCGTGGGTACTGACTCCATCAATGCCGTGCTGGAAACCGCCGCGAAAGTAAGAGCGCCGGTCATCATCCAGTTCTCTAATGGTGGCGCCGGCTTTATTGCCGGTAAAGGTCTGAAATCAGACCAGCCGCAGGCTGCTGCTATTTTTGGCGCCATCTCTGGCGCGCATCACGTACATCTGATGGCCGAGCATTACGGTGTGCCGGTAATCCTGCATACTGACCACTGCGCGAAGAAACTGCTGCCGTGGATCGACGGATTGCTGGAAGCGGGCGAAGCGCACTTTGCTAAAACCGGTAAGCCACTGTTCTCTTCTCACATGATCGACCTGTCTGAAGAGTCTCTGGAAGAAAACATCGAAATTTCCAGCAAATACCTGGCGCGCATGGCAAAAATCGACATGACCCTGGAAATTGAACTGGGCTGCACCGGCGGCGAAGAAGATGGCGTCGACAACAGCCACATGGACGCTTCCGCACTGTACACCCAGCCAGAAGACGTAGACTACGCTTACACCGAACTGAGCAAAATCAGCCCGCGTTTCACCATTGCAGCGTCTTTCGGCAACGTACACGGCGTATACAAGCCAGGCAACGTGAAACTGACCCCGACCATTCTGCGCGATTCTCAGGAATTCGTCAGTAAAAAACACAACCTGGCGCACAATGCGCTGGACTTTGTGTTCCACGGGGGTTCAGGTTCATCCGCTGCCGAGATTCAGGAATCGATCAGCTACGGCGTGATAAAAATGAATATCGATACCGATACCCAATGGGCAACCTGGGACGGCATCCTGCAGTACTACAAAAAGAACGAAGGCTATCTTCAGGCGCAGCTGGGCAACCCGGAAGGCGCAGATAAGCCAAACAAGAAGTTTTACGACCCGCGCGTCTGGTTGCGTGCATCCCAGGCTTCAATGATCGTTCGTCTGGAGCAGGCATTCAAAGAACTGAATGCTATCGATGTGCTGTAATTAATTTATGCTGTAAAAAGGCCCGCCGGGCCTTTTTTTTTCGCCTTTAAGCAGAAAATACAATCCATCTCGCCACTTACTTGGCACTTCACACGTTATTGCTTTACCCTTACTCCAGCATTTGTCGCGATCGCGGCAAGAATTTGAACGCCCGTTTTGGGCTAATAAAAGGATAGGGAAATGGACAATTTGAATGTAGTAGACGGCATCAACAACGCCGGCGGCTGGCTGGTGCGCAACCAGGCGTTACTGCTTGGCTATGTGGTGAATATTGTTGCAGCAATTGTTATCGTCATCGTAGGTATGATGGCAGCGCGTTTTATTGCCAAAACGGTTAACAAGCTGCTGATAGCGCGACATATCGACCCAACCGTAGCGGACTTTCTTTCCGGTCTTGTACGTTATGGTGTTATTGCTTTTACCCTGATTGCGGCCTTAGGGCGCGTGGGGGTACAAACCGCATCGGTGATTGCGGCGCTGGCTGCCGCTGGTTTTGCCTTTGCGCTGGCCCTGCAAGGCTCGCTGTCTAACCTGGCGGCTGGCGTACTGCTGGTGACCTTTCGCCCGTTCCGCGCGGGTGAGTTCGTCGATCTTGGTGGTGTGAGCGGTACGGTGCTGCAGGTGCATATCTTCTCTACCACGCTAAGAAGCGCCGATGGAAAAATTGTGGTGGTGCCGAACGGTAAAATCATCAGCGGAAATATCGTTAACTACTCACGCGAGCCGGAGCGCCGCAACGAATTTATTATTGGCGTTGCCTACGATGCGAATATCGATCAGGTATTCGAGGTACTGCGCAAGGTGGTGGATGCCGATCCGCGTGTGGTACAGGAGCGTGGGGTTCAGATCGGCGTTAATGAACTTGCCGGTTCTTCCGTCAACGTCGTGGTGCGCTGCTGGAGCAAGTTAGATGATTTGCAAAGCGTCTACTGGGACCTGATGAAAAACTTCAAACTGGCTCTGGATGAGCACAAAATCGGTATTCCTTATCCGCAGATGGATGTGCATTTTCATCAGAACAAATCCGCTGAAGCCACGGAAAAAACCGTACAGCCGGAATAACCTGATGTTGAAGTCGCTGGCTGTTCAGCGCAATGGCGACTGATTTTTAGCCGGGGCGGGCCTTTACGGTCACTCCCGGCTCATTCACTGCAGTTATTAGCCTTCCTTATTGGCTATTAAATTTTAGCATTTCTCCTGATAATCCCGCCGCTATACACTTGCCGAAACGATAAGCTGGCGAGGTTTTCCTGTGTTATTGACCTACTTTCAAGGGGTTGCCTTAGGCCTGGCCCTGATCCTGCCGCTGGGGCCGCAGAATGCATTCGTTATGAATCAGGGGGTACGCCGACAGTACCATCTGATGACCGCTGCGCTCTGTACCCTGAGTGATATCTTGCTGATTTGCGCCGGGATCTTTGGCGGTAGCGCTTTGTTGAGTCAGTCGGTGCTGCTGCTTAGCCTGATAACCTGGAGCGGCGTGGCTTTTCTGCTGTGGTATGGCGCGGGTGCGCTGCGTACCGCCTGCAGCGGCGATATCCAGCTGGCCTCAGCGGCGGCGTTAAAGCACAGCCGCTGGCGCATTGTTGCCACTATGCTGGCGGTGACCTGGCTGAATCCGCACGTTTATCTTGATACGTTTGTCGTGCTCGGTAGCCTCGGTGGACAGCTGCCGCCAGAGGGGCGTCGCTGGTTTGCACTTGGTTCTGCCAGCGCCTCGCTGCTGTGGTTTTTTGGCCTGGCGTTACTGGCCGCCTGGTTGGCTCCTTTACTCAGTACCACCCGCGCTCAGCGTATTATCAATCTGCTGGTGGGGCTGGTGATGTGGGCGATCGCCATCAAACTGGCATGGCAAGCCGTCTCCTTCTGATGGCGGGAACGGGCTGGCGGATCCAGGGGGCAGGCCATGATGTGCATTTGTACGCAAGCGGTGAAACCTGCACCGCAACCCTGTTATTAAGCAGGGAGACGTGCGTCCTTGTCAGATATTACTACATCGGCTAGTTCACCATGCGTGGCCATGGCGTTGGCCCCTGGCAGGTAAAAAAGCCCGGTATCCCTGAAACGGCAGTTGCAACTGGTTACAGTGCTTAACTGGTTTGCCGGATACCGGTTTTATATACAGGCGAGCCTGAGAAAAGTCGTTTTAACCTACAATAATGCTGTTATCTAAATTAGCCCTTATTTTGGAAACGTTTATGAAATTGATAGAAAGTGAAGTTCGCGACGTGATTTCAGGGAAAAACGTCACCATCATCAGGCCTGCCAATATTTATCAATGTGAACTCAGGGATCATGTATTCATTGGCCCTTTGGTTGAAATACAGAAAGGGTGCGTGATCGGAAGTGGCAGTCGGATCCAGTCACACACATTTATCTGCGAAAACGTAACATTAGGTCAAAACTGCTTCATTGGCCATAACGTGACGTTCGCTAACGATCTGTTTCATTCCGGTTCGCCGGACCCGTCTCCGAATAACTGGATCACCATTTCCCTTGGAGATTCAGTCTCTGTGGGCAGCGGAGCCACCATTCTGTCACCCTGTATATGCAGTGGTTCCGTCATTGGTGCGGGTTGCGTTGTGGTTTAACCGATTCAGATAAAAGGAATTTATGCAGGGGATCCGGCAAGATTAATCCGGCCATTATGAGAAAGAAAAGGGGCTTTAATGCTCTTTATCAGAGATATATTGTTGAATACGGCAAGTATGCAGAAATGGATCCCCGGGGATCTGTATTCACTGCTGCCCTGTATTGCGCGTCAGTGATATCACCTTTTCTAAGAAAATGACCGAGAGCATCTTTTCCCAGCCCTGACAGTATCTGTATTTTGGCAGTACTGACATCAAGCATTTTGTCTATTATACCCGGCTCCGGAATGGCCGGTGGCTTAGCCAGATAAGCGGGTTTGACCACACTGGTAATGATGTTCCAGTAAGGGGAAAAGTTCCTGCAAGGATCAGGGAGGAGGCCCGCCTGCAAGCCTGTCCGGATGGTTTCCAGCCAGCTGTCATAAAAGCGTTTAACATGCAGTGAAGCCATGTGTTCAGCGCACCACTCCCGCATAACAGCTTTCTCCGGCAGTGCTGAATTCCCGGAGAAAACGTTGATTACCCACTGGCTGATAATATCAAAATAGGGAAACGCAGCACCGAAACCCGCAGTATCTACAGGAGGATTGATGACAGCGAGAGTAGGTTCTTCCGTCCAGAAAAAATGTTCGTACAGTTGTTTTCTGTCAAATCCCGAAACGAACGAATAATCAGGCATCTTAAAGCCGACACAGGTAATGAAGACATCATATTTTTCCTGAGTTGCGTCAACGAATTCGATATAGCCTTTATCCGTGAATCGCTTTACCTGAGGTTTAACCTTTATCAAGCCAGCCGCCACATTAGGTATGATTTTCTCATTAACGTGCAGCGCATTATTGTTCGCAAGGTCAGGCAACAAGCCTGATGCACGATAAGTCTGCATATAGTCAGGCATAATGCTAACGAGATAACCGATATATTCTGAATAACTCATGCGGCTCAACATATATCTGCCCAGATATGAGTGCATCATATCATTCGGACCTGATGGAAATTGTCTTGGGAGGTACAGGCCTGGCTTTTTTAGCGAAATACTCACTGTTTTTGCACAGGGAACAAGGTCTGAAGCAGTATCAGCGCCACTGACACCGCCACCTATAACGAGAATATTCTTTCCTTTGAATTTTTCCGGCTCCTGGTATTCCCGTGATGACATCATAGTTCCGGAGAAGTGTTCAGCTCCGGGCAAGGCAAGCGGACGTGGTTGCCAGAGTTCACCTGTTGCAATGATGACCCTGTCAAAAATATCTTCCCTGAATCGTCCTGCACAGACGCTGCGGATCAACCAGCTATCTGATGTTTTCAGGAGTGAAATCACTTCAGTATTCAGCCGGGTAGCCTCACGAATATCATTGGTGCCGGCCATCGACGAAAGATATTCGAATACCTCCTCCACACCGGGAAATGCATCGGTAGATCCCGGAGGGAAGTCCGTAAAATGAAACGCATACCGAGAGTTTTGCATACGGACGTTACGATAAGCGCCACCGCTCCAGGGGTTCCAAATTCCCCCTGTAAGGGCATTTTTCATACAAAACAATGGAATGACCCGCCCGAATCGCGTTGTGGGCTGATATCAATCCGGCAGGACCCGCACCGATGACTGCAATAATCATACGTGCTTTTTCCTGCGGTTGAGAAGTGTCATTATCAGCACCGGCGATGCCAGAAACAACGTGACAATATTTGCGGCCAGCACAGCAAAATCAGAGCGCTGGATGCCATAAAAAATCCATGTAATAACCCCGATGAGGAACATGCAATACATAGCAACGGAAATACCTTCGGTATTGCGCGTCCGAAGCGTTTTAATACTTTGGGGGGCAAATGCAAACGTTGTAAAAAATGCGGCAAACAGCCCGGTAAAAAGAGTCGTGTCCATTTTTTTCAGAATGCCTCAATAATTTCCTGTATATGAAGACCTGACGAGAGATCCGCCAGCATCGGGGTTGATGTGCCATGTTTAATCAGGCCACACCAGTCGTCGTGAAGATGAATAAACGAATCGGACCAGAACGGAAGCTCCCGTGGAGGATCAGGTAAACGCTTCTCCCCGTTGAAAGCAATAGTTTCAGTACCTGTGTCATTGAACAGGCTCAGGAGCAGACTGTTTTCCTGATGCGTGGAATATCTGATCTCCCCCTTCTCTAACACGATTTGCATGTGCAGGCCCAGATTCTGCCCTGTTTCCGATTTACTGGCATGAATTCTGAAATAGGCACCTTTCTCTGAACAGCCCATCACATATCCGTTATCATCCACTTCAACCAGGCCATCCGATTTTTCGCTGACGCGTGTTCCCTTTACCGTCCTGATCCTGTTGAGAATAACCGGGCTTTCGCCGATAAAACAAAACAGATCCAGGAGATGGCAGGAGAGATCGCCCAGCGCACCATTGCTCTTGCTCTGCCGGGCGGCGTCACGCCAGGTCAGGTGATGGCGGGTTAATGCCGAGTTTTTATTAAACTCTGCAGAGAAGAAATGCAGCTCCCCTAATTCACGGTCTTTTATCAGTCGCATCATCGTGCCGATAACTCGGTTATACCGGTAGTTAAAGGACACGATACAGCCCTCCGGCGCGATTGATTGAAGATACCGGGCAGAGATGAGATCCGTTGAGAGCGGTTTTTCGCAGACAAACGGGATCTGTTTATAGCGGAGAACTTCCTCCGCCACAGTGACATGGAGATGATTTGGTGTGCAGATGACGAAACCCTGACTCATCTCCGCTAGCTGCTTCAGGTTCTGGCAACGCATCACCGGCAGGGTGCTGATTTCGTTGAGCTGTCGCACGCTCTTTTCATTGACATCATACAGGGCCAGCCCGGTTACCAGCTTATTGAGGGAAAGTGCGCAGACATGGGCACGTGCAATACCACCACAACCAACAATTCCAATAATCATCCCTGTAACTCCTTTAGCACTTTGAGTATCCCGTGGCAATAAGCCCCCTCCAGGCTGTTGCCGTACTGCTTAATCGCGAACGGGTCTGCATTACCCACCAAATAGCCTTTCCCGGCCTGAGCAAACATGGCGAAATCATTCGCGCTGTCACCAAATGCAATCACGGCTTCTTTTGGCAGAGTGGTTTCTGCCATGAGAAAAGACACCGCCTGATCTTTGCCACAGCAAAGAGGGATAAATTCAACATCATAACAGTCAGCTGGATCACCGGCAGCCGGGTTGCATCGGGTAAAAACGACGCGAACCCGTCGCTCGTCAGCCAGCGCCTGAATGCAGGCAAAATCACGGGCCATTGCAGGACCTTCAGAGTAGTAATAACTCATTTTATAAGGGCCCTGGTAATCCTCCGGCTGTTTCTGCAGGGGCAACCCTTTTTTCAGCAGAATACTGACGATGCCTTCGACGTTATCGCGGCTATAACCTGAACGGCGTATCCGTTCAGCCCAGGTGTTCGATGGACAAAGCGTGCCATTTCTGACCCAGTAAAATTCGCTACCCAGACTGCAACAGATAAAATGGGGACTCCGTGAAATATAGCCTGTTGACTTTCGCCTGGCCGAAACCAAGTTTGTTCCCGTGACCCAGCCTGCGAGTATTCCTTTTTCTTCTGCGCTGGACTCAATATAAGCTTCCAGCAGGTCAACTCCCCCCAGTACCTTTTTATCACTGGCTGATGGGATATACGTTTCATCAAGATCGCAACACACAATAGTACGAATCACTGTCGGCAAAGGGAATTCAACGGGCCATTTTTCATTTGAAATAGTCATGCAGTACCCCGACAATGCTGTTCTGCTCCTGGAGCGACATATGGTTATGCAACGGAAGATGAAATAATGCAGAATGAATAATTTCAGAGGAGTTGAACTGCTCAGGACAGGAATAACCTGTTGCCAGTGGGTGTTCTCCACAATGAGAAAGGACTGGGTAGTAAATATCTAACTCAACCCCTTTTTCACGCGCAAAGGCGAACAAAGAATCACGCTCCCCCTGACGGATAAGCACAGGGAACAGGTGCCAGGTATTCTGATATTTCTCAGGCGGAAGCGTTATTTTATGCGACAGAACTTCCAGCAGAAGATAGTAGCGGGCTGCAAGCAGACAGCGTTTTTTAGCATTATTTTCAAAGTGCCTGAGTTTGACACTGAGCGTGGCGGCCTGCATGTTATCCATCCGGCTGTTTAATCCCCAATCCTGGGCTTTTATATTCTTTTTATCTTGTGCAAATCCATGGTATGAATATTGCCTTGCCATGCGAGCGTGCTCAGGAGATTGGGTCAGTACCGCACCGGATTTACCATAGGAACCGATATTCTTGAACGGATTAAAGCTTAGCGTCAGCAGATCACAGTAATTCATCAGTGACCAAATCCCGAAGCACTGAGCCGCATCCACAATAACCTGGATATTGGCCTCGCGGGCTATGCGATAAATGACATCAATATAACGGCACGAGCCATAAAGACAAACTGGTAATACCGCTTTTGTTCTGGATGTCCTGAGGCGCACCACTTCATCCGCAAGCATATTGAAAGACGCATCAATATTGGCGAACACAGGAATGGCTCCGACAGCCATTACCGCATTCTCTGTTGCGGCAAAGGAGTTCAAAGGGACAATGACTTCATCTCCGCGACTCACGCCGAGTGATTTAAGTGCGATTATCAATGCATCTGTTCCACTACTGGTTGCAATACAAGCATGCGCACCATAATACGTGCTTAATGTTTCTTCTACTTTCGCATTATAAGGCCCGCTGGTAAAACATCCGCTTTCAATGACGCTTGAAATGATGTCCCGGCATTCCTGTCGCTCCAGACGTGAGTTCAATCGGGAAAGAGGCAGAAATGCTATATGTCCGGACTCATCATATTCATGTTCATCATTAATTCTGCGGTAAATATCCTTAAATCGCACCTGTAGTTCATTTTCCGTTAATACGCTGAAAGCCCTTTCATTTAAAACGCTGATATCATCAAGTTTTTCCATAAATACCTCCGTTTGATGTGCGTGAAAAGCAAGTCATACCATGAGAATATCTCACATCAATCCTACAGAATGGTGAAACCAGTCACGACCGCATCATATTTTTAGTGATTTGTGTCATGTTTTAATTTATTACCACCGTAAAATGACTTGGTATTAATTGATAAATAAAAATCATGGCCCGCTGGATGCTGCAAAGATGATCATACGATCTGGCAAGCGACCTGTGACAAAACGTGTTGGCGTCAGTTTGGTGGGAAACCGACACCGTCACTGAGTGCTTTTGAATTGAGCAAGAGGTATTATTCTGATTGGCAATTATGATGGATTTAATCACCGGATGGTTTTACTTCTTATTGCCAGTTCGGGCCCAACAAAACAATACAGCCTGAACGTACAATAATTTCCGATATCCAAACTGCCCCCATCTTCAGCTGGCATCAGCGGCGGCGTTACAGCACAGCCGCTGGCGCATTATTGCGACTATGATGGCGGTGACCTTGCTGGATCCACCCGTCTGTGTTGGTACGTTTGTTGTGCCCGGCAGCTTGGGCGGACAGCTGCCGCCAGAGGGGCGCCGCGGGTTTGCCCTTGCATCTGCCCAGCACCTTACTGCTGTGGTTTTTCGGCCTGGCAATACGGGCAGCCTGGTTGGCTCCTTGACTCATTACTACCCGCGCTCAGCGTGTTATCAATCTGCTGGTGGCTGGTCATGTGGGCAAGGGCCATCGAACTGGCTTGGCAAGCCATCTCCTTCTGATGGCGGGAACTCGCTGGCGAAGCCGTGGTCTTAATCTGACGTGCACTTGCACACCCAGACAAGCTGCCGGCATCATAACTTTGTCCGCCAGCCCTTTGACTGAAACTGATGACAGAACGCATGGAGAACGCAGTGAAGCTGACTAAACTGGCCCTGGCCGCCGTATTGGGATTAGGCTCTTTGCCACTGGCAGGGCAGGCGGATGAACTACCAAACGCACCGCATATCGTTACCTCCGGTAAGTCCAGCGTGGATGCCACGCCGGATATCGCCACCCTGGCGATTGAAGTTAACGTTTCCGCGAAAGATGCCGGAGAAGCCAAAAAGCAGGCCGATAGCCGTGTACAGCAATATTTTGATTTCCTTAACAAAAGCGGGATTGATAAGAAAGATGTCAACGCCGCCAATCTGCGTACTCAGCCTGAATATGATTATCAGAAGGACGGTAAGTCAGTGCTGAAGGGCTATCGTGCGGTGCGCCAGGTGCAGGTCACGCTGCGCCATCTTGAGAAACTGAACGAGCTGCTGGACGGGGCGCTGAAAGCCGGTCTGAATGAAATCAGCGGGGTTGAACTGGGCGTAGCTAACCCGGAACAGTACCGCAATCAGGCGCGTAAAGCGGCCATTGAGGATGCGACCAAACAGGCCGGTGAGCTGGCGCAGGGCTTTGGCACAAAGCTGGGGCAGATCTATAGCATTCGCTATCATGTTGCCAACTATCAGCCGATGCCGATGGCGCGGATGTACAAAACGGCTGATGCCGCTGTCATGACCTCTGCCGCGCAAACGTACGAGCAGCAAAGTATTCATTTTGACGATCAGGTTGACGTAGTGTTTGAACTGCAGCGCAATCCCTGACCGGTAATTCAGGGGGCGGCCGTATCTGAGTCGGTCGCCCCGCGTCAGCGCGTTAAGCCATATCCTGGCGTAGCACGCGGTGACCGTGTGCCAGCAGGGCATCGGTGACCTTACGCATCAGGCGGCTTTCCGGCGAGAAACGGTGCCAGTAGAGCATGCGGCGCTGCAACAGCCCCGGCGTTAAATCAATCAATTCCCCCTCGGCCAGCTCGCGTTCAATCTGCAAATGCGGGATCATACAGCAGGTTGTTCCCTGTCGGGCAAGCTGCACGAAAGCTTCCGACGAGTTAACGATATGGCAAGGTACGCTACCCGGCGATAAATCAAAATTCTGCTGTAAAAAGGCCTGATGCATATCATCCAGATGGTCAAAGGCGACTGCGGGTGCTTTCAGCAATGCGGAGCGCGTCACGCCATTCGGGAAATAGCGGTCAGCAAACTCTTTCGAGCCGACAAACAGATAATCAAGCGCCCCCAGCCGATCTACCAGACAGCTGGGCAGCGGCTGCGGCTGGATACTGACCGCGCCAACCACTTCACCACGGCGCAAGCGTTCCTGAGTGCGGGTTTCATCCTCCACCTGAATATTCAGACGTACCGGCGAATCGTTCAGCACCCTTTTCAGTGCTGGCAGCAGCCAGGTGGCAAGACTGTCGGCGTTGACCGCCAGCGACAGCAGCAGTGGCGTGGTGCCGCCGTTATCCTCTCCCAACCACTCCTCTTCCAGCAGTTCAACCTGATGTAACAGTGCCAGCAACTTTTGCCCCTGCTCCGTCGGGCGTGGCGGTACCGTACGCACCAGCAGCGGCTGGCCAAACATATTCTCCAGCTGTTTAATACGCTGTGAAACCGCAGACTGGGTAATACACAGTTTTTGCGCCGCACGCTCAAAGCCGCGTTCACGTATTACTGCATCCAGCGCCTGAAGCGTTCGGTAATCCGGGCGTTTCATTGATCTTTGTACTCTCTTTCAGGTGTGGTGGGGCACTATGCCATATTTTCTGCCATTTGCGCTGTGCGAATGCGACTTCACGAATCAACCACTTTGTGGGACAGGTTCCATTACTGCCAACCAAAGAGTGGACTGAACGGTTTTTTTTGCCGGGCTTGCTTTATACTACGCGCACCAAGTTGCAGCACAGGTTTTAAACATATCATGACGCAGGATGAACTGAAAAAGGCCGTAGGCTGGGCCGCGCTTGATTACGTCACGCCGGGTACTATTGTTGGCGTTGGCACCGGCTCGACGGCCGCACATTTTATCGATGCGCTGGCGTCGATCAAACATCAAATCGAAGGAACGGTTTCCAGCTCGGAGCTGTCCACCGCCAGGCTAAAAGCCTGTGGCATTCCCGTCTTTGACCTTAATGAAATTGACGTTCTTTCACTCTATGTTGACGGTGCCGATGAGATTAACGGCCAGATGCAAATGATCAAAGGCGGCGGCGCGGCACTGACGCGCGAGAAGATCATCGCTGCGGTAGCCGATCGCTTCATTTGCATTGCTGATGAGTCCAAACAGGTTGATGTGCTCGGGCATTTTCCGCTGCCGGTGGAGGTGATCCCGATGGCGCGCTCCTACGTTGCGCGCGAACTGGTGAAGCTCGGCGGCCTGCCGATCTACCGCCAGGATGTGGTGACTGATAACGGCAATATTATTCTCGATGTGCATAACCTCAATATTATTGACCCGATTCGGTTAGAAACGGCGATCAATGCGCTGACCGGCGTGGTCACTGTTGGGCTGTTTGCTGCCCGTGGTGCCGATGTGGCGTTGATTGGCACGGCTAAGGGTGTACGGACCATCAAAAAATGATCTGTCAGGTGCTGCATTGGCACCTGCAGTTTTACTACAAAACGAACAATTTATTCTGTGACGGAAATTTAGTGACTTATATCACATTATGCCCGCCCGCTGCGCAATCCTCCTGATACAAGGCGCTGCGCCATGATTATCTGCCGCTTTGTGCTGGCGCACAGGCTAGCCGTGCTGAAGGTCAGGCAATCGTTTTTATTGCTGCTGGCGAAAATTTTGTTATTTTGGCAGAAGGCTATCTTATATCCTCACCTGATTTCCTGGTGCAGCAAGGCGGCAAGTCAGCACTTTTCCCGAATCATTTAAGTGCGCGGGGCGGTCAGCGCAACTGTATCAGGAAAGATGAAAGGTATTCAGCCACATCTGAAGTCTGCTAAATAAGGTCGGGAACGGGAAATGGCAAAAGTATCACTGGAGAAAGACAAGATTAAATTCCTGCTGGTGGAAGGCGTGCATCAGAGTGCAATTGATAATCTGCGCTCAGCGGGCTACACCAATATCGAATTTCATAAGGGCGCGCTGAATAGCGATGCACTGAAAGAATCCATTCGCGATGCGCACTTTGTCGGACTGCGCTCGCGTACTCATCTCACTGAAGAGATCTTCGCTGCGGCGGAAAAACTGGTGGCCGTTGGCTGCTTCTGCATCGGGACTAACCAGGTGGATCTTGATGCAGCGGCGAAGCGTGGTATTCCGGTGTTTAACGCGCCTTTCTCCAACACCCGATCCGTCGCTGAACTGGTTATCGGCGAGCTGTTGCTGATGCTGCGCGGCGTGCCTGCTGCAAATGCCAAAGCGCACCGTGGGCAGTGGCACAAACTGGCGGTGGGATCCTATGAAGCACGTGGCAAAAAGCTGGGCATCATTGGCTATGGCCATATTGGTATGCAGCTGGGGGTTCTGGCCGAAAGCCTCGGTATGCACGTATTTTTCTATGATATCGAAAGCAAGCTGCCGCTGGGTAATGCCACTCAGGTCCAACAGCTGTCTGACCTGCTGAATATGAGCGACGTAGTGAGCCTGCACGTACCGGAAACCCCGTCCACCCAGAATATGATGGGCGCGGAACAGCTGGCGCAGATGAAGCCGGGCGCGCTGCTGATCAACGCCTCACGCGGTACGGTGGTGGATATCCCTGCTTTGTGCACTGCTCTGGCGGATAAGCACCTGGCAGGCGCGGCCATTGACGTGTTCCCGGTGGAACCGGCCACCAACAGCGATCCGTTCAATTCACCGCTGTGCGAGTTTGACAACGTAATTCTGACACCGCATATCGGCGGCTCTACTCAGGAAGCGCAGGAAAATATCGGTATTGAAGTTGCGGGTAAGCTGGCAAAGTATTCGGATAACGGCTCTACGCTGTCAGCGGTGAATTTCCCTGAAGCCTCTCTGCCGATGCACGGTGCTAACGCCAGTCGTCTGATGCACATTCACGAAAACCGTCCCGGCATACTGACGGCGATCAACCAGATTTTTGCCGAGCAGGGCATCAATATCTCCGCTCAGTATCTGCAAACCACACCGCAGATGGGATATGTGGTGATTGACGTCGAAGCACCGCAGGAGACTGCCGATAAAGCGCTGCAGTTAATGAAGGCGATCCCGGGAACCGTTCGCGCCCGCCTGCTGTACTAAATTGCAGGGCAGAAAGGCTGAATCCCCGGCCCTTACCTCCAGGTAAAGGCCGGGGTTTAATCTCGACGGTACTGAAAGCCAGGCATGTTGAGAGTTACCATTGCCAAATTTTCGACGGCGTGATCAATGCAGGCAGGGGAACATCCCATTTCGCCGCCGGCAGTTCCGCCACCTGCTGACAGTCATGCGCCAGCCCCACCGGTAAAAATCCGTGCTGCTGCCAGTTTTGCAACGTTCTGTCGTAAAACCCTCCGCCCATACCTAAGCGCTGTCCAGCGCTGTCAAACGCCACCAGCGGCACCATCATCACGTCCAGCTCACTCAGCGGCAACAGGTGACGAATATCCAGCGGCGGCTCCGGGATGTGCAGACGGTTAAGTTTCAGGTCGGTATAACGGTCATAGTGCATAAACAGCAGGTTACCCGACGAGAATGGATGCAGCACCGGCAAATAAACATTTTGCTGACGTTGCCAGAGCCGGGCTATTAGCGGGCGTGTATTGAGTTCACCATCAACGGAGAGAAACAGCGCAATATTTTTTGCCTGCTGTAATGGAGCGAAATTTAATGCCTTTTCGGCAGCCTGTATGGCGGCGAGCTGTTGCTGTTCATCGCTAAGCTGGCGGCGCAGGTGGCGGATGTGATGACGGATAACCTGACGGTCGCGCATGTTGGGTTTCATATAGAGATGGCATCTCCCGGTAGGGGACTGTCCACGTTGGTGCCGGAGCCGGTGTGCTGTACAGGCAAGACGCGAATTATTTTGCAGGGAGGGCAGATTGCCAGGTAGTACGGAAAGTGTCAATAACTGGGTAAAACAGCAATAAAATGGAATCTCCGAGATGCCGCCGCAGGCTGTAACCCTTGAACCCTTGGTTCAAGGTGAGCATGCCGTCGCAACCATCAGGTTTCTCGGACGGACCGAGCATACACACAGGTTACAGAGCGCCACACTCTGTTTGGTATGAAATATCGGCTCAGGGGACTGGCCCGCTTGCAAACACCTCAGAGAAATTTTGTTCTTCCACGTCACTCTATCACAGCTAACGCTAAAGTGTTATTCGAAGTTCGTTCCGGTACGTTCAGTAATGCGACCCTGTTCAAGCAACGCCTGTTCAATGGTCTGTTGCAGCATGCGAATACGCTGCTCCATGTTTGACGCATAGTCACGGGTTTTGACTTTTTCCTGTGCCAGCTCATGGCAGATATTCAGTGCAGCAATAAAAACTAACTGCTCGGTATTTGTGACTCTAGTGCGAACTTTTAAGTCTTGCAACCGTTGATTGAGGTCTTCAGCAGCCAGGTTCAGCGCATCTTGCTGTTCCGGCGGACAATTTACTCGTAATGAACGGCCAAAAATTTGAAGATCTACCGGTTGTGCAGACATGCCACCTTCCTGACTGATTACTGTACCCGCAATCATCCTTACCGCTCAAGGGTTTGGAACGGGCGTCACTATAACTACCCCAAATATAAGAAACAACCCCTTTCTGGAATCATCGAGGCACCTGGTGGTAGCATAACACGAACTTATCCAGCCAACGACGGCCAAAACGTATGTCACTAACCACTACCATGCCGGGCTACAACGCTCTGGCCGCAGTACTCACACAGCAGGGAGTCGGCATGACTCCTGCCGAAATGCATGGCCTGATCAGCGGCTTAATCTGCGGCGGCAGCGGCGGGCGCTGGCAAATTCTGGCGCACGATCTGACCAATGAGGGTATGGCCTGGCCACAGGCGCTGGCTCAGCCTTTGCAGCAGTTGCACGATGCTACAGGTGATTCGTTGGACGATGATGGTTTCCTTTTTCAGCTTTTCCTGCCGGAAGACGATGACATCAGCGTATTTGACCGTGCTGATGCGCTGGCTGGCTGGGTGAATCACTTCCTGTTGGGCCTGGGGGTGACGGAGTCGAAGCTCGACAAGGTCAAGGGCGAAACTGGCGAAGCGATCGACGATCTACGGACTATTGCTCAGCTCGGTTATGATGAAGATGAAGACCAGGAAGAGCTGGAGCAGTCCCTGGAAGAGGTCATTGAGTATGTTCGCGTGGCGGCATTACTTTGCCACGACACCTTTACCCGTGCGGTAGCGCCAACTCATGCGGTAGTCAAAAAGCCGACGCTGCATTGAGGTAAAACCGCCGTCAGTGGTGATTTAACGGATTTGCATTCAGGAGGTTGAATGACCCAGCAAGAGTTTTTGCGCCGCCGCCAGGCGCTGTTAGCGAAAATGGCTCCGGCCAGCGCGGCGTTGATTTTTGCCGCCCCGGAAGCGACACGCAGCAACGACAGTGAATACCCTTACCGGCAGAACAGTGACTTCTGGTACTTCACCGGTTTTAATGAACCAGAAGCATTGCTGTTGCTGATAAAAAGCGCTGACAATCACCATCACAGCGTGTTGTTTAATCGCCAGCGTGATCTCACGGCGGAAATCTGGTTTGGACGCCGCCTCGGGCAGGAGGCCGCACCCGCAAGGCTGGCGGTGGACCGCGCGTTGCCCTGGGATGATATGGCTAATCAGATTCACCTGTTGCTGAATGGGCTGGACATCATCTATCACGCCCAGGGGCAGTTCGCCTTTGCAGACAGCATCGTTTTCAGCGCGCTGGAGAAACTGCGCGCGGGGGCGCGGCAGAATCTCTCCGCCCCCGCCACGCTCACCGACTGGCGTCCGTGGGTACATGAACTGCGTTTAATTAAATCTGCTGAAGAGCAGGCCGTATTGCGTGAGGCCGGGCGCATCAGCGCGTTGGCCCATACGCGAGCCATGCAGCAGTCGCGCCCGGGTATGTACGAGTATCAGCTGGAGGGAGAAATACATCATGAGTTTAGCCGCCACGGCGCACGTTTCCCTTCGTACAACACCATTGTTGGCGCGGGTGACAATGCCTGCATCCTGCACTACACCGAAAATGAAAGCCAGATGCAAGATGGCCAGCTGGTGCTGATTGATGCCGGCTGTGAACTCAAAGGTTATGCCGGGGATATCACGCGTACTTTCCCGGTAGGCGGCAAGTTCAGCCGCCCGCAGCGCGCCATCTACGACATCGTGCTGGCTTCCCTCAACCGCGCGTTGGAACTGTATCGTCCCGGCACCAGTATCCGTGAAGTGACGGCGGAAGTGGTGAAAATCATGGTCAGCGGGCTGGTTAAACTGGGGATCATGCAGGGCGACGTTGATACGCTGATGGCTGAAAATGCCCATCGTCAGTTCTTTATGCACGGCCTGAGCCACTGGCTCGGGCTGGACGTGCATGACGTTGGGCATTACGGAGTTGACCGTGACCGCATTCTGCAACCGGGAATGGTGCTGACCATTGAACCCGGTTTATATATCGCCCCGGACGCTGATGTGCCGGCAGAGTATCGCGGTATCGGTATTCGTATTGAGGATGACATCATTATTACCGCCGACGGTAATGAGAACCTGACGGCCACGGTGGTAAAAGATGCCGATGAAATTGAAGCACTGATGGCGGCAGCGAAACAGCCATGAGCATCATTATTGTAGGGGGAGGGATGGCCGGAGCCACGCTGGCGCTGGCTATTTCTCATCTAACCCAGGGAGAGCTGGCGGTAACGCTGGTTGAAGCTAGCGAGCCTGCCAGTCGCGCCCATCCGGGCTACGACGGACGCGCAATCGCGCTGGCTGAAGGCACCTGTCAGCAGCTGGCTGCGATTGACCTGTGGCCGTTACTGGCCCCCGTTGCCACCGCCATTACCCATGTTCACGTCAGCGATCGCGGCCATGCCAGCTTTGTCTCGCTCAACGCTGCTGACTATGGCGTAGCGGCGTTGGGCCAGGTCGTGGAACTGCATGAGGCCGGGCAACGGCTGTTTGAGCGTCTTAAGCAGGCACCGGGTATTACGCTGCGTTGTCCGGATAAAGTCGCCCGGGTTGAACGCGCACAGAATGGCGTCAGCGTGGTACTGGCCAGTGGCGAACGACTGGATGGCGAATTACTGGTAGCGGCGGACGGATCACGTTCTCAGGTGGCAGCAGCCTGCGGCATACAGTGGCAAAGCGCGAATTACCAGCAGGTGGCGGTGATTGCCAACGTCTCCACCGGGGTGGCCCATCAGGGACGAGCTTTTGAGCGCTTTACCCGGCACGGCCCGCTGGCGCTACTGCCGATGTCGGACGGCCGCAGTTCGCTGGTATGGTGCCATCCGCTGGCAGAGAAAACGGTGGTGGATAGCTGGAGCGATGAAGAATTTCTTGCGCGTCTTCAGCGCGCCTTTGGCTGGCGGCTGGGGCGGATGACCCGGGTGGGGCAACGGCACAGTTATCCGCTGCAGTTGCAGACCGCCACCCGGCATGTTTCTCATCGTCTGGCGTTGGTTGGTAATGCCGCCCAGACTCTGCATCCTATTGCCGGTCAGGGGTTTAACCTGGGGATGCGAGACGTCATGTCGCTGGCGGAAACGCTGGCGACGTCCTGGCGCAGCGGCCAGGGCGTGGGCGACTATGCCACGCTGCAACATTACCAGCAGCGCCGTCAGCCGGACGCCCAGGCCACCATTGGTATGACCGATGGGCTGGTAAGAATTTTTGCCAACCACTATGCGCCGCTGGTGATCGGGCGCAACCTGGGACTGATGGCGATGGATTCTCTGCCGCCGTTACGAAATTTGCTCGCCGAGCGAACGCTGGGCTGGGTCAAGCGTTAAGGAGAAAGCAGTAATGCAAAGCTATGATGTGATCGTCGCCGGTGGCGGTATGGTCGGGCTGGCGGTGGCCTGTGGTTTACAGGGCAGCGGAATGCGCGTGGCGGTGCTTGAGCGTGAACAACCGGCTGCGCCCGCCAGCGATGCGCCGCCCGCACTGCGTGTATCTGCGATAAATGCCGCCAGTGAACGCTTACTCCAGCATCTTGGCGTCTGGAGCCAGGTACTGAGCATGCGCGCCAGCGCTTATCACGGTATGGAAGTCTGGGACCGCGACAGTTTCGGTCATATTGCCTTTAACGATGAGCAACAGGGCCTGGCGCATCTCGGCCATATTGTTGAAAACAGGGTGATCCACCAGGCGCTGTGGCAACGAGCACAAAGTCTGAGCGATATCACGCTGATTGCCCCGGGCGCGCTGCAACAGGTTGCCTTTGGCGATAACGAAGCTTTCGTTACCCTGCAGGATGGCAGCATGATGACCGCCCGCCTGCTGGTGGCGGCAGACGGGGCTAACTCCTGGTTGCGCAATAAAGCCGATATTCCCCTTGCCTTCTGGGACTATCAGCATCATGCGCTGGTAGCCAATATCCGCACGGAAAAGCCCCATCAATCGGTGGCGCGTCAGGTGTTTCACGGTGACGGCATTCTGGCCTTTCTGCCGCTTAGCGATCCGCACCTTAGCTCCATCGTCTGGTCGTTGTCGCCACAGGAGGCTTCGCGGCTGAAGGAGATGCCGGAAGCGCTATTCAATCAGCAGCTGTCGGTAGCCTTCGATCTGCGCCTTGGCCTGTGCGAGCTGGCCAGCGAGCGCGAAACTTTCCCGTTGATGGGGCGTTACGCGCGCAGCTTTGCTGGCCATCGTCTGGCGCTGGTCGGCGATGCCGCCCACACCATTCATCCGCTGGCCGGGCAGGGGGTTAACCTTGGCTTTATGGATGCGGCGGCACTGATTGGCGAAGTGCGCCGCCTGCACCAGCAGGGCAAAGATATGGGGCAGCACCTTTATCTGCGCCGCTACGAACGCAGCCGCAAACACAGCGCCGCAGTGATGCTCGCCAGTATGCAGGGGTTCCGCGAACTGTTTGACGGCAACAATCCGGCGAAAAAAATGCTGCGTGATATTGGCCTGGCGCTGGCTGATAACCTGCCAGGGGTTAAGCCGGCGCTGTTGAAACAGGCGAGGGGCCTGCACGATCTGCCTGACTGGCTGCGTTAACGTTCAGTGTATAAAAGGGGGCTTCGGCCCCTTTTTTACCACCTCATGCCCGCTTTCATGCACAGGGTGCAACCAGCGCCCCATTTTTGCACATCGTTTGAAATATTCTAATCTCACGCATTTATTCGCATTAGTTTAAATAATGCCTTAGGCGCATCTGTCCAGTCATTTTTTATTCAATTCGTGCCTGTCCTCTATTTTTAAACTGCATTTAAGACGGTTATTTATCATTTATGTGCAGTAAATTAGCGTTTTGCCAGTGAAAAAAACTGAGGGTGCAACGCCGGCCTATTTTGACTTAGCCCGGGTTCAACCCCGTTTACCTTATGGTTAATTGGCAAATTCGGTGATAAGTTCGGCAGCAGGGTAACGTTTGCGTCTGGCCGCCGGTGGCGGTAACCGGCGCTCGTCAGTAACCGGACATCAGGGACAAAAATATGATTCAGCAAACCCCGTTATTCGCACAGCACCAGGCCAGTGGCGCAAGGATGGTGGATTTTCACGGATGGATGATGCCGCTGCATTACGGTTCGCAAATGGATGAGCACCATGCGGTACGCCGTGATGCCGGCATGTTCGACGTGTCTCATATGACCATTGTCGATCTGCATGGCGTGCGCACGCGCGAATTTCTGCGCTATCTGCTGGCAAATGACGTTGCCAAACTGACCCGGCCGGGCAAAGCCCTGTATACGGCGATGCTGAATGCCTCTGCCGGGGTGATCGACGATCTGATCGTTTACTTTATCAGCGAAGAATTTTTCCGCCTGGTAGTGAACTCGGCAACGCGTGAGAAGGATCTGGCGTGGATTGCACAGCATGCGGCGGCGTATGGCGTTGAGTTGACTGAACGAGACGATCTGTCGCTGATTGCGGTGCAGGGGCCGAACGCGCAGCAAAAAGCGCAAAGCGTATTTGATGATGCCCAGCGTGACGCCGTCAGTGGGATGAAACCCTTCTTTGGCGTGCAGGCGGGGGAGCTGTTTATCGCTACCACCGGTTATACCGGCGAGCCGGGGTATGAAATCGCCCTGCCGAATCAGCAGGCGGCTGAACTCTGGCAGCGGCTGCTGGCCGCCGGCGTCAAGCCTGCCGGGCTTGGCGCACGCGATACGCTGCGCCTTGAAGCCGGTATGAATCTGTACGGTCAGGAGATGGACGAGACGGTTTCTCCGCTGGCCGCCAATATGGGCTGGACCATCGGCTGGGAGCCGTCTGACCGCCCGTTTATCGGGCGCGAAATGCTTGAGCTGCAACGCGCTAAAGGCACGGAACGGCTGGTTGGCCTGGTGATGACTGAAAAAGGGGTACTGCGTAACGCGCTTCCCGTGCACTTCAGCGATGCCGACGGCAACATGCTTGAAGGCGTTATCACCAGCGGTTCGTTCTCTCCCACTCTGGGGTACAGCATTGCCCTGGCCCGCGTTCCGGCCGGTATTGGCGAACAGGCGGTGGTGCAAATCCGCAACCGCGCCATGCCGGTCACCGTGACCAAACCTGTTTTTGTCCGCGCCGGTAAACCGGTAACGAATTAATCTTGTCTCCCGGAGATATTGCAATGAGCAACGTACCGAATGAACTGAAATACCGCGACAGCCATGAATGGGTGCGCAAAGAAGCCGATGGCAGCTACCGCGTGGGGATCACCGGGCATGCACAGGAGCTGCTTGGCGACATGGTGTTTGTCGATTTGCCAGAAGTGGGTAATCACTACAGCCAGGGCGACGACTGTGCCGTGGCGGAATCGGTAAAAGCCGCTTCGGATATCTATGCCCCGCTCAGTGGCGAAATCATCGAGGTTAACAGCGCGCTGGCATCAGAGCCGGAGCGGGTTAACAGCGCCCCGTACGGTGACGGCTGGCTGTTCCGCATTAAGGCCAGCGATGAGAGCGAGCTGGCAACCCTGCTGGACGCTGCGGCTTACCAGGCAGCGATCGCTGAATAGCTTTTGTCACCACCGGCGCGGGCCAGGCCCCGCGCTTCGTTTTCCCCGTCCCATGCAGGATTGACCGCCCATGACCCAGAAACTCAGCCAGCTTGAACATCACGGATCCTTTATCGAGCGCCATATCGGGCCGTCGCAGCAGCAGCAGACAGCCATGCTGCACGCCATTGGCGCTGCCTCTTTGAACGATCTGATCGGTGCGATTGTCCCTGCCGACATCCAGCTTCCTGGCCCGCCGCCGATTGGCGAAGCACTGACCGAGCATCTGGCGCTGGCCGAGTTAAAGGCGATTGCGGCACAGAATCAGCGCTATAAATCTTACATTGGCATGGGTTACACCCCGGTGCTGACGCCGCCGGTGATCTTGCGCAATATGCTGGAAAATCCCGGCTGGTACACCGCCTATACGCCTTATCAACCTGAAGTTTCGCAGGGGCGGCTTGAGGCGCTGCTTAATTTCCAGCAGTTAACCCTGGATTTGACCGGGCTGGATATCGCCTCCGCTTCACTGCTGGACGAAGCCACCGCCGCCGCTGAAGCGATGGCGATGGCGAAGCGGGTCAGCAAGCTGAAAAACGCCAACCGCTTCTTCGTCGCCGATGATGTGCACCCGCAGACGCTGGACGTGGTGCGCACCCGTGCGCAAACCTTCGGTTTTGACGTGCTGGTGGATAAAGCAGAGAAAGCACTGCAGCTGGAAGATGTTTTCGGCGTGCTGTTGCAGCAGGTGGGAAGCGGTGGCGAAGTGCATGACTACGGCGCGCTGATTGCCGCGCTGAAAAGCCGCAAAGTGGTGGTCAGCGTGGCCGCCGATATGATGGCGCTGGTGCTGCTGCAGTCACCGGGCCAGCAGGGAGCTGATATCGTTTTCGGCTCCGCGCAGCGCTTCGGCGTACCGATGGGCTACGGCGGTCCACATGCGGCCTTTTTTGCCGCGCGCGATGAGCATAAACGTTCGATGCCGGGGCGTATTATCGGCGTTTCGCGCGATGCGGCGGGCAACAGCGCACTGCGCATGGCGATGCAGACGCGTGAACAGCATATCCGCCGTGAGAAAGCCAACTCCAATATCTGTACCTCACAGGTGCTGCTGGCCAATATCGCCAGCCTGTACGCCGTGTTCCACGGCCCGGCCGGGTTGCAACGCATCGCCAGCCGTATTCACCGCCTGACCGATATCCTCGCCGCCGGCTTACAGCAGGGTGGGCTGAAACTGCGCCATACCAGCTGGTTTGATACCCTGACGGTAGAAGTGGCGGATAAAGCGGCGGTGCTCGACCGCGCACTCAGTTTTGGCGTCAATCTGCGCAGCGATTTTCTCAACGCGGTTGGCATCACGCTGGATGAAACCACCACCGGTGAGGACGTGATGGCGCTGTTCTCCATTTTGCTTGGCGCGCAGCACGGCTTAAGCATTGAGGCGCTGGATGCCGATGCGCACTCTATCCCACCGGCCATGCTGCGTCAGGACGCTATCCTCACCCATCCGGTATTTAACCGTTATCACAGTGAAACTGAGATGATGCGTTATATGCACAGCCTGGAACGCAAGGACCTGGCGCTGAATCAGGCGATGATCCCGCTGGGATCCTGCACCATGAAGCTGAACGCGGCGGCAGAGATGATCCCAATCACCTGGCCGGAGTTCGCCGAGCTGCACCCGTTCTGCCCGGCAGATCAGGCGGCGGGATATCTGCACATGATCGGGCAGCTTTCTCAGTGGCTGATACAGCTGACCGGCTACGATGCGCTGTGTATGCAGCCCAACTCCGGTGCACAGGGCGAATATGCCGGGCTGCTGGCCATCCGGCGTTATCACCAAAGCCGTAACCAGTCGGCCCGCCATATCTGTCTGATCCCCGCTTCGGCACATGGCACTAACCCGGCTTCGGCGCAGATGGCGGGCATGACGGTAGTGGTCGTCGCCTGTGATAAGCAGGGCAACATTGACCTGCACGACTTGCGCAATAAGGCCGGACAGGCGGGGGATGCGCTCTCCTGCATCATGGTCACCTACCCGTCCACGCACGGCGTGTACGAAGAAACCATTCGTGAAGTCTGTCAGATCGTCCACCAGTTCGGCGGCCAGGTTTATCTTGACGGTGCCAACATGAACGCCCAGGTAGGCATCACCACGCCGGGTTACATCGGCGCGGATGTATCGCATCTCAACCTGCATAAGACCTTCTGCATTCCGCACGGCGGCGGCGGTCCCGGCATGGGGCCCATCGGCGTCAAAGCGCATCTGGCACCGTTTGTGCCGGGCCACAGCGTGGTGCAGCTGGAAGGCGTTCTGACCGCCCAGGGCGCGGTTTCCGCCGCGCCGTTCGGCAGCGCCTCAATACTGCCCATCAGCTGGATGTATATCCGCATGATGGGCGCGGAAGGATTGAAGCAGGCCAGTTCGGTGGCGATCCTTAACGCCAACTATATTGCCCGACGTCTGCAGTCGGCCTATCCGGTTCTGTATGCCGGGCGCGATGGCCGCGTGGCGCACGAATGTATTCTCGATATCCGTCCGCTGAAGGAGCAGACCGGTATCAGCGAGCTGGATATTGCCAAGCGCCTGATCGACTACGGTTTTCATGCGCCAACCATGTCATTCCCGGTAGCGGGCACCCTGATGGTGGAGCCGACCGAATCCGAAAGCAAAGTTGAACTGGATCGCTTTATTGATGCGATGCTGGCGATCCGTAGTGAAATCGATCGCGTGGCGAACGGCGAATGGCCCGCTGCCGATAACCCGCTGGTGAATGCCCCGCATACCCAGATGGATATTGTCGGCGAGTGGAGCCACCCCTATACGCGTGAACTGGCGGTGTTCCCGGCCGGAAGTGCAAATAAATACTGGCCAACGGTGAAGCGTCTGGATGATGTTTACGGTGACCGCAATCTGCTCTGCTCCTGCCTACCGCTCAGCGAATACCAGTAACCCTTGTTGATACACACTGCTGTATAAGGGTTGAGCTGAATTTCACGCTCAACCCTTTTCTTATTGAGGCCATACGATAAACATTGCTTTGGTCACCGGAGCCAGTCGCGGCATTGGCCGGGCGACCGCGTTGCTGCTGGCGCGTTGCGGTCAATTTTGCCAGACGCGCTGATGCGGCTCACGAGGCGGTACAGGAGATTAAACGACAGGGCGGCAGTGCGTTTGCCATTCAGGCTGATATCTCAAATGAAGACGAGGTGGTGGCGATGTTTGCCTGCATTGACCGCCAGCCGGGACGGCTTGCCACACTGGCGAATAATGCCGGAATACTGTTTCAGCAGGCCAGTCTGGAGCAGTTAACCGCAGCACGTATCAACCAGGTTTTTGCCACCAACGTCACCGGGTGCTTTATCTGTTGCCGCGAGGCGGTGAAACGCATGGCGTACCATCACGGCGGCTGCGGGGGGGCGATTGTTAACGTGTCTTCGGCTGCCGCGAGACTGGGATCGCCGGATGAGTACGTTGACTACGCCGCCTCGAAGGGCGCGATGGATACCCTGACCAAAGGGTTAGCGTTAGAGGTCGCGGCGCAGGGCATCCGGGTTAATGGCGTGCGGCCGGGATTTATTTACACCGAGATGCATGCAGACGGCGGCGAGCCGCGGCGGGTGGATCGCGTTGCGGCTGCCATTCCGATGCAGCGCGGTGGTCAGCCGTCAGAGATCGCCAGCGCCATTGGCTGGCTGCCCGGTGATGACGCCCCGTATATTACCGGCTCGATCATTGATGCAGCAGGAGGACGATGAAAAGCAGGAGTTGCCAGCAGCACCCGGCTTCGCTGTTCACCATGCACGATGCCAGCAGATAAAGCGCTGGCATCGTGCCAGCGCCCTGTCAGATAAGGGACAGGTTACAGCAACCAGCCTTTAGCCTGTGCGTCATCAAGATGTTTTTTCAGGTAGGCCCACAGTTGCGGCCACTGGCTGGCCAGCTGCACATTTCGCGCCTCAACCTGTTCAAGACGGATGCCATTTTCGCGCCAGCTTTTACCTTCATTATGCAGATTGAGCATAATCGGCAGCGCACGGTCGAGCATATTGGCAAAGCGGGCATCTACGCTTTCTCCCGCTTCATACTCATTCCACAACGCGCGAAAACGCTGCTTCAACGCATCGGGCAGCAGGCCGAAAATGCGCTCTGCGGCCGCCACTTCTTGCAGCTGAATCGCCTCGCGCGCGGCGATGTCGTAAACCATTACATCGCCGGCATCAATTTCCACTACGTCGTGCAGCAGCGCCATCTGTATCACATGCTGGAGATCCACGGTTTGAGGGGCAAAGGGGGCGAGGCTCATCGCAGCCATGGCCAGGTGCCAACTATGCTCGGCGGAGTTTTCCTGACGCGCGTTGCCGAGCACGCGGGTGCGGCGCTCCACGACTTTCAGCTTATCCAGCTCCATCAGGAACTGCACAACCTCTGTCATTGCGCCAAAATCTAGGGGTTTTGCCCTGTCAGACATTTACCGATCTCACTTATGTTCTGGAAACAGTGGTCAATATTGTAGGGTAAACGATTGCGTATTTCTCGCGAGAATTTGTACAGAAACGTGAAATGTTATACTTTAGCTTACAAGTGTACTCTGAAAATATTCTCAGTCAGGATAAACGTCATACATTTTCCGCGACGGCATGCTGCGGTGATGAAGCCTGTCAGGTAAGGATGTTGAAAATTATGGTACGAGAGAAAGCAGTGACCACGGGTTATTCGCTGGCGGAAGAAGTTGCCAACAGTATCAGCCATGCGGTCGGCTGCCTGCTGGGTATCATTGGTTTGGTATTCATGTTGAGACAGGCGCTCGATGCCGGGGCAGATGCACTGGCCATTGCCAGCTACAGCCTGTATGGCGGCACGATCATCCTGCTGTTTCTGGCTTCCACGCTGTATCACGCCATTCCAGGTAAACGGGCTAAATTTTGGCTAAAAAAACTCGATCATTCTGCCATCTACCTGTTGATTGCCGGAACCTATACCCCCTTTCTGCTGGTTGGGCTGAAATCGCCGCTGGCATACTGGCTGATGGCGATAATCTGGGGCCTGGCGCTGATTGGGGTTATCTTTAAGCTGGCGTTCGCCCATCGTTTTGCCGTGCTTTCCCTGGTCACCTATATCCTGATGGGCTGGCTGTCGGTGATTGTGCTGTATCAGATGGTGATGCGCTTGCCGGCAGGCAGCGTCTGGCTGCTGGCCGCCGGCGGGATGATTTATTCTCTCGGGGTGATTTTCTACGTGGCTAAGCGCATCCCTTTCAACCATGCAATCTGGCATGGTTTTGTACTCGGTGGCTCGCTGTGCCATTTTTTCGCTATCTATTTGTATCTCACGCCGCAGTGATCATCCAGCGGTGATCTCGTAGGGCAGCGGCTGGATCGCCAGCTGTCCGCCTTCATCCCCCTGCACGCGCAGCACGGTATCGGCTGCCAGATCGTTATTCAGCACCGCCTGTACCCAGACATCGCCATTGTCGAGCTGGCAGGCGGCAAGAATGGTGCCGGTGCGCCGCCAGTTTTCCCCCATTTTCATCTCCAGCGCCTCGTTCGCCAGCGGCACGACGCCTGCTTTACCGGCCAGCCAATAGAGCGCGCGTTTATTGGCACCACGGAATTTGGCCCGTGCTACCATCTCTTGCCCGGTGTAACAGCCTTTTTTAAAGCTGATTGCCTCCAGCGCCTGCAGGTTAGCGGCTTGCGGGATAAACTGGGCGCTGGTAGCCGCGTCGATAATCGGCCAGCCGGCTTCAATATCGAGCGCCAGCCACTGCGCGCTGTCGTTAAGCTGCGCCTCACCCGCCAGCTTTTCAGCGATCTCTGCGGCTTTTGCTGTGGTCGTTACCAGTAAATAACGCTCGGCAGGCAGGTCGAACCACAGTAACGTGCTGTCACCCTGTTGTATTACCGGTGACTCAGCATCCGGCAGCGTGCTGAACAGGTTTGCCAGCGCGGCACGGGCCTGGAAACCCGCGACGCCAAGCAGCACGGATCCCTCGTCAGCGGTAAGGGAAATTTTGGCAAACACCGCGTACTTTTTCAGCTCGTTCAGTTGCTTATCAAGCAGGCTGCGGCGTTCAATGTAGGCCATTCCGCCGGCGCGGTGGAACAGACGCAGATTGCTCCACATCTTGCCTTTAGCATCGCAGTGTGCAGCTGGGCGGTGCTGGCTGTGGGGCAGGGCGGCGACATCCAGCGTCACCTGGCCTTGCAGATAGCTGATATGGTCCGCACCGCTGGCATTCACCAGCGCCCACTCTTCCAGTGAAATCAGCGTCAGTGGCAGACGAGTTGATGCCACCGGTTGACGAGGCGGAAAGGAAATACTCGGCATGATTCAGTCCTGAGTTAATCAATGTAGTGAGTTCTGCTACTCATGTTAAAAGAGCAGCCCCGCTTTGCAACCTGTTTCCGGGCGCTGCGGCACAAATCGCCTGATAATCCGATAACCGCTACTGCGGTTTGCGTGGCATCTCGCACGCTGATAAAGAGCGCATCAACAGCGCAACAAAAAAGCGCTACACTACGTGCCATGTTTGGTTAACCGTTGTTGAGTGAGATGGATATTACAAATAAATCACGTATTCACTGGGCATGCCGTCGCGGCATGCGCGAGCTGGATATCTCGATCATGCCCTTTTTCCAGTATGAATTTGACTCGCTGAACGACAGCGATAAACGGCTGTTCGTTCGCCTGCTGGAGAGCGATGACCCGGACCTGTTCAACTGGCTGATGAACCACGGCGAGCCGGCAGACGTGGAGCTGAAAAGGATGGTGGCGCTAATCCAACAAAGAAATAAACAACGTGGTCCTGTGGCAATGTGAACTGCGGCCATCAAGGCTGGCACAGCGGTTTTCGCTGCTGCTGCATGGGGCAGTGATGCTGGCGCTGCTATTGCCGACATGGCCCGCCAGCTCTGGCCTGGTGCGGATGCTGTTGCTGGTTTTGGTACTGTTGGAGTGCATACGCAGTCGGCGGCGCATTGGTCGTCGCCAGGGGGATATCGCTCTGTTGGAAGGGCATGAGCTACGCTGGCGTCAACGCGAGTGGTGCATTATTTCCCGTCCGTGGCTGACCGGGCAGGCAATCCTGCTGTTACTACAGGATACTCATGGACAGCGCGAGCGACTATGGCTGTTCGCCGACGGCATGGAAAAACGTAACTGGCGTCAGCTGCGCCTGCAATTGCTGAACAGTAAAGTACAGGGGAATGGCTGGTGCTAACCTCAGGTTGATTCTGCCCGGCCGGTTTTCCGGCCAGGCATAACTGACAGTGAGCGCTTTACGCCTCGTCCGGCGAATGAGCAAAGCGTCTGGCGCGACGCGGCCGGAGCAGCCGGGCTACAACAGTTGCGCCATCTCGGTCAGGATCTGCTCACACCACCGGGCGATACGCTCATCCGTTTGCTCAAACTGGTTTATATCATCCAGCGCCAGGCCAACAAACTTCTTACCGTCGTCGGTAAGCGGTTTCTGACTGGCGAACTCATAGCCAGCCAGCGGCCAGTAGCCGATGAACTGCACGCCGCAAGGTGTCAGCACCTCGTGGAGCATGCCCAGCGCATCAAGGAACCACTCGCTGTATTCGCCCTGGTCGCCCATGCCATACAGCGCCACGATTTTGCCCTGCAGACTTAGCTTGGGCAGATCGGTCCAGACTGCCTCCCAGTCCTCCTGCAACTCGCCAAAATCCCAGGTGGGAATACCAAGGATCAGCAAATCATACTGTTCCATCAGTGTGGGAGAGTCATCTTTCAGGTTGTGCAGCGTGACCAGATCTTCGCCGATAAAGTCGCGAATTTTCTCTGCGGCCATCTCGGTGTAGCAGGTACTGGAGCCGTAAAACAGACCGATTTTCATATTAGTTCTTTAAAATTAACAGGTTGTAGTTGGCAGGCCTGGTGAAGCCCAAATAATACTGATGCCGCATCAAAACCCGCGCAACAAATTCGTTAAGCGGGAAACCCCTTCAGGGACTTTCACCAAACCGCCAGCGCCATATGACAACAATCGATGACGAAACCTGGCGTTTATTGTTTGTCACGCAAGCAATCATTTTCGTGACCCTGAGCTCAATGGCTTGATGCCGTTAAGTCCGGGCTTCCAGCGCCGCCGGTTTGACGCGCATGGCACCGATAACCCCGGCAACCAGGCAGGCAATACCGGCTAAGGTCAGTAACGGAGGCCACGCCTGGCGCAGCAAGAAAGTATAAGCCAACCCGGCAAGGATTTCGAAGACAATCAATGGCCCAAGCAGAACCGTTGGCAATCGCTGGCTGGCCTCGTTCCAGCACAGTGCGCCAATCCACGAACACAGCACACCAATGGCGAGCATCAGCGGAATAAACACGTCAGGCCGTGGGCCAAACGGCAAGGCAAACACGGTATCAGTGACGCTCAGTTGTCCACAAACGGCAATATAGCCGAGCAGCGCCAGCGGGAACGTTACCACCCCCTGTGCCGTGGCCCAGGAGGAAGGCCGTGTTGCTGGATTTTTGCGCAGCCAGCGAGCGTTACGTAAAGGAAACCACGTCCAGCATGCCACAGCGATCACAGCCAGCACCAACCCGCCGCCATAACGCCACGGATCAACCGGGGCTACGTTCGCCTTTAGCTCGGCAATATTGACCAGCGCCAGCCCCAGTGCAATGACCAACAGCGGCGGAGTTAACCTACGCCAGGACAGCTGCCCTTCCTCGTGGCCGTAAAACAGGTTGGCCGCCACGGAAATGACCACGGGTAATGTGCCGATTATCATGGTTGAAACCGGTGCCCCTGTACGCTGAATAGCGCTGGCCAGGCAGAAGTAATACAGCAGGTTGCCAATCACCGTCAGCTGCAAAGCCTCCAGCCAGTCTGCGTTGGTTAAACGCCGCAAGCGGCGGCGGTCGAACCAGGCCAGCGGTAAAGCAACCAGCCCAAACGCCAGATAACGAGCAGTCGACTGCAGCGCTGCCGGGTAATCCGCAACAAGAACCGGCCCGACGAAAATCAGCCCCCACATCATGCCAGCCGCCAGCGCGAACAGAATGCCAATAAACATAGTGACTCCATCAACTGAAGAAAGTGATTATCCAGGGCTATGACTTTTCTTTAGATCAGTGTAAGACGTTGAGCGTAGATATTCATTCTATGGCTGCATGGCGTTTGATGATTTGATGCAATACCACCAGTCAGCGATGTCGGCTTGCTGTGCCTGCTGATTTCGTCGGGTTGAATCGGCCTGTTCGCATTTGCCAGATCAATACTTATCGTTACGCAATAAGCTCAAAAGCTCTCGCTTTGACTGAGGAGTGATAAGCCACAGGGAGTGAAAAGAGAGTCGGGAGATGGGCGTGTACACAAGCGAGGGCAGAACCCAGTTTCTCCAATCGATGAAGAAAAATGGCGCGGCAAGCCTGGCCTGAGTTATCCGGCCAGGCACCAAAATCAATTTCTGTGCATAAAAAGGCTTAACTGAAAGGCAGATGGCTCCGTCTGATTGGAATGTTCGAAATCGGTTTTCTTAGCGCACAGAACATTGCAAATCTTCCAGCGGTGAAACCCGGGCACTTATTTCCCGGCTCCGGCATTTGCCAGGTCGTAATTTCTCGCCGCTTCCGCCGTCATCACCGAGCGACTGTATTCAACCGGTGCCGACGCCGATCCTTTAGAGGTTTGTAAGAAGCTCACGTTACTGCCAACATCCCTGAAGCCCGATGCGTTGCCATAATCATTCAGACTGCCGCTGCTGTTAGCACGATTGTTCAAATCATAACCATTTTCAAAATAGTTCGACTGTGAGAAAACCGTCGCGTTTTTTGCCAGGCTAAAGCCCAGGTTGTAGTTATCGATTAAATTATTATAAACGTCGAATTTCCCCTCGCGCATCAGGCCGGGAGAACGCACGTCAATGTTGTTAAAGATGTTATTCGCAATGGTCATCCGTGGATATCCGCCATATTTTTGCGAGGAGGCGTCGGAATCATCCGGCTGTCCCAGGATCACACCATACTCATTATCTTTGAATTCAGAATTGGACAGCGTGACGTTATCAGCCGTTCCCCCTACGTACAGTAACTTATCAAGGCCCGTTGCGTCTTTTGACTTGGTGCCGCTGAAAGTATTGTGATCGATCCAGTAGCCCTGACCGTTACTGATAAACAGGGGAATATCCCCGTTGGCTCGATAGCGTGCATCGTGGGTGAAATCGAGGTTACGGAAAACGTCATTGCCTGCCGTTTTATCGCTGGCAAGATAGATATTATTCAGCCCCATTCCCTGCGAGGTACCTTCCAGGGTCTTGTTTGCGCCGAATTTAATTACCGTCTTATCGCTGGCGGACAGGCTTTTTGCCAGCTTGATGGTGGTGGGTTCATCTCCCGTCAGGTTTTTTTCCAGTTCGTCAACGGTGGAAACCGTCACCACTTTGCCACCGGACCCACCCGTGGTATTTGCTGCTTTAGCATAACCGGTTATCCCGGCAAGGCCATCCCCATTGCTCCCCTTCGCCGCCGCTCGCGGAGAAGCAGGTTGCGTTGGCTGTGGCACAGGGCTTTTCGTCGTGGCGTTGGCTGCCAGCACCTTATCAGCCCCTTCTTTAACCGCCACATGTGGTGATACGTCTTTCGTGGGCTGCGGTACAGGGCTGGGCGTTATGTCATATTTTGCCGTAAGCGAAGGCAGCTTATGCGTTGTATTTATCTCAGGCTGTGGCATCGCCTTCGGCTGCGACGCCTCGCCGCTGGTGGAGCGGGCTGCAGGCGCATAAATAACCGGATTATTCCCCGCAGAACGGTCGTCGGCAAGGTGATTATCTGTTGCTTTATTTTGCCCCCTCTCTGACTGGCTAAGGTGGTGAAGGACGGCATGTGGTTGCGGCGATGAAACCGGTTTTCCGTATGCCTGCTGTCCGCCCTGTATTGCTGCGCCTGACTGAGCATGTTGAAGAGGGGATAAGAGGCGTTGAAAAATATCACGTAACAGCTGCGCTATTTTCGTTAGCGTGGCCTGTAACGAAGTCCCGTTGGCATTTCCCGCCTGTTCACCCGGCTTGAGGGAAAAACTTAACGGTCCTCTCTCATGAGCGGCAGAAAGTTTCGACACGGCATGGGGTGGCGCATAACTGATAAAGGAATTGCCGGACGCCGCTGATGTCGCTGAAGCCCCGGCAGAAGCTCCCTGCATGGGCTGCGTTGTGACAGGAGGCAGATAAGCAGCAGGTGACCCGCTTACTCGATTCTGTATAATCACATTAAATCCTCAAAGTGTGCCGGGTTGCGCCCTGCCTTTCTCACGTACATCTCGCAATGCAGAATTGACCGTCGGTCTTGTCGGCCTGATTGCATCGTCTTTTCCCCTTAGCTGTCGTCACCAGGGAAGGGTTCATACCTGAGTGGTAATGATTTCTATCGGGTTCCGCCAGGGTAGGTTCTCATTTCGCTTCACCCCGATATTCCCGACCTTATTCTTCTTAAATGCGGGCAGCAACGATATCAGAACAGGACAAAAATAAGGCATAATAGGCTTAGTTATGACGCACTTATTAGTATCAATACCTTGATATCTCTACTATAAAGCGGGTTTATGAACGCAAACAACGTCTCATATGGCGGATAAGTTGCTGAAAAGGGGAGAGCGGTGCAGGATAACGATCTGATTGAGCAATTCCTTGATGCCCTGTGGATCGAGCGCAACCTGGCGCAAAATACCGTGGATTCTTATCGCCTCGATCTGCGCTCACTGGGTGACTGGCTGGCGCACCAGCAGCTGTCGCTGTTGAATGTGGAGGTAGCCAATCTGCAGGAGTTTCTTGCGCAGCGCCTGGAGGGGGGTTATAAAGCCAGCAGTTCTGCGCGCCTGCTTAG
This sequence comes from Erwinia amylovora, assembly GCF_017161565.1. NCBI lineage: Bacteria > Pseudomonadati > Pseudomonadota > Gammaproteobacteria > Enterobacterales > Erwiniaceae > Erwinia > Erwinia amylovora. The sequence continues at coordinate 730,934 of NZ_CP066796.1, forward strand.
CGCCATGCGCCGTCTGTTTCAATATCTGTATCGGGAAAAGCTGCGTGATGACGACCCCAGCGCGCTGCTCTCCTCACCCAAGCTGCCGCAGCGCCTGCCGAAGGATCTGTCGGAAGCCCAGGTAGAAAGGCTGTTACAGGCACCTTGCCTCGATCTGCCGATTGAACTGCGCGATAAGGCGATGCTGGAACTGCTGTACGCCACCGGTCTGCGCGTGACTGAACTGGTCGGTTTGACCCTGAGCGATATCAGCCTTCGTCAGGGGGTGGTACGGGTGATGGGTAAAGGAAATAAGGAACGTCTGGTACCGATGGGGGAAGAGGCGGTGCACTGGATCGAGCAGTTTATTGAGTACGGCCGCCCGTGGCTGCTCAATGGACAGACGATTGACGTGTTGTTCCCCAGTAATCGTGCGAAACAAATGACGCGTCAAACCTTCTGGCATCGCATCAAGCATTACGCCACACTGGCAGGCATTGACAGCGAAAAACTGTCACCCCACGTTCTGCGTCATGCTTTTGCAACCCATTTGCTGAACCACGGGGCAGATTTGCGTGTCGTACAGATGTTATTAGGTCACAGCGATTTATCAACGACACAGATTTATACACATGTAGCGACAGAGCGCCTGCGGCAGCTGCATCAGCAACACCATCCACGCGCCTGAATGAGCGCAAAAAAGCCTGTATAAGAGGCGATAAGGACATAGTTATGAAAAAGCATTACCTGTTACTTTCAGTATTATTAGCCGCAGTCAGTGGACTGGCAAACGCTGATGATGCATCTATCCGGCAGTCGTTAAGCAAACTGGGCTTACAACAGACTGAGATCCAACCTTCGCCACTGGCGGGATTTAAAACCGTGCTAAGCGAAAGCGGTGTACTGTACGTCACCGACGACGGCAAACATTTTATTCAGGGGCCGCTCTATGATGTCAGCGGCAGCCATCCGGTTAACGTCACCAACAAGCTGCTGGAAAAGAAAGTGGAAGCGCTAAGCAAAGAGATGATCGTCTACAAAGCGCCGAAAGAGCAGTACGTGGTCACGGTGTTTACCGATATCACCTGTGGCTACTGTCATAAACTGCATCAGCAGATGGCGGACTACAATGCTCTGGGGATCACCGTGCGCTATCTGGCCTTCCCGCGTGAAGGGATGGAAGGCCCGGTGGCGAAAAAGATGAAATCCATCTGGTGTGCCGCCGACCGTAACAAGGCGCTTGATGCGGCGATGAAAGGTGATGAGGTGAAAGCGGCTGACTGTAAGATTGACCTGTCACAGCATTATACACTGGGCGCCCAGTACGGTATTCAGGGTACTCCGGCTATGCTGTTGCAGGACGGCACGCTGGTGCCTGGCTATCAGGGAGCGCAGGAACTGAAGAAATTCCTTGACGGCCAGAAAAATGGTGGCTGATTTTTGTGAACAGTAAAACTGAACTCCGTCGCCGTGAGGCGGCGGACGTTGCCGCACTCCCCGCCGATCTGCACACGTTATTACGCCGTCTTTACGCCCATCGCGGCGTCTCCCGTGCCTGTGAACTGGAACGGGGTGCGAAAAATCTTCACCCTTTTCAATCTCTTAGTGGTATTGATCAAGCCGTAACCATCCTGCAAAAAGCGTTGCTCGACAACCTGTGCATTATGATCGTGGGTGATTTCGATGCCGACGGCGCGACCAGTACGGCGCTAACCGTGCTGTCACTGCGCGGTATGGGCGCTCAGAACGTCAAATATCTGGTGCCAAACCGCTTTGATGACGGCTACGGTCTTAGCCCTGAAGTGGTGGAACAGGCGGCGGTACGCGGGGCGCAGCTGATCGTTACCGTCGATAACGGTATTTCATCGCTTGCCGGCGTAGCGCTGGCCCATCAAAAAGGTATTGCGGTGATTGTCACCGATCACCATTTACCGGGCGAGATCCTGCCGGATGCGGACGCCATTGTGAACCCCAATCTCAGTGACTGCGCCTTCCCTTCGCGGGCGCTGGCGGGGGTAGGCGTGGCGTTTTATCTGATGCTGGCGCTGCGCGCCCGGCTGCGTGACGACGGCGTAAACACCTTGCCGAACCTGGCGGAACTGCTGGATTTAGTGGCGCTCGGCACCGTTGCTGATGTGGTGCCGCTGGATGCCAACAACCGCATCCTGGTATGGCAGGGGTTGAGCCGCATTCGCGCCGGCAAGTGCCGTCCCGGCATACGCGCCCTGTTGGAGATCGCCAATCGCGATGCGCGGCAGCTGGCCGCCAGCGATTTAGGCTTTGCCCTCGGGCCACGGCTGAACGCAGCCGGTCGGCTGGACGATATGTCGGTTGGGGTGGCGCTGCTGCTCAGTGAGGATCTCGCACAGGCACGCATGCTGGCCAGCGAACTGGATGCGCTCAACCAAACGCGTAAAGAGATAGAGCAAGGGATGCAGTCGGAAGCGCTGACGCTGTGCAACCGTCTGGAGAGCGCCAGCGAAGCGCTGCCGCTGGGCATTGCCATGTATCATCCTGAATGGCATCAGGGCGTGGTTGGTATTCTTGCCTCCCGGCTGAAAGAGCGTTTTCACCGTCCGGTGATCGCTTTCGCGCCGGCTGGGGACGGCATGCTGAAAGGCTCCGGGCGTTCGATTGCCGGGCTGCATATGCGTGACGTTCTTGAGCGGCTGGATACGCTGCATCCGGGGCTGATCGTCAAATTCGGCGGGCATGCGATGGCGGCGGGTTTGTCACTGCAAGAGGCAAAATTTGACGAGTTTCGTCAGCGTTTTGCGGATCTGGTTGGCGACTGGCTGGATGCGGAATCGCTACAGGGCGTGGTGTGGTCCGATGGTGAGCTGATGGCGCAAGAGTTAACGCTGCCCACGGCGGAACTGCTACGTGACGCCGGGCCATGGGGGCAGGCATTCCCGGAACCGACCTTCGACGGCAAGTTTAAGCTGCTACAGCAGCGGTTGGTGGGGGAACGCCACCTCAAGGTGATGGTTGAGCCGCTTGGCGGCGGCCCGCTGCTGGACGGTATCGCTTTTAACGTTGATACCGCGCTGTGGCCGGATCCAGCCGTGAAGCAGGTCGAACTGGCCTACAAGCTCGACGTTAATGAGTATCGTGGTAACCGCAATGTGCAGCTGATTATTGACCATCTCTGGGCGCTGTAGTTTAACCGGGCGCTGTAGTTTAGCCGTCCGGGATCGCCCCGGTCGGCGGCTTAGCGCCAGCCTGGCGGCACAACCGTTTTTTCCCCTTGCCCGATAACTGGTGGCAGAGCAGCAGCAAAGGTAAAGGCCAGCAGGGCATCGGTGACCGACATACGGGTCCTTCATTTCATGGCAGCGCGGCCAGGCAGCGTGTTCAATACTACAAACCGTGCGCTATTTCAGTTAAACTGCGTGGTTATATTTAAGTCCTTTTCGATCACCTAATAAGATCTCAAAATCATGTTTGAAATTAATCCGGTAAAAAACCGTATTCAGGATCTCACCGAGCGCAGTACCGTGCTCAGGGGGTATCTTTGACTACGATGCTAAGAAAGAACGCTTGCAGGAAGTTAACGCTGAATTAGAACAGCCTGACGTCTGGAATGAACCCGATCGCGCACAGGCGCTGGGTAAAGAACGCTCCGCATTAGAAGCGGTGGTCGAAACGCTCGACCAGATGACTCAGGGGCTGGAAGATGTTTCCGGCCTGCTGGAGCTGGCGGTGGAAGCAGAAGACGAAGATACCTTCAATGAGGCGGTCGCCGAACTTGACGGGCTGGACAAGAAGCTTGGCGAGCTGGAATTCCGCCGCATGTTTTCTGGCGAATATGACAGCGCCGACTGCTATATGGATATCCAGGCCGGTTCCGGCGGCACCGAAGCGCAAGACTGGGCCAGCATGCTGCTGCGTATGTATCTGCGCTGGGCAGAGGCCAAAGGCTTTAAAACCGAAATTATTGAAGAGTCAGATGGTGAAGTTGCCGGGACTAAATCCGCTACCATCAAGATCATCGGTGACTACGCGTTCGGCTGGCTGCGTACTGAAACCGGCGTGCATCGCCTGGTGCGCAAAAGCCCGTTCGACTCCGGTGGCCGTCGTCATACCTCGTTCAGCTCGGTGTTTATCTATCCGGAAGTGGACGACAATATTGATATCGAAATCAATCCGGCCGATTTGCGTATCGACGTTTACCGCGCCTCCGGTGCCGGTGGCCAGCACGTTAACAAAACCGAATCGGCGGTGCGTATTACCCACTTACCGACCAACATTGTGGTGCAGTGTCAGAACGACCGTTCTCAGCATAAAAACAAAGATCAGGCATTTAAGCAGCTGCGTGCCAAGCTGTACGAATACGAGATGCAGAAGAAAAATGCGGATAAGCAGACGGCGGAAGACAACAAGTCTGACATTGGCTGGGGCAGCCAGATCCGCTCTTACGTGCTGGACGACTCCCGCATCAAGGATCTGCGTACCAGCGTAGAGACGCGTAATACTCAGGCGGTTCTGGATGGCGATCTGGATCGTTTCATTGAAGCAAGTTTGAAAGCAGGTTTATAAGGAACTCACATGTCTGAACAACAACCGCAGGCCCCGGACGCCGCACTTGAGCTGAACAACGAATTGAAAGCGCGGCGCGAAAAGCTGGTGGCTCTGCGCGCAGCCGGCGTGGCGTTCCCCAACGATTTCCGTCGCGATCGCACCTCTGACCAGCTGCACGCCGCATTTGACGGCAAGGAGAACGAAGAGCTGGTAGAGCTGGGTATAGAAGTCAGCGTTGCGGGCCGTATGATGACGCGTCGTATTATGGGCAAAGCCTCTTTCGTCACCTTACAGGATGTAGGCGGCCGCATTCAGCTGTACGTGTCCCGTGACGATCTGGCGGAAGGCATCTATAACGAGCAGTTCAAAAAGTGGGATCTCGGCGATATCCTCGGCGCACGCGGTAAGTTGTTCAAGACCAAAACCGGCGAGCTGTCGATCCACTGTAGCGAACTGCGTCTGCTGACCAAAGCGCTGCGTCCGCTGCCGGATAAGTTCCACGGCCTGGCGGATCAGGAAACCCGCTACCGTCAGCGTTATCTCGACCTGATTGCTAATGACGATTCACGCAACACGTTTAAAGTTCGCTCGCAGATTATGGCCGGTATCCGCAACTTTATGGTGGGCCGCGACTTTATGGAAGTGGAAACCCCGATGATGCAGGCGATCCCGGGCGGCGCGTCTGCCCGGCCGTTTATCACTCATCACAATGCGCTGGATCTTGATATGTACTTGCGTATTGCCCCGGAGCTGTATCTGAAGCGTCTGGTGGTGGGCGGTTTCGACCGCGTGTTCGAAATCAACCGTAACTTCCGTAACGAAGGTATTTCGCCGCGGCATAACCCGGAGTTCACCATGATGGAACTCTACATGGCGTATGCTGACTACGAAGATTTGATCGAACTGACCGAAAGCCTGTTTCGTACGCTGGCGCAGAACGTGCTGGGCAGTACCTTAGTGCCTTATGGCGACCAGCAGTTTGACTTTGGTCAGCCCTTCGCAAAACTGACGATGAAAGAAGCGATACTGAAATATCGTCCGCAGACCGATCTGGCCGATCTGGCCGACTTCGATAAATCAGTCGCCATCGCCCAGTCGCTGGGGATTAACGTTGAGAAGAGCTGGGGGCTGGGCCGCGTGGTGACCGAGATCTTCGAAGAAACCGCGGAAGAACATCTGATCCAGCCAACCTTTATTACCGAATATCCGGCTGAAGTCTCTCCGCTGGCGCGTCGTAACGATGTCGATCCTGAAATCACTGACCGCTTTGAGTTCTTTATCGGTGGCCGTGAAATTGGTAACGGTTTCTCAGAGCTTAACGATGCACAGGACCAGGCGGAACGTTTCCTGCAGCAGGTGAATGCCAAAGACGCGGGTGACGATGAAGCGATGTTCTACGACGAAGATTACGTGACCGCGCTGGAGCATGGCCTGCCGCCAACCGCCGGTTTAGGCATCGGCATCGACCGTATGGTGATGCTGTTTACCAACAGCCATACTATCCGCGATGTGATCCTGTTCCCGGCGCTGCGCCCGGGCAGCAAGTAGCGCTGTCCGCATTATCCGGCCAGCGTTCAGCTGGCCTTTTTTTTGCCCTTGGCTTAAGCGTTGTCCGTAGTGAGCGCCCGGTCACAGCCGCAAAATATGGCTGCGTGAAACGGGGTTTTATCGTGGGCCGTTGGCGGCACAGCACGGTGTTGAAACGCAGCTTCTACGGGCAGGTAAGCGCCCGGGGATGAACCGGTTATCATTAAAGGACGCTGCCAGCGGCAATTTAGCGACGCATCAAATGCCCGTTTTCAGCAGGTTATTGCCGCGCTGATGGTGTGATCTCTGGCGACAGCGGCATTGGGCAGCTACCGCATGCGGAGGACTGCCCGGTTTCAGTATTTAACACCGCCGCAATCCATGCGGCTGCCGCTGCGGCGTTGATGCTCGCTGAAATCCATACTGGCTGGCTCAGGATTTTGTCGCGTTGTCGAGCCAGTCTTTAAACCGTGTATAGGGAACATACAATGAAACGTCCTTATACAGGTTTTTTCCGGTTTTCTTATCTTTAATGCTGCTGGCGTAGCCGACAATCACCCCGGCGATGGAATCGTCAGAAGCGTTATACACCGCGCCCCCGGACATTCCCTGAACCACGCCTGCATTGGTCGCGACGACCACACAGCTGGCTTTGTTCCAGCTATCTGTCAGACCGGTATTGATCAGATTAGTCCCACTGGAGGCCACCGGCATCGCCGAGAGAAAACTGTAGCCATACATATTGATCTTGTCGCCAATCATGCCGTTACGGAATTTTGGCTGCGGGTTTGGCGAATTTTTGTGGTAAACCACGGCCAGGTCGCAATCAGGGTGGTATGCCTTGACGCGGTACAGGGAATATTTCGCCACATGGGCTGCGGTCAGGCTGTATTCTGCCGTCAAAGGAATAGTGGTTCCCAGTGTGCCTAAACCCAGCACTGTTGGGATGCCGGTCATCGTCATATCGACGCGATCATGGGCTTCACTGCTGTAGTGATAATCGCCAACTGAACATCCCCCCAGTAAGAGGGCCAGCAGGCACAGGGGATAACGCATGATGATTCCTTGGTCATATTTATCGGGTGGTGCATGGATATCCATACTCATATCTATTGCTATCGGAAATTTGCCTTATAACTTTAATGAAATTGCAAGGTTAACAGCTAAAACACAGAGACATTAATTGAACCTGATGATGTGATGATATCGGGGAAAGATGAAATTTCCCTTAAGAAAAAGGGATGAAATTGATAAAACAGGGCTGTAACGAGGATACCCGCGAAAATAGTTGCGGGCACTGATCTGTCAGATTCAGAACATGAGCTTATTCATCAGATGAGCCATTCTTGCCTCTCAGGCAATAAACTCTTGCCAATCGCAGGCTGTCAGCCCTCATTCAGCTATGCTTTAATGTCTTGATGTGACGTAGATCAAACTATTGCTCTTAACTACGTTGCGGCACGGCATGAACTGTTTTTTTTAACTTTTATCGTCCTCTGCGCGCAGCAGGCGATTTTCTATTTTTTGGAGTGTATGAGATGCCTGTTTCATTACTGGCGCTGGCGCTGTGTGCCTTCGCGATTGGCACCACCGAATTTGTCATGATTGGGCTGTTGCCGGAAGTAGTGAGTGACCTGCAAATCTCTATACCGTCTGCGGGCTGGCTAATTAGTGGTTATGCACTCGGCGTGGCCATCGGTGCGCCGATCATGACGCTGCTTACTGCCAGGCTCCCGCGTAAACACGCGCTGATGCTGCTGATGGCGATCTTTATAGTCGGCAACACGATCGGTTCACTGGCATGGAATTACAACCTGCTCATGCTGGCCCGCGTGGTCACGGCACTGTGTCACGGTGCGTTCTTCGGCATTGGCGCGGTGGTAGCGGCCAGACTGGTGGCTCCGGGCAGGCAGGCATCAGCGGTGGCGCTGATGTTCACCGGCCTGACGTTGGCCAATGTCCTTGGCGTACCGCTGGGAACCTGGGTGGGGCAAACGTTCGGCTGGCGCACGACCTTCCTGTGCGTGGCGGTGACCGGCGTGCTGGCGTTTGCTGGACTGATTGCCAGCCTGCCGGCTCAGCGTGATGAAAAAACGGTGCATCTCGCCTCGGAATTTAGCGCGCTGAAGAATGGCAAATTATGGTTGTCGCTACTGATGTCGATGTGCTTTGCCGCTTCGATGTTCTCGCTGTTCAGCTATGTTGCTCCTTTACTGTTACAGGTTACCGGCATCAGTCAGCGCGGCGTCAGCTGGACGCTGTTTCTGATGGGGATTGGTCTGACCATCGGTAATCTGTTGGGCGGCAAGCTGGCAGACTGGAAGATATCATTTAGCCTGATCCTCAGTTTTACGCTGATTGCCGTGTTTTCACTGCTGTTTAGCTGGACCAGCCACTCTTTTTGGCCAGCGGAAATCACCCTGTTCTTCTGGGCAATGGCCATTTTCTCGATGATGCCGGCACTGCAGATAAACGTGGTGCGCCACGGTAAGGACGCACCGCACCTGGTGTCGACGCTCAACATCACCGCATTCAACCTTGGTAATGCTCTTGGTGCCTGGGTTGGCGGCGCGGCAATCGGTGGCGGTTACGGCCTGACGGCGGTACCGCTGGCGGCAGCGATAATGGCGGCCATCGGCCTGCTGGTCTGCCTGTATACCTTCCATGGCATACGCACGCGGCCGCTGGCCATAAAGGTTTAATTGAGATGCTGCTGCAGGCGTTGGCTGAACAGCCCAATCTGCTGATGCAGATGCTGGCTGAAAGCCTCAACCAGTGCGGATGCCGGCCGGTGGCGTGGTCGGATTAAACTGACGGTGAACGGCACCGCGACGCTGAAACGCCGAATCACCACTCCGCTGTCGGCGTAATCAAGCGCCGTCAGCGGATTGACAATCGACACGCCGACCCCCGCCCTGACCATACAACAGACTGAAGCCGCGCTGTGCGTTTCCATCACCATGCGCCGCTGTACTCCCTGTTCATTAAACATCGCGTCCAGCAGCTGCCGGTAGCTGTCGCTGCGTGACAGGCTGATATAGTTTTGGCTGGCAAAGTCCTGTGGTGTCAGACAGTTGCGCCCGGCCAACGGATGGCCCTGTGGCAGTACGCAGACTTCATCACCGGTGAACAGGGCGCAGCGCTCGGTACCTGCCGGAGTATGCGTGGTTTCGGTCAGCCCCAGGTCATAGCGCTGGGCCGACAGCCACTCTTCCAGCAGCGGCGATTCTTGCGGAATAATATTCAGGCTCAGATCGGGATAACGCTGCATAAACGGCTGGCACAGCAGCGGCAGCAGCGACTGGGCGAAGACCGGCAGACAGGCAAGCGACAGCTCGCCCTGGCGAAATTGCCGCAGTCCTTCTGCCGCACTGAGAATGCGGTCCAGCCCGTACCAGGATCGTTGCACTTCCTCAAACAGGCTCAAGCCCTGCACCGTTGGCTGCAGGCGTCCGCGCACCCGTTCAAATAGCTGCAGGCCGATCAGCTTTTCGAAGCGGGCCAGCTCACGGCTCACGGTAGGCTGCGAGGTGTGCAGCAGCGCAGCCGCCTCGGTTAAATTACCGGTGGTAACCACCGCATGAAAAATCTCGATATGACGCAGTGAAACGCCGGCCATCACTGACTCTCGCTCAACAAAGGGGGTTATGCCATATCATGGATGAATAGAGTGAGATAAAACAGATATTTTTCTCCCGGTTTCCGCTGTGGCTTAATAGCGCCATCAACTAACGGAGACCGTTTTATGCCGCGCCTGCTTACCGATACCACTACCGCTTTGACCGTTGAAAATTTGCTGCCGCTGGCACGCCAATATGGCGGCCCTTTCTGGGCATATGACGCCAGTATCATTGGCGAACGCATCAGCCAGTTGCAGCAGTTCGACGTGGTGCGTTTCGCGCAGAAAGCCTGTTCAAACATTCATATTCTGCGCCTGATGCGGGCGGCGGGCGTGAAGGTAGACTCGGTATCGCTGGGCGAAATCGAACGTGCGCTGGCCGCCGGGTACCTGACAGGGGGCGATGAGATTGTATTTACCGCCGATCTGCTTGATAAGCCTACGCTGGCAAGGGTTGCCGAGCTGAAAATACCGGTCAATGCCGGTTCTGTCGATATGCTGCATCAGTTGGGTCAGGTTTCTGCCGGACACCCCGTCTGGCTGCGCGTCAACCCGGGTTTTGGTCACGGTCACAGTCAAAAAACCAATACCGGCGGCGAGAACAGCAAGCACGGCATCTGGTATGGCGATATGGCGCTGGCGCTGGAAGCCATTGAGACATATCAGCTGCAGCTGGTGGGGATCCATATGCATATCGGATCCGGCGTGGACTACGCGCATCTGGAGCAAGTCTGTGATGCGATGGTAAATCACATCATCAGCTTTGGTCAGGATTTGCAGGCGATCTCGGCGGGCGGCGGGCTGTCTGTCCCGTATCGTTTTGGTGAAGAGACCATTGATACCCAACACTATTTCGGCCTGTGGGATGCGGCGCGTCAGCGCGTGGAACGCCATCTTGGCCACCCGGTGAAGCTGGAAATAGAACCGGGTCGTTTTTTGGTGGCGGAATCCGGCGTGCTGATAAGCCAGGTACGGGCGGTCAAAAATATGGGCAGCCGTCACTTTGTGTTAGCCGATGCCGGGTTTAACGATCTGATGCGCCCGTCGATGTATGGCAGCTACCATCATATCTCTGCGATAGCTGGCGATGGCCGGGCGCTGGATGAGGTGAATACCGTGGAAAGCGTGGTGGCAGGACCGCTGTGCGAATCCGGTGACGTATTTACCCAGCTGGAAGGCGGCAAGGTGGAAACCCGTGCGCTACCGACGGTGCAGGTGGGGGATTATCTGGTATTCCATGATACCGGCGCTTATGGCGCTTCGATGTCGTCCAACTACAACAGCCGCCCGCTGCTGGCGGAAGTGTTATTTGAAAACGGCCAGCCGCGTCAGATCCGCCGCGCCCAAACCGTGGCCGAACTGCTGGCGCTGGAGTTTTAACGGCCTGTGAGCTGACTGCGCGGCCGGGGAAGCGGCACCAAGATTAGCTGGCGGCCGCTTCCCGCTAAAGCCGGGCGCTATCAGCCCGACGGCGCAGCCACCGAATGGCGGCGTACCAGGGTTGGGCTGAACAGATTTGTCACTTCCGGCAGCGGCTGGCCGTGGGCCAGTGCTAATGCCAACAGGGCCGCCTGCTTAGCCATCTGCACAACAGGATAGCGGATAGTCGTCAGGCGCGGGCGGACATAGCGCGCAACCAGCACATCATCAAAGCCTGTCAAAGACATCTCTTCCGGGACCCGTACGCCATTATCGTTCAATACCGCCAGCGCCCCGGCCGCCATGGAATCGTTGTAACAGGCGACCGCGCTGAAGGTTTTGCCCTGGCCGAGCAGTTCGGTCATTGCCTGCTCGCCACCGACTTCGTCCGGTTCACCAAAGGCGACCAGCCGATCGCTACACGGCAGGTGGTGTTGCCTGAGCGCATCGTGGTAGCCCTGCAGGCGGTCGGTGGCATCGGAAATGGCGTGATTCGAACAGATAAAGGCAATATTCTGGTGCCCCTGACGGATAAGATAACGCGTTGCCAGCCAGCAGCCGTAGCGGTCATTCAGCGCGATGCAGCGTGTTTCAAAGCCCGGGAGTACGCGGTTCAGCAGCACCATGCCGGGGATCTGCCTCATCAGCGATTGCAGTTCGTCATCAGGGATCTTTTTGGCATGGACCACCAGCGCAGCGCAGCGATGGCGGATCAGTTGCTCTATCGCCTGACGCTCTTTTTGCTCATCGTGATAGCCATTACCAATCAGTAGGAAGTTACCGGTCTGCCAGGCCACTTCGTCCACCGACTTCACCATTGCGCCGAAAAAGGGATCGGACACATCACCAACCGCCAGCCCGATCGTCTCGGTGGACTGCTGGGCAAGCGCACGGGCGTTGGCGTTGGGGTGATACTGTAAAGACGCCATCGCGCTGGTGACGGCCAGGCGGGAACTTTCACTGGCTTTAGGCGAGTGATTAATCACGCGGGAGACGGTGGCTACCGAAACGCCGGCGAGCCTGGCAACATCCTTTATCGTAGCCATCGAAGAAAAACCTTCCTGGGTAAGCGTTTACATTTCACTTAGTGTTGCGGAAAGCGTCGGTGACTGCAAGCCTGCCAGGATCGCCCCGGTGCCAATTCTGAAGATAAACGGTGCGTGATGTGGCTTCGGGAAAAATGCTACTCTGAGTCGGCAAAAAAACTGCCCAATGGAACCTGCTATGACGATCAAAAAAGTGCCACATCTTGCCCACTGGGGAGCTTTCAGCGCCGTCGTTGCAAAGGGGAAACTGCTACGCTGTGAGCCTTTTTTTGCCGATCGCGACCCGTCGCCCATGTTGAACTCCATCCCCGAGCTGGTCTATTCGGATAAACGCATCCGTCAGCCGATGGTGCGCCGCTCGTGGCTTAAATCGCGCGAAAAAAGCGACCGTACCCTGCGTGGTCGCGAGGATTTTGTCGCGGTAGACTGGGAAACCGCGCTGGATCTGGTGGCGGATGAGAACCGGCGAGTGCGTGAGCGCTATGGTGCCAGCGGCATCTTTAGCGGTTCCTACGGCTGGTCTTCTGCCGGGCGCGTTAACCACGCCCGCACGCTGGTCAGGCGCTTTTACAACCTTGGCGGTGGTGGCATTGATCAGCAGGGTAATTACAGCTGGGGAGCGGCACAGTTCTTTCTGCCTTATGTGATCGGTACTTATTTGCCGCTGACCGGGCGCGTCACCGACTGGCCCAGCGTGGTGGAACACTGTGAGCTGTTTATCGCCTTTGGCGGGCTGGCGCTGAAGAACGGCCAGGTGGCATCCGGTGGAGCGGGGGAGCACAGTCTGAAGCCCGCGCTGCTGCAGCTGGCGGCAAAAGGCACCCCGGTAATCAATATCAGCCCGATGCGCGACAATTGCCCGCAATTTGTTAACGCCGAGTGGATCCCCATTCGTCCGAATACCGACGTGGCGCTGATGTTGTCACTCGGCTACGAAATCGAACGCCTGGCTGCGGTTGATAGGGCTTTCCTGCAATCGCACTGTGTGGGTACCCGCAGCTGCGCGCCTATCTGCTGGGCGAAAGTGACGGTCAGCCTAAAACCCCGCAGTGGGCAAGTCGCATCACCGCCATCCCGGCAGCACGTATCGCCCTGCTGGCGCGGCAGCTGTGCGGCAAACGTAGCTTTATCACCTGCTCTTATTCAGTACAGCGCGCCCACCGTGGCGAACAGCCGTACTGGATGATGATTGCGCTCTCATCCATGCTTGGCCAGCCGGGTTTGCCGGGGGCGGGCTTCTCTTTTGGTCACGGCTCAATGAACAGCGTGGGCAACCCACGTACGGAGGGACCTTCTCCGTTGATGTCGACCGGAGTAAATCCGATTGCCAGCCAGGCTATCCCGGTGGCGCGCATCAGCGATATGTTGCTTAATCCCGGCGCGGAATATAGCTTCCAGGGGCAGAGCCATACCTACCCGGATATCCATCTGATCCACTGGGCCGGGGGCAACCCTTTCCATCATCATCAACAGCTAAACCGGCTGGTTGCTGGCTGGCAGCGCCCCGATACGGTGGTGGTGCAGGATATCGTCTGGACGCCTGCCGCGCAGATGGCAGATATCGTTCTGCCGGTGACCACCTCACTGGAGCGCAATGATATTGGCGGATCGTCGAAGGACCGCTTTGTGCTGGCGATGCATCAGGCGATAGCACCCCGGCATCAGGCGCGCAACGATTTTGATATCTTTGCCGATCTGGCGGAGCGTCTGGGGTACCGCGACAGCTATACCGAAAAACGCGATGAAATGGCGTGGATAGAATATCTTTACCAGCAGTGTGCGCTGGCTCACGCTGGCAAAGGTATCGTTTTCCCGGCGTTCGAAACCTTCTGGCAGCAGGGCCACGTTGAGATCCCGCAGCCGGATAAGCCGTGGGTATTTATGGCTGACTTCCGCCAGGACCCGTTCAGGCATCCGATTGATACTGCCAGCGGTAAAATTGAGCTATTTAGTGAAACCATCGCCGGATATCAGCTGACCGATTTCGCTCCACACCCGGAATGGCAGCCGCCGCAGGAGTGGCTGGGAGCGGAAATCGGTCAGCGCTTCCCGCTGCATATGATTTCGATTCAGCCCCATGACCGTCTGCATAGCCAGATGGATGCCACGCCCGGCGTACAGGCCAACAAAATCCGTGGGCGTGAAACCCTGTCAATGCACCCGCAGGATGCAGCGCTACGCGGCATCAGTGACGGTGACGTGATTGATGTCTTTAACGATCGCGGACATATGCAGGCCGGTGTGCGTATTACCGACGGCGTCAGTCCGCGGGTGGTGCTGATCGCCACCGGGGCGTGGTTTGACCCGGGATTTGGCAAAGCGTGGCGGAATTACGATCGCGCCGGTAATCCGAATGTACTGACGCTGGATATCGGCACCTCATCACTGACACAAGGCCCCAACGCCATGAGCTGCCTGGTAGAAATCAGGAAGGCGACATCTGATATGGACTGATTGCATCTGGCGACCTCATTTATTGCCGCCATTGCTTAACCACCTTTATTGGTAAGCAGCGATATAAGATATTGTGTCGCGGAAATCGCAGGTGATGACAAGTTAAGATATGTTCAGCAGACCCTAAAGCGGATTGATTTTTTTGATATTTCTATGAAATGTACAGGCGTAACAGGATGGTATGGACAGGATGCTCAGTTTAACATAAGCATCCTGTGGCCATTTCAATTTTAGTTTCCTCTGACCGAGAGATGACAGATAGTAGATTCAGAAATGATAGCCAATACCCATACTAAAGCCGTTGATTTTTGTTTGCTGCAGTTTACTTCCTTCATAGCTAATATCGAGGACAATGTTTTCCAGAGGGTTAATCTGAACACCAGCACCATAAGCTAATGAAGTCGTGTTATCAGTCGAATTTTCAGTATATGTATAATTACTATGGCGGTAGTTCTGTGTCAGAGCGGATTTACCGTTACTTATACCACCAACGGCATAAAGTGAAACATGTTTGTTAATACGGTAAGCCGGACCAACAAGCAACGAAAAGTATTTTACTTTTACACTATCGTCGTAATACGTGTCCTCCCAACTGGACGAATCAAACACGTTTCCTCCAGCAGACATATAGCTGAATGACGTGATGACGCCGAGCAAAGATTCCGGCTCATAGCGATACTTGACGTTAACACCTCGCAGATTATTAAAATCCTGCACCCGGCTTTGCGCATAGCCGATTGACAGAGCATGGCTGTCTGCACGCGCCAACAAGCTGGCCGGCAGAGCGCTAAAGGCTAAAACAATTGCCATAATTTTTACATTCATTGCTATATCCTTATTGCTTATATTGAAGTTCCCTCTTGAAAGAGGAGTTTTTTTCGCTAACCCACAGCTTGATAAAATAACGCAAAAAGCGCCATGCCACTTAGCTAATACCTGAAATGCAGGGGCGATGAGGTTAATTTACGCTGCGTGAACGAAAACGAATCTATCAAATGATTTATTAAGAGTAAAGGAAGTGTTGGGCTGTTAATTAATAACAAGGTTATGTTTTATTAATTAATTTCACTATTAATTTTTTATTCGTTATTAACGCGAAAATCTTAATGTCAACGATATCAACTGCGGAAATATTGTCATTGCTTGAAGTGAAATTTTCTTCGCGGTGTATAAGCTAATTCTCTTACTGACGGCCAGAATTCCCTGAACTCTTTCTGCTACCCCGGATGATACCTCTGAGCGGTGGCAGAAGCGCGATGTGAGTGCCAGCCGGGAGGATCCTGTTTTGGATATTGATAAAGCGGCTAATGAACTCTGCAAACAGGGCAGGCTAAGCCAGCAGTTTGGCGATGGTTTAGCAGAGGACAGGTGCACTGGCAGCAGCAAAAGATTGATATCAGCACGTTGAGGAAGTTACTCGCTTGAATTTGATGGCTTAAGGCGTTGCTGCAAAGCTTCCCGATGACTGTGCATAAGACCGATCCCGGCGCCAGCCTTGACTTGCCCTTATGCATTGCTTGACTGGCATCCAGACTGGCTTGTTTCTGTTCTGCTGGTATTGAGCGTCATTACGCTTTCCTCATCCACCCACATTAATACCCACGCCAGCGGAAGCGCTGCGGCATTCATTTGCCCGTCGGGTGCCCGGGTGATCTGCGCCGGCAGCAGGTTGACATCACAGCTCTGCTGCCGGCTGCGAATATAATCAAGTGAGGAGCGGCTACACCCCTAACCAAAATAAGGCATATGCCGTGGGCTACGTCCGCGATCGGGCACCTTTGCGCCATCGCCCGCCGTGGCGCTGAAGGGCGGCGGGGTTTGATACCGGCACGGCGGTTAACGTGCGGGTGCTGCCGGACTGCCTGATACTGACGGTTAAACCGCCATCGCGGAGCCGGAGGTGATGCAGGCGCTGCGCCAGGTGTGCGGTAAGCCGTCCGCCCGCAAGCAGCGGCAGATTACTGAGTTTATCCGGATGATGGCGGGGCCGCAGAAGCGACGGGCGTAACTGATATCTGGCCTTGTTTTCAATATCGCCGAAGCCGAGCGAGCCGGTATCGAGGCGGTTTTTGTCCGGGGCGGCGGTGGAGCCGATAACCGCGCCGTTGAGCTGGGTATGTTCACCGGTGGTGATATCAAAGCCGCCCTTGCCGGCAAAGATGCCCGTCTGCTCCTGGACCGAGTCGTAGTTGCTGTGCATTTTATCCCGGCTCAGGCTGACAGAAGCGGTGGAAGGACTAAAGCCAACGCTGCCGCCCGCGCTGGCGTTCAGCTGTTTTGAGTCGTAGTTATCGCTGTCCTGCTCGCTGGTTAAGGTCAGGTAGCGTCCGGCATCCACGGTGACGCGGTTGCCGCTTTCCGCTCCCTTGCTTAATTAGCATCATAAGACAGGGACACGTATACCCATAACATCAAGACGTTATACCGTGGGTTATATCCGCGATCATATTAAGCACCTGCCGTCACCGTCCATTACCCTGAAGGGCCACTGGATGGCGGAGCTGGGATTTGATACCGGGCAGAAGATCGAGGTGATCACCGAGCCGGGACAGCTGATTATCCGACTGGCGGGGGAAGGGTAACTTACTGACTATAAAGTAAAATCCCGGCTCGGTGGCCGGGATACTGATCATTCAATAGCAGTTGCTACATATTGCTCAATAATATGAACATCTTCAACATTACATTCTGGGTAGATCCATTTTTCCCAGTTGTTAATAACCCATTCTGTGCTCAATCCATTTCCTTCGTCTGAAATACTTTCCATTGGAAATTTTACTAAACATAGGCCAGCCTTGTAACCGGATGAAATAATTAAACCATATGGACGTTCATCGTCCTGCGTTTCAAATACCATAAAATCAACCAACTTTTCATAAGGCCAGACTGCAGGTAATCGAAAAGCAGATCCTCTGGATATAAACTTTTCTCTACGATCAATAAGCTTCATTATTTCACCTTCAAATTATGGCCGCCCGACGTATCCGCAGGCTTTCTTACTTGCATAGAGAAATCAACTTCACCTAAATGTTTGCCCTTTGGACTGACGACTTCAAATCGCCCATGCTGCGTATCCAGCGCATAAAGATTTCCATCTTGCCCCCGATACACATCTCGCCCACCATTTTTTTTAGTTAGTTGGTTATCCTTGACCATACCGTGTTCTGCTGCAACTTTCGGGGCTGTTTGCTTTATGATAGCTACTCGCTCACCGGGAGGAAGACCAGCTAAACTTTTCTCGAAAGCACCGACAGCCTGCCCTGTCGCAATTTTTACGCTTGGATTAACTGCTGGAAGCTTACCAGCCTTCCCAAGCCCACCCGTAACAGCAGCCATTGCTGCACCAGCCAGTATCTCCGCTTTCTGGCTATCTAAGCCATAAATCGTCTGTAACTGCTGAGCAAAGTCAGTACTGGTTACTATTCCTGACTCATCCATCTGCTGCATCAGCAAGACCGATAAATCATTCTTCATACTCCACGGAATATCTTCACCCAGCGCTCTGTCTATTGCTTCGTGAACCAATAGGCTGTTGGCGGGGATATCACCGTATTTCTCTTTACAAGCTGCGGCATCGGAAGCACAAGTTACGATAAGATCATTACGCTGTGCCAGACTCAGATCTTCCATTTCCTTCACGATCTGTTTGCAGTCACCACGGGCATCGCAGCCTTTCGCTTTCGCCGCAAAATCATCTATCTGCTTGCTGCTCAGATAGTTATTCTCCACCGCATTCTTCCCGGCCTGGGCACCCGTCACTGTATCGGCGGCGCTCCCTCCCGTCAAGCCGCCCGCGAGGCCTGCCGCCAGCGTGCCCAGCGTGCTGACCGTCTGCTTTTGCTCTTCGGTGAGCTGGTTCCTGTCTGTCCCGGGGTACAGCTGCTGCGCAATAAATTCCCCGGTCGTTGCGCCTGCTGCTCCGGCCAAAGCGGAGTGACCGCTTGCCTGTGCCACTACCGCACCCACGACCGCATGCGCCATCAGGTTGGCTTCGACGTTGATGCCGCCGGGCACGGTCTTGTCTTCGGTCATCTTATGAATAACCTCCGCCAGATACGGTGCCGCTCCGCCCGCAATCGCCGCACCGATGTTGCCGCCCGCCAGGCCCTGTACCGCCGCCGTGGCGGCCTGGATGGCCTGCTGCACCTTGCCGCCGGTGCCGAACCCGCTTTCCGTTAAGGCCTGATGATAGAAATTCTGGTAAACCTGATTTTCTATATCCGCCTCACTGTACTGCTTCGACGGGTCCTGCTTTTTCAGTCCGGCCAGGGCTTTATCGCGGTCGTGCTGACTGGCCCCGGCAATTTTATCATTTGCCGCCCGCGTGGCTTTGATTTTGCCCTGCGTCGCCGCAATATCTGCCGCCTGCAAGGCTATTTCGCTTATCTTCTGCGCTTCCTGCAGCCGCTGCTGCTCCTTTTCTTTATTGAAAATAGGGGAGAGCGTCTGGTTGGCATGCTCCACGTCGCGGCTCAGGCCGGCAACATCCTGGCGCCGGGCGCTGGCGTCACGGATGATGATGCTGCCGTCAGATACCGCCGCTTTGGTGGTTGAGCTGTCGTGTCCGTTACCGTTGACGCCCACCATCAGGATGCCGGCCGCATTCCCGAGGAACTGCAGGCCTGTATTGCCGCCGGTGCCGAAGCTCTCGCTCAGGTGTTCGACCTGGTATCTGGCCTTGTTTTCAATATCGCCGAAGCCGAGCGAGCCGGTATCGAGGCGGTTTTTGTCCGGGGCGGCGGTGGAGCCGATAACCGCGCCGTTGAGCTGGGTATGTTCACCGGAGGTGATATCAAAGCCGCCCTTGCCGGCAAAGATGCCCGTCTGCTCCTGGACCGAGTCGTAGTTGCTGTGCATTTTATCCCGGCTCAGGCTGACAGAAGCGGTGGAAGGACTAAAGCCAACGCTGCCGCCCGCGCTGGCGTTCAGCTGTTTTGAGTCGTAGTTATCGCTGTCCTGCTCGCTGGTTAAGGTCAGGTTGCGTCCGGCATCCACGGTAACGCGGTTGCCGCTTTCCGCTCCCTTGCTTAATTAGCATCATAAGACAGGGACACGTATACCCATAACATCAAGACGTTATACCGTGGGTTATATCCGCGATCATATTAAGCACCTGCCGTCACCGTCCATTACCCTGAAGGGCCACTGGATGGCGGAGCTGGGATTTGATACCGGGCAGAAGATCGAGGTGATCACCGAGCCGGGGCAGCTGATTATCCGGCTGGCGGGGGAAGGGTAACTTACTGACTATAAAGTAAAATCCCAACCGCCAGGGTTGGGATTTAATTATTAATTCAATGTGTTAAGTAACATATCGATTAGATTAGATGCTTCCTGTCTATAATCTGATTCCCAACGATTTTGCCAGTCCCGAGGGCATCCTTCGTTTTCCCATTCAGACAAAGCAACTGCGTTAATAATTTCCAGCTCGAACCATATTTGGTGGTAGTCATCTCTGCTTTGATCATTTCTAAACAACTCATCCACTTGAACCAGATCTTCGGCATAACTGACGAACTTTGCAAAACTGGTAATGTTATTTAACGTACTTAACGCATATTCGCAAATAATGTCTTTTTTACTTGTCGCCATATTTAACCGTCACTACTCTTCCGGATTCATTTGTAACCACAGATACCTTGTTTTCAGGATCAAAATGTACTGTCGTCCCCCTCGACTAGGCGTTGATTTACCCGTTTTAATTACATTTTCAATCACGGATGGTGTTATCCCTCTATCCTGCATTCTATCCAAAGCGTGACCAGAATATTCTCTATTACTGATCGTGGCTGGTTGATTCCTTACAGGCTGGTAAGAGGGGTTTTTAGGTTGATTCATTTGATTGTATCGGCTACCCATAGGAAGGGTTGCAGATACCTCACTACTAGCCTGATTTATCAGCTTCGACGCCTCAGCCACATCGCCTTTCTTCAGCGCCGTTTCTGCCGCCCTGATGACCTTTCCTGCCGCATCACCTGCGCCAGGAACTATACCGATTGCAGCGGCAAGGTAATCCAGCGCCGACTGCGCTTCCGCAAAGCTTTTGATATCACCCACGACTGGCACGAAGTCAGCGCCCAGTGACACTGTGTCTTTCAGCGCTTCACGCCGCTCTTCGTACATCTTCACCGAGCAGGTCTGGGCGCTCATTCCGCCGCAGTTTGCCTTCTTATAGCGCTCGTTTTCGGCCTCAACGTACTCACCCGCCTTCTGCTCCGGCGTCTTGCCTTCAGACTGCGCCTGCGTAATATCACTCAGCGCATTATTCTCCACTAGAGTTGGGGGGAGGAGTTTTGTCTTTCATCCTAGATAAGATCCAAATACCTGCTCCTGTAGGGATGCCCGCCGCGATGCCTCTTTTAATTGAAAAAAGAACATCCTCCTGCCAGCCAAAAATGAAAGAGCCATTTTTCAAATAAACCAAAATTGCAGCACATAGGCATCCGGATAAAATAGCAATAGTCATAATAACGACAAAAGTTACTAGTAAAATTAGGAGGGATTTCAAACCATAAGTACGAGGTTTCATTTCTTATCCCCCTCATCTTTTAGCTTATTCTCGACTTTACTACCTGTTGCTTCACTGGCTACAGAACCGCCAATAGCTCCAGCAATACCCGCAGTTTTATCAGAGATGACCGGAAAATATTTATTCCCAATTTCCAAAGCTTTACCTCCGCCCGCACCAACCGCAGTACCAACGGCTGCCCCTGCCACAGCAGGAACTGCATCTTTCCCCTGCAACGTCGCCCCACCGTAAGCTCCGATAACGCTGACTCCTTCTGTAAACCAGAACCCTTTACCCTGCGTAACGGCCCCTGAACCCGCTGCTATCAGTGCATCGGTCATGCTTACCGGGCCATCGCCTGTAATCTGATTACTTACATTGGCCGCACCACTGATAACCCCGCCTGCCAGGATACTTCCTGCCGTTGCGCCGGAGGGCAACAGTACGGGCGCAACCACAGCGGACATTCCCGCGCCCCAAGCCGTTATCAGCCCCGTGGCTGCATTCTGTCCGGCGGGTAAATCACCCTGCGCCAGCTTATTCAGCCCGGCCTGTTTCTGCTCCGGCGTCAGTCCGTTTGTCTCTGCATACTGGTCCCACGATGCCACAGCCTGACCATAACTCTGCAAGCCGGACGGCAGGCCCAGCGCATTATTCTCCACCGCATTCTTCCCGGCCTGGGCACCCGCCACTGTATCGGCGGCGCTCCCTCCCGTCAAGCCGCCCGCGAGGCTTGCCGCCAGCGTGCCCAGCGTGCTGACCGTCTGCTTTTGCTCTTCGGTGAGCTGGTTTCTGTCTGTCCCGGGGTACAGCTGCTGCGCAATAAATTCCCCGGTCGTTGCGCCTGCTGCTCCGGCCAAAGCGGAGTGACCGCTTGCCTGTGCCACTACCGCACCCACGACCGCATGCGCCATCAGGTTGGCTTCGACGTTGATGCCGCCGGGCACGGTCTTGTCTTCGGTCATCTTATGAATAACCTCCGCCAGATACGGTGCCGCTCCGCCGGCAATCGCCGCACCGATGTTGCCGCCCGCCAGGCCCTGTACCGCCGCCGTGGCGGCCTGGATGGCCTGCTGCACCTTGCCGCCGGTGCCGAACCCGCTTTCCGTTAAGGCCTGATGATAGAAATTCTGGTAAACCTGATTTTCTATATCCGCCTCACTGTACTGCTTCGACGGGTCCTGCTTTTTCAGTTCGGCCAGGGCTTTATCGCGGTCGTGCTGACTGGCCCCGGCAATTTTATCATTTGCCGCCCGCGTGGCTTTGATTTTGCCCTGCGTCGCCGCAATATCTGCCGCCTGCAAGGCTATTTCGCTTATCTTCTGCGCTTCCTGCAGCCGCTGCTGCTCCTTTTCTTTATTGAAAATAGGGGAGAGCGTCTGATTGGCATGCTCCACGTCGCGGCTCAGGCCGGCAACATCCTGGCGCCGGGCGCTGGCGTCACGGATGATGATGCTGCCGTCAGATACCGCCGCTTTGGTGGTTGAGCTGTCGTGTCCGTTACCGTTGACGCCCACCATCAGGATGCCGGCCGCATTCCCGAGGAACTGCAGGCCTGTATTGCCGCCGGTGCCGAAGCTCTCGCTCAGGTGTTCGACCTGGTATCTGGCCTTGTTTTCAATATCGCCGAAGCCGAGCGAGCCGGTATCGAGGCGGTTTTGTCCGGGGCGGCGGTGGAGCCGATAACCGCGCCGTTGAGCTGGGTATGTTCACCGGTGGTGATATCAAAGCCGCCCTTGCCGGCAAAGATGCCCGTCTGCTCCTGGACCGGGTCGTAGTTGCTGTGCATTTTATCCCGGCTCAGGCTGACAGAAGCGGTGGAAGGACTAAAGCCAACGCTGCCGCCCGCGCTGGCGTTCAGCTGTTTTGAGTCGTAGTTATCGCTGTCCTGCTCGCTGGTTAAGGTCAGGTTGCGTCCGGCATCCACGGTAACGCGGTTGCCGCTTTCCGCTCCCTTGCTTAATTAGCATCATAAGACAGGGACACGTATACCCATAACATCAAGACGTTATACCGTGGGTTATATCCGCGATCATATTAAGCACCTGCCGTCACCGTCCATTACCCTTAAGGGCCACTGGATGGCGGAGCTGGGATTTGAGACCGGGCAGAAGATCGAGGTGATCACCGAACCGGGGCAGCTGATTATCCGGCTGGCGGGGGAAGGGTAACTGGCTGGTTATAAAGTAAAATCCCGGCTCGGTGGCCGGGATAATTGATTTAAGGTCCATGCCATGACAATTTTACTTTCAACGTATCTGGCACAAGTTCAAAAAGCTCCCTGATATATTTCAGATGTTGATTGTAATTTGGTGATATATCATCATTACATTTATCATAATAATATTTCGCCTGATGGTTTAAAAACCATATATCATGCTCAGTAAAATCAGGGTTAAGTAATGTATGTGTCAGATTATGCACTAACTCTGCTTCAAAATAACACGACATATCCCTTCCTTTTTCTTTTTTATCAAGAAACTGGATGTTTCTTATATAAGGCAAGGAAAGAGCCAGCATTTTCACATATATCTCATTTTTTTTCATGTAAATAACCATCATTTCCTTGTCGGCATAGGCTTAGCACCAGCAGGAGCGTTTTTTGCCTGAGTCCAGGAACCATTTTGCAGTAGTTTTTCTATATAAGAAGCATCTCCTGTATTCTTGTATATTTCCTGAGCAGCAACCATACGATGATTTCCCTCTGATATATAGTAATTACCTTTACTGTCTATATAACCCGCAATACGGCCTTCAGGTGCCGTGAATCGGTAATTACTTGATAACATGTCATTTTTAATCTGATCCACTTGCTGAGGGTTTCTCAGACCAATCTGCATACTTTTTATGCTGGTTGATACACCACTTTGGGAAATATTAGATACTGTTGCCTTAGCAAGATTAATTATGCTCTTACTAAGTCCAGCCACAGAACCAATGGCAACTTGATTTTCAGGATCGGATATAAACACCGCAAACTTAGTCCAGCCTGGGCTGTTGACGTCTATCTTCGCCAGATCCTGTCCATTCCACTGCTGCACGTAGGCTTTGGCTTCATCGCTGGTCATCACATCTGCGCCGATATGGTTCAGCCAGCCCGGACGTTCTGTTGCATCAATACCGCCCTGCGCCAGCTCCTTATGCATTCCCTGTGCTGTTAGTGGATTGTCCTTTAGCTTTTCGTCGGTTTCCGCACTCTGCTTATCGCTGACCTGCTTCCATTTATCAACGACTGCCTGGCAGTCACCGCCAGATTTCCGGCATTGCGACAACTCTTTATCAAACGCCAGCGCCTGATCTGCGTGCAGCCAGTTATTCTCCACCGCATTCTTCCCGGCCTGGGCACCCGCCACTGTATCGGCGGCGCTCCCTCCCGTCAAGCCGCCCGCGAGGCCTGCCGCCAGCGTGCCCAGCGTGCTGACCGTCTGCTTTTGCTCTTCGGTGAGCTGGTTTCTGTCTGTCCCGGGGTACAGCTGCTGCGCAATAAATTCCCCGGCCGTTGCGCCTGCTGCTCCGGCCAAAGCGGAGTGACCGCTTGCCTGTGCCACTACCGCACCCACGACCGCATGCGCCATCAGGTTGGCTTCGACGTTGATGCCGCCGGGCACGGTCTTGTCTTCGGTCATCTTATGAATAACCTCCGCCAGATACGGTGCCGCTCCGCCGGCAATCGCCGCACCGATGTTGCCGCCCGCCAGGCCCTGTACCGCCGCCGTGGCGGCCTGGATGGCCTGCTGCACCTTGCCGCCGGTGCCGAACCCGCTTTCCGTTAAGGCCTGATGATAGAAATTCTGGTAAACCTGATTTTCTATATCCGCCTCACTGTACTGCTTCGACGGGTCCTGCTTTTTCAGCCCGGCCAGGGCTTTATCGCGGTCGTGCTGACTGGCCCCGGCAATTTTATCATTTGCCGCCCGCGTGGCTTTGATTTTGCCCTGCGTCGCCGCAATATCTGCCGCCTGCAAGGCTATTTCGCTTATCTTCTGCGCTTCCTGCAGCCGCTGCTGCTCCTTTTCTTTATTGAAAATAGGGGAGAGCGTCTGGTTGGCATGCTCCACGTCGCGGCTCAGGCCGGCAACATCCTGGCGCCGGGCGCTGGCGTCACGGATGATGATGCTGCCGTCAGATACCGCCGCTTTGGTGGTTGAGCTGTCGTGTCCGTTACCGTTGACGCCCACCATCAGGATGCCGGCCGCATTCCCGAGGAACTGCAGGCCTGTATTGCCGCCGGTGCCGAAGCTCTCGCTCAGGTGTTCGACCTGGTATCTGGCCTTGTTTTCAATATCGCCGAAGCCGAGCGAGCCGGTATCGAGGCGGTTTTTGTCCGGGGCGGCGGTGGAGCCGATAACCGCGCCGTTGAGCTGGGTATGTTCACCGGAGGTGATATCAAAGCCGCCCTTGCCGGCAAAGATGCCCGTCTGCTCCTGGACCGAGTCGTAGTTGCTGTGCATTTTATCCCGGCTCAGGCTGACAGAAGCGGTGGAAGGACTAAAGCCAACGCTGCCGCCCGCGCTGGCGTTCAGCTGTTTTGAGTCGTGGTTATCGCTGTCCTGCTCGCTGGTTAAGGTCAGGTAGCGTCCGGCATCCACGGTAACGCGGTTGCCGCTGGCCTGTGCGCCGGTCAGGGTGATGTCACGCCCGCTGGAGATGTTCAGACGGTCACCGGCGCTCACAGTGGTTTCAGTATGACTGACGCCGTTGCCGCTCTCCGAGCCAGTACCGATATTGGCGCTGGCGTTGAGCGTCAGGCCATTTTTATCCCCGCCGAAATTAATGCCAACGCCAACGGAAGCGCCGTGG
The DNA here is from genome assembly GCF_017161565.1 of Erwinia amylovora. Lineage (NCBI taxonomy): Bacteria > Pseudomonadati > Pseudomonadota > Gammaproteobacteria > Enterobacterales > Erwiniaceae > Erwinia > Erwinia amylovora. The sequence goes on from NZ_CP066796.1 coordinate 756,807, forward strand.
CTTTCGTTTTTACCCTCAAGAACCGAGGTGTTCTGCGCCGACAGCAGGTTGACGTCACGGGCGGCAGTCAGGCCGAGATCCTTGCCGGCCTGCAGCTGGCTGCCCTGAACGGTGATATCCGCGTCGGTGGCGCGAATATTGAGGTTGTTTCCGGCGGTGAGCGTGCTGCCCTGGCTCTGGTTCGAGGTTTGCGTCTGCTGAGATTTTGACGACTGGCTGCCGTAAGACAGGTTAACGCCAAACAGGTTTTTCGCCTCTTCTCCCTGAGCCGACCCAAGCTGATAGCCCTGATACGCCTGCACGCCGCCCAGCGCCGTTTTGAGGCCGTCAAGCGCTGCCAGCCGCCCGCTGCTGGCGTTACTGGCCTCATTAGCGCTGGTCACCGCGCTGTTAACCGCACTGCCCACCGCACCTGACAGCGCCAGCGTCAGTCCGCTCTGTTTTTGCTCTATGGTATGGGTTTGCACGCTCTGGTTGTCGGCCGCCAGAATATTGACCTGTTTGCCGCTCAGGTCCAGATCCTTGCCGCCCAACACCTCCGAGCCTTTTACCGTCAGCGCACTGCCTGCAGCAAGCTGGACATTGCCCTGACTGCTGCCGACGGTGCTACCCGCGCTGCTTTGCGATTGCCCGTTATCGGTGGTTTTAAGCGCATTTTTACCGTAACTGAAACCGATGCCGCCGGTGCCGGTCAGGCCGGTTTTTTTCTCCTCGCGCCGGTGATTTTCCTCGCGCGACTGGTCGGCGGCGGTGATATTGAGGTCATTGCCCGCCAGCAGGCTAACGTCCTGAGTGGACGCCACGCTGCTGCCGCTCACCAGCAGATCGTGTCCTGCCTGCATCATCACGCTGTTGCCGCTGACGCTACTGCCCAGCGCGCTCTGGTTTTGAACTTCATCATGCGTTTCTACCGATTTGCCGGACAATAATCCTTTAACGGTTTGCTTACTGTGTTCGGTCAGATGATAAGCAGAATCACCGGCGGTCAGGTTGATATCATGACCGGCCTGCACCGCCACGTTGTCTTTTGCCGTCATGGCGGCGGCCTGAGCATTGACATCGTGGCCCGCGCCCAGAGCCACGCTACCGCCGCCGTTAAGCTGCGTGCCGATATCCTCGGTTTGCGTCAGATGACGGTAGTTATCGCTGCCCCAGTCACTTTTTTCGCTGTGGGTAGTGGCCAACGTATTCAGGTTGAGGTCATGGCCGGCAATGATTTCTGTCTGACTGTTCTTGCCGCTGTTGTCCACTTGCGATGCGGTCAGATTGATGTTGTTCACAGCCCGCAGGCCCAGCGTGCCATTGTCATTTTGCACATAGATGCCCGCCGCCCGGTTAAGATAGCGATTGCTGTCGTCGCCCGCCAGCGTGCTGCTGCTGTTGATGTCGCGACCTGCTATCGCCACCAGCGCATCACCGCCCTGCAGGGTGCCGCCGATGTTGTTGATATCGGTCATGGCTTTGAGATTGACGCGGTTAGCGCCAATATAGCCGCTGTTGTTGAGGGTGTCAGCACCGATCTGCGTCACTTCACGGCCGGCTATTTTTCCCCCGTTGGTCAGGTCGCGGCCGGTGTTGAGCACCACGTTGGTGCCGGACAGCAAGGCCCCGCTACCGTCGAGGTCGCCTTTTTTCACTCGCGCATAAACCTGTGGCACCAGCACGCTTTGCCGCGAACCGTCCGGCAGGGTAACGTCCTGTTTGACCAGCCACACCATATCGCTGGTCAGCAGCGCCATCTGCTCTGGCGTCAGGGCCACGCCCGGCGTCAGGTGGTAATCCTTAGCGAAAGTCACGCCCGCGTCCATCAGCGCTTTGTACTGCTCGCCGTCATTGCTGTAGCCCGCCAGGTAACGTTGCCCGGTCAGATTGACAATTTGATCGCGGATCAATCGCTGTTCGTAGTAACCATCGCCCAGACGCTTGTCCAGACGGCTCGGATCCTGGCCAAGCGCACTCTGCATGTAGTCACTGCTTAGCCACTGCTTTTGACTGGTGAAGCGGGGGTCGGTTTCGATCAGATAGTGGCTGGTCACCTCGCCATGCAGCTGGAACAGGCTGTTGTCGGGCAGGCGAGTATTTGGGGTGGTAACGCGGATAACGCTGTTCGCCGCCGCTCCCGGCAGGGCGATTTCCACGATATGCCCGACCGGTGCCACAACCCCGGCGGTGTTGCCAGCCTGTTGCTCCAGCGCCGAAGTATCGCGCCCGGCAACCGTGGTGCCGCTGCCGTTAACCTGGGTATTACCCTGATAAACCATCGTGGCCAGAGCAAAGGTCTGCTTTATCGCAGCTGGCTTGTAGCCGTTGGTGTCCTTGCCCTGGGACGTCTTCGTTTTTCCATGGTGGCGGCTTTTTTTAGCATACCAGCGGGTTTGCGAACCTTTATCAACCGTGACTTTGGTGCCTTCGCTGGCGACGTTATTCAGTACCGCGCCAGGATTCACCCCCAGCGTGCCGCCTGCCATAATGCGGCTGTCGTAGTTATTAATCCGCTCGCTGTTGACCGTCAAATTGCCTCCGGCAATGATCTGGCCCGGATCGCTCTCTTTGATCTGTGTTTCGGTAACGGTGCGCTGGTATTGGTACTCGTAAAACTCATTGTTGACGCTGCCATCAGGCATGATGGCATCGTGTACGTTGTACTTATTCGAGTGCGAGGTATCCACTTTAGCCCAGTCGTGGCGGGTTGTTGCGCCCTGTAATACCGCTTCATGATGCTGCGAGCGTTCGGTAACCACATTCTGGGTGACCAGGTGGTCGTTAAAATTATTGATCTGCCCGATGTTGAGCGTCATATTCCCAACAGATTCCAGCGTGGCGCTGTGGTTGTTGAATACTAACGCCTGGCCAGACGCTTGCCATTTGTCGTCGAGCTGACCGCCAATCGCCACGTCCCCGGCACTGTAGATCAGCGCGTGAGCGCTGTTATTGATGTTTTGCGCAGCGATATCCAGACGTTCCCGGGCGGCGATGGTCGCCGCCGTGCCTCCTTCGGCCAGATTATTCAGCGTGCCGATTTGCAGAGCGATATGGTCACCATAAATGCGCCCGCTGCCCGTGTTGGTTAGCGTACCCGACTGAATATGGGTCAGGCTGCCATCGATCAGGCCACGATTGGTCAGTTCGCCATCGTTCAATATATGGTTTTGTCCGGCGCTGATTTCACCCGCCGCGGTGTTGTTCAGGCTGGCTGAATGAAGGTTCAGCGTTCCGCCGGCTTTTAGCAACGCCCGGTTGTCAAGGTTACCGCCAACATTGAAGTTCAGATCGCCGTTTGCAATCACATCGCCCTGGTTAACGAACCCCTGTTGCAGATTGAGCGTCATCGCGCCCTGCGATAACACGCGCCCGTCGCCGCCCAGAGAAGCGGCGCGTAGCTGCAGATGCTTACCGGAGATCAGCGTGCCCCCGCTATTACTTAGCACCAGCGTATCACCGCCGCTGATCGAAAGACCATCAGCAGATGAGACTAAGCCATGCGTATTATTGAGCGACTGCACGGTGGTAATATCCAGCAGATCGTTAGCGCGCAGCACACCTTGCGTATTGTCGAGTGAATCACTGTTCAGCTGAACACGCTGGCCTTCCAGCCCGGTATTGTGCGTGTTGCTGTCACGGTTGACTATTTGCGCAGCGTTAACGGTAGTGGTGGCGCCGCTGCGGATCAGGCCGGCAGTGTTATTGACCAACCCCTTAAAGGCATTCAGTAGCGCATTGCCCGCGGTTTGTAACTGACCGCCACGGTTGTCCAGTTCGCTAACGTCCAGCCGGGCGTTTGCGGACGAGCTGATTATGCCGCCCCGGGCATTATCCAGCTTTTGTCCGTGGCTATTGAGTTGCAGATCGCCGCCGCTGCGCAACTGACCGGCCTGATTGACCAGTTCGCCGCTTAGTAGGGTAAGCGATTTGCCCGCGCTCATCGTCCCGTTGCGGTTATCAATCTGCTGGCCCTGGCTGTCAATCTCCACGGATCCGTCTGCCTGCATCACGCCCTGCTGATTATTCAGCGGATTGAGCAGGTTGACGTTTAATGAGCCGCTATCCTGCGCGCTGATGTGACCTTGCTGGTTGTTCAGGCTGGCGGCCCGCAGATCGATATCACCGCCTGCCGCCAGCGTACCGTTCTGGTTGTCCACGCCGTTGAACAGCGTAAGGGACAGGGGGCCGCTACCAATTTGCAGAATTTTGCCATCGCGATTGGACAGATTGTTCGCCGTTAACGTGATGTGCTGCGCCGAGGTCACGCCGCCGTCAAGCAGGGCATCGCCGGTGGTCATGTTCAGGTGACCGTTAGACAGGATTTGGCCTTTAGCGCCGTTCAGGCGGCCGCTGCTCAGGGACAGATTGCCGTCAGCCGTATGGACAATGTTGCCATCCTGATTATTGATGATCGCGGCTTGTATCGTCAGATCTTTGCCGTTACTGGCGAGGCTACCGCCATGGTTATTGAAGTTGCCCTGATGGCTAAGCTGCAGCGAATTGCTGCCCGACTGAGTGATCGCGCCCTGTTGGTTCGACAGATCGTGTGCGTTAATGCTCAGTTTGTCGGCCGACAGGCTGCCGCCGTCGTTATTCAGCATTTTTCCGCTGCTGGCGGTCAGCTGGCGCTGCGCGGTAATCTGCGCACCACCGCCGGTGAGCAGGTCGCTTTGCCCGGCATCCAGCGTGATGTTGTTCGCACTGCCGGAACCGTGGCGTACATCCACGCCTTGCCCACGGGCGGTGAAATCGCCGGCGGCCAGATTTTGCCCCTGAGCGCGCAGCTGGCCTGAGGTGGTCAGCGTTAAGTCGCCGCTGGCGGCCAGCTTACCGTCCTGATTGACCCCAGCGGCGAGTAAGCTTCCCGGTTCACTGTTAAGGCTGGCGCTTTGCGTTTGCAGATGATTGCGTGCCGCAACCGACCCGCTGTTATGCAAATCGCCCGCGCTGGTCAGGCTGGCATTGTCGCCAGCCTGTAAGGCACCGCTATTGTTGATGGCCGTATCAGAGGCGATGTTCATTCCGGCGCTGCTACTGAGGTTGCCGCTGTTTTCGATACGGCCATCTGCCGTGATGACCAGCGAACCGGCCTGTGCGCCTATATTACCGGCGTTAGCCACGCCGACGCCCTGTTCAGTGCCGATTAGTCGAATTTTGTTGGCATACATGCCGCCGAGGCGGGCGACATCGACCGCCAGCTGCGGCCGGGTGGACCCGTCGGCTGCGAGTTTATCGATCTGTTGATGAGCCGCATCGACCCGGTTACGACCGGCCGTCACATTTAACGCTTTCGCCACGATGCCTGCATTGATTTTCACCGAACGGGCAATGACATCCGTGTAATCCTGGCGGCTGCTGTCCATGCCGGCACCCTGTACCACAATTTCACCGCGCTCCACCGCATACCCGGTTAGCTGGCCTTGACTCATTTGCGCCTGGCCGGTCGTCAGCGTGGCGCGGTTAGCATTGATAAAACCACAGCCGTTACAGGAAATGCCCGATGGGTTAGCGATCACCACCTGTGCCTGACGGCCGGCCACTTCGATGTAGCCATTGAGCCGGCTTGGGTCGCGCGAGTTAACCTCATTGAGGATCACTTTTGCTTCTCCGCCCGCCAGCCACTGGTTTCCAGCCACCATGCCGCCCAACTGGGTGGCGACATTGTGGCGTGAGTTATTCAGGATGGCGCCTTTATTATCAACGTCGAACTGGCGGTAAGTGTTGCGCGAAACGCCGGCCTCACTTGGCGTTTGGATATTGACTTGCGGCGTGCCGTTGGCGCTCGATACGATATTCGGCTGCTGGTTATTCGGGGCCTGGCCATCGGCGACAATGCCGGCCAGAGCACAACCGGTCGAGGTGACAAAAGCGAAAGCGGCAAGCATGACGCAGCTTAACGGGCTAAGCCGGCAGCAGCGCGTGGGAATTTTGTCCCGGCGCATGCGCGACCAACCCGTATGGCTGCGGGCAATATCTGCCACGACCATCAGCAGGCCGCGCGCCCGGTTGAAAATAATGCGAAAGCGGAGTTTGTTCACGGTGGAGTTTCCTTACTCTAATATTGCCAGTTGAGATTAAAGCCCAGTGATACGGGATCGGTTCTGAAACCGTCCGGCTTTGAGAAAGGCACCGAAGCAAACAGGTCATAGCCCACCTGTAATGCTTTGCCACGTAGCCCCATGGCACCACCGGCTAAATGGTTGCCAGCCAGATATTGCGTACCGTTTCCGCCCACCTCACCGTAATCCACCCCGAGATAGAGTTCCTGAGTCGGCAGCGGCGTTGCCCATGCGATGTCGTTACGCACCAGCCATCCACGGTCGGCATTCAACGTCCTTTCACCATCAAAGCCGCGTACCGTCCAGCGGTTACCTATGGCGAACTGCTCTTGTGGGGTGAGTAAGGTATGACTGAGCTGGCGTTGATACTGCACGTTATAGTGAAATCGTTGCCGCAGCAGGGTAAACGGAATATCAACCTGGGCGGAAAGTTGCACGATTTTACTTAACGCTGTGGCATCACCCATATTTTCCTCGGGTGCCTGCATCGCGCCAAACCAGCGGGTGCCGCGCTGATAGCTGGCAGCCACATCCAGCGTGGCCTGCGATATATAGTGGCGATGCTGCAAACCCATTCGCCACGCCGAAGTGCGGCGGCGCTGAATGCCAATCTCGGTATCATCTATGTAGTTTCTGGATCCGCGCGCCAGCAGGTCATAAGTCAGCGTGGTTTTCTGATTGCCGTTACGGTGCAATATGCGACTGACCTGAAAATCCATATTCTGGCTTTTGCCGCTGTAGTGATAGTCGCTGTTGAGTCCGGCCACCGTTTGCCGGTAGTCATAGCTGTTGGCTGTCAGGCTAAGCAGCCAGTAGCCAAACGGCACCGAGTAGTGGCCGGTCAGGTTGTTGGAACCTTTGCCGTTTTTGCTTTGCAGGCTGCTGCTGCCAGAAAGATAAAACATATCGCTAAGCGATAACGGATTGTCCAGCGATAGCGTCAGGCCGCCCTGATAGCGGCCGGTGCTGCGCGTGCCGGAGTCATCGAGTGAGGCAGCAACGCGCCACATGCGCTGCTGACGCCAGCGCAGCGCAATGTCGCTTTCGCCTGGCCCGGCAGCGGGCAGGATCTCCATATCGGCCTGCACGGTCGGCAGGCGCTGCAGGTTCTCCAGCCCCTGCTCAATATCACGCAGATCCAGCAGCTGGCCCTGATGGGCCGGAAATGCGCTATAAAGGCTGATGTAACGTCCACTGTCCGGCGTCAGCGTCACGTGTCGGGTTTTACCCGCGACCACCACCAGCCTGAGTTCACCGCTTTTGAGATCCTGTGCGGGGGCCAGTACCCGGCTGGTAATATAGCCGTGGTCAACCAGGCGATTTTGCAGGGTGCTCATCAGCAGGTTGATCCCCTGTCCGCCAAGGCATTTCCCCACCGCCTGATGGCTGATGCGCTGCAAAGGTAGCCAGTGGGGCAGGGCGTCTGTACCGCTCAACGTCACGCGTGTAAGCGTGAAACACGGGGTTTCTTGCGCAAAACGAAGGTGACCCACGTTGCCCGACGGCGCTGACAGCCGAATATCAGGTGCTTGTGGCTTCAGGCGATTCTGTAAAGCCCGTTGTTGATCTTGCTGATGAATTAATTGTTGATCGCCTTGCCCGATTAATGCGTCAGGTAAAGGCTTAGCGGGCAACGTTGCGGCGACAGGCGCGGTTTCAGCCCGTGCTTCAGCAACGGAAAGCCAAAGGGATATCAGCAGTGTTTGCCGCACGATATTTATTATCCGGCGGCGTAGTTGAATATCCATCATTTATTATTATCCTGTTTGGCGTGTCGGAAATGGCTTCCATTTCTTCATTGCAGAAAACAAATTTTACAAAATTAATATATGAATTTACATTAGAAAATCTATTTAAGTAAAAAAATAATGCGAATTCTTAATTTCGGTACGAATTTTATACAGCGCGGCAGGCTTAATAAAAAGAGTTGGCGAATCAAAGGGAAGGTGACTGACGGCTTAACGGAAAAAATATCACGGAAAAGCGACAGTTCTCATAGCTGGTTACATTTTGCGGATATCTGTTGCGATTCCGCGGTAGCGGTTTAATGCGGTGCATTGCTACAGTTCAGATCCCAGAGGTATTGATGGGTGAACATCAAAAGTATTGACGCTTTATTTCACCAACCTGCGCAGAAGCGCAGGTTTTTTTTGCTCTTAATTTGTGTTTAATTATCATAATTAACTCTCTAACCCCGGTTAGTTAAATTCTTCCGCTCTAAAACGTCCGCTGGCCTCACACGATCTGAAACACAGTTTGTCTTTTAACCCTTTGTCATTTTTTGTATAACTCTCTTCAAGTTATTCTGCACCCTGCCACGGAACACACATGCCGCCGTTAAGAAAATCGCTGGCCAAATCCCAGTCTGCTCCTACTTTCAACCTCTTGCGATTCCGGCTTGTTTGCCTTGGCGTGTTGACCTGTCTGGTTTTTTTACTGCTAAGAGTGGCGGATTTACAGCTGATTAATCATCCGATGCTGGAAAAAGAGGCTGACCAGCGCTCGCTGCGCACCGTCACTCTCCCCCCCAATCGTGGTACTTTGCTGGATCGCAACGGTGAGGCGTTAGCACTTAGCGTACCGTCGCGTGATATTATCGCCGATCCGCAGCGCGTGCTGGAGGCGCACCCGGATTTTACCAGCGCGAAATGGCAGTACCTTGCCAACGCGCTGGAACAGCGCCCGGAACAGATTGCCGCACAGATTGGCGCAAACCCCGAGCGGCGCTTCCTCTATCTTGGCCATAAAATCGAACTGGGCATCGCCAAAGATATCGCCAAACTGCACCTGGCCGGTATCAGCACCTTATATAACGACAGTCGTTTCTACCCGATGAGCGAAGCCACCGCACCGCTGATCGGCATTGTTGGCGCGGAGAACAGCGGTCTTAGCGGCCTGGAGAAGGGCTTTGATAAGCTGTTACGCGGTACGCCGGGCGTGAAGAAGTACCGTCAGGATGCCAATGGCAATATTGTGGCGATGATCAATTATGAGCCACCGCAGCAACCGCCAACGGTTCAGCTCAGTATTGATAAATTTGACCAGTACACCCTGTACAGCAAACTGCGCGACGGGGTTATGCTGAACAAAGCGGATTCCGGTGCGGCGGTGCTGATCAAGATCGATACCGGGGAGATCCTCGGCATGGCCTCTTACCCGTCATTTAACCCGAACCATTTCGTTGATGTTTCACCGGCGCAGATGCGTAATGCGGCGATCAACGACAGCTATGAACCGGGTTCAACGGTAAAGCCGCTGGTGGTGATGGAAGGCCTGGCGCGCAAGCTGGTGCGCCCGGATTCCGTACTGGATACCACACCGTACCGGGTTAACGGCCATCTGATCCGTGATGTGGGGCACTGGTCGCGTTTGACCATGACCGGCATCCTGCAGAAATCCAGTGATATCGGCGTATCGCATATTGCGCTGGCGATGCCGGCCGAAGTGCTGGTAAACACCTACCACTCTTTCGGACTGGGCAAGCCGACCGGGCTGGGCCTGACCGGAGAGAGTGTGGGCTACTTCCCGCTGCACCGCCAGCGCTGGGCCGATATTGAACGCGCCACCTTCTCTTTTGGCTATGGACTGCGCGTGACCCCGCTCCAGATAGCACGCGAATATGCCACCCTCGGCGCGTTTGGCGTTTACCGCCCGCTGTCGATCACCAAAGTCACGCCGCCGGTGCTGGGTAAACGCGTGGCCGATGAGCAGACGGTGCGGGCGGTGGTACATATGATGGAAAGTGATGCGCTGCCGGGCGGCAGCGGCGTGCGTGCTGCGGTACCGGGCTATCGCCTGGCGATTAAAACCGGTACTGCCGAAAAAATGGGCGACAGCGGCAAATATGACGGTGGCTATATTAACTACACCGCCGGGGTAGCGCCGGCCAGTAATCCCCAGGTGGCGCTGGTGATTATGATCAACCACCCGACGGCGGGCGATCACTTCGGCGGCTCGGTAGCGGCGCCGGTGTTTGGCAATATTATTGGCCCGGTGCTGAAACATATGAATATTCCCCCGGACGCGCTCTACGGTCACGGTTAAGAAACCGCGTCGTCTTTTGCGCCGTCAGCTGCAGATCACCACGCGTATGCGTGGTTTTTTTGGCGCTATTTCATGGCGATAACATATATTAAATCTCGCATTTCTTACGGAATTCTTACGCTGCCAGCATGGAACGCCAGCAGATAAGCTAAGATAATATGCTTAACTACCCACCACCTTTGGACGGGTAAGGGGCTAAAGCCATGCCCTTTACGCCGGGTTTTTGCGCGCCGGGGATTATCCTGTCGGGTGTTGTTTATCACTGCATTTTATGAACCGGGCCTTATGAGCGAAATCTCCCGCAAGAAGCCGTACTCACGGCGTAAGATCATTCTCTGCGTTATCGTGCTGGTGCTGGCTGCCGGCCTGTTCTGGCGCTTATGGCCGTATGGCCCTGGCGCAGCCGGGGGACCTGGCGATATGGGCGGCCCGCGCGGGCAGGGCGGACCAGGGCAGATGGCGGGGATGGCCACTCCGGTCCACGCCGGGGAAGTGCGGCTGGCCGATGTGCCTGTTTATCTGACCGCGCTGGGAACGGTTATTCCCAACGCCACCGTCACCGTCACCAGTCAGGTGAGCGGCACGCTGACCCATGTTTATTTTAAGGAAGGGGAAAAGGTGGCCGCCGGGCAGCTGCTGGCGCAGATCGATCCGCGCAGCTATCAGGCCACGCTGGCGCAGTATCAGGGCAATCTGAGCCAGAACCAGGCGCTGCTGAAAAGCGCTCAGCTGACGCTGGCGCGTTATCAGAAACTTTATGCCCGGGATTTGCTGGCGCGTCAGGATCTTGAAACTCAGACTGCCACCGTGGGGCAGTACCTCGGCGCGGTGACAGCGGATCAGGCGCAGATCGCTGCCGCTAAGCTGAATATTGAATTCGCCCGCATTACCGCGCCGATCTCCGGGCGGGTCGGACTGCGGCTGGTGGATGCCGGTAACAGGATCCAAAGCTCGGATACCACCGGCATTGTGGTGATAACCCAAACGCAACCGGCGGCGGTGACTTTTAGCGTGCCGCAGAGCAATATACCCACGCTGCTTAAGGCGCTGCATAACGGCCAGCCGCTGCCCGCCACCGCTTTCGATCAGGCAGGCAGCACCCAGCTGGCTCAGGGTGAAGTGCAGTTTATCAGCAATCAGATTGATACCAGCACCGGCAGCGTTGCGCTGAAAGCGCTGTTCGTCAATCAGGACGAAACCCTGTATGCCAACCAGTTTGTCAATCTGCGGCTGCAAACCGGCACGCTGAAACAGGCCACGGTGATCCCGGCCCGGGCGCTACAGTTGAGCAGCGACGGCAGTTTCGTTTATGTGATCAATAAAGACCGCACGGTGACGCGCAAAGCCGTCACCACCGGCCCGGCATTCGGCAGCAGTCAGCAGGCTATTCTGTCCGGCGTCAGCCCGGGCGAGCAGGTGGTGACCGAAGGTATCGACCGCCTGAGCGATGGCAGCAAGGTGTCGCTGGTCAGTGCAGAAGAAACCCGCGCGGCCGCGGGCAAGAAAGCGCAATGAATCCGTCACGCATCTTCATCCTGCGCCCGGTCGCCACTATCCTGCTGATGGTGGCGGTGCTGGCCTCCGGGATTTTCGCCTACGGCATGCTCTCCACCTCGGCGCTGCCGCAGGTCGATTACCCGACGATACAGGTCACCACGCTCTATCCCGGTGCCAGCCCGGATGTGATGGCCTCCTCGGTGACCGCACCGCTTGAGCGCCAGCTGGGGCAGATGCCTGGCCTCAGTCAGATGACTTCCAGCAGTTCCAGCGGCTCTTCGGTGATTACTCTGCAATTTTCGCTGGAGCTGTCGCTGGATGTGGCCGAACAGGAAGTGCAGGCGGCGATAAACGCCGCCAACAGCCTGCTGCCGACCGATCTGCCCAATCCGCCGACCTACAAGAAAGTGAACCCGGCGGACAGTGCGGTGATCGCCCTTGCGGCCAGTTCGGATACGCTGCCGCTAACTAAAGTGCAGGATCTGGTCAATACCCGTGTTGCGCTCAAGCTGTCACAGATTTCAGGCGTGGGGATGGTGACGCTGGCGGGCGGGCAACAGCCGGCGATCCGCGTGCGCATTAACCCCAATGCGCTGGCCGCGCACGGACTGACGCTGGAAGACGTCAATACCCTGGTCAGTAACAGCAATGTCAATGGCTCGAAGGGCGGGTTTGACGGGCAGTATCACTCGGTGACCATTGATGCTAACGACCAGCTGCGCAGCGCCGCACAGTACGGCAACCTGATCCTGACGTATCAGAACGGGGCCGCGCTGCGCCTGCATGATGTGGCACAAATCGACGAGGCGGCGGAAAACAGTTACCAGTCGGCGTGGGCCAATACCAGCCCGGCGATTGTCATCAGCGTGCAGCGCCAGCCGGGAGCGAATGTGATCGCGGTGGTGGATGCGATTAAGGCCCGGCTGCCCACCTTACAGGCGGCTTTACCGGACGGGGTGAAACTCACCGTGGTCTCTGACCGCACGCAGACCATTCGTGCCTCCATCAGCGACGTGCAGTTTGAGCTGATGCTGGCGATCGCGCTGGTGGTGATGGTCACCTTTCTGTTTCTGCGTAACGTGGCGGCCACGCTGATCCCAAGCGTGGCCGTGCCGCTGTCGCTGGTCGGCACCTTTGGCGTGATGTATCTGGCCGGCTTCAGCCTGAATAACCTGACGCTGATGGCGCTGACCATCGCCACCGGCTTTGTTATCGATGATGCGATCGTGGTGGTGGAGAACATCTCGCGCCGCCTGGAACAGGGCGAAACGCCGATGGAAGCGGCGCTGAAGGGATCGGCACAGATTGGCTTTACCATTATCTCCCTGACGTTTTCCCTGATTGCAGTGCTGATCCCGCTGCTGTTTATGGGCGATGTGGTCGGGCGGCTGTTCCGTGAATTTGCCATTACCCTGGCGGTGTCGATTCTGGTATCGATGCTGATATCGCTCACCCTGACGCCGATGCTGTGCGCGTATTTATTGCACTCTGTTCCGCCGGAACGCCAGTCGCGCTTCTACCGTCGCGGCGGCGAGATCTTCGACCGGCTGATTGCCGCTTATGACCGTCTGCTGACCATTGTTCTGAATCATCAGCGCATCACGCTACTGGTGGCGCTGGCCACGCTGGCGCTGACCGCGCTGCTTTACCTGATGGTGCCGAAAGGCTTCTTCCCGGCCCAGGATACCGGTTTGATTCAGGGGGTGACCGTTGCCTCACAGGATGTTTCCTTCAGCGAGATGTCGCGGCGGCAACAGCAGCTGGCGGCGATCGTGCTGCAAAATCCGGCGGTGGAAAATCTCTCTTCCACCGTGGGGATTGATGGCAGCAATACCAGCCTGAACAGCGGCCGCCTGCAGATTAGCCTGAAGCCCTTTGCCCAGCGCGACGAACGGGCCGATACGGTGATTAGCGAATTGCAGCAGGCCACCGCTGCGGTGCCTGGCATTCAGCTCTATTTGCAGTCGGCGCAGGATCTGACGGTCAATGACCAGGTTAGCCCGGCTCGTTACCAGTTCACGCTGGACGACGTTGACAGTGAAAACCTGGTGGCGTGGTCGCCGCAGCTGGTGGCGGCGTTACGGGTTCGCCCGGAATTCAGCTCGGTGGTGAGCAACCTGCAGGATCAGGGGCAGGTGGCGTACGTTGAGTTAAACCGCGATGCGGCGGCGCGCTACGGCATCACCGCCTCTGACGTTGATACCGCGCTGTATAACGCCTTTGGTCAGCGGCTGATCTCGACCATTTTCACCCAGGCGAACCAGTATCGCGTGGTGCTGGAAGTCGCGCCGAAGTTCCGGCAGTCACCGGCCTCCTTTGGGGATATCTGGCTGGCCACTGCGTCCGGCAGTTCCGATAGTCATAGCAGCTCCAGCTCCGCCACCAGCAGCACCGGCAGTTCAACCAGCAGCAGCACCGGCAGTTCAACCAGCAGCAGCGCCGGCAGTACCACCAGCAGCGGCACCAGCAGCAGCATGGTGAAACTGACTTCCGTTGCCACCATCCATCTGCGTACCGGTTCGCTGGTGCATATGCGCCTGAACCAGTTACCGGCGGTCACCGTCTCCTTCAACCTGAATGATGGCTATTCGCTGGAGCAGGCACAGCAGGCGATCGGCGAAGTCAGCAGCGCGCTGGCCCGGCCGTCGGGTATTACGCTGCGCTGGCAGGGGGAGACGGCAGCTTTCCAGAATGCGACCGGCAACACCCTGTGGCTGATCCTGGCGGCGCTCCTCACCATGTATGTGGTGCTGGGCATTCTCTATGAAAGCTTTATTCACCCGGTGACCATCCTTTCCACGCTGCCGTCGGCGGCGGTCGGCGCGCTGTTAACCCTGCTGCTGTGCAACACCGAATTCAGCCTGATTGCGCTGATTGGCGTGATCCTGCTGATCGGCATTGTGAAAAAGAATGCGATTATGATGATCGACTTCGCCCTGGAGGCGGAAAATAAGCAGCATCTCAGCCCGCGTGATGCCATCCACCAGGCCTGTCTGCTGCGTTTTCGTCCGATCCTGATGACCACCATGGCGGCGCTGCTCGGCGCGCTGCCGCTGATGCTGGCCTCCGGCTCCGGTGCTGAACTGCGCCAGCCGCTGGGGCTGGTTATCGTCGGCGGGCTGATCTTCAGCCAGGTGCTGACGCTGTTCTCTACGCCGGTCATCTATCTGTGGTTCGATCGCCTGGCACAGCGTTTTCATCGCCAGCGCCGCAAGCCCGTAGCGCGGGAAGCCGAATGAATATCACCCGGCTATTTATCTTCCGCCCGGTGGCCACGCTGCTGCTGATGCTGGCCCTGCTGCTGCTGGGGGCGCTGGGTTACCGGCTGCTGCCGGTGGCCCCGTTGCCACAGGTGGACTTTCCCACTATCCTGGTCACCGCCAGCCTGCCCGGAGCCAGCCCGGAAACCATGGCGGCAACGGTGGCTACCCCACTGGAGCGTGCGCTGGGGCAGATTGCCGGTATCAGCGAAATGACCTCGCAGAGTTCGCAAAGCTCCAGCACCCTCATTCTGCAATTCTCGCTGGACCGTGATATCAACGGCGCGGCGCGTGACGTGCAGGCGGGGATCAACGCCGCCCGCAGCCTGCTACCGGGCAGCATGCCGTCGCTGCCGACTTACCGTAAGGCTAACCCTTCGGATGCGCCGATCGTGATGCTGGCGCTCTCCAGCACCACCCGCACCAGTGCAGAACTGTACGATCTGGCGGAGAGCAAAATCCAGCAGCGCATCTCTCAGGTGAACGGCGTGGGTCAGGTATCGCTGCGCGGCAGCGCGCTGCCGGGGGTACGCATCGATCCGCAACCGCAGCAGCTGTCCCAGTACGGCATATCGCTGGATACGCTGCGCGAGGCGATTGCCAACAGCACCACGAATAAGCCAAAAGGGATGCTGTCAGGCGATCGCCAGTCGTGGATGGTGGACAGCAATGGTCAACGGGATCGGGCAGAACAGTTTCGCGACCTGGTGGTCAGCTACCGGGATGGTCGGGCGATCCGGCTTCGCGATGTGGCTACGGTCTCTGATGCCGTCGAAGATAAGTATAACGTCGGCTACTACAATGGCGTGCCGTCGGTGATGATCGGCGTGACCCGCTCTGCCGGGGCGAATATGCTGGAAACCATTGACCGCATAAAGGCGCTAATGCCGCTTTTCGAAAAACAGCTGCCCGCCGACATGAAGCTGGCTATTGTGGTTGACCGCGCGCCGAACGTGCGGGCTTCGCTGTACGATACCGAAGAGACGTTACTGGTAGCCACGCTGCTGGTGATTGGCGTGGTATTTCTCTTTCTGCGTGATATCAGGGCGGTGGTGATCCCGGCTCTGGCGCTGCCGCTGTCGTTAACCGGCACCTGTGCGGTGATGTATCTGCTGGACTACAGCCTTGATAATCTGTCGCTGATGGCGCTGATTATCGCCACCGGATTTGTGGTGGATGATGCCATCGTGGTGCTGGAAAATATCACCCGCCATATTGAAGCGGGCTTAAGCCCGGTGCGCGCGGCGATCAAAGGAGCAAAGGAAGTCAGCTTTACCGTGTTGTCCATGACCCTGTCGCTGGTAGCGGTGTTTATCCCGATCCTGTTGATGGGCAGCATTGTTGGCCGCCTGTTCCGCGAGTTTGCCGTAACGCTGACCGTATCGCTGATTATTTCGCTGCTGGTTTCACTTAGCCTGACGCCAATGCTCTGCTCGCGTCTGTTAAAACGCCGATCGCCGCCTGAGCGCCGCCCGCATCCGTTCAGCCGCTGGATTGAACAGGGCCTGAACCGCCTGCTGGCGCGCTATGCGACGGCGCTGAACTGGGTGATGCGCCATCAGCGACTGACGCTGTTCAGCCTGATGCTGACCGTGCTGCTGAATATCTTCCTCTATTCGGTGGTGCAGAAGGGGTTCTTCCCTAATCAGGACACCGGGCTGCTGATGGGGATGATGCGCGCCGATCAGAATATCTCATTCCAGGCGATGGAACCGAAAATGCAGCAGTTTGCCAGCCTGATCGCTGCCGATCCGGCGGTGGACGGCGTTTTGTCCTCCATGGGCAGCGGCGCGTTTGGATCGCGCAACACCGCGATGTTCTTTGTCCACCTGAAAGACTTTAAGCAGCGCACGGCCAACGCCAGCGAGGTGGCGAACCGCCTGAGCGGCAAAACTCAGCATATTCCCGGCGTGCAGCTGTTCCTGAGGGCGGCACAGGATATTCATATCGGTGGCCGCAGCGCCAACGCCACTTACCAGTACAGCCTGCAGGCCGACGATCTGGAAACGCTGCGCATCTGGACGCCGAAGGTCAAAGCGGCGCTGGAGCAGATCCCGCTGCTGACCAGCGTCGATTCTGACGCGGAAACCGGCGGCCAGGAGGTGATGATCGCTATCGATCGCGACCGGGCTACCCGGCTGGGCGTCAATGTGCAGATGCTGGACGAGATGCTGAATAACGCCTTCAGCCAGCGGCAGATTGCCACAATGTATCAAACGCTGAATCAGTACCATGTAGTGATGACAGTCAACGATCGCTGGACGCGCGATCCCGCCGTATTGTCACAGATGTTTGTTATCAACGATCGCGGCGAGCGCATTCCGATCTCTGCCTTTGCCAGCTTCAGCGGCGCGAATGCCCCGCTGGCGGTCAACCATCAGGGCCAGTCAGCCACCAGTACGGTGGCCTTTAACCTGCAGGATGGCGTTTCGCTGCAGCAGGCGCAGGCGGCGGTGAAAACCGCGATGGCGAAAATAGGTTTGCCGGATAGCGTGCAGGCCGGATTTCAGGGCACGGCGAAGGCGTTCACTGAACTGAGCGCCTCCATGCCCTGGCTGATCCTTGCGGCGCTGGTGGCGGTTTATATCGTGCTGGGAATGCTGTACGAAAGCTATATACATCCGCTGACCATCCTGTCCACGCTGCCTTCCGCCGGTGTCGGGGCGCTGCTGCTGCTGCTGCTGACTGACACCCAGCTGACGGTGATTGCGCTGATCGGCATTTTGCTGCTGATCGGCATCGTGAAAAAGAACGCCATTATGATGATCGACTTTGCGCTGGCCGCCGAACGTACCCAGGGCATGACGCCGCAGCAGGCGATTACCCAGGCCTGCCTGCAGCGTTTCCGTCCGATCATGATGACCACCCTGGCGGCCTTCTTCGGCGCATTGCCGCTGGCGCTGGGCAGCGGTGGCGATGCCGATCTGCGCAGCCCGCTGGGGCTGGCGATTGCCGGTGGCCTGATGCTCAGCCAGCTGCTAACCCTGTTCACTACGCCGGTTGTGTACCTTTATCTTGACCGCGTCAGCCGTGCCGCTAAACGTCAGTGGCGGCGTTTGCGCCAGGCTGAATAACAGGATGAAAATGACAAAGCTCACTCCTTTAGCTCTGGCCCTGCTGCCTGGCGGCTGTAGGGTTGGCCGAAGAACCACGCCCGGGCGCGCCGTTGTCTTTGCATGGCAAAAAGGCCAAAGGCTGGCGTGAAGCGCGGCCGCAGGACCATATCCGTAAGGGGGAGTGGCGGGCGGTGTATCAGGATGCCACGCTGAATGGCCTGCTGTGCCAGGTGCAAATCTCTAACCAAAATGTGGCGCAGTGCCAGGCGCTGGCCGCCTAATCGCGCAGCGATCTGTTCCCGACCGCCACCGGCAGCAGCGGCCGGAGCAGTATCAGCAACAGCCACGATGTGCAGGCCATCCGGGGCAAGCTGCGGCGTACGCTTGAGGAGAACCGCGCCAGCGCCGCCGAGCGGGCAAAGATCACCCTCAGCGCCCGGCGGTGGTTTCTCCTGTTCGTAACTGCATAATTTGATCTTACTGCCGAATCGCATCTGGTCGCCGGGGCCGGGCCGGAGCGGCACGCTGCCGGAGTCTGGTGCCACCCCGGCAAAGGTTGCACAGGCGCGCGCCGCCTGTGATGCCGATGTCGCCAGCTACCGCCAGAGGGTACTGACCGGCTGCCAGGAGGTAGAGAATGACCGGGCGGAGCTGAATACCTTGCAGGATGAAACGCTGGCGCAGCAGCGCGCCACCGCAGCGGCGCAGAAGTCGGCGCATGTTACCCGCACTCAGTACCAGGCCGGAATGAACGATTATCCTGATGTCGCCACTACTGAGAATACCAGCCTCAGCCAGCAGCAAAGTCTGCTTCAGCTGCAAAGCACGCAGTGGGTGACCAGCGTACAGCCGGTGGTAGCGCTGGGCGGCGGCTGGAGTTCATCATGACAGGGGAAGCGCGGGGAATGAAACGGATACGACAGGATTTTTTACCCATGATTAACCGTAATCCCCCTTAATTCCAACTGTAAAGCCAGCTCTAAATGCTGCTCCAGTCGCTGCTTTACGGATTCCTCGGGGCTGGAAATTCTGTCCTGAATAACCTCATTTTCTTTCTGAACTGGAAAAATATCAGCCGGAATTAATTCTGGCGCTATTTTGTTGTGACTGACGATCAGTTCATGAATGATTTTCCTCCACACTTTTTTCTTATCAAGCGGCTGGGAGGAGAGTTGGTTATTATGCAGTTTCCGGTTTATTATTTTACGCCATCGCTGCTGAAATGACTCAATATTTTTTAATGATTTGATATTATTAATATTGCTGATAAAAGAAGGATGAGTCGCTCTCAGTAGCAATAAATCTGTTATATCTCTTTGTCTTGAGCCTAACCGGTTTGTATCGGCAGATGAAATTACTTTATCGCTTTTGCTAACTTCATTACTGTAGTTATCTTTAAAGGTCTTATTTAAGAGATAGTCCCGGAGCTTTTTTCTCCCAGACGAGTCATCTTCAGCGTGAAGATATGGCCTAAACAGAGGCTTAGGCAAAACGCGCTGCCGGACTTCTGATTTGGTGTACTTAACAGCTTCTGCTGCTGTGTCTGCCAGCAGTGCTAAACTACTTAAACATTCTGCGGTGGAATTGGCTGGTTGAATCTTGTCAGGAGATAAACAGCTGGCGGGCTGATATTCTTGTGGTGTCAGTTGCTCTGACGACTGGCTGATGTCCAGCGCCAACCAGATAACATTGGGTCGGGAGGCTCCGGCGGAGGTGTTATCGGTCAAATTGTAATGGATGTGGAATCGAGGAGTGATCTCCGGCTTGATGTCATTTGGCATCTTATTTCCCCATGCGGCTGTGGTTTATTCTGATTTACTGGGAGGAATTTAGTTTTCCACAACGTTTTGATAAACTGGTATAAGAAAACGCTTACCGTTAGGCTGGTTTGATAAAGTAGTAATTATTGCAAGCAGGGAAGATCCTGCCACCTTAAAGTGTTATCAGCAGAGTAAGAACTTTCATTAAATTTACACCATAATAATACCGGTTAAATGAAATAAATCTTATTTAACTTAATGATTCTATTATAAATATTGAATTTGCGTGCTTTATCGTGCATCTTTAATAGCCATGATTAGCTGCGATGGAGCAGGCAGACTATGGTGTTTCGTTTTCTACGTGTGTTGTTGCGTTTGGCGTTCGGCACCCGCTTAACTGGCGATCTCGCCAGCTTAACCAAACAGCGAGTGTTGATAACCCCGAATCACATGTCATTTCTTGACGGGGTACTGCTGGCGGTGTTCCTGCCGGTAAAACCGGTGTTTGCCGTCTACTCTTCCATCAGCGATCGGTGGTATATGCGCGTGCTGCGTTCGCTGATCGACTTCGTGCCGCTCGACCCCACCAAACCGATGTCGGTTAAGCATCTGGTCAAGCAGATTGGCCAGGGGAGACCGGTGGTGATTTTCCCTGAGGGGCGTATCACCATCACCGGTTCGCTGATGAAAATCTACGATGGCGCGGGGTTTGTTGCGGCAAAATCACAGGCAACCGTGGTGCCGTTGCGTATCGAAGGGGCCGAATACACGCCTTTCGGCCGCCTGGGGGGCGTGGTCAGGCGCCGCCTGTTCCCGCGTATCACGCTGACCGTTTTGCCTGCTACCACCATCCCCATGCCTTCAGCACCGCGCGCGCGTGACCGCCGCCGCCTGGCCGGTGAGCATCTCCACCATATTATGATGGAGGCGCGTATGGCGGTGCGCCCGCGTGAAACCCTGTACCAGGCATTTCTCGCCGCCCGTACCCGTTACGGCCGGTTTAAGCCCTGTATTGAAGACGTTAATTTCAAAGCCGACAGCTATAGCGGACTGCTGAAAAAGGCGCTTGGCGTTGGGCGCATTCTGGAGCGTTACAGCCAGCCCGGTGAATATATCGGCCTGCTGCTGCCAAACGCGACCGTGACGGCGGCGGCTATCCTGGGTGCCTCAATGCGCGGGCGCGTTCCGGCCATGTTAAACTACACCGCCGGGGTTAAAGGTCTCACCAGCGCGTTGACCGCTGGCGAAATCAACACCGTATTCACCTCACGCCAGTTCCTTGATAAAGGCAAGCTGTGGCACCTGCCGCAAGGGATCGGACAGGTGCGGTGGATCTATCTGGAAGATCTGAAAGATACCCTGACCACGCAGGATAAATTGTGGGTGCTGGGCCATCTGCTGCTGCCGAAACAGGCGATGGTTGCTCAGCAGCCGGAAGACGCGGCGATGGTGCTGTTTACCTCCGGTTCTGAAGGTCACCCAAAAGGGGTGGTGCACTCGCATAAGAGCCTGCTGGCGAACGTCGAGCAGATCCGCACCGTGGCGGACTTTACCCCGCGCGATCGCTTTATGTCGGCGTTGCCGCTGTTCCACGCTTTTGGCCTGACCGTGGGCCTGTTTACCCCGCTGATGACCGGGGCGCAGGTGTTCCTGTATCCCAGCCCGCTGCATTATCGCATTGTCCCTGAGCTGGTGTATGACCGTAACTGTACCGTGCTGTTCGGCACCTCAACGTTCCTCGGCAACTATGCCCGCTTCGCCAACCCGTACGATTTCGCCCGTCTGCGCTACGTGGTCGCCGGGGCGGAGAAACTGCAGGATCACACGCGTGAATTATGGCTGGAGAAATACGGCATTCGTATTCTGGAAGGCTATGGCGTGACGGAATGTGCACCGGTGGTGGCGATCAATGTGCCGATGGCCGCCAAATCTCACACCGTGGGGCGCATCCTGCCGGGCATGGATTCCCGCTTGGTGTCGGTGCCGGGCATTGAGCAGGGCGGCCGGCTGCAGCTGCGTGGCCCCAATATTATGAAAGGCTACTTGCGCGTCGAACATCCGGGCCAGCTGGAGGCACCACAGGCTGATAACGGTGAAGGGCAGATGGAAGCGGGCTGGTATGACACCGGTGATATCGTCAGCTTTGACGACAGCGGTTTCTGCCAGATCCAGGGACGCGTGAAGCGCTTTGCCAAAATTGCTGGTGAAATGGTGTCGCTGGAAATCGTGGAACAGATTGCCCTGAAAGCCTCTGGAGACAAACAGCACGCCGCCACCCTCAAACCGGACGGCAATCGCGGCGAGGCGCTGGTGCTGTTCACCACCGATGCGCAGCTGACGCGTGAACAATTGATGCACAGCGCCCGTGAACTGGGTAGCCCGGAACTGGCCGTGCCGCGGGATATTCGCCTGTTATCACAGCTGCCGCTGCTCGGCAGCGGTAAACCTGACTTTGTCACTCTGCGCGAGATGGCGGAGCAGCCGGAGGATCGCCGTGAATAATCCGCAGATTGAGGGTAAACCGCTGCTGTCCAGGGGGATGATGGCGGTAATTGTCGCCCAGTTCTTTTCGGCATTTGGCGACAACGCGCTGCTGTTCGCTACCCTGGCGGTGTTGAAGCAGCTGATCTATCCCGACTGGAGCCAGCCGGTATTGCAGATGGTGTTTGTCGCCACCTACATTATTCTGGCCCCGTTTGTTGGCCAGCTGGCGGACAGTTTCGCTAAAGGGCGGGTGATGATGTTTGCCAACTCGCTCAAACTGCTGGGCGCACTGACCATCTGTATGGGGCTGGATCCCTTCTTTGGTTATTGCCTGGTGGGGATTGGCGCAGCGGCTTACTCTCCGGCGAAGTACGGGATCCTCGGTGAACTGACCGGCGGCGACACGCTGGTGAAGGCCAACGGCCTGATGGAGTCATCGACGATAGCGGCTATCCTGCTCGGTTCCGTTGCCGGCGGTTTTCTTGCCGACTGGGATCTGACCGGCGCGCTGTTGACCTGTGTCGTGGTGTACGGGCTGGCGGTGGCGGCTAACCTGCTGATCCCAACGCTTGCCGTCGCACGCGCTGGCCGCTCCTGGCATCCTTCACGGGTCTCTGCCAGCTTCTTCCGGGCCTGTGCCGTGCTGTGGCGAGACGGACAAACGCGTTTTTCCCTGGTGGGAACCAGCATGTTTTGGGGGGCTGGCGTCACGCTGCGTTTCCTGCTGGTGCTTTGGGTCCCGGCGGCATTAGGGATCGTCGATAACAAAACGCCAACGCTGCTGAATGCGATGGTGGCGATTGGCATCGTGTTCGGTGCGATGGCTGCTGCGAAGCTGGTAACGTTGAAAACCGTGGCGCGCTGTATGCCAGCCGGGGTAATGATTGGCGTGGCAGTGCTGGCGTTCTCATTGCAACGTCATGCGGTAAATGCTTATCTCCTGCTGGTCATTATCGGCATGCTGGGCGGTTTCTTTGTGGTGCCGCTTAATGCACTGTTACAGATGCGGGGTAGGGAGAGCGTTGGGGCTGGCAACGCGATTGCGGTACAGAATCTCGGTGAAAACAGCGCGATGTTGCTGATGCTGGGGCTTTACTCGTTGGCAATCAAACTGGGTGCGCCCCCGGTGGCGACCGGAGTCGGTTTTGGCGCGCTGTTTGCGCTGGCGATAGCGCTACTGTGGGGCTGGCAATGGAAACAAAACCGTAAGATGTGATGCCGCATTGCAAACCGGGCCATCCCCGGCCCGGCTCTTAACGCACTGGCATATAAAATGGCGCAGAGGATCACGGTGCCGGGTAGGTATAGCGGCGGTGGATCGCCTCCAGCCCGGCAAGAACCTCTTCATTCAGCGTGACATCGTAGCTGTCGATATTGCTGTTTAACTGTTCCAGCGAAGTCGCGCCCAGCAGGGTACTGGCAACGAACGGCTGCTGGCGCACAAAGGCCAGCGCCATTTGCGAGGGATCCAGCCCGTGCTGACGGGCAAGGCCTACATATTCGGCGATGGCCTGTTCAGATTGCTCACCGCTGTAGCGGGTAAAGCGGCTGAACAGCGTGTTGCGCGCCCCGGCGGGTTTAGCGCCGTTCAGGTATTTGCCGCTCAGAGTACCGAATGCCAGGCTGGAATAAGCCAGCAGCTCAACGCCTTCATGATGGGCGATTTCCGCCAGCCCCACTTCAAAGCTGCGGTTCAGCAGGCTGTAGGGATTCTGAATGCTAACGATGCGCGGCAGCTCATGTTTCTCAGCCAGCTGCAAATAGCGCATCACCCCCCATGCGGTTTCATTTGACACGCCGATATAGCGGATTTTACCGGCACGCACCTGTTCAGCCAGCGCTTCCAGCGTCTCCAGCAGCGTAACCGTGGCGGTATCTTCACTGTACTGATAGTTTAGCTTACCGAAGTAGTTAGTCTGGCGTTGGGGCCAGTGCAGCTGGTAGAGATCAAGATAGTCGGTGTTCAGGCGTTTCAGACTGGCTTCCAGCGCGGCGCGAATGTTTTTACGGTCCAGTGCCTGGTTCGGGCGAATTGAGGCATCCGTACCGCGTATCGGCCCGATCACTTTTGAAGCCAGCACGATCTTGTCGCGGTGGCCCCGTGCCTTCAGCCAGCTGCCAATGTACTGTTCTGTCAGTCCCTGTGTTTCCGGGCGCGGTGGCACCGGGTACATTTCGGCAGTATCGACCAGGTTGATGCCGCGGCTCAGAGCCAGATCCAGCTGTGCATGGGCATCAGCTTCGCTGTTTTGCTCACCAAAAGTCATGGTGCCCAGCCCCAAAGAACTGACTTCGAGGGTGCTGTGGGGAATACGGTGGTAATGCATTGCGGGCTTCCTTTTAATTAGGCGAAGGTCGGGGACTTAAGCTACGTCCGCAACAGGAGAAGACTACCAGGCGTTGACGGGTCACGCAGCCGATCCTCCGGGAGCGAATTTAACCGCGCCAGGCGGGTGGGAAAGAAGCGAATAAGCGGGAAGGTTGGTAGCTGCCACCTGACATCGTACGTTACCAGGTAACAAAACGTGAATTACCGTTCAACCATAGAGGAGACTTCATCACCGTTGATTTGCAGTTCATGACCGGATTGATCGGTATATTTCACCAGCCCGGTCTCTTTGTCAATCTGGGGCTTTCCGTCGGTCATGATCATTTTACCGTCTTTGGTCGCCATTACGTAATCGCTACTACAGCCGCTAATCATCACGACAAGGCCCAGCGCCGCGGCGGCAAAAATCTGATTCATATTCATCTCCCTGCATCTCTTATAGCCAAATCTAAGTGTAGTAATAAACGCTTTTTTTGTTGGGTAAACAGTATGATCCCCAAAAAGGAGTGATGAATGATAAACCCGTCAGCTTTGTCTGTACCACCCCGGCCACTGGCCAGGGTAGCGGAACGCGATCAGCGGGGCTGTTTTTTGTTACGTAACAGATTGAGACTTTCTACCGCCATGGAGAAGAACATAGCAAAATAGATGTAACCTTTGGGTATATGGATGCGGAAGCTCTCCAGTATTAACGTAAAGCCCACGAGAATAAGAAACGCCAGCGCCAGCATTTTTACCGACGGATGGCGTTCAACAAAATCGCCAATAGTACGCGCGGCAAACATCATCATCAGCACCGCAATCACCACTGCAGCCATCATAATAATCAGATGATCGGACAGGCCGACCGCCGTGATAACCGAGTCGAGGCTAAAGATAATATCCAGCAGCATAATCTGTACGATGGCACCCATAAAGGAGTGCACGTTGGTTTTATGCTCGCCAGAACCGCCCTCAATCGTTTCATAAATCTCCGTACCTGACTTCCACAACAAGAACAGTCCGCCGCCCAGCAGTATCAGGTCTCGCATGGATAAGTCGTGATCCATCAGGGTAAACAGCGGGTCGGTCAGGCGAATAACCCAGGCAATGGAAGCCAGCAGACCGAGGCGCATCAGCATTGCACCGGCCAGACCCAGACGGCGGGCGGTATGTTGCTGATGCTTCGGTAACTTCGCCACCACCAGCGAAAGGAAGATAATATTATCGATACCGAGAACGATTTCGAGGATGGTCAACGTTCCGAGGGCTAACCATGCATTGGCATCGGTAATCCATTCAAACATTATTTCGTTACACCTTTAACTTAAACAAAATATAAACGGAGATTATACGCAGGTTGACTGCGGCATGAGAAATTTTACTTCACGCTTTTCAGCGTACGGTTTACGACAGCGCGGTCACAACAAAAAATGGCGGGCAAGCAGCGGAGCAGTAAAGGTTTTCTTCAGGTAAAAGCCGCGCGGCAGCGTCATGACAGGCTGCCCGTTGCGGCCAATCGCTTCAGTCAGCGCTTTGCTGTTGGCGGCCTTTGGGCGGATTTGCAGCACTTCACCGTGACGGGCGGTTAACTGATCCACCTTACCCAGTACGATCATATCCATCAGCTCTTCCCAATCGCTTTGCAGCTGGCGCTCTTCGTCTTCATTCGGGCTCCATAGCATTGCAGCACCCACGCGCCGCTGCTCCAGCGCAATACTGCGCTCGCCCTCTACCGGAACCCACAACACCCGCGCCAGCTTGTGCCGCACGTGGCTGTTGTGCCAGGTGACTCCGCTGTTACCGGTCAGCGGAGCCACACAGACAAAGGTGGTTTCCAGCGGGCGGCCTGCTGCATCAACCGGAATGGTTTTCAGCTCTACGCCAATCTCGGCGAAGTCCTGCTGGGGTTTGCTGCCCGCGCTGGCGCCAAGATACCGTTCCAACAGCATGCCGACCCAGCCTTTATCGCGCTTCAAATCACGCGGAACAGGTAATCCGATACGCAACGCCAGTTCCCCCAGCGTGTAGCCCGCCAGAGCGCTGGCGCGAGCCAGCAGCTCATCTTCGTCTTGCGGTGGCAGGATCCGATCAATCTCAGCGTTCATCATCGCTTCCGTATTTGTTTAAAAAACAGGCGCTTTTTATCTGCCCCCCCACTTTCAGTACAGGAAATGGGGTTAATGCTAATAATAGCATGATATATGGTGTTTTTTTATGGCATCAGCCGGCTGATCATTAACCCTACGCGGCGGTTTTACCCGGCTTGTCACCGGCAATGAACAGGATCACCGGGGTAGTTATCCACAGAAAAGTGGGATAACTCACAGTTAAACCGAATACTGTTTCCATTTACAGCCTTGACGCGGACGTTTCTATCAAGTTTTACCCTGATCCAGCCGAACTAATCGACATATTCTGTGGATAAAGTCATAAGCGTTCGATCTTTCACCAGCGGCGGTTCAGGCTGATATGACAGCGGTATGACAACAAGAGTAAAAGTGGTGATTGATGATAAAATCCTTTGATTAATATGAATTTAATTTTAGATTGTAAATTGGCACACCGCGCTGTAATTAAAGTTTTCCCCATCTGTTAACAGAGTTCTACACAAAGCTATCCACAGAAAACGTGAATAAGATTGCGCTTTTATCCGCAATTCTGTTCATAACTTTGCGATTTGCCGACAGTTATCCCAGACTGATTCATCGGGATCGCCTAAAAGCAGTGGTTTACCGTCTGTAAGGAGTATGAAACAATCAGAACATCCAGTTTTAGTTTGAGGTAGTCCGGTGATCGATGATGATGGCTACCGCCCGAATGTTGGTATCGTAATTTGTAACAGGCAGGGACAGGTTTTGTGGGCCAGGCGTTTTGGTCAGCACTCCTGGCAGTTTCCTCAGGGGGGGATTAATCCTGGTGAAACCCCGGAGCAGGCGATGTACCGCGAGCTGTTCGAGGAAGTCGGCCTGCACCGCAAAGATGTTCGCATCCTTGCTGCGACCCGTAACTGGTTACGATATAAGTTGCCGAAACGTTTGGTGCGTTGGGACACAAAGCCGGTTTGTATCGGCCAAAAACAGAAGTGGTACCTTCTGCAGCTGATGTGCAATGACGCGGATATCAATATGCAAACCAGTAGCACGCCAGAATTCGACGGCTGGCGCTGGGTGAGCTACTGGTACCCGGTTCGCCAGGTGGTCTCTTTTAAACGTGATGTTTATCGTCGTGTAATGAAAGAGTTCGCCAGTGCGGTCATGCCCCTGCAGGAGAGTGTCGTACAGAGAAATACGCCAGGATATCGACGAAAGAGAGGTTAAGCCACGTAGATTATGCTCACACAGCTGCGCGAAATAGTTGAAAAAGTGGCGGCAGCGCCCCGGCTTACCGAGGCGCTGGATATCCTGGTTAACGAAATTTGTCTGGCGATGGATACCGAAGTCTGCTCGGTCTATCTTGCCGACCACGACCGCCGCTGCTATTACCTGATGGCAACGCGCGGGCTGAAGAAGCCGCGTGGGCGCACGGTTGCTTTGGCTTTTGATGAAGGGATCGTCGGGTTAGTCGGCCGGCTGGCAGAGCCGATCAACCTCGCTGACGCCCAAAAACACCCCAGTTTTAAATACGTTCCCTCCGTGAAAGAAGAGCGTTTCCGTTCTTTTCTTGGCGTGCCCATTATCAGCAGGCGCCAGCTATTGGGCGTGCTGGTGGTTCAGCAACGTGAGCACCGCCAGTTTGACGAAAGTGAAGAGTCTTTTCTGGTCACGCTGGCCACTCAGATGGCGGGGATCCTTTCACAGTCGCAGCTAAATGCCCTGTTTGGCCAGTACCGACAAACCCGCATTCGCGCGCTGGCAGCCGCTCCCGGCGTTGCTGTTGCCAAAGGTTGGGTTGACTCCAGTCAGCCCTCGCTGGAGAACGTCTTCTCTGCCTCAACGCTGGACACGGTGCGCGAGCGTGAGCGTCTGGCGCTGGCGCTTAGCGAAGCCTCGAACGAGTTCCGCCGCTACAGCAAGCGCTTCACTGCCAGCATGCACAAAGAGAGCGCGGCCATCTTCGATCTCTATTCTCACCTGTTGAGCGATGCGCGTCTTAAGCAGGATTTGCAGACCGAGATTGATGCCGGTTCGGTTGCCGAATGGGCGGTAAAAAAAGTGGTAGAGAAGTTTGCCGCCCAGTTTGCCAGCCTGCAGGACAGCTACCTGCGCGAAAGGGCCGGGGATCTGCGCGTTCTTGGCCAGCGTCTGCTGTTCCACCTTGATGACACCATGCAGGGGACCAACACCTGGCCTGAACGTTTTGTGCTGGTGGCCGATGAGCTGACCGCCACCACGCTGGCTGAACTGCCGCACGATCGCCTCGTGGGCGTGGTTGTACGCGACGGGGCTGCGAACTCGCATGCGGCCATTATGGTGCGGGCGATGGGCATTCCGACGGTAATGGGTGCCGATATTCAGCCTGAACTGATGAACGGCCGCCTGCTGATCGTCGACGGCTATCGCGGCGAGCTGCTGGTCGACCCTGAACCGGTGCTGGTACAGGAATATCAGCGGCTGATCAGCGAAGAAAACGAACTGAGCCAGCTGGCAGAAGATAACGTTTTCCTGCCCGGCACGTTAAAAAGCGGTGAGCAGGTAAAGGTGATGCTCAATGCGGGACTGAGCGCTGAACATGAACAGGTTTTGGGTAACCGGGTGGATGGGGTTGGCCTGTACCGTACCGAGATCCCGTTCATGCTACAAAGCGGTTTTCCGTCGGAAGAAGAACAGGTGGCGCAGTATCAGGGCATGTTACAGCTGTTCCTTGATAAGCCAGTCACGCTGCGAACGCTGGACGTTGGTGCGGACAAACAGCTGCCCTATATGCCGATCAGCGAGGAAAACCCCTGTCTTGGCTGGCGCGGGATCCGTCTGACGCTCGATCAGCCAGAGATCTTCCTCGTCCAGCTACGTGCAATGCTGCGAGCCAACGTTGCCAGCGACAACCTTAACATCTTGCTGCCGATGGTCAGCAGCCTTGAGGAGATCGACGAAGCCCGCAAGCTGCTGGACCGCGCCGCGCGTGAAGTTGAAGAGATGCTGGGTTACGCCATCCCGCTGCCTCGCCTCGGCATCATGATTGAAGTGCCGTCGATGATCTTTATGATCGACCAGCTCCGGCAGCGGGTCGATTTTGTCTCTATTGGCACCAACGATTTAACCCAGTATCTGCTGGCGGTAGATCGCAACAATACTCGCGTGGCCAACCTGTATGACAGCCTGCATCCGGCGATGCTGCGCGCGCTGAAAGCGATTGCAGACGCCACCCGGCAGGCCGGCATTGAGCTGTGCCTGTGTGGTGAAATGGCCGGTGACCCAATGTGCGTGGTGCTGTTAGTTGGCCTGGGCTATCACCACCTTAGTATGAACGGTCGCAACGTGGCGCGCGTGAAGTATTTGCTGCGCCATATCGAACTGAAAGAAGCACAGCGTTTGGCCGAAAGCGGGCTGCAAGCGCAGCTGGCCAGTGAGGTGCGTCACCAGGTGGTCAGCTTTATGGAGCAGCAAGGATTGGGGGGATTAATCAGAGGCGGCCGCTGAAACAGCGCCGGTCGGTGATGACGCCTGACGAAGTTTACCGCTCCCCGGACCAGATTAACTCGCTTTATGCTATGATCCGCGCTTTCTTATATCGCCTTTGGCGCACGGCTCCCCGTCAAGACGGACTTTAATAATGGTGAAAGATGAATAACGGCTATCTGGCTTTCCCTCAATTCGATCCGGTGATCTTCTCCATCGGACCGGTTTCACTGCACTGGTACGGGCTGATGTACCTGGTGGGCTTTGTCTTCGCCATGTGGCTGGCCGTGCGCCGTGCTAACAAGCCAGGCAGCGGCTGGAAAAAAGAGGAAGTTGAAAACCTGCTGTATGCCGGCTTCCTTGGGGTGTTTCTCGGCGGGCGTATTGGCTACGTGCTGTTTTACAATATGTCGCTGTTCCTGGAAAATCCGCTGTATTTGTTCAAAGTCTGGGATGGTGGCATGTCATTCCACGGTGGTTTGCTTGGGGTCATCGTGGTGATGCTGGTATTTGCTCACCGCAGCAAACGTCATTTCTTCCAGGTCGCTGATTTTATCGCGCCGCTGATCCCATTCGGCCTCGGCGCAGGACGCCTCGGCAACTTTATTAACGGTGAACTGTGGGGCCGGGTCGACCCTAACCTGCCGTGGGCAATGCTCTTCCCCGGCTCACGTAGCGAGGATATCGCGCTGGTAGCAACGCACCCGGAATGGCAGCAGCTGCTGGCAACCTGGGGCGTATTGCCGCGTCACCCTTCGCAGCTTTATGAGCTGGTGCTGGAAGGCGTGGTGTTGTTCATCATTCTCAACCTGTTTATCCGTAAATCGCGTCCGATGGGCGCAGTATCCGGGCTTTTCCTTGTTGGTTACGGCGCGTTCCGTATCATCGTTGAGTTTTTCCGTCAGCCCGACCAGCAGCTTGGCCTGTTCAGCGGCATCAGCATGGGACAAATCCTGTCGCTGCCGATGATTCTGGCCGGAGTGATTATGATGATTTGGGCGTATCGTCGCCGCCCGCAGCAACGAATTCGAGAGGCAAAATGAAACAGTATCTGGCATTAATGCAGCATGTGCTTGAGCAGGGCGCGCCGAAAGACGACCGTACCGGCACCGGTACGCTGTCAATTTTTGGTCACCAGATGCGTTTCAATCTGCAACAGGGCTTTCCGCTGGTCACCACCAAAAAGTGCCATCTGCGTTCGATTATTCATGAGCTTTTGTGGTTTTTGAACGGCGATACCAATACGGCTTATCTGAAAGAAAATAAGGTGTCAATCTGGGACGAATGGGCGGATGAAAATGGCGATCTTGGCCCGGTCTACGGCAAGCAGTGGCGCAGCTGGGGAACCGCAGACGGGAGACAGATTGACCAGTTAAGCAAGGTTATCGAACAGCTTAAAAGCGATCCTGACTCAAGACGCATGATCGTCTCTGCCTGGAATGTCGGCGAGCTGGACCAGATGGCGCTGGCGCCGTGCCATGCCCTTTTCCAGTTCTACGTGGCGCAGGGCAAGCTTTCTTGCCAGCTGTATCAGCGTTCTTGCGATATTTTCCTCGGCCTGCCGTTCAACATTGCCAGCTATGCTTTGCTGTTACACATGATCGCGCAGCAGTGCGACCTCGAAGTGGGCGATTTTGTCTGGACCGGTGGTGACACCCACCTGTACAGCAATCACCTGGAACAGGCACGTCTACAGCTGCAGCGTGAACCACACGCATTGCCAAAGTTGCTGATTAAGCGTAAACCGGCCTCGCTGTTTGACTATCGTTTCGATGATTTTGAGATTGAAGGTTACGATCCGCACCCGGCCATTAAAGCGCCGGTGGCTGTCTGAAGCTAACCCCCTGATTTCAAGGGATGGCAGCCAAACTGCTCAGGCAGCAGCGGGTAGCTTGCCGCCTGAGGCAGTTCAAAATGCCACCATTCGGTGGCAATGCCACAAAACCCCCCACCAGACATGATCGCGTTCAGCAACAGACGATGACGTTGAGCCTGCATTGGCACAGCAGGATGATACGCATGAGAACGCGGATGCATCTCGTCGAAGCCGGCTCCCATATCGACAATCCAGCCTTCATTATCCACCAGCGTTACATCCACCGCCGTACCGCGGCAATGGTTAGACCCCAAGCCTGGCGGGACGACATAGTCCGGATCCGGACAGGCCAGCCATAGATTTTGCTGTGCCTGCTGTGGGCGATATGCATCGTAAATCAACAGGGTGAAGCCAGCCAGCTGTGCAATGCGCGAGCTTTGCAGCAGCGCTGCGACGGCATTCGGATGTAGCAGACAGCGATTTTCAAGATAGATCGCTCGCCCGGTAATGTTGTCCGCCGTGGCGTACTTCAAATCGATTTTCACCTGTGGCAGCGCAACGCTGATGTCGACCAGATCGGTATCAGGCATCAAAATTTCTCCCTTTTGGAAGCCGCATCTTAACCTGTATGAATGCTCATGCAACATCACCATTATCCCGGAAGGAAGCTCGCATCACCATTAGTTGACGCTGGCAACCGCTGGAGAAAAGCGCACACTGCCGGGCATGAAAACAAGAAATATATCCGGTTTTACGCTGCTGGAAATGCTGGTGGCGGTCACCATCGCCTGTCTGCTCAGCCTGGGAGGTTGGCGAGGCTGGCACGACTGGCAGCAGCGGCAGCAGCTGGATGACTGCGCGCAGCAGATCCGGTACCTGCTGCAACGCATACGCAGCGATGCGAACTGGCATAACGCAGTGCGGTTGCTGTGGCTTAAACCCGGTGCGCGCTGGTGTCTGGGGGCAGGAAGTGTACCAGCACGCTGTCGCCGCGGAATGCGGCACGCTCTTCCGGCGCCGCACCCTGGAATACGCGTGCAGGAAATCACTGCGGGAACAGGGTTTTATGGCAAAAACAGCGTGGCTCACGCTGGCAGAATCGTGATCAGTAGTCCCGCTGGTGAACGGCGCGTGATCCTCTCTGCCCGTGGCCGGGTGCGCATCTGCGCGCAGTCGGAGGAGCAATGCCGCTGAAAGCACAGGGCTTCACGCTGCTGGAAATCTTGATTGCTATGGCGGTGGGTAGCCTGCTGTTACTCGGCGCTGCGCGCACGCTGCCGATGATACAGACGCAAAATCTGCGTTTAATGATGCAGGCACAGCTGCATGAGGAACTTCAACAGATGATGCGGACCCTGGAAAAAGCCGTGCGGCGTGCCGGTTACTGTAATGGTACATGCCGGGGAAAGGGGTTACACATCGGCCGCGCTGATGGCAGCTGTCTGCTGGTGCGCTGGGATGAAAACAGTAACGGTCGGTGGGAAGGGACGGGGCACAAGGACAGTGATTTTTACGGCTATCGACTACGCGGCAAAAACCTTGAGACGCAGCGCGGAGTGGACAGCTGCGAAGGCGGCGGCTGGGAACGCCTGAACGAACCCCGGCTTATCACTATCAGTGCTTTTCGGCTGGAAATGCGTCACCGGCTGATTAAGGTGACGCTCAGCGGATTTGCTAAAGCCTGGCCTGACGTTTCGCTTACCGTCGAGCACTGGCTGATGGCGGAGAATCTGTAGTGAACCTGGCTTCCCAGCGCGGCGGTGGTACGTTGATCATGGTGATCATCCTGCTGCTAATGGGTACGCTGATGCTTAACGCCACGCGGCGACAGCTCAGTGACGCAAACAGCCTGGTCGGCGACGAACGGATTTATCTGCAACAATTTACCGCAGCAACGTCGGCGCTGGCCTGGGGCCAGCGTCTCTCCTGGCCAGCTGCCGAAGGCTGGCAGTGCCGGCAGCAGGGGAAGTACCGCTGGCGTGCTTGTCTGCACTTTACGCGCATGCTGCTGCGCGCCGATAGCGGGCCGCAGACGCTGGCACTGTATCACTGGATGGATAAGTCCCGTTCAGGCGGACTGCGGCCCCGGCCACACGGCTGGCTGGACTTCTGCCCTCTGACGGAAAAAGGAGGTTGCGATGTGGAGTAGCCCACATAACCAGCGCGGGTTCAGCCTGGTTGAAACGCTGTTTGCCCTGCTGTTGTTTAGCGTCAGTTTAACTGCGCTGATGAAATATCAGCAGGTGTTGGGGCAGGGGTTTCAACAGCACTGGCAGCAGCGTGAAGCCTGGCGTCAGGCTTTTCAACGCCTGCAGGGTAATTTGCCGGTTAATGAGACCACGGGCTGGCACAGCCAGCTTAGCTCGCGCAGCGGCCCCGCAGGTTGCCGGTTGCTCAGTGCACAGGTAACCAGCCCGGCAGGGCGGCAAGCTGCGCTGACCCAACTGAACTGCCAACATGAACGCTGATAGCGTGCAACGTTTTCAAGCCGTGCGGAACGGGTTACAGTACCCACCGCGACATCATTAAGGGGCAGATTTGCATGTTTACCGTTTATCACTCGAATCAGCTGGACGTGCTGAAAACGCTGGCCTGCTGGCAGATTGAAAACCAGCCGCTGCGCGATCCGCTGTGTTCTGAGGTGGTACTGGTGCAAAGCCCCGGCATGGCGCAGTGGCTGCAAATGTCGCTGGCCGAACAGTTTGGTATAGCTGCCAATATCGACTTCCCGCTGCCCGCCAGCTTTATCTGGGACATGTTTGTGCGCGTACTGCCTGATATTCCTAAGGAGAGCGCGTTTAACAAATCCAGTATGAGCTGGAAGCTGATGGCGATCCTTCCCGATATGCTGCCGGGAGAAGCCTTTACCATGCTGCGTCACTATCTGAGCGACGATAATGATAAACGCAAGCTCTTCCAGCTGGCATCGCGCGTGGCAGATCTGTTTGACCAGTACCTGGTCTATCGTCCGCAGTGGCTGAACGGTTGGGAAAAGGGCCGGCTGACAGAAGGGCTGGGGGAGGCTCAGATATGGCAGGCCCCGCTGTGGGCCGCGCTGGTGGAATACACCCGGCGGCTGGGGCAACCGGAATGGCACCGTGCCAATCTTTATCAACGCTTTATTTCCCGGCTGGAAAACAGCAGCTCGCGCCCGGCAAATCTGCCGGATCGGGTGTTTATCTGCGGTATTTCGGCGCTGCCGCCGGTCTATCTGCAGGCGCTGCAGGCGTTGGGAAAACATATTGATATTCATCTGTTATTTACCAACCCTTGTCGTTACTACTGGGGCGACATTCAGGACTACGGTTTCCTCGCCAGGCTGCAAAGCCGTCACCGTCGACATTACCTGGATGGCCGGCCTGTCCCGCAGTTTCGTGATGCCGAAAACGCTTCCTCGCTGTTTAATGACGCTGGCGAGCAGCAGACCAGCAACCCGCTGCTGGCTTCCTGGGGGAAGCTGGGGCGCGATAATCTCTATCTGCTGGCGCAGATGGAACCAAACGAAGTGTTCGCCTTTGTTGATATTGAACCTACCAACCTGCTGCAAACGCTCAAGCGCGACCTGCTGGAGCTGGAAGATCATGCGGTGATCGGCCTGCAAAAAAGCGAGTGGGAGAACAGCCGCAGCAAACGCATCCTGGCTGCGGATGACCGTTCGCTAGTGATTCACCTGTGCCACAGCCCGCAGCGTGAAGTTGAAGTGTTGCAGGACAGGCTGCTGGCGATGATGGCAGACGACACGACGCTGACCGCACGGGATATCATCGTCATGGTCGCCGATATCGATGCCTATACGCCGTTTATTCAGGCGGTGTTTGGCAATGCACCAGCCGATCGTGCCGTGCCGTTTGCCATTTCTGACCGCCGTGCCAGCCAGGCGCATCCGGCGCTTCAGGCCTTTATTTCGCTGCTCAGTCTGCCGGACAGCCGCTTTACCGCAGAGGAAGTGCTTGCCCTGCTGGAAGTACCCGCCGTTGCCAGCCGTTTCGCCATAGACGAGGAGGGACTGCGCCTGCTGCGCCACTGGGTAGCGGAGTCGGGGGTGCGCTGGGGGCTGGACGATGACGGCGTGCGCAATCTCGATCTGCCCGCCACCGGCCAGCACACCTGGCATTTTGGCCTGACGCGCATGCTGCTGGGCTATGCCATGAACAGCGAAGCGGGCGACTGGCAGGGGATCCTGCCCTTTGACGAGTCCAGCGGGTTGATTGCCGAACTGGCGGGAAACCTGGCCGAACTGCTGATGCAGCTCAACCGCTGGCAGCAGTGGTTAAGTGAACCGCGCGAGTTAGATAGCTGGTTACCGCTGTGTCGCCGGATGCTGGATGACTTTTTTATCAGCGATGCAGAAACAGAAGCCGCGCTGGCGCTGATTGAAGAACAGTGGCAGCAGGTGATTAACTACGGCGTGCAGGCCGGATATCAACAGGCCGTGCCGCTCACCTTGCTGCGCGATGAGCTGTCATCGCGCCTTGACCAGCAACGGATCAGCCAGCGATTCCTTGCCGGCCCGGTCAATTTCTGTACCCTGATGCCGATGCGCTCAATTCCCTTCAAAGTGGTGTGCCTGCTGGGTATGAACGACGGAGTCTATCCGCGTACCTTGCCGCCGCTGGGCTTTGACTTAATGAGTCAGCAATTGCAAAAGGGCGATCGCAGCCGTCGCGACGATGACCGCTATCTGTTCCTTGAAGCACTCAACTCGGCGCAGCAGCAGCTGTATATCAGCTATATTGCTCGCTCGATACAGGATAATACGGAACGTTATCCGTCGGTGCTGGTCAGTGAATTGGTGGAATACATCAGCCAGAGCTTCTGCCTGGCCGAAGACAGCGCCAGAGATGCAGACGCCAGCGCTGAAGCGGTAGTGAAACACCTGCATCATCTGCACAGTCGTATGCCGTTTGCGGTGGAGAATTTCCACCCACAGGCAGAATTTCGCAGCTTTGCTGCCGAATGGCTGCCCGCTGCCAGCGGACAGGGAACTGCCCATCCGCCGTTTATGCAGTCGCTGCCGGAAGAGAGCGAAACGGTCATCGATTTTGACAGGCTGGTTCGTTTCTGGCGTCACCCGGTTCGGGCTTTTTTCAGCTTACGGCTCGGCGTCAGCTTCCAGCTGGAAGAGACCGGATTGCCGGATGCGGAACCGTTTTCTCTTGATGGCCTGAGCCGTTATCAGGTCAACAGCCTGTTGCTTAACAGCCTGATTGACGGAAAAGAAGGTGGCAAGCTGTATGCCCGGCAGCGCGCTGCCGGAGCATTGCCTTACGGCGCATTTGGTGAACTGTTCTGGCAGGAACAGGAAGCGGAAATGAGCGAGCTGGCCGCGCGGGTGCGAGAGCAGCGTGCGGCGGCGGAAAGCTGGGAGGTTTCGCTAACGCCTGGCGGGTTTACGCTTAGCGGCTGGCTGACGCAGGTACAGGACAACGGGCTGCTGCGCTGGCGTCCGGGGATCCTGAACTTCCATGATGGCTTAACGCTATGGCTGGAACATCTGGTTTACTGCGCCATGGGTGGCAGCGGCAGCAGCCTGATGCTGGGGCGTAAAGAGAGCGTATGGCGCTTCCCGCCGCTGGCTGCCGATGCCGCGCAGCAGCAGCTGGTTGACTATATTGATGGTTACCGCCAGGGGATGCGTGCGCCTCTGTTGCTCACCGCTTCCGGCGGTGCCTGGCTGAAGGCGTGCTTTGATCAAAAGGCTGGCGTATTGCAGCATGATGATGCCACGCAGAGACAGGCACGCGGAAAGCTATTGCAGTGCTGGCAGGGAAAT
Source organism: Erwinia amylovora (assembly GCF_017161565.1). Taxonomy (NCBI): domain Bacteria; kingdom Pseudomonadati; phylum Pseudomonadota; class Gammaproteobacteria; order Enterobacterales; family Erwiniaceae; genus Erwinia; species Erwinia amylovora. The sequence goes on from NZ_CP066796.1 coordinate 794,404, forward strand.
TATCAGGTTGAGGGCGAGGGGAGCGATCCCTACCTGCAACGGTTGCTGCGTCGGCTGGATGATGACAGCGTACAGGAGATGAGCGCTCAGGCAGTTCGCTGGCTGTTACCGCTGCTGCTGCACCATCAGCCTGACTAAACTGCCCCCTTGCGGATGCAGGCAAATGTCAGATCCAAAGGGCATGGTGCCTGACATCCTGTGGTGGTTTTATTAAATGATTGATCACGTTAGCGTGCGTCATCGGGCGCAGGCTGAAAGGTTTAAGCCGATATTCATCTGGCAGGATGTCAGATGGTTACCCGTTTGGTTGAGGAGTATCAATGCGTTATGCAGTCTGGTTAGCTTGTTTTATTTCCGTCACGTTGTTCAGCCCGCTGACTCAGGCTCGGGCAGGTTGGCAGCCACTCACCGAAACCATTCGCAAAAGTGAAAAAGACCCGCGTCAGTACCAGTCGGTTAAGCTTGATAATGGTATGACGGTTCTGCTGGTATCAGATGTGCACGCAACGAAATCGCTGGCGGCGCTGGCGCTGCCGGTCGGATCGCTGGAAAACCCCACCGACCAGCCAGGCCTGGCGCATTATTTAGAACACATGGTATTGATGGGATCAAAGCGCTACCCGCAGCCGGATAATCTGGCAGAGTTCCTGAAAAAAAGTGGCGGAAGCCATAACGCCAGTACCGCGTCTTATCGCACCGCTTACTACCTTGAGGTGGAAAACAGTGCGCTACAGCCGGCGGCAGACCGGCTTGCCGATGCGATTGCTGAACCGCTGCTGGACCCGGTCAATGCCGATCGTGAACGCAATGCGGTGAACGCTGAACTGACCATGGCGCGCTCACGTGACGGCATGCGCATGGCGCAGGTTGATGCAGAAACGATTAACCCCCAGCACCCCAGCTCTCGCTTCTCCGGCGGGAATCTGCAAACTCTGCGCGATAAGCCAGGCAGTAAACTGCAGGATGCGCTTAAGGCGTTTTATCATCGCTATTATTCAGCGAATCTGATGAAGGCGGTGATCTACGGTAATCAGCCGCTACCTGACCTGGCTAACATCGCGGCAGCCACTTTCGGTCGCGTAGAAAACCGCCACGCCAGCGTACCGGACATCACCGTTCCGGTGGTAACCGACCAGCAGAAAGGCATCATTATTCACTATGTGCCGGCCCAGCCGCGCAAACAGCTGAAATTGGAATTTCGTATTGAGAACAACAGTGACAGGTTCCGCAGCAAAACCGACACGCTTATTGGTTATTTGATCGGTAACCGCAGCAAAAACACCCTCTCCGACTGGTTACAACATCAGGGGCTGGCTGACTCGATCAATGCCGGAGCAGACCCGATGGTTGACCGTAACGCCGGGGTGTTCACTATCGCCGTTTCGCTGACCGACAAAGGCCTGTTAAACCGCGATAAGGTAATTGCTGCGGTGTTCAGCTACCTCGACACGCTGCGCCGTCAGGGCATTGATAAGCGCTATTTTGATGAAATGTCGCATGTTCTCGATCTTGATTTCCGCTATCCGTCGCTAACCCGAGATATGGACTACATCGAATGGCTGGTCGATACCATGCTGCGCGTGCCGGTAGCCGATACGCTGGTGGCGCCGTATATCGCTGACCGCTATGATCCACAGGCAATTAAAGCACGTCTGGATGGTATGACGCCGCAAAATGCGCGCATCTGGTTTATCAGCCCGCAGGAGCCTCACAATAAAACCGCTTACTTTGTTGATGCGCCTTACCAGGTCGATCGCATTAGCGCGCAGCGCTTGCAAGACTGGCAGACTGCCAGCGCCAAAATCAAACTGGCGTTACCGCTGCTTAATCCTTTGATCCCGGATGATTTTAGTCTGATCAAGGCCGATAAAGCCTATTCTCATCCTGAAGAATTGATCAATCAGAACGGGCTGCGCGTTTTCTATATGCCCAGCCAGTATTACGCCGATGAACCAAAGGCCAATATCACCCTGGCGCTGCGCAATAAGGCTGCCACAAGCACGGCACAGAATCAGGTGATGTTCGCACTTAACGATTATCTGGCCGGGGTGGCGCTGGACGAACTGAATTCGCAGGCGTCGGTTGGCGGCATCAGCTTCTCCACCAGCGAAGATGACGGTGTGGCCTTCAGCGCCAGCGGTTTCACCCAGCGCCTGCCGAAGCTGATGAGCGAGATAGTGGCTGGCTATGCCAGTTTTACCCCGAGCGAGCAGCAGCTTGAACAGGCTAAGTCCTGGTATCTGGAGCAGCTGGATGCGGCAGAAAAGGGCAAAGCGTTTGAACTGGCGTTTCAGCCTGCACAGCTGCTTTCTCAGTTGCCGTATACCGAACGCAGCGAGCGGCGTAAGCGGGTAGCGGGGATCGCGCTGCAACAGCTGCTGGACTACCGCAAAATGCTGCTGGAGCAGTCAACGCCAGAACTGATGGTGGTGGGTAATATGACCCCCGACGCGGTGCGTAAACTGGCAAACAATATAAAAGAGCGCCTGAACTGTACAGGTACTGAACGGTGGCACAGCCAGCAGGTTAGGATTGATAAGCGAATGCTTGCTAACTTGCAAAAGCCGGGCAGCAGCAGTGACTCTGCGCTGGCTGCGGTGTATATCCCGCCTGGATTTTCCGAACATCAGAGCATGGCCAGCAGTTCTCTGCTAAGCCAGATTATCCAGCCGTGGTTTTACAATCAGCTGCGTACCCAGGAGCAGCTGGGCTATGCGGTGTTTGCCTTCCAGATGCCGGTCGGCCGCCAGTGGGGCATTGGCTTCCTGCTGCAAAGTAATGATAAGCAGCCGGCCTGGCTGCTGAGCCGTTTCAAGGCTTTCTATCCCACGGCCGAAAAGCGTCTGCGTGCAATGGGCAAACAGGAGTTTTCTCAGTACCAGGCGGCGATGATCAATGAGCTTAAGCAGCGTCCGCAAACGCTGGATGAAGAGGCGGGGCGCTTCAGCAAAGATTTTGATCGTGGGAACTACCGTTTTGATACCCGTGAAAAAGTGATTGCGCAGATCCAGAGTTTAACGCCGGAAGCGCTGGCTGATTTCTTCCACCGGGCGGTGATAGCCCCATCCGGGCTGGCGCTGCTGTCGCAGATCTCAGGCAGCCATGATGGCAAGGCCGATTATGCGCAAGAGAAGGGCTGGACCACCTGGAAGGATCTCTCCACGCTGCAACAGTCGCTGCCGGTGAGCCAGGATACGCCATGAGTCAACGAGCCGCAGAAACGCTGGAGCCACTGAGTCTTCCCCTGCACGGCGAGCGGCTGATTGAAGCGTCGGCCGGGACGGGAAAAACCTTCACCATCGGGCTGCTCTATCTGCGGCTGCTGCTCGGTTTGGGAGGGGAGGCGGCCTTCAGCCGCCCGCTATCGGTAGAGGAAATTCTGGTCGTTACCTTCACCGAGGCCGCCACCGCCGAGCTGCGCGGTCGTATTCGTGCCAATATCCACGAGCTGCGCATCGCCTGCATTCGTGGTGAAAGCCCGAATCTGATGCTGGCGGCATTAATGGCGGAGATCGCCGATCTGCCCCAGGCGGCATCGGTGCTGCTGGCGGCCGAGCGCCAAATGGACGAAGCCGGTATTTTTACCATTCACGGCTTTTGCCAGCGCATGCTGAATCTCAATGCTTTTGAGTCCGGTATGCTGTTTGAGCAGGAGTTGCTGGAAGACGAAACCCCGCTGCGCCGCCGCGCTGCCGCTGATTTCTGGCGTCGTTATTGCTACCCGCTGCCGCTGCCGGTGGCACGCGTGGTGCGCCAGCTGTGGGCCGGGCCGGAGCAGTTGCTGAAAACCCTGTCGCCGTGGCTGGGTGGGGAAGCACCGATGCTGAAATCGGCACCGGATAACGATGAAACTATTGAGCAGCGTCATGAGAAAATCATTGCGCGTATCAGCACGCTGAAGCAGGCGTGGCTGGCAGCAGGTGATTTACAGCAGGTCATTGACGCTTCGGGCGTTGACCGTCGCAGTTACAATAGTAAGCACTTACCAAACTGGCTGGAGAAAATCTCCCTGTGGGCGCAGGCGGAAACGCAAGACTACGAGGTGCCAAAAGACCTTGAGCGTTTCGGCCAGCGCCTCCTGTTGGAGAAAACTAAAAAAGGTGAGCCGCCACGTCATCCTCTCTTCGATCGGATTGACGCCTTTCTCGCCGAGCCGCTGTCGCTACGTGACCTGGTGATTGCCCGCGCGCTGCAGCAGGTTCGCTTTGTTACCCAACAGCAGAAACGCCTGCACGCCCAGTTAGGATTTGACGATCTGCTGGGGCGCTTCGATGCTGCGTTGCAGCAGCCGGGCGGTGAGGCGCTGGCTTCAGCTATTCGCCAGCGCTATCCGGTGGCGCTGATCGACGAATTTCAGGACACCGACCCGCAGCAGTATCGTATTTTTCGCACCCTGTATCGTCGGCAGCCTGACAGCGCACTGCTACTGATCGGCGACCCAAAACAGGCGATCTACGCGTTTCGCGGCGCGGATATCTTTACCTATATGAAGGCGCGATCTGAAGTTAGCGCCCACTATACGTTGGAGACTAACTGGCGCTCGTCACCGGCAATGGTTAACGCGGTCAACCAACTGTTTTCAGGCCAGCAAAATCCGTTCCTCTTCAGCGAAATACCCTTTATTAACGTCAATCCGGCTGCGCCTAATCACGGCCTGAACTTTAGCGTGCAGGGTAAAGTGCAGCCTGCCCTGCAGTTCTGGCTACAGCCCGGTGATGGAGTGGGTGTAAGTGATTACCAACAGTTTATGGCGCGTCAGTGCGCGGCAGAAATATGCCGCTGGCTCAGTGCAGGGCAGAAGGGCGAGGCGCTGATGGGTAAAAGCGGGCAGCAGCGTGCGGTTCAGGCCTCGGACATTACCGTGCTGGTGCGCAGCCGCAGTGAAGCCGCGGTGATACGTGAAGCGTTAAATGCCCTGGCCATTCCGTCAGTTTACCTCTCCAACCGTGACAGCGTATTTACCACGCCGGAAGCGCGTGAAATGCTGTGGTTGTTACAGGCGGTGTTAGCCCCGGAGCAGGAGCGCATTCTGCGCAGCGCGCTGGCCACCAGCCTGTTTGGCACCGATGCGCTGGCGCTGGATGCGCTCAGCCAGGACGAACGCGCATGGGACGCGCTGGTGGATGAGTTCGTTGATTATCGCCAGCGCTGGCTGCAACGTGGCGTGCTGCCGATGCTGCGTGAGCTGATGATGAAACGTCAGATAGCCGAAAACCTGCTGGCCTCCGGTAACGGCGAACGCCGGCTGACCGATCTGCTGCACCTGGGCGAACTGTTGCAGGAAGCCTCCGCCACCCTCGATAGCGAACATGCGCTGGTGCGCTGGCTGGCCCAGCAGATTGAGCAGCCGGATGGCCAGTCCGCCAGTCAGCAGCTGCGTCTGGAGAGCGATCGGCATCTGGTACAGATTGTGACTATCCACAAATCCAAAGGCTTGCAGTATCCGCTGGTGTGGCTGCCGTTTGTCGCCAACTTTCGCGAGGCGGATAACGGCGTCTACCATGACCGACAGACCTTTACCGCGCTGCTTGATTTACAGCAGAGCGAGGAGAGTATCGAACTGGCGGAGCAGGAGCGGCTGGCAGAAGATCTGCGATTGCTCTACGTTGCACTGACTCGTTCGATATTTCACTGTAGCGTTGGCATCGGGCCGCTGATTAAGGGCACGCGTAAAAAAGAGGGCAACAGCGATCTGCATCGCAGCGCGCTGGGCTATCTGGTGCAGCAGGGGGAACCCGCCGATGCCACTGGCCTGCTGGCAGCGTTGCAGGCGCTTAACAGTGATGCCACGGCGTTAATCATCGCAGCAGAGGCAGATGCCCCCCCCTGGCAGACGCAGCAAGAAGAGGTTGGTATTCTGAGTAGCCGGACGCTGCCGCGTTCGCTGCGTGATAACTGGCGCGTAACCAGTTATTCCGGGCTGCAACAGCACGGCCATTCCATCGTGATGGAATGGCTGCCGCGCCTCGATGTTGACGCAGCCGGTGAAGCCAGCATTGAGCGCGTTCCGCAGCTGACGCCGCATACTTTTCCGCGCGGTGCCGGGCCGGGGACATTTCTGCACGGGCTGTTTGAAACGCTGGAGTTCAGCGCCCCACTGGATGAAGAGTGGCTGGCGCAGCAACTCAGCGCTCAGGCGCTGGGCGAGGAGTGGCAGCCGGTGATGCGCAACTGGATTGAGCGCATCCTGCAAACCCCGCTTAATGAGACGGGCGTCAGCCTTTATCAGCTGCCAGCACCAGCGAGGAAGGCGGAGCTGCAGTTCTATTTGCCGATCTCCCGTCTGCTGACGTCAGAGGCGCTGGACCGGGTGGTACGTCAGGACCCGCTGTCGCAGCCGTGCCCGCCGCTCGACTTTCACCAGGTTCGGGGCATGCTGAAAGGTTTTATCGATCTGGTGTTCTGCTGGCAGGGTAAATATTACCTGCTGGACTATAAGTCTAACTGGCTGGGCGAAGACAGCAGCGCCTATACCCAGGAGGCGATGGCTCAGGCGATGCAGGCGCATCGTTATGATTTGCAGTACCAGCTCTATACGCTGGCGCTGCACCGCTATCTGCGTCACCGCCTGGTTGATTACGACTATCAACTTCATTTTGGTGGCGTTATCTACCTGTTTCTGCGTGGTCTGGACGGCGTGGCTGGCAGCAACGGTATTTACTGTACCCGACCGCAGCCGGAGTTTGTTACCGCTCTCGACCAACTGTTTGCTAACCCCCCGGAGAGTAACGTATGACGCTGGCAGAAGCCTTACAGCTGGCACAGTACCAGCGCTTATTGCGCCCTCTTGACGTGCAGTTTGCCCGTATGGTGGCGGCTGAACAGCAGCCCGCGCTGATGCTGGCGGCGGCGCTGGTCAGCCGCGACGCCGGGGAAGGTCATGTTTGTCTGCCGTTGGCACAGCTGCGTCCTGAATCTTTTTTTGCCGGGCGTTATCCGGAGCTGGCACAGGCCCTGTGGCAGGCTGCCGGCGAACCGGAGGACTGGCAGGCGCTGCTGCTGGCAGAAACTGCGGTCAGTGACGGCCAGCAGGCCACGCCGCTGGTGGTGTATCAACAGCGGCTTTACCTGCATCGTATGTGGCAGAGCGAGGGAAAAATCGCGCAGTTTATTCAGCGTCAGCATTATCCTCAGGATCTGGAGGAAAAGCGGGTGCGTGATACGCTGGATAGTTATTTCGGCCAGCAGCCCGATGACTGGCAAAAAATCGCCGCAGCGGTAGCGTTGACGCGCCAGGTGGCGGTGATCTCCGGTGGGCCGGGGACCGGCAAAACCACCACCGTGGCCAAGCTGCTTGCCAGCCTGATTGAATTATCGCCCGCGCCACCGCGTATCGAGCTGGCGGCACCGACCGGCAAGGCGGCGGCGCGGCTGACGGAATCGCTCGGTAATACGCTGCGGCAGCTGCAGCTGGCCGATCGCATCCTGAGAAGTTTCCCATTGGAGGCGACGACGCTGCATCGCCTGCTGGGGGCGCTGCCGGGCAGTCAACGCATGCGCTATCACGCCGGAAATCCACTGCATGTTGACGTACTGGTGGTCGATGAAGCCTCGATGCTGGATCTCCCGATGCTGGCTAACCTGATTGCCGCTTTGCCCGCTCATGCACGAGTTATCTTCCTCGGTGACCGCGATCAGCTGGCTTCAGTAGAAGCCGGAGCGGTGATTGGTGATATTTGCCGCTGTGCGGAAGATGACTACAGCCCGCCGCGTGCTGTGGAGCTGACGCGACTTACCGGTTGCGAGGTAGCGGGGCGCGAAGATGCCAGCGCCTCTGAGGTGCGTGATTCGATCTGCCTGCTGCGCAAAAGCTACCGCTTCACGTCATCTTCCGGCATTGGCCAGCTGGCGCTGGCGGTGAATGCCGGGCAGATTAATCGCGCGGAGCAGGTCTTCAGCAGCGGTTTCGGCGACATCCGCCGCCATACGCTAAGCAGCAGCGAGGACTATCGGCAGCTGCTGGATGACTGTGTTGCAGGTTACCGTGAGTACCTGAAATTGCTGCATGCCGGAGCAACACCGGGGCAAGTACTGGCCGCATTTGGCCGCTTCCAGCTACTGTGCGCGCTGCGCGAAGGGCCGTTCGGTGTTGCAGGGCTGAATGAGCGTATTGAACAGGCGCTGCGCCTGGCAGGGCTTATCCGCCGCGATATCGCACTCAACGGCAAATGGTATGCAGGACGCCCGGTAATGATTGCGCGTAATGACCGGGCGCTGGGACTGTTTAACGGTGATATCGGCATCGCGATGCCGGATGAAGATCAGCAGCTGAAGGCGTACTTCCCGTTACCGGATGGCACGATCAAGGCGGTGCAGCCCAGCCGCCTGGCGCCGCATGATACGGCCTATGCCATGACGGTACACAAGTCACAGGGATCGGAGTTTGAGCACACGCTGCTGGTTTTACCTAACCAGATGATGCCGGTACTGACTCGTGAACTGGTTTATACCGCGATCACCCGCGCCAAACAGCAGCTAACCCTTTATGCCGACGGTTCGGTGTTTAACAGTGCGGTGAAGATACGCACGCAGCGCCGTAGCGGGCTGGTGGAACGGTTGAATAACCGGGCTACTTCTTAGCCAGGCCAGGGCCGGGGTGTGGAACATGGCGTGTTAGAATGCCCGGCAGCAAGGCAGGGCATTTTCTGTATAAACTGTTATTTAACGTTGCTAAACCACTGCCCTTTAATGGGCCTTGCGAAAGCAGCCAGTACTGCAATCAGGCTAACTTCAATCGATACAGACCACACAATATGGCCCAATATCTCGCTCCATAGCTCATAGCCATTGAGTTCCCACAGCCAGCCGGTTTTACCGTCTAAATAAGCCGGGTGGCGAAAGCCCAGCGCCGGGATCAGCAAACCGTGCATCACTACAGTGATGATTAAGCCATAGGCAGCGCCGTACCACAGCCTGACTTTGGGCCAGCAAGCGGATAGCAGGACATAAGCAAAGGCAAAAGCGAAACTGAACAGCCAGTGATAAAGCATGACTGCACCGGGGATCGTGATGCCCTGATAAACATAATCCATTGAATGGGCGTTAATGCCCAGTGGCCCAAGCCAGGCATCAATATGCGCTGCGGGTGGCGATATCTCACCGGCTACGCGCGGGGGCATATTTGCTTCGGTGCCGGACTTTACCAAAGAGCTGATAAAACCGCCAATGAAGGTGCTCCACGCAATGATTTTCAGATTTATTTTATCTAGTCTCATAACAAAGTTTCCTTGCTTTTATCGAAAAAAGACGGGGGTTAGCCGTCAGTAATTGTCTTACCTGTCTTGCCTGTGTTGCCATCTGTAGGTAATTCAGTGTTCTTATCTGCCCATTAACACGGGTGAAATGCCTGTATTGACTGCCGGCGAATAACATCATACGGACTACAGGCTCCGGCATAGAAAGCGATCAGCTCTGGCGGGTATGAACACTGGTTTCGTGCAGATCGACCATCAATACTTTGGATCGCCGCTGGTAGTTATACATCTGCTTTTTGCTTTCCGGCAGCCGCTCAATTTCTACCGGCACAAAGCCGCGCTCCTGGAACCAGTGAATGCTGCGCGTGGTCAACACAAACAGCTTTTTTAGCCCCATCTGCCGCGCCTGCAACGCCACGCGCTCCAGTAATGCTTCCCCGCGTGAAGAGCTACGGTAATCAGGATGTACCGCTACGCAGGCCATTTCACCAATCTGCTCTTCCGGGAAGGGATAAAGGGCGGCGCAGCCAATGGTCAGGTTATCGCGCTCGATAATGGTGAATTTGTCAATCTCCATCTCCAGCTGCTCACGCGAACGGCGCACCAGAATGCCCTGCTGTTCCATCGGGCGGATCAGTTCGAGAATGCCGCCAATATCGTTAATGGTGGCACGGCGGATCTGCTCGGCGCTCTCCATAACAATCTGGGTGCCGATGCCATCGCGTGAAAACAGCTCCTGCAACAGCGCGCCATCTTCGCGATAGCTGATCAGGTGGCTGCGGCGCACCCCGCTGCGGCAGGCTTTGACCGCGCCGCGCAGGAAGCGTACCGTACCTGAGTGGTAATCATCGCGCGTTTCCAGCTCTTCGATGCGCAGCTGTGCCTCATTCGGGAACAGCTCGGAGATAATACGGCCTTCAGCATCCGTTACGCCCTGTTCGGAGCAGAAACCAATCATCTTTTCGGCCTTCAGCTTAATTGACAGCTGGGTGGCAACCTCTTCAGAGGTCAGATTGAAGCTCTCTCCGGTGACCGATACGGCTACCGGACCCATCAGGACAATGGCTCCGCTGTCCAGCTGGCGATGTATCGATTCTTCATCGATGCGGCGGATACGGCCGCTATGGCAGTAGTCGACACCGTCATCGACGCCCAGCGGCTGGGCAATAATAAAGTTTCCGCTAACGACATTAATATGCGCACCCTGCAATGGGGTGTTATTCAGGCTCATCGACAGGCGGGCAGTAATATCCAGCTGCAAACGACCGGCAGCCTGCTTGACCAGTTCCAGCGACGGGGCATCCGTTACGCGGGTGTGTTTATGGTAGACCGGCTCCAGGTTGTGCCCGGCAAGGCTGGCATCGATCTGCGGGCGCGCGCCGTATACCACCACGAGGCGGATGCCGAGGCTATGTAGCAGGCCGATATCGTTGACAATGCTTGAGAAGTTTTCATGCCCGATGGCTTCACCGCCCAGCATAATGACAAACGTTTTACCACGATGGGCGTTGATATAGGGAACGGTATGGCGAAATCCCTGAACCAGCTCGGTACTACGTTCCTTCACGGTAAACCCTCTATGCATTATTATTCGATAAAAGTGTATTTTTATTCTTTTATGGCCGCGGGTGCAAGTGGCATTTGTCCTTATTCATCGCTGAAAAAAGTATTTTCTCCTGTCAGGCGCGCTACATTTAATCGTTTTTTCTAAGTGACACTGCCGGGGGGATTCGTTAGAGTTTCGCCAATTTTTTTATTTGGCTTTTTATTAGACACATCACAGCATTTGGAGTGGCATGACTGATTCAACTTCCCTTAACCGCCGACGGTTATTACAAGGGGCCGGGGCACTGTGGCTGTTGAGCGTTAGCCGCACAGGCATGACCGCCAGCCGACATGTCGTAGCAATCCGCATCTGGCCGGCATCCACCTACTCACGTCTGACCATTGAGTCCAACGCACCACTGAAATATAAGCAGTTTTCTCTGAGAAGTCCCGACCGTGTCGTGGTGGATATCGCCGATATCCAGCTTAATCGCCTGTTGAACGATGTCGGGAAGCTGGTGCGCGAAGACGATCCCTATATCAAAAATGTGCGTGTGGGTCAGTTTGACCCGAATACCGTGCGCCTGGTGCTGGAAATCAAACAGAATGTTGCGCCGCGTATCTTTACTCTTGCCCCGGTCGCCGGGATTAAGAATCGTCTGGTGCTGGATCTCTATCCGGTGCAAAGACCGCAGCACAATGACGATCCGCTGCTGGCGTTACTGGAAGATTACAATCAGGGCGATCTGGGGCGTAGCCAGCCTGAGGCCGCCCCGTTACCCGGTAAGGCCGGAAAGGATCGGCCAATCGTCATTATGCTTGATCCCGGTCACGGTGGTGAAGATTCCGGTGCCGTTGGCAAGCAGAAAACGCGTGAAAAAGACGTGGTGCTGAAAATTGCCCGCCGCCTGAAATCGCTGATCGACAAGCAGCCGAGTATGCGCGCCTATATGACGCGTAATGAAGACGTTTTTATTCCGTTAAAAGTGCGGGTGGCGAAAGCGCGCAAACAGCGCGCAGACCTGTTTATCTCGATTCATGCCGATGCGTTTACCCGCCGTGCCGCGCGGGGATCGTCGGTGTTTGCGTTATCAACCAAAGGGGCCACCAGCACCGCAGCACGATTTCTGGCACAGACTCAGAATGAGTCGGATCTGATTGGTGGCGTCAGTATGGGGAGCGATCGCTATCTTGACCATACTATGTTCGATATGTTGCAAAGCCGCACAATTAACGACAGCCTGAGATTTGGTGGGGAAGTGCTGGCGCGCATGGGGAAAATTAATCACCTGCACAAGCGATCCGTCGATCAGGCGGGTTTTGCGGTGTTGAAAGCGCCAGATATCCCCTCTATCCTGGTGGAAACGGCGTTTATCAGTAATCTGGAAGAGGAACGTAAACTACGCACTACGCGTTTTCAGCATCAGGTAGCGGATTCGATTCTGGCGGGAATTAAAGCCTATTTCGCTAACGGCGCCGCGCTGGCAACAGCAAAATAACCCTTGGGGCGGAAAGGATCCTGCCCGGCTAGCAGATTTGATAAGCTTCAGATACAAAAAAACACCCTGAAGGGTGTTTGATTGGTTGCGGGAGCCGGATTTGAACCGACGACCTTCGGGTTATGAGCCCGACGAGCTACCAGGCTGCTCCATCCCGCGTCCGGTTAACGCTTATATTACTGCACACCACGACGGCAAATTGGTTGCGGGAGCCGGATTTGAACCGACGACCTTCGGGTTATGAGCCCGACGAGCTACCAGGCTGCTCCATCCCGCGTCCGCGTGGTTTGTCGCTTCCATCACGACAATTTCTGTTCACTGCTGAACTGAATCTGAATTAGCTTCAGTCATTGGTTGCGGGAGCCGGATTTGAACCGACGACCTTCGGGTTATGAGCCCGACGAGCTACCAGGCTGCTCCATCCCGCGTCCGTGGAAGCGCACTATACGCCTGATGCGTTTTGTTGCAACCCCTTTTTGCAGTTAAGTGTCTAAAAGCATACTTAAGCTGGCGTTTTTTAACCAAATGCCGAAATAGTGCACTAATATTGGCGTTCTTTTTTCCGCTGGCACATTTTCTTATGGTGGAGCCTTTGCTATCTTCGCGCAGGGTTTCCGCATAAAGGTAAGCAACGCATGAAAGCAGGTTGGACGAAATATCTGGTGACCGGCACGTTGCTGGCACTGCTGGCGGGCTGTAGCTCGAAACCCACCGATCGTGGGCAACAGTATAAAGACGGAAAGTTGATTCAGCCGCTGGCGCTGGTCAACCAGCCAAACGCAAAAGGTCGCCCGGTCAACGGCAAAGATTTTGCCGACCAGGTTGCGCAAATACGCTTTGCTTCTGCAGGCTTGTATTCACGCCAGTCTGTCACCTACAGTGCGGTTCAGAGCTGGCTGATGGCCGGGGGAGATACCCGCCAGCTGCGGCAGTTTGGTTTGAATGCTTTCCAGATGGAAGGCACCGATAACTACGGTAACGTGCAGTTTACCGGTTACTACACGCCGGTTGTTCAGGCGCGTTACAGCCGTCAGGGCGAGTTCCAGTATCCTTTATATCGCATGCCGAATAAGAAGCGCAGCAGGCTGCCGAGCAGGGCGGAAATCTACAGCGGAGCGCTGGGCGAAGGCTACGTGGCAGGTTACAGCAACTCGCTGATGGATAATTTTATCATGGACGTTCAGGGCAGCGGCTACGTGGATTTTGGCGATGGTCGCCCGCTGAAGTTCTTTGGTTACGGCGGTAAAAACGGCCATCCTTATCGCAGCGTCGGTAAAGTGTTGATCGACCGTGGAGAAGTGAAGCAGGAAGACATGTCGATGCAGGCGATACGCCAGTGGGGAGAACAGCACAGCGAGGCAGAAGTACGCGAGTTATTGGAACAGAATCCGTCCTTCGTCTTCTTCAAGCCGGAGGACTTTGTGCCGGTGCGCGGAGCCAGTGCGGTGCCGCTGATTGCCAAAGCTTCGGTAGCGGCCGACCGTGCGCTGATCCCGGCCGGAACCGCGCTGCTGGCAGAAATCCCCTTGCTAAATAATAACGGTAAATTTACCGGAAAATATGAGATGCGCATGATGGTCTCTCTGGATGTTGGCGGAGCAATTAAAGGCCAGCATTTCGATATCTATCAAGGCGTCGGCCGGGAGGCCGGCCATATGGCCGGATGGTTCAATCACTATGGCCGCGTCTGGGTGCTGAAAACAGCGCCGGGAACCGGGGCGCCGGTGTTCTCATCTGCACAAAACAGCACATCTCAGGGATCCTTACTGCTCAGCCAGTAAACCTGTCGCGGGTCGGTGTTTCCGACCCGCCGTTTTCGAGGAATAGTTTAATGACGGTTCTTACTGACGCCTGGCGGCAACGCTTTGGCGGCATAGCACGTTTATACGGCCAGCCAGCGCTGCAACTGTTTGCAGATGCGCATATTTGTGTAGTGGGCATTGGCGGGGTGGGATCGTGGGCGGCGGAAGCGCTGGCGCGTAGCGGGATCGGTGCAATTACCCTGATCGACATGGATGATATCTGTATCAGCAACACCAATCGCCAGATCCATGCGCTGAAAAGCCATGTCGGTCAGGCAAAAACCGAAGTAATGGCTGCCCGTATCCGAGATATTAACCCGGAATGTCGTGTGACCTGTGTTGATGACTTTATTACCGCAGAGAATACCGCTGAACTGCTCGACCAGGGCTTCAGCTATGTTATTGACGCGATTGATAGCGTACGACCCAAAGCGGCGCTATTAGCCTGGTGCCGCCGTCACAAAATTCCGCTGGTGACCACCGGCGGCGCGGGCGGACAGATTGACCCGACGCAAATTCAGGTCGCCGATCTGGCAAAAACCATTCAGGACCCGCTGGCGGCCAAACTGCGTGAGCGGCTGAAAAGCGATTTTAAGATAGTGAAAAACAGCAAAGGCAAGCTGGGGATTGACTGCGTTTTCTCGACCGAAGCGCTGATGTATCCGCAGCCGGATGGGTCGGTATGCTCCTCCCGCAGTAGCGCCGAAGGCCCGAAGCGTATGGATTGCGCCTCCGGGTTTGGTGCGGTGACGATGGTGACCGCCACCTTTGGCTTTGTTGCGGTTTCCCATGCCTTAAAAAAGATGATGGCGAAAGCGGCCCGATGCTAAGCCCGGTTCGGGTTGGCCGCTTGTAAAACCGCGTTGGCCAGCGCCTGTAAACCCGCGCTGCGTGAGGCGCTAAGCTGCTCTTTCAGGCCCAGTTGGGCAAACAGGTATAGCGGATCCAGCTGGCTTAATTCCTGTGGGGTCTTGCCTTCTACGGTGGTCAACAGGACTGCCAGCAGCCCGCGCACGATGCGTCCTTCGCTGTCGCCGTAGAAATGTAGCCGGCCATTTTCCAGCAGCTGATGGCCCAGCCAAACCCGGTTTTCACAGCCGTTAAGTTCAGTCGTCTCATTCTTCAGCGCGTCAGGCAGGGCCGGCAGCTGTTTGCCCAGCAGGATCAGCTGGCGATAGCGCTCTTCCCACTGTCTGAAAGGGGAGAATTGCGCCAACAGGGAGTCGGGAGTAATCTGCGCACCAAACGGGTGAGCGGCGAGTAGTGATAAGCTCATGTTAATCTGCCAAAATGGTTATTGCTGTCGTCATGGCCGCAACCAGTGCGTCCACATCATCCTGGGTATTATAAGGCGCAAACGAGGCTCGTAAGGTGCCGCTGACGCCCAACGCGGCCAGCAGCGGCTGGGCGCAATGCTGACCTGCCCGAACGGATACGCCACTTTCAGCCAGCAGGGTGACGACATCACTGTGGTGAACACCCGCAACGTTAAATGCCAGCAGGCTGGAGCCGCTGGCGCGATAGCTGACAAAGCCGGGCAGGGCAGCAGCAAGACGGGCTTCAGCTACGGCAGCGAGGTTGCTGCTCCAACGTTCGGCGGCAACAAGGTCGATGCCGTTCAGCCATTGCAAAGCTGCGCTCAGGCCGATCACCCCGGCGACGTTTGGCGTGCCTGCTTCAAAACACCAGGGAACCGCCTGTGGCGCGAACCCCTCGAAGTTAACGGCAGTTAGCATTTTCCCGCCCCCTTGCCACGGCGCCATTTCGGCCAGTCGTTGCGCTTTACCATACAGCGCGCCCAGCCCCGTTGGGCCGAAGAGCTTGTGAGCGGAAAAAGCATAAAAATCAATGTCAAGCGCCTGAACGTCGGGGGGGCAATGGACAATGCCCTGTGCGCCATCGATCATCACTTTAGCACCGCAGGCATGCGCCCCGGCAATGGCTGCGGGCAGATCCGGGCAGCCTCCGGTGACGTTCGACATTTGCCCCAGCGCCAGCAGGCGCGTGCGCGGGTTCAGCAACGCGGGCAGTCGGCTGATATCCGGCAGACGATCGCTGCCGATCGGCCACTTGACCACTTTGGCCCCGGTCTGCGCGGCCACCATCAGCCACGGCACCAGATTGGCATGATGTTCCGCCTCGCTCACCACAATTTCATCTCCCGGTCGCAGGCGCGGGCGCAACCAGCTTTGCGCCACAAGATTGATAGCCTCGGTGGTGCCTTTAGTCCAGACGATGTTTTGCGCACCCGGCGCGTTCAGTAACTGCGCAACCTGGCCGCGAGCATTTTCATAGCGTGCGGTCAGCCGCTGCGCGGCAGCAAACTGACTGCGGTGCACGGTGCCGGCACTCATACGATAAAACTGTTCCGTCGCCTCAATCACCGCCAGGGGTTTCAGCGCAGTGGCCGCGCTGTCCAGGTAGCACCCTGCATCACTCAGAGCGGGAAATTGCTGGCGGAACAGCGTTGGGTTAAATGACGTCATGCTCAAGGTGTATTCCTGTCGGGTGGTGCTTCGTGCTTTAAACCAGGCTAAGAGTAGGCTGAAATCTGTCTGCTTATCTGGCAAAGCGTAAAAAGCGCGTTATGCTGGATTATGTCTGTATTTAGCCATTGTGCGCAAATAACCCTCGTCCCGTCAGGCTGTTTAGCGCGTAAATCATGCGGCTATGATAGCCCGGCGCGGACTTTACCTTTTAATCAGGAGATACTAAAAATGAAAAAATTAGCTGCAATTTTCACCGCCTGTACCATAACGTTGATGCTGGCCGCTTGTTCAGGCAACTATGCCATGCATACCATTGACGGTCGTACCATTGTCGCCAGTGGTAAGCCCGCAGTAGACGGTGACACCGGGATGATTAGCTATAAAGATGCCAACGGCATCAAACAACAGATCAACCGTTCTGATGTGAAAGAGATGGTCGAAATGGATCAATAGTAAAATTCAGGCAAAAAAAAGCACCGCAGTTTGCGGTGCTGTAAAAATCAATATGGACAGACAGGGTAAATCTACAGGAATAAAAGGCAGCGTGAGCTACCGGACCCGAAAGTCGTCAGGTCAATTGCAAACACAACATCACGTCCACAAGCCAAAAGCACCTCAAAATTCGGTGAGTTAACACTCAGTTTCACTGCGCTTTTCGTTCCGGCTCGGGAAGTGGCGCAACTATAGGTATTTGCTGGCAGTTCCTCAACGGACAATTTATAATGTCTCGGATAAAAAAAACTAATGTGTGACGCTGGATCACAGAGTCATTTATTGACGCGACGAAAAGTACTCACCTGCCATGTCTAAACGTTTGCCACCTTTGAATGCGCTGCGGGTTTTCGATGCTGCCGCACGTCACCTCAGTTTTACCAAAGCTGCCGAAGAACTGTTCGTGACTCAGGCTGCCGTCAGTCATCAAATTAAGTCCCTGGAGGACTTTCTCGGCCTTAAGCTGTTTCGTCGCCGCAATCGTTCGCTGTTGCTGACGGAAGAGGGGCAAAGCTATTATCTCGATATTAAAGAGATTTTCACCGCGTTAAACGACGCCACGCGCAAGCTGCAGGCGCGCAGTGCAAAAGGGGCATTGACGGTCAGTTTGCTGCCGAGTTTCGCCATTCAATGGCTGGTGCCAAGGCTCACCAGCTTTAATTCAGCTTATCCGGGCATTGACGTGCGGATCCAGGCGGTAGACCGCGATGAGGAGAAGCTGGCGGACGATGTCGACGTGGCGATTTTTTATGGCCGCGGTAACTGGCCGGGGCTGAGGGCAGAGAAACTGTACGCGGAATATCTGCTGCCGGTGTGTTCACCGCAGCTGTTAACGGGCGCACATCCCCTGACCTCGCCAACGGCGCTGGCTCATCACACGCTGCTGCATGATGCATCACGCCGTGACTGGCAGTCATATACCCGGCAGCTGGGCCTGAACACCATTAATGTGCAGCACGGGCCTATTTTCAGCCACAGTGCGATGGTGTTGCAGGCCGCGATCCACGGGCAGGGCGTGGCGCTGGCGAACAATGTGATGGCGCAAAGTGAGATCGAAGCAGGGCGGCTGGTATGCCCGTTTAACGATGTGTTAGTCAGTAAAAATGCTTTTTATCTGGTTTGTCATGACAGTCAGGCAGAACTGGGTAAAATAGCCGCCTTTCGTCAATGGATCCTGGCGAAAGCGGCCAGTGAACAGGAAAAATTTCGCTTTCGCTACGAAAGATGAGCCTATCCCGGCGTGATGAAACCGCTGTGAACAGTTACCTATGGCTGCGGAGATCGGCCCCGCGCCTTGACGGAGGATAGCGACATGTCCAGTCGTGCAATGTTAATTTTTTGTTCCCTGAGTGGCTTTTTCTACGTCATGCTCGGGGCTTTTGGCGCTCATGTTTTGAGTCATTCGCTGGGAAGTGCAGAAATGACCTGGATGACAACCGGACTGGATTATCAGGCGTTTCATACCCTGGCGATCCTGGGTTTGGCAGCAGCGATGCTGTGCCGGACAAATATCTGGTTTTACTGGAGCAGCGCGTTTCTGGCGCTGGGTACGGTTCTGTTTAGCGGCAGTCTTTACTGCCTGGCGCTGTCGCACCTGAAAATATGGGTTTGGATAACGCCGATTGGAGGCACCTGCTTCCTGATCGGCTGGGGTTTGATGTTGGTTGGCGCACTGCGTCTGAAAAAAAGGGCAGAACGCCATGAATAAGATTTTACTGTATTGCCGTCAGGGTTTTGAAAAAGAGTGTGCGGCAGAGATCACCGCCAGCGCTGCCGGGCGTGAGATCTACGGCTTTGCGCGTGTCAAAGAGGATTCTGCCTATGTGCTGTTTGAATGCTATCAGCAGGGTGAGGCGGAAAAGCTGCTGGCTGAACTCCCCTTTAGTGAGCTGATCTTCTCGCGGCAGATGATCGTGGTGGGTGAATTGCTGCGCGATCTGCCGCCTGACGATCGCATCACTCCGTTGTCAGGGATGCTGAACGGCGTGGTAGAAAAGGGTGGCGACCTGCGGGTGGAAGTCCCTGATACCAATGCCAGCAAGGAGCTGCTGAAGTTCTGCCGTAAGTTCACCGTGCCGCTGCGAGCCAGCTTGCGTAAAGACGGCATTCTGCTGAACTATGAAAGCAATAAGCGCCCGGTGGTACACGTTTTCTTTATCGCTTCAGGCTGCTGCTACGTGGGCTATTCTTTACCTGGCAACAATTCGCCACTGTTTATGGGCATTCCTCGTCTTAAGTTCCCCGCAGATGCGCCCAGCCGCTCTACCCTCAAGCTGGAAGAGGCCTTCCACACTTTTATCCCTGCCGATGAGTGGGATGAGCGTCTTGCCAGCGGCATGTGGGCAGTGGATTTGGGCGCCTGCCCTGGCGGCTGGACCTATCAGCTGGTACAGCGCAGCATGATGGTTAACGCGGTGGATAATGGCCCGATGGCACCGAGCCTGATGGATACTGGCCAGGTATTTCACCAGCGAGAAGATGGATTTAAATATCGCCCGACGCGCAGCAATAACTACTGGGTGGTATGCGATATGGTCGAAAAGCCGGTGCGGGTGGCAAATCTGATGGCTGACTGGCTGGTTAACGGCTGGTGTCGGGAAGCGATTTTTAACCTTAAGCTGCCGATGAAGAAACGTTACGAGGAAGTGTCGCAGAATCTGCAAATGATCCGTGAAAAGCTTATGGAAAATGGCATAAACGCGCAGATTCAGGCGCGCCAGCTGTATCACGATCGTGAAGAGGTTACGGTCCATATTCGCCGCATCTGGAGCGCTACGCCCGGCCGCCGCGACGAACGATAATCCCGCGGGCGAACGCCCGTTTCCGTTCGCCCGCTGCCGTCTGATTCAAGGCTGACTCATTCATCAGCTTTGAATCAGACGCAGTTCTTTTAAGTTTCCTTCCAGCAACAAATCCGTTTTTAATGTCGCAACCCGTTTACAGATTGTGGCCGTCTGCTGCTGTTCAGCCAGCTTTTTCCGCCACTTCTCCGGCACCTGGTCCAGATTCTGATAAATGGCCGCCATGCTGCCAAACTGCTTTAACAGCTGTGCGGCACTTTTGCCGCCGATGCCCGCCACGCCGGGAATTTTGCTGCTGCTGATACCCGCCAGCCCCCAGTAATCGGTGAGCTGCGTCGGTTCCACGCCAAATGAGTCAGTAATAAACGGCACGTCCAGCCAGCGTTTCTGGAAGTAATCCCTGATTCGGATCGTGGGAGCCAGCAGTTGGCAGTAGCCCTTATCCGTGGAGACAATCGTCGCCTGATGGCCCACTGCCGCGACCTTGCTGGCCAGCGTTGACGCTAAATCGTCGGCTTCATCGCCTCTGGAATGCCAGCTTGTTACGCCAATGCTGGCAAAGGCACTGCGTAACAGCGGCATTTCGTCGCACAGCGCGTCCGGCATTGGCGACCGTCCGGCTTTATAGTCCGGCAGCAGTTGATGACGCCAGCTGACGCTGCGGCGGTCATCGTCAAATACCGCGACTGCGTGAGTCGGCCGGGTGTGCAGCAACAGTTGCTGCACCGCGTTAAGGCAGGCTTCCTGGCAGGGAGAACCCTGCACGGCGTGAATGCGCCGAATCAGGTTCAGCGCATCAATAATCAGCAGATGTACCATCAGATAATCCTGAGCGGCCCGCAGGCCGCCCTTCTATTTAATGATCTCGTAGCAGGGAATATATGCGCTGCCCGGCAGCTTCATACGATGTTGTGCGACAAATCCCTGCAGTAAATCGTCCATACGACGCATGATCTCCGGGTTACCATGCAGCTTATAGGGGCCTTTCTCTTTGATAGCCCTGATACCAACATCCTTCACGTTGCCGGCGACAATGCCTGAAAACGCGCGGCGCAGCGCGGCGGCAAGCTGTTCGGCCGGCTGATCGGGTGACAGATTGAGGTTCGCCATATTTTCATGGCTGGGCATAAATGGCATCTGCAGGTCGGGAGCGATCCGCAGCGCCCAGTTGAAGCTGTAGGCATCGCCCGTTTCACGACGGTGCTCTTTTACCTCAGGCATCGCTTTTTTCATCAGGCGCGCCACTTCGGCTGCATTATCGATAATGATGGTGTAATGCTCACGCGCTTCATCACCCAGCGTACTGACGATAAATTCGTCCAGCATGCGGAAGTAGTCGGCGCTCTCCTGTGGACCGGTGAGGATGAGCGGCAGAACCTGGTGGCGATTGTGGGGATTCATCAGGATCCCCAGCAGATAGAGCAACTCTTCAGCTGTGCCCACGCCGCCGGGGAAGATGATGATCCCGTGCGCTATGCGCACAAAGGCTTCAAGGCGCTTTTCAATATCGGGCATGATGATCAGCTCGTTAACCAGCGGGTTAGGCGGTTCGGCGGCGATAATTGACGGCTCAGTCAGACCAATAAAGCGGCCTTCTTTATAGCGTTGCTGCGCATGGCCCACTGCTGCCCCTTTCATCGGCGCCTCCATCACGCCGGGGCCGCACCCGGTACAGATATTGAGCTCGCGCAGCCCCAGCTGGGCGCCGACGTTGCGGCAGTACTGGTATTCAACGGCGTTGATCGAGTGACCGCCCCAGCACACCACGGTATTAGGCTCTTCACCAATGTGCAGCGCACGCGCATTACGCAGAATGGAGAACACCAGGTTAGTGATATGTACCGGATCGGCAGTATTCTGATAATGGAAGCGCCCGGCGTTATCGATCTGGCCGTTGACGAAGAGAATATCGCGCAGCACGGCAAACAGGTTGGCCTGCAGGGCGCGGATAAGACGCCCATCGACAAATGCCTCGTCGGGTGGGTTGATCAATTCGAGCTTAACGCCGCGCTCGCGTCGGAGCACATTGATGTCGAAGCTTTCAAAGCGTGAGAGCAATTCCTGGCTACTGTCAGTCTGGCTGCCTGAATTAAGTACGGCGAGCGAGCAGTTACGAAACAGCTGGTAAAGATCGCTGCTGGCCGTACGTTTTAGCATGTCGACTTCCAGCTGGGAAAGCAGATCCATTGAGCCGAGTGGGCTAATGTGTGTAATCAAGTGATCTCCGTTACACCCGCCTGGGTGTGTCATCACTCCGTGATTTCGCCATCACGGAGATAATACCTCTTTGGGCTGCGTCAGTATGCCGCCCGTGCTCAGATTAGCCTTTACCGTGGATAAATCACACCGGGCAGAGCCGCCTTTACTGACGTACCAGCCGTGAGCGACCCGGTACAAACTGCGTGTTGCTGCGCCATGGATTGATATCAAGACCACCGCGACGGGTATAACGGGCATAAACGCTCAAGCTTTCCGGCTTACAGTAGCGTAAAATATCGCTAAAAATGCGCTCTACGCACTGTTCGTGGAACTCATTATGCTGGCGGAAAGAGACCAGGTAACGCAGCAGCGCTTCACGCTGAATGCGGGGGCCACGATAGCTAATTTGCACCGTTCCCCAGTCTGGCTGATGCGTTATCAGGCAGTTGGATTTTAACAGGTGGCTGACCAACTGCTCTTCAACAATTTCACTACCGGTGGCGTTTTGCAGGTAACTGACATCAAATTCATAGTCATTGATGACAATATCCTGCTCGTCGATGCAGGAGCCGTCGAAATGACCAATGGGTTGACCTTCAATTTCATGCAGGCGGAATAGCGCCACGCCGACCTTACCTACGGCACAGGCGCTCAGATCGCGCTCCAGCGTCTGGCGAACTTCGCCCCAGTCGGTAAATTTAGTCTGATTAAAACTGTTCAGGTACAGTTTAAAGCTTTTGGACTCGATCAGATTAACACTGCTGGCATCCAGGACGACTTCGCCCAGCGCAACCTGTGGCACCCCCTTGTTGTTGAGCCAGGAGAGTTCATACAATGTCCAGATATCTGCCCCGCAGAACGGCAGGCTGTCGCCATGAATGCCGAGCGGGTCACGGTTAAGGCTACGTGGCACAGCCTGTAACAGCGCTGGCTGATAAGTGTGGTGATATTCTGTAGGTTGCCCCAGGGTAAGACCTTCCAGCGCATGATGATTGTCATAGGTAGACATGGTATTCCCTTATTATTTGGTGCCTGCCGCGGCAGGCGTTGTCACAAATCCGTCAGCCCGTTATGCCTTCAGGCCACAACAGGTTGTTAGTGTAACCCAGTCAGTAACGAGTAAAAAAATGATTGATGAAACCACAGGGGCATTACGCGATTTTAGCCAGCATTATTGCGATATCTGGCAGCAGCAAAGCGGTCATGCGCCGGCAAGTAAGGAACTTTACGGCATCCCTTCAACCTGTGTGATTGCCTCACATGAGGAGGAAGTTTGGTGGCTACCACAGCCGTTTACGCTGGAGCCAAATCTCAATGCCGTTGAGCGGGCGCTGGATATTCGCCTGCAGCCAGCGGTCACCGCGTTCTATACTTCTCAGTTCGCCGGGGATATGACGGCAAGCTTGCACGGACAGCAGATATCTTTATTGCAGACCTGGAGTGAAGATGACTTTTTACGCGTGCAGGAAAACCTGATTGGCCATTTGCTTATGAAGCGTCGTCTTAAACAATCGCCCACTTTATTTATCGCCACCACCGACTCCGAACTGGAGGTCATATCAGTATGTAATATGAGTGGGGAAGTCATCCTTGAGCAGTTGGGCACCAAAAAGCGCCAGGTTATCGCGCCATCTATCCGGAACTTTCTTATTTCTTTACAGCCGCTTATCATTAATTATCCGAATTAAGCCGCCTGCCCTGTACGAGATCTCTTACAGATTATGTAAGAGATCGCTTGTAATCATGCAGATATGACTAATGCTTAAGAATTAAAAATGATTCATATCATCTGGTTAGCCGATTTCAGGCCATCACAGAAGAAGGAATAGCCTAAATAGCCGCTCTAAGCATCTTGTTTGCTAATGTTATTAAGGCACAATAGGCCCCGTTGCGAAGGAACAGCATGATATGAGATTAACATCAGGATGATGTGCTCATTGAAGGATTGAATCATCGGGATGATGTATCAGGGACAGGCTCCAGGATGGGGTACAGGAAACTTCAGGAAGAGGTCAGGAACATCTCCAGGATGGAGAAACGCGCCGTAAGGGACATTCGGCAGTCATGGATGATAACAGGATCACTATCAGGATGATATTTCAGGGACAGGCTTCAGGATGAAGCAAAGGAGATCTCAGGAAGAGGTAATGGACACCTCCAGGACGGAGAATGTGAGCCGTAAAGGACTATTGGCGGGCATGGAAGTCAAAGGATCGACGTCAGGAAGATGTCTGCTCAGGAAAGCGCATGGACCAGTTTTCAAGGATGAGCAGGGAGCATAAATGTAGCCGGATAGCTGCAAACGAACCGGGGGCACTGTTTATACAGTGCCCCCTTTTTTTGTTGATACTTTTCCCTGAAACCAACGTGAATGCTATGCTTTGCGTCCTTTTCACCCACAATTCTCTAAGAGGTTGCACATGAGCCGTGAACTGCAGGTTCAGGAACGATTGCTGGCGATAGAATCGTTACTCAAACAGGCCGGATTATGGCAATACGTCGCCCCTGTCAGCGAGGCTTTCACCAGCACTGAACCTTTCTGCATTGATACCATGACGCCGTTGCAGTGGTTGCAGTGGATCCTTTTGCCTAAAATGCAGGCGTTGTTGGACGCGGGCGCACCGCTGCCGCCTTCGCTGGCCATCGCCCCCTATTATGAAGTCGCGCTGGAGGGAGATATTCCTGAACGTGCGCGGCTGCTGCACCTGCTGAATGAGTTTGACCAACTGTTCGAGTCACCATAATGCTTGAAATCATTTATCAGGATCGCTGGCTGGTGGCGGTCAATAAGCCGTCCGGTATGCTGGTGCACCGCAGCTGGCTCGATCGGCATGAAACGGTGTTTGCCATGCAGACGGTACGCGACCAGATTGGCCAGCATGTATTTACCGTGCATCGTCTCGATCGTCCGACTTCCGGCGTGCTGCTAATGGCCCTGTCGAGCGAGGTTGCTCATCTTCTGTCGCAGCAGTTTGAACGGCACCAGCTGCAAAAAACCTACCATGCGGTGGTGCGTGGCTGGCTGGAAGGAGCCGATACGCTCGACTATCCACTGACCGAAGAGCGGGATAAAATCGCCGATAAGTTCAGTCAGCCGGAGAAAGCACCACAGCCAGCGGTAACGCACTGGCGTGGCGTGGCCACCGCCGAGCTGGCGGTGCCGATCGGGCGCTATGAGACTTCACGCTATTCACTGGTGGAGATGCAGCCTGAATCCGGGCGCAAACATCAGCTGCGCCGTCATATGACCCATCTGCGCCACCCGATTATCGGCGACAGCGCCCACGGTGATTTGAAGCAGAACCGTTCTGCAGCGGCAAACTTTGGCATAAATCGCCTGATGCTGCACGCCAGTGAACTCAATCTGACGCATCCGGTAACCGCCGGGCCGCTGATCTTGCGCGCCGGGTTGGATGCGGTCTGGCAGAAAGTAATCAATCAGTTTGGCTGGCAGGCGGAACTGCCTGACGTGATGCGGGCAGAGCTGGCGCAGCAGATCGCACAAAATTAAGTATCAGTTGATGGAGAAAATGATGGCTGAAATAGGTATTTTTGTTGGCACCGTTTATGGAAACGCGCTGTTAGTGGCTGAAGAAGCTGAACCTTTGCTGGTGCAGGCCGGTCACAGAGTCACGGTTTTTGACGATCCAACGCTGGAAGACTGGCAGGGCTATGCGGATAAAGTGGTACTGGTGGTCACCTCTACCACCGGGCATGGCGATTTGCCGGACAGCATTGTTCCGCTATTCCAGGCAATTAAGGACAGGCTGGGTTATCAGCCTGGCCTGCGCTACGGCATTATCGCACTTGGTGACAGCAGCTACGATCGTTTCTGCGGCGGCGGGAAGCAGTTTGACGCGCTGTTATCCGAACAGAGTGCACTCCGCATAGGTGAGGTACTGCTGGTCGATGCCAGCGAAAATCCGCAGCCGGAAGAGGTCACCTCGCCGTGGGTCGAACAGTGGGCTAAGCTTCTAAGCTAAAGGCCGGCCAGCAGCGGACCTCCTGCACCGGCCCGCTGCTGGCGTGCGCTCGGCAAAAAGGGTGACTCCTTGCGCATCTGATTAACCGCATACGCGCTATGGACAACCGATGAAAATAGTTATCGCCCCTGATTCCTTTAAAGAAAGTCTCTCGGCACTACAGGTCGCCACTCAGATTGAACTGGGTTTTCGCGACATTTTCCCCGATGCGCAATATATCAAACTGCCGGTTGCCGACGGCGGCGAAGGGACGGTTGAAGCCATGGTCGCCGCGACCGGTGGAAAAATCATCCCGTTACAGGCCACAGGGCCGCTGGGGAAGCCCGTTGAGGCATTTTATGGCCTGTCCGGCGACGGGCAGTGCGCGATTATCGAAATGGCTGCCGCCAGCGGGCTGGAGCATGTGCCTGCTGCACAGCGTGATGTGATGACCGCCACCAGCTGGGGCACCGGGGAGCTGATGCGCCATGCGCTGGATCAGGGGGTTAAGCGGATGATTATCGGTATCGGCGGCAGTGCTACCAATGACGCCGGGGCAGGCATGATTCAGGCGCTGGGCGTCAGGCTGCTGGACCAACAGGGCAAGCGAATCGGTCACGGTGGTGCTGAACTGGCACGGCTTGCCGCTGTCGATCTCAGCGTCCTCGATCCGCGGATTGCTGATTGCCAGATTGATGTGGCCTGCGACGTAACTAATCCGCTGATCGGCGAGCAGGGCGCATCGGTAGTGTTCGGCCCACAAAAAGGGGCCTCGTCCGCACAGGTTGTGCAGCTGGATCGTGCGTTAAAGCACTTTGCGGCGCTGATACAGCGGGATATGCACTGCGATGTTTTCACTCTTGCCGGAGGCGGTGCTGCCGGCGGCATGGGGGCCGGGCTTTATGCTTTTTGTCGCGCCACGCTGCGCCCCGGCATTGAGATTGTCACCGAAGCGCTCGGGCTGGAGGCGTTAGTGCGGGATGCCACGCTGGTGATAACCGGAGAAGGGCGCATCGACAGTCAGACTGTTCAAGGTAAAGTTCCTGTGGGCGTGGCGCGGCTGGCGAAGCGTCACAAAAAGCCGGTGATCGCTATTGCCGGCGGCCTCTCACGCGATGTGGGCGTGGTACACCAGCACGGGCTGGATGCGGTATTCAGCGTGATTAACCGCATCTGTAATCTGGATGAGGCGTTACAGGAAGCAGCGGAGAATGTGCGTATGACGGCGCGCAATGTTGCGGCTACCCTTCATATCGGGCGGCAAATTTAAGCACCGGCGGCCCCCGCTGTGGGGCGCGATGGCATGGTTCGCCCGCAGTGATTCCTCCGCGGGCTTACAGCTTCAGCCGCTCTTTGGCCAGTCGTGCCACGTTATGCATTTCGTCAAGCAGCTCCAGCAGCTCGGGTTCTGACGCCGCTATATCTTCACTTTGACGCAGGTTTTGTTCCAGCTGCAGACACAGCTGTTTCATTCGGGGAACGCCGCTATAGCTGGCGCTGCCGTGCAGTTTATGAATGATATTGCGTAAGGCGCTGGTGTTGTTCTCTGCGCTATACAACTCCACCAGTTTTTGCACCTCGGGCAGAAAGTCGACCAGCATCTGTAAAAGGTCGCGCGCCAGATCGGGCTTGTTTGCCGCCTGGCTTAAAGCCATCGCCCAGTCGAGAGAGGCCGGAACCTCCGTCACTGACGGTAATACGCGCTGCCCAACCGGCGAGTAACGTGCCAGCAGGCGACTCAGCTTTTGCTCATCGATGGGCTTGGCGAGATAATCGTTCATTCCGGCCTTCATCAGCTGCTGGCGTTCGCCATCCATCGCATGGGCGGTGACGGCGACAATCGGGGTATTGATATGTTGCGGCAGTTGGCGGATCAGTTCACTGGCGCGAATACCATCAATTTCAGGCATCTGAATGTCCATTAAAATGATATCCAGATGCTGTAGCCGCGCCTGTCCAATCGCCGCTTCACCGCTGTCGCACAGGACAATATCGGCCACCTGTTCTTCCAGCAGCGCGCCAATAAGTTTGAGGTTCGCCGGATTATCATCCACCGCCATTACCCTGAGCGGCAGCAGCGTTCGTTCGGCCTGTGGCTGCATGTCGCGGCGATAATGATGGTCGACAAGAACGGGCAGCAGGCGCGTCATGGACAGTGGCTTAATCAGGCAGGCGGTAACGCCACGCGCTTTCAAATCCTCCGCATAGATCTGCATCTGGAAAGGCAAAGCCATAATCACGCTGTTGGCGCGTTGCAAAATGGGCGTTAGCTGTTGTTCATCGATCTCAAGGCGATGTCCCTGAGCCACGGGCAGGCCCATCAGCAGCACATCATAGCGATCTTGCGCCAGCTCATCGAGGGATGAACTGTAGCTCACCCGCATTGGCGTGGCATTGAGCATTTCCATTACCGCTTTCGCTGCCGCCTCGTTTGGCTCGACATAGGCCAGATGCTGACCTTCAACACAATCCATGATGCGCGGATCGCTGGCAGCGTTCGGGTTAAGAGCCAGATTAATATGGAACCAGAAGGTTGAACCGCGGTGCAGCCGGCTATGGAAGGAGATTTCACCGCCCATTTCATTAACCAGTTTCTGCGTGATCACCAGCCCCAGCCCGGTGCCGCCGTGGCGGCGTGAAATACTGGCGTCAGCCTGGCGGAACGCCTGGAACAGCTGAGACTGCTGTTTCTCCGAAATGCCGATGCCCGTATCGTGGATCTGTACTTCCAGCTCCATGCGGTTATTGCTTAGAGCACGTTTTTCCACCCGAATATCAATATTGCCCGATTCGGTAAACTTGATGGCATTGCCCAGCAGATTAACAATAATCTGCTGCATGCGAAGCGGGTCTCCGATGGCGTTATCCGGGACATCACTCTGAATATTCAGCGTTAATTCCAGCCCTTTTTCATGCGCAGACTGAGCCAGCAGTACCACCACTTCATCCAGGGTAGCGCGCAGCGGAAACGGGATCGTTTCCAGCACCAGCTTGCCGGCTTCCAGCTTAGAAAAATCCAGCACGTCATTAATAATGCTCAGTAAATTATTGGCCGAGCGCTCAATGGTGTGCAGATAGTCACGCTGGGTGGAATTTAGCGTGGTTTTCAGCGTTTGGCGGGTAAAACCGATCACCCCGTTGAGCGGAGTACGTAATTCATGCGACATATTCGCCAGAAATTCCGACTTAATACGTGCCGCTTCCTGGGCGCGTTTCTTCGCCATATCCAGCTCGACGTTCTGAATTTCCATCTGTTCCAGGGTTTCACGCAGATCGGAGGTCGCCTGATCGATATTCTGCTGCATCTCCTCATGATAGGCGGTGAGCGACATGGCCATCGAGTTAATGCCGTTTTTCAACACGTCCAGTTCGCCCAGCATGTAGCCCTCCACCCGGCTGTCAAGCTGTCCACGGCGAATGCGGTCAACGGTACTGACCATATTGCGAATAGGGCCGGTCACGTCACGCATCAGACGATAAGCAAACAGCATGGCGATACACAGGCATAACAGCAGCAACAGCGTGGAGATAAACACTTCTTTGTACTGTTGAAGTCTCACCGATTGCAGATCCAGCTCAATGGCCACGTAGCCTAACGGGTTGCCGTTGGGTTTGGCATCCTGGCCTGGCGATTCATCCGGGTAGTAGCTTTCCGAAAGAATGGGAGTGCGCAGAATAACGGAGTTGCCATGACGCTGTTTCATCGTTCGCGAGGTTAACGGCAGGTTATCCGGCAGGCGCAGCAGATCCGGCGCCTGATGGTAATTCGAAGTCACAAACAACTGATTGTGGTCGTCAAAGACCGAAATTGCCCGCACAATATCCGAATGGCGGCGATGCAGCAGGCTGACCAGCTGGCGCACCGACTCACGGCTGTGAAAGGTCATGCCGTATTCACTGGAAACCGCCAGCGGTTCGATGATATTGACCCCGGCGTCCGTCAGCTGACTCTGTAATTCATTGTAACGGTTAACAACAAAAAAAGTGGAAAGCAGCAGGCCGATCATCAGCGTCGGTGCCAGAATCAAAATCATCATGCGTGCCCGCAGGCTGTATTTGGTCATAATATTCCCTGTATGCGACAGTGCGCGGTGCCGTCCATTTGGCATGGTGTCCTGAAGAGGTCGAATTATGGTTAACGTTGTGCCAGGCTACGCCCGTTTTTCACCATCATCATCCCTACTTTTCGAGAACGAAGAAAATAATGGCGCAATTCTACTCTGCAAAAAGGCGCGTGACGACCCGCCAGACAATAACGGTAACCGTTCATGACCTTGACAGCTTTGGTCAGGGGGTGGCGCACCATAATGGTAAGGCGCTGTTTGTGCAGGGAGCACTGCCTGGTGAAGTGGCAGAAGTGAGCATCAGTGAAGATAAACGCCACTTTTCCCGCGGGGTGGCTAAACGTATCGTTACCGCCAGCCCGGAGCGTGTCCAGCCACGCTGCCCTCATTATAGCCGCTGCGGTGGCTGTCAGCAGCAGCATGCCTCCCCGGCGCTGCAACAGCAGAGCAAAGCCAAAGCGCTGGGGCATTGGTTATCAAAACAGCGCGGCGCGGCGGTGGCGGTGGACGACGTGATCACCGGCCCGGCATGGGGCTATCGCCGACGTGCGCGCCTCGGCCTTAGCTTCCAGCCCGCAACGCAGACATTGCATATGGGGTTTCGCGAAAAAAGCACCCGTGAACTGGTCAATATCACGCATTGCCCGATATTGAAGCCCGAACTGAATGCATTGCTTCAGCCTCTTCATGCGGTGCTAAGCGGTTTACAGGCGGTGCGCCGTCTCGGACATGTTGAGCTGGTGCAGGCGGACAACGGGCCGCTGCTGGTTTTACGCCATCTGGATGCGTTGACGACTGGCGACCGGCAAAAACTGGAACAATTTTCGCATAAGTACAACGTGTCATTATATCTGGCAGCCGATAGCGACTCGCTGGAGCAGGTTAGCGGCAGCATGCCGCACTATCGTTCTGATGATCTGACGCTAACGTTCAGCCCGCGTGACTTTATCCAGGTGAACGATGAGGTTAACCAGAAAATGGTGGCGCGCGCGCTGGTGTGGCTTGACCTGCAACCTGAAGATCGGGTACTGGATCTCTTTTGTGGAATGGGAAATTTTACTCTTCCAATCGGAAAATTTGCTAAAAATGTTGTGGGAGTGGAGGGCGTAGCAGCATTAGTGGCCAAGGCTGGGTATAATGCAGAATTAAATAATCTTAACAATGTGACGTTCTGGCAGCATAACCTTGAAGAAGATGTCAGCCGTCAGCCGTGGGCCGCGCAGGGGTTCAATAAAGTATTACTTGATCCTGCGCGTGCGGGCGCTGCGGGAGTGATGGCGCATATCGCCAGGCTGGCGCCGCAACGGGTGGTCTATGTTTCCTGTAACCCCACGACGCTCGCGCGCGATAGTGAGATTCTGCTTGGGTCCGGCTACCAGCTGGAAAGGGTTACTATGCTTGACATGTTTCCCCATACCGGGCACCTGGAATCTATGGTGCTGTTTAGCCGAAAATAGCTCCCTGAACGGGGACAATGCCTGGAGGGCATATGGTTGCGGTAAGAAGTGCACATCTTAATACGGCTGGCGAGTTTGCGCTCGACCAATGGATTGCTGATTTGGCGATCTCTAACCCGCAGTCATGTGAACGACTGGCCGATACCTGGCGCTATTGTGACACGGCGACGAAGAATCATCCCGATGCGGCCCTGTTGCTGTGGCGCGGCGTGGAGATGGTGGAAATTCTCTCCATGCTTAGCATGGACAACGAAACCCTGAGTGCGGCGCTGCTGTTTCCGCTGGCAAATGCCGGCGTGGTCAGTGAACACGTGCTTGAACAGCAGTTTGGTAAAGCCATCGTCTCGCTGGTGCACGGCGTGCGCGATATGGATGCCATTCGTCAGTTAAAAGCCACGCACAATGATTCGATGGCCTCCGAGCAGGTTGATAACGTGCGGCGTATGCTGCTGGCGATGGTGGAAGATTTTCGCTGCGTAGTCATCAAGCTGGCGGAGCGCATCGCTCATCTGCGTGAAGTGAAGGACGCGCCGGAAGATGAGCGCGTGCTGGCGGCAAAAGAGTGTACCAATATCTATGCGCCATTAGCGAACCGTCTCGGTATTGGCCAGTTAAAGTGGGAACTGGAAGATTTCTGTTTCCGCTATCTGCACCCGGATGAGTACAAACGCATCGCCAAACTGCTGCATGAGCGGCGTATCGATCGCGAAGATTATATCGACACCTTCGTGCATTCGCTGCGGACTGAAATGGTTAAAGAGGGCGTGAAGGCCGAAGTTTATGGCCGACCCAAACATATCTACAGTATCTGGCGCAAGATGCAGAAGAAGTCGCTGGCTTTCGATGAGCTGTTCGACGTGCGCGCAATACGTATCGTTGCCGAACGTTTGCAGGACTGCTACGGCGCGCTGGGCATTGTTCATACGCTTTACCGCCATCTGCCAAACGAGTTTGATGACTACGTTGCTAACCCAAAACCAAACGGTTATCAGTCGATCCACACCGTGGTGCTGGGGCCTCAGGGCAAAACCGTGGAGATCCAGATCCGCACCCGTCAGATGCACGAAGATGCTGAACTGGGCGTTGCTGCGCACTGGAAGTACAAGGAAGGCGGCGTTGGCGGCAGCGCGCGCGGCGCATCCGGCCATGAAGAGCGTATTGCCTGGCTGCGTAAGCTGATCACCTGGCAGGAGGAGATGGCGGACTCCGGCGAAATGCTCGACGAAGTGCGCAGTCAGGTGTTCGACGATCGGGTTTACGTGTTTACGCCGAAAGGGGATGTGGTGGATCTGCCTGCCGGATCCACACCGCTGGACTTCGCTTATCATATTCACAGCGATATCGGTCACCGCTGCATCGGGGCGAAAATCGGCGGGCGCATTGTCCCGTTCACCTACCATCTGCAAATGGGCGATCAGATCGACATCATTACCCAGAAGCAGCCAAACCCGAGTCGCGACTGGCTGAACCCTAACCTCGGCTATGTGACCACCAGCCGTGGGCGTTCGAAAATTCACGCCTGGTTCCGCAAGCAGGATCGCGATAAAAATATCATTGCCGGCCGTCAGATCCTCGATAACGAACTGGATCATCTGGATATCAGTCTTAAGGATGCGGAGAAGGTGCTGCTGCCCCGCTATAACTACAATTCGCTGGATGAACTGCTGGCAGCGATTGGCGGCGGCGATGTGCGACTGAATCAGATGAGTAACTTCCTGCAGTCGAAGTTGCATAAGCCGAGCGCTGAAGAGGAAGACCGCGAGGCGCTGCGCCAGCTGACGCAGAAGACCTCGAACAGCGTGCCGCGCAGCAAAGAGAGCGGCCGCGTGGTGGTTGAGGGCGTTGGTAACCTGATGCATCATATTGCACGCTGCTGCCAGCCTATCCCCGGTGATGACATTACCGGTTTTATCACCCAAGGGCGCGGTATTTCGATTCACCGCGCCGACTGTGACCAGCTGGCCGACCTGATATCTCACGCGCCTGAGCGCATCGTTGATGCCGTGTGGGGAGAAACCTATTCCAGCGGCTATTCGCTGGTGGTACGCGTGACGGCGAACGACCGCAGTGGGCTGTTGCGCGATATCACCACAATTCTGGCCAACGAAAAAGTCAATGTGCTTGGCGTGTCCAGCCACAGCGACACCAAAAGGCAGCTGGCGACCATTGATATGGATATTGAGATTTATAATCAGCAGGTGCTGAGCCGGGTGCTGGCGCGCCTTAATCAGGTGCCTGATATCATTGACGCGAAGCGTCTGCATTAATCTGTCTGAGCGGATAAACCACCTGAATGGATAAAACAATGACTTCTCTCGATCGCCTGCTGGGCATAATGAAAACCTTGCGCGATCCGCAACATGGCTGCCCGTGGGATCGCCAGCAAACCTTTGCCTCCATTGCGCCCTGTACGCTGGAAGAAGCTTATGAAGTGATCGACGCCATCGGGCGTGCCGATTTTGACGATCTGCGTGGCGAGCTTGGCGACCTGCTTTATCAGGTGGTGTTTTACGCTCAGATGGCCGAAGAGCAGGGACATTTTAACTTCGAAGATATTTGCCGGGCCATCAGCGATAAGCTGCAGCGCCGCCATCCGCATATCTTCGCCGATACCCGGGTTAGCGGCAGCGACGAGGTGCAGGGTAACTGGGAGCAGGTCAAACGTGCCGAGCGCGCGGAGAAAGCACAGCATTCGGCGCTGGATGATATTCCGCAGGCGCTACCGGCCCTGATGCGCGCCCATAAAATCCAGAAACGCTGTAGCAGCGTGGGTTTTGACTGGGACACGCTGGCGCCGGTATTGGGTAAAGTGCATGAAGAGATCGAGGAAGTGATGTACGAAGCGCAGCAGGCGGTGATCGATCGCGATAAGCTGGAAGAGGAAATTGGCGACCTGCTGTTTGCCACGGTCAACCTGTCACGTCATTTGGGCAGCAAAGCTGAAACCGCGTTGCAAAAGGCCAACACCAAATTTGAACGTCGCTTCCGCCAGGTTGAGCAGATCATTGCCGCCCAAGGCCTGGAAATGCAGCAGGCGAGCCTGGAACAAATGGAAGCCGCATGGCAAAAGGTTAAATCACAGGAATAAGTAGCTGACACGATTCAACAAAAGTGTGACCCACATCAACCTCTTGCGGCGAACATTCAGGTAATCTCCTGGCGGTAAATACGCTGGAAGGCACACAACCTGAAACGATCAATTGTCGCCCCGGGGGGTTTCGGGTATACTATTTTCCCGTCCTGGTTATTCATTCCATCGTCTTTAAACCTACATTCTCAGGTTCAGCATGACAACGAACTATATATTTGTGACCGGCGGGGTCGTTTCCTCTCTGGGTAAAGGCATTGCCGCAGCCTCCCTGGCCGCTATCCTTGAAGCGCGTGGTCTCAACGTGACCATCATGAAGCTGGACCCGTACATCAACGTGGATCCGGGCACCATGAGCCCGACCCAGCACGGTGAAGTGTTTGTCACTGATGACGGCGCGGAAACCGATCTGGATCTCGGCCACTATGAGCGCTTTATTCGTACCCGGATGAGCCGCCGTAACAACTTCACCACTGGCCGTATCTACTCCGAAGTGCTGCGCAAAGAGCGTCGCGGTGACTATCTGGGCGCGACCATTCAGGTGATCCCGCACATTACCAACGCCATTAAAGAACGCATCATCGAAGGTGGCGAAGGCCACGATGTGGTGCTGGTGGAAATCGGCGGCACCGTCGGCGATATCGAATCCTTGCCGTTCCTTGAAGCCATCCGTCAGATGGCGGTGGACGTCGGCCGCGAGCACACCATGTATATGCACCTGACGCTGGTGCCCTATATGGCGGCAGCGGGCGAAGTCAAAACCAAGCCGACCCAGCATTCAGTGAAAGAGCTGCTGTCGATCGGTATTCAGCCTGACGTGCTGATCTGCCGTTCTGACCGTGCGGTGCCGGCTAACGAGCGCGCAAAAATCGCGCTGTTCTGCAACGTGCCGGAAAAAGCGGTTATTTCGCTGAAAGACGTTGACTCCATCTACAAGATCCCCGGCATGCTGAAATCGCAGGGGCTGGATGACTATATCTGCAAGCGCTTTAACCTGAACGCACCGGAAGCCAATCTGCAAGAGTGGGAGCAGGTGATTTATCAGGAAGCCAATCCGGGCGGCGAAGTGAATATCGGCATGGTGGGTAAATATGTCGAGCTGCCGGATGCCTATAAGTCGGTGATTGAAGCCCTGAAGCACGGCGGATTGAAAAACCGCGTCACGGTGAATATCAAACTTATCGACTCACAGGATGTCGAAACCCGTGGTGTGGAGCTGCTGAAGGATTTAGATGCCATCCTCATCCCTGGCGGATTTGGCTATCGCGGCGTTGAAGGTAAGCTGATGACCGCGCAGTACGCCCGTGAAAACAACATCCCTTATCTGGGCATCTGCCTGGGTATGCAGGTGGCGCTGATGGAATTCGCTCGCAACGTGGCGCATATGGAAGGGGCTAACTCCACGGAGTTTGTACCGGACTGTAAATACCCGGTGGTGGCGCTGATCACTGAATGGCGCGACGAAGAAGGCAACGTTGAGCAGCGTACCGAGCAGAGCGATTTGGGCGGCACCATGCGTCTGGGCAGCCAGCAGTGCCAGCTGACCGACGACAGCCTGGTGCGCCAGCTGTACGGCTCCGACACCATCATCGAACGTCACCGCCATCGTTATGAAGTCAACAATATGCTATTGAAGCAAATTGAAGCGGCCGGATTACGTGTGGCAGGCCGCTCCGGGGATGACCAGCTGGTTGAGATCGTTGAGATCCCAAATCACCCATGGTTTGTTGCATGTCAGTTCCACCCGGAATTCACTTCGACACCTCGAGACGGTCACCCGCTGTTTAGCGGTTTTGTGAAGGCCGCCAGCGAGTACCAGAAGCGTTTGGCAAAATAAGTGTTTTCATAACCTCTTGAAAATTAATATTTTTGAGAGATTTGTCTGAGTTTAAGTTAACTTGTACTAAGGAAAAACTAATGTCCAAAATCGTTAAAGTCATCGGTCGCGAAATCATCGACTCCCGTGGTAACCCGACCGTTGAAGCAGAAGTTCATCTGGAAGGCGGTTTTGTCGGCCTGGCAGCAGCGCCATCAGGTGCTTCTACCGGTTCGCGTGAAGCGCTGGAACTGCGTGACGGTGACAAATCGCGTTTCCTGGGTAAAGGCGTAACCAAAGCGGTTGGCGCGGTTAACGGTCCCATCGCTGAAGCGGTAACCGGTAAAGATGCGAAAGACCAGGCTAACATCGACAAGATCATGATCGATCTGGACGGTACTGAGAACAAGTCCAAGTTTGGTGCTAACGCCATTCTGGCGGTGTCTCTGGCTGCTGCTAAGGCTGCTGCTGCCGCGAAAGGCATGCCGCTGTATGAGCACATCGCTGAACTGAACGGGACTGCGGGCAAATTCTCTATGCCACTGCCAATGATGAACATCATCAACGGTGGTGAGCATGCCGACAACAACGTCGACATTCAGGAATTCATGATCCAGCCTGTTGGCGCAAAAACCCTGAAAGAAGCGGTACGCATCGGTTCTGAAGTCTTCCACAACCTGGCGAAAGTGCTGAAGTCGAAAGGCATGAGCACCGCCGTGGGTGACGAAGGCGGCTACGCACCTAACCTGGGTTCCAACGCCGAAGCGCTGGCTGTTATCGCTGAAGCGGTAAAAGCGGCAGGCTACGAGCTGGGCAAGGATGTGACGCTGGCGATGGACTGCGCTGCGTCTGAATTCTACAAAGACGGTAAATACGTGCTGGCTGGCGAAGGCAACAAAGCTTTCTCTTCCGAAGAGTTCACTCACTTCCTGGAAGACCTGACTAAGCAGTACCCCATCGTTTCTATCGAAGATGGTCTTGACGAATCTGACTGGGATGGTTTCGCCTATCAGACCAAAGTGCTGGGCGACAAGATCCAGCTGGTCGGCGATGATCTGTTCGTGACCAACACCAGGATCCTGAAAGAAGGTATCGATAAAGGCATCGCTAACTCCATTCTGATCAAATTCAACCAGATCGGTTCTCTGACCGAAACGCTGGCGGCAATCAAAATGGCGAAAGATGCGGGCTATACGGCGGTCATCTCTCACCGTTCAGGTGAAACTGAAGATGCGACCATTGCCGATCTGGCGGTAGGTACTGCGGCTGGCCAGATCAAAACCGGTTCTATGAGCCGTTCTGACCGCGTTGCCAAGTACAACCAGCTGATCCGTATTGAAGAAGCGCTGGGCAACCGCGCGCCATTCAACGGCCTGAAAGAAGTCAAAGGTCAGTAAACTACTGATATTCTGAGCCATTAATTGGCTGAGGTTTATCTGAAAAGCCCCGTCATCAGACGGGGCTTTTTTTTTATTCTTTGAATATCAATGAGATTGACCTTTAACCGCCAAGGTAAGAAAAATCCTGTTTAATGTCAGCACAGCGTTTTCGCACGTATTTTTGTGTAAATTGCCTGTAACTATTTGTTATTAGGATCGGAGAAAATGAAATACCGTGCTGATATCGACGGGTTGCGTGCACTCGCCGTACTGCCTGTTATTGCGTATCATATGGGGATAGGTGGCATCCCCGGTGGGTTTACCGGGGTGGATATCTTCTTTGTCATATCGGGCTATTTGATCTGCGGCATCATTTATCAAAGTGCTCTTTCTGGCCAATTCTCGTATCTCGATTTCTATAAGCGCCGCTGCCTGCGTATTCTGCCACCGCTGTTTGTGGTGTTGCTGGTGACGTTGCTTTTCGGCTATTACCACCTTCTTCCGACACAGTTTAACGACCTGAGCAACAGCGCAACGGCGACGCTGTTTTCTGCCTCCAATCTTTTTTTCTGGAAAACGACCGGTTACTTTGACGGGCCGGCCGATCTGAAGCCGCTGCTACACACATGGTCACTGGCCGTAGAAGAGCAGTTTTATATTATCTTCCCGATTGTGCTGCTGTTTGTCATGCGGATTTTCCGCCGCCGCACCACGCAGATCATGCTGCTGATCATTGTCGCCTCGCTGGCGTTAAGTATTTACGGTGTGACGCGTAAACCCACTTTCACTTTCTACATGTTACCCACCAGGGCCTGGGAACTTGCGCTGGGCGGGATCATTGCTGTCGCCGGACTGGAGGCGAAAGTGGCACGTTTCAGCCAGTCTTTCAGACACGGAATGAGTCTCGCCGGGCTGGCGCTGATCCTCTATGGTTTCCTGATGCTGAATACCGATATGCCATTCCCGGCGTGGAATGCGCTGTGGCCGTGCGTGGGGAGTTTTCTGATTATTCTTGCCGGGCAACAGTCGGTGATATCACGCCTGCTGGCTCTTAAGCCGGTCGTTTATATCGGTATGATCTCTTACTGTTTGTATCTCTGGCACTGGCCGATTATCGTTTACGCTCGCATGTTCTTTAACTTTGCACCCGGAGTACGCGAAGCGGTGATCCTAGCCTTAACCCTGGGGCTGGCGGTGGCGTCACGCTACCTGATTGAAATCCCGTTTCGTTACAAACTGTCTTACGTGACCGCAGCCAGAACGGTCACCGCTTCCGTTATCGGGCTGGTGGTAATGGCAGGTGGCACGCTGTACAAAGGCCATTTCGACAACCATTCAGGGCATTTTTCACCACAGGCTCTCGCACTCGCTCAATACGCAGAATATAACAAGATGCCGGAATTCAATTACCAGTACCGCCGGGGTCAATGCTTTGTGGATGGTAAAAATGAGGAAGATAAGCCGTTCGATCGCGCTTTCTGCTTGCAGACCACCGCGGCAGAGAAGAACTATGTGATGATAGGTGACAGTCATGCAGCCCATCTCTGGCGTGCTATCAGCCTTGCGGCAGGTGACAGGGTCAATGTCATCCAGGCAACTTCAGCGGGCTGTAAACCCCTTTCTCAACAGGCGTTGCGTAATCCGTGTTCAAAACTGGTCGACTATGTCTATGACGAGTGGCTCCCGCAGCATAAAGTAGACGGCATTATTATATCAGCCCGCTGGTCGCCGGAAGATATTGCACCGCTGCGTGCTACGCTCGACCATCTGAGATCGCGTTCGGACAATATCATGGTGATGGGCCCGACCGTCGAATACACCGAGG
The DNA here is from genome assembly GCF_017161565.1 of Erwinia amylovora. Taxonomy (NCBI): domain Bacteria; kingdom Pseudomonadati; phylum Pseudomonadota; class Gammaproteobacteria; order Enterobacterales; family Erwiniaceae; genus Erwinia; species Erwinia amylovora. The sequence goes on from NZ_CP066796.1 coordinate 834,016, forward strand.
CGCTGCCAAACCTGCTGGCGTACCAGACAGACGGGCGCAAGGACCTTGTCGCCTCGTCGATTAAGCCAGAGATCCGTGACACCGATCGGAAAATGGCGGAAGCCATGTCCCGGCAGGGAATACGCTATATTTCAGTCTGGTCGATTGTCTGTCCGGGCAACTTCTGTCGCGGTTTAGCCTCTGACGGTCGACCTTTCTCCAACGACTACGGTCACTTTACCCTGAGCGGGGCAAAGGACGTTGCGCAACAGGCATTGGCGCAGATGCATAATAAAAAATTTATGTGATCGCTGCCGGAGGGCGGCGGCGCGGCGTACATCCTGTATGGGGAGACGAGCTGTCGGTTCAAATGATAAGGCCGGACTTAATCCGCACGCTTTGTTTGGCCTTATCCGTGCAATCTGCCATAATCTGCGGCCTTTATTCACCGCCAGTCGAGAAATTGATGCAGTACCCGATAAATGAGATGTTTCAGACGTTGCAGGGCGAAGGGGTTTATACCGGCGTTCCGGCAATTTTTATCCGCCTGCAAGGATGCCCGGTGGGCTGCAGCTGGTGTGATACCAAACACACCTGGGATAAGCTGGCCAATCGGGAGACATCGCTGGGGGATATTTTGCTGAAAACGGTAGAATCCGATGCCTGGGGCGCGGCCGATGCGCCAGCGCTGCTGGAAACCATCCGCCGACACGGCTGGACGGCAAAGCATATCGTGATCACCGGCGGTGAGCCGTGCATTCACGATCTGACGCCACTGACCGCCGCGCTCCAGGGCAGTGGCTTCAGCTGTCAGATCGAAACCAGTGGCACCCATGAAGTGCATTGCACGGCGGAAACCTGGGTAACGGTATCGCCAAAGGTGAATATGCGCGGCGGCTACGATGTGCTCAACCAGGCGTTAGTGCGCGCCGATGAGGTTAAGCACCCGGTAGCGCGCCAGCGCGACGTGGATGCGCTTGACGACCTGCTGGCAACGCTCAGTGATAACAAGGCGCGTATCATCGCCCTGCAGCCTGTCAGCCAAAAGGCCGATGCCACCCAACTCTGTATTGACACCTGCATCGCCCGTAACTGGCGACTGTCGATGCAGACGCACAAATATCTCAATATTGCCTGATGACATCACCGGCAAGTCAAGTCCGCACTCATCGTTGATAAAAGGGCTGAACGGGTTGGCCCTTTACCCCTGAATACTGAAATCTCATTAAATTGTCTGAATAGTCGCCAGCAATGCGCTGCCGGCATAAATGATTTGCTCTGTGATGGGGGAACACATTCAGTGTACAGGCAAGGAAGAGATAACCTGAATACGTGCACGCTGGCGAACCTGACGTCCGCATTATCAGAACAGATTGCAAACGCGGGGCTTAATCACCCCGCGGCATAAAGTTATTCAGATAAGTCTGCGCCGAAATAGTGCTGTGAAATACGCTTATAGGTTCCGTCGGTTTTGATATCGCTAATGGCTTTATCAATGGCAGCCTTAAGTTCAGGATTGCCCTTGCGCAGCAGGATCCCTTCATCCTCGGCAGCCGGTAGCGTCGCGGCAATCTTTACCTTCACATCGGGTCTGTGCTTTTTGAAGTCGAGGTAGGAGAGATTGTCGTTGATGGTGGCGTCTGCGCGACCGCTGGCGACCAGATCAACCGACTGATTAAAACCGTCAGTCCCGACAATTTGCGCGCCGTAGTGGCCAGCCAGCTGGGCAAAATTACTGGTTAAGGTATGAGCTGATTTTTTCCCCTTGAGATCGTCAAACGACTTCATTTCGCTGTTGTCGTTACGCACGATCAGTACCGCTCTGGAAGAGAGATACGGAACAGAAAAATCGTATTTTTGCTGGCGTGGCGCAGTAATAGCAACCTGGTTAATTACTGCGTCATAGCGGCGTGCATCCAGTCCGGCAATCAAGCCATCCCATTTTGCTTCCACAAATTCCGCCTTAACATTGAGACGTTTAGCGACTTCGCGACCGATTTCAACATCAAAGCCGATCAGTTTTCCGCTGGTATCGTGGTAGCTGAAAGGCGGATAGGTGCCTTCAGTGCCGATTTTCAGCGTACCCGCTGACTGAACCTTAGCCAGCTCGGTTTCTGCCAGTGCCTGTGATGAAAGGCCGAACTGTACCATGCCAGCCAATAACAGCGTTGCGATAGATTTCATGTCATAACTCCTGAATGCGCTCGGTAATGTAGTCTTCGGGTTAAATTTCCCAATCGGGTAAGGTTTCGGTCAACGTCGAGATAAAGGCTTTGGTTCTGGTCTTACCTGGCCGGGTGAAAATATTTTTCGAGCTGTCGCTTTCAACAATTTCCCCCGCCTCAATAAACACCACCTGGCTGGCAATATTAGCAGCCAGACGCAGATCGTGCGTTGCCATCAACATGGTCATGCCCTCGCTGGCGAGCTGCTTTAATACCGCGACCACTTCCTGTGAAAGCTCCGGATCCAGCGCCGAAGTAGGCTCATCACACAGCAAAACTTTAGGCGAAGGAGCCAGCGCTCTGGCAATGGCCACGCGCTGCTGCTGGCCACCGGACAGCGTGGCAGGCCAGGCATCCCGTTTATGCAGCATGCCAACCTTATTCAGCAGCATCTCTGCGCGTTCCTTAGCCTGTGGCCGGCTTTGCTTCAGGACGGTGATCAAGCCTTCCATGATATTTTCAATTACCGTTAAATGCGGAAACAGCTGAAAGTTTTGAAACACCATACCGGTTTGCTGGCAGATGCGGCGGGTGTCTTTTTTGCTTACGCGAGCGCTACCGGTGAATGAAAGCTGTTGATCACCAATGGTTAATTCACCAGATTGCGGAATTTCCAGCAGGTTGATACAGCGCAGCAGGGTGCTTTTGCCGCTGCCCGACGGCCCAATCAGAGCGGTAACCGCGCCCTCATTGATGGTCAGGTTGATGTTTTTTAATACCGGGTTACCGTCAAAGCGTTTCTCAATGGCGGATAATTTAATCATTATCTCTTCCTTTTATTGCACCGTTGTAAGCCAGCTTTTTTTCCAGTCGTGCCTGCAAAGCAGATAACACCGAACTGAGCAGCAAATAAATAATCGCCGCTTCGGTATACAGTATTAACGGCTGGTAGGTCACCGCAGCAATACGCTGCGCGGCGAGAAACAGCTCCGGCACGGTGATCACCGATGCCAGAGAAGTGTCTTTAACCAGTGCGATAAAGGTATTTGATAACGGCGGCACCGCAACCCTTGCCGCCTGGGGCATGATAATGCGTCGTAGCGTCTGCCCCCAACTCATGCCGATGGAGTGCGCCGCTTCCCATTGCCCCTTCGGGACGGACAACAGCGTGGCGCGGATGATCTCCGAAGTATAAGCCCCGATATTCAGCGTAAAGCCGATAACGGCCGCCGGGAATGCATCGATAGTAATACCGACCCCGGGCAAAGCGTAGAAAATCAGAAACAGCTGAACAAGCAGCGGCGTGCCGCGAATAAGCCAGACATAAAAGCGCACCAGGTTCTGTAACGGGCGGGGGCCATACAGTCTGGCAAGGGCGACAACAATGCCAAGGGATAAACCCAGTGTAAAAGCAATCAGCGTGAGTGGAATGGTGAATGTCAGCCCGGCATACAGCATTGGCCAGAATGAGTCGATTGCTAAATTAATCCATGAGGGCACCTGACACCTTCCCTAAAATAGCTTTGTTAAGAGTATTCGTGTTGACAGCAAAGACTATCATGTCAACGCAGGCGAACTATATAACTTGCGGTTATAGATTATTCTTAAATTGAATAGATAATTTTGATGATAACGTGCCTGAATCATTTGCCAAATAAGGCCAGTACCGACTAATAGCGGGCTGTTGGTCTTGCTCTTCAGGTATTTCAGCGAATACCAGCCTGTAACGCTATCGCTAATGCGACAAACCCTATTGCCTGCAGCCAGTGCCGGCGGCTCGGGGAACCGTACAGGAAAAAATGTCACATACAGTTTTTATTACCACGGGGGAGTAAAGTCGGTGAACAATCTACCTGCTCGCCTGACCAGCACAGCACTTCGTGCAGCAGTCAAGGCCGGACCTTTAACAACCAACGAAGATCAAATGCCCGATCCGGGGCAGATAAACGATACGCGCTGGAAAAAACTGCCTGAGCCATTGGCTTCAACGACGCTGGCGAGGTTTGACCAGGACAAATGCACAGCAAATCACGGTATCAGCAAGCGGGCGATGTGTTTTGGGCTGTCACTTAGTTGGAACAGTATGATCCATGGGGGACAGGAACATCCTACCCCTTATGCATCTGCAGAGCGGATGCGCTTTCTGGGCGCATTTGAAGGGGTTGTTCATGCCAGAACGCTTCAGAACTTTTACAGATCGGAACATAAATTTCAGTTGAATTTTGCCAGAGAAAACCCCGGGGTAACCAGTGCTGCCATGGCAGGGACCCGCAGTTTGTTACAGGCGGCGGAGCTAAAGGGATTAAGTCTTAAACCCGTTCTGGAAGATAAGACCCTGTCCGATCTGCCTTTCCTTATTGCATGCGAGCAACAGGGCCGTTACCGCAGCGTTGATGATAAGGCACTTAAGCAGGTCAGTGACGCAATGATAAGCAGCGGAAAAGGCGTGCTGGCAATTTATAGCGATAATCAGGCTCACGCCCTGGGATTTTCCATTGTAAAAGACGGGAAGAATACGCTGTTATTTGACCCAAATCTTGGTGAGTTTCAGGTTGAATCAACCACGCTGCCTTATGTGATAGAAAGCCTGTCCGATACTAATCGCTTACCTCTCATTGGCGTACAGGTTTTTGCATCCCATTTACGCTAAGCCTGATAATAAAGCGCAATGGTATCAACAGAAGAAACGGCAAATAACTTCTTGCGCCTGACAGTGAACCGTTCAGACAAATCGCGTGGATGAATAATGTCCACCGCGATAAAACCATTTTCTTAAGGAGTAAATAGTGCTCTTGATAAAGATTAAGCAGCCTTTAACGCACCATGTGTGATGGTCAACGGCCAGAGCGGGTTTGTCTTCCTGTCATTGCCGGGTGCAGGCCGGGCTGGCGATATTGTTATGCGACAGACTAACCCGCCATCAGCCGCGGTAGACGCATCCGGCGGTGCAGGTCTCTTTTACCATTACCGCGCTTAACAGGGGCAGGGCAGGTTTCATCTGCTGCCAAATCCATTCTGCCAGCACTTCACTGGTCGGGTTTTCCAGCCCGGGAATATCGTTAAGATAGTAGTGATCAAGCCGGTCATAAACGGGCTTAAAGGCGCTTTTGATCTCGGAAAAATCCATAACCCAGCCGGTGTGGGCATCTACTTCGCCAGTGATTTCCAGCCGAACCATAAAGGAGTGCCCGTGCAGGCGACCACATTTGTGCCCGGCCGGCACATGCGGCAGATGGTGCGCGGCTTCAAATTGAAATTCTTTAAATAGCGTGGTGGCCATAGTTCCCGGTCTCTGTGAAGGTCTTGCAAAGCGCCGCAGGATAACCGAAATCCGCTTTTTTCGCACCCGTTTACGGACTAAAGGCTATGGGCGGAAAAGTAACGACATGCGATTTTAGGTAATTAATTGAAAATCAACACGATGTATAATTTGTTTTGCCGCTAATGCTTACCCAAAAAACCGTTTAGTCATTTTGGTTATGAATTAGCACCAACCCTTATTTAAGGGTTGTTATGCTTACCTTTACCCTGTTGCTATAGATCTTTGACTGTGGAACTTTTGACCTAATGACGACTCAGGCACCTTCAAACATGCTTCCGCTCAATCCGGAGCAGCTCGCCCGCTTACAGGCGGCGACCGGAGATTTTTCTCCCACCCAGCTGGCCTGGCTTTCCGGTTATTTCTGGGGCATGGTTAATCAGGCACCCGGCGCTCAGACTGCCAGTGCACCGGCAGCCATTGAGGTGCCAACGGTCACCGTCCTTTCCGCTTCCCAGACCGGGAATGCCCGCCGCCTGGCTGAACAGCTGCGTGACGATCTGCTGGGTGCCAAACTCAACGTCAACCTGGTGAATGCCGGTGACTATAAGTTCAAACAAATCGGCCAGGAAAAACTGTTGGTGGTGATCACCTCAACCCAGGGTGAGGGCGAACCACCGGAAGAGGCGGTGGCATTACATAAATTCCTGATGTCGAAGAAAGCGCCAAAGATGAACGCCAGCGCCTTTGCGGTGTTTGGCCTTGGCGATACTTCTTATGAATACTTCAGCCAGGCCGGTAAAGATTTTGACGGCAGGCTGGCCGAGCTGGGCGCTGAGCGCCTGCTGGAGCGCGTCGATGCCGATGTCGAGTACGCTGCCGAGGCGCAGTCCTGGCGTCAACGGTTAACCGATATTCTGACCGCGCGTGTGCCGCAGGCGGGTTTGTCTCAGATCACGGCTGCCGCAGCGGGCAGCGTCAACGAAATCTACAGCAGCCCGTACAGCAAAGAAGCGCCGCTTAGCGCCAGCCTGGCGGTTAATCAGAAAATCACCGGCCGCCACTCCGTTAAAGATGTACGCCATATCGAAATTGACCTTGGTGATTCCGGGCTGCGCTATCAGCCCGGTGATGCGCTGGGAGTCTGGTTTGAAAACGATGCGGCGCTGGTAAAGGAGCTGCTGGAACTTCTTTGGCTGAAGGGCGACGAGCCGGTGACGGTCGATGGCCGCTCCATGCCGCTGGCGCAAGCGCTGCAAAAACATTACGAACTGACGGTAAATACCCCGCAGATTATCGAACAGTATGCCAGGCTTTCACGTAATGAGGCACTGCTGGCAATGACTGGCGATAAGAGCGCATTGCAGCACTATGCGCAGCATACGCCAATCGTTGATATGGCGCGCTATGCCCCGACCGAGCTGAACGCGGAACAGCTGACGGAGCTGCTGCGCCCGCTCACGCCGCGCTTGTACTCCATAGCCTCATCGCAGGCAGAGAACGAGAACGAAGTCCATATTACCGTGGGCGCCGTACGCTTTGAGATCGAAGGGCGTGCCCGTGCCGGAGGCGCTTCCAGCTATCTGGCTGACCGACTGAGCGAGGATGCGCAAGTGCGCATTTTCATTGAGCATAATGACAATTTCCGTCTGCCGGCCGACCCGCAAACGCCGGTGATTATGATTGGCCCCGGCACCGGGATCGCGCCATTCCGCGCCTTTATGCAGCAGCGTGACAGCGAGGGGGCTGGCGGCAAGAACTGGCTGTTCTTTGGTAACCCGCACTTTACCGAAGATTTTCTTTATCAGGTCGAGTGGCAGCGCTACATGAAGGATGGCCTGCTGACCCACATTGATTTAGCCTGGTCGCGCGATGGGCAGCATAAGGTTTACGTACAGGACAAAATTCGCGCCAAAGGCGCAGAACTGTGGCGCTGGATCGAACAGGGCGCGCATATTTATGTCTGCGGCGATGCCAACCGCATGGCTAAAGACGTTGAGCAGGCATTACTGGAAGTGGTAGCCGAATTCGGTGCAATGGACATCGAAGCGGCAGATGAGTTTTTAAGCGAGCTGCGCATTGAGCGCCGTTATCAGCGAGATGTGTACTAATGAGCGATGAAAAATACCCTGGGCCGCTGGTGGTTGAAGGCAAGCTGGTCGACGCCGAACGGCTGAAGAAACAGAGCAATTATCTGCGCGGTGGCATTGCCGAAGACCTGCATGACGGGCTGACCGGCGGCTTTAACGGCGATAACTTTCTGCTGATCCGCTTTCACGGCATGTACCAGCAGGATGACCGCGATATTCGCGCCGAACGCGCCGAACAAAAGCTGGATGCGCGTCATGCGATGATGCTGCGCTGCCGTTTGCCGGGCGGCATTATGACGCCAAAGCAGTGGCTGGCCATCGATAAGTTCGCCAGCGACAATACCCTGTACGGCAGTATTCGTTTGACTAACCGTCAAACGTTCCAGTTCCACGGCATCCTGAAAGGCAACGTCAAACCGGCGCATCAGATGCTGCACGAAGTCGGGCTGGACGCGCTGGCCACCGCCAACGATGTCAACCGTAACGTGCTGTGCAGCTCGAACCCGATTGAGTCCGAACTGCATCAGGAAGCCTACGAATGGGCGAAAAAGCTCTCCGAACATCTGCTGCCGCGAACCCGTGCCTATGCGGAGATCTGGCTTGACCAGGAAAAAGTCGCCACCACCGATGAAGAGCCGATCCTCGGTGAAACCTATCTGCCGCGTAAGTTCAAAACCACCGTGGTGGTTCCGCCGCACAATGACGTAGACCTGCACGCTAACGACATGAACTTTATCGCCATCGCTGAACACGGCAGGCTGGTCGGTTTCAACCTGCTGGTCGGCGGCGGTCTTTCTATTGAACACGGAAATAAAGCCACCTATGCCCGTACCGCCAGCGAGTTCGGCTATCTGCCGCTGAGTAAGATACTCGACGTGGCCGAAGCAGTGGTAACCACCCAGCGTGACTGGGGCAACCGTACTGACCGTAAAAATGCCAAAACCAAGTACACCCTTGAGCGCGTGGGGCCGGATGTGTTTAAGGCAGAAGTCGAGCGCCGTGCCGGTATCACCTTTGAGCCGATCCGACCGTATGAATTTACCACCCGTGGCGATCGTTTCGGCTGGGTTAAGGGCATTGACAACCAGTGGCATCTCACGCTGTTTATCGAAAATGGCCGTCTGCTGGATTATCCGGGCCGCCCGCTGAAAACCGGCCTGGCAGAAATTGCCAAAATCCACCACGGTGACTTCCGCCTGACCGCGAATCAAAACCTGATCGTTGCCAGGGTGCCGGAGGCAGAAAAAGACAATATTCAGCGGCTGGCGGTCGCGCACGGTCTGATGGAAAACGTCAGTCATCAGCGTGAAAACTCGATGGCCTGTGTGGCATTCCCGACCTGTCCGCTGGCGATGGCGGAAGCAGAGCGTTTTCTGCCGCAGTTCGTCACCCGCGTGGAGGAGATCCTCACCGCACACGGCGTGGGCGATGAGCATATTGTTCTGCGCGTCACCGGCTGCCCTAACGGCTGTGGTCGTGCGCTGCTGGCGGAAATCGGCCTGGTGGGGAAAGCGCCGGGGCGCTATAACCTGCACCTTGGCGGTAACCGCATTGGTACGCGCATCCCGCGCATGTATCGCGAAAATATCAACGAAGAGCAAATTCTGGCAACCCTTGATGAACTGATCGGCCGCTGGTCGCAGGAGCGCGAAGCCGATGAAGGCTTCGGTGATTTCACCATCCGTGCCGGAGTGGTGCAACCGGTACGCGATCCGGCCCGCGATTTCTGGCAATGATGGAGGCATAAGATGGCGGTTCTCGATCTCACTGCACTGAACCAACTCCCGAAGGTGGAACGCGTGATGGCGCTTGCTGACATTAACAATAAGCTGGATACGCTTTCGGCCGAGGATCGGGTGATCTGGGGGCTGGAGAATTTACCAGGCCAGGCGGTATTAACTTCCAGCTTCGGCATTCAGGCGGCGGTGAGCCTGCATCTGGTGACGCGCCAGAAAGCAGATATCCCGGTGATCCTCACCGATACCGGCTACCTGTTCCCGGAAACCTACCAGTTTATTGACCAGCTGACGGAGAAGCTGGATCTCAACCTACAGGTTTTCCGCGCCGCGCAAAGCCCGGCATGGCAGGAGGCACGTTACGGTAAGCTGTGGGAGCAGGGGATAGAAGGCATTGAGCGCTACAATCAGATCAACAAAGTGGAACCGATGAACCGTGCGCTGGAAACGCTGCAAGCCCGGACGTGGTTTGCCGGTCTGCGCCGCGATCAGTCCGGCAGCCGCGCGCATCTGCCGGTGCTGGCGATTAAAAAAGGCGTTTTCAAGCTGCTGCCGATCATCGACTGGGACAACCGCCAGGTTTACCAGTACCTGCAACAGCACGGCCTTGGCTACCACCCGCTGCGGGAGCAGGGCTACCTTTCAGTCGGCGATACGCATACCACGCGTAAATGGCAGCCGGGCATGGCAGAAGAAGAGACCCGCTTCTTTGGCCTGAAGCGCGAATGCGGCCTGCACGAATAAGGGAAAACGGACGGGCTGAAACCGCAGCCCGTTCCTGATGATCAGATCCCCGTCAGCGCGGAAAATGCATCGGCAGAGCGGGTGATATTGACTTTGGTCACCTCATATCGTGCTACGGCCTGAAAAGGATCTTCCGCCAGAATGGCATCAAGCCGTGCGCGATCCATCTCCTTCACCATAATCATCCCGCCCGTGCGCGGGTCTTTGCGCCCGGCGCTGATAAACTCGCCGCTGGCAAAATAGCGGTTAATCCACTCGATATGCGGTTCCTGCAGGCGGTCAACTTCGTCCATCGGGCGGGTATAGCTCAGTAAAACAAGATACATAATGACTCCAGACGTTAAAAGAGAGCAATGCCATCGGCAGCGGTCAGCGCAACAACGAGAGTGATTCTGCGCAGTTCGTTAAAGGGTGCGGCGGCCGGCTGCGATTCAGCAGCCAGTTTTTTTAAACTGACCGCAATAAATCCGTCGGGTATTTGCTGGCGTGTCCGCTGCCCGAATGCTAACGATATCATCTGTTAAGCACATTTTGTTCGCAGCTTTACCACTACGTTATTCCATTCGGTAACTACTCATTCCAATTCGTAATTTCATAACCCTTCAGCCAGACACGTATAGTCCCTTTCAAGCTTATGTGATTATGAAGGTTCGCGTGGACTATCTCCCTCTTTTTGCTGATATCAGACACAAGCCGGTGCTGGTGGTGGGCGGCGGCGACGTGGCTGCACGCAAAATCGAACTACTGCGCCGGGCCGGTGCACGGGTACAGGTCGTTTCCCGCCGGCTGTGCGAAGAACTCGCCGCTCTTGCCGAAAGTCACCACATTGAATGGCTGGCAACCGCCTATCAGCCAGAGCAGCTCGACCGGGTTTTCCTGGCGATCGCCGCCACCGATAATGCTGAACTGAACGGTCGGGTTTATCAGGATGCCACCGCTCGCCATCTGCTGGCCAACGTGGTTGATGACCAGCCGAAATGCTCTTTTATCTTCCCTTCCATCGTCGATCGTTCTCCGCTGGTGGTGGCTATCTCCTCCAGCGGCACGGCGCCGGTGCTGGCGCGCCTGCTGCGCGAAAAACTGGAGGCGCTGCTGCCTGCTAATCTCGGCCAGATGGCGCAGATCGCCGGGCAGTGGCGCGACAAGGTTAAAGCGCGCTTCACGATGATGTCCGACCGCCGCCGCTTCTGGGACAAAGCCTTTAACGGGCTGTTCGCCAGCCAGGTGGCCGCGGGCAATGTGGATGGCGCTAAACGCACGCTTGACAATCAGCTAACCGATGCGGAAACGCCCCAGGGAGAAATCATTCTTGTCGGCGCCGGCCCCGGAGACAGTGGGCTACTGACCCTGCGCGGACTGCAGGTGATGCAGCTGGCGGATGTGGTGCTGTATGACTACCTGGTCAGCGATGAAATCCTTGATTTAGTGCGGCGTGATGCTGACCGCATCTGCGTGGGTAAACGCGCCAACGCCCACAGCGTGCCACAGGAAGAGATCAACCGCATGCTGGTGGAGCTGGCACAGCAGGGCAAGCGCGTGGTGCGCCTGAAGGGCGGAGACCCGTTTATCTTTGGCCGTGGCGGTGAAGAGCTACAGGCGGCGGCGGCGGCGGGCATCCCCTTCCAGGTCGTGCCCGGCGTGACCGCAGCTGCCGGTGCTACTGCTTACGCCGGTATTCCGCTTACCCACCGTGATTATGCTCAGAGCGTGCTGTTTGTCACCGGGCAGTGCCGCGCCGACGGTAACGGCACCGACTGGCCTTCGCTGGCGCGCGCACGACAGACGCTGGCGATTTATATGGGGGCGATGGCTGCGGGGGATATTGCCGACCAGTTGATAACGCACGGGCGCGATCCGGCAACGCCCGTGGCGGTGATCGGTCGTGGGACCCGGCAGGATCAACAGGTACTGACCGGCACGCTGCAACAGCTTGGAGAGCTGGCACAAAATGCCCCCACTCCGGCGCTGTTAGTGATTGGTGAAGTGGTCAATCTGCATCAGCAGCTGGCGTGGTATCAACATTCAGCGCAGCAGGACGGACGCCAGTCCCCCGTTGTGAATTTGGCTTGAGGAACAATCATGGATCAAAAACGACTCACTCATCTGCGTCAGCTGGAGGCGGAAAGTATCCATATTATCCGTGAAGTGGCGGCAGAGTTCGCCAATCCGGTGATGATGTACTCCATCGGTAAAGATTCATCGGTGATGCTGCACCTGGCGCGCAAAGCCTTCTATCCGGGAACGCTGCCGTTCCCGCTGCTGCACGTTGATACCGGCTGGAAATTCCGCGAGATGTACGAATTCCGCGACCGCATGGTGAAAAACATCGGTGCCGAACTGCTGGTGCACCGCAACCCGGAAGGGGTGGCGATGGGGATTAACCCGTTTGTGCACGGCAGCGCCAAACACACCGATATCATGAAAACCGAAGGGCTGAAGCAGGCGCTGGACAAGTATGGCTTCGACGCGGCCTTCGGCGGCGCGCGTCGTGATGAAGAAAAGTCGCGCGCCAAAGAGCGTATCTACTCTTTCCGCGACCGCTTCCACCGCTGGGACCCGAAAAACCAGCGCCCGGAGCTGTGGCACAACTACAACGGCCAGGTTAACAAGGGCGAAAGCATCCGCGTCTTCCCGCTGTCTAACTGGACCGAGCTGGATATCTGGCAATACATTTTCCTGGAAAACATTGAAATTGTGCCGCTGTATCTGGCCGCACCGCGACCGGTACTGGAGCGTGACGGCATGTTGATGATGATTGATGACGACCGCATCGACCTGCAGCCTGGCGAAGTGATTGAGCAGCGCATGGTGCGCTTTCGAACCCTCGGCTGCTGGCCACTGACCGGCGCGGTGGAGTCAGAAGCGCAAACGCTGCCTGGTATCATTGAGGAGATGCTGGTCTCCACCACCAGCGAGCGCCAGGGGCGGATGATAGACCGCGATCAGGCCGGCTCGATGGAGCTGAAGAAACGCCAGGGTTATTTCTAAGGAGCCGCCATGAACCACATTATTGCACAACAGATTGCCGACCAGGGCGGGGTGGAAGCCTGGCTGCACGCGCAGCAGCACAAAAGCCTGCTGCGTTTTCTGACCTGTGGCAGCGTCGACGACGGCAAAAGTACCCTGATTGGCCGACTGCTGCACGACACGCGGCAGATCTACGAAGACCAGCTGTCATCGCTGCATAACGACAGCAAACGTCACGGTACTCAGGGGGAAAAACTGGACCTGGCGCTGCTGGTTGACGGTTTGCAGGCCGAGCGCGAACAGGGCATCACCATCGACGTGGCCTATCGCTACTTCTCTACTGAAAAGCGCAAATTTATTATCGCTGATACGCCAGGGCACGAGCAGTACACGCGCAATATGGCGACGGGCGCATCAACCTGCGATCTGGCGATCCTGCTGATCGATGCGCGCAAAGGCGTGCTCGATCAAACCCGCCGTCACAGCTTTATCTCAACGCTGCTGGGCATTAAACATCTGGTGGTGGCGATCAACAAAATGGATCTGGTGAACTACAGCCAGGCGACCTTCGAGCAGATAAAACAGGATTATCTCAATTTCGCTACGCAGCTGCCGGACAATCTTGATATCCGTTTTGTGCCGCTGTCGGCGCTGGAAGGCGAAAACGTGGCCGCGCCGAGCGAACAGATGAGCTGGTACAGCGGCCCGACGCTGCTGGACGTGCTGGAAACCGTCGAGGTCCGGCGCGTGGTGGAACAGCAGCCGATGCGCTTCCCGGTGCAGTATGTCAACCGCCCAAACCTCGATTTCCGTGGCTATGCGGGAACGCTGTCATCCGGTCGCGTGCAGGTGGGGCAGCGGGTGAAAGTGCTGCCGTCCGGCGTTGAATCTGCCGTGGCGCGCATTGTCACCTTTGACGGCGACCTGCAACAGGCCGCCGCCGGGCAAGCCATCACCCTGGTGCTGAAAGATGAGATCGATATCAGCCGCGGCGACCTGCTGGTGGATGCCGAAGCAGAACTGACGCCGGTACGGGCCGCTGCGGTGGATGTGGTATGGATGTCTGAGCAACCGCTGCTCGCCGGGCAGAGTTTTGATGTGAAAATCGCCGGCAAGAAAACGCGCGCGCGCGTAGAGAAAATAGCGCATCAGGTGGAAATCAATAATCTGACGCAGCATTCCAGCGCAGAACTGCCGCTGAACGCCATTGGTCTGGTCAACATCATCTTTGATGAGCCAATGGTGCTCGATAGCTACCAGCAGAACCCGGTCACCGGCGGCATGATCTTTATCGATCGCCTGAGTAACGTCACCGTGGGAGCGGGAATGATCCGGCAGCCGCTGGCAGAAGAGCTCTCCGTTGGCAGCACCAACTTCAGCGCTTTTGAACTGGAGCTGAATGCGCTGGTACGTCGTCACTTCCCGCACTGGAATGCACGCGATCTGTTGGGCGGCAGATAGTATGGCGCAACATGATGAGAACGTAGTGTGGCATCCGCATCCGGTCACCCGGGAAGCGCGTGAGCGGCTGCATGGCCATCAGGGCGTGGTGCTGTGGTTTACCGGGCTGTCCGGGTCCGGTAAGTCCACCGTTGCCGGGGCGCTGGAGCAGGCACTGCATCAGCTTGGCGTCAGCAGCTATCTGCTTGACGGCGATAACGTGCGCCACGGCCTGTGCCGGGATCTCGGCTTCAGCGATGACGATCGTAAAGAGAATATCCGCCGGGTTGGCGAAGTGGCGCGGCTGATGGCGGATGCCGGGCTGGTGGTACTGAGCGCATTTATCTCCCCCCATCGTGCTGAACGCCAGATGGTGCGCGATATGCTGGGCGATGGGCGCTTTATTGAGGTGTTCGTTGACACGCCGCTGGCCATTTGTGAAGCACGCGACCCGAAGGGGCTTTATAAAAAGGCACGGGCGGGAGAGCTGCGCAACTTCACCGGCATTGATGCGGAATATCAGGCCCCCTTGCAGGCTGATATCCGTCTTGATGGTGAACAATTGGTAACACATTTGACCCGTCAAATATTAGATCTGTTGCGTCAGCAAGATATCATCAAACCCTGAGCTAACTTTGGCTACTGCCCGTCAGCGGGCGTGGTTAGCAGGCGCGGCAGTGCTGAACTGCCCCGCCTGAGATGCAACGGGGTATCTATGCACAATGCAACCTCCATTCAGGCAGGTAAAAACCAGCGCCAGCGAAAAGCAACTTCCTGGTCCCTTCCCGGTGGCGTGGCCGGCTTTGTCGCCTGGTGGATAGCGTTGGCAATCCCGTTAATGATGTACGGCTCAGGCACTCTTTTCTTGTTTTTTCTTTATACCTGGCCTTTCTTTCTTGCGCTATTACCGGTTTCGGTGCTGGCAGGCATTGTCATCAGCGCGCTGCTGCGCGGTCATGTGATCTGGACGGCGCTGGTCACCCCCCTGTTAACCCTCTCCCTGTTCTGGCTGTTATTTTGTCTGTTATCCAGCTGGTAACGCTGTCCTCACCGATGTGCTAACGCATCGCTGCGTTACAAATTTTTGCACAGCCGTTCAAAGCGCGAGCCAAATCCTGCTCCTTTTTACCGCATTTTCACGCCGTTTTTGCTCAGTAACGTTCAATTTAATCTTCAGAGTGGAGTCGCACTAAAAGTTATGGGATGATTGAGCCGTTTCGCAGGGGGCGGGGATGGGAAAACTTACGCTGCTGTTACTTGTGCTTCTCGGCTGGCTGCAATATTCGCTCTGGCTGGGCAAGAACGGCATTCATGACTACACGCGTGTTAATGACGATGTTGCTTCGCAGCAGGGCACTAATGCCAGGCTTAAAGCGCGTAACGATCGGCTGTTTGCTGAAATCGACGACTTAAATGGCGGTTCGGAAGCCATTGAAGAGCGCGCACGCAACGAGCTGGGGATGATCAAACCCGGCGAGACTTTCTATCGCCTTGTGCCGGACCAAAACAGACGCAACGCGCAGCAGACACGGGTAGCCAGCCAGTAATCGCCATCATGAATAATCTCATCTCTTTATCAAACGTGGTTGCCGTGGTGCCCGCTGCGGGCATTGGTAGCCGTATGCTGTCCGGCTGCCCGAAGCAGTATCTTACCATCTGCGGCAAAACCATTCTGGAACACAGCCTGGCTGCGCTGCTGGCGCATCCGGCGGTCAGTCGGGTGGTAGTGGCGCTCAGTCCACAAGATAGCCATTTTCATCAACTGCCCATCGCCCGGGATGCGCGCGTCTCTGCGGTGACGGGCGGCCTTCAGCGTGCCGATTCGGTGCTGGCAGGTTTACAGGCGGCTTCGTCAGCCCAGTGGGCGCTGGTACATGATGCCGCTCGCCCCTGCCTGCATCCCGAAGATCTGAGCCGTCTGCTGGCTCTTACTGCCAGCAGTAAAGTTGGCGGCATTCTGGCAGCGCCGGTACGCGACACCATGAAGCGCGCCATCAGCGGCCGCAGCGATATCGATCATACCGTTGAACGTGAAGCGCTGTGGCACGCGCTGACGCCGCAGCTGTTTCCGGTCGGGCTGTTGCGCGACTGCCTGCTGCGCGCGCTCGGTGAAGGCGCGAACATTACCGATGAGGCTTCGGCGCTGGAGTACTGCGGCTATCATCCTGAGCTGGTCACCGGACGCAGCGATAACCTGAAAGTCACGCGACCGGAAGATCTGGCGCTGGCGCAATTTTATCTGACCCAAAGACATCGTTAATCAGGAGCGCATAATGCGTATTGGTCACGGTTTTGATGTACATGCTTTCGGCGGCGAAGGCCCGCTGATTATTGGTGGCGTGCGAATTCCCTATGAGAAAGGTTTACTTGCTCACTCAGACGGTGACGTGGCGCTGCACGCACTGACTGACGCGCTGCTTGGCGCGGCGGCGTTAGGCGATATTGGCAAACTGTTCCCGGATACCGATGAGGCTTACAAAGGTGCTGACAGCCGCGAGCTGCTGCGCGAAGCGCTGCGTCAGATCGCGCAGAAAGGCTACCGCGTCGGCAACGTTGATGTGACGATCATTGCCCAGGCACCGAAAATGTTGCCGCATGCGCCACAGATGCGCATCAATATTGCTGAAGATCTGGGAATTCATATGGACGAGGTTAACGTGAAGGCGACCACCACTGAAAAGCTCGGCTTCACCGGGCGCGGCGAAGGCATTGCCTGTGAAGCCGTTGCGTTATTGATTAAGGCGTAACTGATGGATTTATCCGGTCAGGGCTGGCTGCACGGCAAACCCACTGCCAGCGGCGTGCTGAAAAGTAGCCCCGAAGATTTCGTGGTGATTGAAGATCTCGGCTACGCGCCGGATGGGGATGGCGAACAGCTGCTGGTGCGCGTGCGTAAACAAGGCTGCAATACGCGTTTTGTTGCCGAGGCGCTGGCGAAATTTGCTGCTATTCATCCGCGGGAGGTTAGCTTTGCCGGCATGAAAGACAGACATGCCGTCAGCGAGCAGTGGTTCTGTCTGCGTCTGCCGGGCAAAGTCACGCCGGACATGAACACCTTTCAGCTGGAGGGCGTACAGGTGCTGGAAAGCACGCGACATCGCCGCAAACTGCGCACCGGGGCCTTGCAGGGCAATGCCTTTACGCTGGTTCTGCGTCAGATATCCGACCGCGAGGCGGTGGAACAACGCCTGCAGCAGATTGCCGCTAACGGGGTGCCAAACTATTTTGGCAGCCAGCGCTTCGGTCATGATGGCAATAATCTGACGCTGGCACAGCGCTGGGCGGCGGATGAAATTCGCGTACGCGAGCGCAGTAAACGCAGTATTATTCTGTCTGCCGCACGTAGCGCGATGTTCAATCAGGTCGTGAGTGACCGTCTGGCGCAGCAGGGATCCCTGAGTCGGGTACTGGCCGGCGATGCGCTACAGCTTACCGGGCGCGGCAGCTGGTTTGTGGCAGAAGCCGCTGAACTCGGCAGTCTGCAACAGCGCGTGGACAGCAATGAGCTGCGTATCACCGCGCCGCTGCCGGGCAGCGGTGAATGGGGCTCGCGTGACGGAGCGCTGGCCTTTGAGCAAAACAGCCTGGCGCATCAGGGCGCGCTTATCGCGTTGATGGGGCGTGAGCGGGTCGACACAGCGCGCCGTGCGATGCTGGTGATACCTCGCGATCTGATCTGGAGCTGGGCAGATGACGCCACGCTTGAGATGAACTTCTGGCTGCCCGCCGGCAGCTTTGCCACCAGCCTGGTAAGAGAACTGTTGGTCACTCAGAGCAGTTCCACCGAAGCAGACGAGTAACCGTTCTCCGGCAAAGCCTGTTTCAGGCAGCGGGCTTTGCTGACATTTCCGTCTCGATATTAGCGGTGATCCTTTGTTTTCCTACGATGTTTGACAGCACCCGCGTTAGCATCACCGCAGCAAAAGCCAGCTCCCTGCGCCGCTGTCATATTCGATAGTAAGATAAGCCGCCATTGCTGGCATCTTACTACTTACCAGATATTTATACCTACCATCGAGCGAAGCAATCCGGCTAAAATACGCCAATCAGTTCACACAGTGGTGTGGATGGAAGCCAGCATAGTGCGAACAGGTAAAGCTTCAGGATAAAATCCACTCTGGCTCCTGCTGTGGTTCATTAAATTCAATAAGTCAGGTATCAGATGCGCATATTGCTGAGTAACGACGACGGTATCCATGCTCCGGGCATTCAGACGCTGGCAAAGGCGCTGCGTGAATTTGCTGAGGTGCAGCTTGTCGCCCCTGATCGCAATCGAAGCGGAGCGTCAAACTCACTGACGCTGGAGACGCCTCTGCGCACCTTTCATTACCCCAACGGGGATATTGCGGTACAAATGGGCACGCCGACTGACTGTGTTTATCTCGGCGTCAATACTCTGATGCGCCCGAAGCCGGATATTGTGGTCTCTGGCATTAACGCCGGCCCTAATCTTGGCGACGATGTCATCTATTCCGGAACCGTTGCGGCGGCAATGGAAGGGCGGCATCTTGGCCTGCCGGCGCTGGCGGTCTCACTCAACGGCTACCAGCACTATGACACTGCTGCCCTGGTAACCTGCTCAATCCTTAAAGCGTTATTACGTGAACCATTACGTACCGGCCGCATCCTCAATATTAATGTACCGGATCTGCCGCTGGATCAGATTAAAGGGATCCGCGTCACTCGTTGCGGCAGCCGTCATCCCAGCAGTCAGGCTATCGCACAGCAGGATCCGCGCGGTAATACGCTGTACTGGATCGGCCCTCCCGGTGAAAAGCTTGATGCCGGGCCTGATACTGACTTCGCCGCGGTTGATGAAGGCTATGTGTCAGTGACGGCGCTGCATGTCGATCTTACTGCCCATGCGGCGCAGCAGGTTGTCTCCTCGTGGCTGGAAAGTGCAGGGGTCACCAGGGAATGGTGAGCGGGCGCATAGAAAGCCTGCTGGCGCAGTTGCGTTTACAGGGCATTGATGACGAGCGGCTGTTGCTGGCTATCGGTGACGTGCCGCGTGCGCGCTTCATTGATGAAGCCTTCGAACACAAAGCCTGGGAAAATACCGCGTTGCCGATTGGCTGCGGACAAACGATTTCCCAGCCTTACATGGTGGCCAAAATGACTTCGTTGCTGGCGCTGACCCCGGCATCGCGCGTGTTGGAAATCGGCACCGGCTCAGGCTACCAGACGGCAATCCTTGCGCATCTGGCGGGGCATGTTTGTTCGGTAGAACGCATCAAAGGACTGCAGTGGCAGGCTAAACGCCGTCTGAAACAGCTGGATCTGCATAATGTTTCTACCCGACATGGCGATGGCTGGCTGGGCTGGCCCTCACGCGGGCCATTTGACGCGATTATAGTGACGGCTGCCCCGCCGGAAATACCGCATGCGCTGATGTCGCAGCTTGTTGATGGTGGGGTTATGGTATTGCCTGTCGGGGAAGAAAACCAGGTGCTGAAACGTATTCGCCGCAAAGGCGATGAGTTTATTGTCGATGTCATTGAGCCGGTGCGTTTTGTGCCACTGGTGAAAGGCGACCTTGCCTGAACGTCACGGCGAGGATATTTGTACACAACTGTTTCATGGCACGCGGTCATTGATATTGCTAGTATCTGGTTCTGTTGCACAGTTTTAGCGCTGCAATAAAGTTGATCATTATTTATAAAAGTATTGCCGTAATGGGGGAGTCAATGAGCATGGGAAGCCCGGTTTTTAAGTTGCGCCGTATAGCGGCCATTTCACTGGTAGGATTTTGGCTGGCAGGCTGTTCCAGCAGCGACGATACACAAGCCCCTATCAGCTCGGTTGGCGGAAATGAATCCGGCATGATGAGCGGCAATTCTGCGTCTACGGGCAATCCGGCTTCTGCAGGGGATGCCATTCCCGTCAGCAGTGCCGGGGGCGGCAGCACAGGCAATCTTGTTCGCCCGGCCCGGCCACCCGTGTCGAACAGCGGAATGAATGTTCCCGCGCCCAGCCAGCCGCAAAATATGGTCAATGAGAATGGTCGTATAGTTTATAACCGTAGTTATGAGAATATTCCGAAAGGTAGCTACGGTGGTGACACTTATACGGTCAAACGCGGCGATACTTTATTTTATATTGCCTGGATTACCGGCAATGATTTTCGCGATCTGGCACAACGTAATAATGTCGCCGCGCCCTACAGCCTCAACGTGGGACAGCAGTTGCAGGTCGCCAACGGTACGGGTACCCCCATTACGGGTGGCAATGCAGTCACGGCCGCTGACGCTACTGCAGCTGGCGTAACAACGTCTCCTGCCGGCACGCAGATGAAAACGGCAACGGTTGCACACCAACCTGTAATTACGTATTCTGAAGACTCAGATACAACAAGTGAGGGCAAAATGCTGCCTTCATCCGGTAAAACTGTTGCAACGACGACAGTTCCGGTTGCCGTTCCGACCGTCAGCAGTACAACGGACAGCTCCACTGAAGTGGGAAGCTGGCGTTGGCCAACCGACGGTAAGATTATTGATAACTTCTCTGCTTCCGAAGGTGGCAATAAAGGTATCGATATCGCAGGATCGCATGGCCAACCCGTTGTTTCCACTGCTTCCGGGCGGGTGGTATACGCCGGTAACGCGCTACGCGGTTACGGTAATTTGATTATCATCAAGCATAATGATGACTATCTGAGTGCTTATGCCCACAATGATACGATGCTGGTCCGTGAACAACAAGAAGTGAAAGCGGGTCAAAAGATTGCCACGATGGGTAGTACTGGCACGAGTTCTGTTAGATTACACTTTGAAATTCGTTACAAGGGGAAATCCGTAAACCCGTTGCGTTATTTGCCGCAACGATAATCCGGCAGAACCTTGCGGTTCTGCCTTGGGATCACGGGTAGGAGCCGCTTATGAGCCAGAATACGCTGAAAGTTAACGAGTTAAATGAAGACGCGGAATTCGACGAAAACGGAGCAGAGGTTTTTGATGAGAAGGCTCTTGTCGGAAATGAACCTGGTGATAACGAGTTAGCTGAAGAAGATTTGTTATCTCAGGGTGCAACACAGCGCGTGCTGGATGCAACCCAGCTCTACTTGGGAGAGATTGGTTACTCTCCACTGCTCACGGCTGAGGAAGAAGTCTTTTTTGCCCGTCGTGCACTCCGTGGTGATGTGCCTTCACGTCGTCGGATGATCGAAAGTAACTTACGCCTGGTGGTCAAGATTGCCCGACGTTACAGCAATCGCGGTCTGGCTCTGCTGGACCTGATTGAAGAAGGTAACCTTGGACTGATCCGTGCGGTAGAGAAATTTGATCCGGAAAGAGGGTTCCGTTTTTCTACTTACGCCACCTGGTGGATCCGTCAGACGATTGAACGGGCAATCATGAATCAAACCCGTACCATTCGTCTGCCGATCCACATTGTGAAAGAACTGAATGTTTATCTGCGCACCGCGCGAGAACTCTCACATAAGCTCGATCATGAGCCAAGTGCGGAAGAGATTGCGGAAAAGTTAGATAAGCCTGTTGATGACGTGAGCCGGATGCTGCGCCTCAACGAACGCATTACCTCAGTTGATACGCCACTGGGCGGGGATTCTGAAAAAGCGTTGCTGGATATTCTGGCCGATGAAAAAGACAACGGCCCGGAAGATACCACCCAAGACGATGATATGAAACAAAGCATCGTTAAGTGGCTGTTTGAACTCAACGCCAAGCAGCGTGAAGTACTGGCTCGCCGTTTTGGCCTGTTAGGCTATGAAGCGGCCACGCTGGAAGATGTAGGCCGTGAAATTGGTTTGACCCGTGAGCGTGTTCGTCAGATTCAGGTTGAAGGACTGCGTCGTCTGCGTGAAATACTGCAGGGGCAGGGATTGAGTATTGAAGCACTCTTCCGTGAATGATAGCGCGAAGAACAGTGTGAAAGAATAACAGTCTGATTTTCAGTAATGCTTAAGGCGGTGACGCTTCAAAACGTCACCGCTTTTTTTATTGCCTTTTGTCGGTAGCGACAGCGTGCTTTTTGCCAACTGTGTTCATTCGCAGTGGGAATAACCCGATGTGACACGGCGAAGTCGCTTATCCGCTACCGGCCTGTCATCACAGGCAGTTCAGCAGGCAACCTTTTCGGTCGCCCGTTGCTTAACCGAATCGTATGATTTAAACCAGCGACTTCAATCGGTAAATCCATTCCAGCGCCTGACGCGGTGACAAAGAGTCCGGATCAAGCGCTTCTAACGCCTCTAACGCTGGTGATGTTTCCTCAACCAGCAGCGGCAGTTGAGATCCATTGGCTTTGGTACTGGCAGCACTACCGGACAGTGCTTCCAGCTGCTTCAGCTTCTGGCGAGCCCGCTTGATAACGTCTTTGGGAACCCCGGCCAGTGCGGCTACGGCCAGGCCATAACTCTTACTGGCAGCCCCCTCCTGCACGCTGTGCATAAAGGCGATAGTATCGCCATGCTCGACCGCATCCAGATGCACATTCGCCACACCATCGATTTGTTCTGGCAGGGTGGTCAGTTCAAAATAGTGTGTGGCAAACAGCGTCAAGGCTTTGATGCGGTTGGCAAGGCTTTCGGCGCAGGCCCACGCCAGTGACAGTCCGTCATAGGTTGAGGTACCTCGACCAATTTCATCCATCAGCACCAGGCTGTACTCGCTGGCGTTATGCAGGATATTGGCGGTTTCGGTCATTTCCACCATAAAAGTGGAACGGCCGGAAGCAAGATCGTCCGCTGCGCCTACGCGGGTAAAAATACGATCGATCGGGCCAATGACCGCCTGATCTGCGGGGACGAAGCTACCAATATAAGCCATCAGGGTAATCAGAGCGGCCTGACGCATATAGGTACTTTTTCCGCCCATATTCGGGCCGGTGACCACCAGCATACGGCGCTGTGGCGAAAGCGAAAGAGGATTGGCGATAAAGGGTTCTTTCAACACCTGCTCGACCACCGGATGACGGCCACCGGTAAGCTGAATGCCGGGGGTGTCGCTCAACGTGGGACAGTGGTAATTCAGCGTCAAGGCGCGCTCGGCGAGATTACTCAATACGTCCAGCTCTGCCAGGGCAGAGGCGCTGTCCTGTAACGCTTCAAGATGCGGTAGCAGCATATCAAACAGCTGATCATAGAGGGCTTTTTCCAGCGAAAGCGCTTTGCCTTTTGAAGTCAGTACCTTGTCTTCATATTCTTTTAGCTCAGGGATGATATAGCGTTCGGCGTTTTTCAGCGTCTGGCGGCGCACGTAGTGGATCGGCACCAGATTGCTCTGCGCCCGGCTGACCTGAATGTAATAGCCGTGTACCCCGTTAAAGCCAACTTTCAGCGTATCCAGCCCCAGCTTTTCCCGTTCGCGGATCTCCAGACGCTCAAGATAGTCGGTAGCTCCGTCGGCCAGCGCCCGCCATTCGTCCAGCTCCTGGTTATAGCCCGGGGCGATCACCCCACCGTCACGAACCAGCACCGGCGGCGTTTCAACGATGGCGCGATCCAGCAGTTCGCGCAGCTCGGTGAACTCCCCCATCTGACTACGCAGAGTTTGCAGGTGCGCAATATCACTGTTGAGCAGCTCGCTATTCAGCAGCGGAAGCTGCTGGAAGGCATGGCGCATACGAGCCAGATCGCGCGGACGCGCAGTGCGTAACGCCAGACGTGCCAGGATGCGCTCAAGATCGCCGACCTGGCGCAAAAGGGGGGACAGGTTATCACTTAAATCCTGCAGGGCGCGGATGCTTTGCTGGCGCAGGGTAATCGTCTGCGTATTGCGTAACGGCATATTCAGCCAGCGCTTAAGCATACGGCTGCCCATTGCCGTCACGGTTTTGTCCAG
This sequence comes from Erwinia amylovora, assembly GCF_017161565.1. Classification (NCBI taxonomy): domain Bacteria; kingdom Pseudomonadati; phylum Pseudomonadota; class Gammaproteobacteria; order Enterobacterales; family Erwiniaceae; genus Erwinia; species Erwinia amylovora. The sequence continues at coordinate 858,196 of NZ_CP066796.1, forward strand.
CACCGAAGCCAGGGTATTTTCGCTTCCTCCGGCGAGGTTTTGCGTGATCTCAAGATTGCGACGGGTCGCGGCATCCATAATGATGCCGTCCTGCTGGCGCTCCATGGTCAGCGATCGGATATGCGGTAGCGAGGTGCGCTGGGTATCTTTAACGTACTGTAGCAGGCAGCCGGCGGCACGCAGGGCAAGATGCGCCTGCTCAACACCGAAGCCACCGAGGTCGCGCGTGGCGAACTGAAGGTTGAGCTGCTGACGTGCGGTATCAAGCTCATATTCCCACAGTGGACGGCGGCGCAGACCACGACGGTTCTCAATCAGCGCCATGGCGGCAAAGTCTTCCGGGTACAGCAGTTCGGCCGGGTTGGTGCGCTGCAGTTCGGCAGCCATCGTTTCCAGGTCAGCTGGCTCAGCCAGGCGGAAACGGCCGGAGCTGATATCCAGCGTGGCATAGCCAAAGCCGCGCGGGCTGTGCCAGATGGCAGCCAACAGGTTATCCTGACGTTCATTGAGTAATGCTTCATCGCTGATGGTGCCAGGGGTCACGATACGTACCACTTTGCGCTCGACCGGACCTTTACTTGCAGCCGGGTCACCAATCTGTTCACAGATAGCGACCGATTCACCGAGCTGCACCAGCTTTGCCAGGTAGTTCTCCACCGCATGATAGGGTACTCCCGCCATCGGAATCGGGTCCCCGGCCGATGATCCACGCCTGGTTAAGGAGATTTCCAGCAGCTGTGAGGCGCGTTTAGCATCATCATAAAACAGCTCGTAGAAGTCACCCATGCGGTAAAATAGCAGGATTTCGGGATGTTCCGCCTTGAGGCGTAGATACTGCTGCATCATCGGTGTGTGGACTGATAGATCCTTGTCAATAGACTCATTCATATTGATTTTACTCGTTTTTTAAGTCTTTCGAGTGCTCATGTGGCCCCAGGTAAATCCCTTTAAACGCACATAAACCCATAAATTTGTAGCTCACTTGTAGCCTAAAACGTAATAGGTTACCTTCTAATCATTCTCGGGCTACAAACAGTGGTGATACTTTGAAAACAACTCTCAGCCAGTCTTTCATTATCAACAAGTTAAGTATCCATGTTAAGCCAGAACTCAATAGCTCTGGGAAAGTTGTTTTCGAACCTAACCCACAACAGAAACCATACATCGTTTTTGACGATCACCGTGATTCGCCGGTAGGTTTTGGTGTAAAGGTAAGTTTGACGAAAAAAACCTATGTAATCCAGAGAAGAGTGTCTTCTGGTACTCGTGGTGTGAAAGAAGGTAAGAAACCGAGTTCGGTCTTAAAAGTGAAAGTAGGGAATGTTTCTGATTTTCCGAGTATCGATCAAGCTCGTGAAGCTGCTAGGCAATTGGTTCAGACCATGATCGTCACCAAAAGAAATCCGAATAGGATTAAACGAGAAACAGAGGCTTCTGAACTCACTATCAGTGAAGTGTTTGCTCAATATCGTCAACATCTTCTTGGCAGGTCTAAACCAGCCAAACCAAACACACTGTCAGTGTTGGACAAAGCAGAAAATCGCCTGAAAGAGTGGGAAGCTTTACGAGTAAAGGATCTCACTGGTAATGAAATCCTTCGTAAGTTCGATGAAATTGCCAGCAGAGCCAGGACAGCAGCAGAACAGACGTTTCGATGGATAAATGTGGCAGTGAAACATGCAATCGAAATCGAAGCTGGGAATGCTCAAACCCAACAAAGGCCACCTACTCTGTCTTACAATCCTTTTAACATCCTAAAAGTGCAAAAAAAGTTCAGGACTCGATCAGAGCTTGAGGATAGTTATCGTGCAAAAGGTGTTAGAAATCCACTTTCTCCAAAAGATACTCTTGGCCGATTTTTAACAGCATTACATAACAAGAGAAGCTTCAACCGTCTTGGCTGTGATTACCTTCTGCTCAGGTGGCCAAATTCACTATGCCACTACAGTGACATAATACATATATATGTGGCTGATTAGGCGAAAGACGCTCAGGTCATCACGCGTTAAAGTGATGTTTAATAATCTTTACTTATCCAGCCAGCTGTTCTGATCATCAGTTCATGGTGTTTTTTAGCGATTAAAGGGCTTGAAATATTTAAGCACGGGCGACAAAACTGCCCCCGCTGTTTAATTTTTCTCTTTTATTCTTTACGAATAAATTTTACCAGCAGTGACCCTTTAAAAGACCAAAAGCAGTGAGATGACTGGCGTACGATTAGCGAATAAGAAGAATACGTCTTTTACCAGCAGAATAATGATTCATTTTATTTGCATGAGAATTTATCACGAATACCATTCTGACGGGCGATTATCAGCTTTTCAATTTTATGAGACTTGTAGGCAATAATAGATACGATATTTTTGACGTATTTATCATGATAAACGGGGGTGCTTGAGTGATACCTTCCTATACCATCCCAGGTATAGCCATGACGATCGATAACCTGGCGGAGTATCCACGTTCCTGAAAAAACATTTGCGCAACTGTTTTCACGTAGCGCCTGCTCGGTGATCCCCATCCCTTTCAGAGTGTTGAAATGGATACTATTGACCTGCATAACACCAACGTCAACCGTGTTGTTTTTATTCCTGGTGATAGCGTTTTGTTGATTTTTGATTCTTGCCAGATGATAGCTTTAATCAACAGGGGATTTATTTGAAAGCATAACGCTGCCTCATCAATGCAGTCTCCCTGCTGAGATGATGCGAATGGAGAGAACAGGGTCAACAGGATGGAAATAAAAACAACATTCATTTTCGTGAACATAAGAGTAGTTACCGGTTTGCATCCGGGACAGGGAATTTACGGGAGATAAATAAAGGGGGCTGTGGTTCAAGAGTAATCACTTTCTTTATCATCTGGAGATAAAAAAGCACGATTCATCATGTTGTTGATCAGCATATTAACCCCGAGCATTTGACTGGTATTTCTGTCGAGTGTTTCTGTCGTGTAATCCTGAAAGTTTGGATCGCCTCGCAGTGTGCTGTCAGTGTAAAGCAAGGCATTAATTAACTGTTGTGATGAATATTTATGATCGGTATCGAGTGACTGGATTTTATTGATAAGTTCAGCAAGTGTCCCTTCCGGTTTAGTATCGCGGATGAACTGCAGAACCCGATCGTCGAAGCTTAATTCACTCGTTGCATTATGGCTATTGATATCACATTGGTATGCAGAGAGGTTTTTCAAAAAACTGGTCATTTACCGTTTCCTTAATAAGTGTATTTTATATACTAACTTTTTTCTCGCTTAACTCTGTTAGCTGTATGATGATATCACTAAGTAGATCTGGAATTAAACTTTCTATTTCCTTATTAGATGACACGATTTGATCTTCGGCAGCAGACAGCCATTGTTGACATAATGAATCACTGGGAAAGCGTATCGAATCTACGTCATTCTGTACGGTAATATGGTTATCCTCACAGAACAGATAATTAGAAGTATCCGTGTTGTCTTGCAGTTGTACTGATTTGGGTATAATGATCTTAAGTGGTTTCTGGTGGCCACATTCACCCTGAAGATGGTGAATAATTCGCTCGACGATTACCGTGTCCTGCAGTGACGATTTGAGCGCATTATGCAAATTATCACGAAACGACTGGATTCGGGCTTCCTGAAGTCTTTCATAGTTGTCGAGCATCGCCGTTAATTGAGAAAAAAAAAGTTTAAATCCTGTTGTAAAGCCTTCTTTTGCGCAGTTTTCTCTGAGCTCAACGGTATGTAACTCATATTCACTATAAATTTCGCTGCAACGATTCAACGTTTTCTCAAGGGCAGTGGCCATACTACGATGGCGGTTGCGTTCGTTAGATTTTATCAAGGTTTGTTTGTTAAAATCCCTGGGTAATTCGTCACTGGTAATTATTCGCATAAGTGATTGCCATTTTGAATAAATTAATATGATTAGGTGTCGCTTTAACGTGGAGTTCGGGCAAATCAATTCCGGCAGGGAAGCCTAATAAAATGCGTTGCTTCAAAGCGGGGAGCAAAGAAGACGCCATACTAAGTATAAAGGCGGCTCCCCAGGCCAGAGTATCAACTCTTCGCTCCGCTTCATCGATAGTGACATGATGAATAAGCGGTAGGGAAATAAAAGCCAGCAGTTGTGGGTCGCAAATAAGTGCTGCCCCATAACCCGGTAACCGGTTACGTAATAAATAACCACCAAGCAGATGAGCGATGCGAGGCAACTGGTGCCAATGTGCAACGATCAGCGAAGAGTTGATGTCAGTTGGCTGCCAATATTTATTTTCATTATCAAGTTGAAAATGCGAAAGTAACCAGTAATTTATCAGTACATCATTAAACACTTCACCCTGCGCTAAACTGTCGGGTAAATGGCTGGGATCGGTATAGTCTGAGGGGTAATACATTATCTGCATTACATGTTCAGCATCATGCTTCATTTAACCCCTCTTCTTTTTTGGGGGAAGGTGATTTTTGTTTAACCGGACGAGAAATGTACTGATAAAACAAATATCCTCCCGTTGCTACCGCTAAGAATAAGGTTAGCGCAAGCATAATTAACCATTTACTGGCAATGTTGGTGGGAGCCTTCAACGGGGTTGAATACTGGATAATGGGGGCCGGGAAAAGTACAACAGAAATATTTTCATAAAGCACATCATCCAGACTGTTTTTTATGAGTGATTTAATCTGAGGTATAAACATGGTCTCATCGATTTCTCCCTTATATGAGATAAGTACACCGACATGACCTACGGATTTTTTTGCGCTGATGTCATTGTTGAAGGAAGGATAGCTTAAATGTACACGAGCATTCACGACCTGAGCAATGATCCTTAGTGATTGTTCCAGTCTTTGTTCCTGTAACGAAAGTACCCTGGCCTGTTCCGCATTCGGTGAGGCGACCAAAGACCCACTTGGGAAAGCTTCGCCGATTTGAACATCCGCAGACCAAGGCAGCTGGTACTGATTGATAATGGAAAGTGCAGCTGTATTTTCGGACTGCCCAACGGTTATTACATAGCCGGCTTTCAGATTGCCATTTTTATGTGCGGAAATATTATGCTGCTGCAAGATGGCAACGACATGATTAGCTTGTGACTGAGTCAGGTTATCAAGTAATTTTTCATCATTGCAGCCAGAGGTCAGGGCGGCAGTCAGTAGAATAACAATAGACCGAAAAGAGTATTTTATCATTATTGTGATTTAACCAGAGTTTCTATTGTACCGATTCCTTTGCGTGCCAGAGTACTGACAAGGGATACATAATTACTGTATTCACCAATATAATTTTGTAGCATTAATAATTTCTGCGGGTCGCTGGTAAACTCTGGAGACTGACTCAATGTGTTAATCATATTCTTAAATTCAAGATCGGTTTCACTAATTTTATTGAAGGTATTGGATACCAGATTATTAAAAGTCTGGTCCTGTACGGTTAGCGAAGCATTATCATCAGGCCCTGAGTCATCAGGTGACAATTTGGTGAAGGTTGACAGCGCTTCTATAGTATGACCCATAAATTATTGATCCTGGTTTAAAAGGTACGGAGTCCCGTACCATAAAGTTAGCGGAAGTTTTGGATAATAGCAGCACCAATATCTTTGTAGGCTTTAACCGTACTGGTTTGAGCGTTTCGAAACAGCGTGTATTCTTGTAATTTCGCTTGATAGCTAGCCAGCACTGCCGGGTTAGAGGGATCTTTTTCAAGAGCCTCTTCAGCTTTAGTTAGCTCTGTTATCATATTTGCAGCGCCAGCCTCAAATTTCTGTGAAACTTCGTCTAAAAAGTAGCCGTTATCAGATAAGGCAGTGGTTTTATTTTCAATGTTAGCCATAATTATAAACTTCCTTTTTTGATTGGAAAATACCAGTGACGTGGATTCATAAACAGGTAGCCGTCAGATGAATCTACATAAGACTTATCTTGTAACCAGTTGTCATCGAGGTTGATTGAAAAACTAATGATACTGTTACCCCATTGATGATTGAATTCTTGAATAAAATATTTCAGGTTGCTAAGTGCACTGTCGTTGAGTGCATCCCGAGTAATTAGTCCATAGCCGGTAGAAGTGGCAATTTGCCGATATGGAATATGCAGCCGATCGAGTCCCTGGCGGGCTTCCTGAAGCAGTTGGTTCTTAGTTCTGACTTTCACACTGACGTCCAGTGCAAACGGGATATGCCGTAATGCTGCCGCCTTTAAACCTGCAACCTCAGCTGTTGTTAGCTGACGGTATACCGCAAGCACAGGATGTTGAGGGGAGCCGTAATCAATCTGCAATACCGGATAACCTGAATGTTGCAACTGGGTCACAACAGTGAGTTTCTGCTCTTTCAGCCAAAGAGGAATGACATCCGGATTTTCTTTCAGCTTTAAGAGTGCTTCTTTCGCCCATTCCATCTCCTGAAAATGATGCGCCAGGACATAGATATTCTGGTTATCCCGGGCTTTGACAATATAGAGAGGAGAGGGTGATCCGGCGAGAGCTTCACTGAGCGTTAACACTCGTTGCTTTGACTCAAATTTGTTTAACCCAATCAGCGATGCAAGTACCAACAGTACTAGCAACAAAGTAGTTGTTAAAAAAATAGTCAGAATCTTCTTTTTCTTGTCAGAACCAGCGAACTGTTTATCAGTGTGTTCAATGTTTGAAGCGGTAGATTGATTGAATTGCCTTATTTCATCTGACCATTCGTCCGCACAGCGCTTTAAGGCGAAGCGGACAGGTCCAAGAGTGAACACTTGATTCTCATAAATCGTCGATTCATAACTTCCTGACTCGTCGTTTATCTCAGTACGAAAGCCACTCACCCCGTCGTTATCTGCATAGCCAGACAGGAATAAGGTGACATTAGGAGATTCCGCATCGCCTGGAACATAAAGAGTGTTCCGCGTGTAATGAGCTGCATGCTCATGAGAAGATTCTAACGGTGCTGTTTTATCGTGAAGTGCATACGCCGGATTGATGATAAGAAAATAATCGTCAGCAGGCAGGTGCAGCTCGCAGCCAAACATTGGACCAAACAGTATTTTTAATGTGTAATTTGGCTGCCTGCTATCAGTTATAGCAGTAGACGACATTTCTTCAAGCTTGGTGTTCATAAAAAAGGACCATTGGCATGTAAACCAGTAAACGGAACTGTTGATTGAGTTATACGGTGACTGTATATGACCATTGCGAACACCCGAATCCCACAAAAAACTCACAGCGTATATTAAATAATTCTACTTGGATAAGAGTGCATTCAGTCCTACTTACATATATAAGCATGTCATTGGTTGGTATTGTTTTGATTAATAACATCATAATAAAGGGTTTATTTTGTGGAGAAAATTATATTTTTTTTCGGTCAGCGAAGCTACGAAAATTTATTATATTTTTATTATTTTTTTATTATTTTTTTATTATATTTTTATTGTTTTTTTTCTATTAAATGAGGTTGTTGTTTCTATTGATCATCAAAATTTTTCTGGTATATTTAATGGTGTAATATACGAGTTTGCAGTGTTACATAATCGACTTAACTTTTTTTCAGAGCTGCGGGTGCTAATTTATTATGAAGTGGGTGTTAGATAGCCGTATAGCACACTATCGGCCTGGCTTGAAAGTTGATGCCGATAGTCTTTCAAGTAAGGACACAGTTGTTATAGACGACATGCTTGAGATTAATCACAATCTGGTATTTGCCAATCCTCTTGCAAAGGATTCCATGCTGAGGTTTCAGGTAGCTGACGGTAATATTTATGATCTACCCGTTCTAAAACAATCCGTACTGATCGCATCACTAAAAATTTTAAAATTAGATGTTGTCGGTCCATGGGATATCGAAATATTACCTATTCAAAAGGTGGCTACTCTTTTGTCTTTTATGGATTATCACTTCGGAAGTGCTGATTATTTCTTCAAGAAGGAGTCTGTCAACGAAGACTCCCTGACGTTATTCGATAACAACTTCTTGAATATATCACTGACTGAAGGATGTCATAAAAGATTCATGAATGTTCTTACCAGTGCAGTATTAAATCGGCGTGAACAAAATCTTGAAAGCATCGCTCCGTTTATCCGTAAACTCGAAAGCTATTGGTTAGCGTACTTTCTGTTGTCTCAGGCTATGAGTGGCAGGTCTGAAGATAATAATCTTAATGTTTACAACGTTTGCAAGGCATATGGCGTGTCTGAATCCCAGTTCAGGAAGCTTTGCCATCATGTATTTTCCCGCGGTCCTAAAAAACAACTTTGCATGTGGCGGGCCGCGCACAGTGCTTTACAGTTAATAGAGAACGATAAGCCGATTGCAGTAGTAGCCGATATGAACGGCTATGCTTCTTCTTCTCATTTTGCAAGTGAACTGAAATCACTCTTTGGTATTACTCCACGGGAATTTAAAAAAATAGAAGGTTTTCTTGATGAAGAGGCACGTAGTGGTAAAAATTAGTTTCAGCCTGGTGGCTCTGCTTGGTACGCTTTTTTGTATCAGCAGTTCAGCGGCAATGCTCAGCGATAATGTTGTTCGAGGCGGTGCTTACCAACGTGCTGATAACGCTGACGATACAGAGAATACCTACGTTGCAAGCAACAATAGTGTGCAGCAACTCTTCTATGTTCTCGGCGGGGCAATAAACAAGCCTGTTATCGTCAGCGGCGAAGCAGCGAAAAAGCGAGTTTCGGGTAATTTCGATCTGAGTAAACCACAAGAGTTATTGTCGACGTTAGCCACGCGCACAGGGCTTATCTGGTACGATGACGGTAGTTCAATTTACATCTATGATGCCAGCGAAATAAAAAGCAGCATGGTCAGACTTTCCTATGCTCCGTTTGACCGTCTGCTTGCATATTTAAAGTCTTCGGGGCTTTATGATCCGCGTTTTCCACTGCGTTCTGATGGTAGTGCGGGCGCCTTTTATATTTCCGGTCCGCCGGTATATGTAGAATTAATTAGCGCGGCAGCAAAATATATTGATGCAACTTATGCCAAACCGGGGACTGGCGAAAGTACCATCCGTGTGATTAAACTAAAAAACAGTTTTGTCAACGATCGTACTTATTTACAGCGCGATGCTCCTGTCACCATACCCGGTGTCGCCACGGTGCTTAACCAGTTATTAAACAATAAGCAGGCTAATTCTGGCAGGAATACCACTGCAGCACAGATAACGGTTGATAACAGTACCCAACAGGCACTCCAAGCAGCATCAGCTAATCAGGATGGGAATTTTCGCCCTTTACCCATTTTTGCCGCAACTTCACAGGCCGAGTCTGGAGGTAATAATGATATTGCAGCCATTGAGCAGAATTCTGTCAACATCGTAGCCTATACTGATACCAATAGCCTGCTGGTTCAAGGATCGGCACGTCAGGTCAGCTTTGTTGAAGATTTGGTGAGTGCCATCGATATTCCTAAACAACAGATTCAACTCTCGTTATGGATAATCGATGTTTCTAAAGATGATATTAATGAGCTTGGCGTACGCTGGCAGGGGAGCGCAAAAGTTGGCAATGGCGGCATCACTTTTAACACCAGCTCGCTTACTCAGGCAAATAGTATTCACTTCCTGGCTGATGTATCGGCACTTGCTCAGAAGGGTAATGCCCATGTCGTTTCTCGTCCAGAAATTCTTACGCAAGAAAATGTTCCGGCGCTGTTCGATAATAATAGTAGTTTTTACGCTAAAATGATTGGAGAACGCACCAGTTCATTGGAAAAGATCACTTACGGTACCATGATTAGCGTGCTTCCACGTCTCGACCAGTATCAGCATGAGATTGAGATGATCCTGAATATTCAGGATGGTGGATTGCCCCTTAATCTAAACGGCGCGACAGAAACTGTTGATAGTCTACCGGTGGTAAGTAATACGCAAATCAGTACTGAAGCAAGAGTACCGGTTGGCTATAGCTTGTTAGTGGGTGGTTATAGCCGGAACCAGGATGAGCAACACAGTTTAGGCATTCCTCTTTTACGCGATATTCCTTATATGGGGAGATTGTTCGACTACAGTTATGTCAGTCATAAAAAGATGGTTCGGTTATTTCTTATTCAGCCCCGACTAATGGTAAATGGAGAAACGTGGTCAGGTCATAATGATAACAACCCGGTTCTTGGGCGCACTTTAGATGGTGATGAAGTTACGTTGAAATCGACCGTGCATATGTTGCGTGAAACGATGAAACAATAAGAGCAGAGAATGCCATGGCTTCAGGTCAAATAGGTTCAGTTAATGTTAGTCGCTTTGATTACGCGAGGACGGAAAGTCGTGCCCCTCACAGGGATGGAGATGTCGCTGAAGATATTCACCATGTCGATTTGCAAGAAGAGCTAAGTAATGCGGCTGAAGAAATGGCCGATATTCTTAGTGCCTTTGGTCGATTTAGCAGAACGGGCCGTAAGAATGACAGTGCAGATAATGACTTTGCTTCTTCTATACTCGAAGATCAGGCAGATGAGAAATTAAATACGCTGGTCAAGCAGGTGGGAAAGCTGCGCGATCTTTCTAATCTACTGAGTTTTGCTCGTAGTCTCTTTCCCGATGACAGTGACTTGATGCTTGCACTAAGAGAATTACTCGGTCGTCGGCTTACTGAGTTGCAGAAAAAGAAAATTAAAGAAGCTATCGCCGATTTAGAAAAGTTTGCCGATCGTCAGAAGATGCAGTCGGGGATGAATATTGGACGCCTTGCAAAGAGATTTAGACAAAGTAAGAGTGATAAAAAACTTTCGGCTAAGAATTTTCGTAATAGCTATTTACGCTTTCTTGAACAAGACATTCCTACAGGTTTTATTTATCAGGACTGGATTGATGAGTATGGCTGTGACAATCGTACACGTTTGTTGGCATTTACAATGGCAGCTTTAGTTGCGGATATGAAAGCGAATGAGCCAGGTATACATGTTGCCGAGTTCGGGCCTCTGAGTGACAAGTTATCTGATGCGCGCGTCCTGAACACCCTTGACCAGTCACTGCTGGAAAAATTTGCCGAATTTTCATTCAAAGAACAGATGAAAAAGCAACAACTGATACTCGATGAAGAACGTATTATAAAGCTATATATGACCGCCCTGATTGATTTCGATAACTTTAAAACTGTTTTGCAGGCTTTTAGTGATGACTTTATGTCAAACTTACTTATAAGGCAGCGCGCAGAGGTGCTTCAGGTATTAAGAAATATGTTTAACGAGACACCAGTCTTCTTATATGCTGATGCTAATTATCGAAATATCGTGCTGGATTTTATGTCTTCAACCTTGCTCTCAATTCATGAGAAAGAGAAAAAGTCCGGGATCTGGAAAGAATATTATAAATAGCGGCAGATGATGCCATTAGAATTCATTAGTTTAAATGTGTTGATAAAATGCTAACAAATTTCATTTCACAAATTCGATCCAGGCCTGAATTAATTATCCTGGTGATAATGATCATGATAGTAGTCATGCTTATTATTCCGTTGCCGACCTATATTGTCGATTTTCTGATTGGTCTTAATTTGACCATGGCGTTATTGATTTTCCTTGGCTCATTTTATATTAATCGCGTTCTTGATTATTCGACGTTTCCGTCAATTCTCCTGATTAGTACGATTTTCAGACTGGCCATTTCTATCAGCACCAGCAGACTGGTACTTACTGATGCCGATGCCGGAGAAATTATTACCAGCTTTGGTGAGTTCGTTATCGCTGATAATATGGTTGTGGGCTTCGTTATTTTCTTCATCGTCACGGTTGTTCAGTTTATCGTGATTACCAAAGGATCTGAACGTATTGCAGAAGTTGCCGCTCGTTTCTCTCTGGATGCTATGCCCGGTAAGCAGATGAGTATTGATGCTGATCTTAAAGCCGGCGTGATTAATGAAAAAGAAGTGAAGCGGCGTCGAAGTGACCTGGAAGCCGAAAGCCAGCTTTACGGTGCGCTGGATGGTGCGATGAAGTTTATCAAAGGTGATGCCATCGCTGGGATAATTATCATCTTCGTCAACTTTCTGGGTGGGATCTCAGTCGGGGTTTTCCAGCAAGGCATGGATGTATCTCATGCTATGTCGGTCTTTACGTTGCTAACCATCGGTGATGCTCTGGTAGCTCAGATACCGGCATTACTGATCTCAATCAGTGGCGGCCTGATTGTTACCCGTGTGAATAACAGTGATAACAATAATCTGGGATCAAAAATCCTGCAGGATATGCTTTCTAACAAGTCTATTCTGCTAATCACAGCTTTTCTCGCTATTGCACTAGGGCTGCTGCCTGGTTTTCCTTTGCCCGTATTCATCTTATTGGCAATCCCCCTTTTGGGAATGTTCGTAAAACACAAATTTGATGAGAAGAATAAAATTGTTAAAGCGGGAGAAGAAAATCTTCAAGATGATGATCAGCCGGTGCTGAAGAGCAAGCCAGTTATTATTGATGGTGAGTACATTCCAGAAACTATCCCGCTTATCATCACCGCCTGGAAAGGATATGAACAATATTTCCAGGAACATAATTTTACATCGTTATTTAAACGTAATTTCTTCGTAGAATATGGTGTTCGCCTGCCGGAAGTTTTAATGAATTATGAAGAGAGCGCCCCGCGCGGCATTCTGACGGTAGCCATTAATGAAATACAGGTGGCATCTTACAATATATTTCCGGGCATGTGTAAGGTATTAATGCAGGGTGAGGAACTTCAGGTGATTGATGCCAGCGTTCAGACGATTGCATCCCCACAGGGAAACGTCTATTGGCTACCTGAGGAACGGAATGAGAAAGCCATCCAGCTGGGGTATCATACAAGAAACGCGATAGATGAGTTTTACGCATGTGTTTCTACTTTGCTTGTTCATAATATCTCAGAATTTTTTGGTATTCAGGAGACCAAAACGCTGCTTGATGACCTTGAAAAGAAATATCCCGATCTTCTTAAGGAATGCTACCGTAATAACACCGTCCAACGTATTACGGAAGTCTTTCAGAGGCTCCTTCAGGAACGTATCTCAATCAGAAATATGCGACTAATTCTGGAAGCGTTGGTGCAATGGGCTCCAAAAGAGAAAGATCCGATTATGTTAGTCGAGCACGTCAGAGGGGTTTTGGCCCGGTACATCTCTAACCGCTTTGCTTTTCGTGGACGTATAAGAACGTTGGTTATGTCACATGATATGGAAAATATGATTCGCGGTGCGCTAAGGCAAACCTCATCGGGTACTTTTATAAATTTACCACCACCGCAAATTGAAAGTGTAAATAAATGTCTGGAAGAAGTTCTTCAACTCAATGGTGTTAATGCTCGGGATATCATCTTGATGGTGTCAATGGATATCAGGCGTTTCGTTAAGAAAATTACCGAGGGAAATAACCCTGAGATGGAAGTGCTTTCTTACGGTGAGATTTCTACCGGTGTAGAAGTGGATGTTATAGGCTCTTTAGAAAATAATCAGGTGTAAAATGAAATATGATTTGGTCAATTTATTATCAAGTATTCTCAATGATGCTGGAATTTCAGAGGTTATGGAACAGGATTTGAGTAACCACTCTACTATTACTCTGAATATGAAAGACGAGATCCCTCCTATTCATATCAAAAATGAAAATGATGAGGTATGGGTATGGGCGAAACTCTGTGACTACAATCTCTCAGCATTGAGTTACTGTAGCGTCAATCTGTTTCCCGTGATGCTTAATTATAACGAAGATATCTTCTACGCTGGTCAACCTTGCTTATATCCTGTTGATGGAAATCTTGAGTTGCGCGCACAAATAAGAGAAAGAAACTTGGAATCATCTGGAGCCTTTTTGACGGTGCTGGATCATTACCTGACTATCTTACAGGAATATCGCACAGTTCTGGCTTAATTAAGGATGTCATCAAATGGTCGCGCAATGTTTTGTTCACCTCGCTCATCCATTGCGCATTCAGGGCAACGTTATTGAGGCTCACTTGCCCGGAACGCGCATCGGGGAGATTTGTGAAATTGAGAAATCTCTCCTTGAACCCGAAGTGGTGGGATTTGCTCAGGTCATCGGCTTTAATAAAGAACATACTCTATTAAGTTTGCTCAATGATAATAACGGTTTTTCACGCGATAACGTGCTGTTACCAACCGGTAAGCCGTTTCGCGTTGCTGTGAGTGAAAGGACGCTCGGGGCTATCCTTGATGCTACCGGGACCATTCAAGGCCGGTTGGACGGCGGCCCTGTTGCTGCACCCACCGGCGGTGAAAATCTTGAAACGGGTGGCGTACCGCGTGACTTCACCCAGCGCAAACCCATAGCCGTACCATTGGCGACCGGGGTCCGGGCAATCGATGGGCTATTGACTTGTGGACAAGGGCAGCGCATGGGCATATTTGCGGCTGCAGGCTGCGGTAAAACATCTCTGATGAGCATGATTATTGAGCACTCAGAAGCGGATATATACGTCATTGGCCTGATAGGTGAGCGTGGCCGCGAAGTTACGGAATTTGTTGAAGAGCTAAGGCGCTCTTCACGGCGTTCAAAGGTCGTATTGGTTTACGCAACTTCAGACAGGTCATGCGTTGAGCGATGTAATGCGGCTCAAGTTGCGTCTACTGTTGCCGAGTATTTCTGCGAGCAAGGCAAAAATGTATTGCTGTTTATCGACTCTGTTACCCGTTATGCCCGTGCTTTACGTGACGTTGCATTAAGTATGGGTGAACTCCCTGCACGGCGCGGCTATCCCGCTTCGGTTTTTGAAGCTTTGCCGAAGCTTTTAGAGCGCCCGGGGCGGTTTCTTACCGGATCGATCAGCGCTTTTTATACCGTATTGATTGAAAATGAGGAAGAATCAGATGTTATCGGCGATGAAGTCCGTTCCATCTTGGATGGCCATATTTATCTGAGCAAAAAACTCGCTGCTAAAGGGCATTATCCGGCGATAGATGTACTGCAAAGTATTAGCCGCGTTTTTCAGCAGGTCACACAACCGGAGCACCAGCAGCTGGCTACACACTTTCGTGACTATCTGGTTCGACAAAATGATATGCAGCTCTTTATCGATCTGGGTGAGTACAAGCGTGGTGAAAACGAGGATAACGATGCTGCATTCGACAAGAAGAGTGCGATGGAGGCTTTTCTGAAACAGAGGATGGCTGAACAAACTGATATCAAGACTTGCCTGGAAAGTTTGGATGGATGCCTGGCGTAAGGGGAATGAGTTTGTACGCATGCTTGAGCGTAGTCAGGATATTCTCCAGGGCAATATTGCCCGTACAGAGAGTCAGCTAACTCAAATCAGAGCGCGAATTATAGAGTTTCAACATGAAAACGCCTTAATCAATCAACAAATAAAATTATTGACTCCCTCTGGAGTGCTTAAAAGGGATGATATATACAGAGGGATAAGAAAGCAGGGTGCTTTATTGACCCACCTGCAAATGGTTATTCAGAAAATAACCCAGCTTGAGCATGAGCAATTCTCTCATGAGCAGGAGCTGGAGGGTTTTCGTTTTGCAAAGAATATGCTGGATAAGAGGCATTGCAAACTCACATTTTATTTACAGCAGCTGCGTCGTGAGCGATCGCGCCGTAAAGATATTAATGCCGAAAATGAGATTCAGGAGATAGTTGGCTATGGTAAAAGAAATTTCTGAAGCGTTGGTAAATTCTGTCGCTGATGTTGATATATCACCAGTGAAAGAAGACTTCTCAGATCGAGTATCTAAAAGGAAAGAAGAAGATTATCAATCTGAAATAGAGAGTGCAACAGCATCTTTACGTCATATGCTACATCAATTTAGCACCAGTTCCATATATGGCGGCGGAACAGCGACAACTGATAATGAACGCATAAAAGCCTCAGTTTTAAAAAAGTGTCAACATAATCTTGACACTCATCAAGCGGTATTCAACGAACAGCTGCGCCGGAAATCAATTTTAGCTCCTGCCGGTACCGGCTTACCCACGCATCGCGAGCTGAAACAGCCTGCGGGCGCCGAAAAGAGAGCAAATGATAAGCCATCTGATATTAATAAACTGGCATTATCTGGGATTAATAAGGCTGCTCTCGAGAAACAGTTCAGCGGTCTTGATATTGATCTCTTCAGTCAGGCAAAAATGCATCTTGCAGATGGCGAATCCGCCCTGGTGGGTAATTCGCTACTCGCGCAGCAATCTGGACAGCAGCTCCGCCAGCCGGTTAAAACCTATTCCGATTCGGCTGATGCTAAACAGGCTGACGTGATACCTGTAGATGTCGCCACTTCACAGCGCAGCGAGACATCTGCGCGTGGAGAAAATGCACAAATGGCCCGCGAAACATTGCAAAAGCACATGTCAGAAAGGACATCAATGCTTTCAGCCAGTAAGGCTGACGCAGCAAGCCGGTCAATGGATCTTAAATACCAGTTCAAAAGCTGGCCTGGCGAGCATTCGGTAAAAGTTTCTGTCTGTACTGAAGTCAGCCGCGGGGGAAATATCATCCTGCATCCCTCCGATGCACGAGCAGCGGATGCGCTGACCAGGCAGTCAGAGAACCTGGCGGGATATACGCCTGAAATTGTTCAGCCCCGGCACGGCAGGGAGGAGCATGAGCAGCAAAAGCAGCATCGTGATACTCAGGAAGAGGAACAAGAATGAGCTTACGCAGCCACCTACGCCTGCGAGATCATGATGATACGGAGCTGGGCTTTCTGCACAGCCGGCATCCGGGGAGTAAGGTAGTAGATTCATTACCAGAAGCACGCTACCTGCAAGTGCTCTTCAGTGATAATCAGGGGGTAGAAGCAGAAGCATTTATAAATATCGATATCTGGCTACAAGAAATTGATGATCATCTGCCGGGTATTCCATGGCAGCAGGTCCCACTGATCTATCTGGTTCGCTGGTTGAACAGCAAGCAGCTCAGCTTCATGGTTGAGGACGTTATTTGGCACAGTCAGCGCATTAGTTTGCCTGGCAAGGCTCTGCCAGAAAAATGGCTGTCGCTTGCTTCCGAGCCTTGCCCGCTGCTATGTCTTGACTGGCCCGAAAGTGCTCCAAACCACGTGCAATCGGGGATGACGTTATCCCACCTCCCATTTACCTTAAATTATGTGCTGGGGCAGAGTCAGCTGCCGCTCTCCTCCCTTGTTGATGTGGCTGTGGGAGACCTTTTACGCATCAGGAATTTTGCCCCGCATTTGACCGTCGGCCAACGCAGAGTATTTAGCTTAAATTACCATGAAGAAAGTGAGGTTATAGTGGAAAATCAGTTGGAAAACAATAATGAGATGTATCTTGAAGAGGAAGAAGCGCTGCTCGATTGGACTAAGTTGCCTGTCAATATAGAGTTTGTCCTCGATAAAAATACCGTCACTTTGTCAGAACTGGAAGAGATCAGGCCCGGTGTTGCTTTACCGATTAATCCTGGGGCAGAAAAGAAGATAAAAATTTACCTCAACCGAAAACTGTTCGCTTGTGGTGAACTGGTCGCTATGGAAGACGGTTCATTTGCCGTAGAAATCAATCAGGTCACCCCTGGTTCAGTGGTTGAAACGGGTTATTCCGATGCTAAGCAATGATATTTCTTTAATTGCGCTACTCTCCTTTTTCACATTACTGCCTTTTATTATTGCCGGTGGAACCTGTTTCATTAAGTTTTCCATCGTTATGGTGATGGTACGCAATGCTTTGGGGATCCAGCAGGTCCCTTCGACGTTAACTCTTAATGGCATTGCACTCATTATGACCGCTTTTGTGATGATGCCAATATGTCAGAAAATCTCCAGCTATGTCGAAACTAACCATATAGATTTTAACAATAGCGCCTCTGTTACTCAGTTGATGGATCAGGGATTAGGAGGCTATCGGGATTACCTCGTGCGATATTCCGATCATGAATTGATTCGCTATTTCAACAAAATACAGCAGCAGCAGGCAGGAGAGTCAGCGCCGGAAGTTGAGGAGCATCAATTAAGCTCTCTCTCTCTAATGACCTTGATGCCCGCATATGCGCTTAGCGAAATTCAAAGCGCCTTTAAAATTGCTTTTTACCTGTACGTTCCATTTGTGGTCATTGATTTGGTCGTGTCCAGTATATTACTGGCGTTGGGAATGATGATGATGAGCCCGGTGACGATCTCAATTCCGATTAAATTGATTCTGTTTGTTGCCATGAATGGCTGGAGCTTACTCACTAAAGGAATGATCGCTCAATATACCGATCTGATGACGTCATGAATAATGTTTTATTTATTGGCAACTCCGCACTGATTATCGTGCTGAAGTTAACGGCAGTCCCTATTGCATTGGCCACAGTTGTGGGCATTTTTGTCGGTCTTTTTCAAACGGTAATGCAAATTCAGGAACAAACGTTACCATTTGGTCTAAAGATGCTGGCAGTGTTTGCCAGCATCTTTATGCTGATTGAATGGTTTTCTGCTGAAATGATGAATTTCGCGATCCAGGCTTTCTACATGGCCTTTCGGTGACTCGGTAAATTTATGCTGTCTGTTGCGCTTTACTTGAATTTCCAGCACGGCGTGCTGATCTTTACGATGGCTTATGCAAGGTTGGCAATCGTATTTTATTTGCTGCCGGTGCTGGGAGAACGGGTGCTGTCTAATTTAATTATTAAGAACACGATTATTGCACTGATCATCATCGGTTTGTGGCCCTGCTACGCTGAAGCACTGAATCCGGAGCAGGGCTGGCTTATCTTGCTGTTAAAGGAGTGCGTCATAGGATTAATACTGGCTATGACGTTATGTGTTCCTTTTTGGATTGTCATTAGTCTTGGCGAAATACTTGATAACCAACGTGGTGCAACCATTAGTGATAGTATTGACCCAGTTAATGGGGTGCAAAGCTCTACATTATCTGGTTTTCTAAACTTTGCTTTTGGCGCCATTTTTTTTGCCAGTGGCGGCATGAGTTCACTCATAGAATTATTGGTACAGAGCTATCACGTTTTTCCAAGGGGCAGTAATTTAGTCGATTTCCATTGGCAAGCGGTGGGGGGGTTATTAATGGTGCTTGCTAAGGGGAGCATCATGCTTTCCGCTCCGGTAATGATAGTCATGATGGTGGCGGAAATATTACTGGGTGTTTTCGCACGTTTTTGTCCGCAGTTAAACCCCTTTTCTCTTTCCTTAGCAATAAAAAGTTTCATTGCGTTTACTGTTTTCCTTTTTTACGGTTTTCAGGCTATCTCGCAAAAACCTTTGCACCTTTTCTCTATTGCTTTTTTTCAGCAATTTTTTCTTTGACCGGGGGGCGGCATGGCAGAAAAAACAGAAAAGCCCACGGACAAGCGGCGTAGGGATTCAGCCAAAAAAGGTCAGACCTTCAAAAGTAAAGATCTCATTACTACTGTGACATTGCTTACGGGGGGGGCTATCTGGCGTATGTTATGGACTTCCGTAGTTTTACCTCATTCTATTCATTAGTTTTGCGTGAAGGGGATAAAATAAGCTTAAATGACTTTCTTACTGAATTAATGCGGGTGTTCTTGAATTTATCACTGCCGTTTATTGCAGTTTGTACCGTCGCTGGTGCTGTAATGACGTTACTACAAACTCGTTTTTCAATCGCAACAGAAGCCATAAAACTTAATTTTGAGGCACTGGATCCTGTTAAAGGTTTAAAGAAAATATTCAGCATGCGTACGATAAAAGAGTTAGTGAAGTCAATTTTCTACCTCGTTGTTTTCATCTGTACCTGCTACAACTTGATTCATGGCGACTTAATACGGGCTGTCTCTATATATAATGGCAGTATCGAAGAACTCATTTCCGTTTGGATAACGCTAACGATTAAAGCGGTGATGGTCTTTATTGGTTGGTCAGCTTTTGTGCTTATTATTGATTTCTTTGTCGAGTATTTTTTACATTTCAAAGATATGAAAATGGATAAGCATGAGGTGAAGCAAGAGCATAAAGAGAGTGATGGCAATCCTGAAATAAAAGGTGCCAGGCGTCGTGCACATCATGAAATTCTCTCCGGAGAGGACATGGCAGCGATAAGAAACTCTGAAGTTGTTATGGCAAACCCGACCCATATCGCAATAGCCATTTACTTCAATCCTGAAGTCGCTTCATTACCTTTCATCGCCTTGCGCAGTACTAATATGAAGGCGAAAGCGGCGATTGCTTATGCAGAAAAAATAGGCATTCCCGTAGTACGATATATTCCGCTAACCCGTCGGCTATATCACACTTACAGTCAGCACAGCTTCATCTCACTTCATGATGATTCACTGATGGAAGTCATGGATATCCTTATTTGGCTGCGACAGGTTGAAACAGCTGGCATGGAGCTGCCCGCCAGCTCAGGGGTAAAAAAGGATGAAGATGCACCAGGGAGCGGCGATGAGATGCAGGACAAGCCGCTTTAACCGGTTTATACGGTTTTATTGTTTTTAGTGCCGGGGCTGAACAGTATGATGCACCCATCTTATCTGCTGTCTGCAATTGGTTTAAAACAACGTTAATACATTTTTTAGTTAATGATGTAATAGGTAGAGTAGATATGAAAAGCGTAATTGATTTGCTCCATGATGACGATGCGATGAAAAGCGACAGCGAACTGGATGAACAGTCGAGCGCGCTGCTTGATGCGATCCAAAACGGTGCGACATTAAAAGATGTGCATAATGTTTCTGATGAAGTCATGGATGATGTTTATAAGCTGGCTTATGAGTTCTATATAAACGGTAAGTTGAAAGATGCCGAATCACTTTTTCGCTTCTTGTGCATCTATGATTTTTACAATCCTGAGTATGCGATGGGTTTAGCAGCTGTGAATCAGCTGAAGAAAAATTATACCAAAGCGATAGACTTATACGCTCTGGCTTACTCTTTGGCAAAAGATGATTATCGGCCGATGTTTTATGCCGGACAGTGCAACTTAATGCTACGTCGTGCTGTCCAGGCGAGGAAATGTTTTGAAACTGTCGTTAGCAAATGCAGCGATACGCAATTAATTGCAAGATCACAGAGTTATCTGTCCGCGCTAGATGAAGTTGATAATAGTGAATCGGATGATTCTGTTAGATGTGTTAATAGGAATTCATAATGAATATACAGGTAGATAGCTATGGTGCTTTAGAACATCTCACGGGTGGACATGAAGCAAGCGATTTAGAATTAAAAAAACAGCGAAACCAGGCACAACGCTTAGGTAATTCAGCCTTAAAAGAACATCCTCAGCTGGGTAATATCAGAAGTGCACTTAAGATTATCCAGCCAGAGCAGCTACTAAAAGTATTGCAACATGCAGGCAGCGCGTTGCATGGAAAGGGTGGAACAACGACCATTGAGCAGGACACGCCTCAGCTGGCGCTACCACGCAGTGCAAGTACAGAGGCATCCGTTAAAGGCTCTGTTAACAAATCTGAGAGCGATCTGAGCGGTACCGCCAGGGCTACCGAGCTGCTGGGTAAAATCATGCAGTTGTGCTCACAATCTTCGCAGCTAAATATTCTGTCCAACATCAGTTTTTTCAACGCACTGTTCCACGGTCAGGGATTAACGTATCTTGAGCTGTCCGCCGCACTTGAAAAAGAGGCAACCCAATGGGCAAGCGATTTTGATGCATTAAAAGCTGTTCAGGAACAGGCTAATGCGTTGCAGCAAAATGTCAGTTCAGCACAGGATGCCTTGAACAACGCGCAGAGTCATTTAACCGGACTGGAGGCGGCAGCCGCACAGCAAGATCCGCTATCACCGCAGCTGCAAAAGCAGATCGATGAGGCAAAAACAGCGGTTGTAGCAGCACAGGCCAATGTGACAACGGCCACATCAACCCACAACCACTATGTTAGTGCAACGCTAAATCCGGCGATTAAAGCGGAAAGTGACTCCAAAGCTGCGTTGGCCAGCACGCAACAGAAAGCTCAGGATTTGGTGAATGCTCTTCCGCCTCAACAATTTAAGGCGATAGAGATTAAAGCTAAGCAGGAAGATCCTCAGGCTAAAAGTTTAACATTCCTGATGGCCCTGCTGTCGCAGTTGATCAACCAAAGTTCGAGTGAGGATCTCAAAGCTGCGGCCGAGCTGAAGCAGAAATTATCTGAAGCGGCAGCAAAAGACGCCGAGAAACAAGCCCAGGAATATGAGGACCAGGTTCGCAAAGCCGAAGAGATGCAGAAAACCATGGGCTGTGTAGGCAAGGCTTTGGGCTGGGCTATTACTGCAGTCAGCTTTGCCGCGGCAGCATTCACCGGCGGCGCATCACTGGCGCTGGCGGCAGTTGGCGTTGCATTGACAATTGGTGACGAGATTAACCAAGCCGTCAATGGCTTCTCCTTTATGGCCAAGGCCATGGAACCAATGATGGATAACATTGTTAAACCTATGATGGAGTTCATGGCCAATATATTTGCCGAGATTCTGCAAGGGTTCGGTGTTGATAAAGAAAGTGCAGAGATGATTGGGCAGATTATGGGTGCGATTGCTTCTGCTGCGGTCATGATTGCCGGAGTAATGGTTGCGGGTAGCGCCATGAGTAAAGTTTTTGGCTCAGTTATGCAGAAAATTGGCGCTGAAGTCACTGAGGAAGTCAGTAAGAATATGGCAATTCAGGTGGAAAAAGAGGTTGCAAAAGACATAACGCAAAGCGTGGTGAGTGGTGTCGTGAAGGAAGTTGCCGAAGAAGTTTCCGCACAAACTGCCAGGAAAGTACTCCAGACGAACATGCAGAAATTAATGAACAGCACTTTGGGCCAGGCCTTCAAACGTATTAGCCAGGGGCTTGGCCGTACATTTGGTACGGATGAAATCAAAATGGCACAAGCTTCCACACGCATGCAGATGGCCTCAACTGCCGCCTCTATGGGCAACACAACTATTCAGACTGTTGGCAGTGTCATTACTGCTGACATGATGGTTGAGGCTGCCAAGTCAAAAGCCCATATGATGAACGATGCAGTAATGCAAAATCTGCTTAACGACATAATGAGCCGGGCCATTGAAACCTTCACGCACCGCATGGAAACAGTGAATTCCATGATTAAAAGTATGTCGGCTGTGGCTGAAAATCAGGCGCAGGCCGGGAAGTATATAACCAGGCAGATGAGCTCCGTTGCTGGTTGAATATATTTTCATTTTTTTTAAATACAGGAGTTTTAAACATTATGACATCTTCAATAAATATCCAGGCGAGTGCGTATATCAATAAACCAGAACCTAGAACTACAAAAACACCCTCAGGCGGCGAAATTTCCTGCATCGATTGGGGTAAGGGCGCGGCACAAGAATTTGTCGGGCTGGCGAGCTCTATTCCTCTGCAAGATATTCTCAGTGGTCAAAGCCTGAGAGCTGACCACACTACAGTTCCGACTTTATCCGCACCGTCTGAGGGGGCAGCAAATATTAGCGCGGAACAACAGAGTGAAGTTATAAAAATGGCTGAAAATGTGCGTGCTCCAGATGCCAATACGCTGGAACAGTTAGCCGCATCAGCATCGACGGCCTTGACATCTGATTTGAGCAACACCCAGTTCAACAACAGAACCGTGGAAAGTCACAAAACATCCGCAGAATCAGCAATCCAGACCAGCGCTTCAACTAACCCTGCTCGATCTCAGGCGGCCGTAGGTGGGGGCACGGATATCACTGCTGTCGGCGCTTTTGGCCCTAATTATGTAAACATGGTAGGCAACACTGACATGCTTGAGACAGACAACAGCCTGTCTGTTTCATTATATAAATCAGAGGCGCAATTTAACAAAAGTGCAGCTAAAGCGCAGAGGTATGCCGTTGAGGCGGCAAACCGAAGCGGCGATAAAGCTATTGCAGCAGCGAAGTTGACATTAAACGGGGTAATCACCGGCGGCGTGCTGGGCACTGCCGTTCAGGCGGGAACTACGCTGAAAACAACGAATGCTTTGCATAACGAGTCTAAATCTATCGATAACAATCTTAGAGTGGCAACAAAGCTTCAAACGAACGTGCACAGCAATGAGAACTCTATCGCGCGCAGTGGAGACAACATGGTGAGCAATGGCAAAAGGCTGGATCCCGGGGCTAAAGCAGCCATGTCACAATCGCATGGTGCTGATTTAGCGAAATCCTCAGAGCTTCGCGACAATCACAGTGTCGTCCAGAACAACACCCAGAAAGTACGTACGATTTCAGAGTTTGCCAACCAGGTCAACCGCTCAGGCCAGGGAGTCGTTGAAGGAACATTCAACGTTGAAGCGTCTAAAGAGTCGAAGCAGGCGGACCTTGCACGCGCCGACCAGAATGTCAACAATGAGCTTTCCAGTACCCACCAGCAAACGGCTAAAAAATCCGCCGAAACGAAGGCAGCGTTAAATCAGGCGCTTGAAAATACCTTGAACAATAATAATAGTGCGGCATCTGCCATCGCCGAGCGTATGCGCTGATCAACTAATTAAGAGGGGCGGAGATCATCCCCGCCTTTCGATCTTCCAGGAAAACATAATGTGCGGTATTACTTATGCTCAGCCACAAACTAATGTTAACTGTTTGCAGATTGAAAAATCAGCTCAGTGGCATGACCCTCTGACGGAGCCCCATGCCCATCCGTCTTCCAGCGGTGATATAGTTCAACAAATTGATGTACCTATGTACTCGTTCATTGTTAAAATATTATCACCCGCTCAAAAAACGCCTTCCGAAATCATCAGGCTTTTCATGGAGCTTCAGCAGAATAATAGTACGTTTGTTTTTGAAAGCAGCAAAATGTGCAAGTCTTTGCAATATTTAGAATCTTGTGTTAATAATACAAAAATTTTTCTGAATGAAAAAAACCTTATTCCGCATGAAAGATTTTCTCCAAGCATAACTGAAAAACAACGGCTGGAAGAGGAGGTCGATAAGGCTTTTGATTATATTCGTAATGAAATTAGTAATATTTGTCTTAATACTAAAAGTTCGCTTAGCAAAACATTCGCCACGTACGCTAGCGTATCGAGCAATCGGGAAGAAATTAGTACCGGGACAAGTTATGCGGAATTATGGGCAAGAATTAGTACAGCAATAACAATTATCCAGGAAGACTATGTCGACTTTTATGCCGACCTGATGAAAAAATATACGGATATGTATCAGTCTTTTAATGAAAATGTGCAAAAAGCATCTTCTGATGCTGTTCACGTCGGTTCTGAGGCTAATACCGTTGATTTCAATGCACATAAGATGAAGGAAGGCTATAAAAAATTTGAGGAAGAAGTTGAAAGTATCGATTTAGGCAGTGTAAAGAATTGGGACGAAATGTCGCAAGAGGAAAAACAAAGTATGGTTATTACCCTCAGTCCAGCCTTCAATGTCGATACGCATGGAGCAATTTCTTTTAACCTTGAACAATATAAAACTACGCATAATGTATATCCTGATGGAAGTGGAGGTGAAGTTTCGACCGTCAGTTATCAGGCATGGCTCGCCACGTTTAACGCAGCAGGAAGTGCTCTCCAGAGTAATATGCAGTCATTTGCCCAGCGTTATACTCAGGCAAACAACACGTTTGATAATCTCAATAAAGTGTTAAGTAGCGTAATAAGCACGCTGGGAGAAAGCGCAAAAGACGTGCTGAAAGCACTATCTTGATTGAAGCTGGATCTGCGTTGTATTGAAAATATATTGCTTCGCCAGGATGCCCCAGCCGTTACCGCATCCTCGTTTTCCCAGGGAGACAATGAGAATACCAGCCAGCTCAATATACGGGGCCATCGCTTTATCATCGCCAAAAAGCGTAAGCCTTTTCCGACATTTTTCAGTCGAGGCGGGGCAGCCCTGTATCTGATGGTATTATCGCCACTTCCCTGGTGAATATAAACTCACGAAATAACCTGGCTGTAATACTGCGGGATCGTTGTGGGGATTCGCAAGCCGACCTCCTTCTGGCGTGCAGACGGTAACCTTGGTCAAAAATAATTACCTGATTAATCCTGATGCAGGAAACACGACGCTAAAATCCAGAATTAAACAAGGATGAGTGAATTTTTTTTGTTTAAGATCAGATAACATCTTTTAAAGAGGATAGTAGATATAATGATTAGTAATATCTCACCAGCTAACAAAAGTCATATTGATGATATGCAGCATCAGTATGCCATGGCTAGTATAAATAGCAAAAGTCAAACTGCCAATTCCGTTATTAATATAACTAATGCTAATTCCCCCACTGAAATACTCAGGCAGTCGCCTGGCTCCGATTCGGATATGGTTCCTGCTTCTAAACTCGCCGAGGCGTATTATGAATTCATAAAGGCACCATCTCAGAATTCTAGCAAAGCTCGTCTGTTTAAAGAGTTGTACAACAAAAATCTGCCGTCAGAAGTTGCCAACGCTAAGATGAGTGAAGGGCGTGAATCCATAAAAAACCTGCTGGGCATGATGGCAGGTAACATTAATAATAAGAAAGATAACAAAACCCTGCAAATAATTTACAGTCAGCTGATTGCAGCTAATGGTGATGCAAAAAAAGAGAGTAAAATCGAGGCGGGGCTAAAGGAACTGCTGGTTAAATATGGCAAAGACTCCCTGAAGGGACATGTCGCAGAGTTTAAAGAAATGTGTCGCGATGCGTGGAAAGAATACCATAAAATTTCCAGCGATACTGGCGAGTCTATTAATGATAGTTTGATTTTTTCAGAGAGTCTTGAGGCTTGTGAAAACGTTATTGAAAAAACTTTAGAGGGCTTACTGCACTCTGGAGCAGATATTCACTCGTTAGCTCAATACGGCAATTTTTTCTCTAATGGATGTAGTGCGATCACGCATACCTTATTACATCAAGAGACTCCAGACTCTGAAGAAAAAACACACATGCCTGAGCCGAATAACGCAAAACCGGCAGACCCCACGCTCTCTTCCCCCCCAATGCATGGCCAGGGAGCTATAAATATTCACGTAGAAGGATCAAAGGCCACTACGGTAGTGAATGGTGATTCATTACCAACACAAAAAACGCTTGAACAGGATCTTATAAGTCTTGGGATGAAGCTGCTTGGTGATTCGTCCCCAGAGCTGAAAGAACATAAAGTAGAAATGCTCAAGACGATTCTTAACTTAGTAAAAGAGTCTGTAAAAAATAACAGGGGAGACGGTTTTCTTCAAAATCTGCAAGAAATAACTCAAAAACCACCGGCTGCCACTGCTGTTGCTGATCTACAAGAACTGAATTATGCTACACCGCACAATCCTCCAACTGAGGGTGAAATATCAATTACACCGCTGATTAATAGCGGGCAGGGAAAAGATACGTCGGGAACTGATCCAGTTATAAGTGATCCAACTGAAATTGATTCAAGCATCAATCTGAAAACTGAGCGACTGGATTTAAAAAGCAATGCAGCTCGCAAGGGGGAAAATCGCCAGGCCATAGACGCAACCTTTGCACCCTTAGTAACGAAAATCCATAAAGCATCCGTCGAGACCCCACAGGCTTTGCAGGTAGCCAATTCATCTGCTGATTACAATCGTGCGGGTGATGGAATTAATAATTTGGCACATCAGCCAATGAATTTGTATGATGCCGCGCGTGGAGTAAATGATGCCGTGCGTGGAGTGATAGATGCGCTATCCGAAGTGCCGGGATCTGTAAAAAAAATTCAGCAACCTTTGCCTTCACAGGCTAATAAGCCTGAAGTCATCAAAGTACGATCTGATATAATTAGGGAAAATGTAGCCAACTCACCTTCCATTGCTGGCGGCAATAATAGTGGCACCTATGCAAGTGGCAGCAATAGCGTTAACCCAGTGGTGTACGAACTGCCAGCAGCGAGCGCTCGTAAGATGGCTCAAAATTCTGAACAAAAGTTCATTCAACCTGACTCCAACGGTAAAAATATCCGTTTTAACACTGGTGGCAGCGCCTCCGTAAATAATAGCGGAGCAGGCGTCAAAGATGCTGCAGGAAGTCAATCTCAAAATCAGGATAACAGCAAAATAAAACAAAAATTTACCGTAAAATTTTCACCACGTATCCATACAACTGTGCGCACAATCGACCCTTTCAACAACCTTTCTTCTCCCTCGAGAAGTTTTGTGCAACAGTTTAACCACGATATTTATGCCGGGAGCAAGGATAAACCACACAATGCCGGAAATAATATTGCAAAAGACCCTGTAAATAACTCAGGCGGTAATGCGTGAGTTTTTCAGAAATAGATGAAAACGCTTTGCAAATTGTTTATGATCTCGTCTTCCAGGTCAATGGTATGCTTCCGCATTGTATCCGTCCCCAGTACAGTTTGATAACAGACCTTGGTATGGATTCTGTTGAGCTGGTTGATTTTCTGGTGAGGCTTGAAGAATGCGGTATTGTAATTAAAGATTCGCAAATATCCGCTGAGCTTACGGTGGGTGAAATTGCCGGAATGTTAAAAAATTAAAACATTACTTAGCGCTTCAGGTTCGACTATGGCGCTCTTTTAAAGAAAGAAAATTTTATTATATCAGGAGCGAAAAATGAGTTTAGCATTCAACTGTGACATGCCATCGGCGAAAACTATGGAATTACTCGGAGATATTTGCCACACTACGGGGAAAAAAATATCAGCTGGTATGAATGATCTGGTGCAGACGGGTAAAAAAAGTTTTTTGTCTTTAGTCTGCAAAATTTCAAATACTTGTGAAAAAATGAAATTAATTATTTCTGGTTATTTTCACTCTAATGAAAAGAATGTAGGCTTGGAAAAGTCATCTAAGTCAAATAGTTCAGTTAAATCATCAGGTATTAATAAAATCTCAGCGGAAACTGTGGAGAGTATTTGCAAAGCTACTATAGATAAGATGAATAAAGAAACGATACCTGGCATGTTTCGTGCTTCAACTTTAGAGTCTAATAACAGAATGCTAATGAGCAAGTCAAGAAATGAGGTGAAATTCATTAATGAGATCGGTAGTGGTGATGTCAGTTTAATCCAAGTTGGCGCCATGATGAAAGGTTGGTGTAAAGAACTTATGTCTGGCCGTATGTATACCATGGGTGAAGCACGAGATTTAATAAATTGTAATGACCAGTATCAATATAATGTCATTAAAAACGATATAAAGGAAAAATTGAATCCCGAAAACACGACCGGGAGCGAAGATGAACGTAAGGCAGTGGCTTTATTTTCAGTATTTAACGCCTACCGTGATATCTGTATTGAAGAGGAAACCAATCATGTTACACCTTATAATGAAAAGACCCTATTAACCTGTTTGTCTCCAAACTTTTTCGATACAATGGAAGGCTTAGATGTAAGCAATTTGAATACGAAAGTGGGCGATAACGTGAACAACGCCGAGCAGGCGTTAAAAGCCATACTGAACGCGTACAGGCAGGTGCCTCCGATGCAACCGAAGTGATTCGTCATATTCAATCATCAACACTTGCAGATTTTGACAAGGGTTTTCTTTCTTGTATATACGCATAAGAGGACTCCTGTGCCCTGGATTGGAGGCAAAGCCCTGGCGATAAGGCCGGGGCTTTGTCCAATCATTGCAATGAAAAAACGGACTGACGGCCATGCTCAAAGGAGCTTCTCCCTGTCATTGTCAGTTTGATCGATCACCTGTAACCGATCTCATTCCTGTAAACCGTTAGCAGTAATGCAAAAAATTTTGGCCCCTCCTCTTCTTAAAACAAGAGTTCATCTGGCATGAATCAACGGGCTATAACGAAGAACAGATCGTTTTGCCCTGCAGCAGACAGAAAAGGAATCCGGGTCAATGTGTTTGCTACGATGAGTGGTTTCTGCATTTTCATGCAGTGAACTAACGCAACAGAACATTGATCCTGCATTGATGCAGACCATCATTCTTATTGTATTGAGGAGAGCAAGAAATCAATAGGTATTAACTATCAGTATATGGGCAAGAGTTCTTTTTGACGATTTAACTTTTTGGTGTAAAATAAATACTTATCCAGATATAAACAAGTTTGTCAGCCAACAGTATCTTTCTGTTAACTGGATCTGTAGCAGGCATCTGAACGTCGGGTATCTACCAGCGGGTCTCTTACAGGGGGACTCGAAAAGTTAGCGTTATGTTCATGTTTTCTTATCCGCTATTTAGTTCTCAGGGAGAGTGTTATATGGATTTAGAGAAAGATATTATTATCGACGGGGTTGAATTTAACCCCTATATACGTCGTGTCAAATTAGAGAAGGATATAAAAACACTCAGAAAAAAAGAGTCTGAGGTTTTGTTTTTGCTATGTTCTACATACCCGGATGCTGTAACATACACTGACTTATCAGCAAAGATTTGGCCACATTCTTATGTTTCGAGGCCATGCATCACACAAATCATCCATGCATTACGAGAAATATTGGGTGATTCTGGCAGAAACAAGATCCAGACGATACCAAAATTGGGATATAGGTTAATCTCCAAACCACTGACTAAAGATGGTAAGGATTTTACTTTCGTGTATAAAAACCATTCCGAAATCTCAGGCATCAAGACCAAGGACTACATTTGTCAGAAGATAGCCTCTGTCATTACAGCCCGACAGACGCTCCAGCGGCAGCAGGCTTTTGCCAACTATATTCCTTAAGACTATAAGTTTATCGGTGCGCAGACGGTCCTTGCAAAGTTAGTCATATTTTGCCCCTACGGCTGGGCTAACGCTAACGCCGTCGATGATACTGTGCCGCCGGGGCCGACAGTGCAGGGCTTTAATGTAATTGAAGATATCCGCCCGGGCCATAATCCTGGCCGCGTGAAGCTTATGCTGTCGGATTTAAGCTTTGAGAACTGTGCCTGAGAGACATAAAGTGAAGCAGTGTCTGCAGGCTTGTATTCCTGCTTCGCTCACTGTCCCGGAAGCATTCAATGAAATGGGCCTATAGATTTTACGCATCACGCTTAAATTGGGACGATGTTTTCAGTCTTTCAACGTGGTGGACTTTACTGTTCAGGATAATGAATGAGGTGCGGGGAATCACAGGGAAATAGCTGCGGGAATATCACTGTAAACGCCCGCATGAGTTCCTTAATAACCGTACGCCAGAAGAATGTCGGTTGCTGCAATTACGCGCTGAACCTAAAATGCATGGAACTAAAAAGGGTACTTTTACAGGTTCACACATATGAGTCTCCGGTCATTCTCGCATTAAAAAACAGGTGGAAACTATCAATAAAAATGAACAATAAAAAACCGCGCTAAGGAAAATAAGAAATTTAAGTATAAATATTTAGAATTGCGTTCGTCTTTGTGTTAAAAAACTAATCAATCATAATTGGGGCACTCCTGTCGAGAATTTTTCTAAGTATTGAGTGAATGCTGATGCATTTCAGTTTGTATTTTCATTTATTGTAAGTGAGAGAAAAGAACTGTAAAACATGAGTGGTGGGTGAATTATTGTGTAAAATCTCCGCCCTGTGGTTGATAACTCACGGCAAAAAATTGGCTGCCGCATAGTGCCCTGATAGTTGAATACCCCTTTTACAATCTGTTTTTATTTAGAGGCCCTATGTTTACTCAAGTAAATCGTTACCTTTCATTGTGTCTTTTCTGTGTTTCTGCCGTGTTTATCTCCCCGGCCAATGCGGCTCCTTACAAAGAGAACGATCAATATTTCGTCCAGCAAAAATCAGCGACGACCGTACCTGATGTTGTGGAATTCTTTTCTTTCTACTGCGGACCCTGTTTTCAGTTTTCCCATATTTATAAAGTGACTGATGTAATTAGTGAAAATCTGCCTTCCGGCACCAGATTAACCAAATATCATGTCGGTCTTATGGGGCCGTTGGGGCATGAACTGACTGAAGCGTGGTCAGTGGCTATGGTGCTGGGTATCGAACATAAAGTCGAAAAATTGCTTTTTGAAAAAATTCAGCAGGAACGCTCTGTCAACAGCGTTGCTGATATTATGAAGGTATTCAGCTCCGTTGGTGTTGAGGCCGGTCAATATGAAAACACCCGTCGTAGCCTGCCTGTTCAGGCTTTGGTTAAGAAACAGGATGATGCAGTCGAAACGTTGAATGTCACTTCCACGCCATCCTTTTACGTTTCTGGCAAATACCGGGTCAATAATGCCGCCATTACCAGCACCAGCGCGGATGATTATGCTAAAGAATTTGCTGGTATCATTCGGTTTTTACTAGAGAAACAACCTTAACTCGTTAGGTAATACACACAATTAATGCGAAGCCTCATGCCTGACATCTGTCCTGGCATTCACAATGCGCCACGGCGGTGTGAGGCAAACCGGTTACCCCTGCCAACATTTTCCTGACAATAACTCCTGACTATCTCGCTGATAACGCATATTATCTTGTACAGTTAAGCTGGAACCCTCATCCCATTTTACTTACTAAGGTTTGTTGGGCGCTGAAGGTACCGGTTTTGTTGATTGGCAACGTCATTACTACGTTGATTGCGCGGCTGAACAATGCCGAACGGCTTAAATTTTGGAGAAAATATGCGTAATTTGAAAGAGATACTCTGTTGTGCTCTGTTCTCTGCGGCATTAACCACAGTTTCCACCGCCTGTGCGGAAGGGGATCGGACCGTTGAGGCACCCGCACCTGAATTGCAGACTCCTGCTGTGCAAACTCCTGAAAGTCAGAACTCACTGTCGCAGGCTACGGGTGAGCAAGCCCCGCAGATTAAGGGTAATCAGACAGATCCTTATGATGTGCAAACTTTCTTCGCGGATTTTAAGCGCTTTGCCATTGGCGATGCAGTGCCAGAACTGTATCGCACTAAGAAATATGAGGTTACTCAGTGGAATGTCAGACACTTGCCTGCACCAGAGGCGGACGATCACTGGACCTACATGGGGGGAACTTACGTGATGATCACCAATGCCGATGGCAAGATCCTCCAGGCCAAATCGGGCGAGATCTATTATAAGCACTGATGGCTGAACATCATCCTGATCCCGGGGGGCACTGAAGGCGCCACTCGGCAGGGGGTATCGCAATGTTGCCCGGAGTAATCAATTCGCTGTTTACAGTGTTATGCATATTGTTTCTGGTTTTCTGCTGATGTTAGATAGTGAAATGCGTCATGGTTGTGCCTGGATGCGCGCCAATGTGCTAATAAAATATCAATTATTTGGATATTGCGAGATTAAGCGTCGCTATGCGTAAATCCGCTTTAACTTATCGCCGACAATGTTCTACCATCTGTTCATCATTTTCTCTGAACGATAAATGGACATCCTATGCGTTATCTGGCAGCGCTAATCCCCGTATTTGCTTTACTGGCTGCCTGTAGCAGTCAGCCAAAAGGAGTACCGGCCACACCGCAAGGCAATCCGTTTAAAGGCCATAGTACTTTTTTGCTGAAACCCTCACACAGCGGTACGTTACCGGGCGGGGACTTTGCTAATAATCAGGCAGCTAATGCATTTGTTGATGAGATGGTGCGTAAGCACGGTTTTGATCGCGAGCAATTGCATAACGTACTTGCGCAAGCCAAAAATCTCGATTGGGTAGTTCGCCTGATGGATCGTCAGGCACCTGTTACGGCTAAGGGGCCGGGCGGGCCAAATGGCGCCTGGATCCGCTATCGCAACAAATTCATCACTCCGGCAAACGTTCAAAACGGTGTGGCATTCTGGAATCAATATCAGGATGCATTACAACGCGCCCGGCAGAAATATGGTGTCCCCCCGGAAATTATCGTTGGCATTATCGGTGTAGAGACCCGCTGGGGACGCGTAATGGGTAAAACGCGCATCCTCGACGCGCTGGCCACGCTCTCCTTTAACTATCCACGACGCGCCCGGTATTTCAGCGGCGAGCTGGAAACCTTCCTGCTGATGGCGCGTGAAGAGGATGACGACCCGCTTGATCTGCGAGGTTCCTTCGCCGGGGCGATGGGTTACGGTCAGTTTATGCCATCGGCGTTTAAGCAGTACGCTGTTGACTTTAACGGTGACGGACATATCAACCTGTGGGATCCGGTCGATGCCATAGGCAGCGTGGCGCACTACTTCCAGGCGCACGGGTGGCTCACTAACGGCACCGTGGCGGTAGAAGCCAATGGCCAGGCGCCCGGCCTTGCAAGCGGCTTCAAAACTCGCTATACCGTCGCTTCGCTGGCTGCTGCCGGACTTTCTCCTCATATTCATCTGGAGCAGAATCAACAGGTCAGTCTGCTTAAATTTGATATGGGTACTCGTTACCAATACTGGTACGGCCTGCCGAACTTCTATGCCATCACTCGCTATAACCACAGCAACCACTATGCGATGGCAGTATGGCAACTGGGCCTGGCAGTGCGTGATTCACGCTAAGCCCTGGCGGCATTGTGACCATTGTTAAATTGATACGGCGTAAAAAAGTTTGACTGGAAGTCTTGAAGCCACGCCGCAAAAACACCCGTGTCAGCGCCTTGTTGCGCGAAAAAGTGCTACTCTTTCGTTCTGAATGAATCGGGAAGAGGAGAGTGGCATGACGGATAACGAACTCACTCAGTTGAGCTTGCGAATTGGCCAGCTATTGCTGGCGCGTGGCGCGAGCGTGGCCACCGCGGAATCCTGCACCGGGGGGTGGATTGCCAAAGTTCTGACGGATGTTGCCGGAAGCTCTGCCTGGTTCCAACGAGGTTTCGTTACTTACAGTAACGAAGCCAAGCAGCAGATGACTGGCGTGACGGAACAGTCGCTGGCGCATTTCGGTGCCGTAAGCGAACAGGTGGTCAGTGAAATGGCCCGGGGAGCACTGCGAGAAGCCAGTGTGCAGTATGCCATATCGGTCAGTGGCATTGCCGGACCGGACGGCGGCAGCGTAGAAAAACCGGTGGGCACGGTGTGGTTTGGTTTCGCCTCAGCCAGTGGTGAAGTGTTAACGCTGGTGCGCTGTTTTAACGGCGACCGTGAAGCGGTTCGCCGGCAGGCAACGGGCTGGGCATTGCAAACGTTGCATGACCATTTTCTCAAAAATTAAGCTTGATACTGTATGATTATACAGTATAATCAGTGCATATTTTACCGAAAAAGCAACGTTCGCGTGTGCTTTACCCGCATGATTAGGAGTAGAAATGGCTATCGATGACAACAAGCAAAAAGCACTGGCTGCAGCGCTGGGCCAGATTGAAAAGCAGTTTGGTAAGGGCTCCATCATGCGCCTGGGTGAAGACCGCACCATGGACGTGGAGACCATCTCTACCGGCTCTTTGTCGCTGGATATCGCGCTGGGTGCAGGTGGCCTGCCGATGGGGCGCATCGTTGAAATTTACGGCCCGGAGTCTTCAGGTAAAACCACCCTGACTTTGCAGGTTATTGCCGCCGCACAGCGTAAAGGTAAGACCTGTGCGTTTATCGATGCCGAGCACGCGCTGGACCCGGTTTATGCCAAAAAACTGGGCGTGGACATCGATAATTTACTGTGCTCTCAGCCAGATACCGGCGAGCAAGCGCTGGAGATCTGTGATGCGCTGGCGCGTTCTGGCGCTGTTGATGTGATCATTGTTGACTCCGTTGCGGCGTTGACGCCAAAAGCAGAAATCGAGGGGGAAATCGGCGACTCTCACATGGGCCTTGCGGCGCGTATGATGAGCCAGGCAATGCGTAAGCTGGCCGGTAACCTGAAAAACTCCGGGACGCTGCTGATCTTTATCAACCAGATCCGTATGAAAATTGGTGTGATGTTCGGTAACCCGGAAACCACCACCGGCGGTAATGCGCTGAAGTTTTACGCCTCTGTCCGTCTGGATATTCGCCGTATCGGCGCCATTAAAGAGGGCGACGAAGTGGTGGGCAGCGAAACTCGCGTTAAAGTGGTGAAAAACAAGGTTGCAGCGCCGTTCAAGCAGGCTGAATTCCAGATTCTGTACGGTGAGGGTATTAACATCTTCGGTGAACTGGTCGACCTGGGCGTTAAGCACAAGCTGATTGAAAAAGCAGGCGCATGGTACAGTTATAACGGCGACAAAATTGGTCAAGGTAAAGCTAACGCGGGCAACTTCTTGAAGGAAAACCCAGCTATTGCCAATGAAATCGATGCTAAACTACGCGCAATGCTGTTGGGTAACCAGGACGACAAGCCTGATTTTGTCCCGGCTGCGCACGAAGTGGACGCAGAAAGCGAAGCTAACGAAATCCTTTGATGCCTTTGAGCGTCTCTCTTTTTTGGGCGCTCAATGCTGCCGTCATAACATGATGATGCTTGTTGAAAGGAGGCAGCCGGATTGCCTCCTTCCGTCATTTAAGAACTCACCGCTCCGAACAAGCGATACATCAGCTTATCCTTCCCTTTTTTATGCGATTTTACTCGCATGCATCGACACCAAACGCTACCCTTAATTTCCTGTTTGATTTATTAAATTTGTGGACGCCGCCATGTCAGATACCACTGAGCGAACCCAGTATGCGAAACTGCTGGAACGTGCAATGCGTATTCTCGCGATGCGCGATCATAGCGAAGCGGAGTTCCGCCGTAAGTTGGTCCAATCCTGTGAGCGCGCAGCCCGATTCAACAAAAGTGAAAATCAGCCTGAACCACCGGGCGCGGAACAGCTCGATCGGGTTGTTGGCTGGTGCTTTCAGCATGGCTGGCTGGATGATGCGCGTTTCGCTGAACGCTATGTCGCAGGGCGAAGTTGCAAGGGCTACGGGCCGCAGCGCATCCGTTTGGAGCTGGGGCAGAAGGGCGTTGTCAAAAGCTTGATTGATGAAGCATTATTCAACGCCGAAATTGACTGGCAGAGTCAGGCGTTTGCGCTGGCCGAACGCAAATTCGGGCACCCCTTTCCAGTGGAGTGGAAGCAAAGAGCTAAAGTGCAACGCTATTTGATGACTAAAGGCTTCTTTATGGAAGATATTCGGGCAATTTTCGAGAATTTTGATGATTGACCATCGATCCGATTTTACTTCCCCCTGAAGAAAATTTATCTTATCCCTCACTTATTGTTCGTGTGTCGTTGCAGGCGAAGCAACAGCGGCGTAGTAAGACCCACGAAATATTCGTTAGCGTTATTCAGGACAAATATGAGCAAGAGCACTGCGGAGATTCGTCAAGCGTTTCTCGACTTTTTCCAGAGCAAGGGACATCAGGTTGTAGCCAGTAGCTCCCTCGTTCCTCACAATGACCCGACGCTGCTGTTTACCAATGCCGGGATGAACCAGTTTAAAGACGTATTCCTTGGTCAGGATAAGCGCAACTATACACGCGCTGCCAGTTCGCAGCGTTGCGTACGCGCAGGTGGTAAACACAACGATCTGGAAAATGTAGGTTATACCGCTCGCCATCACACCTTCTTCGAGATGCTTGGCAACTTCAGCTTTGGTGATTACTTCAAGCATGAAGCCATTGCTTTTGCCTGGGAACTGCTGACCAGTTCCCAATGGTTTGGCCTGCCGAAAGAAAAATTATGGGTTACCGTTTACGAGACCGATGACGAAGCCTTTAATATCTGGGAAAAAGAGATCGGCGTGCCGCGTGAACGCATCATTCGCATCGGCGACAATAAAGGCAGCGCTTACGCTTCTGATAACTTCTGGCAAATGGGCGATACCGGTCCATGCGGCCCATGCTCTGAGATCTTCTTCGACCACGGCGACCATATCTGGGGCGGCCCGCCAGGCAGCCCGGAAGAAGACGGTGACCGTTACATTGAGATCTGGAACATCGTCTTTATGCAGTTTAACCGTCAGGCTGACGGTACTATGTTGCCGCTGCCCAAGCCTTCTGTCGATACCGGGATGGGCCTTGAGCGCATTACAGCCGTGCTGCAGCATGTCAATTCCAACTATGAAATCGACCTGTTCGCCCAGCTGATTCAATCAGTGGCACAGGTAACCGGTGCAACGGACCTCAGTAACAAATCACTGCGCGTTATTGCCGACCACATCCGTTCATGCGCTTTCCTTATTGCGGATGGTGTGATCCCATCCAATGAAAACCGCGGCTATGTATTGCGTCGTATTATTCGCCGTGCGGTGCGTCATGGCAACATGCTGGGCGCGGAAGGAACCTTCTTCTACAAACTGGTGGCTCCGCTGATTGCCGTTATGGGCGCAGCCGGTGATGACCTGAAAAGCCAGCAATCACAGGTTGAACAGGTGCTTAGAACTGAAGAAGAGCAATTTGCAAAAACGCTGGAGCGCGGTCTGGCACTGCTTGATGAAGAGCTTGAAAACCTGCAGGGCGATATGCTGGATGGTGAAACCGTATTCCGTTTATATGACACCTTCGGTTTCCCGGTCGACTTGACCGCAGATGTTTGCCGTGAGCGTAACCTGAAAATTGATGAAGCAGGATTCGAGCGTGCGATGGAGCAACAGCGTCAGCGTGCGCGTGATGCCAGTGGTTTTGGCTCCGATTACAACAATGTGATCCGCATCGATCAGGCATCAGAATTCAAAGGTTACCAGCAGTTGCAACTTAATGCCGCGATTAGTGCCATCTTCGTTGACGGGCAGGCTGCTAACACGATTAGCGCCGGTCAGGAAGGGGTTATCGTGCTTGATGCCACGCCGTTCTATGCTGAATCAGGTGGCCAGGTTGGTGACACCGGTAAGCTACAAGGCAACAGCGCCAGCTTTATCGTCAGCAACACTCAGAAATACGCACAGGCGATTGGTCATAGCGGTAAGCTGGCTATTGGCGAGCTGCGTGTCGGCGATTGCGTGGCGGCACAGGTTGACGAGGCGCGTCGTGCGCGGATCCGTCTCAACCACTCGGCAACCCATCTGCTGCATGCGGCTTTACGCCAGGTGCTGGGCCAACATGTGTCGCAGAAAGGTTCGTTAGTCAATGATACATATCTGCGTTTTGATTTCTCGCAGTTCGAAGCCATGACGCCGCAGGAAATGCGTCAGGTAGAAGAGATCGTCAATGCTCAGATCCGCCGTAACTTGCCGATTGAAACCAATATTATGGAGTTGGAAGCGGCTAAAGCTCACGGTGCCATGGCGCTGTTTGGCGAGAAGTATGATGACCATGTGCGCGTTCTGAGCATGGGCGACTTTTCGACTGAGCTGTGCGGCGGCACGCATGCCAGCCGTACCGGTGATATTGGCCTGTTCCGTATCACCTCTGAATCTGGGACTGCGGCGGGTGTGCGTCGCATCGAAGCGGTAACAGGTGAAGGTGCGCTGGCGTTACTGTATAGCCAGAATGAACAGCTGGTGGATATTGCTCAGCTGGTGAAAGCCAATCACAGCAATCTGAATGAAAAAGTTCGTGCGCTGATTGACCACGCGCGCGCGCTTGAAAAGCAGTTACAGCAGTTGAAAGATCAGCAGGCTGCGCAAGAAAGTGCATCCCTTAGTAGTAAAGCCATTGCGGTAAAAGGCACCAAGCTGCTGGTTAGCGAACTGAGTGATGTAGAGCCGAAAATGCTGCGTACGATGGTAGACGATCTGAAAAATCAGCTTGGTTCGGCGATTATTGTACTGGCAACCGTTGCCGACGGCAAAGTCTCTCTGATTACCGGTGTAACGAAGGATCTGACCGACCGTATCAAAGCGGGTGAGCTGGTAGGTGAACTTGCTCAAAAAGTAGGCGGTAAAGGCGGTGGCCGCCCTGATATGGCTCAGGCGGGCGGTACGGATGCAATGGCTTTGCCGGCTGCATTGGCCGGCGTTGAGTCATGGGTTGCGGCGAAACTGTCCTAGTTTCTCACAACAATTTGAGCTACAGAAAGATGGCAAAGTCGTTAAGCCCGATGAACTTATGGCTTACTGTGTTTCAGGTTAACTCAACCCTGCCCGGAGCAGATTCAGGCCCCGGGCAGAGTGGCCAGGCCCTGTGATGGGGCGTTTAACGCAGTCGGGATGCCTGCAGCGTCAAATAATGTGGTAAAAACACGTATCGCAAAGAGGTGTAACGAGGGAAAAGCTCTGGTGCTTATTACCGACAATGCGCCCCTGTAATCATAAAGTCGGGTTGATGACGTGGTTTTCGGCTAAACTAAATATTAGCGGAATGTATTGGTAGCCAGGTGCACGACGAGTGTATTTGCCTTATCCAGCGTTTAGCGTTATATGATGGATAATGCCGGGACGCAGTGAACCCGACTCTTTTAATCTTTCAAGGAGCAAAGAATGCTTATTCTAACTCGTCGAGTTGGTGAAACCCTCATGATCGGTGATGAGGTGACTGTAACTGTGCTGGGAGTCAAAGGTAACCAGGTACGTATTGGTGTGAATGCCCCTAAAGAAGTCTCGGTGCATCGCGAAGAGATCTATCAGCGTATACAGGCCGAAAAGACGCAGCAAACGAGTTACTAACGCATCCTGCGCCTCGCTCTTTGTAGCGAGGCGCTATCGTTCCTGGCTTTATCTTCTCCACCTCTGCCTGCTTTCCTCTTCCAGCTGGCCCATTCTTCCATTTTTCCGTCAGGTTTTTCCATTAAGCTGGTTTAGGCACAGCCTCGCCGTTGGTAGCTCTTCGGCATTCTTTGTTGATTAATCACTCTTTTTGTCGTCAAAATGGTCACATTGCGTGGCATTTGTGCAATCAAACACCACTGGCAAAAAAAGCGGGAGAAATTGTTTGACTTACAACGCCCAGGAAGTAATATGTGCGCCACGCAGTGCCGATGAGCAGTCAGAACGCTAAGAAGCACAACTCGAAAGAGTGCTAGTGGTGAGGTGGCCGAGAGGCTGAAGGCGCTCCCCTGCTAAGGGAGTATGCGGTCAAAAGCTGCATCCGGGGTTCGAATCCCCGCCTCACCGCCATTTTGCATCCATAGCTCAGCTGGATAGAGTACTCGGCTACGAACCGAGCGGTCGGAGGTTCGAATCCTCCTGGATGCACCATATTTTGCAGTACCGGAAGCAACCTTGGGTTGGCATGCTTGAGAAGTCGTCACGGCCAGCGCCAGGGAGGATAACGTTGCTTTAGCAACAGCCCTAAAGGGACAGGCAAAGCCGAATCATCCTCCCGGATGCACCGTATTGCTAAAGCTGATTATAGCTTGTTCAGCTTTGAGTCGTATTAATGCGGAATTAACTTTCCGCACCAAAGTAAGTTAGCAGCACACTGTGTTGTACGAGAATTAAAAATGCATCCATAGCTCAGCTGGATAGAGTACTCGGCTACGAACCGAGCGGTCGGAGGTTCGAATCCTCCTGGATGCACCATTCTTGGGTCTCTCCCTCAGTTTTGCGCTTTACCCCTCACAATAAATTTAAATGCATCCATAGCTCAGCTGGATAGAGTACTCGGCTACGAACCGAGCGGTCGGAGGTTCGAATCCTCCTGGATGCACCATATTCTGTCACATTACAGACATCCTTGCGTTGGCACGAGGCAGAAGTCGCCACGGTCGCCCCTTGCGGCATTACGCTGCTTTTACAACCACCCGCAGGTTAATGCGTAGCCAAATAATCCTTCAGGATGCCTGGCCTTACTTGTTGTAAACCGATGGTTTTTCTACGGCAGCGCCCGTAACTCCCCGTGATGAGTATCAATTCCCCTGCCAGACTTCTTCTTTAGCACCGATCGGATTTGACGTCTTCACGACTATCAAAATGTTGCTGCTGCACTCACAAAGCGACAATCACGCTGCTTTTAAGCTAAAGTAATCACTCCGCTATCATGATGGACACAAGAATGTACGATGACTACGATGGCTTGATCTTCGATATGGATGGCACCATTCTCAACACTGAGCCAACTCACCTCCTCGCCTGGCGTCAGGTTCTGGTGCAATACGGGCTGGACTTTGAAGAAAAGGCTCTTGTCGGCCTGAGTGGCTCTCCGGCCTGGCGGATCGCACAGGCGATCCTCATCCATAATCAAAGCGATCTCGATCCTCATCAGCTGGCTGCTGAAAAAACGCGACTATTGAAAACCATGCTGTTTGACACCGTACAGCCACTGCCACTTATTGAAGTGGTGAAAGCTTACAAGGGACGTCGACCAATGGCGGTAGGGACCGGTAGTGAGAACGCGATGGCAGTTGCGCTGTTGCAGCACCTGAGTTTGCACAATTATTTCGATGCTATCGTCGGAGCAGACGATGTTAAACGTCATAAGCCCGAACCTGATACATTTCTGCGCTGCGCCGAATTAATTGGCGTCCCTGCTGCGCGCTGTGTGGTGTTCGAGGATGCAGACTTTGGCTTACAGGCGGCACGCGCTGCAGGAATGGATGCGGTGGATGTCAGACAACTGTGAGTGAGTGGTTGTCTTATGTTTCGATGTTGACCAGTAGTTTCTTCAGCGCCACGTTATTGCCCGGCAGTTCGGAAGCAGTGCTGGTCGGACTGATGCTGGCAGACAAGATTTCTGTCAGCGCGCTGGTGATAACTGCTGCACTGGGTAATACCCTGGGAGGTTTAACCAACATTGTTATTGGCCGTTTTATACCGCAAAAAAATCAGGGGCGATGGCACGGTACAGCCGTGCTATGGCTAAGGCGTCTGGGGCCGGCTGCACTGCTTTTCAGTTGGTTACCTGTTATAGGTGATCTGCTATGCGTTGTTGCCGGATGGCTACGTTTTCCCTGGCTGCCGATGGTGATTTTTCTCGCCATCGGTAAGACCTTACGCTACATCTTGCTGGCGGCCGCAACACTTCAGGGCATGGAATGGTGGCATTGATTCGCTTTCAGGCGGCGCTACGATTAAGATTATGCTTAACAATAATAAGTTTTCTCACAGCGGGAGGTCAATTTGATCCCGGATTTATCTCAGGCCCTTTTATGGTTGGAAGCTCATCCTGACGCACTGAAAGGCATCGGTCGCGGTATCGAGCGTGAAACGCTGCGCGTCAGTCCCGATGGATTCCTGGCAACCACCGCTCACCCGGCTTCCCTTGGTTCGGCCTTAACGCATAAGTGGATAACCACAGACTTCGCGGAAGCGTTGTTGGAATTCATTACGCCGGTCGATCGGGATATCGATCATCTGCTGGCATTTTTACGTGATATCCACCGTCATGTCGCCCGTGAGCTTGGCGAAGAGCGTATGTGGCCAATGAGCATGCCGTGCAGGGTAGACCCCGAGCAGGATATAGAACTGGCGCAATATGGCTCTTCAAACATCGGTCAGATGAAAACGCTTTATCGCCAGGGGCTGAAGAATCGCTATGGCGCGCTGATGCAGATCATCTCCGGCGTGCACTACAACTTCTCCCTACCGCTCTCTTTCTGGCAGGCGTGGGCTGGCGTAAAAGATGCGGAAAGTGGTAAAGAGGCGATCTCCGCGGGTTATCTGCAACTGATACGTAATTACTATCGTTTTGGTTGGGTGATCCCTTACCTGTTCGGTGCTTCTCCGGCTGTCTGTTCATCCTTCCTGCAGGGTAAAGAGAGCACATTGCCGTTCGAGCGCAGCGATAAAGGCCTGCTGTCACTGCCGTTTGCAACCTCGCTGCGCCTCAGCGATCTTGGCTACACCAATAAGTCGCAAAGCAGTCTGGAGATGACTTTCAACCACCTGCCAGACTATATTGCAGGTCTGAAAGCGGCGATTAAAACCCCGTCAGAGGAATTTGCCGCGATGGGGGTAAAGAACAGCGCTGGCGACTGGCTGCAGCTGAACACGAACGTGCTCCAGATAGAAAATGAGTTGTATGCGCCCGTCCGTCCTAAGCGAGTTACGCGATCGGGAGAAGCGCCCTCCGACGCGCTACAACGCGGTGGCATTGAATATATCGAGGTGCGTTCACTGGATATCAATCCGTTCTCACCGACAGGTGTGGACGCCGATCAGGTGCGTTTCCTCGACCTGTTCCTTATCTGGTGTACGCTGGCAGATGCGCCGGAGATGAACAGCGCCGAGCTTGCCTGTACGCGCAAGAACTGGGATCTGGTTATTACTGAAGGGCGCAAGCCCGGACTCACTCTCGTTATGGGCTGTAGTGAAACACAGTATGCGCTGGTTGATTTGGGGAAAATGCTGTTTAACGATCTGCGTCGCATTGCGGAAACGCTGGATAGCCAGGGCGACAATCAACTTTATCAGCAAGTGTGTGACCGTCTGATTGCATCCTTTGATGACCCGGATTTGACCTGTTCCGCGCGTTTTCTGCAAATGCTTAAAGAGAACGGCATCGAAGCGACCGGGCTGGCACTGGCCGGGCAATACCGCGCCCAGCTGTGCGCAGAACCACTGGAGGTGTTGACCGGGCAGCGCTTTAGCGATGAAGCGCAACGTTCGCGGTTCAGTCAGCAAGAAACAGAAGAAAGTGATACGCTTAGCTTCGAAGCCTTTTTACAAAGCAAAAGCTAGCGCCAAAAGAAAAAGGCCACGTCACTGTGGCCTAAATTAA
Organism: Erwinia amylovora; assembly: GCF_017161565.1. NCBI lineage: Bacteria > Pseudomonadati > Pseudomonadota > Gammaproteobacteria > Enterobacterales > Erwiniaceae > Erwinia > Erwinia amylovora. Next base: position 902,216 of record NZ_CP066796.1, read on the forward strand.
CATCTCTGTTGTCAGGGATGAGATGATGATAACAAATACGCGTCTTTCATATACTGAGACGTCTGGCGATCGAGAAAGTTTCATCGCATCAAAAATAAATCAATTTTTTGAGGTAACCATATGCCATTGCTGGATAGCTTTACCGTCGATCACACCATCATGGCTGCTCCTGCCGTGCGCGTAGCCAAGACTATGCAGACTCCTCATGGCGACACCATCACGGTTTTCGACTTGCGTTTCTGTCGTCCCAACAAAGAAGTGTTGCCTGAGCGCGGCATTCACACGCTGGAACATCTGTTTGCTGGCTTTATGCGCGATCACCTGAACGGCAACGGTGTGGAAATCATCGATATTTCTCCCATGGGATGCCGTACCGGTTTTTACATGAGTCTGATTGGCGTGCCGGACGAGCAGCGTGTGGCCCAGGCGTGGAAGGCGGCGATGGGTGATGTGTTGAAAGTTGCCGACCAGCGTCAGATCCCCGAGCTGAATGAGTATCAGTGTGGTACTTATGAAATGCACTCGCTGGATGAAGCGCAGGATATCGCCCGTCATATCATCGAAAAGGATATTCGCGTTAACCGCAACGATGAGCTGGCACTGCCAAAAGAGAAGCTGAAAGAACTGCATATTTAGTCAGTTGCCAGAAGAGAAAAGGCGGCCATAATGTGGTCGCCTTTTTTACCGGGGCAAATCGGGCTATGAACCGATAGACTCTTTCAGCGGTTTTTGTGGCGTAATGCGCACCTGCTTAATCATGTTCTCCTGAACATCAAGAATATCTACCGCGTAATGAGAAATATGAACGGTGACCCCCGCTAACGGAATATCCTGAATTTCCTCCAGGATCATACCGTTAATGGTGCGGGCATCCGCTTCCGGCAGTGTCCAGTTAAACACCTTATTCAGTTCGCGAATGTTGGCGCTGCCTTCGATAAGTACCGAACCGTCGTTTTGCGGCATCACTTCTTCTGCCAGCGTGGGCGACATCGAAGTGGTGAAATCACCCACAATCTCTTCGAGGATATCTTCAATGGTGACCAGGCCTTTTACGTCGCCATATTCATCGACTACCAGTCCGACCTTTTCTTTATTGCGCTGGAACTTCACCAGTTGTACGTTCAGCGGGGTGCCCTCCGGCACGTAGTAGATCTCATCCGCTGCGCGCAGCATCACCTCTTTGGTGAACTCTTTTTCTCCGTCATCAGGCGATAGGCCTCGCGCACGCGCAGCATACTGATGGTGTCGTCGAGCGAGTCGCGATACAGCACGATGCGGCCATGCGGCGAGTGAGTCAGCTGGCGCACAATGGATTTCCAGTCATCGTTAATATTGATACCGACGATCTCATTGCGCGGTACCATGATGTCATCGACATTGACCTTCTCCAGATCCAGTACCGACAGCAGCATATCCTGGTTGCGGCGCGACATTAACGAACGTGATTCATAGACAATGGTGCGCAGTTCTTCCTTGCTCAAAGCGCCGCTGATAGCACCCTCACTGCTGATCCCCACCATGCGCATCAGCAGGCGTGTAATCGTATTCAGCAGCCATACCAGCGGCATCATCACCACCTGAAGCGGCCCCAGCAGGATGCTACTGGGAAAGGCGACCTTTTCCGGATACAGCGCCGCAACGGTTTTCGGCAGTACTTCAGAGAAAATCAGCACCAGAAAAGTTAATACGCCAGTAGCAATTGCCACGCCGGCATCACCGTACAGGCGCATACCGACAATCGTCGCCAGCGCCGAAGCCAGAATGTTCACCAGATTATTGCCAATCAATACCAGGCTGATAAGACGGTCAGGACGGCGCAGAAGTTTCTCAACGCGGCGTGCGGCGCGGTTGCCGTTCTTAGCCTGATGACGCAGCTTGTAACGGTTAAGCGTCATCATGCCGGTTTCGGAGCCGGAAAAGTACGCTGATACCAGAATCATAACGACCAACGTAATAATCAGGGCAGTGGTTGAAACATGTTCCAAGAGGGGTCCTTGTGGCTAAATCAGGAGGTCAAAAGGTGCTGTAGCAGGCGGCTACCGAAGTAGGACATAGTGAGTAAAAATGCGCCGCCGCAGTTGAACCACACCACGCGCCTGCCGCGCCAGCCCTCATGGTAGTGGCCCCAAAGCAGCAGGATATAAAGGAACCATGCAGCGATTGACAGCACCGCTTTATCAATATTTTCGCGGCTGAACAGGTCGTGCATAAAGAATAATCCGGTGCACAGCACCAGCGTAAGCAGCACAACGCCAATCTGAGTAATGTGGAACATCTTGCGTTCGATAGTCATCAGTGGAGGAATATCGGTATTAAATGCCAGCTTCTTATTTTTCAGCAACCAGTCAATCCAGGCGAGCTGTAACGCGTACAGCGCGGCAATAATTAAGGTGGCATAAGCAAACAGCGCCAGGCCAATATGCACCATCATCCCCGGTGTGGTTTCCAGATGGGTAATGAAGGCATTGGGAACAAAGGTGGCGAACGCCAGGTTGATCAGCGCAAAGCTGTACACTACTGGCAGCAGGATCCAGCCACGGTTACGAGAGGCGACAATGGTCATTATAAAACAGATAAGCAGGCTCACCAGTGAAGCAATATTCAGCAGGCTAAGGTTTTGTCCGCCATTCAGAACAAAAATACGCTGTTCCAACGCCACGGCATGGCACACCAGGGCAACGACGGCGGAGAGCACCGCCAGACGCCGCCATGTGCTGTTTTTGCGCAGCAGGCTGGGAATGATCAGGGCAAGGCTGAATGAGTAGGCAAATAGCGCCAGAATCGCAATTACGGACATAGCTTTCGTCAGATACCGACCGGATAGGGAAAAAATCAGTATAGCGTCAGCAACGGCTGGCTCCAAACGATCTCATCGCATATGGCTGAGATCCCAGCGGGATCATGTTATAATCGCTTCAATTGTGTCGCCACGGCGGCCTCTCATTACGTTGAGCGAGAGACGATGTTTGATAATTTAACCGATAGACTATCGCAAACCCTGCGCAATATCAGCGGCCGTGGACGGCTGACAGAAGACAACATTAAAGACACGCTGCGCGAAGTGCGCATGGCGCTACTGGAAGCAGACGTTGCGCTGCCGGTAGTGCGTGACTTTATCGGTCGTGTAAAAGAGCGCGCCGTTGGTCAGGAAGTGAACAAAAGCCTGACGCCGGGTCAGGAGTTCGTCAAAATTGTGAAAAACGAACTGGTGGCGGCAATGGGTGAGGAGAATAACACTCTGAACCTGGCGGCACAGCCTCCGGCGGTGATTTTGATGGCGGGCCTGCAGGGGGCGGGTAAAACCACCAGCGTTGGTAAACTCGGTAAATTCTTGCGTGAAAAGCACAAGAAAAAAGTGCTGGTGGTTTCTGCCGACGTTTATCGCCCGGCGGCAATCAAACAGCTTGAAACCCTGGCGGAGCAGGTCGGGGTAGATTTTTGTCCTTCTGATCTGACTCAGCAGCCGGTCGATATCGTCAAAAATGCATTACAGCAGGCGAAGCTGAAATTCTACGATGTGCTGCTGGTGGATACCGCCGGCCGGCTTCACGTTGATGAAGCGATGATGGACGAGATCAAACAGGTTCATGCCGCGATCAACCCGGTAGAAACGCTGTTTGTCGTTGATGCCATGACCGGTCAGGATGCGGCCAATACCGCCAAGGCATTTAACGAAGCGCTGCCGTTGACTGGGGTGGTACTGACGAAAGTGGATGGTGATGCCCGGGGCGGTGCGGCGCTGTCAATTCGTCATATTACCGGTAAACCGATTAAGTTTATGGGGGTCGGTGAGAAAACCGAGGCGCTGGAACCGTTCTACCCGGACCGTATTGCCTCGCGTATTCTTGGCATGGGCGATATGCTGTCGCTGATCGAAGACATTGAAAGTAAGGTAGACCGCGCTCAGGCGGAGAAGCTGGCCAGCAAACTGAAGAAGGGTGACGGCTTCGACCTGAATGACTTCCTCGACCAGCTTAAGCAGATGCGCAATATGGGCGGTATGGCCAGCCTGATGGGTAAACTGCCGGGCATGGGACAGCTGCCGGATAACGTTAAGTCGCAGATGGACGATAAAGTGCTGGTGCGCATGGAAGCGATGATCAATTCCATGACGCGTAAAGAGCGCCAAAAGCCGGAGATTATCAAAGGATCGCGCAAGCGCCGCATTGCAGCCGGTTCGGGTATGCAGGTGCAGGACGTTAACCGCTTGCTGAAGCAGTTCGACGACATGCAGCGCATGATGAAAAAGATGAAAAAGGCGGTATGGCGAAAATGATGCGCGGCATGAAAGGTATGATGCCGCCGGGTTTCCCAGGCCGTTAAGCAGGCCGGAAAATGGCTCTGGCGAATTAGATTGCTTTTTGCGCCAAAATGAGTAAAATTTTCGGGCTTTTTATATTGCACCCGGGCCCCGTTCCCTCAATGGGGCCCGGTTGTTTTATTAACTAAAGAGGATGTTATGGTAACAATTCGTTTGGCACGTCACGGCGCTAAAAAGCGTCCGTTCTATCAGGTCGTCGTCACCGACAGCCGCAATGCTCGCAACGGTCGCTTCATCGAGCGCGTTGGCTTCTTCAACCCGATCGCTTCTGGTCAGGCTGAGCCACTGCGTCTGGATCTGGACCGCATTGAGCACTGGGTTGGCCAGGGTGCTACGCTGTCCGATCGCGTTAACGCGCTGATCAAGCAAGCTAAAAAAGCAGCTTAATCTGTCACGGTGGTCAACATGAGCAAGCAACTCACCGCGCAGCCTCCCGCTAACCCGTTAATTCTGGGGAAGATGGGCTCTGCCTATGGTATTCGTGGTTGGCTCAAAGTGTTTTCCTCCACCGAAGACGCCGAAAGCATTTTTGACTATCAGCCGTGGTTTATTCAGCGTGCAGGTCAATGGCAGCTTGTCGAGCTGGAAGGCTGGAAGCGCCACAATCAGGACATGATCATCAAGGTCAAAGGCATTGACGATCGTGACGCTGCGGGTCTGCTAACCAATTGCGAAATTGTCGTAGATTCAGAGCAACTGCCGCAGCTGGATAACGGCGACTATTACTGGAAAGACCTGATGGGCTGCCAGGTGGTTACCGTTGAAGGCTATGAGCTGGGCAAAGTCATCGATATGATGGAAACCGGTTCAAACGACGTTCTCGTTGTTAAGGCTAACCTGAAGGATGCATTTGGTGTACAGGAGCGGTTGATTCCGTTCCTCGATGAACAGGTTATCAAGAATGTCGATCTCACTACCCGCACCATCAAAGTAGATTGGGATCCTGGTTTTTGAGCTCCGAACAAAACGGTAATACTCCGGCGCAAAGTATGTGGATTGGCATAATCAGCCTGTTTCCTGAAATGTTTCGCGCAATTACCGATTACGGAGTAACTGGCCGGGCAGTAAAAAATGGCCTGCTCAGCATTCAGAGCTGGAGTCCGCGTGACTTCACTCACGACCGCCACCGTACCGTAGATGAACGTCCTTACGGCGGAGGACCGGGAATGCTAATGATGGTGCAACCCTTACGGGACGCCATCCACGCAGCAAAAGCGGCGGCAGGGGAAGGCGCTAAGGTGATTTATCTTTCACCTCAGGGGCGCAAACTCGATCAAGACGGGGTTTGCGAACTGGCGACCCATCAGAAGTTGATTCTGGTTTGTGGTCGCTATGAAGGGATTGATGAGCGCGTAATCAAAACCGAAATCGACGAAGAGTGGTCGATTGGCGATTATGTACTCAGTGGTGGCGAGCTGCCAGCAATGACGCTGATTGACTCGGTTTCCCGGTTTATACCGGGGGTACTGGGAAAACAGGCATCGGCCGAGGAAGACTCTTTTTCTGACGGTTTGCTGGATTGCCCACACTATACCCGCCCTGAAGTGTTAGAAGGGATGGAGGTTCCGCCGGTTCTGCTGTCGGGCAACCATGCTGATATTCGCCGCTGGCGTCTGAAACAGTCGCTGGGCCGTACCTGGCTTAGAAGACCTGAACTTCTGGAAAACCTGGCTCTGACTGAAGAGCAAGCAAAGTTGCTGGTTGAGTTCCAACGGGAACACACCCAGGCAATAAAACGATGATATGGCTGAATTAATCCGCCTTAACTATCAGTTTACCCAGGATAAGAGATTTTATTATGAGCAACATTATTAAGCAGATTGAACAAGAACAGCTGAAACAGGACGTACCTTCATTCCGTCCGGGTGATTCCGTGGAAGTGAAAGTATGGGTCGTTGAAGGTGCTAAAAAGCGTCTGCAGGCATTCGAGGGCGTGGTTATCGCTATTCGTAACCGCGGTCTGCACTCTGCATTCACTGTTCGCAAAATTTCCAACGGCGAAGGTGTTGAGCGTGTCTTCCAGACTCACTCCCCGGTAATCGACAGCATTACTGTTAAACGTCGTGGTGCCGTGCGTAAAGCCAAACTGTACTACCTGCGTGAGCGTACTGGTAAGTCTGCGCGTATCAAAGAGCGTCTGGGCTAAGGTATCGCTAACGCGACATCGACTAGTTAATAGCAAACAAGGGGCTGACCGCGAGGTTGGCCCCTTTTTTGTCTTATAAGCAACTATCTGCATGAGTTCTACGCTGTCTGCACACTGTCAAATAAGGGTTGATGTTAATTAGCAGGGGCACATCTCTGATTATTATTTATTTCATCGTTGTCTGGTATTACATTAATCTCACATCACTGTTTTTTGATACCAAGGCTTTTTATTTTGTTTTACCCTTAATTTTTGCAATTACAGGGAAGCAAACTAAATGCCTCAATCTGCTATTTTTTCATCATCGAAAATAAATCCAATATACATCAATAACACCTCCGGTAGTACTGCAACTGCATATGATGGCAACGTTATAACCCGTATGAAAGAAGTCACTAACACTGGTGAAAATTTGGCAGCTCAAAGACAAAGCGATCATAAAAGTGATGCAGGGTCTACATATAATGGAAATATAACGCCATTCTCTGAAAAAAATAATGATCAGGTAAACACTCCGGGTTTAGTTACAGGAGGTGAAGCAATAAAATATAATCATGAAAATAAAAAGGATGATTTAAAAAATGCAGAAATTGGAAGAGAAATAAAAAAATTATGCAAACAGGGTAAGATCGGGGAGGCAGAGAAATTAGTCAATGCAATGTCAGATCCGCACGTGTGGGTTTTAACTGCCTTGATGGAAGGGTGTTTTTCAAAACATAAATGTGGTGATGCAGAACAAGTTTTTAAATCTATGGAAGACAAAAATCTTCCTGTTGATTTGTGGGTGTTTAAATCTCTTATTAAGTACTATACGAGGACTGTTAACGCAGAAAGGGCAGAGTGGGTAATGACCAAAATGCAGAAAGCCGGTATTAAACCGGATGAAGGTATTTTGGATAAACTATTAGAAGTATATAGAAAGGCGGGTAATCATGCCGGGGAAATGCATGTATCAAAACAACTGCATCAGTTAAAATGCACACCTAAGCTTGCTGCGATGCATAAAGAAATGAACGATCATGTCGAAACAGGTGATATCAAAGGGGCGGAACGGGTATTTTTCAAAATAAACCAGTATGGACTCACCTCTGATCAAAAAAGCCTCGACATTATGCTGAAAGGTTATGGCTACACGGGTAATATAGCCGAAGCAAAGTCCATATTTGAAAAGCCCGCCATTAATGATATAACCCCATATAATCGGTTGATGAAAGTCTGTGCCCAAGCCAAAGCGCCTGAAAAGGCAGAGCAGGTTTTGGCCAGAATAAAGGGTGCCAACTTAAAACCTAATGTTCAATCCTACGGGATGTTAATAAAAGCTTATATTGTGGCGAGTGATTGGCCCGGGGCGGAACGCGCGATGAAAAGAGCTAAGGAAGCTGAATGCGGCCCGGACAGCGACGTCTGCCAATCGCTACTGAAAACTTGTGGGGCTACCGGGCAGATTGATAGGGCGCAGTGGGTGCTAAGGGAAGCATCCGTTGAGGTTAGGGATCCCCTATTCAAAGTACCTCGATCAGAACTGCATAACTACCTTATATACGCCCTGGACACCTGGCGAAAACAAAATCCTGCATATTCACCTGCCGTTTAAGGTTAGTACAAAGGCATTCCCTCTTAACAAGCTGGCAAATGTAGATGAGATTTGATAGCGCATTTTGTCAGCCTGAAAACTAAAATCATTGCCATTATCCGGTGAGTTCCCCTCGTCAGGTAAGCTAACCGGACTGTACAAGCTGCCAGCAGAGTTGACCTTTGCCGCCGCAGCCGGTCGCATACCTCAATTAAACTCAATGGCACCTACATTTATTACAATACAGGATGTTTGCTATTCCGGGCTGCTATTGCCACGCTTGCGGCGCGCAGCAGTTCTACCACCAGCGGTGACAGCGCGTTACGCAGCGCGGCACGCTCAGACTGGAACAGCGTGGCAGCGTAAAAGCGGTAGCCCGCTAGCTCCATCGCCCGTACATCGCCGTCGCGATCGTGGGCGCTCAGGCGCAGCGGAAATGATTTCAGGTCGGCGACAAAATCAGGATTAACGCCAAAGTTGCAGTGATAGCCTTCGGTGCTCTCCGTCTTGCCATATGCCTGTGCCAGCAGCGTGCCCGGCTCAATCAATATATCCCCGCTTTTTTCCACCAGAGAACAGCTTAATGGCGCAATCACCAGCCGCCCACCGCTGTCAGTTTCGGCATGTCCGGCATCGCCCCAGCCCATGACATGGCTTGCATATTCCACGATAGCGTACTGGAACCCGCCGCAGAACCGAGGAACGGCACGTTGTTTTCGCGCGCATAGCTGATAGCCAGAAAAGCACCGTCATCATTGATATAGGGGCTGCCGGGCACCAGCCAGATGGCATCATAATCACGTAGCTGGCTACGATCGGTGATGCTGGCAGTCGGCAACCATTGTGGACTGACGTCAAGATGAAGGGATTGTGCGGCAAGGGTTATTGCCAGCGGGATAGCCTGATGCGCGACGGCATCGGCACGGTAGTCACCAACCAGAGCTAAACGAACAGAGGGCATTTGCGTGTTCCATCCAGGTCAAAATCCATCCAGGTCAAAAAAGCATCCTAAAGCAGGTGTACGAAGCTGGCAAGCCGTCCAGGTCCTGTGATATGCCCTTTACCAGAAGAGGAACCTGATGCAGCGTATTAACGAATCTGGTCAGCCTGTCGGAGCGGCATTACCGCACTGGCAGTCTGTTCCCCTGCCAGCAGCCAAAGTGAGGAGCGGACGATACTGGCGGCTGGAGCCGCTGGACAGTGGGCAGCACGCGGACGATCTGTATGCGGCTTTTGCCTGCGCGCCCGATAACAGTAACAGGACTTATCTGAAGGAAAATCGTCCTGCTTCACTGGCGGCATTGCACCTCTGGCTCAGTCAGCTGGCGGCGGTAAAAGGCTTTGTGACCTTTACCGTTGTTTGCGCGCAGCGACATAACCCGGTCGGTCTGCTGTCTTATTTGCGTATTGACCAGGCTAACGGTGCGCCGGAGATCGGCGGCGTAGTCTGGTCACCGCTGATAAAGCGTACAGTGATCGGCACCGAAGCCCTGTGGGTGATGATAGCTAACACCTTTGCGCCGGGCTATCGCCGCTGTGAGTGGAAGTGAGACGCGCTGAATACCCCATAGCGCAACGCGGCGTAAGGGCTTCACCTGTGAAGGTAGCTTCCGTTAGCTGATGGTACGCAAAAATCGACCGCGTGACTCTGACGGGTTCTCAATCATTGACGGTGAATGGCCCGCGCTGATTAACGTCTTGCGCTACTGGCTGTTGGCGGAAAATAGGGAACAGCCCGGGCAGCAGCGTGCCCTATTAAGCATGTTGATGCGCTCAATACGCGGTTAAACAGCGATGTTACCCGACCTGCAGGCTAACACCATCGGGCCGAAACGGGTGGTAATCATCCCGGCTGCTTAACGATTTTTCAAAAAGGGCGTAACGCTAAATTCAACGGGTCTGCAAAAGTGGCGCACAGAGGCGAAGGGCACCAGTTACAAACCCCTGTCTCAGATTAGAAGTAGTGGTTTGAATATACTGAAAAAACCACCGATGCTTTGGATTTTCACTGGTTGCTGTAATCTTTTATTTACGCAAATATTTAATGGTTATTTAATTTAATTTCATGATTAAAAAGGGATTTATTAATTAATCTGCCGAATTTTTTTACTCTGGTAATTAATGTGTACACCACGCGTTGTTTTATGTACTCATTATGGTACAGTTGCATCTAACCTTTTAAGGATCCCATTAAAACGAATTTCCAGGATAACGATCATGCAAAAAGATGCGCTCAATAATGTCCATATCGCTGATGAACAGGTTCTGATAACCCCGGAAGAGCTGAAAAAGCAGTACCCGCTGGACAATGTGCTGGAAGGCCAGATCACCGCTTCACGCCGGGTGATCTCTGACATTATCAGCGGTAAAGATCATCGTTTACTGGTGGTGTGCGGCCCGTGCTCCATTCACGATCCTGAAGCTGCGCTGGCCTACGCACGCGATCTGAAAAAGCTGGCCGATCGGGTTGGCGACAGGCTTTACATTGTGATGCGTGTCTACTTCGAAAAGCCGCGCACCACCGTAGGCTGGAAAGGATTGATCAACGATCCGCACATGGATAACACCTTCGATATGGAAGCGGGGTTGCACATTGCCCGTAAGCTGCTGCTGAACCTGGTAGAGATCGGCCTGCCTCTGGCAACCGAAGCGCTGGATCCTAACAGCCCGCAGTATCTGGGCGATCTGTTCAGCTGGTCTGCCATTGGTGCGCGTACTACCGAGTCGCAGACGCACCGCGAAATGGCTTCTGGCTTGTCGATGCCGGTTGGATTCAAAAATGGGACCGACGGCAGCCTCGCTACGGCGATTAATGCCATGCGTGCTGCGGCGCAGCCGCACCGTTTTGTGGGTATCAATCAGGCGGGGCAGGTGTGCCTGCTACAAACTCAGGGCAACCCGGACGGGCATGTCATTCTGCGCGGCGGTAAACAGCCCAACTACGGCCCGCAAGATGTTGCTCAGTGCGAAAAAGAGATGCTGCAGGCGGGACTCCGTCCTTCCTTGATGATAGATTGCAGTCATGGCAATTCTAATAAAGATTTCCGCCGCCAGTCGGGCGTTGCCGAGTCTGCGGTCGCGCAGATCAAAGATGGCAACCGCTCTATTATCGGCCTGATGCTGGAAAGCAACATTCACGAAGGCAATCAGTCTTCCGAGCAGCCGCGCAGCGAAATGCGCTATGGCGTTTCCGTGACGGATGCCTGTATCAACTGGGAAACGACCGAAAATTTGCTGCGTGAAATGTATCAGGATCTGGATGGAGCACTGGCGGCGCGTCTGTCGCAAGAGGAATAACGAGTTATGGTGGCTGAACTGAGCGCATTACGCGATCAAATTGATGCAGTGGATAAAGCGCTGCTGGACCTGCTGGCCAACAGGATGGCGCTGGTTGAGGAAGTGGGCGCAGTCAAAAGCCGCTACGGATTGCCGATTTACGTTCCTGAACGAGAAGCGGCCATGTTGGCCTCGCGCCGCAAAGAAGCTGAAATGCTGGGGGTGCCGCCGGATCTGATCGAAGACGTGCTGCGCCGGGTAATGCGCGAGTCGTACACCAGCGAAAACGATAAAGGCTACAAAACGTTATGTCCTGAGCTGCGTCCGGTGGTGATCGTTGGCGGCAATGGCCAGATGGGGCGGCTGTTTGAAAAGATGCTGACCCTGTCTGGCTATCAGGTAAAAATTCTGGATAAAGAAGACTGGGTCAATGCTGAAAGCCTGCTGGCCAACGCCGGTATGGTGATCGTCAGCGTGCCTATTCATCTTACCGAAAAGGTGATTAGCGAGCTGCCACCGCTGGCCCGGGACTGTATTTTGGTCGACCTGGCTTCAGTGAAGCAAAAACCGTTACAGGCGATGCTGGCTGCGCATTCTGGCCCGGTATTGGGTTTACACCCGATGTTTGGCCCGGACAGCGGAAGCCTGGCTAAACAGCTGGTGGTATGGTGCGAGGGTCGCCAGCCAGAAGCCTGGCAGTGGTTCCTGGAACAGATCCAGGTTTGGGGGGCTCGCCTGCATCGCATTGGCGCGGAGGAACACGACCAGAACATGGCGTTTATTCAGGCGCTGCGACACTTTGCCACCTTTGCTTATGGCCTGCATTTGGCTGAAGAGAATGTCCAGCTGGAGCAGCTGCTGGCGCTCTCATCACCCATTTACCGTCTGGAGCTGGCGATGGTTGGGCGGCTGTTCGCCCAGGATCCGCAGCTCTATGCGGATATCATTATGTCCTCTGAGAACAACCTGGCGCTGATTAAGCGGTACTATCAGCGTTTTGGCGAGGCGATTAAGCTGTTAGAACATGGCGACAAGCAGGCGTTTATCGCCAGTTTCCGTCAGGTTGAGCAATGGTTTGGCGACTACGCGCAACGCTTCCAGGCGGAAAGCCGCACGCTGTTACGCCAGGCGAACGACAGCCGGGCGTAAGCTGGCCGCTGTGTGAGGCCCCTGAGTGGCCGGGTCTTTGTTTCTTTCGCGCTGGCAATGGTTTCATTCATCGACAGCGTGATAGAAACGCCGATAGCGGCTGTCGGCCTGCTGCTGCATATCAATATCGACAAATTTCGCCGGATAACTTTTTTCGCCATCCTTAACTTATCCGGCGCCATCTCGACAGCTCACCGTGGATAGAGCCGCTGTTCACGCGTGGCGAAATAGCGACTACCGTTCTTCCCGGACGGGTGAGTCGTCTCCGGTGGTGCGTAGTGGATTACAAAGACCACCTGTGGATGCAAAACGCCCCCTCTTCGGCATCGACGTCAGTCAGGCTGCCCAGCTCCAGGACGCTGATTAATTTCGTTACCAGGCGTGCGTAGCACACGCCAGCCGCACAACCAGCTGGCGCAATATCCGCGATTACTGTGGGTCGACCGCGACAATATTTTCACTCGGGTAGCAGCCCAGCACCTTCAGCGAACGGGTGAGCTGTGTCAGTTCACTCAGCGCCTGCTGAACTTCTTCGCTACGCAGATTCCCCTGGAAATCGATGTAAAACATCTCCTGCCACGGGTTGCCGGTAATGGGACGAGACTCCAGTTTACTCATGGTCAGATGATGTTTACGCAGCACTAACAGCGCTTCAACCAGGGCACCAGCCTGCTGTCCGGTCGCCATAATCAGCGTGGTTTTCGCCGGCACCTGCAGTGACACCTCAACCGGCTTACGCGCCAACACGATAAAGCGGGTAATGTTCTGACGTTGATTAGCAAGATGACGTTCCAGTACCTGCAAGCCGTACAGTGCACCGCCGGCCTCACTGCCCAGCGCGGCAACTTTTGGCGAGTTCATAGCGGCAACTTTTTCCATTGCGGCTGCGGTACTTTCGGTGTACTCAATGTTCCAGTGTGGGTAGCGGTTAACAAACTGGCTGCACTGTTGGAAGGGTTGCGGATGGCTGTAGACCGTTTCAACCTGCTGCAGGTCGGTACTGCCCGATACCAGCACACAGTGATCGACAGGAATGGTGATCTCCCCAACGATCGACAGGCTGGTTTGCTGGAGCAGGTCATACACATCATTAATCGAGCCGGAGGTGGTATTTTCAATGGGCAATACAGCGTAATCAGCCTGGCCGGTTTCTACCTGGTTGAATATATCGTGGAATTTCAGGCAGCCACTCTCAATAAAGCTATCAAAGTGACGGGCCGCATAGTGGCGTGAAGCCAGATGCGAGTAGGAGCCTTTCGGGCCAAGAAATGCGATACGTGCCGAATGGGCGCTGGTATTGTTCAGGTGTTTTTGCAGTAACGCCTGCTGAGTCAGTACCGAGTCTTCAATAATTTGTTGGAACAGGCGTGTTATATAGTGGGCATCCAGCTTGTGGCTTTTCCCCAGTGCGATCAGATGTTCCAGCAGATCGCGTTCACGGTCAATATCGCGTACCGGACGATGGGTGTCCATTTTGGCTTTGGCAACGTCTACGGCCAGCGCACGACGCTGTGCCAGCAGCGTCAGCAGTTGTTCATCCAGTGCGCTGATTTTTCCGCGCAGAGCCAGCAACGGGTTTTCGGGATTCATATTTGCTACCTGTCAGTGTGGCTAAAAAAAAACCTCCCGGTGGGAGGCTTTATTGTTCGTCTTCGCATGACTTCTTACACGACGAATTGCCTCCCTGTTCAGGGGAAGGTAAAAAATAATGCGAAGATAAACGGTACGCGTTTCATTGAGATATTCATCATTAACATGACCTTAAAGTAACCGCTGCAATTTCATTTTGTCAATAAAAAACGCGCCCGCAGGCGCGTTGTCGACGGATGTGAACTCACTCTTCTTCAGCTTCGACCACGCTGAGATCTTTCACGCTGGCGGAGGCGCGGCGCGCTTCTCCCTTATGCTGAACTTTGTTCAGCTGGCGCTCAAGTTTGTTGATCAAATCGTTAATGGCCGTATACATATCTTCATGCTTGGCGCTGGCGACTAGCGGGCCGTTAGGCGTGTTGATATTGGCATCAGCGACGAATTCTTTCGGCTCTTTTGACAGAACAATGTGCGGGTTAATCAGGTGGGTTTGCCACTTTTCAAGCTTGGCCAGACGGTCTTCGACATGCTGGCGAATAGCCGCAGTAATATCCATTTGCTTGCTGGTAATGTTCAGAACCATAGTACTTACCTCTCTGTCATTTCCGTCTTGGTGATTTAAGCATAGCGTGAAAAAACTTAAAAATCGTGATTGAAATCACATTTTTTTGTCGCTTTTTGTCAGTTGGAAGAAAATGGTGATGTCAGCCAATAAAAGTGCCCGCAAGGGTTGTCGGGGGACATTTTCAATGGCATGTTTGACAGGTTAAGCGGGTTGAGTATTCATTCAACAGCTGATTTTGTCGCCACTGTTCCGGCGGGCGAGTGAAAAAACCTTAAAAAAGGGTTCATGATAAACATGAACCCTTTTGCATCATTGTGATGGAAACAGGCGATGTCAAACTCGCGTCATGTCACCAGCACTGTGGGTGATGTCTTCAGGCTCAGGCCTGATTGGCCGCAATAATTTTTGCCACGCGCTCGGCTTGCGCATTTAGCTGCAGCTGGCGGTAAGCATTTTCCATCAGCGGCAGAGCCTTGCGGGTTGCCCGGGTGTCCGGGTAATCTTTCAGCATTTGCTCAACGCGATTAACCACTGCAACATAAGCTCCGCGTTTAGTGTAGAATTCAGTCACGGATAGCTCATGCTTCGCCAGGCGCTCCTTCAGGAACACCAGGCGTTTGCGCGCATCAGTGGCGTACTGACTGTTTGGATAACCACGCAGCAGCTGTGAGAAGTCTTTAAACGCATCACGCGCATGGGTGGGATCCCGGTCTGAACGGTCGATACCAAAAAAGCCCTGCAGTGCACTGTCATCCAGCGCCATATCCGTCAAACCACGCATATAGATGACGTAATCAATGTTCGGATGGGTTGGATTCAGGCGCATAAAGCGGTCAATAGCGGCCTGTGCCAGTGGCAAATCGGCATTTTTATAGTATGCGTAGATCAGGTCAAGCTGAACTTGCTGGGAGTATGGGCCGAATGGATAGCGGTTATCGAGCGCTTCCAGTTGCGTTATTGCTCCTTTAAAGTTACCGTCCTGCAGTTTTTGCTGGGCAGTGGCATAGATCTCGGAAGGTGGGCTGTCAGGAACCCCATCTCTGGAGCCGGAACATCCAGCCAGTGCCAGGCTCAACGTGGCTGCAGCCACCAGATATTTCATACGCGTCATGACGATTTGCTTATCCTCAGAGTGTTATTCAGGAAGCTGTCCGTTAAGCTTCCGATAGTGACCAGGTACGATAGCACATTACATTAAACGGCATCGCCGTGAAAACCCAACGTTAACAAAGAAGCTGCTTATTTATGGCACAACAAGTAAAACTCAATGCAACGGTAGCCGAATCGCAACTCGGACAACGCTTAGATCAGGCTCTGGCCGAATTGTTCCCTGATTATTCACGTTCTCGCATAAAAGAGTGGATCCTCAACCGGCGCATCACCGTCAACGGCACAACCATCGACAAACCGAAAGAAAAGGTGCTGGGCGGTGAGCAAATTAGCATCGATGCGGAAATTGAAGAAGAAGCCCGCTGGGAAGCCCAGGATATCCCGCTGGACATCGTTTACGAAGACGACGATATTCTGGTGATCAATAAACCGCGTGATTTGGTGGTACACCCGGGTGCCGGCAACCCTGATGGTACCGTTCTTAACGCACTACTCCATCATTTTCCGGCCATTGCCGACGTTCCGCGCGCGGGGATCGTGCACCGCCTGGACAAAGACACGACCGGTTTAATGGTGGTAGCCAAAACCGTCCCTTCACAAACTCACCTGGTCGATGCCCTGCAGCGCCGTGAAATTACCCGTGAGTATGAAGCGGTGGCGATTGGGCGGATGACCGCGGGCGGCACGGTTAATGAACCGATCAGCCGTCACTCTACCAAGCGTACCCATATGGCAGTGCACCCAATGGGTAAACCAGCCACCACGCACTATCGCATCATGGAACACTTTCGTGCCCACACGCGGCTGCGCTTGCGTCTGGAAACCGGTCGTACCCACCAAATCCGCGTTCATATGTCACATATCAGCCATCCGCTGGTGGGTGACCCGCTGTACGGCGGTCGTCCACGCCCACCGAAAGGGGCGTCAGAAGCCTTTATTGCCACACTGCGTGCTTTTGACCGTCAGGCGCTTCACGCAACCATGCTGCGTCTTTATCATCCGATTTCCGGAATTGAAATGGAATGGCATGCACCGCTACCGCAGGATATGGTCGAACTGATCGACGCACTGAAAGCGGATACCGAAGCCTTTAAAGAGCAGCTGGACTGGTAATGGCGCTGATCGTACCGCAGTGGTCAGTTCCTGCTAACGTGCGAGCGGTGAACAGTACGCGGCAGGGCGGCGTCAGTCAGGCTCCCTGGGATAGCCTGAACCTTGGCACACATGTTGGCGATGAGTTGCAGCATGTGCTGACTAACCGTCAGCGCCTGCTGGAAATGGCCGATCTGCCCTCAATGCCACAGTGGCTTGAGCAGGTACACGGGACTGGAGTATTAAGGCTGGACTGGAAGGCCCCGTCCTCACTACGTGCGGATGCGGCTTATACCCGAACGCCCGGCGTGGTCTGTGCGGTAATGACGGCAGACTGTTTGCCGGTACTATTCTGTTCACAGGATGGTCGCGAAGTGGCAGCGGCTCATGCCGGCTGGCGCGGCCTCTGTGATGGGATTCTGGAAGCGACAATCAATGAGTTTTCTGCTCCGCCATCGCAAATATGTGCCTGGTTGGGGCCTGCAATTGGTCCGGAGGCATTTGAGGTCGGGCCAGAAGTGCGCGAGGCATTTCTGAGGAAAAATCAGGCCGCTTCAGCTGCTTTTCGTCCGGCAGAGGGAAAGTTTTATGCTGACCTCGGGCTAATCGCCCAACAGCGTTTGCAAGCCAGCGGGGTGCGCCAAATCTGGGACTGTCACCAATGTACCATGACCCGAAGTGAGCAATTTTTCTCCTACCGACGTGATGGCGTTACCGGACGTATGGCAACTTTGATCTGGCTGATATAACCTAGCGCCATAAGACGGTCTGGAATGGTGTTTTTTTCTCCAAAATATCCGGTCATTTAACTTGAAAATTTGAGGGATGACCTCATTTAATCTCCAGTAGCAATTTGACCTGATAGGGGGAAATTATGCGTCTGGATCGTCTTACTAACAAATTCCAACTTGCCCTCGCCGATGCCCAGTCCCTGGCTTTGGGCCGCGATAACCAATTCATTGAACCTCTGCACCTGATGAGCGCACTTCTCACACAGGAAGGAGGATCCGTTAGTCCTCTGCTGACTTCTGCAGGCATTGATGTCCCTTCATTGCGCAGCGCTATCGAACAGGCCATCAGCCGGTTGCCACAGGTGGAAGGAACTGATGGTGACGTCCAGCCCTCTGCCGACCTGGTCAGGGTACTCAACCTGTGCGACAAACTGGCGCAGAAGCGTAAAGATAACTTTATCTCATCAGAACTCTTTATCCTGGCAGCGCTTGAATCGCGTGGCTCACTGGCGGATTTGTTAAAATCCCACGGTGCGACCAGCGAGAAACTCGCTAAATCCATTGACCAGATGCGCGGAGGCGAAAACGTGAACGATCAGGGTTCAGAAGATCAACGGCAGGCCTTGAAAAAATATACGGTAGATCTTACCGAGCGTGCCGAACAGGGCAAGCTGGACCCGGTGATTGGCCGCGATGAAGAGATCCGCCGTACCATTCAGGTGTTGCAGCGCCGTACCAAAAACAATCCTGTGCTGATTGGCGAACCCGGCGTTGGTAAAACGGCCATTGTTGAAGGCCTTGCCCAGCGGATTATTAACGGTGAAGTCCCGGAAGGGTTGAAAGGCCGCCGGGTGCTGGCGCTGGATATGGGCGCGCTGGTGGCCGGGGCAAAATACCGGGGTGAATTTGAAGAACGCTTGAAAGGCGTGCTCAATGACCTGTCAAAGCAGGAAGGTAACGTCATTCTGTTCATCGACGAGCTGCACACCATGGTGGGTGCCGGTAAAGCTGATGGTGCGATGGATGCTGGCAATATGTTGAAACCCGCGTTGGCGCGCGGTGAACTCCACTGCGTAGGGGCAACCACGCTGGATGAGTATCGGCAGTATATTGAAAAAGATGCCGCGCTTGAACGCCGTTTCCAGAAAGTCTTTGTCGCTGAACCGAGTGTCGAAGACACCATCGCTATTTTGCGCGGACTCAAAGAACGCTATGAGTTGCATCACCATGTGCAGATTACCGATCCAGCTATTGTCGCTGCGGCTACGCTGTCGCATCGCTATATCGCCGACAGGCAGTTACCCGATAAAGCCATTGACCTGATCGATGAAGCCGCATCAAGTATTCGTATGCAAATCGACTCAAAGCCAGAATCACTGGACCGGCTAGAGCGGCGTATTATTCAGCTTAAGCTGGAACAGCAGGCGTTAAAGAAAGAATCTGACGACGCCAGTATTAAGCGCCTTGAGATGCTTGAAGGTGAACTGGGCCAGAAAGAAAGTGAGTACTCTGAGCTGGAAGAAGAGTGGAAAGCAGAAAAGGCGTCGCTCTCAGGCACTCAGCATATCAAAGCCGAGCTGGAACAGGCGAAACTGAACATGGAACAGGCACGCCGTCAGGGCGATCTTGGTCAAATGTCTGAACTGCAGTACGGCAAAATTCCCGATCTGGAAAAACAGCTGGCGGCGGCAACTCAGTCCGAAGGGAAAACCATGCGCCTGCTGCGAAATCGCGTAACTGACGTTGAGATCGCCGATGTACTGGCGCGCTGGACCGGTATTCCGGTGGCGCGCATGATGGAAGGTGAACGCGATAAGCTGCTGCGTATGGAGCAGGAACTGCATACCCGGGTGATTGGACAGCAAGAAGCGGTGGAAGCCGTATCGAACGCTATTCGTCGCAGCCGCGCCGGGCTGGCGGATCCGAACCGCCCGATTGGCTCGTTCCTGTTTCTCGGCCCCACTGGGGTGGGTAAAACCGAGCTGTGTAAAGCGCTGGCTAACTTTATGTTCGACAGCGACGATGCCATGGTGCGTATTGATATGTCCGAATTTATGGAAAAACATTCGGTATCGCGTCTGGTCGGGGCGCCTCCCGGATACGTTGGCTATGAAGAGGGGGGCTATCTGACCGAAGCGGTACGCCGCCGTCCTTATTCAGTCATTTTGTTGGATGAAGTTGAGAAGGCACACCCCGATGTATTCAACATTCTGTTGCAGGTACTGGATGACGGACGCCTGACGGACGGGCAGGGCAGAACGGTCGACTTCCGCAATACGGTGGTGATCATGACTTCTAACCTGGGTTCCGATCTGATTCAGGAACGTTTTGGTGCGTTGAACTATGGCGAAATGAAAGAGCTGGTGATGTCGGTGGTCAGCCAAAATTTCCGGCCGGAGTTCATTAACCGTATCGATGAGCTGGTGGTATTCCACCCGCTGGGTGAAGAGCACATTGCTTCTATCGCGCGTATACAGCTGCAACGCCTTTATCAGCGCCTGGAAGAACGTGGCTTTACGCTGCATGTTTCAGACGCGGCACTTCAGCAGTTGGGTGAAAATGGCTATGACCCGGTATATGGTGCAAGGCCTTTGAAACGAGCTATCCAGCAGCAGATTGAAAACCCGCTGGCTCAGCAGATCCTGTCGGGAGCGTTGATACCCGGTAAAACCATCGAGATGGATGTTGATGCCGGCGTTATCGTTGCCCATCAGTAATCACGACAAGTAACAAAAATGGGCAATATGCCCATTTTTGTTTGTTAAACCGGCAAAAAAGCACCTGAATACGGCTTTTTGCCTGAAAATTGAACGGTTGAAAAGTTTTTTATCAATAGCCCTTGTCAGCCGTGAGAAACTCCCTATAATGCGCCTCCACTGACACGGAACAACGGCTTACCGGCCGGCGTGTGGAGAGGTTCAGGAAGTTCTGAACCGCCGGAAAAACTTCTGTAAAAGAGGTTGACTCCGGAGGAGGAAAGCGTAATATACGCCACCTCGCGACAGGATGCCAAGGCACTGTGCGCACCGCTCTTTAACAATTTATCAGACAATCTGTGTGGGCACTCGCAGGATTGATATCAGACGCCTCCGGGCGTCAAAAAAATATCAAGTCTTAAGAGTGAACACATAATGAAATTCATTATGACGTTTTACGATTGAGCATCGCTGGACTGGTTTCAGCAAATCGAACTTTTAATTGAAGAGTTTGATCATGGCTCAGATTGAACGCTGGCGGCAGGCCTAACACATGCAAGTCGAACGGTAGCACAGAGAGCTTGCTCTTGGGTGACGAGTGGCGGACGGGTGAGTAATGTCTGGGAAACTGCCCGATGGAGGGGGATAACTACTGGAAACGGTAGCTAATACCGCATAACGTCTACGGACCAAAGTGGGGGACCTTCGGGCCTCACACCATCGGATGTGCCCAGATGGGATTAGCTGGTAGGTGAGGTAATGGCTCACCTAGGCGACGATCCCTAGCTGGTCTGAGAGGATGACCAGCCACACTGGAACTGAGACACGGTCCAGACTCCTACGGGAGGCAGCAGTGGGGAATATTGCACAATGGGCGCAAGCCTGATGCAGCCATGCCGCGTGTATGAAGAAGGCCTTCGGGTTGTAAAGTACTTTCAGCGGGGAGGAAGGGTGAGAGGTTAATAACCTCCTGCATTGACGTTACCCGCAGAAGAAGCACCGGCTAACTCCGTGCCAGCAGCCGCGGTAATACGGAGGGTGCAAGCGTTAATCGGAATTACTGGGCGTAAAGCGCACGCAGGCGGTCTGTCAAGTCGGATGTGAAATCCCCGGGCTTAACCTGGGAACTGCATTCGAAACTGGCAGGCTAGAGTCTCGTAGAGGGGGGTAGAATTCCAGGTGTAGCGGTGAAATGCGTAGAGATCTGGAGGAATACCGGTGGCGAAGGCGGCCCCCTGGACGAAGACTGACGCTCAGGTGCGAAAGCGTGGGGAGCAAACAGGATTAGATACCCTGGTAGTCCACGCCGTAAACGATGTCGACTTGGAGGCTGTTCCCCTGAGGAGTGGCTTCCGGAGCTAACGCGTTAAGTCGACCGCCTGGGGAGTACGGCCGCAAGGTTAAAACTCAAATGAATTGACGGGGGCCCGCACAAGCGGTGGAGCATGTGGTTTAATTCGATGCAACGCGAAGAACCTTACCTGGCCTTGACATCCACGGAATTCTGCAGAGATGCGGAAGTGCCTTCGGGAACCGTGAGACAGGTGCTGCATGGCTGTCGTCAGCTCGTGTTGTGAAATGTTGGGTTAAGTCCCGCAACGAGCGCAACCCTTATCCTTTGTTGCCAGCGATTCGGTCGGGAACTCAAAGGAGACTGCCGGTGATAAACCGGAGGAAGGTGGGGATGACGTCAAGTCATCATGGCCCTTACGGCCAGGGCTACACACGTGCTACAATGGCGCATACAAAGAGAAGCGACCTCGCGAGAGCAAGCGGACCTCATAAAGTGCGTCGTAGTCCGGATCGGAGTCTGCAACTCGACTCCGTGAAGTCGGAATCGCTAGTAATCGTAGATCAGAATGCTACGGTGAATACGTTCCCGGGCCTTGTACACACCGCCCGTCACACCATGGGAGTGGGTTGCAAAAGAAGTAGGTAGCTTAACCTTCGGGAGGGCGCTTACCACTTTGTGATTCATGACTGGGGTGAAGTCGTAACAAGGTAACCGTAGGGGAACCTGCGGTTGGATCACCTCCTTACCTGAAGATACCTTCCGGCGCAGTGTCCACACAGATTGTCTGATAAAAAGTAACGAGCAGAAAAACCTCTACAGGCTTGTAGCTCAGGTGGTTAGAGCGCACCCCTGATAAGGGTGAGGTCGGTGGTTCAAGTCCACTCAGGCCTACCAAATTTCTTCTCATGCTGCGATATGCACTCGGTCGTTTACTGTAGTAAACTTCCCTCCCGCATGCCTTGCCTGAAAAGAAATTACATTATTTCTTAAAGAAGAATAATGTGACTCCTTCCGAGTGGTAGACAAAGGTTTCTGTAAGACCGTATGGGGCTATAGCTCAGCTGGGAGAGCGCCTGCCTTGCACGCAGGAGGTCAGCGGTTCGATCCCGCTTAGCTCCACCATATGGTTTTTCTTCATTCAATACTTCAGAGCGTACTGTTTAACAGTATGCTGCGAAGTATTATGCTCTTTAACAATCCGGAACAAGCTGAAAATTGAAACGACATGTCGTGTTCATTCTCCGTAATCAGAATGAAGCCACGATATGTTCGAGTCTCTCAAATACTTGCACCCGAAAGGGTCTCTTACTCAGGTTGAGTAATGAGCGAGCTAAGTGAAGGCAAGGCGTCAGCGCGCAGCAACGCGGAGTGGACTTGAGTCCATGAGCATTGCGAGCACTGCATAACGCCGCCGTCACGACGCGCAGCCATTACGTGAACCGGAGAGGGACGCTTGTGGGTTGTGAGGTTAAGCGACTAAGCGTACACGGTGGATGCCCAGGCAGTCAGAGGCGATGAAGGGCGTGCTAATCTGCGATAAGCGTCGGTAAGGTGATATGAACCGCAACAACCGACGATACCCGAATGGGGAAACCCAGTGCAATCCGTTGCACTATCATGTCATGAATACATAGTGGCATGAGGCGAACCGGGGGAACTGAAACATCTAAGTACCCCGAGGAAAAGAAATCAACCGAGATTCCCCCAGTAGCGGCGAGCGAACGGGGAACAGCCCAGAACCTGAATCAGTTTGTGCCTTAGTGGAAGCGTCTGGAAAGTCGCGCAGTAAAGGGTGACAGCCCCGTACACAAAAAGGCACTTGCTGTGAGTTCGATGAGTAGGGCGGGACACGTGACATCCTGTCTGAATATGGGGGGACCATCCTCCAAGGCTAAATACTCCTGACTGACCGATAGTGAACCAGTACCGTGAGGGAAAGGCGAAAAGAACCCCGGCGAGGGGAGTGAAACAGAACCTGAAACCGTGTACGTACAAGCAGTGGGAGCACCTTCGTGGTGTGACTGCGTACCTTTTGTATAATGGGTCAGCGACTTATATTCTGTAGCAAGGTTAACCGTATAGGGGAGCCGCAGGGAAACCGAGTCTTAACTGGGCGTTAAGTTGCAGGGTATAGACCCGAAACCCGGTGATCTAGCCATGGGCAGGTTGAAGGTTGGGTAACACTAACTGGAGGACCGAACCGACTAATGTTGAAAAATTAGCGGATGACCTGTGGCTGGGGGTGAAAGGCCAATCAAACCGGGAGATAGCTGGTTCTCCCCGAAAGCTATTTAGGTAGCGCCTCGTGAATTCATCTCCGGGGGTAGAGCACTGTTTCGGCTAGGGGCCATCCCGGCTTACCAACCCGATGCAAACTGCGAATACCGGAGAATGTTATCACGGGAGACACACGGCGGGTGCTAACGTCCGTCGTGAAGAGGGAAACAACCCAGACCGCCAGCTAAGGTCCCAAAGTCATGGTTAAGTGGGAAACGATGTGGGAAGGCACAGACAGCCAGGATGTTGGCTTAGAAGCAGCCATCATTTAAAGAAAGCGTAATAGCTCACTGGTCGAGTCGGCCTGCGCGGAAGATGTAACGGGGCTAAACCATGCACCGAAGCTGCGGCAGCGGACGTATCACCCAAGCAGATTCACTGAAGTGGATAACGATTGACGGAGCGCAGCGACGTCAATGCGCCATCAAAGTCGAGTCGACTTCGGGATACGTCCGTTGGGTAGGGGAGCGTTCTGTAAGCCGTCGAAGGTGTGCTGTGAGGCATGCTGGAGGTATCAGAAGTGCGAATGCTGACATAAGTAACGATAAAGCGGGTGAAAAGCCCGCTCGCCGGAAGACCAAGGGTTCCTGTCCAACGTTAATCGGGGCAGGGTGAGTCGACCCCTAAGGCGAGGCCGAAAGGCGTAGTCGATGGGAAACGGGTTAATATTCCCGTACTGGGTGTTACTGCGAAGGGGGGACGGAGAAGGCTATGTTAGCCGGGCGACGGTTGTCCCGGTTTAAGCGTGCAGGCTTGAGTTCCAGGCAAATCCGGAACTCTTTAAGGCTGAGGCGTGATGACGAGGCACCACGGTGCTGAAGTAACAAATGCCCTGCTTCCAGGAAAAGCCTCTAAGCATCAGGTAACATCCAATCGTACCCCAAACCGACACAGGTGGTCAGGTAGAGAATACCAAGGCGCTTGAGAGAACTCGGGTGAAGGAACTAGGCAAAATGGTGCCGTAACTTCGGGAGAAGGCACGCTGGCGCGTAGGTGAAGCGACTTGCTCGTGGAGCTGAAGCCAGTCGAAGATACCAGCTGGCTGCAACTGTTTATTAAAAACACAGCACTGTGCAAACACGAAAGTGGACGTATACGGTGTGACGCCTGCCCGGTGCCGGAAGGTTAATTGATGGGGTTATCCGTAAGGAGAAGCTCTTGATCGAAGCCCCGGTAAACGGCGGCCGTAACTATAACGGTCCTAAGGTAGCGAAATTCCTTGTCGGGTAAGTTCCGACCTGCACGAATGGCGTAATGATGGCCAGGCTGTCTCCACCCGAGACTCAGTGAAATTGAACTCGCTGTGAAGATGCAGTGTACCCGCGGCAAGACGGAAAGACCCCGTGAACCTTTACTACAGCTTGACACTGAACATTGAGCCTTGATGTGTAGGATAGGTGGGAGGCTTTGAAGCGTGGACGCCAGTCTGCGTGGAGCCAACCTTGAAATACCACCCTTTAACGTTTGATGTTCTAACCTGGCGCCGTAATCCGGCGTGGGGACAGTGTCTGGTGGGTAGTTTGACTGGGGCGGTCTCCTCCCAAAGAGTAACGGAGGAGCACGAAGGTCAGCTAATCACGGTCGGACATCGTGAGGTTAGTGCAATGGCATAAGCTGGCTTGACTGCGAGAGTGACGGCTCGAGCAGGTGCGAAAGCAGGTCATAGTGATCCGGTGGTTCTGAATGGAAGGGCCATCGCTCAACGGATAAAAGGTACTCCGGGGATAACAGGCTGATACCGCCCAAGAGTTCATATCGACGGCGGTGTTTGGCACCTCGATGTCGGCTCATCACATCCTGGGGCTGAAGTAGGTCCCAAGGGTACGGCTGTTCGCCGTTTAAAGTGGTACGCGAGCTGGGTTTAGAACGTCGTGAGACAGTTCGGTCCCTATCTGCCGTGGGCGCTGGAAGATTGAGAGGGGTTGCTCCTAGTACGAGAGGACCGGAGTGAACGCACCGCTGGTGTTCGGGTTGTCATGCCAATGGCATTGCCCGGTAGCTAAGTGCGGAAAAGATAAGCGCTGAAAGCATCTAAGCGCGAAACTTGCCTCGAGATGAATCTTCCCTGACTCCTTGAGAGTCCTGAAGGGACGTTGAAGACGACGACGTTGATAGGCCGGGTGTGTAAGCGCAGCGATGCGTTGAGCTAACCGGTACTAATGACCCGTGAGGCTTAACCTTACAACGCCAGAAGCGTTCTGGGTTGTGTTGAGAGACGAAAAACGATATTCAGCTTGTTCACCGGAAAACAGATTTGCAGGAAACGAAAGATTTTGTGCTGAAGCAAGGCGGCAGGTGCAGTGAAGGAAAGCGCATACTGAGGTATGTGACTGAGTTTACAGGCGCGGCCAGTGCGGCACCAGTGAAAAAGATCCGTTTCGTGCACAAAGAATTTGCCTGGCGGCTTTAGCGCGGTGGTCCCACCTGACCCCATGCCGAACTCAGAAGTGAAACGCCGTAGCGCCGATGGTAGTGTGGGGTCTCCCCATGCGAGAGTAGGGAACTGCCAGGCATCAAATACAGACCAGTCATCTGGTCGCGACTTTACCCCTGACAAGGTAAAGGTGATACACCTGAAATCAGACGTTTTCTGATATCAGTACAGAATCGGTGGAGCGGTAGTTCAGTTGGTTAGAATACCTGCCTGTCACGCAGGGGGTCGCGGGTTCGAGCCCCGTCCGTTCCGCCACTAAAACAGGAAACCCTGACTCTTATGAGTCAGGGTTTTTTTGTATTTAAAATCAGGTTTTGCGTCTTCTTAAGCACTAACCTATTTCATTCAGCGGTCACCGATTGAAACCAGACCATAAAGCCCCTATAACTGAGGGATAGTTAGCCCATTCAGTTGCAACAATGCAGGCGGTAAAGTGCGGAAAAAAACATATGCCATGAGATATGTAGCAGGTCAGCCAGCGGAGCGCATATTTCCTCCCGTGGCAATGCTGCATCTTGGGCAGGCATTACCGCCCGGAGTGCCTTTAACCGACGGAACCCGTCTTAAAGTTCTGGTTTGGAATATATTTAAGCAGCAGCGTGCCGACTGGCTTTCAGTGTTGCAGGATTTTGGTAAAAATGCCCATCTCGTCCTGTTACAGGAAGCGCAAACCACCCCGGAACTGGTGCGTTTTGCCACCAATAATTACCTGGTCGCCGATCAGGTCCCTGCCTTTGTACTCCCGCAACACCCTTCAGGGGTGATGACGCTGGCATCAGCACATGCCATCTACTGCTGCCCTCTGCGCGAGCGCGAACCGCTATTACGATTGTCTAAATCCGCGCTTGTTACAGCCTATCCTCTGCCAAACGACCAGGTGCTGATGGTAGTTAACATTCATGCGGTAAATTTTAGTCTGGGTATTGATGTA
The DNA here is from genome assembly GCF_017161565.1 of Erwinia amylovora. NCBI lineage: Bacteria > Pseudomonadati > Pseudomonadota > Gammaproteobacteria > Enterobacterales > Erwiniaceae > Erwinia > Erwinia amylovora. The sequence goes on from NZ_CP066796.1 coordinate 929,401, forward strand.
TACAGCAAACAGCTCGGACCGATCGGTGAGCAAATTATTCACCATCAGGGGCCGGTGATTATGGCCGGTGATTTCAATGCATGGAGCCGTCAGAGGATTAATGCGCTCTATCGCTTTGCCAGGGAAATGGGACTACGTGAGGTACGTTTTACCGACGATCATCGTCGTAAAGCTTTCGGTCGGCCATTGGATTTTATTTTCTATCGTGGGATGGACGTGACTGAAGCATCAGTACTGGTAACGCGCGCATCCGATCATAACCCACTATTGGTTGAGTTTAATTTTGACTCTCCGGCTGGTACGAATTAAAGCGTTTTTTGCCATGGCAATAATCATCATGACAACATTGATAAGCAATTTGGCGAACAGGCCAACGCATCTCTTACCAGCGCGGTGCATGCCAGTGGAGCGGATCTGCTACGGCTGGGAGACCGGCTGAGTGAGACGCCTCAAGCACGAGTACTGGATATAGGTTGTGGGGCAGGCCACGCCAGTTTTGTTGCGGCGCAGTATGTTAAGGAAGTCGTCGCATACGATCTGTCTGAAAGGATGCCGGTGACCGCTGGTGAAACGGCAGATGCACATGGCTATCATCATCTTACTACCCAACAAGGGTATGCGAAGAATCTGCCTTTTAGTGACGCGGAATTTGATATGGTTATAAGTCGCTATTCGGCGCACCGCTGGCATGATGTGACTGGCGCGCTGCGCGAAGTACGCCGGGTAACCCTGTGTCAGATATCTGGTTGCAAACGGTGGAGGCACTGCGGGACACTTCAACTGTACAGGATTACAGCCCGGGTAAATGGTTAACCCTGATAACTGAGCCGGGGCTGAGCGACCAGTGTGCATCACAGGAAAAACTCGGACTGGCGTTAGAGCAGTCGGACAGAACGGATGCGTACGCCGGAGATCATGGTGCAGGCGATTCGTGCCTATCAGCGCTCGGCGCCTGATGACGTACATCGCTATTATGCTTTGCAGCCGGACGGAAGTTTTAGCACGGATACCTTTTTCATTGAGGCCATCAAGCCATAAAAAAAGCCCGGTTTACCGGGCTTTTTAACAGAAAATGCATGCAAGGTAGCAATGACTAGCTGTCAGGCGTGGCGTTGTCAGCTACGAACAACGTCAGTTTATCACCAGGCCGGATGTTTCTGGCACTTGTGGACCCGCTATTCCAGCGCATAACATCTTTGATGTTAACGCCATGACGTTTTGCAATACTAGCCAGAGAATCACCCTTACGCACCTGATAGGTGATGCTGTCGCCATTATCTGCCAGCTGCTGCTTACCGATATTGCTACCCAAGGTCAGAGTCTGGCCTGGTTTGATGCTGCTACCCAGCAAATTATTAGTACGCTGCAGATGTTTTACCGGGATCCCAAGACGTTTAGCAATGCCGGAAAGGGTATCACCGCTACGTACCTTATAAGATACCGGAGGAACGCTGTTCTTAGCCAGAGACGTCGACTGAACTGCCGCGATATCGCCGGTTGCCAGGGAGTCACGCAGTTTAGCCACGTTGGACTTTGGAACCATAATGTAATGAGGACCATTAGGTGCCGTGGTGCCACGCCGATAGCCGGTATTAAAGCTTTCCAGCTTGCTTAACGACATACCTGCCATTTCTGCAGCCTGTGTCAGCTCAATCTGTTGACCGACTTCAACGCGTGCCAGAGCGCGCGTTTTGTTCGGTGTTGGCAGACTGACCCCATAGCGCTTGCTGTTCTTGAGGATTTGCCCCAGCGCCAGCATTTTCGGTACGTAAACAGTCGTTTCTCTTGGCAGCGCCAGTGACCAGAAGTCCGTGGGTCGCCCTTTAGCCTTGTTGGTTTTCATCGCTTTGAGCACGCGGCCTTCACCACTGTTATAGGCGGCAACGGTCAGTAACCAGTCACCGTCGAACATGTCGTTAAGACGCTGCATCATATCCAGAGCGACCTTGGTAGAGGCGACGATATCGCGTCGTCCGTCGTACCACTGAGTCTGCTTCAGGCCATAATTTCGTCCCGTTTGCGGCACAATCTGCCAAATGCCAGCGGCGTTTGCAGATGATGTGGCATGCGGGTTAAAAGCGCTCTCCACTATGGGTAGTAGTACCAGTTCCATCGGCATTTTACGTTGCTTAATCTGCTCGACTATCCAGTACATATACGGCTCTGCCCGTAATGTTACATCGTGGAGATAGCTCTTATTACTCAGGTATTTCTGTTTTTGTTCGCGTATCCGGTAATTATCCGGAACCTTCATCTTCAGCTCGTCGCTTATGAAATTCCACAAATCTTTGTCTTGCGCAAGGGACGTTCCATCATCCTGCCAGCGCGGCGACAACATATTATCTGTGTACTGTCCATTTTCACTTGCCGAAGACAAACTCTGTGCATGCTGTTCCGGGATATTGGCATCGTGCCCTGATGCCTGGCACCCGGCCAGCAAGACTGAGGCGAGTATGATCGCTTTAGCCTTCATGTATGTGTCAATAGTTCGCTTAAAAGACGAGCAATAATACGTGGTCGATCACCACAACACAACCTTAAATCTCAAAAACTGTCTTTCTTCTCGCGTAGAATCGCAAAAGTTTGACATTCAGTAAGTTGTGCAGTGTCTTGGCTTATTAATCTTTGTAATTCAACATCTTTGGTGCGTAAAAAAACATTTATTATACGTTCATGAGCCAGTTTTGTTGGCAAAGTTATGCCATTTTTTGCGCGTAACTCTTTAATTTCATGGTAATAGCGCGTTATTTCTGCCTCTTGCGGGTAAATGTGATGAGAAAAGGTAAGGTTTGATAAAGTATATTCATGCGCGCAACAAATCAGCGTATCATCCGGTAGTTCGTTAAGTTTCTGAAATGAATCAAACATCTGTTTTGCAGTCCCTTCGAAAAGCCGGCCGCAGCCTGCTGAAAATAAGGTGTCCCCGCAAAAAAGATAAGGTTTGCTGAAATATGAGATATGTCCTAAAGTGTGACCCGGCGTGGCAATAATCGTGAAATCTAACCCCAAAACTTCGATATGGTCACCGTCGCCGATGAGGTTGTTGGCGCCTTTATCGCATGTTTCTTGTGGGCCATAAACGATCAAATCGGGGTGATGTACTAACAATTCTTCCACCCCGCCCACGTGATCATAATGATGATGGGTAAGCAAAATCGCCTGCGGCTGCCAATGATTTTGCTTTATCGCACGCAGTACCGGGCCCGCTTCTCCGGGATCGACAATCAGACAGCGGCCGCTATCATCATTTAAGGTCCAGATGTAGTTATCCTGCAAGGCAGGAATGCTGGTAAGATTCATATTCACCTCTTTAGATGCGCACGATGGAAAAGAAGATGGTAAAGCATGAAGCCTGCTAAAACACGTCAAATCCGCCTTGTGCCTGAATCCTGGTCGCAAATACCCTGCGGCGAATATTACCGCGATGCGCTGGTGCATCAGCTCCGCCCAAGCCTGGGTAAAATTTTTGGTTACCACCTGCTGAAGATTGGCAGGCTCAGTGCTGAAATTGATACGGAAAGCTGTGCAATAACCCATCAGGTTAATGTGGGTTTCAGCGGGGATCTGATGCAGGTACGTGCCGACCCGCTAAGTTTGCCGTTTGAGTCAAAATCGGTGGATGCCTGCCTGTTAGCACATACCCTGGCGTGGAGCAGTGACCCGCATTGCCTTCTGCGTGAAGTAGATCGCATACTGATCGATGATGGCTGGATAATCATCAGTGGCTTTAATCTTTTCAGCCTGTTAGGGATAGGCAAACTGATACCAGGCCTCCACCGCCGCATCCCCTGGAATAGCAGCATGTACAGCCAGATGCGTCTGCTTGACTGGCTGAGCCTGCTGAACTACGAAGTGATACGGCGCACATGTTTTCAGGTATTGCCGTGGAACTGTCAGGGGGGGGAAATGATCAGCACTCATCTCCCCGCGCTGGGCTGTATGAACCTGATAGTAGCCCGCAAACGTACCTTCCCGTTAACTAAGAATCCGGCGAAAAAAAGTGCGGGAAAACGGCGTCTGCACGCCGTGGGCGTGACCAGTCAATAGCGTAGCGGGGCTGATGTGCGAGTCGATGCGCAAAATGGTAAGGCCCCTTCGCGCTGAACATCAGGCTTCAGACTGATAGCCGACATCGTCCAGGGTGGGATTTCCTGCTGCGGTCCGCGCCAGCTCGTCGCAGCGTTCGTTTTCGACGTGACCAGCATGTCCCTTAACCCACTTCCAGTGAATGTCGTGATGGCTGAGCGCCGCGTCCAGCCGTTTCCACAGATCGACATTTTTCACTGGTTTTTTGTCGGCAGTTTTCCAGCCGCGTTTTTTCCAGTTATGGATCCAGCTGGTGATCCCCTGGCGAACATACTGGCTGTCGGTGCTGAGCACCACTGCACAGGGCTGGGTCAAGGCTTCCAGTGCCACAATTGCCGCCATCATTTCCATGCGGTTGTTGGTGGTCAGATGGAAACCGGCGCTAAAGGTCTTCTCATGTTTACCGTAACGCATAATGGCGCCGTAACCGCCGGGGCCTGGGTTACCCAGGCACGAACCGTCGGTGAAAATTTCTACCTGCTTAAGCATCTCTGGTAGACTCCCCGTAGAAAAAACGCCAAGTCTGACATAAACGGGTCCTATGAGCACAGTAAATACAACGCGTCAGATCGTACTCGATACCGAAACCACCGGTATGAACATGATCGGTGTCCACTATGAGGGGCACCGTATTATTGAAATCGGTGCTGTTGAGGTGATCAACCGCCGTCTGACCGGCAATAACTTCCATGTTTATCTCAAGCCCGATCGGTTGATCGACCCGGAAGCGTTCGGCGTGCACGGTATTGCCGATGAATTCCTGCTGGACAAACCGACCTTTGCACAGATCGCTGACGACTTCCTGGCCTACATAAACGGTGCCGAGCTGGTGATCCATAACGCCTCGTTCGACATCGGCTTTATGGATTATGAGTTTGCCAAACTGCAGCGCGGCATAGCGAAAACGGAAACCTTCTGCAAAATCACCGATAGTCTGGCGATGGCGCGTAAGCTGTTCCCCGGCAAGCGCAACAGCCTTGATGCGCTGTGCTCACGCTACGAGATAGATAACAGCAAGCGTACACTGCACGGCGCACTGCTTGACTCCGAAATTCTGGCGGAGGTGTTCCTGACCATGACCGGCGGGCAGACCTCGCTGGCATTCTCGATGGAAGGGGAGCGTGAAAAGCAGCAGGACGGTGAGACCATCCAGCGCATAGCGCGGCCCGCTTCTGGCTTGCGCGTGGTGCGCGCCAGCGAACAGGAACTGATGGCGCACGAAGCACGTCTCGATCTGGTTGAGAAAAAAGGTGGCAGCTGCCTGTGGCGTCCACAAGAAATTGATGGCTGAACCGCGCGTTGCGCTGAAAAAAAACGCAGTTAAGCTTATTCTACTGAAAAAGCGTTGACGAAGTTGATACAGCCCCGTAATATCCGCCTCGTTCCCGACGGGGAACACAGCGCGGAGCGGTAGTTCAGTTGGTTAGAATACCTGCCTGTCACGCAGGGGGTCGCGGGTTCGAGCCCCGTCCGTTCCGCCAGATATACAGGAAGGCCGATTCGAAAGAATCGGCCTTTCGTCGTTTTATTCTTCCTGCAACGCGACATGACGGACATAACCCTGAGTTGCGCTTCTTACCACCTCGTCCCGCGCTACCCAGCGATAAATCCCGCCCCCCAGCGCCACGCCGATAAACCAGCTGAAGTTAGCCACCGTGTGCAGTGAGGGAGTGAAGCTAATCAGCAGGCCCAGCGCCACCGACGGCAGCAGAGCCGCAATAGCTTTTGGATTAAAGCCGCCGCGATACCAGTACTTGCCCTGTGGCGTATCGTTGAACAGATCGTCGACGGAAATCTGGCTGCGTTTAACCAGGTAGAAGTCAGCCAGCAGGATGCCGAACAGCGGCCCGATGCAGGCTCCCAGCACATCCAGCGTGTAATGGATCAGCTCAGGCGACTGGAACAAATTCCACGGCGTCAGCAGCACAGAACCGACCGCAGCGATCATGCCGCCGGTGCGGAAGCTGATTTTCTGTGGCGAACAGTTGGAGAAGTCAAACGCCGGAGAGACAAAGTTGGCGACGATATTAATGCCGACGGTGGCGGTGATCATCGTTAGCAGACCAAGCGCTACCGCCAGATCGTTGCCGACCATGCTGGCAGTTTCAATCGGATCGGTGATCATGCGGCCAAACAGCGATTGCGTACCAGAGACGATAACCACGGTCACGATGGCGAAAAGCAGGAAGTTGAATGGCAGCCCCCAGCGGTTGCCCCGGCGGATCTCACCCATGTTTTTCGCATAACGCGAAAAGTCACCAAAGTTCAGCAGCGGGCCGGAGAAGTATGAAACCACCAGTGCGGTGGCGGTAATCATCTGCCATACCTGCTGGCTACCGGACAGTCCCTTGCTGGCCAGCGTAAATGAAATGCCGTCAAAACCGGTTTTGTATACAATCCAGCCAGCCAGCGCCCCCATCACCACGTACACCGCCGGGCCAGCCACATCAATAAAGCGTTTAATCGCGTTCATTCCGTGCCAGAACACTATCGCCTGTAACAGCCACATCATTGAGAAGCAGATCCAGCCAAGCGTTGATAACCCAATCCACGACGTATGCGTCAGTGCGGCCAGCCCCGGCCAGAACTTCAGGGATACCAGCATCAGCGCATTAGACGCCAGCCATGTCTGAATACCGTACCAGGCAAAGGCGATCAGGCCGCGGATCACCGCCGGGATATTCGCGCCAAACACGCCGAATGCCTGACGGCAGATAACCGCATAAGGCACCCCGGCCATCTGACTGGGCTTAGCCACCAGGTTAGCGCACAGCTGCACAATACAGATACCGCCCAGCAGGCACAGCAGCACCTGCCAGCTGGCAAGGCCGAGCGTAAAGAAGCTGGCGGCAACCACATAGCCACCCATGCTGTGTACGTCAGACATCCAGAACGAGAAAATGTTGTACCAGCTCCAGTTCTGGTCACGGGTAGGTGCCAGATCCTCATTACATAAGCGCGGGCTGTAGCCTGCAGGGGTGCCAGGCGCCGCTGGCGTGGAAGAACGTCGACTGTTTGGCATAAAACCTGCTCCTCTGATTGAGCGATTGATAACTGGCTTAACAGAGACATTGCAGGATCCAGGCCAGATTGAGGTTACATGTATACAATAACGATTTATTATGTGTACGATTCTGGCAGAAAATGAAGTTGAGTGGGGGAGTGAATGACAAGTGAGAGCGGGCTGAAAACGGCCTCGGACCTGAGTGACAAGGATGAACCTATCTATCAGGCACTGATGACGGCGATCGTTGAGCACCAGCTTCCTCCAGGCAGCAAACTGCCGGAAGAGGCGCTAAGTGAAGTGTTTGGCGTCAGTCGTACCGGCATTCGTAAGGTACTGCAGCGCCTTGCGGCGGTGCAAATGGTGACCCTGACGCCCAAACGTGGTGCGCAGGTCGCCACGCCGACGGTCGAAGAGGCGCAGGATATTTTCCACACGCGTAGCCTGATTGAGTGTGCAAATTTGCCGCAGGTGCTGGCTCACTGTCAACGCCCGCATCTGGCGGCGCTGGAAACGCTTATCCAACGGGAACAGCAGGCGCATGACCATCATGATGGCGCAGCGGCTATTCGTCTGTCGGCCGCTTTCCATATTCAGCTACAGGCGATCGCCGGTAATCAGGTGTTGGCCGACATCGTCACACGCCTGACCCGCCGATCTTCGCTGGTAGTGGCGGCTTACGGCGCGCCCTGGCAGCAGGGCTGCCGCTGTAACGATCACCATCGCCTGGTGGCGCTGCTGCGGGACAAATCCCTGGCTAAACTGACTGACGTATTGCGGCAACATTTCGAACAAATTATTGCCAGTCTGCGCTTTGAACGCAGTGGCGAAACGCTGCCGGACTTTGCCCGGCTGTTTGCGGCAAAAGGAGTACGATGATGAATAGCACGCGGGTCATCCAGGTCATCAACCCGAACACCAGTCTGGCGATGACCGAAACCATCGGCGCGGCGGCGCGGGCGGTGGCTGCGCCAGATACTGAGATTTTGGCAGTATGCCCGAGCCAGGGCGTGCCCTCCATCGAAGGGCATTTTGACGAAGCGATAGCCGCGATCGGCGTGCTGGAACAGGTCAAAGCCGGGCGTGCGCTGGGGGTTTGTGGGCATGTGATTGCCTGTTTCGGCGATCCGGGCCTGCTGGCGGCGCGTGAGCTGGCACAAGGCCCGGTGGTGGGCATTGCCGAAGCCGCGATGCATATGGCGACCCTTGTCGCAACGCGATTTTCTATTGTTACCACGCTGCCGCGCACGCTGATCGTTGCCCGGCATTTACTGCGCCAGTACGGTTTTGAGCACCACTGCGCGGCGCTGCACGCCATCGATCTGCCGGTGCTGGCGCTGGAGGATGGCAGCGGGCTGGCGCAGGAAAAAGTGCGGCAACGTTGTATACAGGCGAAACGTGAAGATGGCAGCGGAGCGATTGTCCTCGGCTGTGGCGGCATGGCCGATCTGGCGCAGGAGCTGACGCGTGAACTGGGCCTGCCGGTGATCGATGGCGTAACCGCTGCGGTCAAAATGGTTGAGTCGCTGGTGGCGTTAGGCCTCGACACCAGTAAGCATGGCGATCTCGACTTTCCGTTAAGAAAAAAACTGTCGGGCCAGTTTGCGTCTCTGAACTGACAGTCCGTACCCGTTTGTTTTTCCGCCGCTAAGGACTGATATCATGAGTAATCCCCCGGAAAAGAGAGAGTACAGCTTCAACAATAACTACCCGCGCGATCTGCGCGGCTATGCGGGTCAACCACCGCACGCGGCCTGGCCTGCTAAAGCGAAAATCGCGGTACAGTTTGTCCTGAACTACGAAGAGGGTGCAGAGAACAACGTGCTGCATGGCGATGCCGGTTCCGAGCAGTTCCTCTCCGATATTATCGCTGCTGCCAGCTACCCCGCGCGACATATGTCGATGGAGTCGCTGTATGAATACGGCTCGCGTGCCGGGTTCTGGCGGATTCATCATGAATTCCAGCGGCGCGGTCTGCCGCTCACGGTGTTTGCCGTGGCGATGGCGCTGGCGCGTCACCCGGAGATTGTCGCGGCGATCAAAGAAGCGGATTACGATGTGGTCAGCCACGGCTGGCGCTGGATCAGCTATCAGGGCATGGATGCGAAAACCGAGCGTCAGCATATGCAGCTGGCGTTGGATACCCTCACCGAGCTGTTTGGCAAAACCCCAACCGGCTGGTACACCGGGCGCGACAGCCCCAATACCCGCAGGCTGGTGGTGGAGCAGGGCGGCTTAACCTATGACAGCGACTACTACGGCGACGACCTGCCGTTCTGGACGCGGGTCACCTGTCAGGATGGTACGGTAAAGCCGCATTTGATCATCCCCTATACGCTCGAAACCAACGATATGCGCTTTGCCACGGCGCAGGGGTTCAGCACCGCCGGGCAGTTCTATAACTATCTGAAAGACAGTTTTGACCTGCTGTATGAGGAGGGGGAAAGCGCGCCGAAGATGCTGTCAATAGGCATGCACTGCCGCCTGCTGGGCCGCCCAGGGCGTTTTCGTGCGCTGCAACGTTTCCTTGATCATATCCAGCAGCATGACCGGGTATGGATCTGTACCCGTCAGGAAATAGCCGACCACTGGATAAAAACGCATCCGCCTGAAGTGTGACAGGCAAGCACCATGACACAGAGGATGAGTATTCTTCAGATGTGCGGTTTTGAAGATGAAAATTGTGATGTTTTTTGCAAGAGCCGGATGCACTCAATGGCTTCCGTAACCAGACGGTGGTTATCAGAAAACCCGGACGCTGGCAGACATCTGTTACAACAACAATGCCTGCTGATTCATCAGTAGGCATTGTGTAATTATTGTATTTTGCGGTTTATCTGCGCCGAGACATCAGCGCCATTGTCATCACGTGTTGCCATCAGGAACAGGCATCGGCCGTTGCTGGTTCGCTCCCATTGGGCTCCGACAGCCGCTTTTTCTCTGGAATCCGCGCTGTCTTGTAAATGCTGGCCTTTATACTCCACCACAAGCAGCCGGCCATCTTCCAGCTCGCAGACAAAGTCTGGATAGAAGTAACCGCCTGCAACAGGTAGTTTGAAAGACAAACGAGGCTCTTTTTCTACATTGCGTACCCAGTGTTTGACTTTGGGATGCATATCAATATTTCTTGCGCAAACAAATTCTTCCGTCAGTTTACCCGCGGCCGTTTTTTCACGTAAATCATGGATTTGAGCACTGCCATAATAGTGCTTCTGGAAGCGATAGGTTCCCTGATAGTAGGGAGGGCGTCCGGCATAGTAATTAGGTTTGAACGTGAAGAAATAATCCATGCCGTCTTGTAATTCCGCTGTCACCATATCAGGTAAAAGCTGCTGGAAACCTGTTTCTCCCGCTCGTTTTTTGCGCGCAGCAATATCATTATACAACGCATCAACCAGCTGATACTTACCCCGAATCAGCGCGGTGAGGGAGATCTTTGAATGGTGCATCAGATAATCCAGCATTTTAGATAAATATGCCTGCATCTCCCGCTGGAATATATTGGGCAGGCGCAACTGCGAATCTAACCAAACAATCAAATCATCTTCTGTTATTTTTGAATCAACCCCATCCAGCGCCATTTGAGAAGCAGATACAAAAGCTGATGCCAGCCTTCCTTTTTCCATATCGAGTTGCCACGATCTCGCTTTTTCATTAATTGAAAAAGAGGGCAGCGCGATAGCATCGGTTAACAGGCTGAATTGGCTCATTTCTTCCATCAGTGCCGTATCGACAATACAGGTATCTTCATGCTCTCGCCAGCATAAGAGCGGTAACTGGCCAAACGGGACACCTCGCGCACCTGGACTGGTTTCAGCATCAACGCGCGCTTTTTCCTGGTCGATTTTTTGTTTAACCGATTTCTGGTGTTTTTTGGCTACGCCCGTCAGGATAAAATCTTCAACTTCCTGAGTGATAAGGCCATTTACTAAAATGGTTGCCCCGGCCTGGGTTGGACGAATGACTATTTTTTGCTGGAGTGAAGCGGGCACTGGCGTTTCCGGCATGGCCGGCAGCGGAACGCTGCTGGTCGGCATATCAGCGCGAGGAGCCGCGCTTCCGGCCTGCTGCTGGTTGAACAGTCCGGGGACAACTGGCGTTCGAGACTGCAACACCATTGCAGCTTCAAGGGGATCAAAGCCCATATTATTGACCAGATTATCCTGAATACGGTGCAGTGCTTCACCGAAGCTGTGGGCGGTGATATGGGCATAAGCCTGGTTTAACTCGGGGTTCTGACGGGATCGGGCATACGGCATGCGTAAAACACGGCCAAGTAACTGTTCTACATCTTTGGCACTGCGCGACTCCTGCATACTGCACAACACGTAAGCAAAAGAGCAATCCCACCCTTCTTTAAGCGCTTCAACGGTCACCACGTAGCGCACCGGACACGCCGGATCGAACAAATTCACCCCGTCCAGCTCTTTTTGCGTGCCGGTTGCAATCGCAATCTGTTCTTTAGGAATTTTTTCCACGTGTTCAAGATGCGCGGCCAGCACTTCAACGGTGACCTGTTTGCCTTTAGGTTCCGCCTGGAACAACACCATAGGGCGTAAATAATCGGGTTCTTTTTGCGCGAGTAATTCTAGCTTTTGTTGCGTCAGAATGGCATCGCGCACCGCATCTTGCCACCCGGTAATATGCTCCATCAGCATAATCGGCAGCTTGATCATCTCTTCATTTTTTAGCTCTTGCGCACTGACGTGGTAGAGCACGTTGGAGCCTTTCACCGGCGTGGCCGTTAGCTCAACGATAGCCGAAGGATTAAAGCGCTTAAGCGTTTCAAAGCTGTTTTGTGTGCGGCTGTTATGCGCTTCATCAACGATGATCATCGGATTGTGCAAATGTAGCCAGTTCGCCAGCGAGGCTTTAATTTTCCCCAGATCCGCTTCCGTAAGGAAAGGTTGTGCCGCCAGGTCGGATGCTTTTACCACATCCAGTGCCGGAAATTGAGCCGTGGTGACGCCATTAAAATGATGTACCAGCGATTCATCGAAAGAATATACGTTACGCTGAGTGGTATCAGCGACCCGAAAGGCCTGTATTGTGGCGACGATAACAATCGCATGAGTACCCACTTCGTGTGGACCCACGGTGGCTAAACTTCCCAGGTCACATATCCGCACCTTATCGTTAAAGCGCTGATCCAGAGACTGGCGATAAGGATGGCGCTTATTCATCAACGCTTTTAGCGTTTGCTCACGAATGGCATCAGAGGGAACCAGCCATAAGGCCACCGGGGCGTCAGTAAAGGTGTAATGCTGGTCGATTTCACCAATCACATGCGCCGCAAGCAGCGTTTTCCCGCCCCCGGTTGGCAGTCGCAGACATACGCAAGGCACATCACCAAATGCCGTATCCTGATAGGGGAGCAATGGCTCCCCCCTGACCTTGTATTGTTGCTGCAACGGTTGCTCACGCCATACTCTGTGCAGATCGCCCTGGGTACTTAACTGACTGAAAAATTGAGCCAGGGTAGCAAGCGCACGGGCCTGATAATGTTTAAGATTAAAGCTCACTGGGCACCTCGTTAGCGCAAGACAATATCATAAGGAATTTGTTTGAATGTCACGTTGGCCTGTGCCAGACGTTCAGGGCCGATGCGGCTGGTTTCGCCGTAAATAATTTTAGGGCCGTTATGAGGGAAGGTGTCCAGCAGCCAGGCCAGCAGTGTGCGCGTCAGAACATTACCGCCGTTTGGGCGACGATCGCCCAGTATGCCGTTATACAGTAAATACCAGGCCGTACCGTTATGAACACCGAGGCAGGGTTTATCCATCGTTTGCTGCGCGCCGGTGCCGGTTTCGTGATGCCAGATATAGGCCGCCAGAGGGGCAAACTTAATATCGGGACAAATTCTGCCATTTGGCTGGAATACCGGTTCCGGGTTTAAGGTATAAAAACTACACCCGCCGCCGCCCTGCCATTCAACACTCTGCGAGATGCCGCCCTGCTCGCCTGCAATCACTTTTTGCAGGCGAGGGATGCAGTGCGTTCTGGCATGTTCGCCCATTTCAATCCCGATATAGCGACGGTTCATTTTATGGGCAACGGCGGCGGTGGTGCCGGAGCCGAGGAAGGAGTCGAGAATGAGGTCGCCAGGATTGGATGCAATATGTAAAATTCGCTGAATTAGGCGTTCTGGTTTAGGAGTACTGAATACATCACTGGAGAATAATGCGACAGCTTCTTTTTTTGCTTCTTGAGTGTGACCAACTTCATCATATGGCCAAAAGGTACGAGGGATTATTCCTTGCTGTACTTCTGATAAAAAGCGTTTTAAACGAGGCACGCCATCACCTGTTTTACCCCACCATATTCTTTTATCAGCGTCTAGAGCATCGAGTTTATCTTTAGAAACTCTCCAATACGTTCCCGGCGGTGGTCCGGGAATCACGCGCCCTGCTGGATTAGTTACAGGATATATCCCTAAACTATAAGAATTTCTTGCTGTTAAATTGTCTGATGTCCAAATGCCCCGAGGGTCATTATCAGGATTTTTATAAATTGAGTCCTGTTTTGCAGTTCTTGGCATAAGATTTGGAACCCAGCCATTAGCTTGCTTCCCGTAGATAAGAATATGATCGTGATCAACTGATAAATGTTTAGCACTATTTTTTGTAGCGAAAACCTTTTGCCATAAAGAGTTGGCGATAAAATTTTCTCGACCAAACACTTCATCCATCATAACTTTCATATAATGAGCTTCATTATCGTCAATAGTCACCCAAATACTCCCGTCTTCCGCCAACAGATCGCGAAGCAGCACCAGGCGAGGGTACATCATGGATAACCACTGGCTGTGTTCCAGCTTGTCGTCATAGTGCTCAAAAGCGGATTGGGTATTGTAGGGGGGATCAATAAAAATACATTTAACCTGGCCGGCATAAAGCGGCATTAAGGCGCGCAGCGCCAGCAGGTTATCCCCTTGTATAATCATATTGTCTTTTGCCGGCGTACCGAACTCTGCTTCTTTTTGCAACAGATGGTAAGGCACGGCTGTACTGACAGCCTTAGCCTAGTTTTTATTGACCCAATCCAAAAACGGCATAGTGGTGTTTTGTCCTTCGGTTAAACTTGGCTAACATGATACCTTAAAAGCTGATTTTTTTCAGGCTGCGGCCTGCTGATTATCCGGGCTTAGCCCATTGCAGGCAGGCAAGGAGAAGGGCAATCCGCCTCACGAAAAAACACAGGAACACATCACTATAATTAATGAGATGACGGACTCTATGGAAAGCAAAGTTTGGATGGTGCGGGGTGATGCAGGCAGGCTCTATGATAATTTTCGTGAGAAAAACGTTGTCGCTATTGGCTGGTCACAGCTGGCGCCGCGGGTGAAACCCGGACTTTCCCGCGACCAGCTGCTGGCCATTTACCTGGAGCTTGAACCGCAGGTAAAACTGGGCACGGCGCGTTCCGGCAGGTCGCAAATCTGGCGTTTTGTCAATGAGATCCGGCAGGGTGACTGGGTTATTACCTACTCGCGAGCCAACCGGACCTACTTATTAGGCAGAGTCATTTCAGATTTTGAGTATCACCCGGAATGGCTTGAAGAGGGGATGGGCATCGCCCGCCGGGTGAAATGGAACGCTGAAGAGATTAAGCGCGATAACTTGAGTGATGCGACGAAAAATCCGCTTGGCTCCACGCTAACGGTCTTTCAGCTCCCTGACTATGCCGTCAATGAACTGTTATATGAAGATCGGGCCACTGCGGTGACAATACCGCAGATACCTGACGTTATTGAAGATGACGATGCGCTTTCCGATCCTTTACGTGATATGGAGATGGTCGCCTTTGAAGGGATTAAGGATCGTATTAATCGCCTGGACTGGGATGAAATGCAGCACCTGGTGGCGGGCGTTTTGCGCAGCATGGGCTACAAAACCCAGGTCTCTCCAGCAGGAGCCGATCGTGGCAAGGACATCATCGCTTCCCCGGACGGATTCGGTTTTGAAAATCCCCGTATTATTGTTGAAGTCAAGCATCGCCGTGATCAAACAGGCAGCCAGCAGATCCGCAGCTTTATAGGCGGCCGACATAAAGACGATCGTGGGTTATATGTCAGTACTGGCGGTTTTACCAAAGATGCGCGTTATGAAGCCGATCGATCAACGATCCCGCTAACGCTGTGGACGCTGGACGATCTGGTGCGTGCCCTGCTGGAAAACTATGAACAGATTGATATCGAAACTAAATTGCTGGTTCCGTTGAAAAGAACCTATCTACCCGCATAATTGTTAGCCCCATAAACGTTGCCCTTTAGCTAAAGGGCAACCGACGGGCGTTTTGGCCGGGCGCAACCTCAACCCAGCAAACTCACCTGTGCCGCCACGATGCGCCAGCCAACGGGCAGTTTGACCCAGGTTTGCTGCTGGCGGCCGATCTTCTCGCTGCCCTTGCGGGTGAACTCGGTGCTACAGACGGCGAAATCATCGCCGAAGGTGGTGATAACCGTGTTCTGTAGCCGGCGATGCAACCTGACCGACGGGCGCGCGGCGCGAAAGGCGCGTATCGCCTCAATGCCGTACAGGTTTTCTCCGGCTCCCAGGCGCACGGTGCGCTCATCGTGCCAGAACAGTTCATCCAGCACGGCAATATCGTTGCTAACCAGCGCCTGCTCATAGCGATAAAACGCCACGCTGACTTCGGCCACGATTGTCGGCTGATTAATGGCTTCGTTTTTCATCCTTTATTCTCTCCTGTTGCAGGCGCAGCCTGTGCAATGCCCAGCTGTTCCAGCACGCGTGCCGCCCGCAGGCAGGCTTGTTCTTTAAATGGCGCGGCGATCAGCTGTAAGCCGATGGGCATGCCACCAGCGGTGCGCAGAGGAACGGTGGTAACCGGCAGGCCGAGAAAGGAAATCGGCTGCGTCAGCATGCCCATGCTGGCGCGAACCGGCAGGTCGCAGCCGTTAATGTGCAGGGTTTCCTGACCAATCAGCGTAGCGCTGGTGGGGGTTGCCGGGGCAATCAGCACATCGACATGCTGAAACAATGGCAGCACCTGCTGCTGGAAATGGCGGCGGAAGCGCTGCGCCTGCACGTACCAGGCGGCGGGGATCATCGCTCCGGCCAGCAGGCGCTCGCGCGACAGCGGTTCAAAGCGTTCTGGCATATGGCGCAGCGCCGGCAGATAGTGGTTGCCCCCTTCTGACGCGGTGATAATAAAGGCGGCGGAGCGTGCCAGCCCGGCTTCTGGCAGCAGCACCTCTTCGCAGGCGTCCAGCGCCCGCGCTGCGCTGGCTACCGCCGCGCGCGCATCGTCATCGCACCACTGCAGGAACCAGCCGCCGAGCACGCCACAGCGTAATCCCTCCAGCCCGGCATCCGGCAGCGGCGTTACCGGCTGCACCGGCTTGTTGGCCTGGAAGCCGTCGCTGGCATCGCGCCCCTGCAAAATATCATAGACCTGAGCAAGGTCGTCAACGCGGCGGGCAAACGGGCCGATATGATCGAGGCTGGCGACAAACGGATGCGTGCCGGAGCGCGACAGGCGACCAAAGGTCGGCTTCAGGCCGAAAATACCGCACAGCGAGGCCGGAACGCGAATCGAGCCGTTGGTATCCGATCCCAGTGAGAAGTGCACCAGCCCGGCGGCCACGGCGGCGGCTGAACCGCCGGATGAACCGCCGGCAATACGCGCCGCATCGTGCGGGTTGCGGGTTGCGCCATAATGGCTGTTTTCGGTGGTAAAACCGTAAGCGTAGGCATCCATATTCAGCATGCCGGACAGCAGGCCACCGCTGGCGGCCAGCTTAGCTACCGCCCAGGCATCATGCGATGCCGGCGGACGATCGCTCAGCAGACTGGCCCCGGCCAGCGTGGTATGCCCGGCAACGTCAAACAGATTTTTCACCGCGTAAGGTACTGCCGCCAGCGCAGGCAGCGGCTGGCCATTCCGTTGCAGGCCGTCCAGCCTGTCGGCCTCGCGCAGCATGCGATCCTCAGTGATGGCGGTCCAGGCGTTAAGCTGTGGGTTAGCCCGTTCAATGGCGGCCAGCGTCTGGCTGGCGACCTCGCGTGCGCTCAGTTCGCCCGCCGCCAGTGCGCGCTTTAGCTCGCTAATCGATAATGAAGCCAGATTCATGCTTTATACACTCCTGCCACTTCCAGCCGCTCGTCCAGCGGGAAGGCCATCAGCGGTTCGGCCAGCGCGGCGATACGACTGAACTGAATCAGCAGTTCGGCGCGGCGCGTTTCATCCAGCTCCAGCGCCAGGATATGTTCCATCTGTGCCACGTAGTCTGCCCAGGCGGGCGTTGTTTGCTTCATAATCTTCTCCCGTTAAAAACCGGCCGCGCTGCCGTTGCTGCGCGGATCGAAAGCGCCTTCCAGCATACCGTTTTTATGGCGTACGATGGCCCCGGCATGGCCAACCGCTTCGCTGAAGTCGGGCAGCATCTCCGTTTCGTGTCCCAGCGCGTGCAGGGCGGCGACGGTTTGGGGTGAAAACCGCCCCTCCAGCTTCAGCGAGTCGGAGGCCTGGCCCCAGGTTCGCCCAAGCAGCCAGCGCGGGGCGCTGATCGCCTGCTGCAACGGCATGCCCTGCACAACGTGACGGGTAAACAGTGCGGCCTGAGTTTGCGGCTGGCCGTCACCGCCCATCGAGCCGTAAACCATCGTGCGGCCATCGTTGAGGCGCGCCGCCGCCGGATTAAGGGTGTGGAAGGGCTGTTTGCCCGGAGCCAGCGCCAGCAGGCTAGCGGGGTCGAGGCTGAACGCTGCGCCGCGATTCTGCCAGGTGATGCCGGTGCCGGGGATCACCACGCCGCTGCCGAATTCGTGATAGATGCTCTGAATAAAGGAAACCGCCAGGCCGCTGCTGTCCATTACCCCCATCCATACCGTATCCCCCGGTCCCTTGCCGCTGCCCCACGGGGCAGCCTGGTTCAGGTCAATCCGCGATGCCAATTGTGCCAGACGATCGCCGTCGAGCAGATCCTGCATGTCTTCGCGCATATGGCGTGGATCGGTGATGTAACGGTCGCGCAGGCCAAAGGCCAGCTTGGTGGCTTCGACGATGCGATGCACGGTTTGCGCCTCACCGGCTTCAGCCATGTTCAGCCGATCGGTAATGCCGAGGATCGCCAGCGACACCAGGCCCTGGGTCGGCGGCGTCATATTGTAAATGTCACCATGCTGATGGCGAATGCGCAGCGGCCTGACGCGCTTCGCCCGCTGCGCGTTGAGATCTTGCAGCGTCAGCGGCATTCCCAGCCGGTATATTTCTTTCGCCAGCTGGTCTGCAAGGGGGCCGCGATAAAAACTGTCCAGACCGGCTTCCGCCAGATGCATCAAAGTATCAGCCAGTTCGGGTTGGGTGAAGCGGCTGCCAGGGCGCGGGACGCTGCCATCCGGCAGGAAGGTAGCGGCAAAACCGGGTTGCTGGCACAGCTCGGCATATTTGCTGGCGGTGGCGGCAGACTGCGATGCGGTGACCGGGATGCCGTCGGCGGCATAGCGGATCGCGTCGGCCAGCAGGCGCGCCAGCGGGCGCTGTTGTCCGCCTAGCTCACGCGAGATCTCCAGCGCCAGCGACCAGCCGCTCACCGTGCCGGGAACGGTCAGCGCCGCCCGTGGACCGCGATGAGGAATGGTTTTGCTGCCCTGGTAGAATTCGGCGGTTGCCAGTGAACCCGCCGCGCCGCTGGCATCAATGGCTAGCGGATCTGCGCCCGGCGGCAAAATCAGCCAGAAGCCATCCCCGCCCAGTCCGTTCATATGCGGATAGACCACGGCGATGCTGGCCGCCGCGGCGACCATCGCTTCAATGGCATTACCGCCTTCGCGTAAAACGCCCAGCGCCGTTTCGCTGGCGAGGTGGTGAGGCGTGACGGCCATCCCCAGTGGGGCCATATTGCTTTGATTCATGCTTTTCTCGTCAATCGGAAAACGGATGAGCTTATAGAAGCAAGAGTTGTTCCAGTTTCTTGCTCTGTGAGCTGACAACAGGCATTTATCTGTCTGTCAGCAGTCGTTTTGATAAAACACGTCGAATGACAAGCCGTTACAGAGAGGCTGGAGAACAGGAAGTTTCGCGTTTAAGGATCACCGGCCGGATGAAAATAAGATCAACCTTTATATGAATGCCAGGCGGATGCGATGAATTTGGCATGTGCCGCCGTCCCTGACGCACATCGCCGTGGCATATTGCCAAAAACTGACCGCCGGCAATTAACATGGTGACAAAGACAGCGGTCGCCAAACCGGTCGTGAGGTTAGCCGCGCCTGATATCGCTGCAAGAAGCCCTCTCAGGGTTATATTTGTCCAACCACCAGCAGCCAGGGTGATGAATGCCCGCAAATTTAATGACAGCAGGGAGCGGGCATCGGGCAGTTTGATCAGGCGCAGCTCTGAAGGTTACGGCATGAAAAAAATTCGCTTCGGAATGTTTCTATCCCGCAACGGGTGAATACTTTTCCCTGATGGGTTGGGTTAACGTTGGTGTATGGGTGGGTGCATCTGGCAATTGAATAACCGCATCTTTCACTGCGGGAATGTTCTTTATCACTTTATTGCTTTTTGCTATTGCATGGTTTATCTCATTACCTGTTTGGATCTCTTTTTTTAATGTATTGCTAATTTCTTCACTGGGTTCTTTATTCTTATTATGCTTTTCTTCCAGCAGTGTATTTGCATATTTTAAAACTTCATGTGCGGTCATTAACCTAATAAATTTCTTAAGCTCATCTTTTTGTGATGTAACTTCCTTTTGTTTTATTTTGAGTATTTTTATATTTTTTTCTATGCATGCCATTGTATTTGGTGCTGAATTATACTCGCTCACCAGGATTTTGTATTTCTGAATAAAGGGTTCCATGTATTCTGATAAGAGCTGCGGATTTTCTTCAGCTGCATCGATAATGGCTTTAGTTTGTATTTTTTTGGATTCTAAATATTCATTCCAGCATTTTTCCACTTCTGTTGTCTTATTTTCTATTGTGTTGAGAACTTTTTTTTCACTTTCTCCAAATCGCCTTGAAATGTTGGATGCGATATCCTGTTCTGAATATCTACCAGGTTTTCTGAGTTTTTCAATCTCTCTCTGAATTTTCGTGGTTAATTCGTGGTGGGATTCCTTTGCTGCATTTAAATCGTGCTCGGCGTTGTATAATTTCCCATATGCTTTGGAAATGCTTAAAAAGTCCATGCCTACATCTTGTAATGTGGAGCTGACTTTCAATCTGAACCAGGGATCGCTATTCTTGAGGATGTTTTTTGAAATTGCTCTCTCATTTTTTTCAAACTCATTGCAAACAGATTGTTGTGCTTCTAATATTTTTCCCTGACCTTCTATTCCGTCTCCGTATAATTTTACGGCTTTGCTGTAGTAGGCAACTGCGACCTTTGTTTTTAAAATAAGATGCTTTTCAGCTTTCTTATTCACGGCTCGTAGCATATTGGCTGATAAATTTTTTGCATCTGAAATTTTTCCAAGAAGTCCATCGAATTCTGCAGTTGAAATATTACCGCCCGTAAGTTTTCTGATTTGAGCCATAGCGAAGTTTTTAATACTGAGATTTATAGTCATCCTGATACCTCTGGTCAAAAACGCCTATTCTAGACTGGATATTTGGCTTTTTTTGTCAAAAAACGCCAAATAAAAGGTCGGGTTCAGCCGCTTTTCCAGCCATGCCGGCAAACGGTGGTAGCTACTGCTGTGTAATATTGCGCTTAAAGTCGTAGAGATCTCAGCGAATGCCGATGATATCTGGCAAAGTCACCGTTCGCCTGCATCCGCTTTGTTTAGCCCTGTGGCTTCGGCTAAAGCGGTAAAGCCCCAAAACAGGCTTAGCGGAACAAAATTCCGATTTCCACACCGCCCGCTACAGACAGGCACGTAACTTGTATATCATCCGCATGATGAACCAAACGTGACAGGACAACCTGATGAAGCTGCTTGATGAACGTCTGCGCGGCCATTACCCACTGCTTTCACCGCAGGAACAGCGCGTTGCCGATTTTGTCTTCGATCATTTTGATGATTTGATCGGCTATAACAGCGCCGAGCTGGCGCGCCTGAGCGGGGTTTCTAAAGCAACGGTCAGTCGCCTGTTCAAACGCTTAGGCTATGAAAAATATAGGGATATGCGCGACGAGCTACGCACTCTGCGCCAGAGCGGCATGCCACTCACCGACAACCGTGATGCGGTACAGGGCAATACCCTGCTGGCGCGTCACTACAAACAGGAGATGGCTAACCTGACGCAGTGGGTGAATGGCCTTGACAGCGGCCAGTTTGCACAAGTGGTACAGGCGCTGGCAGACAGCAAACGCCTGTTGATTATCGGTATGCGTAATGCCTATCCGCTGGCACTGCATCTGCGCCAGCAGCTGTTACAGGCGCGCCAGCAGGTGCAGGTGTTACCGCAGCCGGGGCAGACGCTGTCCGAAGAGCTGGTGGATTTGACGCCGCAAGATATGGTGATAGTGATGGCCTTCCGCCGCCGTCCGCGCATTATTCGCCCGCTGCTGCAACAGCTGCAGCAGCAGGGCATCCCCACGCTGGCGCTGTGTGAACCCCAGGCGCGATCGGTGATTGAGCTGGCGCGCTGGCAGCTGTGCGCGCCGCTTGACAGCGTATCCGCTTTTGACAGTTATGCCGCCGCCAACAGCCTGATCAATCTGCTTGCCAATGCCCTGTTGCATCATCTGTTGAGCGGCGGGCGTCAGCGCATTCATCGTATTGCCGATCTTTACAGTCAGCTTGGCGAACTGGAACAACGTTGATGGGGCGCCAGTCTGGTGCTTTGCCCTATTTCGGGGCATGACTTTGCCCCTGTTATTCCGCGTGTTCTGGTATGGTCGGAGCGCATGCCAGCGGTTTTACCTCACCATTTTATGAGTTAATCAGCCACTCTCTGCACAATTCCGCACCGGATGGTGAAAATGTCGGAGCGCCTATCGTTCTGGCACATTAGTTGCAAATTAATTCTTTTGGAATCTTTCGTTTCATGCTTTATCAACCGGGGAAGTGAAGATGAAAAAAGGCTTATCGACTTTACTGGCCGCTGCGCTGCTGTTTTCTCAGATAAGCGTGGTACAGGCTGACCAGCTACAGGACGTTGAAAAACGTGGCGTTCTGCGCGTTGCCGTGCCGCAGGACTTCCCGCCGTTTGGTTCTGTCGGCACCGATTTACAGCCGCAGGGTTATGACATTGATATGGCGACGTATCTGGCTAAGCAGATGAAACTTAAATTGCAGCTGGTGCCGGTGACCAGCGCTAACCGCGTGCCTTATCTGCAAACCGGTAAGGTCGATCTGGTGATTTCCAGCCTGGGCAAGAACCCGGAACGCGAGAAAGTGATTGATTTCAGCCGCGCCTACGCACCGTTCTTCCTCGGCGTCTTCGGCGCAAAGCCGGGGGCGCTGAAGGACGCCGCCGGACTGAGCGGTAAATCGGTCGGGGTAACGCGCGGCGCGGTGGAAGATATGGTGCTGACCAGCGTGGCGCCGAAAGATGCACAGGTAAAACGTTACGAAGATAACAACACCACGCTTTCCGCTTACCTTTCCGGTCAGGTGCAGTACGTAGCGACCGGCAACCTGGTGGTGGCAGCAATAGCGCGCCAGCAGGCCGATAAAGCGCCGGTGGCGCAATTTATGCTAAAAGACTCGCCGTGCTTTATCGGCATGAAGAAAGGCGAACCGGCGTTGAAAGCGAAAGTGGATGCGCTGATTGAACAGGCGCTGAAAGACAAAACCCTGAACCGCCTTGCCGAACGGTGGCTGAAAGCACCGCTGCCGGCCGATCTCGGCGCGTAAGGGCGAACGTAATGATCGGGCAACTGAATTTTCCGGCGCTGTGGCCCTTCTGGCCGCAACTGATTTCCGGCCTGTGGGCCACCATCCAGCTGACGGTAATGGCAACGGTGGGCGGCGTGGCGTTGGGGATGGTTGGCGCAGCGTTGCGCAGCGGCAAACCCACGTTGGCCAGCCGCCTTTGGGGCGTCTACGTCGAGCTGATCCGCAACACGCCATTTGTTGTGCAGCTGTTCTTTATTGTGTTCGGTTTGCCCAATCTGGGGCTGAAGCTAACGGCGGGGGAGGCGGCGCTGCTGGCGATGCTGATTAACCTTGGCGCTTACAGCACCGAAATTATCCGCGCCGGGATCCGGGTCACGCCGAAAGGCCAGTGGGAAGCGGCAAGGGTGCTCGGGCTGACGCGCCAACAAACCTTTATACGCGTGGTGCTGCCACCGGCGATGAAACGCATTTACCCGGCGCTGGTCAGTCAGTGCATTATCGTGATGTTGGGTTCGTCGGTGGTGTCTCAGGTATCCTTTGAAGAGTTGACCTTTGCCGCCAACCTGATCCAGTCACGCACCTTTTTGAGTTTCGAAGTTTATCTGGTGACCACGCTGCTGTATCTGGCGCTGTCGATTGCCATGCGCCAGCTGCTGCTGGCGGCAGGCCGTAAATGGTTTGGAGATCAGCCCTGATGAACACCTTCACCGACTGGGACATTCTGCGCAACCTGCTGCTGGCGGCGCGCTGGACGATGGCACTGTCCGTAACGGCATTTATTGGCGGCACGCTGGTGGCATTACCGCTGGTGAGACTGCGCCTGGCGGGCCATCGCTGGCCGAACCGTCTTATCCGCGCTTACGCCGAGCTGTTCCAGGGCACCCCGCTGCTGATGCAGCTGTTTCTTGCCTTTTTTGGCGTGGCGCTGTTTGGCCTTGACCTGTCGCCCTGGGCTGCCGCCGCGCTGGCGCTGACTTGCTACACCAGCGCTTTTCTGCTGGATATCTGGTACGGCAGCATCAAGGCGTTGCCGAAAGGGCAGTGGGAAGCCTGTCGCTGTCTGGGTCTTGGCATCGGTCAGACGCTGTTTCGCGTGGTGCTGCCACAGGCGCTGCGGATTGGCATTGCCCCGACCGTAGGCTTTGCCGTACAGGTGGTGAAGGGCACGGCGCTGGCTTCGATTATTGGCTTTATCGAGTTAACCAAAGCGGGCACCATCCTCAACAATGTGACTTATCAGCCGTTCAAAGTTTTCGGCTTGGTTGCCCTCGGCTACTTCCTGATGTGTTATCCGCTGTCGCGCTACAGCCAGTATCTGGAGAAGAAATTCAATGCCGCTCATCACCATTAATCAGCTACAGAAATACTATGGCGACAACCACGTACTGAAAGGCGTGGATCTTGATATCGACATGGGTGAAGTGATCTCCATTATCGGCCGCAGCGGTTCGGGCAAGAGCACGCTGCTGCGCTGCATCAACGGGCTGGAAAGCTACCAGGACGGCAGCATCAAGCTTGGCGGTATGACGATCACCGACCGTGACAGCCAGGCACGGGAAATCAGCCGCTCGGTAGGAATGGTGTTCCAGAACTTCAATCTGTTCCCGCACATGACCGCGCTGGAAAACGTGATGCTGGCACCGCGTCGGGTACTGAAAAAGCGCGAGGCCGAATGTCGCGAGCTGGCCACCGCCATGTTGGAAAAAGTCGGCCTCGGCGAGCGCATCGACTACTATCCGGCCAGCCTGTCGGGCGGTCAGCAGCAGCGCGTGGCGATTGCCCGTGCGCTGGCAATGTCGCCTAAGGTGCTGCTGTGTGATGAAATTACCTCAGCCCTTGACCCGGAGCTGGTTGGTGAGGTGCTGAAGGTGCTGGAACAGCTGGCGCAGGAAGGGATGACGCTGATCCTCGTGACCCACGAAATGAATTTCGCCCGCGAAGTCGGCGACCGCGTGGTATTTATGCACCAGGGGCGGGTATGGGAGCAGGGCGACAGCCAGACGCTGTTTGCTGCGCCACAAACCACAGAACTGAAACAATTTATCTCCTCAGTGCGCGGTCTCAACTAAGCGCGCCGTGACTGACAAGAAGGACTGAACGCATGGACTTAACGAAATATTCGCCAATCAATCCGCCGCAGCGCCTGCTGATGGGGCCGGGGCCGATCAATGCCGATCCGCGTATGCTGCGTGCCATGTCGAGCCAGCTGCTAGGCCAGTACGATCCGGCGATGACGCAGTATATGAATGAGGTGATGGCGCTGTATCGCGCCATATTCCGTACGGAAAACCGCTGGACGCTGCTGGTTGACGGCACCTCACGCGCCGGGATTGAATCTATCCTGGTGTCTGCCATCCGACCTGGCGATAAGGTGCTGGTACCGGTGTTTGGCCGTTTTGGCCACCTGCTGTGCGAGATCGCCCGCCGCTGTCGCGCCGAGGTGCACACCATTGAAGTGCCGTGGGGCGAGGTGTTCACCCCGGATCGTATCGAAGACGCCATCAAACGGGTGAAGCCGCGCCTGCTGTTGACGGTGCAGGGCGACACGTCAACCACCATGCTGCAACCGCTGGAAGAGCTGGGCGCTGTCTGCCGCCGATACGGCGTGCTGTTCTATACCGATGCTACCGCCTCGCTGGCCGGTAACGTGCTGGAGACCGATGCCTGGGGGCTGGATGCGGTTTCGGTCGGGATGCAGAAATGCCTCGGCGGCCCGTCCGGCACCTCTCCCATTACGCTCAGTCCGGCAATGGAAGCCGTCATCCGCCAGCGCAAATGCGTCGAGGCCGGGATCCGCACTGCGGCTCACCAGGACGGTGAGGATGAGATGATCTACTCCAACTATTTCGATCTCGGCATGATCATGGATTACTGGGGCCCGGAGCGTCTTAACCACCACACTGAAGCCACCAGCGCGCTGTTTGGCGCGCGCGAATGCGCCCGAATTATTCTCGAAGAGGGGCTGGATAACGGCATTGCCCGCCATAAGCTGCACGGCGACGCGCTGCTTAAAGGCATCCAGGGCATGGGGCTGGAAACCTTCGGCGATCTGAAGCACAAAATGAATAACGTGCTTGGCGTGATGATCCCGGCCGGCATTGATGGCGAGCAGGTGCGTAAGCTGATGCTGGAGGATTTCGCCATTGAGATCGGCACCTCGTTCGGTCCGCTGATCGGCAAGGTCTGGCGCATTGGCACCATGGGCTACAACGCGCGTAAGGACTGCGTGATGCTGACGCTCAGCGCGCTGGAATCGGTACTTACCCATCTTGGGTTCCGTACCACTCAGGGAGCTGCGCTTCAGGCGGCCTGGGACCATTACCGCGGGAGCTGTTGATGAGCGACCGTCTGATGAATGCCACGCTGGCCGCCGCCGCCGCCGGGCGCGTAATGGCCCGCTGTGATGCGCTGGCAGAAATCAGTGAATCCCCGCACGACCTGACCCGCGTTTATCTGTCGCCGGAGCATCTGCGCGCCAATGCGCTGGTCGCTAAGTGGATGCAGGCGGCAGGCATGCAGGTGTGGCAGGACGGTGTCGGCAATATTTGTGGCCGTTATGAAGGGCAGCGGCCGGAAGCGAAGGCGCTGCTGCTTGGCTCCCACCTTGATACCGTGCGCAACGCCGGGCGCTACGATGGCATGCTCGGGGTTCTGGCGGCGATTGAAGCCGTGCAGTTTCTGCACGATCGCGGTGAACGGCTGCCGCTGGCCATTGAGGTTATCGGCTTTGCCGACGAAGAGGGCACGCGCTTTGGCATCACCCTGCTTGGCAGCCGTGGTCTGACCGGCACCTGGCCGGAGAGCTGGGTCACGCACCCCGACGGCAACAGCATTACCGTGGCGCAGGCGATGAAGAATTGCGGGTTGAATGCCGGGCGCATCTGGCAGGCGGCGCGTGACGTGGAAGATTTTGTTGCCTACCTCGAACTGCATATCGAGCAGGGGCCGGTGCTGGAGCAGGAGCAGCTGGCGCTGGGCGTGGTGACGGCGATTAACGGCGCCCGGCGTCTCAGCTGCCGCTTTGTCGGGGAAGCAGGCCACGCCGGTACGGTGCCGATGAGCCATCGTAAGGATGCACTGGCCGCCGCCGCCGAATGGATGGTATTTATCGAACAGCGCACCGCGCAGCATGGCCCGCAGCTGGTGGCGACCGTCGGCACTCTGCAATGCCAGCCCGGCGCGGTCAACGTCATCCCCGCAGAGGTTGCCCTGACTCTTGATGTGCGCGGCCCACAGGATCGGGCGCTGGCTGAACTGCTCTCCGATCTGTTGCGCCAGGGAGAGGCGATTGCCCGGCGGCGCGGTCTCAGTTTCAGCGCGCAAGAGTACTACCAGATCGCGGCCACGCGCTGTGACGAGGCGCTGCAAAATGCCCTGACGCGTGCGGTAACCACGGTGCAGGGGCGCAGCCTGTCGCTGCCGAGCGGCGCAGGCCACGATGCGATTGCCATTGCCGAGCGCTGGCCGGTTGGCATGCTGTTTGTGCGCTGCGATCGCGGAATCAGCCATCATCCGGCAGAGTCGGTGGCGGTGGCCGATGTGGCAAAGGCGTTACAGGCCTGGGTGCAGGTGGTGAGCGAGGTAGCGGGAAAATGAATCTGAGCGGATTTAATCAGGCCAGCGCCGCCGATGCGCAGCGGGCTGTTGCTCACTGCGTGGCTTTGCCGGGCTGGGCCGCCTCGCTGGTGGCCGCCCGTCCTTATCCCTCGCTGGATGCGCTACTTAATGTCGCTGCCGGACTGACCAACGGATGGGACGGTGTTGCCCTTGCCCGGGCGCTGTCTGCGCATCCGCGCATTGGTGAAAGTGCGGCGGGAGCAGGCAAAGAGGCGCGGCTGTCACGCCAGGAACAGGCAGCGGTAAATGTGGCGGACATGGAACTGTCACAGGCGCTGGCGGCGGGCAATGCCGCCTACGAACAGCGATTTGGCCGGGTGTTTTTGATCCGTGCTAAAGGGCGCAGCGGCGCACAGATAATGGCTGAACTGCAACGCCGCCTGCAAAACGATGAGCAGCAGGAGCAGCGGGAAGCCATCGACCAGCTGCGCGAAATTACCTTACTACGGCTAAAGGAGAGTTTCTGGTGAGCACCATCAGTACGCATATTCTTGATACCGCGCTGGGAAAACCGGCCGCCGGGGTGGTCATTGTGCTGGAGCAGCAAAGCGCTGACGGCTGGCGGCCGCTGGCGCAAGGCGTGACCAACGCCGACGGTCGTTTCGGCGATCTGACGCCGCAACCGCTGGCGGCCGGAAGCTACCGTCTGACGGCAGCTATCGGCGATTACTTTGCCGCCGCCGGGCGCGAGGCGCTGTATATCAGCGCGCAGATTGATTTCGCTATCGCGGCACCCGGTAGCCACTACCACTTACCTTTCTTGATCTCTCCCTGGTCCTGGTCAACCTACCGCGGCAGCTGATCGGGCGATAAACCAACAGAAGGCAGCAAACGATGAGCGTCAGGCCAGAAGATACGCGTTATCCGGCAGGCAGAGCTTTTGCCTGGGGTTTGCAACATGTACTGACGATGTATGGCGGCATTATTGCCCCGCCGTTGATTATTGGTGCCGCCGCCGGGTTGGATGCCAGTCAGCTGGGGGTGCTGGTGACCGCCGCGCTGTTTGTCAGCGGCGGCGCCACGCTGCTACAGGCGCTGGGGTTGCCAGGATTGGGTGCGCGCCTGCCGCTGGTGCAGGGGGTCTCATTTGCCGGTGTGGCAACGATGGTGACGCTGGTCAACGGCGGCGGCGGACTGCCAGTAGTGTTCGGCGCGGTGATCGCCTCGTCGCTGATCGGTCTGCTGATCGCGCCGCTGTTTGCCCATATTATCCGCTTCTTCCCGCCGCTGGTGACCGGCACGGTGATCGCGGTGATCGGTCTGTCGCTGATGCCGGTGGCGGCGCGCTGGGCGATGGGGGGCACCCCGCAGATGCCCGGCTGGGGATCGCCCCACCATATCGGCCTGGCGGCGGCCACGCTGATGCTGGTGCTGTTGTTGAACCGGGTGGGCAACGCGGCGATTAAACGGCTGGCGGTGCTGCTGGCAATCGTGGCAGGGACGGTGATTGCGCTGCTCACCGGCCAGGCTGACTTTAGCGCGGTGGTTCAGGGACAATGGCTGGCGCTGCCGGGCATGTTCAATTTTGGTAGGCCGGTGTTTGACGTGGCGGCGATTGTGTCGATGACGTTGATCGTGCTGGTGCTGCTGGCGGAAACTACCGCTGGCCTGCTCGCCATCGGCGATATTATCGGCAGTGAGGTTGACGGCAAGCGCATCAGTCGGGGGCTACGCGCCGATATGCTGACCAGCGCGATGGCGCCGCTGTTTAACTCCTTCCCGCAAAGTGCCTTCGCGCAGAATATCGGGCTGGTGGCGATGACCGGGGTGAAAAGCCGTTTTGTCGTCGCGGCCGGGGGCGTGATCCTGCTGCTGCTCGGCTTTTTACCGCTCCTCGGGCGCGTGGTGGCCTCAATTCCGATGCCGGTGCTCGGCGGGGCTGGCGTGGTGCTGTTTGGCACCGTGGCGGCCAGCGGCATCCGCATCCTGGCGAAGGTTGATTACCAGGACAATATGAACCTGGTGATTGTCGCCACCTCGATTGCTTTCGGCATGTTCCCGATTGTGATGCCATCATTCTACGATCAGTTCCCCGGCTGGGTTCGCACCATCTTCCACTCCGGCATCAGCGCGGCCTGTCTGGTTTCGGTCACGCTGAATTTGATATTTAACCGGGTACAGGATGCGCGCTCAGAAAAAGCGATGGATCCTAAAGGCTGAAGCGGTCGGCATCGCGCCATGCCGGAAACTGCGTGCGGTAGTCACGTAACGCGTCCAGCGACAGGTCGGCGTCAAGACGCGCCGGCTGGTGGGCTTCTGCGGCCGCCAGTATCTCGCCTTGCGGGCTGATGATGCGGCTGTCGCCGCTGTACAGATGCCCGCTGCCGTCACTACCAACGCGGTTGCACCCGGCAATATACGCCTGGTTTTCAATCGCCCGCGCCTGGAGCAGTACCTGCCAGTGCAGCGCACGCGCTGCCGGCCAGTTGGCAACATAAAGTGCCAAATCGTAATCATCCTGGTTACGTGAAAACACCGGGAAGCGCAGGTCGTAACACACCTGCGGCAAAATGCGCCAGCCGCGCCATATGACGATTTCACGGCGGCTGCCCGCCAGATAGTGCTGATGTTCGTCTGCCATACGGAACAGGTGGCGCTTATCGTAGTGATGTACCGCGCCAGTCGGCTCCACCAGAAAGAACCGGTTAACCGCGCCTTTTTCCGTGCGAATCGCCGCGCTGCCCGCCACCATTGCATCAGCGACATGCGCCTTTTCCCGCAGCCAGGCAATCACGTCGGCCTGTGGCAACGAACGTTCTGCGGCTTCCATCGCGAATCCGCTGGTAAACATCTCCGGCAGCACGATCAGATCGCGCCGGGGGATATTCGCCAGCAGCTGGTCGAAGAAACGCAGATTCGCCGCGCCGTCCATCCATACCAGCGGCTGCTGTAATACGCTAAGTTTTAAAGTTGACACAGGCGCTCCGCGGCAGCATCCAGCGTGGCTTCCTGTTTGGCGAAGCACAGGCGGATCAGTTTATGCGGGAAGGCGTCGGCGCAGAATACCGACAGCGGAATGGCCGCCACGCCAACTTCCTTCGTCAGCCACTGGCAGAACGCCACATCGTCCAGATCGGAGATGGCGCTGTAGTCTGCCAGCAGGAAATAGGTGCCTTCACAGGGCAGCAGTTTAAAACGACTGTGCGCCAGCGCCTGCACAAAGCGGTCACGGCGCGCGCGATAAAAGTCCGGCAGCTCGCGGTAGTGCGCCGGCTGCTGTACCAGCATATCGGCAATCGCCAGCTGTGCCGGCGTATTCACCGAAAAGGTCAGGTACTGGTGCACCTTACGCACTTCACTGCTTAAGGCGGCAGACGCCACGCAGTAACCCACTTTCCAGCCGGTCATATGAAAGGTTTTGCCAAAAGAGGAGACGGCAATCGCACGTTGACGCAGCTTTTCATGCGCCAGCACGCTGGCATGGCCGTTGGCGTCAAAGCAGATATGTTCATACACTTCGTCGCTAAGCACGTAGATCTGCCGGTCGGCAATCATCTGCCATAACGCGTTGAAATCACTCTGCTGCCAGACGGTGGCGGAAGGGTTGTGCGGCGTGTTGAGGATAACCAGCCGGGTGCGCGGTGACAGCAGCGCCTTAAACGCCGACCAGTCAACGCGGAACGCCGGTGGCTGTAACGCGATGCGTTTTAATATGCCGCCTGCCAGCGCCACGGCTGGCGCGTAGCTGTCGTAGCTCGGGTCAAAGCAGATCACCTCGTCGCCTGCACGCACCAGCGCAGTGATCGCCGCGTACAGGGCTTCCGTCGCCCCCGCGGTGACGGTGATCTCGCTGTCGGCATCGGGCGCGTAGCCATACAGTTCGGCGGTTTTTTTTGCTATCGCCTCACGCAGAGTTTGCACGCCGATCATCGGTGCGTACTGATTAGCCCCCCGGCTGACATGATGCGCCAGGCGCTGCTGCAAATAGTGCGGGCCGTCAAAGTCCGGAAAGCCTTGCGACAGGTTAATGGCGTTGTGCTGCTGTGCGAGCGCGCTCATCTGAGTGAAAATGGTGGTTCCCAGCGCGGGCAGTTTGCTCTCTGAGGTGAACGACGTCTGGCTCATCTGTAATAACCCTTTTGCAACGCAGTAAAATGAGGGGGATTCGGTGTTGATGCCAATATAACATGGTGATGGTGAACTGACTTAAACAAATGAAGTATAAGGATATTACTGAATTTAACCTTGTCGGGTATGACTAACACAGTACGTTAGGATTTTGTATGAGTCTTCCGGCGTGGCTGATGATTTTTTTGCTAAGCAGGCGCGGAGTACGGTCAAGAGGGCAGGATGATATCAACATGATGTTGAACGGATATCACTGTGGTTATATACTGACCAAATGAACCACGATGTGTGATAAGGGAGCAACGTATGACACAGAAGCATGAAGCTGGAACAGGTGAAAAGCCTCGCCAGACAGTGCGCCGCACTGCTGACCACAAAGCACAACTAAGCACAGCTTCAGCCATCCTTGCAGCCAAAATGGAAGAGAAGCGGCAACTATGGGATTCAAAATAAGCAGATCGCAAGCGCTGGCAGAAGTTATCAGTCAGTTCCCTGTTACAGCACTCCCAATTGAAGAATTTGAGCAGTACAAACGGGAATGCATTGATTATCATGACATTCCCGCCCCTCCTATCCATATCCAGTTGCAGCACCCTGCTCACATTGACACCATAGGTCGCGACAAGCTTATGGAGCGCCCCTCGACTGCCAGAGTGGAGGATTTGCACCATGTACATATCTGGCAGGAAGGTTGTTGCTGGCAAGATGGACATGGACTCAAGGTTCAATGGGCTTCAACCAGCGACAGCTACGTGGTTTATTCCTACTTTATTGACCGCGACAAGGATCATCACTTCTATATCATTGACTACTGTCGAGATGCAGCTCACGCGCTGATTGAAGATAAAGGTCAAGTTTCAGACTGGGCAGAGCAGGCAAAAAAATTCAGGTTACAAAACGTCTGACCCGTCACCCGGTGATCTTTTGCTTTCTGAGCCAGGTTATCACCCGGGACAAAGCATTCATTCGCGCCAGCTTTTTTTCTCCTGTTATCTCTCACTATAGCTCAATAAATCCCCCTTCATTTCACGACAACAGAATGATAGGATTTGGCAATCAAGACGCTTAGACGTCTAAATTCGCCGGGTTTCGCGCTGCCGGCGTGAACTCTTCAGCCTGATTTAAGGGAATGGGATGACGCAAAGCTCACAGTTAGATCAATTGGTTGCCGCCTGTCACTGGATTGGCGCGCGCGGCTGGTCTCCGGCGACCGGCGGCAATATGTCGCTGCGCCAGGATGAGCAAACTTGCCTGCTGAGCGCCTCCGGCAAAGATAAAGGCAGCCTGACGCCCGCTGACTTTATTCAGGTGGAGATTGCCACTAACCGCGTGCCGTCCGGTCGTAAACCCTCGGCGGAAACCGCCCTGCATACCCTGATTTACCGTCTGTTTCCTGACGCCGGGGCGGTGCTGCATACGCACACGGTGAACTCGACCGTGCTGTCACGGGTGGAGCAGGGGGCGGCGCTGGCGTTGCAGGGTTATGAAATGCAGAAGACGCTCGCCGGGCAGCATTCGCATCTTGACTGCGTGGCGATAGCCCTGTTCGATAACGATCAGGATATCGACGCGCTGGCACAGCGTATTGAACGGTTTGCCGCCGTGCAGCCGCTGCGCTACGGTTTTCTGCTGCGCGGCCACGGGCTGACCTGCTGGGGCAAAGACGTGAATGAAGCGCGTCGCCATCTGGAAGGGCTGGAGTTTCTGTTCCAGTGTGAATTACAACGCCGCTTACTGGAGAGACCATGATCCGCGCTATCGTCACCGACATTGAAGGCACCACCAGCGATATTCGCTTTGTGCATAACGTCCTGTTCCCTTACGCCCGCCAAAACCTGCCGTCCTTTATCACCGGTAACCCGCAGCAGCCGGCGGTGGCGCTGGTGCTAGACCAGCTGCGTGCGGAAATCGACCGCCCTCAGGCCACGGTGCAGGAGCTTATCGGGGTGCTGTTTGGTTTTATGGATGAGGATCGTAAATCCACCGCGCTGAAAGCGTTACAGGGCATGGTCTGGCGTGACGGTTATCTCAACGGCTGCTTTACCGGCCATCTCTATCCTGATGTGTTACCCGCCTTACAGCGCTGGCAGCAGCAGGGGCTGGGGCTGTATGTCTATTCGTCCGGTTCGGTAGCGGCGCAGAAATTGCTGTTTGGCTACAGCGATGCCGGTGATATTACCGGGCTGTTTAGCGGTTACTTTGATACCCATGTGGGGGCCAAACGTGAAGTTGGCGCTTATCAAAACATCGCCAGCCAGATTGGCCTGCCCGCCCGGCAGCTGATGTTTTTATCCGATATCCATCAGGAGCTGGACGCCGCACGGGATGCGGGCTGGCATACCGTACAGTTAATACGCGGCGATGCGGATAATGAAAGCCGCCATCGTCAGGTCACTGATTTTGATCAGATTAACCAGGAGCTGCTGAACCCATGAGTGCACTGACTATTTTTACCGAAAGCGAAGCAACCACCCCGGTGTGGTACAGCATCGATGCGGCTGAGATCGCTGATAAGCTGCGCAGTAAAGGCGTGCGCTTTGAACGCTGGCATGCCGACCGTGACCTCGGAGATAATCCCGATCCCGAAACGGTGATCGGCGCTTATCAGCATGCCATCGACCGGCTGGTGGCGGAGAAAGGCTATCAAAGCTGGGACGTGATCAGCATGCGTGCCGATAACCCGCAAAAGGAGGCGCTGCGCAGCAAGTTTCTCTCTGAACATACCCACGGTGAAGATGAAGTACGCTTCTTTGTCGAAGGGGCGGGGCTGTTCTGCCTGCATCTTGACGGGCATATTTTTCAGATCCTGTGCGAAAAAAACGATCTGATCTCGGTTCCGGCCGGGACGCCGCACTGGTTTGATATGGGATCGTCACCGCATTTCACCGCCATCCGCATCTTCGACAATCAGGAAGGCTGGATCGCCAAATTTACCGGCGATCCGATTGCGGACGGCTACCCGCGCCTGCCTTAACGGAAAAAAGGCGGAGCAACCGTGACGCATGCACGGTTGCTGCTGTTCGTTACCCCTGGTGATGCGGAGAAAATTCACCGGCTTTGACCTGCTCAGGCGTCACCACGCCGCTGTCCAGCACCCAGCCGCTAATCAGCGAGGCGGGAGTGACGTCAAACGCCGGGTTATACACCGCCGTGTCTTCCGGCGCCCACTGCACGTTGCCAAAACTGCCGCTGACTCCGGTCACTTCGCTGGCTGCCCGCTGCTCAATGGGGATCGCGCCACCGTTCGGGCAGGCGCGATCCAGCGTGGTATGCGGCGCGGCAACATAGAATGGTATGTTGTGGTAGTTAGCCAGCACCGCCAGGCTGTAGGTGCCGATTTTATTCGCCACGTCGCCGTTCGCCGCGATACGGTCCGCGCCGACCCATACCGCGTCGACCTCTCCGCGCGCCATCAGGCTGGCGGCCATCGAGTCGCAGATCAGGCGGTAGGGGATCCCCAGTTCACCCAGCTCCCAGGCCGTCAGGCGTCCGCCCTGCAACAGCGGCCGGGTTTCATCCACCCATACGCTGTCGACCTTGCCTTGCTGCCAGCCGCGGGCGATCACGCCTGAGGCCGTGCCCACGCCCGCAGTGGCCAGCCCTCCGGTATTGCAGTGGGTCAGCAGGCGGCTGCCGGGGACGATCAGCGCGCTGCCGGCGCTGGCGATGCGCTCGCACTGCGCTTTGTCTTCGTCGATCAGGCGCAGCGCCTCTGCGCCCATCGCGCTGACAAAGTCGTTCCGCGCCAGCGCCTGCTTCATGCGGTCAAGGTTGTTCATCAGGTTAACCGCCGTTGGGCGCGCGGCGCGCAGCACGTCCAGCGCTTCGGCCAGCGCGGCTTGTGCCATGCCGTTTTCCGCCAGCAGCGCCAGCAGCAGGCTGGCGGACAGGCCGATCAATGGCGCACCGCGCACGCGCAGCGCCTTGATATGGCCGACCAGCGCATTGACATCGGCCGTCGGGCACCAGATTTTCTGCTGGGGCAGCGCCTGCTGATCGAGGATCCAGAGCTGATTATCACGTATCTGTAAGCTGGTGGTGCTGAGTGTTTGCATTGATCAAATCCCGGTTGATTTACTGCGGGTTATTGTGCCAACATGGCCAACGGATGTATAGACGTCTGAACGGCTTATTATAACGAAACTATCGCTTATTTTTGAGGGACAGGTTATGTCGCAATACCGTACGTTTACCGCAGCAGATGCCGTGGAGTATGCTCGCCAGTTTGGCGGCGTGGATAATCCCAACAGTCTGGTCGACGCGCTGGAAGTGGGCGATGGTAACCTGAATCTGGTATTCAGAATTTTCGATACCACGGGCGTTAGTCGGGTGGTGGTCAAGCAGGCGCTGCCCTGGGTACGCTGCGTGGGGGAATCCTGGCCACTGACCCTCGATCGCGCCCGGCTGGAAGCCGAAGTGCTGATTGAGCATGGCAAGTTTTGCCCGCAGCACACGGTAAAAATCCTGCATTATGACCCGCTGCTGGCGGTGACGGTGATGGAGGATCTCTCCGATCATGCCATCTGGCGCACCGAGCTGGTCAAAGGCGTCGACTGGCCACAGGCGGCACGGCAGCTGGGGGACTATCTGGCGCAGACGCTGTTCCATACCTCCGATTTCTTCCAGCACCCTCATCAGAAAAAAGCAGACGTTATTCGCTTCACCAACCCGGAACTGTGCGACATTACCGAAGAGCTGTTCTTTAATGAACCTTATGAAGTCCATGCGC
Organism: Erwinia amylovora; assembly: GCF_017161565.1. Lineage (NCBI taxonomy): Bacteria > Pseudomonadati > Pseudomonadota > Gammaproteobacteria > Enterobacterales > Erwiniaceae > Erwinia > Erwinia amylovora. The sequence goes on from NZ_CP066796.1 coordinate 965,662, forward strand.
GTAATGCCTACCCGCGTGCGCTGGAGCCGCTGGCGGAAGCGCTGCGTGAAGACGGCGAGCTGCGCGTGGCCGTGGCCGGCTTAAAACACCGTTTTTACAGCCATGCTGAAGCGCTGCTGCACGGCGATGTGCACAGCGGATCGATCTTTGTTGCAGAGGGCAGGCTGAAGGTGATCGATGCCGAGTTTGGCTTTTACGGCCCGATGGGTTTTGATATTGGCAGCGCGCTGGGCAATTTGCTGATTAGCTACTGTGCCGCGCCGGGGCTGCTGCCCCCGCGTGAGGCGGCCGACGCGCGTGAAACGCGCCTGAATGATGTACGCCAGCTGTGGCAAAGTTTTGCAGCAGGTTTTCTCGCGCTGGCGGCAGAGAAGAGCCGCGACCGTGCGCTGGCCGTAGCAGGCTATGCCAGCACCTTCCTGGCTAAGATATGGCGCGATACCATCGGCTACTGTGGTACCGAGCTGATCCGTCGTACCGTGGGCATGTCGCAGGTGGCGGATATCAACAGCATCAAAGATGAAGCGATGCGCGTTGAGTGCGTACGCCAGGCGATGACGCTGGGCCGCAGCCTGATCCTGCTGGCTGACCACGTTGCCGATGTCGAAGCGCTGATTGCGCGTATTCGCCAGAACGGCTAAACCAGTCGGGGAGCCATTTGGCCCCCCGACTGGTTTTTATGCTGCGGCAATTTTCGCCGCTGCCGGGGGGGCTTTTTGCGGCCGGGCGGCCAGCGCATCCGGCTCAAATTCATCCACGTTGATGGAACGCAGACGGCTGGACTCTGCCTGAATCAATATGTCGGCCTCTTGCCGGGTTATCCACTGCGCCTGCAACCCTTCTGCGGCTAACTCATCAAGACGGGTAAACGGCAGAGTTTTTTTCCGCTGTTGACACAGGCGGTCGTGGATTGCTTCCGCCGCGATGACATCCTTTAACGCCGCTTCCAGCAGCCCTGCCGGATTATGTTCGTCCGGCGTCAGATACTGGCCGCGCCCCAGACGGGTGCGGGTCGCCGAGGGAACTTGCAGGATCTGCGCCAGCTGGTGATCGAGGCGGTCGGACGGTGCAGGGCAGTGCAGCCCGGTGGGGAAAATCAGCACGCGCATCAACCCTGCCAGCAGGCGGTAGGGAAAGTTGCGCAGCAGATCAACCATAGCCGTTTCTGCCTTGTGCATGGCGTCCTGCACGCCCCAGTGCAGCAGCGGCAGATCCGCTTCGTTGCGCCCCTCATCCTCATAGCGTTTCAGCGTTGCCGATGCCAGATACAGCTGGCTCAGTACATCCCCCAGCCGTGCTGATATGCGCTCACGCCGCTTCAGGCTGCCGCCTAAAATCGTCATCGACAGATCCGAGAGCAGCGCAAGGTTGGCGCTGATGCGGTTCAGATGCTGATAATAGCGGCGGGTGGCATCGCGGGTTGGTGCGGCGCTGGTGCGCCCGCCGGTCAGTCCCAGCCACAGGCTGCGCACCTTATTGCAGCCGATATGGCCGATATGGCTGAACAGCGCGTTATCGAACGCTGCCACGTCGTTATTCTGCGCGGCCGCCATCTCCTCCAGCACGTAGGGATGGCAGCGGATCGCCCCCTGACCGAAAATAATCATACTACGGGTGAGAATATTGGCTCCCTCCACGGTAATGGCAATCGGCGCGCCCTGATAGGCGCGGGCGAGGAAATTGCTGTTACCCAGCATAATGCCTTTCCCTCCGGCGATATCCATCGCATCAATAATTGCCCGCTGGCCGCGATGGGTGCAATGGTATTTCACGATGGCCGACAGCACGGCGGGTTTCTCACCCAGCATAATGCCGCTGGTGATCAGCGAAGCCGCAGCATCCATGACGTAGGCGTTGCCGGCAATGCGTGCCAGCGGTTCCTCAATGCCCTCCATTTTGCCAATTGATACGCGGAACTGGCGGCGAATATGGGCATAGGCTCCGGTTGCCAGCGCAATACTTTTCACACTGCCGGTGGAGTTAGACGGCAGCGTGATGCCACGCCCGACGGACAGGCATTCGACCAGCATGCGCCAGCCCTGGCCGGCCATCGCCGGGCCACCGATAATAAAGTCGATCGGCACAAATATATCCTTGCCGCGCGTCGGACCGTTCTGGAACGGTACGTTGAGCGGGAAGTGGCGTTTGCCAATCTCCACGCCGGGGGTTTGCGTGGGGATCAGCGCACAGGTAATCCCCAGATCTTCCGTTTCCCCTAACAAATGTTGCGGATCGGACAGTTTAAATGCCAGGCCGAGCACCGTGGCAATCGGCGCCAGCGTGATATAGCGCTTGTTCCAGGTCAGGCGCATGCCCAGTACCTGCTGGCCCTGCCATTCGCCCATGCATACCACGCCGCTATCCGGGATGGCACCGGCATCAGAACCGGCTTCCGGGCTGGTTAATGCAAAGCAGGGGATCTCTTCACCGCGCGCCAGGCGTGGCAGATAGCGATCCTTCTGTTCCTCAGTGCCATAGTGCTGTAACAGTTCCCCCGGGCCTAAGGAGTTAGGTACGCCGACGGTGATCGCCAGAATGCCGGAAACGCCCGCCAGTTTTTGCAGCACCCGCGCCTGGGCACAGGCGGAGAAATCCAGCCCGCCATACTGTTTCTTGATAATCATCGCGAAAAAGCGCTGCTGTTTCAGATACGCCCACAGTTCTGGCGGCAGATCCGCCATTTCATGGCTTATCTGGAAATCATTCGCCATGCGGCAGGCTTCTTCCACCGGGCCGTCGATAAATGCCTGTTCTTCAGCGGTCAGACGCGGCTGGGGATAGTTATGCAGCTTTTCCCAGTCCGGCTTACCGCGAAACAGATCGCCTTCCCACCAGGTGGTTCCGGCATCGATGGCTTCTTTTTCGGTGCGTGACATCGGCGGCATCACTTTGCGGAAGGCCGCCAGCGCTGGTTTTGCCAGCAGAGGGCGGCGTATCGACGGCAGATTCAGCGCCAGCAGAACGGCAGCCAGCGGCAGCAGCAGCCATAATGTCCACAGCCCGGCGAAGCCGAGAGCAGCGCTCCAGACCAGCAGGATTGCGCTGGCAGCCTGAAGGTTTACGCGGTGATAAAACAGGACGCCGAGCGCGATAATCGTCGCCATAATGCTGATAACCATCATAACCAGTGCTCCGTAAGTAGTAAGTGGTCGGACCTGTTAGCTACAGGTTTAGATGACCATCTTGCTGGCTGCAATCTGTTTACCTGATAATTACAACCTGGCTCACAAAGCGATGAGATCCCCGCGTCCGTCAGGCTTATCGCTTCCCGCTTCTGCGGCAACTTGATAAACTCTGGCGAGAATTTTTCCTAAGAGGACATCCCCCTATGTATCAGGACATTATCCGTAGCGAACTGAATGAAGCGGCAGATACGCTGAATAAATTTCTCAGTGATGAGGCAAATATCGCGGCAATTCAGCGCGCGGCGGTGTTGCTGGCTGATTCATTCAAAGCGGGTGGCAAAGTCCTCTCCTGTGGCAATGGTGGTTCTCACTGTGACGCCATGCACTTCGCAGAAGAATTGACCGGACGTTACCGTGAAAACCGTCCCGGCTACCCGGCGATTGCTATCTCTGACGTCAGTCATCTCTCTTGCGTCAGTAATGACTTTGGCTATGAATACGTTTTCTCACGCTATATCGAAGCCGTGGGCAAAGCCGGAGATGTTCTGCTGGGGCTGTCAACGTCCGGTAATTCAGCGAACATCATCAAGGCGGTTGAAGCGGCGCGCGCTCAGGGCATGAAGGTCATTACTCTTACCGGTAAAGACGGCGGTAAAATGGAGGGGATGGCGGACGTGGAAATTCGCGTGCCACACTTCGGCTATGCCGACCGTATTCAGGAAATCCACATTAAAGTGATTCATATCCTGATGCTGCTGATAGAAAAAGAGATGGTAAAATAATCCTCACCATCGCTGATGGTTACCGACGGATGGGCGTCCTGATACCACTCATCCGTGGGCTGAACGGCTGCTGCTAACAGCGTTAAAATTTGCTCCGCAAATTTATTGTTAACCGTTACGCTGATTAAGGTAAGCTGGTGGATACGATCGGCAGTTGCCGCCTTACGTCATGCAATGACAGCCGTAAAAGTCCCTTTTCAAACGCTATTACCGTATTGGTTATGAGGTATTCCTATGTGCGAACTGCTCGGGATGAGCGCCAATGTCCCGACGGACATCTGTTTTAGCTTTACCGGGCTGGTGCAGCGCGGTGGCGGAACCGGTCCGCATAAGGATGGCTGGGGTATTACTTTCTACGAAGGGAAAGGCTGCCGCACGTTCAAAGATCCACAACCCAGTTTTCAGTCGCCCATTGCCCGCTTGGTACAGGATTACCCGATTAAATCGCGCTCGGTGGTGGCTCATATCCGCCAGGCTAACCGCGGTGAAGTGTCGCTGGAGAATACCCATCCGTTTACCCGCGAGCTGTGGGGCCGCAACTGGACCTACGCGCATAATGGCCAGCTGCGCGGCTATAAAAATCTCGCTACCGGCCCGTACCGCCCGGTGGGGGAAACCGACAGCGAGCTGGCATTTTGCTGGCTGCTGCATAAGCTGACCACGCGCTACCCACGTACGCCGGGTAACTGGCCGGCGGTATTCCGTTATATTGCCGAACTGGCGCAGGAAATGCGTGAAAAAGGGGTGTTTAACATGCTGTTGTCGGACGGTCGCTATTTAATGGCCTTCTGCGCAACCAACCTGTTCTGGATAACCCGGCGAGCGCCCTTCGGTAAAGCCAAGCTGCTGGATCAGGACGTGGAAATTGATTTTCAGCAGCAGACCACGCCGAACGACGTGGTCACCGTGGTGGCCACTCAGCCGCTGACGGCAAATGAAACCTGGCACAAGATTGCGCCAGGCGAATGGGCGCTATTTTACCTGGGAGAACGCGAGAGATGATGCCGGAGCCGTCGATCCGTTAATTAGCGGGCGGCTCAGAACATATTTACCGGCGCTGACGGCAACGGCGGGAGGTTGCTTAGTCTGCTCAAATTGCGCATAGCCCGGCTGAAGCTGCTTCCAGAAGTTAATATAGGTCGAGTAGCGGTGGCGTTGCATGTTGCTCGCGGTCATACGGAACGGATAAATACTCACCTCTATACGCGGCTGCCCGTTGCGCAGCGCGGCTTCCACATAGCGATAAATCTCGTCCATATAGGCATCGGTCATGGCGTAGCAGCCAATTGATACACAGTTGCCGTGGATCATCAGATATTTACCCTGATAGCCCTGCTGGCGATCGTACTCATTGGGGAAACCAACGTTTATCGCCCGATAGTAGCGACTGTCCGGCTTAAGCTGGGACAAACTTACGCTGTAAAAACCTTCCGGGCTTTTGAAATCACCCTGCACGCGCTTGGGGCCAAGCCCGCCGGAAAACTTGCAGATGGGGAAACTGTTAAGTAAACGGTATTCGTTGCCAATTTTGCCGTACAGCTCCAGCGTACGCTCTTCTTTGAAGATTTGCAGATACACGGGAATGCCAATCAATTGTTTTCTTAACTCTTTGCTTACCGGTGCCAGAGGGGTGATCGTTTCGTTTACGCTGGCGAAAACCACGGCTGGCAGAAAAATCATCGCAAATAGCAGTGCGATTTTGCCCATTCTGTTTCTCTTGAAAGTAGGGGTGGAAATCAGCGCCTGAAAGCGCTTGTTAAATGACAATATCGGAAAGTTCTGGTGGTGCCGCGTCACATTAGCATTGTCTGTTTTTTTATCAAGATCGTAAGCGTAAAAATCTGATTATGTCGCTTACTCTCGCCATTGTTGAACTCTGTTAAGTAGACTGTATACTTATCCAGTATTGTTGGGGGGAGTATATGCGCAAAATTATTCATGTGGATATGGACTGCTTTTTTGCTGCGGTGGAAATGCGTGATAATCCCAGCTTGCGCGATATCCCCATCGCCATTGGCGGCAGTGAGATGCAGCGCGGGGTGATCAGTACCGCCAACTATCCGGCACGCGAATATGGCGTCCGCAGCGCGATGTCGACGGCGATGGCGCTGAAACTCTGTCCTCATTTGACGGTGATCCGTGGCCGCTATGAAGCCTATAAAGAAGCCAGTGGGCAAATTCGCGATATCTTCTCCCGCTATACCGCATTGATTGAGCCGCTGTCGCTGGATGAAGCCTATCTCGACGTGACTGACAGTCCGCATTGCCAGGGTTCTGCTACGCTGATCGCGCGTCAGATCCGCGACACCATCTGCCAGGAACTGAACCTGACGGCTTCTGCCGGCGTGGCACCGATTAAGTTCCTGGCAAAAATTGCTTCGGATATCAATAAACCCAACGGTCAGTTTGTCATTACCCCAGAGCAAGTGCCCGACTTCCTGCAGCGCCTGCCGCTGGCGAAAATTCCCGGCGTGGGAAGGGTTACCGCACGTAAGCTTGAGGAACTTGGGCTGAATACCTGTGCTGACGTACAGAAGAGCGATCTGGCGCTGTTATTAAAGCGCTTTGGCAAGTTTGGCCGCGTGTTGTGGGAGCGCTGCAATGGCATTGACGATCGCGAGGTGATCGTCGAGCGCGAACGCAAGTCCCTCGGCGTCGAACGCACGCTGTCACAGGATATTCATAGCTGGGAAGCCTGCCTGGAAATTATTGACCTGTTGTACGACGAGCTGGAGCGGCGGTTGAGTAAAATCAAACCGGACAGGCTGATTGCTCGCCAGGGCATCAAGCTGAAGTTCACCGATTTTCAGCAAACCACTCAGGAACATGTCTGGCCGGAACTGGATAAAGAGGATTTGATTGCGGTGGCACGCAAAAGCTGGGATGAGCGGCGGGCAGGGCGCGGAGTCAGGCTGGTGGGGCTGCACGTTACCTTGTTGGATCCGCAGCTGGAACGGCAGCTGTTGCTGGGATTATAAGGGCGAACCGGGCTTTTCCGGTCCACCCGCGATGGTTTACTTCACCGGGATCGCCTTCAGCAGCGCGGTCAGCAATTGCCAATACAGGCCCACGCTGGCGATGTGTACCTGCTCATCCGGGGAATGTGCTCCGGTGATGGTCGGTCCGATAGAAACCATATCCATCTGCGGATAAGGTTCCCTGAACAGCCCGCACTCCAGACCGGCATGGATCACCTGGATGCTTGGGGTTTTGTTGAACAGCTGTTCATAGGTCTCACGCACCAGCGCCATCACCGGCGAACTGCCGTCTGGCTGCCAGCCCGGATAGCTGCCCCTGGCGAGAGTATGCGCGCCAGCCAGCTGGCCAAGCGCGGTGAGCATGTCAACCACGTAATGTTTACCGCTGTCGATCAGTGAGCGGATCAGGCAGTTAATTTTCGCCTCGCTACCTTCAATCTTCACCACGCCCACGTTCAGCGAGGTTTCCACCACGCCTTTCATTACGTCAGAATTGCGTATCACCCCGTTTGGCATGCTGTTCAGCAGCGCAATGAATGCATCACGACTGGTTGCATCCATCGCCTGAGGCGCATGGGCGACATCTTCCACTATCAGGGCGATGTTTTTCTCAATCAGACCCAGCTCATTTTGCAGCGTCAGCAGATAACCTGTCGCCAGAGACTTCAGCCTGTCAACGTGCTGCGTGGACACGGCCAGCGCCACATAAGCTTCACGCGGGATGGCATTGCGCAGCGTACCGCCGTTGAAGTCAATCAGACGCAGATCCAGCTGTTGCGCATGGGCAAACAGAAAACGTGCCAGCAGCTTGTTGGCGTTGCCCAGACCAAGATGAATATCACAGCCTGAGTGACCGCCTTTCAAACCTTTCAGCGTCATTTTAACCGTCTGGTAATCAGACGGAACCGCTTCATAAGTCAGCGCCAGGGTGCTGGTGAAGTCAACGCCACCGGCACAGCCCATATAGATCTCACCTTCCTCTTCCGAGTCGGTATTGATCAGAATATCCGCCTGCAGCCAGCCGGGCTGTAGACCGAATGCGCCGGTCATACCGGTCTCTTCCGTCATGGTGAGCAGCACTTCCAGCGGGCCATGTTGCAGGCTGTTATCTGCCAGCACCGCCAGTGCCGAAGCCATACCAATGCCGTTATCTGCGCCCAGCGTGGTGCCGCGTGCCTTAACCCATTCGCCATCAACCCAGGGTTGAATGGGATCTTTAGTAAAGTCGTGCACCGTGTCGTTGTTTTTCTGCGGCACCATATCCAGATGCGCCTGCAACGCCACCGGTTTACGGTTTTCATAGCCTGGCGTTGCTGGTTTGCGGATCAGGATGTTGCCCACCTGGTCACGCTCGTTCCATAAGCCCTGCTGCGAAGCCCAGGTGGTAATATGGGCTGCCAGCTGTTCTTCATGGTATGAAGGGTGGGGAATGGAGCAGATCGTGGCAAAAGTATCCCACAGCGGCTGCGGGGATAACTGAGACAATTCAGACACGTTAACTCTCCTGTGTCGGCATCACCAACCTGTCTGAAAGGCAGGGGCGTGCATGGATAGCGGTTAGAAAATTCACGCCAGAAAATCTGACGCAGTGGCAAAAGAATATCATTGATTGTTGGCGCATGCTCCTGTCGCCTGAGGAAAAAAAGCCCCCCGGGGTGCAGCGGGCTGGTTTTTAACGGCCCAGATCACTATAATTTCGCGCAATCGCTGCCACTGCACATATTTTGAGCCAATTTTCTTGGTCGGGAATTTTTTTTATGAGTGAAAAATACGTTGTCACCTGGGACATGCTGCAAATCCATGCCCGTAAACTGGCCGCGCGCCTGCTGCCTGCTGAACAGTGGAAAGGCATTATCGCCGTCAGTCGCGGTGGCCTGGTGCCGGCTGCGCTGCTGGCGCGTGAGCTGTGCATTCGTCATGTGGACACCGTTTGCATTTCCAGCTACGACCATGATAATCAACGCGAAATGTGCGTGCTTAAACGTGCAGAAGGCGATGGCGAAGGATTTATTGTGATCGACGATTTGGTTGATACCGGCGGAACCGCGCAGGCCATCCGCGATATGTACCCAAAAGCGCATTTTGTCACCATCTTTGCCAAACCTGCTGGCCGTCCACTGGTAGATGATTACATCATTGATATTCCACAAAATACCTGGATTGAACAGCCGTGGGATATGGGTATTGCCTACCTTCCTCCGTTGGTTAAAAGCTGATTGATCTCGATCAAAACGCGCCCGGTTAAGCCGGGCGCGTCTGTTTTACCCTTCGCGTGAATTCGTTGGCTACGATAGACTCAATGTCCGATCGCACGCCGGAGGGCCTTCCTGTTATGTCGCCGAAAAATCTCAGCGAAGAGTTGTTTAAACCGCGTTTCAAACATCCTGAGACGTCATCGCTGATGCGCCGTGTGCATCATCATCCGTTCACAATTCATTCTGCGCCGGACGGTGCGATCCCTGTCGGCTGGTATCGCATGATCGATCGCCTGCTATGGGCCTGGCGTGGCCTGTCGCCGCAGGAGATTATTGAGGTGCTGGCGCGTATTGCGGTCAGTACCAGCAAGCGTACCGACGAGCGGTTGCTGGATACGGTGATAGGTTACCGTGGCGGTAACTGGATTTATGAGTGGTCAAAACAGGCTGCCCGATGGCAACAGAAGGCCAGCCAGTGCAGCAATGACCAGCAGGCTGGCCACTGTTGGCTGCAAGCCGCTAACCTATTTAGCGTGGCGAGTTATCCGCACCTGAAAGAGGATAAGCTGGCCGGGCAGGCACAATTGCTGGCCAGCCGCGCCTACCAGCAGAGCGCTCTGCTTTTGCCCGGTGAATTAAAAGAGCTGGAGTTTGCCATTGCTGACGGCAGCCCGTTGAGCGCATCCCTGCATATGCCCCCTGACGCACAGCCTCCTTATCCCACGGTGCTGATGTGCGGTAGTCTCGATTCGTTGCAAAGCGATCATTACCGGCTGTTCCATGACTACCTTGCGCCACGCGGTATCGCTTTGCTGACCTTAGATATGCCGTCGGTGGGTTTTTCCGCCAAATGGAAGCTAACGCAGGATACCAGCTTCCTGCACCAGCAGGTGTTACGCCAGCTGGAAAACGTCGCCTGGATTGATCATACCCGCGTAGCGGCCTTTGGCTTCCGCTTTGGTGCTAATGTGGCGGTAAGACTTGGCTGCCTTGAGACTCAGCGGCTGCGTGCGGTGGCCTGCATCGGCCCGTTGGTACACCGTCTGTTGACAGACAGGGATCTCCAGCACAACGTGCCGGACATGCACAGGGATATGCTGGCCAGCAGGCTGGGAATGTCCGGTACTTCAGACAGCACAATGCGCGCGGAACTGTGCCGCTTTTCGCTGAAAATGCAGGGGCTGCTGGGCCGTCGCTCACCCACTCCGATGTTGTCAGCTTTCTGGCCGCATGATCCTTTCAGCCCGGAAGAGGAATCGCGGCTGATTGTTAACTCCTCCGTCGCCGGTCGGCTGTTAAAAATCAACCCGTCCCCGGCGGTTACGCATTTTGATAAGGCTTTGCGCGACATTTGTGACTGGCTGTTTGCCAATTTATCGCGATAAGTTGCTAAAACCCACGTTTTTGCTACAACTAAAGGCTCAACCAAGGAGGTTAAACGATGACGTTACCGAGTGGACATCCTAAGAGTCGAATAATTAAGCGCTTTCACTCTTTAGGTCCTTATATCCGTGAAAGTAAATGCGAAGGCGATCGTTTCTTCTTCGACTGCCTGGCAGTTTGCGTAAATGTGAAACCGCAACCGGAGCTGCGTGAATTCTGGGGATGGTGGATGGAGCTTGAAGCCCACGCCGATCATTTCACTTATCAGTACTGCTTTGGCCTGTTTGACAAAGAAGGCAACTGGAAGCCAACAGCTGTAAAGGGTAAGGATAATAATGCCCGTCTTGAAGAGACGTTACGTAACTTCCATGAGCGATTAAAAGCGCTGCTGGCGGAAATGGATCTGGAGTTGATACCGGCAACGGATTTCGCTGACCAGCCGGTGAAGCTGACCGCCTGACAAGCTTAATGGATCCGGGCTGGCTTGCTGCTACCCGGATTATCTGCCGCATGGGCGGATAAGCCATGTCGAATTAACCGTAAGCCAATAGCCATCATCGTCTGGTGTTTATCCCCTCTCGCTGTCACTTCAGCGCTGTATGCCTGAAATTCAGTTTTGTCTGCGCCGTTTGCCTGGTATGGTCCCGGTACCCTTTTAACCCGACGGCAGCACTGGTCCACCTGCATAACCTCAATGATAATCTCCTCTTCTGATGGCTACGGCTGTTAACAGGAAGGCCATATTGCTTCGCCGCGACAAAAGGCTGCCATCTCTGTAGCAGCTGTACTGATGACGGTTCGGATCACACCCTCATATTCTGCACAACCCGCGCCCTGAGCAGCTTAGCGGGGTGTGGCGGGCGAAGCTGCGTGAAGATCGCCGATGATAAACCTGCCAGCAGCACAAAACCTGGCCGGTCGCGGGCATTAACGATATATGTAACGGCTGCTATGGCCCGGGTGCACAGGTTCAGACCGCGCTGAACAATGATGGCCGGACCAGACAATAAGCTGGCATAAAACGAGCGGCGGATGGGGATAAATGCGGACGGTAATACCGGGCGTAAAAACGTCCGGTTCTCCGGCGCCGGTCACGGTGGTGCGCTGCTGCGGGGTTAATCGGGAGCTGCCGCCTGACAACATCGGGCCTGAACGTTATCGTCGTCATGTGCAGGGGGCAAGAGCCGACTGGCCGATCGATCGCGTCAGTGAACGGCTGTTAAGGCGCGTCATCCTGTCAAGACGCTCCTCGCCGGGCGCATACGGTCAATCAACGCTGACAAGGCAATGCCCCGTCAGCGCATCAGGCCAGTCAGAACTGATACATCAAACCAACAGCAACGATATCATCCGTATTCAGATGCAGCTTATTGCTATCGCTCAGCAGGTTAACCTTGTAGTCGACGAAGGCAGACATGTTTTTGTTGAAGTAGTAAGTGGCTGCGACATCAACAAATTTGCTCAGATCGGCATCGCCAATGCCGTTCTCAATGTCTTTAGCCTTGGTTTGCACGTAAGCCAGCGACGGACGCAGGCCGGAATCAAACTGATACTGGGCAACCAGTTCGGTGTTCTGTACTTTGTTCGCGTAACCCGAAACGGCGGTTGCCGTCGAGTTACCGGCAAAGGTATAAGAAGCGCCGCTAAACGGGTTAGTGTTACGCGTTTCAGCATAAGTTCCCGCCAGATAGACTCCGTTAGCGTCATATTTCAAACCCGTTGCCCAGGCTTCCGCTCTGCCACCTGAACCGTAGGCGGCCATTTTCTGGCTGGTAGTGGAGCTGGCGCTATTGGCATTCAAACGGTTGGATGAAGACATTGCGCCGTTAATGGTCAGGCCCTCGACGATTTTATAAGACAGTGACGCGCCGTAGCCGTCACCGTTAGACACGTTGGTGGCACGGGTGCCGGAACCTTCGTTTTTGCCCTGATATTGCAAGGCAATCTTCAGCCCGTCGACCAGGCCAAAAAAATCGCTGTTACGCCAGGTCAGCATGCTGTTACCACGGGTGAGCATATAGGTATCAGTGCGGGTATAACCGGTTGCGCCAAATTCCGGCATCATATCGGTAAAGGCTTCAACGTCATAAATGACGCCATAGTTGCGGCCGTAGTCGACAGAACCATAATCCTTCAACTTCAGGCCGGCAAAGCCCAGACGGGTTTTGTTACCCGACTGCGCATCGCTACTGCTTTCTGAATTGCTCAGGCTGAAGTTATATTCCCACTGGCCATAACCGGTCAGCTGGTCATTAATCAATGTCTGACCTTTAAAGCCGATGCGGGTATAGGATTTATCAGCGTTATTGCTGGCATTGCTATCTGCATCGCTTAAATAGCGCATGGCTTTAACTTTGCCGTATAGGTCCAGTTTGTTGCCGTCTTGATTGTAAATCTCTGCGGCATGCGCAGCGGTGGTTAAGGTCAGAGCTGTGATTAAGATTACCAGTGTGCGTTTATTCATCATTTTGCTTTCAACCCAGAGAGTAAAAAATAGATGGCCACCATACTTCGGGTATCGATAATGCGGTCCGAACTATTTTGGCTATTGTTGGCCGTCAGCCTCGTGTCAAGGCACCAACTTTTTACCCTTTATCGGTGAAGTATTTATTACAGTTTTAAACCTTTGCTGTTAATCGCGCTCGCCGCGACTGGCAAAGGGAATGGCTTTTTCATCCTTTTCCCCCGCTGGCTGTTGGCTTCGGGCACGACACCTGCTAAAACGTTTCTTTGTACTCTTTTTTACGAAACGGCAGGAAATAATGAGCAGCAGCCAGACCCTGGTGGTGAAACTGGGGACCAGCGTTTTGACCGGCGGTTCACGTCGGCTGAACCGGGCGCACATCGTTGAGCTGGTGCGTCAGTGCGCCCAGCAGCACGCGGCAGGGCACCGGATTGTCATTGTCACTTCGGGCGCGATGGCGGCCGGGCGCGAGCATCTTGGTTACCCGGAACTGCCGCCGACCATCGCTTCCAAGCAGCTGTTGGCCGCGGTGGGGCAAAGCCGACTGATCCAGCTGTGGGAACAACTGTTCTCAATCTACGGCATTCATATCGGCCAGATGCTGCTGACGCGTGCCGACCTGGAAGACAGAGAACGCTTCCTCAATGCCCGCGATACTTTACGTGCGCTGCTTGATAACCACATCGTGCCGGTGATCAATGAAAATGATGCGGTTGCCACCGCCGAGATCAAAGTGGGCGATAACGACAACCTGTCGGCGCTGGCAGCGATCCTCGCCGGAGCCGATAAGCTGCTGCTGCTGACCGATCAGCAGGGGCTGTTCACCGCCGATCCGCGTCATAATCCGCAGGCGGAGCTGATCCGCGACGTCAGGGGGATTGATGACGATCTGCGCGCGCTGGCCGGTGACAGCATTTCCGGCCTTGGCACCGGAGGTATGACGACCAAATTGCAGGCGGCGGATATTGCCTGCCGTGCCGGCATCGATACCATTATTGCGGCGGGTAGCCGTCCGGGTGTGATTGGCGATGCAATCGCTTGCAACCCGGTTGGTACACGCTTCCACGCGCTGGAAACCCCGCTGGAAAACCGTAAACGTTGGATCTTCGGCGCACCTCCGGCCGGGGAACTGGTGGTTGATGACGGCGCACTGTCGGCGATCCTTGAGCGCGGCAGTTCGCTGCTGCCAAAAGGAATACGCGAAATCAGCGGTAACTTCTCCCGTGGAGAAGTGATCCGCATCCGCAACCTGCAGGGGCGCGATGTGGCTCATGGCGTATCGCGCTACAACAGCGACGCGATGCGCATGATTGCCGGGCATCATTCCCAGCAGATCGGTGACATTTTAGGTTATGAATATGGTCCGGTGGCTATTCATCGCGACGATATGATCGTTAGCTAAGGAACGTTGATGCTTGAACAAATGGGCCAGGCCGCGAAGGCCGCCTCTTATCAGCTGGCGGTGCTCTCCACCGCAGAGAAAAATCAGTTACTGATGACGATTGCCGACCGTCTGGAAGCGCAGAGCGCAGAGATCCTCGCGGCTAACCAACTGGATCTTGCCGACGCGCGGCAAAACGGCATGAGCGAGGCGCTACAGGATCGTCTGATGCTGGATCGGCAACGTCTGAAAGGCATCGCCAATGACGTTCGTCAGGTGTGCCGCCTGCCCGATCCGGTCGGAGTGGTGATTGACGGCGGTAAGCTCGATAGCGGACTGCGCATTGAACGCCGTCGCGTGCCGCTCGGCGTGGTCGGGGTGATTTATGAGGCGCGCCCGAACGTTACCGTGGATGTCGCCAGCCTGTGCCTGAAAACCGGTAATGCGGTGATCCTTCGCGGCGGCAAAGAGACCTACCGCACTAATGCTGCCACCGTGCGCGTTATTCAGGATGCGTTGAAACAGTACGGCGTGCCGGCTGGTGCGGTGCAGGCGATTGAAAGCCCGGATCGTGCGTTGGTGACTCAGCTGCTGAAGCTCGATCGTTATGTCGATATGCTGATCCCGCGTGGTGGTGCCGGACTGCACAAGCTGTGCCGAGAGCAGTCAACCATACCGGTGATCACCGGTGGTATTGGCGTTTGCCATATTTACGTCGATCGCAGTATTGAGCCGGAAGCGGCGCTAAAGGTGATCGTTAATGCCAAGAAGCAGCGGCCGAGCGCCTGTAACTCGTTGGAAACCCTGCTGATTGATGCGGCGATCGCCGACAGTTTCCTGCCAGCGCTCAGCGCGCGCATGGCGCAGGAGGGGGTTAGCCTGCACGCCGATGTGCGCTCGCTGCCGCTGTTGCAGCAGGGTCCTGCCAGCGTCAGCGCGGTTACCGATGCCCAGTACCGCGACGAATGGCTGGCGCTGGATCTGAACGTTAAACTGGTGGATGACCTCACTGAAGCGATTGCGCACATCCGCGAATACGGCACCCAGCACTCCGATGCCATCCTGACACGCACCATTAAGCATGCGGAGCGCTTCGTCAATGAAGTGGACTCATCTGCGGTTTACGTTAACGCCAGCACCCGTTTCACCGACGGCGGACAGTTTGGTTTAGGCGCTGAAGTGGCGGTCAGTACGCAGAAACTGCACGCTCGTGGCCCGATGGGGCTGGAAGCGCTGACTACCTATAAATGGGTGGCGTTCGGTGACGATACCGTGCGGGGTTAACTGACAGAAAGCGGTCATAGAGTAACGCTTTCCCAGCCTTTGCCGTTTGCCAGGATCGCTCCTGGCATGGGTACTGCCCCCTCCGGGCGAGTTCACAATCGATATCCCCGGCTCCCGGCATGTAAAGCGCATCGGCGAGACTTCGCGTTTCACCAGACGGCTTTTTATATTCCGTAACAGTCATGAAAACGTGTGACGGTTTTCCGCGCGACGTAACCTATACCGGGCCGGTTTCTGCGGCTTTTTTTGCACCAGAAACGTTCTGACCGAACTGGCGACTGGAACAGGTTTTGCTGGTCATAAGGATCAATAACCGGAGGATCAACCCTTTGCGGGAGTAAGACGGTTCGAAGCATTACGCCGGTGGAGAGAGTTTTTCCGGACGACGCCATAACCAAATCAGCACCGCAGTCATACAACAAATGGAAATCACCACGCCGGGCTTATGCGTCACGAAGATGACCATAATCAGCGCGGTAATACTCATGGCCAGCGTGGCGGCCCATTTGGCACGGCGCGGCAAAATACCCTGCTGCCAGTTGGTCAGCAGCGGGCCAAACAGCCTGTGGCGCAATATCCAGCGGTGCAAAGACGGAGAGCTGCGAGAGGCGAACCAGGCCGCCAGCAGCACAAACTCGGTGCAGGGCAAGCCTGGCAGAATGAATCCGGCGACCGCCAGGGCCAGGCTGATGATGGCCAGTAGCTGAAACAAGTAGCGTATCAGTTTTTTTCTGTTGCCCTCTGGCGCGGAGGCGGGGAGCAGTGTGTTGCGGCGTCCGGTCATATTTACCCAATTCTGCGGCAGCGGTGTTTTTATTATCTTAGCCTTTGAGTGGCCGCTTGCAAAACTCACTACGGCTGATTATCTTACGCCTCACAGGGTGATGGTGTTCCACCTTTCCCAACCGCCCATTTTTTCGGGCTGATGACGCCTGATTAAGCTGACTGTTGCAATCTGGGGCAGTGGTTCAGGCTATCGTTTGTTTGCCTGTCGGCACCTTCCCCGAATTCCGCAGAGGATTTTATGTTCAAACAGTTATTGGCCGTGATGGCAGGCGGCTGTGCTGGCTGCGTCATCCGCTGGTTGCTCGCCGTTCGCCTCAACGCCTGGTTTCCAAATTTGCCGCCCGGCACGCTGCTGGTTAATCTGGTCGGTGGATTGATTATTGGTGCTACGGTAGCGTGGTTTGCCCGCTATCCGGGGATCGATCCGAGCTGGAAACTGCTAATAACAACCGGGCTGTGTGGCGGGATGACCACCTTTTCCACTTTCTCGCTGGAAGTTGTCACGCTGATCCAAACCGGCAACTATCTCTGGGCAATAATCTCTGTCATTACCCATGTTGCAGGTTCATTACTAATGACGATTGGCGGCTTCTGGCTGATGTCACTGCTTCTCTGAGCCGGGTAAAGCGGATTTACCCAGCGGCAATGCGCTGGCGCTGGCAGCATCGAAGAGTGATAAACTCTCAATTTGCTTAAGCATGATCACTTTACGAAACGCCATGGCAGATGTCGGTTCCGATACCAGGCTTATGCCATGTTCGGCGTACCAGCGACTGTAGTTATGTTCAATATGCAAATTCTGCGTATGAATGTCGCGACAGCCACTTAACATCGGGATAATAACGACATTAGCGGTATTGATGTTTTCGTAAGAAGCTGCATGAACCATCCCGATATAAACATGTTGCGACTCAAGGGTGATCAAAACCAGCTGCCCATGCTCCATGCACTGAAACAGCAGGGCTTCGACGCCGTTGGTGCGGGAGAGTTTTTTATACAGTTTTTTCCTGCCATTGCTGTCGAGGCGGGCGCTGCCCGACCAGCTGGTGCGATAGATACAAAAGGCAATGGCCAGCACCAGCATCACCACTACCGGTGCCTGGATCCCCAAAAAGCTCCAGTTCATAAACGCAGTTTGCCACTGATGGTGCCGGCCGTCTGCCAGCTGCGAAACAGCGTTAAATACCGAGGATGCAGCCAGCAGCAGCAGCCAGATAATACCCGTGGCAAAAACGCCCTGTAAAACAAAAATACAGCCGTACAGCGCGACAAGAAAATACGTATCCCAGCCAAATGAACGTTTTATTTTAAATCGGGTGGAAAGGTCACGGCTGGTATACCAATAACCGCAAACCATCAAAACCATAAATATTGCCGTACCCATGTCATGTTCTCCTTAGCATCGCGACATGGCGGACAAAATCTTCCCTGACTTCCGGGCTGTAAATATTGACGCTGGCGCTGCCATCTTCATCAATCAGGATGCGTTCGCCATCCTCTATCGACTCGGCTATCGCGCGCCTGCTCATCACCTGTAGTAAGGATTCGGGGCTGGAAAACAGGGTGAGAAAAAAACGAAACATAGCCACTCCTCGATAGCTTTTAGCCAAGCCTGGCAGCAAAAAGTCATTCCTGCTACCCGAAGAGGGCCAGGGCGAAGCCTGACGTGAATTTCATTACAGAGAAATATCTTATTTTGAGGCGGTAAATCAGGTGATTTATTGGTGATGGGTTAAAGTGAAATGAGAAAATTCATTTAATAAACAAGCCGATGAAACCGCTCTTTACCAGCAGAATCGGCTTTGCTGATATAAGGCGAAATCCTGTTTACCCGCCTCAGGCAGAATGGTAATTTCATAACAATAATTTTATGAGGAAATCTTGAAATGAAACAGCTGGTTATCGATATCCTGATGAAGCTTGCCAGAATGGATGTGGACACCAAAGAGCTGACGGCTCAGGTTGAAGCGCAATCACTGGTGCTGGCTGCGCTGCTGCTTACCGTGGGTAAAGACGGGGCACCTTCAATCGCTGAAAACATCCAGAATGCCATCCTCGCCGTATCACGCGGGGGCGAGGATTTTCTGCAAACCGACGTGGATTTATTGCTTACCCATGTGAATCGTTTGCTGGCGGTTACGCGATATGTCGATGAAGCCGCGCCAGCTGAAGATGCCTAAGGAGGGGAGGAATCGACCGGGCGATAAACCTCACCACACAGCAGAACTGCCTTGGGGCGGCGCTGATGAATGCGTTCTGCCATCTGCTCACAGGCGTGCCGGGTAGGATAAATATGTTCCGATACGGGAAGCGCGTCGCAGGCATCATTTCCACAGGCGCTGACAAGTAGTACGAAGCCAATTAACATCGCTTACTCCTTTGGCAGAACGGTGTCTGTTTCAGTATAGGCGACAAGCCGGATGACAAGATGTTCTGCTTCACACCATTCGACGCGACCGGCCGGCAGCCGCTCAACGTCGGGCAGCAAAGCGTCAGGTGCTGAACTGGATTTTTTTAGGATTAATCTTGGTTTTTACTGCTGACAGGCAGATTTACCGAACTTGTCAAGCGACTGGTGGCCTGATGAAGTACGACGTACTCATCGGGAGATAATATTTTGCTGTCTACACTGTCCTGGTTGAAAAACAAAGCCAGCTACCTTCAGGAATTTATCGCCGATCCACGCAATACCGGGACTGTCGCCCCTTCATCGCGTGCATTGTGTGAAACCATGACGGATGCGGTGGATTGGCAGCACTGTCTGCGCGTTGCCGAATTAGGGGCCGGGGAGGGGGTGTTAACCCGCCATTTGTTGGCGCGTATGCGTGCAGATGCCCGTTTATTGACTTTCGAGACCAATCCACGCTTTTATCCCGGCCTTAACGCCATGCAGGATCGGGATGCGCGCTTGCAGGTGGTGCCTGAGTCAGCGGAAAATCTTGCTGGACAGTTCGATGCTATTTTTTCCTGCTTACCGTTGTTGACCTTGCCGCACGCTTTACGCCATCGTATTTTGCAGCGTGCTGCCGACAGGCTTCACACCAATGGGGTATTTGTCCAGTTCCAGTACACTGCAATGTGCGAGAAGCTGCTTTCCACTTACTTTGCCTGGAACCGAACGCGCGTGTTGGCAAACCTGCCCCCCGCGTGGGTTTATCGCGGGCACTCGCTGACGCAGTTAAGCAGGGTCAACCCTGCTCGTTAATAAGCTGTTACTTACTCCATGTGGCAAGCTGCGCAGGTTTGCTATGCTTAACCTTTGAGCAAAGAGGAGGGGAAAATGGGTAGTCTGACAGAAGAACCGATTTCGAGTGAGGAAGAAGTGTGCACTATAATCGGCAAGGCGGTGGTTGATCTCAGTATTACCGGGCAGCCAGTAAACAATGACACGCTTGGTTTAAAGCTTCTGGCAATGGCCGATCAGGACCATGATGACGAACGGATTTTACTCTACTGGATTGCGCGCCGTGCGATTAATCAGCCGCACAAGTTTGCCGCAACAACGTTCTGAGCCACAGCCTGTAACTGACGTGTTTGCTAGCGCGAGCCGAGGGCCGTTCAGAATGCTTCTGAACGGCCATTGCAGTCATACCACTCGTTTAAGCCCCGGAACCAACCGTAGCGCCGCTACCAGCAGAGCTGATACCGCATAACTCAACAGCGCCACCGCCGGAATGGTCAGGATGGCGTAGTAGTTGTCAAAATTTACCGGCCACAGCCGCAGTAGTGTTTCCAGTACCAGCATATGAATAAAGAAAATGCCTGTACTCAGTCTGTTTAGCCCGCGAATTGACAAACTCAAACGCCTTGTGAACCGCAATCGCGCATTGAGCAGCATGAAAAAACAGGCCAGCGCGAGCGTGACAATGGTCGGTGCCGAATAGAACAAAAAAATCTCATTAGGCTGGTTGATGCTGATTGATAACGAATAGCACATCACCGCGGTGAGTACCGCACTCAGTATAAATATCACGCTGGCGATGGGGGTTTTAGGTGCCAGCTTATAGCGACGCGCAACGCCACCAATAATATAAAAACCGGACAGATAAACCACCATATCAATATTACTTGGCACGGATTCAGGATGATTTTCCAGCACGCTATCTTTGAAATTATCAAACAGCATATAAACGGAAGCCAGAGCAAACCAGATGGCGATAATATAATGAATTCGCTGCTGGCTACCGTGCTGGATAAAGGTATTCAGCAGCGGAGTGATCAGATACAGCAGGATCAGAGTATAGATAAACCATAAATGTGGGTAGGCAGGAGTACTGAGCGTTTCCAGCACGCTGAAGGGGGTAGTACTACTATTAACCATGTGGTTATATATAAAGTAAACCGCCGTCCAGGCGACAAGCGGTATCAGCAGGTTCAGCACCCGGGTCTTTAACGTACTGAGCAGTGACTCATTTTTATTGAGCGAAATATAGCCGGCAGTCAGTAAGTACAGCGGAAAGGAAATGCGCCCCAGTGCGTCATACATAACTGCTACTGACCAGGCACCATGAAAGGTATTGAACGGCACCGCAGCAGTATGTAGCAGGATCACCAGATAGGTGGCAATTGGCATTAACAGTTTAATATTGAGGGTTTTCAACAACGAATTCCTTTGCCAGAGGGCAGCACTGCGAGGCGTCTGCAGGCGATCAATTCCTGTAAAGTAACATATCTCTGCGCCAATCAGATGCCTTACCGTCAAATATTCGTATCGGAAATACCGGAATCATGATCGACGGTGATTTCCGCTGCGCATAATTGGCCAGCGTCGACCACGCGATATTGTGCAGAACCCTGCCAGACATATATGCAGGCGCGGCCTGCATCGCCACCATCCTGTTCCTGTGACAAAGGAATGGAGACCATCTCTGCCCTTAAAGATGGTGAGAAGCCGAACACGCCCAACAACAGCGCGCTGAGCATCAGAGCGTCGTACGAGTGAGAAAGCCTTTTGATTAACGACATATCGTGCACTCCATTATCCTTGCGATCAAAGTTGATGATAACGATGTTTAATGTGCTGGTAAAAGAAGAGTCCACCGGACCGTGCGGCGATCAAAAAGTGCCGGGCAGCCTGAGGAACACCGCTTAAGGGTAAAGTGCCATGGCACAGGGTTCCCACCTCCGAAAGATGCTTTTCAACATCATATCCGACACCAGGAATAGCGGATAATGCCACAGGCTGTTGCTTCATACACTTCTTCTTTTTTATTTGAAATGCAATCTAAAAAAATAACGTAAGGACGCTGTTTTTTCCTTGTCAAAAAACAATTAATTTGCGGTACAGCACAAAATGAAACAACAAAGGGAGGCGGGTGGAGGGAGGGGATTCCTCAAAAAAATTGCCTCGGGAAGTGGGAAATCCGGCAACACTTCCTGAGGCCATGCAACTGCATAATTCGTTACGGCAGTGACTTTATCCGCTGCGATAAAACTGTACAAGTTTATTTTTTTGTACAGGTTTAACCGGGCGCTTATCACCTGTAAAAAATGTGACTTCAGCCGGGCAAACTTGTTAAAGTGCGGGTTTAACGGTTAACGGAACAAGATATGCCAAACGAAATTGCACACCCTTCTACCAGCCCGAAACAGGCCGCCCTGCAACTGGTTATTGAGCTGGTTCGCGCGGGTAAACTTAGCCCTTTGCAGGGGGATGCTGCCAATATGATCTCCATCTATGAGCAGTTTAAAACCCATTTTGAGAGTGAAAAGCATAAACAGGCCTCTGAGTCGGCGATTTCCTGACCCGGCGACCATCATGGTCAGCTGCAAGCCTGGCGCGCAGCTGACCGGCGCTAATTTTTAAATTCCCTGTTGAAGTCCGGCAGGCTAATCCCGATGCCTTCATATGAGAGAAAAATCCGTGCCGGGCTTAATTCCCGCCTGTGCCAGAATCGCTTACACTTTGGCGAGGCCGTAATGAAAAGTCGGCAACAAGACCGCAGACGACATCGGCATTCCTCTGTTCCGCCACCAGCGGCTGCTGTAGCACACAGTGGCTAATTTTTCAGGGCGGCACTGTCGGGCTGAATGCCTGCTTAAAGTAGCAAAGTACTGCCCAATTATAACGGGGGGAGTATTGGCCTGATAAGTCCTGAACCACGAGCGTTATCAGGACGACAGGGGGAGGTGGCGAAAGCAGAAATGCCGGATTTAACGTATGTTAGCGCCGGGTCCGCCTCGGGTTGACAGGCTGGCGTAAGAGCCACTGGGGCAGCCTGATTTAACGGGGAACCCGCTGTTTAAGCGCCATCCCTGTTAGCATGACGTTAACCGACCAGTCTTCCCCGTTCCATATACACTGCGCGTTCGCACATATGGTCGATGACATCAGGATCGTGGCTGACCAGCACCATCGTCAGATTATCCTGTTGCTTCAGCCGGGTAAGCAAATTAAGGATTTCTGCCTGCACTGACATGTCCAGCGCGGAAGTCGGCTCATCCAGCAACAGAATTTTCGGCTCCAGCAGCAAAGCGCGCACAATCGCCACGCGCTGGCGCTGGCCGCCGGAGAGCTGATGCGGATAGCGATCCGCCAGCGCCGGATCCAACCCGACATGGTGGAAACCCCGATCGATCCGATCATTGATCCGCTCGCTGCCGATCAATTTCAGCGGTTCAGCAAGGGTGCGGCGCAGACGGTGACGCGGGTGCAGTGAAGCATACGGATCCTGAAACACCATCTGTACATCGCGCCGTAGCTGCCCGGCAAAAGGCCGGCCCGCTACAGGCTGATGCCCGGCCAGCCGCATGCCGCCACGCCAGTGCGCATTCAGACCGGCCATCACCCACAGCAGTGACGATTTGCCGCAGCCGGAGGGGCCGACCAGGCCAAAGCACTCGCCGGGGCTGACCGATAGCGACACATCATGCACCACGCTGCGCAGCTCGTAGCCCTGCTTGTGGGCAACGCTTAATTGGCTTAACTCAATCATCGCGGTCTCCCTGTAGCAGCGCGGCGCGATCCAGCACCGGCAGCAGCTTGCCGTGGGTCGCTTTTCCCGGGCGGCACGACCACAGCGTGCGCGTATAAGGATGGGTGGCGCGGGGTAATTCCGCTGCGGGCAGTCGGTCCAGCACTTCGCCCTGATACATCACCATTACCCGTTCACAGTGCTCGGAAACCTGTTGCAGATCGTGACTGATCAGCAGCAGCCCCATATTGCGCTGATCCACCAAACGTCGGATCAGCCCCAGCACCTGGTCGCGCATCGCGTGGTCCAGCGCGGAAGTCGGTTCATCGGCGATCAGAAAACGCGGTTCGGCGATCAGCGCCATTGCCAGCATTACGCGCTGCCCCATCCCACCTGAAAGCTGGTGGGGATAGCGCTGCATCAGCGTTGCAGGCTGCGGCAACCCGACTGCGTTGAGCATCTCGCACACTTTTTCCTTTATCTCGGCGCGGGAAAAGCGGCCGTGCAGTTTTAACGGCTCGGCGACCTGCCAGCCGATAGTGCGAAGCGGATTGAGGGCGTATTTCGGGTCCTGCATCACCATGCCCAGCTGGTTACCGCGAAGCTGACTCCAGCGGCGCTCACTGAGGAGCAGGGCGTTTTCCCCGGCGATATCAAGCCTGGTGGCCTCTACCTGCAAGGAGGGGGCCAGCAGGCCCATAAGCGCGCGCGCGGTCAGCGATTTGCCTGAGCCGGACTCCCCGACCAGCGCCACACGCTCACGACCGAGGGTAAAGCTGATATTTTTCACCAGCAGCGCCGCGTTGGCCGCACGAATAGTCAGGCCATCTGCCACAATGAGCGCAGAAGAATCAGTTGTCATTTCGGGTGTCCAGTCGGTCACGCAGGCCATCACCTGTCAGATTGAATGCCAGGCTGGCAAACAGGATCGCACCGCCGGGGACGGCCGCGACCCACCATTGATCGAAAATCACCTTGCTGCCTTCGGCGACCATTGAACCCCATTCGGCGGTCGGCGGCTGAATGCCCATGCCGAGGAACCCCAG
Source organism: Erwinia amylovora (assembly GCF_017161565.1). Classification (NCBI taxonomy): domain Bacteria; kingdom Pseudomonadati; phylum Pseudomonadota; class Gammaproteobacteria; order Enterobacterales; family Erwiniaceae; genus Erwinia; species Erwinia amylovora. The sequence goes on from NZ_CP066796.1 coordinate 990,000, forward strand.
GCCAGCAGCAGAGAGAATGATCCCGCCGAGGCCGAGCGCAGCGCGCACTACCGCCGTTGGCAGACAAAGCGGCAAAATATGGCCGAACATCAGGCGCAGACCGTGAATACCCTGCATACGGGCGGCGGCAAGATAGTCGCTGCGGCGCAGCGCCAGGGTTTCGGCACGCGCCTGGCGGGCAAAGGGCGGCCAGCTGGTTAGCGCCAGCGCCAGCGCACCATTCATCAGCCCTGGCCCCATCATCGCCACCAGCGCCAGTGCAATCACCAGATTGGGCAGCGACAGGAAAATATCGGTGATGCGCATCAGTACCCGCTCGCTCCAGCCGCCAAGGTAGCCGGCGCTGATGCCGACCAGCATTCCGACCGGAATGGTCAGTACCAGAATTAACGACACCAGCAGCAGCGTGGGCCGTGCGCCGTAAATCACTCTGGACAGTAAGTCGCGGCCAAAGCCGTCCGTTCCCAGCCAGTGGTCGGCAGAAGGAGGCATCAGCCGAACGGCCATCTCCTGCACGTTGGGATCGTTCGGAGCCAGCAGTGGGGCAAACAGGGCGGCAAAAATCAGCAGGCCGATCAGGCTAAGGCCAATCGTCAGCGTGATATTAAGGTGCACGCGTGGCTTAACGCTTTCCGCATTGGGGAGAAATGGCGTCATCGGGTTCTCGGGTCAGTCAGGGAAGTAAGCGCATCCGCCAGCGCGTTAATGGCGATAAAACAGCCGCCAATCAGCAGGGTGGAGCCAAGAATGGCCGGGGTGTCCGATGCGAACAGCGCGGTGGTCATATAGCGGCCTACGCCCGGCCAGGCAAACACCGTTTCAGTCAGCACCGATCCTTCCAGCAGCGTAGCATAGGAAAGCGCCAGCACGGTGATCAGCGTGCCGCGCACGTTAGGGAAAATATGCAGCAGCAGGATACGCCCACGGCTGGCCCCTTTGGCACGGGCCAGAGTGACGTACTCTTTACTGCTCTCTTCCAGCAAGGCGGCGCGCAGCAGCCGGGTGATGGTCGCCATCGACAGCAGCCCCAGCACCAGCACCGGTAACCACAGATGGGCGATGGCGTTACGCAACATCTCCCTGTCACCGGACAGCCAGCTGTCGATCAGCACCAGCCCGGTTTTCGGCTCCAGCGTATAGATCCAGATATCGTCCAGTCGTCCCGGCCCGGCAGACCAGTGCAGGACGGCATAGAACAGCAGGAGTCCGAGCAGCCCCAGCCAGAATACCGGAACCGAATAGCCGAGCAGCGAGATCAGCCGGGCCACGTTATCCAGCAGGCTGCCCGGTTTCCACGCTGCCAGCAGCGCCAGCAGGATCCCAAACAGCGCGCCTGAAATCATGGCGCAGGTGGCCAGCTCAAGGGTGGCCGGGAAAGTGCGCGCGAGGTCGCTGGCTACCGGTTGATTGGTGATGCTGGAAATACCGAGATCGCCATGCACCAGGTGTTGTACATAGTGCCAGAACTGTAGCGGCAGCGGTTGGTCCAGTCCGAGGCTGGCGCGCACCTGGGCATAGGTCGATTCACTGGCGTGATCGCCGGCAATTTGCAACACCGGGTCAACCGGTGAAAGGTGGGACAGCGCAAAGGTGAAAAGCAGCAGCCCGAACAGGGTCACCACCAGTGAAATAAGCGCGCTTAGCACTCCGCCGCTGCGCCGCCAGAAAAGCCGGGCGGAAGGCCCGGCAGGGTGAGCAGATGCTGCCATTACTTGGTGACCTGGCTGTAATAAACCATATCCGGGTTGATGCCCTGCACGTAGCCCTTCAGGTTATCGCGCAGCGCTACCAGATTACGTGCCTGCAAACCGATGACATACGGCGAGTTTTGCTGCACTTCACGCTGCATTTTCTGGTACAGCTCGACGCGCTTCGCCTTGTCGTTTTCCGCCGTTGCGGCCAGCGTCTGCTGGTTCAATTCAGGAATATGCCAGTTGGAGCGCCAGGCCAGGGTTTTGCTGCCATCCTCCGGGTTATAGGCAAAGGCGGCGGCGTTAGTATTTGGGTCGAAATAGTCGGCCCCCCAGGCGTTCAGGGTGGCCTGGTACTGGTGAGATTTCACCCGGGTTGCCACTTCGGAACTGATACCAGGCTCTATGTCTACCTTAACACCGCCCCTGGCAAAGCTGGCCTGCAGGGCCTGAGCGATGTCCAGGTAAGGCGGCTGATTGCTGGTAGACAGCTTGAAGCTTACGTTGTTCAGGCCTGCTTTCTTCAGTATCGCTTTCGCTTTTTCCGCATCGTAGGTGAACGGATTATCGTTCAGCGAGCCGAGGAAGCCTTGCGGCAGGAACGACTGATGAACCTGGAATTGTCCTTTTAGCAGGTCGTTGGCAATGCCTTTATAGTCAAAAAGATAGCGCGAAGCTTCCCACAGTGCCGGGTTTTTCAGTACCGGGTTAGCGTCGATATTGAACTGAATGTAATACAACGAAGCCATGGGCACTGCGAGCGTTTTCACCCCGGGCTTATCCTTCAGCGAGGCCATCTGGTCGGCACCCAGATTACGGGCAATATCGGCATCGCCCTGTTCCAGCAACAGACGGCGCGCAGCCGGTTCCGGCACGTTTTTGATCAGCACGTTTTTTAGTTTTGGTGCGCCGGCCGGAGAGCCGGGATTGGCGCTGAACAGCGCCACTTCGTGCGGGATATATTTGCGGATCTGATAAGGGCCGCTGCCGGCGGAGTGCAGGGACAGCCAGCTGTTGCCAAGATCGCCCTGTTTTTCATTAGCCATCACCGTTTTTTCATCGACGATGGATGACACAGGGGCAGCCAGCAGGCTGAGAACGTATGTCGGGCTGACGTTGGCGCTCCAGCTAATTTGCACTCGCTGGTCGTCGATCTTTTTCAACCGCGCATCAACATTATCTTTGGTCCAGCCGAGCTGTGCCAAAATAAACGAAGGATCGAGGTTCAGCTTGATAACGCGCGACAGTGAGAAGATCACATCTTCCGGGCGCACGGGATTGCCGGAGGCGAATGTGGCTCCATCGCGCAGGGTAAAGGTGATGCTGCGGTTGTCACTACCGGGCTGCCAGCGGGTGGCCAGCGTGGGTTGCAGATCGGTCGGATTTTGCGGATCGGACTGAACCAGGCGCTGATAGAGATTGCTAAAAGCCTGAACCGAGGAGAGTTCAAAGCCATCAGCCGGGTCGAAACTGTTAACATCATCAATTGACTGGGCAATGACCAGGGTGTCCGCAGGCGTTGTGGCACTGGCAACAAAAGATGCCGTCATAGTCAGAGCGAGAACAGACGGAACTGCAATTTTCATGACGTTTCCTTACCTTATGTTTTTTCGCGAGTGTAAGTGAACAACCAATGAGAACAATAGTAGATTATCGGCTATCGTTATGCAGAAAAGTTATAAGTTCGGTGAAACAGTTATAAAATTGAACCCGGTAGCAGCAAGCGGGCTAGCGGCTGAAACTCTGCCAGATAATGGGGGCAACGCCGAGAAAGTTGTTCAACATGTGCAGAGCCATCGGCAGCCTTAGGCCGCCGGAGACAAAACGAGCGGCGCACAGCAGGAGTGACAGCACCACAAGCGAAATCACGGTTTGCAGATGATCGTACTGGCTGTGCAGGATGGCAAAAATAAGGGAGGTTATTATCGAGCAGCCCCACCGGTGGCGTGGTGCCCACAACAGAAAACCCTGCAGGACAAAACCGCGAAACAGAATTTCTTCAAATATCGGAGCCAGCATGACCACCGCCAGGCAGAATCCAACCAGGCTCAGGCGGGTGTAACCTGTCTGGCTGGCGGTCCAGTTTTCCGGCTGCAAATAGAACGACTGGCTGGCGATTGTTGCCAGCAGCAGGGCGCTGAATAGCAGTAACTGGCGCACGCGCAGCTCACCTGAGGTGATATCCGTAAAGCGGCGCGTATACCACTGGTAAACAGGCACCAGCGCGGCGAACTCCAGCAGACAGAGCACCGGCATGAATATTCCCTGGCTTTTTAACGTATCGATCCGGGGCAGCAGGTTAACCAGTTGCGCAATGGTGTACCAAATCATAAACACGCCGCAGCAAAGCAGGGTATGGCTAACTTTGTCACTGGCTGGTGCCATGGTAAGGCTCTTAAGGGGGCAGGAGAGCGGGGATGTTAACAAGACTATGCAGGGCTGTCGAGCAGGCATGGCCAGCCCGTCAAGCCGGCAAAGAGTATGGAATTTGGCTACGTCAACATAGTGATATCTGCTAGTATTACTGCGAATTACCACTTTTAAAGCCAGAGAGGAGCAGTAATAGTGAAATATCATGGAAAAATAGCCGCAATGCTGGCATTGATGGTGCTGGCAGGCTGCCAGTCAGCGGATAACCAAAGCCGGACCTCCACCATGGTGGATCCTGAAATGGACCGTTGCGGCGCCTCGCAATATCAACAGTACGTCGGCAAGCCGCTGAAGGCCATAGAAACTCTTCGCTTCGAACATGCGGTGCGCGCAATACCTTATAATGCTGCCGTGACAATGGATTTCAATCTCAATCGCATCAATTTTATGGGGGATAAGCAGGGCAACATCAGCCAGGTCTATTGCGGATAAATATTGCCTGAGAAGTTGTCAATTGCCGATCTCCTTAATGCGCAAGAATTTAAGTTATCTGCAAGCCGCAGCCTGTTTTGCATCGGCTCGCGGCATCTATTCCTTCACGTTCAGTAACTCTGCCAGCAGTTTGCGGCAGTCCAGTAGTAATGACTTGTCTGGTTCTCTTCCCAGTCGTGCAATTACTTTGGCGATAATCGCTTTAGTGCTGGCAGGCGTTCCGGACTGCATCAGTTCCACCATAATTGCCTCCAGCAGTTCACTCTCTTGCACCGGGTGGAATGATGGGCTGTTAAAATAGTCAGTAATGGCGCGTCCCGCGCCCTGTAGCTGATGATTCATGGCGAAACCCCTCAAATGCGCCACTGGTGGCCGTGGCCACAGGGCCAAAGCATCGATTCAGGCTGACAGCAAGACAAGACAGCCCGACACTTCTGAACAATTTACAGCCAGATTTTTATTACTTTAGGTGCCGCACGCGGGATTGTCAGTAACCAACAGAAATATTTTTATCAGGCAACTATGCGGGCCTGCAGAGGCGCCCCGCATTTTCTGCCGATCTTTTACGGCCCGATCGTTGTCTTTCCGCGATGGGCAGCCAAAGATATCCGGGCTGTGGAAATAAACCTAAAATTATTTAACCCAAAAAATCAAGTTGTTAATATTAAATTGCCTGTTCTATTTAATCCCCTCTTGTACTAAACGCCGGGTTATGAGTAAATACACCCGTCGGTTTTGATACAGACCCACGTATGCGAGCAATTTTAGTAAAGCAGTCTTCAGTTCAAGCGTTAGCCTAAGCTTCTTCCTGACTTCCTTCTTTAGTGCCTCATTGTAATCCCTGTTGACGAACCCTGTGCCCCCGTGGCTTATTACATTATCGAAGGAAAAAACTTATGTCTGACAAAATGATTGGTTTGGTAAAATGGTTCAGCCCTGATAAAGGTTTCGGCTTCATCTCCCCAACTGACGGCAGCAAAGACGTGTTTGTACACTTCTCTGCAATCCAGAACGGCGGTTTCAAGACGCTGGAAGAAGGTCAGAAAGTTGAGTTCACTATCGAAAATGGCCAGAAAGGCCCTGCAGCTGCTAACGTTACTGCGCTGTAAGATAGAAACTCGTTCGTTACCGCCGTGCCGGTTTTATCCTGAACGGCGTTAAGCGAAACTAAAAACCCGCCCTGTGGCGGGTTTTTTGCGTTTCAGGTGGCGTTAAGACGGCAGCGCGCGTTTTTTACGCGGGCGCGGAATACTCAGTGGCGCGCCAGGGTTAATTGATAGCGATACTGGCGGGCGGAAAGCAAAAATTCTTCATTGACGCTTTGGCTCCAGGAGTCATCACCGCCCACACCCATATGGTACCCATCAAGGATCAGCCAGCAGCCCGGTTCATCGCGCAGCAAATGGCGATGCGAAGTCTGACGCAGCTGTTCAACGCTGTGGCGACTAAGCGAAAAGTGGAAATCACCGCCGATCTGCCAGCGACCAAAGATCAGTTCTCTGGTGCCGCCCCGCAGGCCGTTTTCACTTGGGAAAACATAAGGCGTGCTCAATGCTTCAAGCGGCAGCTGCCAGCGTGAGAACTCTGCCGCCAGCCGTCGGTCCGGGTAGTTTTCATGTGGGCCAAGACCCAGCCAGCTGGCATTCTGCGCCACGTCGCGCAGCTGGCAGTGCAGGCCAATACGCGCTGGTGGCGGCTGCCCGGCGGCAATGTCGACTTCGATTTCAACAAGCACCTCACCCTGAAGATTTATTCGGTAGCATTTGCGACTGAGGAAACGTAACGCTGTACCTGTCAGCCATGCCTGTTCGCTGCGGATTTGCACTCCGTCGCTCAGGATATCCGTCTGCAGGCTTAGCAGCCGGCTTTCAAGCTGGAAATAGCCCGCACGTTGCCAGCGCTCCACCCAGGCGTTTGGGTCAATGCATGAGGCCTGACTGATACCGATATCGTTATCCAGCGGGGCACGCACGAACAGATCGCGCAGCGGGGAGAGCAACTGTGGTTCATTTGCTTGCAGCCACTGTATCAGCTCACCGCTTTGCCGGCAGAAATGCCAGCGCTGCTGACCATGGACGATCTCAATCAGCTGCGGCTGCTGATGTAAACGAGGCAGCTCACCGGTCATCTGAGGTTGTGGCAGAGCCAGCGCCGCCGGCAGCCGCCAGCCATCCCACGCCACGCGATGCCCGGCCGCTGACCATGCGGTGGCTGTGGGCTGGATCACCGAGACCCGCAGCCAAAGTTCGCCGGTTAACGAGGGCAGTTCACCCAGCGTCAGGCAAAGAGTGCCTTCCGGCGGCAGGTCCAAGGTAATTTGGCCTTCAGCAACCCCTTTCCCCTGATGCTCAATACGCCAGCATAGCTGTTCGTTGTCGCTGTGACGAAACAGGTATTCACTGGTAATGCTGACGATTATCGGTGCGGTACTGACCAGAGCAAACTGGAAAAACTGTTGGGCGCGTTGGGCTTCAAATAGTGCCGGATGCGGACTACGGTCGGCAAAGAGCAGCCCGTTCATACAGAACTGACGGTCATTAGGCGTGTCGCCAAAGTCACCGCCATAGGCTTGCCAGCTGCTGCCATCGGCATCATGGCGCGTCAGGCTTTGGTCGGCCCAGTCCCAGATAAACCCTCCCTGCAGGCGGGGGAACTGGCGAAAGGCCCGCCAGTAACGTTCGAAACCGCCAAGGCTGTTGCCCATTGCATGGGCGTATTCACAGAGGATCAACGGGCGGGTCTCTTCCGGCAGGCCTATCCATTTTTTTATTGACCATTTAGGCACGGCCGCAAAAGGTTGGTCCTGATCGACCCGCGCATACATCGGGCAGATGATATCGCTGGCGGCGGAGTCGGCTCCGCCGCCTTCGTACTGCACCGGCCGGCCTGGATCGTTACTTTTGACCCAGCGATAAAGCGCATCGTGGGTACTGCCGTGGCCAGATTCGTTGCCCAGCGACCAGATGATAATACAGGCATGGTTGCGATCGCGTTGCACCATGCGAATGACCCGTTCGCTGAAAGCTTGAAACCAGACTGGATCGTCCGCCAGCCGGTTCATCGGTTGCATTCCGTGCGTTTCAATATTGGCTTCATCGACCACATACAGCCCGTAACGGTCGCACAGTCGGTACCACAACGGATGATTCGGGTAATGAGAGCAGCGCACGGCGTTGAAGTTATGCTGTTTCATCAGCAGAATATCGGTGACCATCGCAGGCTCATCCATCACCTGACCGCGATGCGGGTGGTGCTCATGGCGGTTGGTGCCACGGATCAACAGCGCTTTGCCGTTGAGTTTCAGCAACCCGCCGCTCACCTCAATCTGTCGAAAGCCAACGTCACAGGCTTCTGCTTCAACTAATCTGCCATCAGCATCCAGCAGGGTAACCACCGCACGGTAAAGATGCGGAGTTTCGGCGCTCCACAGCAGGGGCTGGTCGATATGCAGGGACAGCCGCGTACGGTCGAGGTAGCTGCCGCGCTCGTCAACCACCGGCGTGCCAAACGGCTGCTGCTGCTGTGCAATCAGCGTATCTTCGTGCCACAACTTCACCTCAAGCCGCCAGGCGCTGGCATCAGGCAGTGAACATAACGCCATTACCTGAAGCCGTGCACTGCGTAACTCAGGGCTTAGCCGGGTATCTGTCTGAATGTCATTCAGCCTCACCACCGGTTTATGCAGCAGGCTGACACTGCGGAAAATTCCGCTCATGCGCCACATATCCTGGTCTTCCAGATAGCTGCCATCGCACCAGCGCAGTACCATCACGGCAATGCGGTTTTCTTCCGCCCGCAGGCTGTGGCTGAGGTCGAATTCGGCCGGCAGCCGGCTGTCCTGGGAGTAACCAATAAACTCGCCGTTGCACCACAGGTAAAAGGCCGGGTTAACCCCGTCGAAGATGATTCGCGTCTGGCCGCTTTGCAGCCAGTCGGGTGGGCAACGAAAGTTGAGCGAATAACAACCGGTCGGATTATCCTCAGGAACGCGTGGCGGGGCCACCGGTATCGGGTACTGCACGTTGGTATAAATGGGAGCATCATAACCCGCCAGCTGCCAGTTGGACGGAACTGCTATGCTGCCGACCTGGGGCAGATCGTGATACAACCATTCATCCGGCACCGCTTGCGGACGGTGGAAATAGTTAAAGCCCCATTCTCCGTCCAGCTCTCGGATACTCGGGCTGGGCAGATCGCTGCGCGCAGCATCTTCACTGCGCCAGCTGGCAAGCGGCGTATGGGTCGGCAGCCGGTTAAGCTGGGTCAGTGCCGGGTTTTCCCAGTGGCGCTGGGATAATAGCTGCTGCAAGGTGAGTGGATCACGACTGGCCATCTTTTGTACCTAATAAGGGTTATATATTCAGACTGAAGCTGGAACCGCTTGGAACAAAGACAAAAGAGATCAGGATGTGATGGCTATCGCAACATTGGCGAATAAAGATAATGGGTAAAACAGCGCGTTGTCACCGGTTTAACCCGGCAAAATAACAGCAAAGCGCAAAGCAGGGTTACCGGAGGTAAAAAGCGCCGTAATCAGGAGATTCTGCATTGTGAGCGGCACGAACGCCGCTTAGTATCGGCGCGTAGGGTTATTCACGTTGTTGCGAAGATGATTATCACGGGCTTCATTAAAGCGATCGGTATTATTGCGTTGGTGGCAACGTTAAGCAGTTGCCCGTTGCCACTTCCGGGTGGCGGCCTGGGCGGCCCACGCGGTGGTTTCATGCAGCAGGGGGGCTAAATATTGTCTGGCGGGGCCAGAAAATGGCCCTGTGGATCTCCGTCCCGATCTCCGCATCCTGCTATGCTACGTTCCCGTCCTTCATACCGGTCAAATTAGTGCGGCATTCCTGTGGCCTTAAGGGCGCGTATATGCCCTTGCGCGCTGTCGCCCCATTTTAACGCACGCTGGCTGGATCTCACTTTCGACTCGCTGAAAAACAAATCTGTGCCACACTTCTGTAGGTACTTATAACGTTTACCGGAGGGATACGAATGAAAGCTAAGTTAATGATCACGGCTGCTCTGCTGTCGCTGACGGCAGCAGGCTATGCCGGAGCCGCAGAGAAAACCGCCCAGCAGCATAAGATGACCGTCTGTAATCAGCAGGCGGGTGAGAAGTCGCTCAAAGGCGATGACCGCAAAACCTTTATGAGCAACTGTCTGAAGAAAGACAGCAAGACCGAAGCAATAACTCCGCAGCAGGAAAAGATGAAGACGTGTAACTCTCAGGCAGGTGAAAAAATGCTGAAGGGGGACGCGCGTAAAACCTTTATGAGCAGCTGCCTGAAAAAAGTCTGAATCACAGTGGGCCATGTGGTCCACTAATGCAATCTGTCATGGGTAGTGCGGCCGGTTACCGGCACGGCGAGTTAAGTCCAATCGCAATTTCTGAAAAATGTATTGCCCCTTTTTCTCTGAACATGCCATAAACCGTTTTGGCGTGTGTTATTTACCACGACAGGGCAGGTTGTATGGTGGCGTTAATTATTGTCGGTATCTTTATTATCAGCGTGATCTACGCGCATTCCAGAGGCGTGGAAAAACAGAAATTCTCGCGCCAGCTGTTCGATCATTCGACTTTTATGGCTCCGGTCAATATGTTTATGACCGGGCTGTCCAGGCTACCGCCGAAACAGGCATTCTTCGACAGCACAGAGTTCCCGGAACTCGCCAAATTGACCGATAACTGGCAGGCGATCCGTAAAGAGGCCGTGCGCTTGCAGGATCATATTAAAGCGTCGCAATCGCATAATGATGCGGGTTTTAATACCTTCTTTAAACGCGGCTGGAAACGTTTTTACCTGAAATGGTATGGCGATGCGCATCCCTCAGCCAAAGCGCTGTGCCCGATAACCAGCGCGCTACTTAGCCAGATCCCCTCAGTCAGGGCGGCGATGTTTGCCGAGCTTCCGGCTGGAAGTCATTTGGGTAAGCATCGCGATCCCTATGCAGGATCGGTGCGCTACCATCTGGGGCTGCAAACCCCCAATGATGATGACTGCTTCATTGAAGTTGACGGTCAGCGCCATAGCTGGCGCGACGGTGAAGCGACCCTCTTTGATGAAACCTACGTCCACTGGGCGCAAAATGCGACTCAACAGACGCGAATAATTCTGTTTTGCGATATTGAACGGCCGATGAAGTGGCGCTGGGCCCAGGCGGTCAATCACTGGGTAGGCGCGAAATTAATGTCTGCCGCCAGTTCACCCAACGATGACAATGACCGGACAGGGGCAATTAATCGTATTTTTAAATACGTTAATCGCATCAGGGATGTCGGGCAGAACTTAAAAAAGCGTAACCGCACTTTATACTACTGGGTTAAGCATTCGCTGATTGTATTAATTTTTGCGCTGATTGTCATACCCAGCGTTATCCAGTAATAGCAGACGCCGCCCGGCAGGCGGCGGCACAGGATTTACTGCTTGCTCATCTGTTCTGATTTATTCATACACTGCTGTATGGCTTCGATCACCGCTGAACGTAAGCCTTTCTGCTCCAGAACTTTTACCGCTTCAATGGTAGTACCGCCCGGCGAGCACACCATATCCTTGAGTTCAGCCGGATGTTTACCGGTTTCCAGTACCATCTGCGCGGCACCTTTTACCGATTGCGCTGCAAACTGATACGCCTGCTCACGAGGCATTCCGCCCAGCACTGCCGCATCTGCCATCGCTTCGATAAACATAAACACATAGGCCGGCGCGGAGCCGCTTACGCCAACGACCGCGTGGATCAGGTATTCCGGTACCAGCGCTGCTTTGCCAAAACCGCTAAAAATGTTTACCACTTCATCCGCTTCTTCTTGGGTGACCAGCACGTTCGGGGTAACCGAACTCATGCCTTCGTTGACCAGGGCCGGGGTATTTGGCATAACGCGCACGATTTTACGGTCATGGCCAAGCACGGATGCCAGTGAATCCAGGGTGATGCCCGCTGCGATGGAGACCACCAGCGTCTCTTTGTTGAGGCTGCCGGCCACATCCTTCAGCACGGACAGGATCCTGTTTGGCTTGACCGCGCCAAACAGAATATCCGCCTGTTCCGCCAGCTGGCGGGCGCTTTCTGCCGGAGTAATGCCGTACTGCTGCTGCATGGCCTGATTAGTGGCGGGTTTATGGTCAAAGACCCAGATATTTTCTGCTTTAAACTGTCCGGCCGAAACCAGGCCAGCAATAATGGCTTTGGACATGTTGCCGCAGCCAATAAAACCAATTTTCTTTTCCATCATGTTATCCCTGTTTGTATTATGGTGGGTAGCTAACAGCTGCCATCCCTTCACCTTAACCCAGCTGCCGTGATGCTTAAACCCCAAAAGCAGGCCATTCACCCGCTGTATGGCTTAGCAGGGCTGGCATCAGGCTGGGAACAGGAACATGCGGATCGGATTAAGTTTGCCATTCGGCCAAAGAATGGGAAGATCGCCATTATTCATGACTCTCTGAAAAAGGAAATATGGATGCCAATCTGGGTGGATGCCGATGCGTGCCCTAAAGTTATCAAAGAGGTGCTATACCGTGCCGCCGATCGTGAGCAGGTGATGGTCACGCTGGTCGCTAATCAGTCCCTCAGCGTTCCGCCATCGAAGTTTCTGCGAACCCTGCGGGTAGCGGCCGGTTTTGACGTGGCGGACAACGAAATTGTGCAGCGTGCACAAAGCGGCGATCTGGTGATCACCGCCGACATACCGCTGGCGGCAGAGGTGATGGAAAAAGGTGCGATAGCGTTGAATCCACGCGGTGAGCGCTACAGCGCCGCAACAATCCGCGAACGACTGACGATGCGCGATTTCATGGACACGATGCGTGCCAGCGGGGTACAAACGGGTGGACCACCGGCGCTGAACCAGCGTGACCGTCAGCAGTTTGCTAATGAACTGGACAAGTGGCTACAGCAGCAGCGGAAATAATGAGACACCTCCCCCGCCGTGCGGGAGAGGTGCGGGTTAGCCTTACACGAAGCTGTCGTCGTCAAAGTCGCTGCTGTCGAACCCATCGTTGGCAAAGCTGTCATTATCGCTACTGTTTGCGTAATCCTGCTGCCCACTATCCTGGTTCAGAAACGAGGCATTGTCTGCGCCGTTGAAGGTATCAAGATTGTTATTAAAGTCTGTCTCCGGCATCGCCGGCTCATTAATGATGTTGACGATCTCTTCCGGTTGAGAACGATGGAACATGCTGGTCAGCATATCTGCCAACACCACCCCGCCGGCGACACCGGCTGCCGTTTGCAGGGCACCACCGAGAAAGCCCCGGCCAGCAGAAGTTGCAGCAGCAGCAGGGGGCTGCTGCAGAGAGGGCTGCGCGGACGGAGCGCCCCAGGCTGATGAGGCAGCAGGGGGTTGCTGCTGCGGTTGAGAACGACTGCCGCCACCGAATAACCCGGAGAGAAAGCCGCCGCTGCTCTGCTGCGGTTGCTGTTGCTGCATCTGCGTCAGCCGTGCTTCCAGCTCGCCGATACGGCCGTTCAGCTGTTTCAATGCCGCGTCCTGAATCAGGATGGTTTGTGCCATATAGTAGGGCGCGCCGGGTTGCTGCCGTAGCTGTTGCTGAATGAGTGTTTCTGCTGCGCTGTCACGCGGGGCGGACTGAGATTCAGCTTGTTTCAGGCGGCTGAACAGACCTTCGATTAATTGTTGCTCTTGGTTCTGCATAGAGATTTCTCCGAAACGTGCGATGGATACCATAGTGTCAATACCGCCAGTAAAGTAAATGCTCCTGAAGTAAGAAAATGTTGCGGTGATAATGCGTGTTTTCAACCAGCACAAACGAATAATTATCACGCTATTTTAGCCGTAAAATCTGAGATTAAGGCCGGCATGACTCAGTCAGGCTGTAAATAAAACGTTACTGCTGGTTCTGCTGGAAAATGTCCGCTATTATGCCGCCCACTAGATTGTTTCTTGCCCCTCTGCTACGCGATTAACGTTGGCGGCATTCGCTTAAGGAAACGCCTGACATGTCATTACCCATTTATCTGATTGGCGCACGCGGCTGCGGAAAAACCACCGTGGGCCAGGCGCTGGCTTTGGCATTAGGATATGACTTTTGTGATACCGACCACTTCCTGCAGCATACCAGTCAGCAAACTGTTGCCGATATTGTGGCAGTCGAAGGCTGGTGTGGATTTCGTCGGCGCGAAACCGAATCCCTGAAGGCGGTGACCGCGGCAAGGAAAGTTATTGCCACCGGGGGCGGGATGGTGCTGGCAGAAGAAAATCGTCTGTACATGCGCGAGCACGGCAGAGTGATTTACCTGAATGCCGATGCTTTGGTGTTGGCGGCTCGCCTTGAGGCCTATCCGCAGGCTGAACAGCGCCCGACCTTAACCGGACGACCCATTGCCGAAGAGATGGTTGAAGTGCTGGCGGCACGCGATGCTCTATATCAGCAGGCTGCTCACCATATTATCGACGCTATACCATCGACCGATGCCATAGTTAATCAGATAGTTAACGTTCTTTCACTCGCCCGCGCCAGCTGATCCCCTGCTGTACCTTCGCCCTGTGGTGCGGTTTACACTGCTATTTTTTCGCCATTCCGGCAGATAAAACGCTGTGCTTGTCTATACTTAACCTGTTTGGCCACTGGCCACGTATAAATACAGACACTTAAAAGGGGGATCATTATGCCAGGCAGACCGCCATACCCACGTGAAGCCTTCGTTGTACCTGTAGAAAAAGGTACGGCCGAAAAATCCGTTACCTGGTATGAATTACGCGCCGATCATCCAAAACCCGACTCGCTGATCAGCGAGCATGAAAGCGAGCAGGAAGCGCTGGACGCAAAAGATCGTTATGAGGACAAATCCAAAGAATAATAAACCGTGGCAGGGACGCCATGATATTTATGTTAACTTTTGTGCAAGATTTATTAACGGTATTTTTATTTTTCACAACAGAGTATTTCTCTTCAAGGTGCCCGTTTTCCCACCTAACGTCTCACCATTAATTTTGATGGCAAGAATATTAAATTATTAACTGTGCATTTCACCTGATTATTCCTTTCTGTCCTCCACCGAACGCGAAAATTATTCCTTGACCTGGCAGCAGACTGTCTTTAGTTTTAACTCACTGAGAAAAGGAACATTTGTTCCTAATAGTGGAACATTTAATATGACCACACTGGAAAATTCTGTCGCAATACTTAAATTGTTTAATCGAAGCGATCTTAATCATGGTCAGCCCGGGTTGACCTTCTCTGCGGTTGTCGAAGCGCTGGGCCTGCCCAAAAGCACGGTTTCCCGCCTGCTGTCGATAATGGAAAGTGAAGGTTTGCTGGAGCGCGACCCCGGAAGCCGCTGTTTTCGCCTGGGACGGATGTTGCTGACGCTGGCCAGTCAATATCTTTCCACGCCCCTGATGGATTGTGCTTCACCAATGATGGTCAGACTGGCGGCGGAATCCAGTAGTACGGGGTATATTTCGGTGCTGGACGGGCGCGAGATTATGGTTATGCGCATGTTTCAGGGGCGGATGGTGATGCAGTTGGTGACGCCTCCCGGCAGCCGTATGGCAGCAGCCCAAACGTCGGTAGGGCGGGCGCTGCTTGCGCGACACAGCGACGATTACGTGCGTAAACTGTATCAGGGAGTCTGGAAAGCTGGCGTGCCCAACTCACCCCAGACGCTGGAGCAGCTGTTAGTGGAACTGAGTCGCATTCGTCAGCAGGGATGGGCGCTGGCCCGCAATGAAATGCTGCAAGGCATCAGTTCTCTGTCGACCACCGTTGCGAATAAGCATCTGGGGGAAGTTGTGGCGCTGTGCCTGTCATTTCCATCACAATCAGCAGAACAGCCTTATTCGCCCGCTACGCTGGATGCGTTACAAAGCGTAACGCGTAAGCTGGCCGGGCAATACGGCGACCGGACATGGCAGGAGGCTGAAATATTCCCCATCATGCAGTAATCACTTCATATCCGTAACGGTTATGAAGTACGCCTCACCAGGGCAATTGCAGTACTATTTTCAACATTAATATCTAAAAAAGCCCGTAAGAGGCTGAATATCTGTATACAGAATATCCCCTTGATATATCAGGGGGATGCTCTGTTATATGCGAATAAAAAGGAATTTAATCGGGATATTTAAGGAGAAAATATGCAGCAAGAAAATGCGTTTAAGGATATTGGCATCCTGGTGATGCTGCTTGTACTTTCTGTACTGGGTGCCATTATTGGCGTGCAATTATTAACAACGCTGGGCGTGACGCCGAATACATCTATTATTGGCGCACTGCTGGCGATGTTGCTGGCGCGAATACCTTTACAGGCGTTCCGGCGTTATCGCTCTGTCGATACGCAAAATCTGGCCCAAACAGCCATATCAGCTGCTACTTTTGGGGCAGCTAACAGCCTGCTGATGCCGATTGCCGTTCCCTGGGTCATG
Organism: Erwinia amylovora; assembly: GCF_017161565.1. Lineage (NCBI taxonomy): Bacteria > Pseudomonadati > Pseudomonadota > Gammaproteobacteria > Enterobacterales > Erwiniaceae > Erwinia > Erwinia amylovora. The sequence goes on from NZ_CP066796.1 coordinate 1,005,942, forward strand.
GCAATGCCGCAGCTGGTGCTGCCGATGTTTATTGGCGTCTGTGCAGCAATGCTGCTGGACGCTTATCTGCTATATCGTCTGTTTGATACCCGGGTATTTCCTGCCAGCAATGCCTGGCCACCGGGCGTTGCTACCGCAGAAGCGATCACAGCTTGCGATCGGGGCGGTAGCCATGCCTGGCTACTGTTGACCGGCGTTGTGGGCGGCGTTATTGGCTCGATGCTGAAAATTCCCATGGCCGCATTTGGTACGGCATTTATTGGCAATATCTGGGCGCTAAGCATGTTCGGCATCGGCTTGCTGCTGCGCGCCTATGCGCAGCCGCTTGCAGGCGTCGATATCAATGCTAACTATATTCCTCATGGAATCATGGTGGGGGCCGGGCTGGTCGCACTCATTCAGGTTGTGCAGGTTGTCCGCAATAAGAAAAACGATAGCACTCGTTTTACCCGCCCGGACAGCGAAGTGCGCAAAGCCCTTGGCCTGGGGTCAGTGGGTTTCCTGATGATCGCCGCGCTGCTGGCGTTTGGCACCGGGCTGTGGGTAGAGATGTCACTGCCCATGCTGCTGGCCTTTGTGGTTTACGCCGCTTTCGCCGCATTTGTTCACGAGCTGCTGGTGGGGATAGCCGCCATGCACTCCGGCTGGTTCCCGGCGTTTGCCGTGGCACTGATCAGCTTGATTATCGGTATTCTGATCGGTTTTCCGCCGCTGGCGCTCTGCGTACTGAGCGGGTTTACCGCCGCCACCGGCCCGGCATTTGCCGATATGGGTTATGACCTTAAAGCCGGATTTGTGTTACGCGGCAACGGGCGGGATCTTCGCCAGGAGCTGTGGGGGCGTCGCATTCAGCTGTTTGCTGCGCTGATCGCCTTTGTGGTGTCGATTCCGGTAGTGTGGTTCGCTCATACCAGCTTATTCAGTCAGGATCTGATCCCACCGGTAGCACGCGTCTATGCCAGGACCATTCAGGCCAGTGGCGAAGCGGGGATTGCGCACAGTCTGCTATTGTGGGCGATCCCCGGGGCGCTAATCCAGCTGATCGGCGGGCCGAAACGTCAGCTCGGCGTGCTGTTAGCGACCGGATTACTCATTTTCAATGCGATGGCGGGCTGGGCCGTCGTCAGCGGCATTATTCTCCGACTGATCGTTTCGCGCCTCTGGGGCGAGCGTGGGCGCACGCCGGTTGAAGTGATGGCAGCCGGGTTTATTGCCGGCGATGCACTTTACAGCTTCTTCAGCTCCCTTTTCACCAGCGGTGCCAAAAAATAGCCAAGGGAAACAGAGACAAATGAGTTTGCATCAAACTTTGCAGGTGTTTGAATTGCTCGATAATGCCCGCGTCATTGGCGCAGATGTGGTCAAATTGTTTGCCGGTTATTCGGCAGTTGACGTGACGACCAGGCGCGTGAGCGGGACGAAGGGTTACACCGACTTTATCCGTGTCATATTGCCCGGCAGCCACGGGCGAAGTCAGGGAGGTAATGCCCCTACGCTGGGTATTATCGGTCGGCTGGGGGGGATAGGCGCACGTCCGGCGCGTATTGGGCTGGTTTCTGATGCCGATGGCGCCATTGCCGCCGTTAGCTGCGCGCTGAAGCTGGCAGAGATGCAACGCAAGGGCGATATACTGGCCGGTGACGTTATCATCACGACCCATATTTGCCCGCACGCCCCTACGCGTGCACATCACCCCGTGGACTTTATGGATTCGCCAGCGGATGACGTCACCATGAACGAACATGAAGTGGTGCCGTGCATGGATGCCATCCTTTCTGTCGATGCCACCAAAGGCAATCGCATCCTCAGTCATCAGGGGGTTGCGCTGTCGCCCACGGTTAAGCAGGGGTACATTTTGCGCGTATCGGAAGATTTGCTGCGTATCCTGGAAACCACCAGCGGGCGTCCGGCCGTGACCTTTCCTGTCACCACCCAGGATATTACGCCGTATGGTAATGGCGTGTATCACCTGAACAGTATCATGCAGCCCGCCACGGCTACCGATGTGCCAGTGGTGGGCGTGGCGATCTGTAGCGAATCGGTTGTTCCGGGTTGTGCAACCGGAGCGAGCCACGAAGTTGATATTGCGTTGGCCGTGAAATTCGTTGTGGAAGTGGCAAAAGAGTTTGGTTACGGCCGTTGCGCATTCTATGATCCCAATGAGTTCGCGCGCCTGCAGTCCCTGTACGGTAGCCTTAGCCACCTCAGTAAAAGGCAATAGCCCGGTGAATCCAACGCTGGTTACTCTGACCATCGGGCAGTCGCCGCGTAGCGACATTTTGCCGCTGCTGCTGCAGTATCTGCCAGCGGAAAAGATAGCCCATGCGGGTCTTCTGGATGGCCTTAATCGCCAGCAAATTGCACAACAGTTCGGTGCGCATGACGGAGACAAGGTGCTGGTATCAAGGCTTAGCGATGGCAGTCAGGTTTTGCTGGCGTCAGATAAAGTAGAGAACGGTCTGCGAAAGCGCATTTTGCAGCTGGAGGATCGCGGTTTTGAGACTATCCTGTTGTTATGTACCGGCGAATTTGGGCGCCTTTACACTAACAGGGCGCTGCTGCTGGAGCCGGACCGCATGATCCCGCCGCTGATTGCAGCGATGGTTGGTGAACACAACGTTGGCATTGTGGTGCCGGTGGCCGGACAAATTCAACAACAGGCCGGCAAGTGGAAGAATCTGCCCCGCCCGCCCTGTTTTGCTGTAGCCAGCCCCTATCTGAGCAGTGATGAAGCCCTGTTGGATGCGGGGCGGTCGCTGCAGGATCGTGGAGCGGATGTGGTGGTGCTCGACTGCTTCGGTTATCACTGCCAGCATCGTGATATGCTAAGCAGACAATTAGCTATCCCGATACTGCTGTCGGGCGAGATCGTCGCCAGGCTGGCAGCAGAGCTGTTGCTTTAAGTTTCTCACAGAGCGTGCAGCCGATTAACACTGCTTCGATATTGCCCGCTTACTTTTTTCCATGATAACAAGGAATTGCTATGCTCAACGTTAGTGAGTATTTCGACGGTAAAGTGAAGTCGATTGGTTTTGAAAGCGCGAGCGCCGGGCGCGCCAGCGTAGGGGTGATGACGGAAGGCGAGTACACATTTGCTACCGCACAGGCAGAAGAGATGACCGTGGTGAGCGGTACGCTTAATGTATTACTGCAGGGAGAAACCGAATGGAAACGTTATCAGGCGGGTGAGGTCTTTAACGTGCCGGACCACAGCGAGTTTCATCTGCAGGTGGCTGAACCTACTGCGTATCTGTGCCGCTATCTGAAGGACTGATCAACAGCCCGGCGGCTGAAACATCCACGGCATCCCCCATGCTTGCGTGATATGCCACGCTCAGGGATGCCGTTAATTTATTTTTAGCCCTGCCAGCAACTACCGTTGTGCTTCCCCACCTAACGCTTCTACGGTATTGCTAATCAACGCGGCCAGTTCGCCGGTCATCAGGACAAAATCAGCGTCGAAACGTCCGGCGACATCTTCCCTGTCGATATCATCGTTCTGCTCGCGCAGAATATCAGCGAACTTCAGGCGCTTGATCGAGCCATCGTCGGACAGGATCATCTGGATACGTTCCTGCCAGTCAACAGCCAGTTTGGTTACCAGCTTGCCGGCTTCGATATGGTTAGCAATTTCATCACACACCAGGTCCTGCTTTTTACAGCGGATCACACCGCCATCTTCCAGAAGGGCTTTCAGCTCGGCTTCATCCATCAGGGCGAAGCCGGCCGGTAGCTCCCCGGAGCGCACCCATTCGGTCAGCGTCAGCTCAATCGGGCTTTCCAGCGTCAACGGTACCACCGGCAGTGAACCCAGGCTTTTACGCAGCAGGGCCAGCGTGTCCTCAGCTTTTTTCGCGCTGGCGCAGTCAACCATAATCAGGTTATTCACGGTATCGATCCAGATATACGTCTGGCTGAAACGACTGAAGGCACGCGGCAGCAGGCTGTGCAGCACTTCGTCTTTAAGCGAGTCTTTCTCGGTTTTCTTCAGTTTGCGCGACTGTTCGGCTTCCAGTTTGCTGATTTTGGCTTCCAGAGCCTGCTTAACCACCGGTGAAGGCAACATCTTCTCTTCTTTACGTGCGCAGATCAGGATCTGGCCGTTGGTGACATGGGTCAGATCTTCGCCGCGTGCGCCCAGCGGCGAAACCCAGCCTGTTTTGGCCATATCCTGGCTGCCGCAGGGGGTGAAGGAGAAAGCATCGAGCTGTTTTTCCATTTCGTCTGCCACCAGCGGAATGTCGCGATTCAGGCGATAAACCATCAAATTTTTAAACCACAGCATGCTGCATTCCCTCTCCGGGCGCGCAAAAGGCGCGCGAGTTCAAAGTCAGCGCGCATGATAGCGAATCGCTGGCGGGGTTTCATTGCCTTTCCGCAACCTGGCCGATCGGGTTGCGTTTTTAGCGCCGGCGCGCAGAGGATAAGCGGGGTGGAACAGCCCGCAGCATCATGTTTATTCGCCTTGCAGCATCGCATCGTGCGGGGCGTTATCACGCTGATTTTTCGTCAGCAGGAACCACAAATAGCCTGCCAGCATCAGTACGGCAAAGATGGCGGCAATCAGCGGGTTAAACCACAGCATGGCCATTAGGAAAACCGTCGCCAGCAGCAGTGCAATCGCCGGGACAATCGGGTACCCCGGCGCCCGGAAGGTGCGCTCCAGCTCAGGGGCGCTGCGGCGCAGGCGGAACAGACTCAGCATGCTCATGATATACATCACGATGGCACCAAACACCGCCATGGTGATCATTGCCGCCGTCAACGTCATTCCCTGCAGGTTAATCCAGCCGTCGCTGAAGATAGCCGCAATACCAATCACCCCACCGGCGATAATGGCGCGATGCGGCGTCTGGAAGCGTGACAGCTTCGCCAGGCCAGCGGGCAGATAACCAGCGCGCGACAGGGCGAAGAACTGACGTGAATAGCCAAGAATAATGCCATGAAAGCTGGCAATCAGTCCAAACAGGCCAATCCACACCAGCATATGCATCCAGTTGGAGTGTTCGCCGACGATCATTTTCATTGCCCGGGGCAGCGGGTCATTGATGTTGGACAGGGTGCGCCAGTCGCCGGCACCGCCTGCCAGCAACATTACGCCAATCGCCAGCACCACCAGCGTCAGAATACCGGCAATATAAGCGCGCGGAATGGTGCGTTTCGCATCTTTCGCTTCTTCAGCCGCCATGGCTGCGCCCTCAATCGCGAGGAAGAACCAGATGGCGAACGGGATGGCGGCGAAAATACCGGAAAGCGCCGGCATGCCGAAATGTTCTCCCCCCGCCCAGCCGTGGGCCGCGAAGTTAGCCATACTGAATCCGGGGGCAACCACGCCCATAAACACCAACAGTTCCAGCACCGCCAGAATGGTCACCACCAGTTCAAACATCGCGGCCAGCTTCACGCCAAGAATATTTAGCGACATAAACACCAGGTAAGCACCTACTGCGGCATACCTGGGATTGAGTTCAGGATACTGCACGTTGAGATAGGCGCCGATCGCCATGGCGATGGCCGGCGGAGCGAAGACAAATTCTATTAAGGTTGCCATACCGGCGATCAGTCCACCGGTCTCACCGAACGCCCGGCGGCTGTAGGCAAACGGGCCACCAGCATGAGGAATGGCGCTAGTCAGCTCGGTAAAGCTGAAGATAAAGCAGGTATACATGGTGGCGATCATCAGCGTGGTCATCAGGAATCCCAGCGTTCCCGCTACGCCCCAGCCGTAGCTCCAGCCAAAATATTCACCGGAAATCACCAGTCCTACTGCAATGCCCCATAAATGTAGGGTGCCCAGCGTCGGTTTTAATGTTGTTGTCATATTCTGTCCCCGTATCCCCATATTGTGGTTTTTTGATAATGCAGTTGCCCGCCGGTGGAAACTTGACACGGGCGCGAACAATTTTGCGTTCTGCGGTCAACTGACAAGCAAAAAAAGCGCCAGCTGCTTGCTGCGGTCAACATTGAGTTGTCTGCGGTCAAGCTGAAAAGGGAAGACGATCGGATGCTGTCAGCACAGCCCAATACCGATCCCGGAGCCAGACTATGACCGCCAAACAATATGACACCCTGAATAATGCCGCGCTGCTGCGTCTGGCTGAACTGGCCATGGCACGCTATCCGGCGTTCGTGCAGGGCAGGCTCAGCCTGCTGTGCCGCTCGGAAAATGCCACTTTTTTGCTACAGACGAGAAGGACAAGCTACGCGCTACGCCTGCACCGGGCAGATTACCATCAGCGTGCCGACATTGAGAGTGAGCTGCACTGGCTGGATGCGCTGCGCGAAAGCGGCATTGAAGTGCCTCAGGCGGTGCCAGACAGAGAAGGGCAGAGGGTGCAAAGCCTGATGTTAGAGGATGGATCGGTGCGGCATGCGGTGCTGTTCCACTGGGTTGAGGGCGATATGCCGGGAACGGACGTCGATCCGCGTGCGTTTCAGCAGCTGGGGAATATCACCGCCCGTCTGCATCAGCATAGCCGAAGCTGGCAGCGCCCGGCTGGCTTCCGGCGCATCACCTGGGACCATCACACCATGGTCAGTCCGCAAAGCCACTGGGGCGACTGGCGCGATGCGCCGAATCTGCGCGTTGCGGATCGGGCGATTGTTGAACAAACGATTAAGCGGGTGGAATCGACGCTGGCTGATTTCGGCAAGGATGCGCGCAACTATGGGCTGATCCATGCCGATCTGCGCCTTACCAACCTGCTGCTGCACAAGGGTGAAACCCGGGTAATCGATTTTGATGATTGCGGGTTCGGCTGGTACCTGCACGATCTGGCGGCGGCGGTAAGCTTCGTTGAACATCACCCGCGCGCCGCCGAGTGGATTGATCACTGGTTGCGCGGTTATGAGCAGGTCGCGCATATCAGCGACGACGAAATGGAGAAGGTGCCAACGCTGCTTATTCAGCGCCGCATCCAGCTGCTGGCGTGGGTTGGCTCGCATGCAGAAACCGAAATGGCGCAAAGCCTTGGGCCGCAGTGGGCGGATCATTCTGTTCGCCTGTGCCGTCGCTATCTGGAGACGCAACAGCTGCCGGTTGGCGCCTAGCACCAGACTGACTGCACCGTTGCCGGGCAATCCTGCGCTGCTGCGGTGCTTATTATCCGCTTAATCGACGTTAAAACGACCATTTTGTCTGCCGCTGTAGCTGGTACGAAATTTGCTGTGATTAGCCTATCCATTGCAGTATGAGGCAATCACCATGATGCAAAGTAAGCAGGCCAGGGCAGAAGTCAGCCATGTTATCAACGGCGGCGGAGTCTGTAATCGTGGCGTGCTGGCCGCTGCCGCCAGTGGGCTTAGCGATTTTATCAGTGACAGTGGTGGCGACGTTGACCGTATTTTTGGCGTCAGCGGCATCGACCCGGAACTGCTGGCGCAGCCAACGCTCAGCCTGGGTTTGATTAACTACTGTCGGGTGATGGAAGAGGCGGCTCGCGATTCAGATTGCGATAATTTCGGTTTGCACTACGGCAGGCAGTTTAAACCGCAATCGCTGGGCCTGATTGGCTACATCGGTTTGTGCAGCCCAACGCTGGAGCAGGCCCTGCATAATGTCGCCAGCGCTTTCCCCTGGCATCAGCACGATACCTTAACGCGCCTTGTGGATAAAGGGGACTGCTGGCGTCTGGATTATCAGGTGCGCCACGGCGCCATCCTCTGCCGCCGCCAGGACGCGGAGCTGACGCTGGGCATGTTTTTAAATCTCATCCGTCACGTTGCCGGGAGGAACTGGGCCCCGCGCGAGGTGCATTTCGAACATCCACGCCCTTCACAGTGGCACGAGCACTGTAAAGTGTTTGATGCCCCGGTCTGGTTTGACCAGCCGTTTAACTCGCTGGTTATTCCCAAACGCGATATGGCACGCGCTATGCCAGACAGCGATCCGCTGCTGTTAGGCGTGATGCAGGATGCGATACGTCGCCTCAACAGCGGTTGCGTTCAGCAGAAAATTGTCGACCTGGCCAGGGTACAGGTTCATCAGGCGCTGTTGCAGGGAGAACCGTTACTGGAAGAAGTGGCGGAAAAAATGGGACTGACCAGCTGGTCGCTGCAGCGCCGTTTGCGGGAAGAAGGGCTCAGTTTTACCTCGCTGGTGGACAACGTGCGCTGCGAGATGGCGAAATACTACTTACAGCAGCACCAGCTGCCCATTTCTGAAATGGCGTTGCTGCTGGGGTACTCGGAAGTCAGTGCCTTTTCCCGCGCTTTTCGTCGCTGGTTTAGCATCAGCCCGCGCCAGTGGCGTCAGGAAGAGCGCCGGGGATAAGCTAAGGTCTTAAATCGATCAGTACGCCGTTGGCCATCTCCGGTGGTGGGGGCGGCATAGCGCCTGCATTAGCGACCGTGCTCCAGGCTTTCAGGCATAGCGGCTCATCCCCTTGCGTGCTCAATACCTGATAACGCCGGTGGGCACCATATTTCAGGCTAACTGCACAACGTTGGCCGTGATAATCCTCTGCATGGTCAAAATTATCCTGTATTCGCTGTTTCATGGTCGTCAGATAAAGACACAGGTCAGCAGACGCGTGGTCAGCGCATGACGGTGCTGTATTGCTGGTTGATTGACAAGCTGTCAGCAGCCCGGCAATACTGAACAGTGCCGAAATGAAAAAGCGTTTGAACATATCTGTTATTCTCCTGACTTGAGTTAAATGAACGACTGATACTGCTTTGCTTAAGTTTACATCTGAATATAATACGCTGTTAATTTTTGAAAACCTCGCGCAGCGTATGTTTTTCAGATTTACCTCTGATTTAACTTAAGTTTGATTGATATTTGTCTGGCGGCATTTTTAGCGGTAAAACAGGTTAATTAAAATAAGCTTTTAGTTTTTTTTGAAATTATCATGTGCTAAATTCCAGCCTCGAAATACGTTATGCTTTTTAACCGATTGTCATTCATGTACTGAGTCCTGATTCGGTATTTTTCTCTGTCTTTTGAATATAAAAACACACACAGGAATAAGAAATGAAATCCACATGTCTTGTTGCTTTAGCTGTATTAAGCTCATCACTTCTCACCGGCTGTGCTACTGAATCCTCTCGTTCTGTTGCTGCGCCCCAGGTCGCGGCCGCAACCCAGCCACAATATCAAGGGGTGAAAAGCCCGATTGCCGTTGGGAAATTTGATAATCGTTCTGCCTATATGAACGGTATTTTCTCAGACGGCGTTGACCGTCTGGGTAACCAGTCGAAAACCATTCTTATCACGCATTTGCAGCAAACCGGCCGCTTTAACGTGCTTGACCGTGCCAACCTTGACGAACTGAAAGCCGAAGCGCAGTACAAGCGTAGCCAACAGTCAATTAAAGGGGCTAACTTCGTCATTACCGGTGATATTACCGAATTCGGTCGTAAGGAGGTTGGAGACCAGCAGTTATGGGGCATTCTCGGCCGTGGTAAGTCTCAGGTTGCTTATGCCAAAGTAAACCTGAACGTGGTGGATGTTGCCACCTCAGAAGTGGTTTATTCCGTGCAGGGGGCCGGTGAGTACAGCCTGTCTAACCGTGAAATTATTGGCTTTGGCGGCAGCGCCAGCTATGACTCCACGCTGAACGGGAAAGTGATGGATTTAGCCGTGCGTGAAGCGGTCAATCACCTCGTTAATGGTATCGAATCTGGCGCATGGCGTCCGGTAAAATAATAAACAGAGAGTAAAAATGAAAGCGATTAAAATAATTAGCGTAGCGACAGCTGCCTTGCTAATGGCCGCCTGCGCTGGCAAAAAAGAAACCACCTATTACTGGGGCGATTATCAGTCCACGCTTTACGGCTATTACCAGCATGATAAATCACCGCAGCAGCAGATAGATTCACTGAATGCCATCGTGGAACAGGCTAAGGCGAAAAATAAGCCGGTTCCCCCTGGGCTGCATGCACAGCTCGGTCTGTTATATGCAGATACCAGCCGTCCCGATCTGGCGTTGCAACAGTTTAATACGGAGAAAACACTGTTCCCGGAATCTGCGGCCTATATGGATTACCTGATGCGCAATAAGGCGAAGAAATAATGAAAATATCAACTATTGTTGCACTCGCCTCTGTACTGGTATTAAGTGGCTGCGCCAGTAAAAAAGCCCCGTATGATTACAGCGCATTCCGCGCCAGCAAACCCGCCTCGATTGTGGTTCTGCCGGCGAAAAACAGCAGCCCGGATATTAATGCTGCCCACAGCCTGGTGTCCGTAGTGACCACGCCGTTGGCCGAATCCGGTTACTATGTTTTCCCGGTAGCGGTGGTAGAAAAAACCTTCGAGCAAAACGGCCTCTCCAGCGCGTCAGATGCACAGGCGGTCAGTAGCGCGAAACTGCACGAGATTTTTAACGCCGATGCCGCGCTGTATGTGGATGTGCTTGAATATGGCACAAAATTCATGCTGATTGACAGCGTGACTCAGGTCGGCGCCACGGCGCGTCTGGTTGATTTACGTAGCGGTAAGCAGATCTGGTCCGGAGCGGGCTTTGCCTCTGACGCTGATAACAGCAATAACAACGGCATTATGGCGATGCTGGTCACGGCGGCAATTAAACAGATCTCCAGTAATATCACCGACAAGAGTCACGATATTGCAGTGATTACCGCAACTAACATTCTCACCGCAGACGGCGCTGACGGCAGTATCCTGCCGGGGCCGCGTGCCAGGTTGAAAACGACCAGGTAACCCGTGTGCTGTTATGGGGCGACCGGTCATTGAACAGGTCGCCCTGTGATTAACCGACGGGCAGCTCCAGCCTGCTGTAACCCAGGCCGTTAACCTTCCTCAACCTGATCTGCACCGCAATCCGCTCTTTCATTGCCTCGACGTGGCTAATCACCCCGATGGTTTTGCCGCTGGCGTTAAGCGCATCCAGCGCATCCAGCGCGCTGTCCAGCGTTTCGGCATCCAGGGTGCCGAAGCCTTCATCAAGAAACAGCGATTCAATGCGGGTTTTATGGCTGACTAAATCTGAAAGCGCCAGCGCCAGCGCCAGGCTGACGAGAAAACTCTCGCCGCCGGACAGCGTGCGCGTATCGCGCCGGGTCTCGCCCTGCCAGGTGTCGATCACCTCTAATTCCAACGCTTCTTCTTGCGGTTTACGTTGCAGCTGATAGCGATCGTGCAGGCGGCTTAGCTGGTTATTCGCCAGCCACACCAGATGATCGAGGGTTAATCCCTGGGCAAAGCGGCGGAACTTACTGCCGTCTTTGGAGCCAATCAGATCGTGGAGATAGCTCCAGTCTTCCACCTGCTGTTCATTGGCCGCCACCTGCACCAGCAGCGCCTGCTGCTGTGAACGGCGGGCGGCATCGTGTTCGAGCTGCTGGCGCAGCTGCCCCTGCTGGCTGGCCAGTTCACGCAATTGCACACTGAGCGCCTGCAGACTGGCCTGCAGCGCCTGCTGCTGCGCCGTCAGGTTTTCCGGCTGGCCGCTGCGGGTTGTCGCCTCATCAAAGCGTGACTGTAGGGTAATCAACTGTTCACTAAGTGATTTATGCTGCCCGGTCAGAGTATTTATTCGATCCTGCTGCATTTGCCACTGTTGTTCATACTGGCGCAAGGTTTGCAAATGCTGTTCTGACTCGCTGTTCAGCCGCTGCCTGACGGTGGCGACCAGCGCATCGCCAAACAGCCGCTGGCGCTGCTGCTGGCGTTCGCTCAGGATTTGCTGCTGTTGCTGGCTGCGGGCATCCAGCACGTCAAGACGCGCCTGCTGCTGCACCCGCTCCTCCTCCAGCGCCTGCTGACGGCTGCCGAGCGCCGCCAGTTCGGGCAACAACGCTGCCAGCTCGCTGGCGTTCTGCTGCCACTGTTGCCACTGTTGCTCACGGGTTTGCAGCCAGCCTGGATAATCACCGTCCTCCGGCAGCTGAAGCTTCAGCTGCGCGAGGCTTGCCGCCAGTTCGCTACGCAGCTGCCGCGCCCGCTGCCGATCCTGCTCCAGCTGCTGCTCCAGCTCGCTCAGGTTGTGGCGTGCCGCCGTTATCTCCTGCTGGTGCAGGGCGGTTTGCCGTTCAAGCTGCTGCCACGCCTGCTGCTGCTGATACAGCGCCTCCTGCTGCTGCTGGCGGTGGCGCATCGCCTGCTCCAGGCGGTTGAGCTGCTGCTGAAGCTGGTTCTCCTGCTGCTCCTGCTGTGCCAGCCAGTCGCGGCACTGCTGCTGCTGATCGGGAGTGAATTCCAGCGCCAGCAGGGCGGCGGCGCTGTGCCACTGCTGTTGCAAATCCGATGCCTGACGGGCAAGGTCGAGGTCGTCCTGCTGCTGGCACTGCTGCTGTTGCTGCTGCTGCTTTAGCCGTGCGCTACAGGCGCTGCCCTGTTCGCCGAGCACCCGGACCTCTTCCCTCAGGGCGTTGAGCCGTTGCTGATTTTCTGATGGCTCCAGCGCCTGATATTCGGCAATCGCCGGATGATTTTCTGACCCGCACAGCGGGCAGGGCTGCCCCGGCTCCAGCAGGGCGCGCTGCTGCTCCAGGTCGGCAATGCGCTGCTCCAGCCTGCAGCGCTTGTCAAGGTCCTGCTCATGCTGGCGTTTCTCCGCCCAGCGGGCGCGCAGGGTTTGTAACTGCTCACTGCTTTGCTGTATCTGATGCGCTAACGCCTGGCGTTCCTGCTTTAGCCGACTGCGCCGTTCACTAAGCTGCTGCCACTGCGGCAGCAGCGTAGCCAACAGCAGGCGTTGCGGGCGCAGCTGGCTGAACTGCCCCAGCGCGTTGTGCAGGCTCTCCGGTGAGTGCTGCTGCTGTAAGGCGGCCAGCGCCTGTTGCGCCTGGTTAAGGTTCTGCTGCGCCGATCCAAGCTGCTGCTGCAGCGGCGCAGCCTGCTGGCTAAGCTGCTGAAGAGCCTGTTCCTGCTGCTGCACCTTTTGCTGCCGGGCCTTCAGCCGTTGACTTAGTGCTGAAAGTGACTGCTCACTTTGCTGCTGCTGGCTGAAACGTTCACGCCACAACGGCAGATATTCGCCGTAATGGGAAAAATGGGGATGTGCTTCGCGCCACTGATTAAGCTGCTGCTGCTGCGCCTGCCTGTCCTGCTGAAGTTGCTGAATTTTAGCGCTTTCCTGCAGGCGAGCAGTTAGCGATTGTTGGTGCTCACTTCGCTCGCGGGCCAGCTGCTCAGACTGTTCGCCCAGCGTGGTGAGCTGGTGATCCAGAGGAATGACCTGCTCGGTCATCAGCGTTTCCTGCTGTTGGCGAAGCAGTTGGTGATCCTCGTGGTTCTTCAGCGCCTGCTGCTGCTGAAGATCTGCCGCAGCAAGCTGCTGCCGGGCCTGCTGTAGCTGTTCATCCAACTGCTGGCGCTGGCGGGAAAGCTGCTGCTGCTGCTGCTGTAATCTGTCCAGCTGTTGCAGTTCCTGTAACGTCTGCTGCTGGCTTTGCTGCTGTGAAGTGAGTGCCTGCTCATCGGCAATCAGCTGTGCCAGCTGGCCAGCCAGGTTTTGCTGCTGCTCCTCGCCCAGCAGATCCATCGCCGCAGCCTGGGCGCGCAGCCCGTCCAGCGCCGCTTTCGCCTCTTTGTGGCGCTCGAATACCGCCGACGACAGGCGGCCGTAGATCTCGGTGCCGGTCAGCTCTTCCAGCAGCTCGGCGCGATCGCTCGCTTTGGCATTGAGGAAAGCGGCAAACTGCCCCTGTGACAGCATCATCGATTTGGTAAAACGCTCGAAGTTCAGCCCGGTCAGGCTGGTGATAACATCCTGCTTCTCTTTCGCCTTATCGGCGACGATATGATTATCTGCGCAGCGCGCCAGCTCGACGCGCGGCGCCTGCAGCTTGCCGTCAACGGCACCGCGTGCGCGGTTCTGACTCCAGAATGCGCGCCAGGCAACGCCTTTTACCTCAAATTCCACCTCCGCGAGACATTCGGCAGTATCGCGCGTCATCAGGTCGTTCTGTGACTGGGTGATGCTTTTCAGGCGCGGCGTCTCGTGGTAAAGGGCAAGGCAGATGGCATCGAGCAGGGTGGTTTTCCCTGAGCCGGTCGGCCCGGTGATGGCAAACAGGCCATTGCTGGCAAAGGGTTCTGCGGTGAAATCGATTTTCCATTCGCCCTTCAGCGAGTTAAGGTTTTTAAAGCGCAGGGTAAGAATTTTCATGATGGCTGCTCCTCATGGCGCACCGCTTCCAGCGTCTGCGCAAACAGCGCGCGCACGCGTTCCAGCCGCTCCGGCTGTTCCGGTTCTGATCCCAGCCGCCGTGCAAACACCTCTTCAACGCTCAGTTCACTCAGGGTTTCATTATTCTGGCGTGCTATCACCTGCTCACGCTGTTCGCGGCTGCGGCGCAGCAGTACCACTTCCACCGGCAGCGCGGCGGTCAGTTCCTGTATGCGGCGCTGATGGTCGCTAAGGTAAGCATCGGTAACGATTTCAATATCCAGCCAGGTGGTTTTGCCCTGTGCATCAGGCACCAGCAGTGCCAGCTGCTGCTCAATCTGTTCCAGTGAGCCTTTGATCATCTGCATCGGCTGAAACAGCGGGATCGGCAGCGCGGTCACCTCGCTAAGCTTGCCTGCACTGAAATCAACGCGCATCACGCTTTTAGCCTTGCCCAGTTCGTCAAAACTGAGTGGGATCGGCGAGCCGCTGTAGCGGATATGCTCGCTGTCAGCGATGCGCTGGGCGCGGTGGATATGGCCAAGGGCGATATAGTCCGCCGGGGGAAAGCAGTCGGCCGGGAAGGCGTCCAGCGTGCCGATATAGATATCGCGTACCGCGTCGCTTTTGGTCACGCCCATCGTGGTCAGATGACCGGTCGCGATAATCGGTAGCGCTAAACCGAGAGCATCGCGCTGCGCCAGCGCTTGCTGCCAGCAGCGCTGATAGTGTTCGCTGATGGCTTCCAGCAGGCTCTGCTGTTTTTCACGCCCCGACTGCCCGCTCTGGCTGCGCAAAATATCACGCGGACGTAAAAACGGAATGGCGCACAGCAGGGCGCCCGGCTGGCCGTCGCGGCGGTTCAGCACCAGCACCTGCTGACGGATATCGTCACAGGCTGCGGCAATCACCCGGGTATTCAAACAGGCCAGCAGCTCACGCGACTCATTCAGCGTGGCGACCGAATCGTGATTGCCGCCCAGCACCACCAGCTGGCAGCGGGTTGGCTGCAACTTGACCACAAAGCGGTTGTATAGCTCACGGGCGTAACTCGGCGGGGTGCCGGTATCGAAGATATCGCCCGCAACGATAATCGCATCGGCCTGCTGCGCTTCTGCCTGTTCCAGCAGCCAGTCGAGAAAAGCCTGATGCTCGGCCGCCCGGCTTTTGGTGTAGAAAAACTGGCCGAGATGCCAGTCGGCCGTATGAATGATGCGCATGGTGCTCCCTTCATGGCAGAACGCGAAGCGGTGATTATAAACCTAAAGCCGCACGGATATTTAATTCGTTGCCTCTCCTTTCCTGAGGGTGCTTTTTTCATAAAATTGTCATAAAACTGACGCATAATGGCGCGGCATATCCCGTGACAATCTGTCACCGCAGCAGGAGCAATAATGGCAAAGCGCATTCTTGTGGTCGAAGATGAAGCCCCAATCCGTGAGATGTTGTGTTTCGTTCTGGAACAAAATGACTATCAACCGATAGAAGCCGCGGATTATGACAGCGCGCTCAGTTTGCTGATTGAACCCTGGCCAGATTTGATTCTGCTGGACTGGATGCTGCCCGGTGGCTCCGGCATCCAGTTTATTAAACACCTGAAGCGTGAAGCGATGACGCGCGACATTCCGGTGATGATGCTGACCGCCCGCGGCGAAGAAGAAGATCGCGTGCGTGGCCTGGAAGTCGGCGCTGATGATTACATCACCAAACCTTTCTCCCCGAAGGAGCTGGTGGCACGGATTAAAGCCGTGATGCGGCGCATTGCTCCGATGGCGGTAGAAGAGGTGATTGAGATACAGGGGCTGACTCTCGATCCGTCGTCTCACCGCGTGATGTCAGGCACCCAGCCGCTGGATATGGGGCCAACCGAATACAAACTGCTGCACTTCTTTATGACGCATACGGAGCGCGTATACAGTCGTGAGCAGTTGCTAAACCACATATGGGGAACTAACGTTTATGTCGAAGACCGTACCGTCGACGTTCATATTCGCCGTCTGCGCAAAGCGCTGGAACTGAGCGGGCACGATCGTATGGTGCAGACGGTTCGCGGAACAGGTTATCGTTTCTCTGCACGTTATTGATCGCTCGCACGGAGTCTGAATCGTGTTGGAACGCCTCTCCTGGAAGAGATTACTGTTTGAGCTGCTGCTTGCCAGCCTGCCGGCGCTGATTATCGGACTCATCGTGGGCGGGTTGCCCTGGCTGTTGCTGGCTTCCGCGCTCTGCGTGCTGGTTTTTCACTTCAACAATCTTCTGCGCCTGTCGCACTGGCTGTGGGTGGACCGCAGCATCAACCCGCCCAGCGGACGCGGCAGCTGGGAGCCTCTGTTCTACGGCCTGTATCAGATGCAGGCGCGCAACCGCCGCCGCCGCCGGGAACTTGGCCATCTGATTAAACGCTTTCGCAGCGGAGCAGAATCGCTGCCGGATGCGCTGGTGTTGACCACCGACGAGGGCACGATTTTCTGGTGTAACGGGCTGGCTCAACAGCTGTTGGGGCTGCGCTGGCCGGAAGATAATGGTCAGAACATTCTCAACCTGCTGCGTTACCCCGAATTTACCCGCTATTTGCGCCAGCGTGATTTCGCGCATCCGCTGACGCTGGTTTTGAACAGCCAGCGCCATCTGGAGTTTCGCATTATGCCCTACAGCGAAGGGCAGTGGCTGCTGGTGGCGCGCGATGTGACGCAAATGCACCAGCTGGAAGGGGCGCGCCGCAACTTCTTTGCCAATGTGAGCCACGAGCTGCGCACGCCATTAACCGTGTTGCAGGGGTATCTGGAGATGATGAATGACCCGGTGCTGGAAGGTCGCCTGCGGGCTAAAGCGCTGCAAACCATGCAGGAACAGGCGAAACGCATGGATAGCCTGGTGGGTCAGCTGCTGACGCTGTCGCGCATTGAGGCGGCTCCGGCGCACGACCTGCATGAAATTGTTGATGTCCCAATGATGCTGCAGGGTTTGCAGCGTGAAACGGAATCGCTCAGTCAGGGGCGTCATCAAATCCAGTTCAACAGCGACCCGAATCTACGCGTATATGGCAATGATGAACAGCTGCGCAGCGCCATCTCCAACCTGGTTTATAATGCGGTGAATCATACCCCCGACGGCACAAGGATTGTGGTCAGCTGGCAACGCAGCGACCGGGGAGCCGAGTTCAAGGTCGCAGATAACGGTCCGGGCATCGCGCCAGAGCACTTACCGCGTCTGACTGAACGTTTCTATCGCGTTGATAAGGCACGATCCAGACAGACCGGGGGAAGCGGGCTGGGGCTGGCTATCGTAAAACATGCGCTCAGCCACCATAATGCGCGGCTGAATATCAGCAGCGCGCCGGCAGCTGAAACCTGTTTCAGCTTTCAGCTGCCGCTCAGGATGATTGTGGGTGCTGAACCGGGCGGCTGCATGCGGCCTTAATCACACGGAACTCTCACCATGAAAAATCTCATCGCGCTGGCGTTGCTGCTGATCTGCATAGCGGCTAAGGCCAAAGAGGGCATGCTGGCGGGTAATTTGAACAGCGTCGGCTCCGATACGCTTGGCAACCTGATGGCGCTATGGGGAGATCACTTCAGCCAGCAGTATCCCGGCGTGAATGTACAGATCCAGGCGTCGGGATCGTCTACGGCCCCCACGGCGCTGGCGGCCGGGGCTGCGCAACTGGGCGCGATGAGCAGGCCGATGCAGGCAGCAGAACGCCAGCTGTTTGCAGATCGTTATGGTTATCCGCCGCTGGCGGTGCCGGTGGCTATTGATGCGTTGGTGGTGGTGGTAAATCAGGATAATCCGTTAGCCGGACTGAATGCCCGCCAGCTGGATGCTATTTTCTCCGTCACGCGGCTTTGCGGAGGAGCGCTTTCCCCCCATAGCTGGGGGGATCTGCAGCTGACTCAGCCCGGCTGGGCGCAGCGCGGCATCCAGCGCTTTGGCCGTAATTCTGCCTCTGGTACGTGGGGGTTTTTCAAACAGCAGGCGTTGTGCAACGGTGATTTACGCCGTGATGTTGGCGAATATCCTGGCTCTGCGGCGGTGGTGCAGGCGGTTGCCGGTTCGCTCAACGGCATTGGCTATGCCAGCGCCGGATTTCATCTTAGCGGCGTTAAAGTGCTGCCGTTGGCGCGAGATGAGAATAACTGGATCAGCCCCACGGCTGAAAATATCCGCAGCGGCCGTTATCCCTATGCGCGTCCGCTTTACATCTATGTCAATAAAGCGCCGGACAAACCTCTGGAGCCGCTTACCGCCGCGTTTCTCCGCCTGGCGTTATCGGGCGCTGGCCAGGCGTTGGTCAGTCAGGCTGGCTATCTGCCCCTATCTGAAGCGCAAAGGGAGCAGGCGCTGGCGATGATGGCGCAATAATGACATCAGTTTGCAGCAGTGATGAGGTTGCAGAGCCGCCAAAGAAGGGCTTTGAGTCAAATGCAACGCCGTTCGTTACCGAACGTCCCCGGTCTTTTTCAGCATAATGAATTTTTCTCAGTCACCATGAAATTTTGTCGTTTGCGAGATGGGGATCCTCATGACACTGTGAGAAACGGATATTTAGACGTCCAGAAGTCTAAAATAACCCACCGTAACTATTGCGCGGCGCAATGATCCGCCCGCGTGCAGGCCAGGAGTGAGCTGACATGACAACATCCGTACCTTATCGCGCTGAAGTGGTTGGCAGCTTTCTGCGCCCTGCAGCAATTAAGCAGGCGCGCCAGCAGTTTGCCGCCGGTGAAATTGACGCGGCTGCGTTACGCAGCATTGAAGATGAAGAGATCCGTAAAGTGGTTGCCAGCCAGCGAGCCAGCGGCCTGCAGGTGGTGACCGATGGGGAGTTCCGTCGCGCCTGGTGGCACTTCGACTTCTTTGACGGGCTGGATGGCGTAGAGCGCTACGAAGCAGAGCAGGGCATTCAGTTTAACGGCGTGCAGACAAAAGCGCGTGGCGTGAAGGTTACCGGCAAACTGGGTTTCAGCCATCACCCGATGTTAGAGGATTTCCGCTTTCTGCAAAGCATCAGCGGGGATGCCGTGGCAAAAATGACCATTCCCAGCCCCAGCGTGCTGCATTTCCGTGGCGGGCGTAAGGTCATTGATGCGCAGATTTATCCGGATCTGGACGTCTATTTCGACGACCTTGCACAAACCTGGCGCGATGCAATCCGGGCATTCTACCAAGCAGGTTGTCGCTATCTGCAACTGGATGATACCGTTTGGGCTTATCTCTGTTCTGACGACCAGCAGCAGCAGATACGTGAGCGCGGTGACAACCCGGAAGAGCTGGCCCGTACCTACGCGCGGGTGTTGAATAAAGCCATTGCAGGCAAGCCGGACGATTTGCAGATCGGCCTGCATGTTTGCCGGGGCAATTTCCGCTCAACCTGGATCTCCGAAGGTGGCTATGAACCGGTCGCGGAATTGCTGTTTGGCGGAGTCAACGTTGATGCCTTCTTTCTTGAATATGATAATGAGCGTTCGGGCGGCTTCGAGCCGCTGCGCTTTATCAAAAAAGGCAAACAGCAGGTGGTGCTGGGCCTGATCACCACTAAGAGCGGAGAGCTGGAAGCGGCGGCAACCATCGAAAAACGTCTGCGTGAGGCCGCGCAGTTCGTCAGCATGGACCAGATTTGCCTTAGCCCGCAGTGTGGCTTTGCCTCTACCGAAGAGGGTAACAGCCTGACGGAAGAGCAGCAGTGGGCCAAGCTGCGCCTGGTGGTGGATGTTGCTAACCGCGTCTGGTAAAAAACGCATTGTGTGCATCAGGCGCGGATCTGTGCGCCTTTTGTGCTGCTTTTTCGGTCTGTCGCCAAAATTAACGCGGCGCAGACGAAAAAAAATACAAATCATGTAACGCAATTCTGTCCTCATCTAAGCATATACACTGGTTGGCTGATTTTTTACGGTATATTCATCTGCTTTCTCGATCCCGTATTGCCTTTTACCGCTATAAACGGTCTACTTAACCCCGTTTCTCGTCATCCCCCTGAATACAAAATAATCAGCTCATATTCACTACCCGTCGCGATGTAATCAGTGTTTTCGACTGCATCGATTTGATTTAGTAGCGTATTTAGAGCATCCAGGGTGATTGGCTGTAAAAATTATTCATCGTGCAGAATTGTGCTAGTTCATTGATTCTTAAGCCTGGTCGTTTCAGATGGCGGGGGTTGATTACTGCAAGGTGAAGTATGGCGAGCAGCGCTGATAACACGACTTTTAACACCACCACAGGCAACACGTTTCTTATGACGCATCGTTTAACTTCAAAAGATATTCTGGCACTGGGCTTTATGACTTTTGCCCTGTTTGTTGGCGCAGGGAACATCATCTTCCCACCAATGGTAGGCATTCAGGCCGGAGAGCATGTCTGGCTTGCGGCTTTGGGCTTTCTGATTACGGCCGTTGGCCTGCCGGTTATCTCCGTGATTGCACTGGCGCGCGTGGGGGGTGGGATTGACGCCCTGAGTTCGCCGATTGGCAAAGTGGCTGGCGTGGTGCTGGCAACCGTTTGCTATCTGGCCGTTGGGCCGCTGTTTGCTACGCCACGTACCGCCACCGTTTCGTTTGAAGTGGGCATTGCCCCGCTGACCGGTGAGGGGGCATTACCGCTATTTATCTACAGCCTGGTCTACTTTGCCCTGGTGATTGGCGTCTCGCTTTATCCCGGTAAACTTCTGGATACTGTCGGCCACATCCTCGCCCCGCTAAAGATTTTTGCCCTGACCCTGCTGGGCCTGGCGGCGCTGCTGTGGCCTGCTGGCGGTATTGCGCCTGCAACCGAGGAGTATCAGCGTGCGGCGTTCTCCAATGGCTTTATCAATGGTTATCTGACAATGGATACTCTTGGGGCGCTGGTGTTCGGCATCGTCATTGTCAATGCCGCCCGCTCGCGCGGCATTAGCGAAGCAAAACTGCTGACCCGCTACACGGTGATTGCCGGATTGATTGCCGGGGTTGGCCTGACGCTGGTCTATCTGGCGCTGTTTAAACTCGGTGCTGACAGTGCGACGATTGTCGATCAAAGCGCTAACGGTGCAGCCATCCTGCATGCCTATGTGCAGCACACTTTCGGCGCTATGGGCAGCTTCTTCCTGGCTTCACTGATTTTTGTCGCCTGTATTGTGACCGCCGTGGGTCTGACCTGTGCCTGTGCGGAGTTTTTTGAGCACTATTTGCCTCTCAGCTATCGCCAGCTGGTGTTTATTCTGGGCGCGTTTTCTATGGTGGTTTCCAACCTTGGTCTTAGCCATCTTATCCAGATCTCTATTCCTGTATTAACCGCGATTTACCCGCCTTGTATCGTGCTGGTGCTGTTAAGCTTCACTTTGAGCTGGTGGAAGAAAAGCACAAGGATTGTTGCGCCAGTCATGCTGGTCAGCCTGCTGTTTGGTATGGTCGACGCAATCAAAACCACCTCTTTAAAGGCGCTGCTCCCCGCGTTTACCCAAAATCTGCCGCTGGCCGATCAGGGGCTGGCGTGGTTGCCGCCTTCACTGGTGATGCTGGCTCTGGTGACCATTTACGATCGCGTTTCTGGTCGCCCGGTTGCCGTGCATCAGCAATAGCGTTGTAAAATCTCCCCTTACCACCTGGCGGTAAGGGGTCGCCAGGTGGAAAAAAAATGACAAAAATGACTCTGAAAAAGGGATTGAGTACGCGCCATATTCGTTTTATGGCGTTGGGTTCAGCAATTGGCACCGGGCTGTTTTACGGTTCGGCCGATGCGATCAGAATGGCCGGTCCGGGCGTGCTGCTTGCCTATATTATTGGCGGTGTGGCAGCGTATATCATTATGCGTGCGCTCGGTGAAATGTCCGTCAATAACCCCCAGGCCAGCTCCTTTTCCCGCTACGCGCAAGATTATCTCGGACCGCTGGCCGGCTATATCACCGGCTGGACCTACTGTTTTGAAATCCTGATTGTCGCTATCGCCGATGTTACCGCATTCGGTATTTATATGAGCGTCTGGTTCCCTGATGTGCCGCACTGGACATGGGTACTCAGCGTGGTGCTGGTGATTGGCGCGATCAATCTCGCCACGGTGAAGGTGTTCGGCGAGGTCGAATTCTGGCTGTCGCTGTTTAAAGTTGCCACCATCATTGTGATGATTGTCGCGGGTATCGGCATTATTTTCTGGGGTATCGGTAACGGCGGTCAGGCGACCGGTATCAGCAATTTGTGGACCCACGGTGGCTTCATACCCAATGGCTGGATTGGGGTGGTACTGTCGCTGCAAATGGTGATGTTCGCCTTTGGCGGGATCGAAATTATCGGTATTACCGCCGGTGAAGCGAAGGACCCCGCCGTATCGATCCCGCGTGCAATTAATACCGTGCCGCTGCGTATTCTGGTGTTCTATGTTGGCACGCTGTTTGTCATCATGTCGATCTATCCCTGGAATCAGGTCGGGACTAACGGCAGCCCGTTTGTACTGACTTTCCAGCATATGGGTATTGCGGCAGCGGCAGCGGTGCTTAACTTCGTGGTGATTACCGCCTCGCTGTCGGCGATTAACAGCGATGTGTTTGGCGTGGGCCGTATGCTGTACGGCATGGCAGAGCAGGGCCACGCGCCGAAAGTCTTTACCACCGTATCGGAGAAAGGTATTCCCTGGGTAACGGTACTGGCGATGATGTTGGCGATGCTGGTTGCCGTCTATCTTAACTATTTGATGCCGGAAAAAGTGTTTCTGGTCATCGCCTCGCTGGCGACGTTCGCCACCGTCTGGGTGTGGATAATGATCCTGTTCTCCCAGATTGCCTTCCGCCGCACGCTGACGGCAGATCGGCTAAAGGCGCTGAAGTTCGCCCAGCCCGGAGGTGCCGTGACTTCGGCTATCGGCATTTGCTTCCTCGCCTTTATTATCGGCCTGATCGGCTATTTCCCTGATACGCGCATATCGCTGTATGCCGGTTTCGCCTGGATCGTGCTGCTGTTGGTGAGCTGGCAGTGGGTGAAACGCACAAGTCGCTAACAGGGATTCACTGAAAAGGGCGAACCCTGGGTTTGCCCTTTTTTTTGTATGAGTAGCAGGGCGGATCGGCAATGACGTGGCGATATTCAGCTTAATACGTTTCATCATGCTGTCGTAAAGACAGAGCTACCGACGGCCGTTAGCTGGCAGCCTGCCACGTTCAGCCCGGTAACCCGCAGTGAATGGCTGGCGGTTGGCGGCGACAGCTGACGTATCTCATCGAGGCTTTACCCTGTGAAAAAAGGCGGATAACGCACTTTATCTGACGGGCAGCCATCACTAAATACACCATATTGGTGATTTTGCTGCCCCGGGGCGACCTTTCAGCCAGGCTGCGGTGTAAACATCACCGTATGCTTTCCATCTGCCGTTAGCCAGCTGGCTCAGTCCCGCCCCGGTACCGGCTGCCACTTCCCGGCGTTCACCGTCGGTTGGCGGGTGTACTTTCTGGCGAAAGTTAACGGCACGATGTGCTTCATGTGGGGCGCCCTGGCGTGGGAAATACGATATCTTCCGTCATGATAAAATATCGTCGACAGGAGTGGGCGAAAAGGCGGTGCAGGATCTGCAGACAAAAAAAAGCTCGCAGCAGCGAGCTTTTTACCGAACGGTACTGAGCTGTTACAGTTTGGCGGCGTTCTCAGACAGGTATTTGGCAACGCCGTCAGGAGATGCGCCCATACCTTCTTTGCCTTTTTCCCACTGAGCCGGGCACACATCGCCGTGCTCTTCGTGGAACTGCAGCGCGTCAACCATGCGCAGCATTTCGTCAACGTTACGACCCAGCGGCAGATCGTTAACCACCTGGTGGCGAACCACGCCGGCCTGGTCGATCAGGAATGACCCACGCAGAGCAACACCCGCTTCCGGGTGCTCAATGCCCCAGGCTTTCTGAATTTCACGTTTGATGTCAGCAACCATGGCATATTTCACTTCGCCGATGCCGCCTTTATCGATCGGAGTTTTACGCCATGCGTTGTGCACGAACTCTGAGTCAAAGGAGACGCCAACAACTTCGACACCACGTTTCTGGAACTCTGCATAGCGCTTATCAAAAGCGATCAGCTCGGAAGGGCATACGAAGGTGAAGTCCATTGGCCAAAAGAACACAACGGTGGCTTTACCAGCGGTGTGTTTTTTAAAGTTGAAGTTTTCTACGATTTCACCGTTGCCCAGCACAGCTGCGGCAGTAAAATCTGGGGCTGGACGAGTTACCAGGACCATTATTCACTCCTGTTGAAGTCATTGGATGAGGGGAAGTAAGACGCCAGCATTATACGAGCGGCATCCGGCAAGGAACCAGCGTAATACGCCGATTGTTCAGATAGGGTGTACCTATCGAAATTAAGGTTAAGCATAAAACAGCCACATACGATAGCCTGTTTTTGCAAAAGGATAAAGCGTAGCTACCGATCATAACTCGCAGCGGGCGGCCTGCACCATCAACGGCGGGTATAGCTGCCAGAACAGATCCTCAAGCTGTTGATAGTTATCGGTGAAATCTTGATAACTGCCAGTCAGAGCCGACAGTTTAGGTCGGCGGCTGGCCATCCCCTGTAACACAACCGATAAAAAAGCCGGATCGGCATAACGCTCTATCCAGCGTTCACGCCAAAGCCAGGCGTTAAGCGTCTGAAAGCGCGGCGGCGTCGTTGACAGATCGGGCTCAATCTCGTTTCTGGCATGCGCCAAAAAGGCCGGCAGGGAGATATCCGGCACCAGCTTATTCCAGTGATGCGTTAGAAAATGATCCCAGATAACATCAAGCGTAATCGGTGCTACCCGGCGGGTTTCGCTACGAAAAAGCTGGCGAGCCAGGCGTACTTGCGGTAGTGCATCCGTCAGAGCATCAATGCGTCGGTGCAGGTTGATGCCATCGGCAATGCGTGTTGGCCACTGATGCCGGGGATCACCGCGTACGTAATCGGCCATAAGATTGCCGAGCAGCGAACTGTTAGCGAGATGGGCCAGATGGAGGTGGGCAAGATAGTTCATCGCGTTATTCTACCGCAGACAACATCGATATCACGCAGATTGTTTTGCTATGCTCAGTTTTCAGCTAGAATGTGCGCCCTGATTTCCCGGACTGTGAATGACCATGCGCGTTGCCGATTTTACTTTTGAGTTACCCGAATCTTTGATAGCCCATTACCCGCAGGCTCAGCGCAGCGGGTGCCGTTTACTTTCGCTGAACGGCCCTGACGGCGCGTTAACTCATGGTGTATTCACCGATTTGTTGCACCAACTCAATCCCGGCGATCTGCTGGTCTTCAACAATACCCGGGTGATCCCGGCGCGTATTTTTGGCCGTAAGGCCAGCGGTGGAAAAATTGAGGTGCTGGTTGAACGTATGCTTGATGAGAAGCGCGTGCTGGCGCATGTGCGTTCATCGAAAGCTCCCAAGCCAGGCAGCGAGCTGCTGCTGGGCGATGATGAAAGTGTGCAGGCCATCATGGTGGCGCGCCACGATACGCTGTTTGAGATTGAATTTAACGATGCGCGTCCGGTGCTGGATATTCTGAACAGCATTGGCCATATGCCGTTGCCTCCTTATATCGATCGTCCGGACGAAGATGCCGACCGCGAGCTTTACCAGACGGTGTACAGTCAGAAACCGGGTGCGGTAGCGGCACCCACGGCAGGCCTGCATTTCGACGAGCCGCTGCTGGAAGCGCTGCGCGAAAAAGGCATTGAAACGGTTTTTGTTACCCTGCACGTTGGTGCCGGGACGTTCCAGCCGGTGCGCGTCGATACCATTGAAGACCATATTATGCATGCAGAATATGCTGAAGTGCCGCAGGATGTCGTCGATGCGGTGCTGGCCTGTAAGGCGCGTGGTAAGCGGGTTATAGCGGTTGGGACGACTTCAGTGCGTTCATTAGAGAGCGCAGCACAGGCGGCCGAAAATGCCCTGATTGCCCCTTTCTTTGGCGATACTAAAATCTTTATTTACCCTGGCTATCATTATCAGGTGATTGATGCGTTGGTGACCAATTTCCATCTGCCGGAATCGACGCTGATTATGTTAGTTTCCGCCTTTGCCGGTTATCAGCATACCATGCACGCTTACCAGCAGGCGGTTGCGCAACGATACCGTTTCTTCAGCTACGGCGATGCAATGTTCATTACCCGAAATCCTCAGGCGTTTGCCGAGATCCCGGGGCGGTAAATACTTTCGCCGGATGGCACATTTAAAAGAAATTCCATTCAGCCTTGTCTTTGCAGCTGTCCACGTTCAGGGTCTTTGTAACAGTTTAGTCGGTCTGGACAGGTACAGGCCACCGTTGTGGCCTGTACTTGTCATCTATCAATCAATATCTTACGCCTTACTAGCGCAAACAAAGCACGGCTTCACGTTTGTCTGGGTGAATAATGCTGGTTGTTTTTCTCGATTCTTTATCACAAAGTTCTCTTTGCTGGGGTGATGCCGGGGTTAGTTGGAAATTATCATTTGTCAAGAAAAAGAAAGCTCCGTTCACAGCCCAGTCAGCAATATCTAAGGCATTTTTGTTGACAAATGCTATTTTTTTATCTTCTAAACTGTCGTTTTTAATTATGCTGTAGGCCTCGTAGACAACCAACTTATCCTTTTTCTGAGACATTTCTGTTGTATAGAGATAATGGTTGGACGAAAGCAAGCCTAATAGTGATATGACTGATAATAAGATGACTTTAAATTTTTCAAAACGATCGTTATAAAATAAAGCAAAACAAGAACCATAAAAGAAAGCTATTGAAAATATAGCTCGTGGAGTCGGGTCCCACTGATACAATATTGCTACTGGTGCTATTGTTAAAAAAAGATTGAAAAATGGAATGGTGTAAATAGATAAAGGTAAATCCCTTTGTTTGATGAGATAGGTGACCAAAAATAAAACCAGGCACACTGACATCATCAAGCTGTATTGAGAGGGGATTACCCAATAACTTTTAAAAAAGAGGCTGGGAATAAAGTTTGAAATTTCACTCAATCTATGCGGTATATCACTGACCAGGCTTGCTCTGGAATCCCAGTCTACTACACCTAAAATGTTTTTAGTCGCCTTGAAAAAGATAGCATACAAAATAAAACCTAAAATCAAGGGGCTAAAGCTTACAAGCGCTGAAAGGGAAAATATTTTCTTTTGAAAAATAAACGTCCTGGCAACTACATATCCAGCCAGGATGATGAATGCTGGCTGGTAGTTTCCACAGATCAGTACAATTAGCAAAGCGGTTTTTAAAGCGTACTGCAATTCCTTTTTCTCAAGGAATTTGTTCATGTAATGAATAGCACCAAGGATGCACATCATGCAGATGGAAAAGCATACCGTAGCAAGATGATACACTGCCATCATACTGAACACTGGGTGAGTAACTATTACGGCTGAGCACAAGCAAGCAACCAATAATGATGCGCCTTTTGGAATAAGGTTTATAATCACAGCGCTAGCAGTTAATGATGTGGCAAGAAGGAAAAGAGGCGTAAATACAGGGCTTGAAGAGATAATGTTAATGCCTGAATCATTGAAAAAAAATGTTATCAATGCCTGAACAAAGCGACCTTGATTTAAGTAAAATGATAAAGGCATTGTTTGGCTAGCTAACAGATAATCATCGGGCATGTATACAGAAAACATTGTCCTTGACGTTCCGAGAAACATCAAAAAGAAACTGACAGATGTCATCAAGACTAATGCTTTAATTTTACTGAAGTCGTTGATTTTTTTTGAGAATATATGGCTATTTGTCATCTTTGTCACCTGAAAGATCTTTAATGATATATCTTGGTCTTTGTTTTGTTTCTACGTATATTCTGCCGACGTATTCCCCCAGTACCCCTATACCAATAAGCTGAATCCCCCCAGAAAGAGTATGGCTGTCATGATTGATGGATAACCCGGAACTGGGTTACCAAAAAGGAGTTTGTCTACAATCATAAATATGGCATAGACGAATGATACTGAAGCAACGATAAGACCTAAATATGTCCAGATGCGGAGTGGCAGCGTCGAGAAGGACGTGATGCCCTCTACGGCAAGGTTCCACAATTTCCAGCCAATAAATTTGGATGAGCCGGCTATCCTTTCAGCCCGGGTATATTCCACAATTTCCACACGGCCACCGACCCAACTGAGGATGCCCTTCATAAAAAGGTTCCGCTCTGGTAGTTGTCTGATAATATCGACAGTTGCACGTGACAGAAGTCGAAAGTCTCCCACGTTTTCTTCAATTTTTGGTGAACTGATCTTATTGTGGATTTTGTAAAACCATTCGGCTGTTTTTCTTTTAAAGCGGCTGTCAGTGCTTCTGTCTGCCCGTTTCGCCAAAACAACGTCTGCGCCGCTCAACCACTTGGTTATTAGCTGCGGGATAACCTCTATAGGATCCTGCAGGTCGACGTCAATGGGTATTACGGCATCACCAGTTGCATTTTCAAGTCCCGCGAACAGCGCTGGCTCTTTACCAAAATTCCGTGAGAAGCTGATTGCCTTTACCAGACGATCTGAATCGGCGAGCTTTTTAATGATTGACTCTGTGTTGTCATGGCTACCATCGTTGATAAAAACGATTTCAATTTCATAGTCGTTCAAATGTTGACGTACAGCATTATAAAAAATGTTTATGGTGTCTTCTTCATTGAAGACGGGAACAACCAGAGATATTTTCATTTCTTTTTACTAAATATGATGAGTTTAGAGTAAATGAACCCACAAAGCAGGCTGACGAACGAAAACGCCACCAAAGTGATAATCGGGTTCATGGATAAATAATCAGCGTACCAACCCACTGCGGCAGCCATTGTCCCCATAAACAGGACATACAGCGTATATCTCACCGTGGTTGCTTCGGAGTTAAAGGTCCATTTGGCATTTGCAAAAAACGAGAAGGTGACTGCGACACAAAATGCGGAAAGGTTTGATACCCATTGGTGGCAACCATTTAAATAAAGTGCTGAAAATATAACCCAGTGGATGAGGGTGTTGACAATGCCGACCAGCGAATACCTTAAGAATAGTTTAATCATCAACATCGATCTTAAAATTTGAATTATCCGATCATGTCATTACATGATGCCAATCGCAAGAGTTTGTAGTGAGAACAGATATGAAATTCCAAAATGTACAGGTTACATGTTGAACAGGTGACATAAAGATAACATTTGGGACACCCGAACCAGTCAGGTAGCGTGATGGCCCTTTTGTGCCAGAACTACAACATAAACTGGCAGCACAGGGTGGAAAGTTGGCGGTACTTATTACTCACTGCGCAGCTGGCTTGTATAGCGGCTTCATGGGTTGTTAGAATGCGTTCCTTTTTACTGAACATCAGACTGTATTTCTGGTGGAGGCAATGTGAAGTTCGAATTAGACACAACTGACGGGCGCGCGCGCCGTGGCCGTTTGGTTTTTGAGCGTGGCGTAGTAGAAACACCGGCATTTATGCCAGTAGGCACCTACGGCACGGTAAAGGGCATGACCCCGGAAGAAGTG
Source organism: Erwinia amylovora (assembly GCF_017161565.1). Taxonomy (NCBI): domain Bacteria; kingdom Pseudomonadati; phylum Pseudomonadota; class Gammaproteobacteria; order Enterobacterales; family Erwiniaceae; genus Erwinia; species Erwinia amylovora. Next base: position 1,035,457 of record NZ_CP066796.1, read on the forward strand.
CAGGACACCGGCGCTCAGATTATTCTCGGCAATACCTTCCATTTATGGTTGCGCCCGGGACAGGAGATCATGAAACTGCACGGCGACCTGCATGACTTTATGCAGTGGAAAGGACCTATCCTGACCGACTCAGGCGGTTTCCAGGTGTTCAGCCTGGGTGATATCCGCAAAATTACTGAGAAAGGGGTACATTTCCGTAATCCGATTAACGGTGATGCGATTTTCCTCGACCCGGAAAAGTCGATGGAAATTCAGTACGACCTCGGCTCCGACATTGTGATGATTTTCGACGAATGCACGCCGTACCCGGCCGACTGGGATTACGCCAGGCGTTCAATGGAAATGTCGCTGCGCTGGGCGCAGCGCAGCCGCGACAGGTTTGACTCCCTCGGCAACAAAAACGCGTTATTTGGCATTATTCAGGGCAGCGTTTACGAAGATTTACGAGATGTGTCGGTTAAAGGACTGGTAGAGATCGGCTTTGATGGGTACGCTGTGGGCGGCCTGGCGGTCGGTGAGCCTAAGGAAGATATGCACCGTATTTTGGAGCACGTTTGTCCGCAGCTACCACAGGATAAGCCCCGCTACCTGATGGGCGTCGGCAAGCCTCAGGATTTAGTGGAAGGCGTTCGTCGCGGCATTGATATGTTCGACTGTGTGATGCCCACGCGTAATGCGCGTAACGGGCACCTGTTTGTCACCGACGGCGTGGTGAAAATCCGTAATGCGAAGTACAAAGATGACACCTCTCCGCTCGATGCCGAGTGTGATTGTTACACTTGCCGCAACTACAGCCGTGCTTATCTGTATCATCTTGACCGCTGCAATGAAATTTTGGGTGCACGTCTGAATACCATTCATAATCTGCGCTATTATCAGCGCTTAATGGCAGGTTTACGCCAGGCTATCGAAGAAGGTAAATTAGAGCACTTTGTTAGCGAATTCTACCAAAGGACGGGGACGGCGGTTCCGCCATTAACGTCCGATAATTAAACAATGAGGGAAATTTAATGAACTTCAACACTTCTGATGCCGTGGCTGCCGCAGCTCCTTCTCAGAGTAGTCCGTATTCTCTGGTGATCATGCTGGTGGTGTTTGGTTTGATTTTCTACTTTATGATCCTGCGTCCTCAGCAGAAACGTGCGAAAGAGCACAAGAAACTGATGGATTCAATTGCTAAGGGGGACGAGGTTCTGACCACCGGTGGGCTGGTAGGGCGCGTGACCAAAGTAGCTGATACCGGCTATGTGGCTATTGCACTTAACGATACCACTGAAGTTGTGGTCAAACGTGACTTCGTTGCTGCCGTTCTGCCGAAAGGTACGATGAAGGCGCTTTAATTTTTTAATTTCCCTAAGGGAACTGCCGTGTTAAACCGTTATCCTTTGTGGAAGTACATCATGCTGATCGTCGTATTACTCGTCGGTCTGCTGTATGCACTGCCCAACCTTTATGGTGAGGATCCGGCTGTTCAGGTCACTGGTGCGCGCGGAAGCGCGGCCAGTGAGCAAACGCTGGTTCAGATCCAAAGCGCGTTAAAACAAGACAATATACAGAGTAAATCCGTCGCCCTGGAAAAGGGGGCGATTCTGGCGCGTTTCGCTAACACTGACGTGCAGCTGCGCGCGCGCGAAGCGATAATCAAAGTCCTTGGCGACGATTATGTGGTGGCGCTCAATCTGGCCCCGGCGACGCCCGCCTGGTTAGCCACATTATCCGCAGAGCCGATGAAGCTCGGTCTCGATCTGCGCGGTGGTGTTCACTTCCTGATGGAGGTGGATATGGACACTGCGCTGGGTAAACTTCAGGATCAAAACATCGACAATCTGCGCAGCGATCTGCGTGAAAAGAGCGTTCCTTACGTTAACGTGCGTAAAACCGGCAATTACGGCCTGGAAATTCGTTTTCGAGATGATAAAACGCGTGATGAAGCTGTCAGCTATCTGACCACCCGTCACCGCGATATGGTTATCAACAGCAGCGGCAGTAATGCCCTGACGGCGGTCATGAGCGATGAACGCATGCGTGAAGCCCGCGAATATGCGGTACAGCAGAACATTAATATTCTGCGTAACCGTGTAAATCAGCTGGGCGTTGCGGAGCCTCTGGTTCAGCGTCAGGGCGCCGATCGAATTGTGGTTGAATTACCGGGTATCCAGGATACGGCTCGTGCGAAAGAGATCCTTGGTGCGACGGCCACGCTGGAGTTCCGTCTGGTGAATACCAGCGTCGACGCTACCGCAGCCGCTAACGGCCGCGTACCGGGTGACTCAGAAGTGAAAGACACGCGTGAGGGACAGCCGGTGGTGCTGTACAAGCGCGTGATCCTCACCGGTGACCACATTACCGACTCCACCTCCAGCAACGATGAATACAATCAGCCACAGGTGAATATCTCCCTGGACAGCGCTGGCGGTAATATCATGTCCAACTTCACCAAGGACAGCGTCGGCAAGGCGATGGCAACCCTGTTTGTTGAGTACAAAGACAGTGGTAAGAAAGACGCTAACGGCCGGGCGATTCTGGAGAAGCATGAAGAGGTGATTAACGTTGCCAATATCCAGTCGCGTCTGGGTAACAGCTTCCGTATTACCGGCATTAATAACCCGAACGAAGCCCGTCAGCTTTCGCTGTTGCTGCGCGCCGGTGCGCTGATTGCGCCTATTCAGATTGTGGAAGAGCGTACTATTGGTCCAACCATGGGTGCGCAGAACATCACTCAGGGTCTGGAAGCCTGCCTGTGGGGGCTGATCGCATCTATCGTCTTCATGGTGGTGTGGTACAAGAAATTCGGCCTGGTGGCGACCAGCGCACTGCTGGCTAACCTGGTGCTGATCGTCGGTATTATGTCGCTGCTTCCGGGCGCTACGCTGACGATGCCCGGTATTGCCGGTATCGTGCTGACGCTGGCGGTGGCGGTCGATGCTAACGTACTGATTAACGAGCGTATCAAAGAGGAGCTGCGCAACGGACGTTCCGTACAGCAGGCGATCCATGAGGGTTACAAAGGTGCGTTTTCCAGTATCGTTGATGCCAACGTGACCACGCTGATCAAAGTTATCATTCTGTACGCAGTGGGCACCGGCTCGATTAAAGGGTTTGCCATCACGACTGCGATTGGTGTGGCAACTTCCATGTTTACCGCGATTATCGGCACCCGTGCCATCGTCAACCTGATGTATGGCGGCAAACGCATTAACAAGTTGTCTATCTGAGGAGTGCGTTGTGGCACAGGAACATAGTGTTGAACAAATGAATCACGGGCGTAAAGTTTACGACTTTATGCACTGGGATAAGCTGGCGTTCATCATCTCTGGAATACTGCTGATAATAGCAGTAGCCATTATCGGTGTGCGAGGCTTCAACTGGGGGCTTGATTTCACCGGTGGAACGGTGATTGAGATTAATCTTGAGCAGCCAGCCGATCTGGATATGATGCGTGGCAGCCTGCAGAAAGCCGGTTTTGCTGAACCGCAGGTGCAAAACTTTGGCAGTAGCCGTGATGTGATGGTGCGTATGGCACCCGCTGAAGGCAACGCGGGTGAAGCGCTGGGCAGTAAGGTACTGGGCATTGTTAATGAAGCAACCGGGCAGAACGCCACCGTCAAGCGTATTGAGTTCGTTGGACCCAGCGTGGGTAGCGATCTGGCTCAGGCGGGGGGCATGGCTCTGCTGTCGGCGCTGATTGCGATTCTCTTTTATATCGGCTTTCGTTTCGAATGGCGTTTGGCGCTGGGAACTGTGCTGGCGCTGGCACATGACGTGGTGATCACCATGGGCTTGCTTTCTCTGTTCCAGATAGAGATAGATCTGACCATTGTCGCCTCGCTGATGTCGGTCATCGGCTACTCGCTGAACGATAAGATTGTGGTATCGGACCGAATTCGCGAGAATTTCCGCAAGATCCGCCGCGGTTCTTCTTACGATATTACCAATGTCTCGCTGACGCAGACGTTAAGCCGAACCATCATTACTTCGGTAACGACGCTGGCGATGGTGCTGATTCTGTTCATCTTTGGCGGTGCGCTGTTGAAAGGCTTCTCACTGACCATGCTGATCGGTATTACCATCGGTACTATCTCGTCAATTTATGTCTCTTCCGCTCTGGCGCTGAAGTTGGGCATGAAACGCGAACACATGATCCCACAGAAAGTGGAAAAAGAGGGCGCAGATCAGCCTTCGATTCTGCCTTAAAAAATGGCAGTCAGAATAACGGCCACCTCAGGGTGGCCGTTTTTTTAGGGTGCAGAAGATGAGGAGTTATTCAGAGTCAGGCCATGAACACGCACGTAACCGAGTTTTTCGGGCGCAAAACCACGCAAATTCAGCCGGACGGTGGCTTCACTGCGTGGCAGCATGGCGGGAACAACCTGAAACCTTTCGCTGTGACTTTCGGCCCTCAGCGGTCTGCCGCTGCTGTCATCAAGGCTACCCCATTCCAGCTGGCCGGCCAGCGCCGGAAGCTGCGCAGAGCCAGAAGAACTCAGGTGCAGTAATGCACCTGTCCCCTCGTCTTGCCGGGGAAGGAGGCTTAACCACAGGCGTACTTCACCGGCCTGACTTTGCAATACCACCGGGGTTCTGGCGGCGGGAACTAACCAGGCACCCTTCAGGGAGTTCTGGTTGAGTCTGGCCTGGAGTTCAAGCGCGGTGGCCTGAAGAGTGAGCAGGCTTAGCTCCTGATTCAACTTGCCCACCTCCCGGTGAAGCTGTTGTGTCTGCTGGCCGGGCAGAGAAGATGAACAACCGGCCAAAAGCAGCAGCAGGGGAAATGGCAGAACGACTGTCAGGGTTTTAACCACGCTCCCTCCCTGTTAGTAACGTCTTAGTGAGGAATACGCAGCTTCTGACCTGGATAAATTTTATCCGGATGGCTTAGCATTGGCTTGTTAGCCTCGAAGATTTTGTTGTACTGACTGGCATCGCCATAAACGGATTGAGAAATGGCGCTCAGCGTATCACCTGATTTAACCGTGTAGTATTCAGACTCATTGGCGGCAGGGGCGCTGGTGGTGACTTTGTCATCAACGCTGCTGATGCCTTTCACATTGCCTGCTGCGACCAGGATTTTCTCTTTTTCTTCCTGGGTCAGACCGTCGCCGGTGACCACGGCTTTGTCGCCGTTGACTTCAATTTTTACTTTTTCAGCGCCCGGGATACCCTGCTTTTTCAGACTATCTTCAATGGCGGTACCCTGTGCGTGTGCATTTCCGGCAAACGCTTCCAGGATTTTTTCCCCTGCATCTTTAACAAAATCAAACAGTCCCATTTTTGACTCCTTTAAGTGAACCCCCGGATGGGGTATACAAAGCATAGACTTTTTTTCACAATTGTAGCGAGAAGCTCCACACCGGCTAAAGCCAGCCCGCGTGAATGATTTAGTTGTTAAACACTTCAGGGTACACTGGTGACCCTCTGCTGAAGAATCAGGACAGACTTATGCATTGCCCATTTTGTTCCACCGTGGATACTAAAGTGATCGACTCTCGGTTGGTGGGTGAGGGCACTTCCGTGCGCCGACGCCGTCAGTGTCTTGTTTGTCATGAACGCTTTACTACCTTTGAAGTGGCAGAACTGGTGATGCCACGGGTGGTCAAAAGCAATGATGTGCGTGAACCCTTTAATGAAGACAAGCTGCGCAGCGGATTGATGAAGGCGCTGGAGAAGCGTCCGGTTAGCTCGGACGCGGTGGAAAATGCCCTCAGCCATCTTAAAAGCCAGCTGCGTGCCACCGGTGAACGCGAAGTGGCCAGCAAATTAATCGGTAGCCTGGTGATGGATGAGCTGAAAAAGCTGGATAAAGTCGCCTACATCCGCTTTGCATCGGTATATCGCAGTTTCGAAGATATCCGCGAATTCGGCGAAGAGATCGCCCGCTTACAGGACTGACGACATGTGCGATGAAGCTTATATGGCCCGGGCGCTGGAACTGGCGCGCCGTGGCCGCTTTACCACCACGCCGAATCCGAATGTAGGTTGTGTGCTGGTGCGTGATGACCAGATCGTTGGTGAAGGTTACCATATGCGCGCCGGCGAGCCGCACGCTGAAGTACACGCGCTACGCATGGCAGGTGAGAAATCGCGTGGGGCTACCGCCTATGTGACGCTGGAGCCGTGTAGCCATCATGGCCGCACGCCGCCGTGCTGCGAGGCGCTGATTGCAGCCGGCGTCAAGCGGGTCGTCACCGCAATGCAGGACCCGAACCCACAGGTCGCCGGACGCGGGCTATATCGTTTGCAGCAGGCGGGTATTGAGGTCAGCCACGGGCTGATGATGCCGGAAGCGGAGGCGCTGAACCGGGGCTTTCTGAAACGCATGCGTACCGGTTTTCCCTGGGTACAGCTTAAGCTTGGAGCCTCCCTCGATGGGCGCACGGCGATGGCCAGCGGGGAAAGCCAGTGGATTACCTCTCCTGAAGCAAGACGCGATGTGCAAAGACTGCGTGCGCAAAGCTCGGCTATTCTCAGTACCAGCGCCACCGTGCTGGCAGATAATCCGGCGCTGACCGTACGTCACGATGAACTGGATCGCGCCAGTTTAGCAGACTATCCGGTCGATTTGCTGCGCCAGCCTGTGCGAGTCATCGTTGACAGCCAGAACCGCGTTACTCCACGGCACCGGCTGATTAGTCAGCCGGGGGAAACCTGGCTGGCGCGTACCGCCGGGGATGATCTGGACTGGCCGGATAACGTCAGTCAGCTGATGGTACCGCGTTATCAGGATCGCCTCGATCTGGTTGCGATGCTGATGCTGCTGGGCAGAAAACAGATTAACAGCCTCTGGGTGGAAGCCGGAGCGCAATTTGCCGGCGCATTACTCCAGGCTGGCGTGGTTGATGAACTGATCGTCTATCTGGCCCCCAAGCTGTTAGGCGATGCCGGGCGCGGCCTGTGCCAGCTGCCAGGGCTGGAAATGCTGGCTTCAGTACCGGTCTTCACCTTTAGCGATATTCGTCAGGTAGGGCCAGATATCAGGCTCACTTTGACCCCGTCATGACGGCTTGCGCAAAAACAAGCAGGCTTGCAAAGAGTATGATAGAATCCGCCCCCCTGCGGGGCCAAACAGAACCCTGGAAGGAAGATTATGAACGTTATTGAAGCTGCTGTTGCGACTCCTGATGCGCGCGTTGCTCTGGTTATTGCGCGTTTCAACAATTTTATCAACGACAGCCTGCTAAGCGGTGCCATCGATGCCCTGAAGCGTATTGGTCAGGTTAAAGATGAGAATATCACCGTGGTTTGGGTTCCGGGTGCTTACGAGCTGCCCGTAACTGCTCGTGCGCTGGCTAAAACCGGCAAGCATGATGCGGTTGTGGCACTGGGTACCGTGATCCGTGGCGGTACTGCCCACTTTGAATTCGTGGCTGGTGAAGCCAGTTCTGGCCTGGCCAGCGTTGCCATGCAAAGCGATATCCCGGTTGCCTTTGGCGTGCTGACGACGGAAAACATCGAACAGGCCATTGAACGCGCCGGAACCAAAGCGGGCAACAAGGGGGCTGAAGCAGCCCTGACCGCTCTGGAAATGATTAACGTATTGAAAGCCATTAAAGCCTGATTTAAGGGGAATTTCGTGAAACCTGCTGCTCGTCGCCGCGCCCGTGAATGTGCTGTTCAGGCACTCTACTCCTGGCAGATATCTAAAAATGACATCGCGGATGTTGAATACCAGTTTCTGGCGGAACAGGACGTTAAAGACGTCGATATTACCTATTTCCGTGAGCTGGTCGGCGGCGTTGCAACTCACAGTGCATACCTCGACGACCTGATGAAACCGTTCCTGTCGCGTCAGCTTGAAGAGCTGGGCCAGGTGGAAAAGGCCATCCTGCGTATTTCACTGTTTGAACTCAGCAAGCGTTCCGACGTGCCTTACAAGGTGGCTATTAATGAGGGGATCGAGCTGGCAAAAGTGTTCGGTGCTGAAGACAGTCATAAATTTGTCAACGGCGTGCTGGACAAAGCCGCTCCGCAGATCCGCCCTAACCGCAAATAATCCTCAGAGGCCGCTCAACCCGGCCTCATTTTTGACTCCCGGAATGCATTATGGCATGTGGCGAATTTGAACTGATTGCGCGCTATTTTAACCGTGCGTCATGCTCCCGTCGCGATGTGGAACAAGGCATCGGTGACGACTGTGCGCTACTCAGCGTGCCGGAAAAACAGACGCTGGCGATCAGTACCGACACGCTGGTTGAAGGCGTGCATTTCCTCCGTGATATCCATCCTGGCGATCTCGCCTATAAAGCGCTGGCCGTAAACCTCAGTGACCTGGCGGCAATGGGCGCAGATCCGGCGTGGCTGACGCTGGCTTTAACGCTGCCTGAAGTTAACGAAAGCTGGTTAAAGGCGTTCAGCGACAGCCTGTTTGAACTGTTGGATTACTATCATATGCAGCTGATCGGCGGCGATACCACACGCGGCCCGCTCAGCATGACGTTGGGTGTTCACGGGATGGTGCCGCAGGGCAGAGCGCTGAAGCGCAGCGGCGCACGCATTGGCGACTGGATTTATGTTACCGGTACGCTGGGTGACAGCGCCGCGGGCCTTGAACTGTTGCAGCATCGGGTGAAAATCAACGATCCGGTGGCTCATGAAGCCCTCATCAAGCGCCATTTACGCCCGATGCCGCGTGTTCTACAGGGGCAGGCGCTGCGTGATCTGGCCAGCTCCGCCATCGACCTGTCCGATGGACTTATCTCTGACCTTGGCCATATCCTGCAGGCCAGCGCCTGTGGTGCCCGTGTAAATCTTGATGCGCTGCCGCTGTCAGCAGTTATCCAGCAGCACTTTGCTGCGCAGCAGGCGTTAAGCTGGGCGCTAAGCGGCGGTGAGGATTACGAGCTGTGCTTCACGGTACCAGAGATCAACCGTGGCGCGCTGGACGTGGCGCTGGGATATCACGGCGTGCCCTATACCTGCATCGGCCAGATTGCACCGCAGTCTGACGGACTCACGCTGTGGCAAAACGACCAGCCGGTAGACAACAACCTTAAGGGGTTTGATCACTTTGCACAGCGCTAAGGATATGGCTAAAAGCCGCCTGAAAATGCGCAACCCGTGGCATTTACTGGCCACCGGGTTCGGCAGCGGTTTAAGCCCCTGGATGCCAGGCACGGCGGGATCGCTGGCGGCGATCCCATTCTGGTATCTGATGAGCTTTCTGCCACAGGACCTCTACTCGTTAGTGGTGCTGCTGGGCATCAGTATCGGGGTTTATCTCTGCCATCGTACGGCGAAAGATATGGGCGTGCACGATCACGGCAGTATCGTCTGGGATGAGTTTATCGGTATGTGGATTACGCTGATGGCCATCCCGGTCAACAGCTGGCAGTGGGTGCTGGCAGGATTTTTGCTGTTTCGCGTGCTGGATATCTGGAAACCCTGGCCGATCCGCTGGTTCGATCGCAACGTGCATGGCGGCATGGGCATTATGGTGGATGATATTATCGCAGGAATTATATCTGCCGTTATTCTTTACTGCGCCGGGCATAACTGGCCGCTTTAGTTTCCGGGTATAGCGGGTTCCCCCTGACAGACAGAAAGCCGGCTCCCCGAAAGGAGCCGGTTTTCTGTTATTGAGCCAGCCAGTTGGCGATCTGCTGCTTGATGCCGTCGGCATCCAGTTGATAATCGCTGCGGATCTCTTCCTGAGTCCCCTGGGGGATAAACTCATCCGGCAAGCCGATATTCAGCACCGGAACCGGTTTACGTTTCGCCATCAACAGTTCGTTAACGCCGCTGCCGGCACCGCCTTTAACAGCACCCTCTTCAAGGGTGACCAGTGCCTGGTGCTGTGACGCCAGCTCCAGCACCAGCGCCTCATCGAGCGGTTTGACAAAACGCATATCCACCAGAGTGGCATTGATAGCTTCCGCAGCCGCTGCCGCCTGGGGTAACAGCGTGCCAAAATTGAGGATCGCCAGTTGTTCTCCCCGACGCTTGATGACGCCTTTGCCTAACGGCAACGAGGCCAGTGCTTCAAGCGGCGCACCGGTGCCATTACCCCGCGGGTAGCGTACCGCACTTGGCCCACCTTCATGGTGATAGCCGGTATACAGCATCTGACGACATTCATTTTCATCACTTGGCGTCATAATAACGATGTTGGGGATGCAGCGCAGGAAAGCTATATCAAATGCTCCCTGGTGAGTCTGCCCGTCAGCGCCGACGATGCCGCCACGGTCGATGGCAAACAGCACCGACAGCTTTTGAATGGCGACATCATGGATCAGCTGATCGTAGGCGCGCTGCAGGAAAGTCGAGTAGATTGCCACCACCGGCTTATAGCCGCCGATGGCCAGCCCGGCGGCGAAGGTCACCGCATGCTGTTCGGCAATCGCCACATCGAAATATTGCCGGGGATAATCGCGTGAGAAACTGACCATCCCGGAGCCTTCACGCATGGCTGGCGTCACCGCCATCAGCCTGTCATCAACGGCGGCGGTTTCACTTAACCACTGTCCGAAAATTTTGGAATAGCTTGGCAGACCGTCAGCGCTTTTTGGCAACAGGCCGCTGGCCGGGTCAAACTTAGGGACCGCATGCCAGCTGATCGGGTCTTTTTCTGCCGGGGCGTAGCCCTTGCCCTTTTTCGTCATGACATGCAGGAACTGCGGGCCTTTCAGCGCCCGCATATTGCGCAGCGTATGCACCAGCGCCAAAACATCGTGACCGTCTACCGGACCGATGTAATTGAAGCCCAGCTCTTCAAAAAGCGTGCCCGGCACCACCATTCCTTTCAGGTGCTCTTCGGTGCGTTTAATCAGTTCTTTGATTGGCGGCAGGCCATCAAGGACCTTTTTGCCGCTTTCACGCAAACGCGAGTAGGTTTTACCAGACAAAATCTGGGCAAGTCGGTTATTTAACGCACCAACGTTTTCAGAGATCGACATTTCATTGTCATTCAGCACGACCAGCAGATCGGCCTTTATATCTCCGGCGTGATTCATCGCTTCAAACGCCATCCCCGCGGTGATCGCGCCATCGCCGATAACGCAGGCGGTACGGCGGCCTTGCGCTTCTTTACCGGCGGCAACCGCCAGGCCAAGCCCGGCACTGATCGAGGTTGATGAATGTCCTACATTGAGCACGTCGTATTCACTTTCCTCACGCCACGGGAACGGATGCAGCCCCTTTTTCTGACGAATAGTGCCTATGCGGTCACGTCGCCCGGTCAGAATTTTATGCGGGTAGGCCTGGTGGCCAACATCCCATACCAGATGATCAAATGGCGTGTTATAGACGTAGTGCAGGGCAACGGTGAGTTCCACGACGCCCAGTCCGGAAGCAAAATGACCGCTGGAGCGGCTTACGCTGCCGAGCAAATACTGCCGCAATTCGTTACAAAGTGCTGGCAGGCTCTCTTTGGGCAGCAAACGTAATTCTTGCACCGTACTTGCCTGAGCAAGCGTCGGGTATTTTGCAGATTCAAAACTCATCAGTGACTCATTTGGAGGTTATTTATCGCGTTCAATGACAAAGCTTGCCAGCGCCCGCAGCGCGGTCGTGTTGTATGACTGTGCAGCAAGCGTGTCTAACGCGTCGAGGGATTCTTGACAGAGATCCCATGCTTTTATCCGTGCATTGTCCAGTCCCATTAATGCCGGGTAGGTACTTTTGCCCAATTGTTGATCGGCACCCTGCTGTTTTCCCAGCACTTCGGTATCACCCGTCACATCCAGAATGTCATCCTGTACCTGGAATGCCAGGCCGATGGCATTGGCAAATCGGTCGAGGGCTGGTAGGGCAGCACGGCCGCTTTCTCCCGCCGTCAGGGCGCCAAGCCTTACCGCAGAGCGGATCAGCGCGCCGGTCTTATGCCTGTGGATCTGCTCAAGTTCGTTCAAAGTCACTTTTTTGCCTTCCGCGGCAAGATCCAATGCCTGACCGCCGCACATGCCAGCCACTCCGCTGGCCTGAGCCAGTTCAGACAGCATAGCAATACGGCTTTCTGCCATCACGCCGGGCATTGGGGCGTCAGCAAGAATTGAGAAGGCCAGCGTCTGCAGCGCATCTCCTGCCAGAATGGCGGACTCCTCACCAAACTTAATATGGCAGGTGGGCTGGCCGCGACGAAGGCTGTCATTATCCATAGCGGGCAAATCGTCATGGATGAGAGAGTATGCATGGATACACTCGATTGCTGCCGCCGGTGCATCCAGCGCGGCATCGTCCGCCCGCAGCATGTCGCCCGTAGCATATACCAGGAAAGGGCGTAGGCGTTTACCGCCCAATAGTGCGCCATACTCCATCGCGTTTACCAGAGGAGAACTCTGAAAAGGCAGTTGTGAAATAAACCCCTGAAGCGCTGCGTTCACCCGCTGATAGTGACTGATGAGTAATAAGTTAAAATCCATTATTCATTTTCCGGCGTGAAAGGCGTCAGATCGGCGTTTTTGTCTTCGCTCAGTAAAATTTGTACCCGTTGCTCTGCCTGTTGCAGCGTTTGTTGCCCGGCTCGCGCCAGCTGCACGCCGCGCTCAAATTCAGTCAGCGCTTCTTCAAGCGCAAGATCGCCGCTTTCAAGGCGGCTGACGATGTGCTCCAGCTGTTGCAGGGAGGTTTCGAAACTGACAGGCTGTTGAATTTTTTTCGGCATATCTAATCCTGACTGTGCATGTTCATCAGCGAATGCCCATGGTAGCCGACTCTAAATGATTAGCAAAACATCCCCTGCAAATTTAATGTTGGCAGGGACGAACGTATTGGCGGCAGATGAAGCAGCAGCCGCCAGACAAAGGTGGTATACTCGCCGCGGATGCAAAGGGCGCAGGCCAGTTTGCGATACTCTGATTTTAACAGTTAAGTGATCCTTCATCAGCACTTAATTGCCCAACGAATACATGCCGCCATGAAGTTTATCATTAAGTTATTCCCTGAAATTACGATCAAAAGCCAGTCGGTACGGCTGCGTTTTATTAAAATCCTGACCGGTAATATTCGCAACGTTCTCAAGCCCTTTGATGAAACCCTCGCTGTGGTACGCCACTGGGACAATATCGAAGTGCGTGCCAAAGACGAAAGCCAGCGTGCTGCTATTGTGGCAGAGCTGACGCGCATTCCGGGCATACATCATGTGCTGGCAGTGGAAGATCGCGCTTACACCGACGTGCATCATATTTTTGAGCAAACTCTCGAAATGAACCGCGAACGTATTGAAGGCAAGACTTTCTGCGTGCGTGTGAAGCGCCGAGGCAAGCATGAGTTCAGTTCACAGGATGTGGAACGCTACGTTGGCGGTGGCCTTAATCAGCATGTTGCCAGCGCTCAGGTGCAACTCAACCGCCCACAGGTAACGGTCAATCTGGAGATCGACGACGATCGCCTGATTCTGGTCACCGCCCGTTATGAAGGCATCGGCGGTTATCCTATCGGCACACAGGAAGATGTTCTGTCGCTGATTTCCGGTGGTTTTGACTCAGGCGTTTCCAGCTATATGCTGATGCGCCGTGGCTGCCGCGTGCACTATTGCTTCTTTAATCTCGGCGGCGCGGCCCATGAGATCGGCGTGCGCCAGGTTGCGCACTATTTGTGGAAGCGTTATGGCAGTACCCATCGCGTGCGCTTTGTGGCGATCAACTTTGAGCCAGTGGTCGGTGAGATCCTGGAAAAAGTGGATGATGGCCAGATGGGCGTGGTGCTGAAGCGTATGATGGTGCGTGCGGCTTCACAAATTGCCGAGCGCTACGGCGTACAGGCACTGGTAACCGGTGAAGCGCTGGGCCAGGTCTCCAGCCAGACGCTGACAAATCTGCGCCTGATCGATAATGCCAGCGATACGCTGATCCTGCGTCCGCTGATTTCCCATGATAAAGAGCACATTATCAAGCTGGCACGTGAAATCGGCACGGAAGATTTTGCGCGTACCATGCCGGAATACTGCGGCGTTATTTCAAAAAGCCCGACGGTCAAAGCGGTAAAGGCGAAGATCGAGCAGGAAGAGCAGCACTTCGATTTCGCCATCCTTGACCGGGTGGTTACGGAGGCAACCAACGTTGATATTCGTGAAATCGCCGAGAAGACCGAAGAGGAAGTGGTAGAAGTCGAGACCGTTGCCTCGTTTTCAGACCAGGATGTGATACTGGACATTCGTTCGGCCGACGAGCAGGAAGCGCGTCCACTGGAGCTGGATGGCGTGCTGGTGAAATCGTTACCATTCTATAAGCTGGCAACGCAATTTGGCGACCTCGACCAGAGCAAAAGCTGGCTACTGTACTGTGAACGCGGCGTGATGAGCCGCTTGCAGGCGCTGTATTTGCACGAACAGGGCTTTAAGAACGTGAAAGTGTACCGTCCCTAGGCTATCCTGCTTACTTGCCATCTCGTGCCCGGGCAGTGCTCGTCATCTTCAGGTACTTTTGTACGCTGCGGCGACTGCGTACTGGCCGGACGCGAACGGGCTATGCTGCCGACGCCGTCCGGCAGCAAACCCCGCCAAAATCAGTCGCGGTAATCGTAAATCCCGGCAGCCACCACCAGTTGCGCGGCTACTTCACGCGCCGCTTCTTTTCCAAGCAGCAGGTCAATGAGCTTCAGGGCAAAATCGATTGCAGTCCCTGGCCCCTGACTGGTGAGCAGATTGACCCGGCGATCCCATACCACGCGTTTATCCATCCATTTCTCTTGCGGAATTTTCTCTTTTAACCCCGGATAGCCGGTCATATTTCCCACCGGGAACAGATTATGCGGTATCAGTACGGCGGCGGCGGCGGCGCAGATTGCGGCAACGATGCGCCCTGACTGATTGAAGTGACGTATGGTTTCCACCAGCAGCGGGCTGTCGTGGAAGCATTCCGCTCCTTTCAGGCCACCAGGCAGAACGAGGGCGGCAAAATCGTCATCGGCGACTTCCACCAGCGGCGCATCGGCCAACAGCCGAACTCCGCGTGAACAGATAATCTCACAGTTACCATCGTCAGCAACGCTGGCGGTGACGACTTTCAGCCCGGCGCGCACCAGTAAATCGATGGTGGTGACGGCCTCGGTTTCTTCACTCCCAGGTGCCAGGCAAACCAGAACCGATGGTTTCTCGGTCATAATCATGTTCCTTTCGCTTGATGAATTCAAAAAGTCGGCTGTTATTGGGCGTGCTCAACCCCTGTGCGCGTGCGCGCCGAATAACATAGCCGTTGATATAGTCGATTTCGGTGCGGCGCTGCGCCCGAACATCCTGCAGCATTGAGGAGGTATTAGCGGCGGTGGTGCTAATCACTTCAAGCACATAATCGATCAGCCATTCACGCGATATATGCTGACCTTCACGCTCCATCACTGCTGCCACTTCATCGCTCAGGGATTCAATCTCCTGACGGTATTCAGCCAGCTCGCCGTTGGTACAGTTATAGAATACCGTCAACGGGTTGATGATGCAGTTTACCGCCAGTTTTTGCCATGCGGCGGAAGCCACGTTATTGTGCCAGGCCACATCCGGTAAAGCGCGGTGCAAAACCTCTGCCAGATCGCTCAGTTCCGCGTCCCCGGTGGTGGTGGGGCCAATATGGGTAATCCCCGAGGCGACATGAATAATTACCGTGCCATCCCGTTTTGCTGCGTGGGTCGTGACGCCGCGTAATAATGGCTGACGCAGGTTTTTCAACTCGTCAAGCGTCCCCATACCGTTATGCAGCAGCAGAATTGGGCAGCGTTCAGGCAAAATAAATTGCAGATTTCTCACTGACTCAGAGACTTGCCACGCTTTCAGCGTAACGATCAATAACTCACTTTCGGCGAGAAATACCGGGTCATTAGCGATAAAGGTCTTATTGATGTTTCCGCCATGCAGGTCGATGACATTCACCGAACAATATGGCTGCGGTACCCGCAGCCAGCCCTGAACTTCATGCCCCTGCCGTTCAAGCGCAGCCAGCCAGATCTGCCCCAGGGCGCCACATCCAAGTACGGTAATTTTCATTGTTCCTCCCCACATGCGGGTTGCTTGACCAGCTTCGCGCATGCCTGCCTGTTATTATAGCTTTCAGCGCCGATGGTTTTATTTACCAGCGGCAAGCAGGTATTATGCCTGTCACTTTAGTATCAGGAGAATAGATCATGCCATCTTTCGATATTGTTTCTGAAATTGATATGCAGGAAGTGCGTAACGCGGTAGACAATGCTAATCGTGAAATATCCACCCGCTTCGATTTTCGTGGTGTTCAGGCCAGTTTCGAACTGAATGAAAAAAATGAGTCGATCAAGGTCTCCAGTGAATCGGATTTTCAGGTGAAGCAGCTGGTGGATATTCTGCGTGAAAAGCTATTGAAACGTGGGATAGAAGGTGGAGCACTGGAGGTTCCGGAACAGATTGAGCATAGCGGTAAAAGCTGGAGCGTGGATGCTAAAATGAAGAAAGGCATCGAAACGGATATCGCTAAAAAGCTGGTTAAGCTGATTAAAGACAGCAAGCTGAAAGTGCAGTCGCAGATTCAGGGAGATGAAGTTCGCGTTACCGGTAAATCACGCGACGATCTGCAAGGTGCGATGGCGCTGGTGCGTAAGGGCGAATTAGGGCAGCCGTTCCAGTTTAAGAACTTCCGCGATTAATGTTGTTGAGTTGGCTACCGCACTCATCCTGACATAATGTGCGTATGTCAGGATGTTTTTTGCAGAAAGAGCGTGGTTAACCCGCAATCAGTTTCTCAAGCTCGGCGCGGCTGGTAACCTTGCTGTCAATTTTGACGTAGGCACTCTGCTCTTCAGGCACGATAAATACCTCTGACACGCCATTATGTGCTTTCAGCCGCTGTTCCAGGCTCGATTTATCCAGGCCGCAATGTTCAAGCGTTAGGCGCAGACTGCTGACGTAGGGCGGTTCCTTCATGCTCAGGCTCAGCAACAGCCAGCCTACTGCTATCAGTGCACCAAGCAGGAATACACTCTGCGCATCGAGGTGGTCAAACACCCACCCGCCCATGCTGCCACCAATTGCCACACCGACAAACTGGCTGGTTGAATACAGGCCCATTGCTGTCCCCTTATAACCCGGAGGCGACTCTTTACTGACCAGTGACGGCAGTATCGCCTCCATCAGGTTAAAACCAATAAAGAACAGCTGAACGCCCAGCACCAGCGTCCAGAAATGATTACCCGATCCCCACAAGATGATTTCAGCGACCAGCATCAGGGCGACACAGCCAACAAACACCCGTTTCATCCGGCGTTTAACTTCTGCGTAGATAATAAATGGCAGCACGGCAGCGAAAGCAACCAGCATGGTACAAAGATAAATCTTCCAGTGCCCACTGGCGGGGAATCCGGCTTGTTCAAACTGGCCGGGCAGGGCCACAAAGCTCGACATCAGCAGAATATGCAGACAGAGAATGCCAATATTTAACTTTACAAGGCGGCCATTGGCAAGAACATCACCAATGCTGCCCTTCACGATCCCCGATTCCCGATTAAGGATATGGGTTGACGCCGAGGGGACAATCAGCAGCGTAATGACGATACCGCAAACCGCGAGCAGGGCGATCATCCAGAACAGCGCATGCAGGCCAAGCGCGTTAGTGACTACTGGCCCCAGTACCATGGCAATGGCGAAGGTAATGCCGAAGCTGATACCGATAAACGCCATCGCTTTAGTTCGGTTCTGCTCACGAGTCAGGTCGGACAGCAGGGCCATTACGGCGGCGGCAATGGCACCTGAACCCTGCAACGCGCGCCCAAGGATCACTCCCCAGATGGAGGTTGTCATCGCCGCGATGACGCTACCGATGGCAAAGATCAACAGGCCACCGATAATCAGTGGCTTACGTCCAATACGATCGGAAAGAAGCCCGAAAGGGATTTGGAATACTGCCTGGGCTAAACCATATATGCCGATGGCCAGTCCAATGAGTGTTTCACTTGCTCCCTGTAATGCCATGCCATAAGTGGTCAGGACGGGTAAAACCATAAACATTCCCAGCATGCGCAGGGAAAAAACCGTCCCCAAACCCCAGGTTGCGCGCAGCTCAACTGAAGTCATTTTATTATCGTTCATGACTACCTCAATGCTTTTAGTCTTTCTATTTTATGTGTCAGGGCAGGGTGGGTAAAATATTAATTTTTAAGCATTTATGACAAGAAGAAAGGGCGCGAAATCGCGCCCTTAGCAGTGATATGGCCTGCTGTTAACCAACGTAAGTGAGCAGGTCTTTTGAGGCTGGCGTCATAAAATCAACCGACATCATGACGCTTAGCGCGGTAATGGCCACGATGGAAAACACGAACAGTTTACGCGCCCAGACACGGTCATTCTGGGTTTTATAACCTGAAAGCGCCATTCCCAACCACCAGACGCTAACCGCAGACGCTACTACCAGATATTTGTAGCCAGCATAACCCACTAAAGTCAGCATCAGCGTGGCAACCATAAACGCGATGATATACACAGTGATATGGTTTTTGGCTACCGAAATACCTTTTACCACCGGCAGAACCGGAATGTTGGCTGCCTGGTAATCTTTGAAGCGGAAGATAGCAATCGCATAAGAATGCGGCATCTGCCACAGGCTAAAGATAGCCAGCAGGATCAATGCGCCCGCATCGAACTGACCGGAAACGGCACAGTAGCCAATAACCGGCGGTGCGGCTCCAGAGAGGCTACCAATCAGCGTGCCATAGACGGAGTTGCGTTTCATGTACAGGCTGTAAATGCCGACATAAACCACAAACCCCATCACCGCCAGCCACATCGCCAGCGGGTTTGCTCCGAAATACAACAGCGCGAAGCCAGCAATACCCAACACGGTTGCATAAACCAGGCTTAATTTCGGAGAGATGAGGCCTTTAACCAGCACCCGATTCTTGGTTCTCTCCATTTTTTTGTCGATGTCGCGGTCGATGAAGTTGTTGTAAACACAACCCGATGCGACCACCAGAGATACACCGACTAAAGTGGCGAGAAACAGGGAATAGTCAATGCTGCCTTTAGAAGCCAGCAGGAATCCCCCGATTACAGAAATTAAATTCCCGAAGATAATTCCTGGTTTTGTCAATTGCAGGTATTGCTTAATCATCACAGTAGCTCGGTTAATGGCTCATCATGTTGTAGTTGAGGTTCCACATGATCCACAACGAGCCAACAACAACAATCAGGATGATAAGTGCTGCAAACACGATAGCAATCAGGTTCCAGCCCCCTTCAGACTTACTGTCCAGGTGCAGGAAGTAAACCAGATGCACCAGCACCTGGACAACTGCACACACCAGAACGACAGCGAGGATAGTGGCTTTAGAAGCACCACCGTCCATGACCATCCAGAATGGGATACCGGTCAAAATGATCGACAGGATGAAGCCGATCATATAAGACTTCACGCTACCATGAGAAGCGCCATGTTCAGTTGCAGGATGGCTCATTACATCACCCCCATCAGGTAAACAATGGTGAATACGCAGATCCACACCACGTCCAGGAAGTGCCAGAACAGGCTCAGACACATAATACGCGTACGGTTAGTGTCGTTCAGACCCCGTTTAGCCACCTGGTACATCAGCACCAGCATCCAAATCAACCCGGAGGTTACATGCAGGCCGTGAGTACCCACCAGCGTAAAGAAGCCGGAAAGGAAACCGCTGCGGTCAGGACCGAAGCCTTCGGCAATCAGGTGATGGAATTCATAGATTTCCATGCCGATGAAGCCCAGACCAAACAGGAAGGTCAATGCCAGCCAGCCAATGACCGCCCCTTTATGGCCTTTGTTCATGTTGATGACGGCAAAACCATAGGTTATGGAGCTCAACAGAAGCAGGGCGGTTTCTACCAGTACGAACGGCAGTTCAAAAATATCTTTACCTGCCGGGCCACCTGCCGTGTTGTTTACCATAACACCATAGGTGGCAAACAGCGTTGCGAAAATAATGCAGTCGCTCATCAGGTAGATCCAGAAGCCGAATACTTTGTTGGCTCCTGCATCGTGATGCCCATGCTCCGCATGGGCGTCGTGGTGTTTAGTCAGAGTTTCAGTCGACATTTTTCAGTCCTGCTTTGCTAATTTCGTCAAAGTGCTGATTCTCGATTTTTTCGATCTCGGCAACAGGAACGTAGTAATCCACGTCTTCGTCAAAGCTCTTGACGATCCAGGACACAATCATGCCGAGGAATGACAGGCCTACCAGCCACCAGATGTGCCAGATTGCCGCAAAACCGAAGATCAGGCTGAAGAAAGCGATTACCACACCAGCACCGCTGTTTTTCGGCATGTGAATTTCAGCATAGTGAGCCGGGCGTTTGTAAGCTTCACCTTTTTCCTTCATTTCCCAGAACGCATCACGTTCGTGCACTTCAGGAACAATGGCAAAGTTATAAAACGGCGGTGGTGAAGAGGTTGCCCACTCCAGAGTACGTGCACCCCACGGGTCACCGGTCAGGTCACGGTTCTGTTCACGGTCACGTACCGATACATAGAACTGAATCACCTGACAAGCAACACCACAGGCGATTAAAGCGGCACCGCATGCTGCAACGACCAGCATAGGATGGAACTGCGGGTCGATATCCTGGCTAAGACGACGCGTCATACCCATAAAGCCCAGTACGTACAGCGGCATAAAGGCGACGAAGAAGCCGATGATCCAGAACCAGAATGCACGGATACCCCAAGTTTCATTCAGCGTGAAGCCGAATGCTTTCGGGAACCAGTAGGTCACACCGGCAAAGCAACCGAACACCACACCACCGATAATCACGTTGTGGAAGTGAGCAATCAGGAACAGGCTGTTGTGCAGCACGAAGTCAGCACCCGGCACGGCCAGCAGAACCCCGGTCATACCACCTACTGAGAAGGTGACCAGAAAGCCAACGGTCCACAGCATCGCAGAGTGCATCTGAATGCGCCCCTGGTACATGGTGAACAGCCAGTTGAAGATTTTAACACCGGTCGGAATGGCAATGATCATCGTCATAATACCGAAGAAGGCGTTAACGTTCGCTCCCGCACCCATGGTGAAGAAGTGGTGCAGCCACACGATAAAGGACAGGATGGTAATCACCACCGTTGCCCAAACCAGTGAGGTGTAACCAAACAGACGCTTTTTAGAGAAAGTAGCAACCACTTCAGAGAACACACCGAACACCGGCAGAACCAGAATGTACACTTCCGGATGACCCCAAACCCAAATCAGGTTGACGTACATCATCATGTTGCCGCCCATATCATTGGTAAAGAAATGGAAACCAAGATAACGGTCGAGGGTCAGCAGCGCCAGGGTCACGGTCAGAACCGGGAATGAGGCGATGATCAGCACGTTGGTACACAGGGAAGCCCAGGTGAATACCGGCATTTTGAACATGGTCATGCCAGGTGCACGCATCTTCATAATGGTCACGAAGAAGTTAATACCTGTCAGGGTGGTACCAATCCCGGAAAGTTGCAGGCTCCATATCCAGTAGTCGACGCCGACCCCCGGACTGTATTCTGCCCCGGACAGTGGCGGATAAGCCAGCCAACCGGTTTGCGCGAACTCGCCCACGCCCAGTGAAAGGTTAACCAGCACCACACCGACAGCGGTGAACCAGAAGCTGAGGTTGTTCAGGAACGGGAAGGCCACGTCGCGTGCGCCAATCTGCAACGGAACAGCAATGTTCATCAGACCAACGACAAACGGCATCGCTACGAAAAAGATCATGATCACGCCGTGGGCGGTGAAGATCTGGTCGTAGTGGTGAGGAGGCAGAAATCCGGCTTCGCCCGCAGAGGCAAGCACCTGCTGACTACGCATCAATATTGCATCGGCAAAGCCGCGCAGCAGCATGACAAATGCCATGATGATGTACATGATGCCGAGTCTTTTGTGGTCAACTGACGTTAGCCACTCGGCCCACAGGTATTTCCATTTGCCGAAGTAAGTCAGCGCTGCGGCGATGGCAAGACCGCCTAGAATGATGGCAGCAACCGTTACCACGATAATGGGTTCGTGGTAAGGGATGGCATCCAGGGTTAATTTTCCTAACATCGTATTATTCCTCGGCTCCCGCGTGAGCGGTGTTGCTCATATCCATGCCTTCATGGCCTTTACCGTGAGACATTTCCATGCTTCCGCCGTGGTTCATCTGGAACTGGCCAATGATATCTTTGAACAGTTCAGGTTTCACACTTGAGAAGAATTCCACCGGGTGATTTTCGCTGGGCGCAGCCAGCTTGGTAAAATCATCCATTGTCATGAGGGTATCTGGAGACTGTTTTGCTTTTGCAACCCACTGGTCAAAAGTTGCTTCGTCAGGAGTAGCAATCGCTTTAAATTTCATACCAGAGAATCCGCTACCACTGAAGCTGGAAGAGATACCGTCGAAGGTTCCGGCTTCATTCGCAATGAGATGCAGTTTCGTCTGAATGCCCGCCATAGCGTAAATCTGGCTACCGAGGGTTGGGATAAAGAAGGAGTTCATGACGGAGTTCGAGGTAATCTTGAAGCTCACAGGGCGGTTAGCCGGGAAAGCAATCTGGTTAACGGTGGCAATACCCTGTTCCGGGTAAATGAACAACCATTTCCAGTCAAGTGACACGACTTCGATCTCGACAGGTTTAGCATCAGATGCCAGTGGCTTACTTGGTTCCAGAGCGTGGGTTGATTTCCACGTCAGAATGCCAAGGAAAACAATGATTAAGATGGGTACAGTCCATACTACGGCTTCCACTTTATTCGAGTGTGACCAGTTTGGGCTGTATTTCGCGTTAGCGTTAGAAGCCCGATACTTCCAGGCAAACACTACGGCCATCAAGACTGCTGGAATAACAACGATCATCATCAGGCCGAAAGCCGTCAGAATCAGCGAGCGTTGTTCCAATGCAATCTGTCCTTTGGGATTCAATAACGCACTATCACAACCACTTAGCAAAACCATGCTTGCGATTAATGACAAAATCCCCAAACTTTTATTGTATTTACTGAGTCTCATTTAACGACCTCAATGACAAGGGCTCTATTGTCGTTTAAGTGTGGCGGCATTTTACGGGAAGGTTTCTGTACTGTAAACCTGCAACAGGTTGTGTCAGCAGCGCGTTGACTCCTTTTGCAAACGCTGTCACAACTGTTGCCGGAGGTGACAAAATATGAATGCTGGCAAAGGGTTGGCGCTAATATAACAAAATCTGATTTAAATAACCTTGCAAAAATTGTATCAGCTATAACCAGTCAAATAATGCACCAATTATTTAACATAAATTTATCATGTTGGCGTTTATATTTAACCTTAACCGATAACTAATCGGTCATTTATAATGCAAAGTAAGATGATTAATGATACACCGACTGGAAAAAAAACCGCAAAAATTGCTCAAAAATAAATTCTGCCAATAAGTTAAGAGTGGGCGTCAAGGTGATATCTGAACGTGATTGACTCTGAACGCAATAAAGCCAATTGGTTAAGCCAGCCCCCGGCAATGGCTGGCTTAGCCATCGCTTTTACAGAAGGTTTTACACTATGTTATTGACGAATCACGATTTTTGCGTGTTGTAAAGTAATCCAGCGACGTACCCAGGACGATGGCACCCAGCAGCAATAAAATGCCGATTTCAAATAGCACGTTGCTAAATCCGCTAACCGCTAACCATCCCAACGCTTCCAGCACCAGTAACAGTAGCCAGCCAGCGAGCAGCACGCTACCGCATAGCAGTGCGCGCAGCGCCCAGCGATAGCCCGATAGCCAGGTGCTACGCGGCGGAAAATCGCCATGATTTTGCGCATATTCCAGCGTAGATTTACATCCCGCCAGCAATAGCAGGCCCGGTAATGCTGCCACCACGGTGAAAGCATAAAAGGTCGACCAACCCCAACTTTGAACAAACCAGCCTGCGACCGGCCCAACATAAACGCGCCCAACCGCAGAAAGTGCAGAAAGCAGGGCAAACTGCGTGGCGGAATACGATCGGTTGCATAAGGTCATTAACAACGCCACAAAGGCGGCAGTACCCATACCGCCACACAGATTTTCGACGGCAACGGCGGTAGCCATATTGAACAGGTTTTTGTCGGTCACCGACAGCAGCCAGTAGCCAAGATTGGAAACCGCCTGCAAAATGCCAAACAGCATCAGCGCACGAAACAGGCTAAGGCGTTGCATTAACAACCCGCCAGCCAGAGCACCAATAATTGTCGCCACCAGCCCCAGAGTTTTGTTGACCAGTCCGACGTCACCTGCATTAAATCCAACGCCGCGGATAAGAAAAATGGTATTCAGGCTGGCCGCGAAAGCGTCACCCAGCTTGTACAGCACAATCAGCGACAGGATCAGCCAGGCATTATTACGATGGAAGAAGTCGCCCAGCGGGGCAAATACAGCCTCCTCCAGCGAACGCGGCCGCGCCATGGCATCTTCTGGTTCTCTCGCCAGCAGTGTGGCGATAATTCCGGGCAGCATCATCGCGGCCATCAGCCACCAGATTGCCTGCCAGCCAAGAAAACGATCGGCCAACCATAACGCCAGCCCCCCGGAAACCAACATCGCCAGGCGGTATCCCAGAACGCTTATTGCTGCACCGCTACCTCGTTCTGCCACCGTAAGTACGTCAGTTTTCCACGCATCAAATACAATATCCTGAGATGCCGAACAGAATGCTATCAGCACAGCCAGCGACGCCAGTAAGGTCAAATCGTGAGACGGCTGCATAAAGCCCATCAGCGCAATACCGGCCGTTAATAATAGTTGTGTAACAAGCAACCAGCCACGCCTGCGGCCCAGAAACGGCAACGTGTAACGATCCATCAACGGTGACCAGATAAACTTGAAGACGTATGCCTGGCCGACCAGGGAAAAGAAGCCGATAGTTCTGATGTCGACATTCTCGACTGCCATCCATGCCTGCAATGTGCCTGAAGTCAGAGCCAGCGGAAGGCCGGAAGAAAAACCGAGTAATAACAGAAGGGCGCTGTTACGCCGCGTAAAAATCTGCAAATATTGATTGGACATACGAACCTTAAATCAGGCCCGGCTTCCTGCCGGGCCGGAGAGGATTAACGCGCGTTTTGTTTAATAAATTCAGTCACGCTGGTGTCCTGTGCCATATCGGCTATCACATCGCCTAAGGCGTTGTTAACAACCTGAGTGATTTTGTCGTTGGTTGCGGAAAACGCGCCTTCAACGCTGTTAGTCTGACGATAGTTCTTCACCTGCTTACTGCCATTTTTGGCGGTGGCGATGATTGAAATATCCGCTTTAGTGGTAATGCTGTAACGGACGTTGCCCTGTGTAACGTCGGCATAAAGGTTATTCACGACGATTTGCAGGTCAACCGCACCGGCAGGCCCGACCATATAACCGCGTGCTGTCATCTGTTTTTCCAGGGTTTCCTGCAGCAGGAAACGCAGATCGCGTGAAGGCGTAAGCGTCACCAACTGACCATCGCGATTGACTTTGGCCAGTGCCTGATCGCTGCGCCTGTCGGCACCATTAATGCTGACAGTGGTAGCCATAAGGGCGGGATCACGCTGTGGCAACTGAATTTTCGGTGAAACATCAAGCGTATTGCTGTTACTTGCACAGCCAGCCAGAACAAATACAGCCAGCAGAGGGAAGATGATTTTTTTTAACATGCTTTTTTCTCGATTGCGTGAAAAGTATTGCTGATAAAACTGCGGCCATCATATCATTGCCTGCCAGCAGAGGAACCCCTGTAGCGCGTAAATTCATTGCGCTGCCATCGGCGGTTTGACTCCAATACCGGCGCTATGTTGCAACGGATTCATTCACTTTTCGCCGTGCGCTGATTAAACGTGTTACATATAGTCAGTTTTATCTGAAAACGACTACGATTTACAGGGATAGAGAGTTGATCGCTGCATCAGAGGAGTCCTGTTATGGTCCGTGAAGAAATAGAAGATAAGTTACGTACGGCGTTTTCTCCGGTGCATCTTGAGGTGCAAGACGAAAGCTATCGTCACAACGTGCCTGCGGGGGCGGAAAGTCATTTTAAGGTGGTTATCGTTAGCGAAAGCTTTAACGATCATCGTCTGCTTTCCCGGCACCGTGCTATTTACGCCGTGTTGGCTGAAGAACTGGCAGGCAGCGTGCACGCGCTGGCCCTGCACAGTTACACGCTAAAAGAGTGGGAAGCATTGCAGGATACGGTGCCGGCATCGCCCAACTGCCGTGGTGCCGGCATCCTGTCTTAACATACGCTAAACGCGTTGACGAAGAACGTTATCATCAGTCTGGCCACCTGTTTTTGAGGTGGCCTTTTGTTGATTAAGCTTAAATACAATGGTCGGTAGCGAAATATTACGTTTTGATGACAAAAATGTAAGAAGTTGCGCGGTTCGAGTCATCGTGATGCCTCGACTCGTCAGGATGTTGCCGCTATAATGCTGCGTCTATTTTTCCGCTATGTCTTCGGGACGCTTTTGTTAACAGGGAATGTGGTTCTGGCATCAGAAGCCGTCCCGGTTGTTAGATGCACCTTGAGAATAAAGACAGGGTGCGTCTGAAGTTGACCGAGCACGTGATTTTTTGAGGTAATAAGATGCAAGTTTCAGTAGAAACAACTCAGGGCCTGGGCCGTCGCGTAACGATTACCGTTGATAAAGATGTGATCGAAAACGCGGTGAAAAATGAGCTGGTCAGCGTAGCTAAGAAAGTACGTATCGACGGTTTCCGTAAAGGTAAAGTGCCGATGACCGTTGTGGCGCAGCGTTACGGTGCATCCGTTCGCCAGGACGTTCTGGGCGATCTGATGCAGCGCAACTTTGTTGATGCGATCATCAAAGAAAAAATTAATCCGGCTGGCGCGCCTCAGTATGTGCCAGGCGAATATAAAATCGGTGAAGACTTCACTTTCTCTGCCGAGTTTGAAGTTTACCCTGAAGTCGAGCTGCAGGGGCTGGATGCCATCGAAGTTGAAAAACCGGTTGTGGAAGTGACAGAAGCTGACGTTGATACCATGCTGGATACGCTGCGCAAGCAGCAGGCCACCTGGAAAGAAACCGATGCAGCAGCGACTGCTGAAGACCGCGCTACCATCGACTTTACCGGCTCCGTAGACGGTGAAGAGTTCGAAGGCGGCAAAGCGTCCGACTTTGTGCTGGCGATGGGCCAGGGTCGCATGATCCCAGGCTTTGAAGAAGGCGTTGTCGGTCACAAAGCAGGGGAAACGTTCACCATCGACGTTAACTTCCCGGAAGATTACCACGCTGAAAATCTGAAAGGTAAAGCAGCGAAGTTTGACATCGTGCTGAAGAAAGTTGAAGAACGCGAACTGCCAGAGCTCACTGAAGAGTTCATCAAGCGTTTCGGCGTTGAAGCGGGTTCTCTGGATGGTCTGCGTGCAGAAGTGCGTAAGAACATGCAGCGTGAACTGAAAGGTGCCGTACGTAACCGCGTGAAGACTCAGGCAATCGATGGGCTGGTGAAAGCCAATGACATCGACGTTCCTGCGGCTCTGGTTGACGGTGAGATCGATGTTCTCAAACGTCA
The DNA here is from genome assembly GCF_017161565.1 of Erwinia amylovora. NCBI lineage: Bacteria > Pseudomonadati > Pseudomonadota > Gammaproteobacteria > Enterobacterales > Erwiniaceae > Erwinia > Erwinia amylovora. Next base: position 1,062,840 of record NZ_CP066796.1, read on the forward strand.
GGCAGCACAGCGCTTCGGTGGTGATGAGAAACAGGCTCTTGAACTACCTCGTGAGCTGTTCGAAGAGCAGGCTAAGCGTCGTGTCGTGGTTGGCCTGCTGCTGGGCGAAGTGATTCGTACCCACGAGCTTAAAGCTGACGAAGACCGCGTTAAAGCGCTGATCGAAGAGATGGCTTCCGCATATGAAGATCCGTCAGAAGTGATCGAGTTCTACAGCAAAAACACCGAGCTGATGAACAATATGCGTAACGTCGCGCTTGAAGAGCAGGCTGTTGAAGCCGTGTTGGAAAAAGCGAAAGTGACCGAAAAAGCGACAAATTTCCAGGAACTAATGAACCAGACCGCGACGGCCTGATCTCAGACTTTCTGGTGATGATAAAAGCCCGCAACTATCCGGTTGCGGGCTTTTGCTTGTCTATAGCACGGCCAGCGAGCACTTTTGACAGTTAATTGCTCATTTACTCCGCAAATTATCCGCTAAGCTGCTTTTCCTGGTTAGCAGTTGATAAAAACGTTGTTATGCTTGAAATAGCAGGGGAAGATCCCCAAATGGTTACAATGAAATCATCAGGCCCAATTCGTTGTCCGGATGGCGTCGGGTTGTCAGGCCAGTAATCATAGTGTTCCTGATCGCTCTCAAGTAGAATCGCTACAGAGTGTTGCCTAATGAAATATGTCCAGGAGATGGTAATGTCATACAGTGGCGAACGTGAATTAACTGCACCTCATATGGCCTTGGTGCCGATGGTGGTCGAACAAACCTCTCGCGGAGAGCGTTCGTACGACATCTACTCGCGCCTGCTTAAAGAGCGCATTATTTTTCTGACTGGTCAGGTTGAAGACCACATGGCCAACCTGATTGTCGCGCAAATGTTGTTCCTGGAAGCGGAGAATCCAGAAAAGGATATTCATCTTTATATCAATTCCCCCGGTGGCGTGATCACTGCAGGAATGTCGATTTACGATACCATGCAGTTCATTAAGCCGGATGTCAGCACCATCTGTATGGGGCAGGCCTGTTCTATGGGAGCTTTTCTGCTGACAGCGGGTGCGAAAGGAAAGCGCTACTGTTTGCCTAATTCGCGCGTGATGATCCACCAGCCGCTGGGCGGTTTCCAGGGGCAAGCGTCAGATATCGATATCCATGCGCGTGAAATTATCAAAACGAAGCAGATGATGAATGAGCTGATGGCAAAACACACCGGGCAGACAATTGAAAACATCGAGCGTGATACCAATCGCGATCGCTTCCTGTCGGCCAGTGAATCCGTCGAGTATGGTTTGGTGGATTCTGTACTATCCCAGCGTAACTAATTATGCAAGTTGTGACAGACAGCCGTTGCCTGCCGAGGTGACGGCCTGCTTAACTCCCCCCGGGGGAAGATAGGCGCGATAAAGAGAGGGAAGTAAATGACCGATAAACGCAAAGACGGTTCAGGGAAGCTGCTGTACTGCTCTTTTTGCGGCAAAAGCCAGCATGAAGTGCGTAAGCTGATTGCCGGCCCGTCAGTATATGTCTGCGATGAATGCGTGGACTTATGTAACGACATCATTCGTGAAGAGATCAAAGAGATTGCGCCGCACCGCGAGCGCAGTTCGTTGCCCACGCCGCATGAAATCCGCCACCATCTTGACGACTATGTTGTTGGCCAGGAACGCGCCAAGAAGGTGCTGTCGGTAGCGGTTTACAACCACTATAAACGTTTGCGTAACGGCGATACCAGTAACGGTATTGAGCTGGGCAAAAGCAATATTTTGCTGATTGGCCCAACGGGTAGCGGTAAAACCCTGCTGGCCGAAACGATGGCACGGCTGCTGGACGTGCCGTTCACCATGGCGGACGCCACCACGCTGACCGAAGCGGGCTACGTCGGTGAAGATGTGGAAAACATCATTCAGAAGCTGCTGCAGAAGTGCGACTACGACGTGCAAAAGGCTCAGCGCGGCATCGTGTACATTGACGAAATCGACAAGATTTCGCGCAAGTCGGATAACCCGTCAATTACCCGTGACGTGTCGGGCGAAGGCGTGCAGCAGGCGCTGCTGAAGCTGATTGAAGGGACGGTGGCAGCGGTTCCGCCACAGGGCGGGCGCAAGCATCCGCAGCAGGAGTTTCTGCAGGTGGACACCTCGAAGATCCTGTTTATCTGCGGCGGTGCGTTTGCCGGGCTGGACAAGGTCGTCTCACAGCGCGTGGACAGCGGCATCGGCATCGGCTTTAGCGCGTCGGTAAAAGGCAAGTCAGAGAAAGCGACAGAAGGCGAGCTGCTGGCCCAGGTGGAGCCTGAGGACCTGATTAAATTCGGTCTGATCCCGGAATTTATCGGCCGACTGCCGGTGGTGGCAACGCTAAGCGAGCTAAGCGAGGAAGCGCTGATACAGATCCTGCGCGAGCCGAAAAACGCGCTGACCAAACAGTACCAGGCGCTGTTTAATCTGGAAGGGGTAGAGCTGGAATTCCGGGAAGAAGCGCTGAAAGCCATTGCCAACAAGGCGATGCTGCGTAAAACCGGTGCGCGCGGGCTGCGCTCAATCGTGGAGGGCGCACTGCTGGACACCATGTACGATCTGCCGTCGGTGGATGACGTGGAAAAAGTGGTCATCGACGAGTCGGTCATCTCCGGTGAAAGCCAGCCGCTGCTGATTTACAGCAAGGGAGATACCCAGCAGGCATCTGGAGAGTAATCCATATGTTGTTTCAATAAAAACGGCCCGCAGTAACAGAAGCGGGCCGTCTTTATATCGGGCTGAAGCGTATCAGGCTTTTAGCTCATCCCACTGGCTGATGACGTGGGTGGCAATCCCGTAGTCAATGGCCTGCTCCGGGCTCATCCAGTAGTTGCTGTCGGTGTCCTTTTCCACCTTCTCAAGTGGCTGCCCCGTCGCTTTACTGATCAACTGATTGATACGTTCACGCGCCCGCAGCAGTTCTTTCGCTTCAATTTCAATATCTGAAACCTTGCCACGAACGCCGCCCAGCGGCTGATGGATCATAAAGCGGGTATTAGGCAGCGTGTAACGATTTTCTTTATCAGCCGCAAGGAAAATAGTGATACCGGCGCTGGCTACCCAACCGGTGCCGATAACCAGCACTTTCGGTTTCACAAATTTGATCATGTCATGAATGGTATCACCGGCTTCAACATGGCCCCCCTGGCTGTTGATAAACAGCTTGATCGGCTCGTCGCCCATCTCCTGCAGGACCAGCAACTGAGCGGTAACTTTCTCGGCGAGCGCCTGATTAATCTCACCTGATATGATAACAGAGCGTGACTGCAGCAGTTTATTCACTGCCAGCGCTGAATTCTTCTCTTCCTGGCCGTTTTCTTCTTTTTTCTCTGGCTCTTCAGACATGCTTAAACTCCATCTGATAAATGTAAAGTGACCAGAGTTTAGCATAATCCAGTTAGCAGCTGAATCAACCCTGATATCATCTCTTATTCATCATTCAGAACAGCATTTTAGATGATCTTCTGATGAGGTTTTTCTTATTTAGGCCGATTCAGCCGTAGCGCATGCTAAATGTGCTTTCTGCCCCCTGTATAAAGTGGAGACCGGCGTTGTTCTCACTACTAAGCAGCAAAATGGGCTATATTAATGTTTAACAATGGTGTGAATTGCGACAGATCACTTCGGATCTGTGGTGAACCTGCTATGAGGCTAACTGATGACAGAGAAGCGTAAAGACGGTTCAGGGAAGCTGCTGTACTGCTCTTTCTGCGGCAAAAGCCAGCACGAAGTGCGCAAGCTGATTGCCGGCCCGTCAGTCTACATCTGCGATGAATGCGTGGACTTATGTAACGACATCATTCGTGAAGAGATCAAAGAGATTGCGCCGCACCGCGAGCGCAGTTCGTTGCCCACGCCGCATGAAATCCGCCACCATCTTGACGACTATGTTGTTGGCCAGGAACGCGCCAAGAAGGTGCTGTCGGTAGCGGTTTACAACCACTATAAACGTCTGCGTAACGGCGACACCAGTAACGGTATTGAGCTGGGCAAAAGCAATATTTTGCTGATTGGCCCAACGGGTAGCGGTAAAACCCTGCTGGCCGAAACGATGGCACGGCTGCTGGACGTGCCGTTCACCATGGCGGACGCCACCACGCTGACCGAAGCGGGCTACGTCGGTGAAGATGTGGAAAACATCATTCAGAAGCTGCTGCAGAAGTGCGACTACGACGTGCAAAAGGCTCAGCGCGGCATCGTGTACATTGACGAAATCGACAAGATTTCGCGCAAGTCGGACAACCCGTCAATTACCCGTGACGTGTCGGGCGAAGGCGTGCAGCAGGCGCTGCTGAAGCTGATTGAAGGGACGGTGGCAGCGGTTCCGCCACAGGGCGGGCGCAAGCATCCGCAGCAGGAGTTTCTGCAGGTGGACACCTCGAAGATCCTGTTTATCTGCGGCGGTGCGTTTGCCGGGCTGGACAAGGTCGTCTCACAGCGCGTGGACAGCGGCATCGGCATTGGCTTTAGCGCGTCGGTAAAAGGCAAGTCAGAGAAAGCGACAGAAGGCGAGCTGCTGGCCCAGGTGGAGCCTGAGGACCTGATTAAATTCGGTCTGATCCCGGAATTTATCGGCCGACTGCCGGTGGTGGCAACGCTAAGCGAGCTAAGCGAGGAAGCGCTGATACAGATCCTGTGCGAGCCGAAAAACGCGCTGACCAAACAGTACCAGGCGCTGTTTAATCTTGAAGGAGTAGAGCTGGAATTCCGGGAAGAAGCGCTGAAAGCCATTGCCAACAAGGCGATGCTGCGTAAAACCGGTGCGCGCGGGCTGCGCTCAATCGTGGAGGGCGCACTGCTGGACACCATGTACGATCTGCCGTCGGTGGATGACGTGGAAAAAGTGGTCATCGACGAGTCGGTCATCTCCGGTGAAAGCCAGCCGCTGCTAATTTATGGTAAATCGGACGTTCAGCAGGTGTCTGGTGAATAAATAACCAAATTAATCCAGTGAGTTAAGGTCCGGGGGGGAAATGCATCCCCCTGGTACTTTTCTCCTCTCGCAACATTGAATCTATTCCATTCATCCCCATATACTCAGATACCTGTGGGTTAAACTGCACTCTTTTGATGGTGCGGTTCCCCTTACCCTGGCGGAAATTAAACTAAGAGAGAGCTCTATGAATCCTGAGCGTTCTGAACGCATTGAAATCCCTGTGTTGCCGTTGCGTGACGTAGTGGTTTATCCGCACATGGTCATTCCGTTGTTTGTCGGTCGTGAAAAATCAATTCGCTGCCTTGAAGCCGCCATGGATCATGACAAAAAGATCATGCTGGTCGCTCAGAAAGAAGCTTCAACGGATGAACCTGGTATTAACGACCTCTTCTCAGTTGGCACCGTTGCCTCTATTTTGCAGATGCTTAAGCTGCCGGATGGCACGGTAAAAGTGCTGGTTGAAGGGCTACAGCGTGCGCGCATTTCCGCCTTATCGGATAATGGCGACCACTTTACGGCCAAAGCTGAATATCTGACGTCTCCGGAAATTGAAGAGCGCGAGCAAGAAGTGCTGGTGCGCACGGCGATCAATCAGTTTGAGGGCTATATCAAACTGAATAAAAAGATCCCGCCGGAGGTGCTCACTTCCCTTAACAGCATTGATGACGCTGCGCGTCTTGCCGATACCGTTGCCGCTCATATGCCGTTAAAGCTGTCTGATAAACAGTCAGTGCTGGAAATGTCAGACGTGGATGAACGTCTGGAATACCTGATGGCGATGATGGAATCGGAAATCGACCTGTTACAGGTGGAGAAACGGATCCGCAATCGCGTTAAAAAGCAGATGGAAAAAAGCCAGCGTGAGTACTATCTGAATGAGCAAATGAAAGCGATTCAGAAAGAACTGGGCGAGATGGACGATGCACCGGACGAAAACGAAGCGCTGAAACGCAAAATCGACGCGGCCAGAATGCCGAAAGAAGCGCGTGAAAAAACCGAAGCCGAACTGCAGAAGCTGAAAATGATGTCACCGATGTCTGCTGAAGCAACGGTAGTGCGTGGCTACATCGACTGGATGGTACAGGTACCGTGGAATGCGCGTAGCAAGGTGAAAAAAGACCTGCAGAAAGCGCAGGAAACGCTGGATACTGACCACTTCGGCCTGGAACGCGTTAAAGATCGTATTCTTGAATATTTAGCCGTGCAGAGCCGCGTTAGCAAAATCAAAGGTCCGATCCTCTGCCTGGTCGGGCCTCCGGGCGTGGGTAAAACCTCACTGGGACAGTCTATAGCGAAGGCAACCGGTCGCAAATACGTGCGCATGGCGCTGGGTGGGGTGCGTGATGAAGCTGAAATTCGCGGTCATCGTCGAACCTATATCGGTTCTATGCCGGGCAAACTGATCCAGAAAATGGCCAAAGTCGGGGTAAAAAACCCACTGTTCCTGCTGGATGAAATAGACAAAATGTCATCCGATATGCGTGGCGATCCAGCCTCGGCACTGCTGGAAGTGCTCGACCCGGAACAAAACATTGCTTTCAACGACCATTATCTGGAAGTGGATTACGATCTTTCCGACGTGATGTTTGTTGCAACATCGAATTCGATGAACATTCCGGCTCCGTTGCTGGACCGTATGGAAGTGATCCGCCTTTCCGGTTATACCGAAGACGAAAAACTCAATATCGCCAAAAAGCATCTGCTGTCGAAGCAGATTGAGCGCAATGCCCTGAAAGAACATGAGCTCATCGTCGACGATAGCGCCATTGTGGGTATTATTCGTTATTACACGCGCGAAGCTGGCGTGCGTAGTCTTGAACGTGAACTGTCCAAGCTGTGCCGCAAAGCGGTAAAAACCTTGCTGATGGACAAGTCTGTTAAGCATATCGAAATCAACGCTGATAATCTGAAGGACTATCTCGGCGTACAGCGTTATGACTATGGCCGCGCTGACAGCGAAAACCGCGTTGGTCAGGTTACTGGTCTGGCATGGACTGAAGTGGGTGGCGATCTGTTAACCATCGAAACGGCTTGCGTTCCGGGTAAAGGAAAACTGACCTACACCGGTTCGCTGGGCGAAGTGATGCAGGAATCGATTCAGGCTGCATTGACCGTAGTACGCGCCAGAGCAGAAAAGCTCGGTATTAATGGCGACTTCTACGAGAAACGCGACATCCATGTGCATGTGCCTGAAGGGGCAACACCAAAGGATGGTCCAAGTGCAGGTATTGCCATGTGTACCGCGTTGGTTTCTTGTCTTACCGGTAACCCGGTGCGCGCTGATGTAGCCATGACCGGTGAGATCACGCTACGTGGTCAGGTCCTGCCAATTGGTGGACTAAAAGAGAAACTGCTGGCCGCTCACCGTGGTGGAATTAAAACGGTGTTGATCCCGGACGAAAACAAGCGCGACCTGGAAGAGATCCCGGAAAACGTGATTGCAGATCTGGATATTCACCCGGTGAAGCGTATTGAAGAGGTATTAGCCCTGGCGCTGCAAAATGCACCTTATGGCATGCAGGTTGCCTCGGTAAAATAGCGATTTAAGGCAAACTCACAATAAACTAAGGCTGGTAAGTAAATTGTTGCTTGCCAGCCTTTTTATCGGCCGCTAAGTTAGGGTGCTGTCAGGTCAATGATGGCAAGGATTACGGATTGCCACGGCTCAACAGCCATAAAAAAGAACTGCATGCGCGAGTCTGACGAACGCCCGTTCAGGTACAAACAATAAAACAGGGGATGAGTGAGTGAATAAGTCACAGTTGATCGACAAAATTGCTGCAGAAGCTGATATTTCTAAAGCCGCAGCGGGACGTGTATTGGATGCTTTTATCGGTTCTGTAACAGAATCTTTGCAGGCCGGCGACGAAGTGGCGCTGGTTGGTTTCGGTACTTTCTCGGTACGCGAACGTGCTGAACGCGTTGGCCGCAACCCACAGACGGGTAAAGAAATTACCATTGCAGCAGGAAAAGTACCGGGCTTCCGTGCCGGTAAAGCGTTAAAGGACGCCGTAAACTAAAGTGCGTTGAATCACCGCAGCAGCAGATTTCTGCGGTGGATTGAGGATCGCCAAAGCGTTCTCATGTAACATACGGGGCACATCAGTAGATTGATGTGCCTTTTTTCATCTTGCAATGACGAACGCGTACAACGGTTGTCTCACAGGCTAAGCACGTCCTCGTGAATGCGGGACGACAGCGCAAGTTTTACATTCACATTACAGCGGAGTGTTGTCACACCATGATGGACAATTTACGCGCGGCGTCAAACCATGTCGCGCTCAAAATTATATTGGGTCTGATCATCCTGTCCTTTGTCCTTACCGGAGTAGGTGGCTACCTGACCGGCGGCAGCGGTGATTACGCCGCCAAAGTCAACGGGCAGGAAATCAGCCGGGCGCAGTTTGAACGTGCCTTCAGCAGCGAACGTGCTCGCCAGCAACAGATGTTGGGCGAACAATTTTCTGTTCTGGCGGGTAATGATGGCTACATGCAGCAGATGCGTCAGCAGGCCCTTTCTCAACTGATTGATGAAATGCTGCTCACGCAGTATGCAAAAGACATTGGCCTGACTATCAGTGACGATCAGATCAAACAGGCGATCTTCACTCAGCCCGCATTCCAGACGGCCGGTAAATTTGATAATGCAAAATACATTAGTATTATCAATAATATGGGCTTCACTGCTGACCAGTACGCAGAAGCGTTGCGTAAGCAGCTTACCACTCAGCAGCTTATTGAATCTGTGACAGGAACTGACTTTGTTCTAGGCAATGAGGCAGATTCATTAGCGGCACTGGTGGCGCAGCAGCGTCTGGTGCGCGAAGTGACCATTAACGTCAATGCCCTGGCCGCTAAGCAGAATGTGACTCAGGAAGAGATCGCCAACTACTACCAGCAACATCAGAGCAGCCTGATGTCCTCTGAGCAGTTCCGCGTTAGCTACATCAAAATGGACGCGGCGACCATGCAGCAGCCGGTAAGTGAAAGTGACATCCAGAGCTGGTATGAAAAGCACCAGGGTGATTACACCCAGCCACAGCGTAACCGCTACAGCATTATCCAAACTAAAACCGAAGCCGAAGCTCGGTCAGTTCTGGATGTTCTGAAGAAAGGCGGTGATTTTGCCAGGCTGGCAAAAGAGAAATCCGCCGATCCGATTTCGGCCCGCAACGGCGGCGATATGGGTTGGCTGGAACCGGAGACGACCCCGGACGAGCTGAAAAGGGCTGCCCTGAAAGAGAAAGGCCAGTTGTCCGGGGTGATCACCTCTTCCGTCGGTTTTATCGTTGCGCGCCTCGATGATACTCAGCCGGAGAAAGTCAAAGCGTTAAGCGAAGTTCATGATGATATCGCCAATAAGCTGAAGCAGGAAAAAGCGGTTGTTGCTTTCTATAAACTGCAACAGAAAGTCAGCGATGCAGCCAGTAATGACAATGAATCACTGGCGAGCGCAGAGCAGGCTGCCGGAGTCAAAGCCGTTGAAACAGGCTGGTTTGGCCACGACAATATACCAGCCGAGCTGAAGTTCAAAGCGGTGCAGGACGCTATCTTTAACGGTGCATTGTTAGGTGAAAACGCAGCGCCGGGCAGCAACTCCGACGTGATTACCGTGGATGGCGATCGCGCGTTCGTTCTGCGTATTAGCGAGCACAAACCCGAAGCGGTAAAAGCGTTACAGGACGTGACAGCGCAAATTACCGACACGCTGAAACAGCAGAAAGGGTTACAGCAGGCGAAAGCTCAGGCAGACAAACTGTTGGCCGAACTGAAAGCAGGTAAAGGTGACGATGCGTTGAAAGCAGCCAATCTCCGATTTGCCGCTCAACAGACGCTGACGCGTACCGGCCAGGATGCATTATCTCAGGCTGCATTCTCACTGCCACTGCCATCGCAAGGTAAGTCGTCCTACGGCATCAGTGAAGATGCTCAGGGTAATGTGGTGCTGATTGCGCTCGACAAAGTGCAAAAAGGCGAGATGCCACAAGCGCAAAAACAGGCGTTGGTGCAGGGCATTACCCAGAATAACGCCCAGCTTGCTTTTGCAGCTATGCTCAGTAATCTGCGTAAAGAAGCGAAAATCAAATACGGTGCTGCGGCCCAGGCGCAATAAGCCTCGTAAATTTTCTGCAACAGATTGCAACATTAAAGGCCGCTTATGCGGCCTTTTCCATTTCTGACACAGGGTGTTTGCCGCATTGCCGCTGCGGGCGTAGGCTTGCCGAGCTGTCAAACACATGGAGGAAAAACAGCATGATGAATCATCGATTAAAGGCGATCACCTTTGCCCTGGCTATCGGGCTGACGATGCCCTCTTTAGCGACTACCAGCGCGCCAGAAGGGGGCGTCACCGGGGGCAAAACAATGGCGGAAGGAAAGGGCGCAGCCGGGGCGCAGGTCAGTATCAATAGCGCCAGCGCGCAGGAGCTGGCGGCGGCGATGAGCGGCGTCGGTCTGAAGAAAGCTGAATCTATAATCAGCTACCGCGAGAAATATGGCCCTTTTACTGGGGTAGATCAATTAAAGGAGGTTCCCGGTCTCGGCAACACGTTGGTGGAGCGAAATCTGGCGCACCTCAAACTGTGATCCACATCCTGAGTCGGCCATTTGCGCTGTAAATCGGATTGATGACTGCTAATCTCTGAAGGTCATACCAGTTTGTGTGGCCTTTCAGCGTGGAGAACATCGTTATGCGAACCGTTATAAAAGTGCGTGGCTATCACCTTGATGTCTTCCAGCATGTCAATAACGCGCGCTATCTGGAGTTTCTTGAGGAAGCCCGCTGGGCATGGTTGGAAGAGGGGGGATCCTACCGCTGGATGAGCGAGAGGGGGCTGGCGCTGGTCGTGGTTAATATTAATATCAACTACCGCAGCCCGGCAAAGATGGGCGACGTGCTGGATGTTGATTGCCAGCTGGTGAAGTTTGGCGGCAAAAGCGGCACCGTTGCACAGCGGGTTTCATTACAGCCGGACGGAATAGAGATCGCAGATGCCTTATTGACCTTTGTCTGCGTCGATAGCAAAACGCAAAAAGCACAGCCGCTGGAAGGGGAGTTGAAAGCACATCTGGCCGGATTAGCCTCAGGGGGCTGATCAACATCCGCCCAGGTTTTTAGACCAGCCCGGTTTTGCGCTTCAACTCCAGCGTCACCGCAGCAGGGTTTTGCTGATATTCACTCAAACCGCGGGCGCGCAGATGGCAGGCGGCACAATCGCCACAGCCGTCCCCGATGATGCCGTTATAGCAGGTTAGTGTCTGATGGCGTATCAGCGGCAGCTGGTGCCAGTAGTCGGCCAGTGCCCATGTTTCCGCTTTATTCAGCCACATTAGCGGAGTTTCAATGCGCAGCTCACGAGCCATACCCAGATTAATCGCCTGGTTCAGCGCGTTGACAAATTCATTGCGGCAGTCAGGGTAACCAGAGAAGTCAGTTTCACAGGCACCGGTAACGATCGCCTGTGCTTCAATCTGATAAGCATAGATTGAGGCGAAGGTAAAAAATACGAGGTTGCGACCGGGGACGAAGGTGCTGGGCAGGCCACTGGCTGCGGGATTGTAAGCCGGAACCGGAATGTTATCACGCGTCAGGCTGCTGACGGCCAGTTCGTTTAGCATGGTGACATCGAGCACTTTGTGCGCCCGAACACCCAGCAACGTTGACAGCTGTCGGGCAACATCGATTTCAGCGCGGTGGCGCTGGCCATAGTCAAAGGTGACGCAGTGCACCTCGTCATACTGTTGTAAAGCCTGAATCAAACAGGTAGTTGAGTCCTGTCCACCGCTGAATACAACCACTGCACGCTTCATATTTCATCTCCCCGATTATCTTCCGGGGGCTATGGTAATGCCTGGCGGCAAATAAAGGTATCCCCGGGTCTTCGATAATGCTTAACGTTCAAGGACCCGTTGCGCTTTGGCCGCAGCAGATTGGCGTGTTCCACGATACAGTGTCAGCATAATTCCCAGCAGGAACGGCAATAACAGCATCAGTGACTGGTGGCTGATGCTGACGCCGTTCAATTTGCTTTCGAGCGCCACGGCAATCAGCGGGAACACCAGAAATACCAGCGATGCCTGGAAGGGCCTGGCCGCCTGCTGCAGAGCAAAGTAGGCCAGAATGCCGCCCACTCCAGCGACTACGCCAAGATAAACTATCGCCAGCAGCGCCTGTGGCGTAAAAGCCTGGTAATCGGGTGTTTCACTCAGCCCGGCTAATGTCAAAATTATCCCGGCGCCCATGCAGGGTAGGGCGTTGTAGCTCAGTACAGAGATACCCGCACAGCGTTTTTTACACTGTACGTACATCACCGCATGGATCAGCACCGCCGCGACCAGTGCCAGAATTCCCTGCAGCTGGCTTTCTGCGCTGGACTGCGTTTCATGCCACAGTATGGTGCCCAGTGCGCCGGTACTGATGCCAAGGCCAAGCAGCTGTTGCAGCGTTGTTTTTTCCTGTAAAAAAAACAGTGATGCCGCGAGAACGGCCGCCGGCATTGTGGCAAAGATAATGGCGGCCAGGCTGGAGGAGGTATAGCGTTCGCCGTAAATCATCAGGGTGAACGGGATTGCAAAATAGAAAAGCGTTACGCACAGCTGGAAGCCGCGTTGACCAGCGGGGAATAGCAATGGGGCTTTTTGATAACGCGCCAACAATAAAAGCAGCGGTGCGGCGCAAAGAAAGCGTAGCCCGGTAGCGGAAATCGGCGGTACGCTGGCCACGGCAATTTTCATCGCCATCCAGGTGGTTCCCCAGGTCAGAGAGACGGCAATAAATAGTCCAGTTATCATAAGTTTACGGAAAATTTTGGTGTTCATCCCGGTCATCGCTGAATTCAAAAAAAATGAGAGCAGCAGATTAACGCAATGCCAGGAGAAAATGTTGCTATAATATTGCTGCATTTACCCAACCAGGGAGAAAATTTTGCTACCAACAGCGCTGGATAAAAAAGACCGTATGCTTTTGAACCTGCTTCAACAGGATTGTACCCTGTCACTTCAGATACTGGCGGATGCCGTAAACCTGACAACAACACCATGTTGGAAGCGTTTGAAAAGGCTTGAGGATGAGGGCTATATTCGCGCCCGGGTGGCGCTGTTGAATGGTGAAAAGCTCGGTCTGGATCTCACTGCCTTTGTGTTAATCAAAACACATCAACACAGCAGTGACTGGTACAATCAATTTGTCACTGTGGTACAGGCGATGCCGGAAGTGATGGGTTTTTACCGCATGGCGGGAGAATATGATTACCTGTTGCGGGTACAGGTCACCGATATGAAAAGCTACGATGGCTTCTATAAAAAGCTGGTAAACAGCATTCCCGGCTTGCTTGATGTGACCTCTGGTTTTGCCATGGAAGAAATAAAATGCACTACCGCTTTACCGGTTGCCCCCTGACAGGGACTGCCGTTAACTTATCCAGCCAATATTCAGGATGTTCCAGTGCGACTTTTTAGCCAACTGAGCTGGTTTTTCTTGCGAGAATGGCGCCGATATCTCGGTGCGGTGCTACTGCTGGTCGTCACTGCTGTACTTCAGCTATTGCCACCTTATGTTGTAGGCAAAATCGTTGACGGCGTTAGCCATGAGGCCATGAGCACCGGGCAGCTGATGATGTGGATTGGTGCGATGATCATCACCGCGATAATCGTCTATCTGCTGCGCTATGTCTGGCGCATACTGTTATTTGGTGCCTCTTACCATCTGGCGGTTGAACTGCGCGAAGATTTTTACCGTCAGCTAAGCCGTCAGCATCCTGAATTTTATTTGCGCCACCGCACTGGCGATCTGATTGCGCGGGCCACCAATGATGTTGACCGGGTCGTCTTCGCCGCCGGAGAGGGCGTTTTGACACTGGTGGATTCTCTGGTGATGGGCATAGTGGTACTGGTGGTGATGAGCAGCCAAATCAGCTGGCAGCTCACCCTGTTGGCCCTGCTGCCGATGCCGATCATGGCAATGGTGACCAAACATTATGGTAACCAGTTACATCATCGTTTTAAAAGCGCACAGGCCGCGTTCTCATCACTCAATGACCAAACCCAGGAAAGTTTGAGCAGTATCCGGATGATCAAGGCATTTGGTTTAGAGGACCATCAGTCGGGTCAGTTCGCTGCCATTGCTCAGGATACCGGGGAAAAAAACCTGCGCGTGGCGCGCATTGATGCACGATTCGACCCCACTATCTATATCGCCATTGCCCTGTCAAACCTGTTGGCTATTGGTGGGGGAAGTTGGATGGTTTGGCATGGCTCGATGACGCTTGGGCAGCTAACCAGTTTTGTTATGTATCTCGGTTTGATGATTTGGCCAATGCTGGCGCTGGCATGGATGCTGAATATAGTCGAACGCGGCAGCGCTGCCTGGAGCCGTATCCGCTCACTGTTGTCCGAAGCGCCGGTGGTCGCCGATGGTAAAAAGTCGCTGCCGGAAGGGCGAGGGGTGCTGCAAATTGCCATTCGGCAGTTTAGTTATCCTGGTGTGCAGCAGCCTGCGCTTCGTAACCTCAATGTGAATATTAAACCCGGGCAAATGCTGGGGCTGTGTGGCCCCACCGGATCGGGGAAAAGTACTTTACTCAGTCTGATCCAGCGCCATTTTGATATTGAACAAGGGGATATTCGTTATCATGCCATCCCACTGCCGCAGTTGCGTCTTGACGCCTGGCGCAGCAGGTTAGCGGTGGTAAGCCAAACCCCGTTCCTGTTCTCTGACAGCGTGGCAAACAATATTGCTTTAGGTCGTCCTGCTGCCACGCAGAGCGAGATTGAGTATGCGGCGCAACTGGCTAACGTGCACGAAGATATACTGCGCTTGCCACAGGGCTACCAGACGGAAGTCGGTGAACGCGGGGTAATGCTTTCCGGCGGGCAAAAACAGCGTATTTCCATCGCGCGTGCGCTGCTGCTGAATACAGAAATTCTGCTGCTGGATGATGCCCTTTCTGCGGTGGACGGTCGTACTGAACAGCACATTTTACACAATTTGCGGCGCTGGGGAGAAGGACGCACGGTGATTATCAGCGCTCATCGTCTTTCGGCATTGTCCGAAGCCAGTGAAATTCTGGTATTGCAGCATGGTGCAGCAGTCCAGCGCGGTGACCATGAACAGCTGCTTGCCACTGAAGGCTGGTATGGTGAAATGTATCGCTATCAGCAGCTGGAAGCGGCGTTAGATGAAGATAACATCGTACAGGGAGTGCCACATGGCTAATAACACCCGGCTATGGCCGACGATCAAGCGGCTGCTTTACTACGGTGCGCCGTGGCGGAAATCACTTGGCCTGGCCGTATTGATGTTGTGGATTGCCGCAGCGGCAGAAGTGCTCGGGCCGGTGCTGATCAGCTTTTTTATCGACCAATTGGTGGCGAAACATCGTATGCCTTTGGGGCTGGCGGCTGGGCTGATAACCAGCTACCTGTTGCTACAGCTGCTGGCCGCTATACTACATTACTGGCAGGCGCTGCGGTTTAACCAGGCCGCGGTTGGCGTGGTACAGCGTTTACGCACCGAGGTTATGGATGCCGCTTTGCGCCAACCGTTAAGCGCTTTTGACAATCAACCGGTCGGGCAAATTATCTCGCGGGTAACCAACGATACAGAAGTGGTGCGCGATCTGTATGTCACCGTGGTAGCTACCGTGCTGCGCAGTGCTGCGCTGGTCGGTGCGATGCTGGTGGCAATGTTCAGTCTGGACTGGCGCATGGCGCTGGTGGCAGTGGCCATTTTTCCGGCAGTGCTAACTGTGATGCTGATATATCAGCGTTGCAGCACGCCTGTTGTGCGTCGGGTGCGCAGTTATCTGGCCGAAATCAATAATGGTTTTAATGAAGTGATTAGCGGCATGAGTGTGATCCAGCAGTTTCGTCAGCAGGCCCGTTTTGGCGAACGTATGGGCGAGGCCAGCCGCTCGCACTATCTGGCGCGCATGCAGACGTTACGCCTGGACGGCTTCCTGCTGCGGCCGCTGCTCAGCCTGTTTTCCGCGCTGATCCTCTGCGGGCTGATGATGCTTTATGGTTTTTCATCTGCAGGAACCATTGAAGTCGGCGTGCTTTACGCCTTTATCAGCTATCTTGGCCGGCTCAACGAGCCTCTGATTGAACTGACCACCCAACAATCGATGCTGCAACAGGCGGTGGTGGCAGGTGAGCGAATTTTCGAGCTGATGGATGCGCCCCACCAGCCTTATGGTAATGATATCCAGCCGCTCAGTGGGGGCAGCATCGACATTCGCGACCTGACGTTTGCTTATCGCGGCGGTCGTCCGGTGCTGACGGATATCAATTTGTCGGTGCCGCCGCGGCATTTCGTTGCGCTGGTAGGGCACACCGGCAGCGGTAAAAGCACGCTTGCCAGCCTGCTGATGGGCTACTACCCGTTGAGCGACGGTGAAATCCTGCTTGATAACAGACCGCTTTCCTCACTCAGCCATGCCGCACTACGCAACAGCGTGGCAATGGTTCAGCAGGACCCGGTGGTACTGGCTGATACGTTTTTCGCCAATATCACTTTAGGAAGAGAGATCAGAGAGGATGTGGTTTGGGATGTGCTGGAGACGGTGCAGCTGGCGGCGCTTGCGCGCTCCATGCCTGAGGGTATTCATACCCGATTGGGGGAGCAGGGTAACTCTCTTTCAGTTGGACAGAAGCAGCTGTTAGCACTGGCCCGAGTGCTGATCTCGACGCCTAAAATACTTATCCTCGATGAAGCTACGGCGAATATCGACTCCGGTACCGAGCAAACGGTCCAGCAAGCGCTGCGTGCGGTTCGTCAGCGCACTACGCTGGTCGTCATCGCCCATCGACTATCGACGATCACCGAAGCGGATACCATCCTGGTGCTGCATCGCGGACAGGTGGTTGAACGCGGCAATCATCAGCAGCTTTTGGCAGCCCGCGGACGCTACTGGCAGATGTATCGGTTGCAGCTGGCAGGCGTGCAGCTTGCGGTGTCATAAGAGTCCGGCAGTAATAATTACGCTGCTGCACCAAATTCAGGCGAGAAAACCGCCGTCGGTAGAAGGAATGCATCATTTTAGTGCGCTATGAACTATTTTGGTGCATTTCTCTTGCCCCTTTCACCCATTCCTCATTTTCGTCCAAATGCAGTCTTAGCCAGTTTTCAGCCCGACATTGACTGATTACATGAAATCTTCATTTTATTAAATATGGCACAGCCTTTGCTTAATAAATGTATGTTGCTGACACAGCCATATTTTAACCCTGGGGGATCGTATGAAGCTGGTTACCGTGGTAATCAAACCGTTCAAGCTGGAAGACGTGCGCGAAGCGCTGTCGTCTATCGGCATTCAGGGACTCACCGTCACTGAAGTCAAAGGCTTTGGCCGTCAGAAAGGGCATGCGGAGCTGTATCGCGGTGCCGAATACAGCGTGAACTTCCTGCCAAAAGTAAAAATTGATATCGCTATTGCGGACGACCAGCTTGATGAGGTTGTGGATGTTATCAGCAAGGCGGCCTACACCGGAAAAATAGGTGACGGGAAGATTTTCGTTGCAGAACTGCAGCGCATCATCCGTATCCGTACCGGTGAAACTGACGAAGCCGCACTGTAATCCGGGGCTAAGAATAGATGGAATGGGATAAAATGAAAAAAATTGCTAACTTCTGCCTCGCCGGGGCCACCTTTTTACCGTCGCTGGCTATGGCTGCCGCACCCGCAGTCGCCGACAAAGCGGATAACGCCTTTATGATGATCTGTACTGCTCTGGTACTGTTCATGACTATTCCTGGCATTGCACTTTTTTATGGCGGTCTGATCCGTGCCAAGAACGTGCTGTCAATGCTGACTCAGGTTGCCATGACTTTTGCGTTGGTGTGCGTATTGTGGATGGTCTACGGTTATTCTCTGGCCTTCAGCGAGGGCAACGCATTCTTTGGTAGCTTTAACTGGGCGATGCTAAAAAATATCGCACCTGGGGCGCTGATGGGGTCTTTCTATCAGTATATTCATATCGCTTTCCAGGCGTCCTTTGCCTGTATCACCGTCGGTTTGATTGTCGGCGCTGTAGCTGAGCGGATCCGTTTCTCTGCGGTGCTGATCTTCGTGGTTATCTGGTTGACCTTTGCCTACCTGCCCATTGCCCATATGGTGTGGGCCGGCGGTTTCCTCGCTCAGGATGGCGCGCTGGATTTTGCCGGGGGGACTGTGGTTCATATCAACGCCGCCGTTGCCGGTTTGGTCGGGGCTTATCTGGTGGGTAAACGTGCCGGCTTCGGCAAAGAAGCCTTTAAACCGCATAATCTGCCGATGGTCTTTACCGGAACGGCAATCCTTTACTTTGGCTGGTTTGGCTTTAACGCCGGCTCCGCCAGCGCGGCTAATGAAATTGCCGCTCTTGCTTTCCTCAACACGGTTATCGCGACCGCTGGTGCGATGCTAAGCTGGACCTTCGGCGAGTGGGCGCTGCGCGGTAAGCCATCACTGCTGGGCGTCAGTTCCGGTGCTATCGCTGGCCTGGTTGCCATTACTCCTGCATGTGGATACGTCGGGGTTGGTGGCGCGTTAATTATTGGTGTGATCGGCGGGCTGGCTGGCCTGTGGGGGGTAACCATCTTGAAAAAATGGCTGCGTGTTGATGACCCCTGTGATGTGTTCGGCGTGCACGGCGTGTGCGGCATCGTTGGTTGCATCCTGACCGGTGTCTTCGCGTCGTCTTCACTGGGCGGAACGGGCTATGCCGAAGGTGTGACCATGAGCCATCAGGTCTGGGTACAACTGTTCAGCGTTGGGCTGACTATCGTCTGGACTGCGGTGGTGGCTTTCGTCGGCTTCAAAGTGGCGGATATAGTCGTCGGACTGCGTGTTCCGGAAGAGCAGGAACGCGAAGGTTTGGATGTCAACAGCCACGGCGAGAATGCTTATAACAATTAGTCTTTGGCATGAAAAGCGAAAGTCACCGATCAAGCGGGCCATTCAAGGCCCGCTTTTTTTATGCGACCATGGCATCAAGAGTTCTGACGTATGACGCCTTCCTGGACGGTGGAAGCCACCAAACTGCCCTGCTGATTGTAGAACTCACCGTGCACAAAGCCGCGGGCGCCAGAGGCGGAAGTGCTTTCAACGCTGTAAAGCAGCCATTCATTGAGATCGAACGAACGGTGGAACCACATCGAATGGTCGATGGTGGCAACCTGCATGCCTGGTTCAAGAAACCCCTTACCGTGTGGCTGCAGCGCTACGGGAAGGAGATTGTAATCTGAAGCATAGCCCAGCAAATATTGATGGATACGTTTGTCGGGGGGCAGGGGGCCGTTCGCGCGTATCCAGCTATAGCGCAGCGGCTTACTGACGTGGCCTTGCAACGGATTATGGAACTCAACCGGGCGGATTTCAAACGGTCTCTCGGCTAAGAACTTATTACGGGCTTTTTCGGGGATAAGCTGCACCATTTTGCGGATAATATCTGACTCGGATGGCAGTGCATCAGGCCCCGGGACCTCGGGCATCGTTTTTTGGTGCTCAAAACCACTCTCATAGCCCTGGAATGAGGCGGTCATATAAAAGATCGGCTGACCATTTTGCACTGCCTTCACCCGGCGGGCGCTAAGACTTTGCCCGTCACGCAAATTTTCCACATCATAGATAATGGTTTTCTGACTGTCGCCAGGACGCAAAAAATAGCTGTGAAATGAGTGGGTGACGCGATCCTGCGGCACCGTTTGTTTGGCGGCGTACAGCGCCTGGCCTACCACCTGGCCGCCAAAAACCTGTCGCAGACCAAGATCTTCACTCTGTCCGCGAAACAGGCCTTCTTCCAGCTTTTCCAGATCCAGCAGGATTAACAGATTATGCAATGCCTGACTCATACCCGGTTCCTCAATATGTTTTATGACTGCAGTGTGCGAAATCTGACCAGATGGTCTCAACGACCGGTTGTACGACCTGTTCAAATACGGCCTGAATATGAAAATAGCGATATACAGGAAAAAATCAGCAACTTGTGCCAGTATTAAACTCACCAAAGTAGTCAAAATTGGCCAATCAGTGGCAATGTTTTGCCGTAAGCACTGAGTTTAAGGAGAAATGATTAATGAAAATCTGGCAAGTATTAAGTGGCGCAGCGCTGGCCGTTGCAATCTCGGGTTGTGCCGATAAAAGCACAAATGTGCCAACTCCTACACTGGGATCTCAGGTCACCGGGCAGTCATCGACGCTGAGAATGCCTAATGTTAGCGGTACGGCATGGATCCGTCAAAAAGTCGCTCTGCCGCCCAACGCGGTACTGACGGTCACCCTTTCTGATGCCTCATTGGCTGACGCACCGTCTAAAATCCTGGCGCAGCGGGTAGTGCGCACAGAAGGGGCACAGGCACCTTTCCGCTTTACCCTGCCGTTCAATCCCGCAGACATTAAGCCAAATGCGCGCATTCTGTTAAGTGCGGCAGTGATGGTAGATGGCAAGTTGCTGTTTATTACCGATACGGTGAAGCAGGTGGTCACCAGCGGCGGCACGCGCCAGGATTTGACGCTGGTTCCGGTCCCCTCAGTCGCCATCCCGACGCAAAGTGGAGCGGCTAACACTGTACCTTTAACGTCACCTACTCAGATTACCCCATCATCCAGCGTTCCGGCTGCGACATCGCTTTAATGACAGCGCCCCGCAAGGGGCGTTACAAACGTTGCCAGCGGTAGCGCTGCAGACAGATTTTCCCCTCCAGAGAAACTTCTATGTTTTCGCTCAACAGCGCCAGGCGCTGCCTGACAAAAACATCCCCAGCCAACGAGATTTCCCCTTTACGATTTATTACCCGATGCCAGGGAAGTTTACTGCCTTCAGGCAATCTTTTCAGTACCCCACCGACCTGGCGAGCAGCGCGGGGTGAACCGGCCAGCAGGGCGACGTCACCGTATGTTACCACCGAGCCATGAGGAATGGCGGCGATGATTTGCCAGATTCGTTGTTGGAAGTTGTCAGATTTCAAACTCATGATGCTCCATGGCGGGGAATAAAATTGCAAATTGAGCAAGAAAACAACGGTTATCAGGAGGTAGCTTGCAATTGGTAAGGGCATCATTGATAATGCCTGCGCTCTGATTAATCAGGGCGTTCAATGGGGGCCCTGTTGGTTCTCCCGCAACGCTAATTTGTGAACTCGGTCAGGTCCGGAAGGAAGCAGCCGTAACAGACGACGCGTGTGCCGGGATGTAGCTGGCAGGGCCCCCACCCAATTCTGCCTTAGCCAGCTCTTTGCCTTCTTTATTCTGCTTCTCAACACCTTTTACGTTTTTAACGGACAAACTTCCAGACAGCGACCGGTACTTTGTCGTACAGCTTATTCATGGTTAGTTCAGCAAGACGGTGATCGGCGGCTGAATAAAATACAGCCAGTTCATCATCAGATAATTCGTACTTGTTCTTTTCAATCACGCGTTCAAGTGTATCGATTGAACGACAACGCCTGAGGCGCATCAGGTAGTCAGTTTTCGTTAGAAGTTTGTCAGTCATTATTAAACCGTAAAAAGAGTTATGGGCTGCTAAATGAATGGCTGGACTGGATCTGGCTCATTACGCATTCTTTAGCAAAAATGTTAAACAATCGCTTCGCTGATTTTTGCCAGCGTTGTAAGTCAAGATTGTTGACACCGTAATTGCTGAAAAGCATAAAGGTGTCGTCCAGATACTCATCAATTTGACTTATCAGATCGCTGTCTTCGATATGCTTGATTTTGTAATTCATTGTGAATGCTGCAATGTGCTCTATCAGGTCGTTAAGCTGAAGATTGCTCGTTGAGGTGGGGTCGTTAACCCAGCCATGATGGCTGTCGCCTAACGTAGCCAGACTTTCATCATACAGGTTTTCACATAAGAATTTCAGCTGCGCAATATCATGCCTTTTCGGTGAGTATTCGTCCATCATTTTTCCCTCCATAGCTCGCGAAACATGCCATTAAGCCGCACTTGTAAACTCAGTGTGCCTGGAATTGGTAATTACGACGCGACTATGAACATCTGTACAAATATAACCTGGTATGAATTATCTGTATCGGTGATGACTAAATATTACAATTCGTCTGACGTTGTTTGGCGATGGTTATCAACAAAGTCGAAAATCAGTTCGTTCGGACTATAGCTAAAGTTGACCGACTGATTGGTTGTTTCAACCGCATCAATATCTAAACAGGCATTGAACAAGTTCCAGCTAAAGCTATAGTTCATTTTATAACGCGATTGCCCTAAATGTTCCAGAGAAATAATTCTGATAGTGTTGGGAACATATCGCGCATCGGATGAATACCACTCAAGGGAACCCACCAGGTCAGTCTCTATTTTAGGAATTGACTGTCGGATTTCTGACATTAATTCAAGCGGATCGACATCAGTTTGGCTGTACTTTACTGGTAAAGTTTTGTGCATTTTTTCCTCGCGGAGATATTTTTTACCCAGGATAGTTGCCAGACATGGCTAAACCGGCGACCCGTTAATTGCAGTATAGCTTATCACAATGATGTGGTGGTTAAATATTCCCCTGTCCGTATTCCCTACATAACAGGTATAAGGGGCCGGTTGAGTTTTATTTATATATAGAGGTCGATGTTGGAAGAGAAATTTGGCGTAATAAATAGATACATTTCATCGTTTATCCTGCCAACGTGCCTGGGTTATTTTATTGTTATATTATAACGCCTTTCAAAGGTGATTCTGACTGAGTGACCCTTTTATCTCCGGTCGTGGGGGGCAACGGCCCGGCCTTGCATCACAGGGTCATTATTTTGCTAACAATAAGTTGGTTGGTACGACGATCCGTCAGGTAATTATCACAGGTCAACAGCTGCCTGGCACCAGCCCTGCACCAGCTGGTCAGTTTAACTGGCGCATAAAGGCCCCGGTGGGGTGGCAGTGACGACATCAAATCATCACTGTTAAAGCCTGGCGAGGCTAGTGCCATACGTTAAGTGGTTTGGCCAGCCTGTCGGTTCCACACTGTCAGGTCGCTGGCTTTCGCACTGGCCGGGAACTGAAAAAGACTGTTCCCGTTTCTAAGGTCGCGATGGGCTACTGGCCGTGCAGTGGCTTTGAGTCGCCCGAACCTGTAAAAACCGCGATAAGGCAAATTAAAAAGGACAGCTGGCGCTATCCTTGATTTGAAGCTGTGAGGCACGTTCCTGTGCGCCGGGACGCTCACAGTCAACGCTTCTTTTTGCCGCCTCTGCCCTGTACGGCTTTGAAACGCGGATTGCTTTTGCAGATCACAAATACGCGGCCGTGACGGCGAACGACTTTGCAATCCTTGTGGCGTTTTTTGGCCGACGCCAGTGAGCTCAGAACCTGCATAATATTGTCCTTATTTTCATTGCGTCAGGAAAACGGTTCAATCTCTGATTGAAGCGCGCAGCACTGCTCTCTTTGGCAAAATTTTTCTGCTTGCCGGTATAGTAAACGTGCGAAGCGGAGGAAGCATCCAGCGGCATACAGGGCATAGCTTCACCTTCAAGCTGGACGGTTCGTTCAGTTGTCGTGGTGGAACCTGCAACAAAATAAGCATCAGCCGTTGTGTCATGGAACACGACCTTGCGGTAAACAGGATGGATTTCCGGTTTCATTACTCCCTCAATTGATATGTTATAATATAACCAAAAGTATGCATCGCCAATCCCTGAATTGCAACCACTCAAAGGGGATATTCAAGGCAAAAAAAAGGCCGCGCAGTTAACCCTGGCGGCCTCTTACTTCCTCACGACGGTTGTCGATTAGTGTTTGTCCACAGGATGGCTGTGTTCAATATCATCTTTGTTTTTACTGAAGCGGCGGCGCACTACCACGAAGAACACCGGTACGAAGAATATCGCCAGCACCGTAGCGGTTACCATGCCGCCCATCACGCCGGTACCTACGGCGTTCTGAGCGCCGGAACCGGCACCGCTACTGATCGCCAACGGCAGCACGCCGAGGATAAATGCCAGTGAGGTCATCAGGATTGGGCGTAAACGCATTCGCACCGCCTCCAGCGTTGCCTCCACCAGGCCTTTTCCTTCTTTCTCCATCAGGTCTTTAGCAAACTCGACAATCAGGATGGCGTTTTTCGCCGACAGCCCGATGGTGGTTAGCAGCCCTACCACAAAGTAGACATCATTACTCAGTCCACGCAGAGTGGTGAAAATTAATGCGCCGATAACCCCAAGCGGTACGACCAGCATAACGGCAAAGGGGATGGACCAGCTTTCGTACAACGCAGCCAGACACAGGAACACCACAATCAATGAAATTGCATACAGTGCCGGAGCCTGATTACCCGATAGTCGTTCCTGGTAAGACATGCCGGTCCAGTCATAGCCGATACCGGTTGGCAACTTAGACGCCAGCTCTTGCATCAGGTTCATCGCTTCACCGGAGCTTTTACCCGCCGCCGGCTGGCCCAGTAGTTCCATCGAAGGAAGACCGTTATAGCGTTCCAGACGTGGTGAACCGTAAACCCATTGTGCGGAAGCAAAGGCGTTAAACGACACCATTTCGCCGTTGGTAGCGCGAACATACCAGTTACCAATGTCAGTTGGCAGCATGCGGTATGGAGCACCACCCATCACGTACACTTTCTTCACACGGCCACGGTCAATGAAGTCATTGACGTATGATCCCCCCAGGCGGCAGCGAGCGTCGTGTTGATATCAGACAGCGAAACCCCCAATGCCTGAGCTTTCTCCTGGTCGATAGTCAGTTTGTACTGTGGGGTGTCTTCCAACCCGTTTGGACGCACACCAACCAGCGTATCTGAATGCTGAGCAATCATCCCCAACAGCTGGTTGCGTGCCGCGGTGAGTTTTTCATGGCCCAGGGCGCCCTGATCGATAAGCTGGAAGTCAAAACCGGTGGCGGTTCCAAGTTCAACAATAGCCGGCAGGTTAAACGGGATCACCATCGCATCTTTGATCGCCGAAAGTGCGCCCATTGCCCGACCGGTAATGGCCGGGACTTTGTTTTCGGCACCAGAACGTTCATCCCAGGGCTTCAGACTGACAAAAGCCAGCCCGGTATTTTGCCCGCGCCCGGCAAAGCCGAAGCCGTTAACGGTAAACACCGAGTTGACGTTCGTCTTTTCTTTATTCAGGTAGTAATCCGTTACCTGGTCGAGCACTTTCTGGGTACGTTCCTGGGTTGCGCCAGCAGGCAGCTGTGCCATGGTCAGAAATACCCCCTGGTCCTCCTCCGGTAGGAAGGAGGTTGGCAGACGCAGGAACAGGAATGCCATACCCACCACAATCAGCAGATAAATCACCAGGTAACGACCGGTACTGCGCACAATATGGCCGACGCTGTCGGTATAGTGATGGGTGCTTTTGTCAAACAGTCGGTTAAACCAGCCAAAGAAACCGGTGGTTTTGCCATGATCGCCTTTATTTATGGGCTTCAACATAGTGGCACAGAGTGCCGGGGTCAGAATCAGTGCAACAATGACCGACAGCACCATCGCCGAAACGATGGTAATCGAGAACTGGCGGTAGATAACGCCGGTAGAACCACCGAAGAAGGCCATCGGGATAAATACCGCTGACAGCACCAGAGCGATGCCGACCAGCGCACCCTGGATCTGATCCATCGACTTGCGCGTGGCTTCTTTTGGCGACAGGCCCTCTTCGGCCATGACACGCTCGACGTTTTCCACCACTACGATGGCGTCATCGACCAGCAGGCCAATAGCCAGCACCATCCCGAACATCGTCAAGGTATTGATTGAGTACCCGAAAGCGCTGATTATGGCGAAAGTACCCAGCAATACGACCGGCACCGCAATCGTTGGGATCAGGGTGGCGCGGAAGTTCTGCAAGAACAGATACATCACCAGGAACACCAGCACGATAGCTTCTACCAGAGTTTTAACCACTTCATTGATCGAAATTTTGACGAATGGCGTGGTGTCATACGGGTAAACCACCTTCAGCCCTGAGGGGAAGAACGGCTCCAGCTTAACTAACTCCGCTTTCACTGCCGCCGCGGTATCCAGTGCGTTTGCTCCGGTAGCCAGCTTGATACCCAAACCCGAGGCAGGTTGCCCGTTATAGCGAGCAATAACCTCGTAATTTTCACCGCCCAGCTCAATATGCGCCACATCGCTCAGGCGTACGCGTGAACCGTCAGCATTCACTTTCAGCAGGATTTTACCGAACTCTTCCGTCGAGGTCAGACGGGTCTGCGCGATGATCGAGGCATTCAGCTGTTGGCCTTTAACCGGCGGTGAACCACCGAGTTGGCCCGCCGCTACCTGGGCGTTCTGCGTGTTAATCGCGCTAATAACGTCTACCGGGGTAAGCTGGTAGTTGTTAAGCTTGTGCGGGTCCATCCAGATACGCATCGCATATTGCGCCCCGAACAGCTGGGTATCCCCCACGCCGGAGACACGACTGAGCGGATCTTTGATATTAGATCCAACGTAGTCGGAGATATCATTCTGCGTCATGGTGCCGCTGTCATTAATGAAACCGGCGACCATCAGAAAGCTGCTGGAGGATTTCTGTACGCTGATCCCCTGTTGCTGGACTTCCTGGGGCAGCAGCGGCGTTGCCAGCTGCAGCTTATTCTGCACCTGCACCTGAGCGATATCGGCATCAGTACCGGACTCGAATGTCAGGGTAAGCTGCAGCGTGCCTGACGAGTCGCTGCTGGAACCCATATACATCAGGCCGTCGATGCCATTCATATTTTGTTCGATAACCTGGGTGACGGAGTCCTGCAGGGTTTTCGCATCGGCGCCCGGGTAGGTCGCCGTGATCTCAATGGCCGGCGGAGCAACGTTAGGATATTGCTCAATCGGCAGTTTCAGGATCGACAGCGTACCCGCCAACATAACAATGATGGCGATAACCCAGGCGAAAATAGGGCGATCGATAAAAAACTTAGCCATGTATCAGCGGCTCCTGTTAAGACTTCGGTTTCTCAGACTGCGCCTGAGTCGTAGTTTTGGCGCCATCGTCGCTGACTTCCTGTGGTGTCACCGTTGCACCTGGTTTCACCCGCTGCAGACCAGTAATAATCACGCGGTCGCCGGCGTTAAGACCTTCAGTCACCAGCCACTTATCACCTATTGCCCGATCGGCGGTCAGATTACGTGATTCAACTTTGTTATCCGGGCCGACCACCATAGCAGTTGCCTGGCCGGTTGGCGTGCGCGTTACGCCTTGCTGAGGGACTAACAGCGCGTTCGGGTTGGTGCCTTCATCCAGACGTGCACGGACAAACATGCCCGGCAGCAGGTGATGATCCGGGTTGGGGAAGATGGCACGCAGAGTGATAGAACCGGTGGTTTCATCAACGGTAACATCAGAGAATTCTAATACTCCGCTCTGAGCGTATTCACTACCGCTCTGCAACAGCAGTTTAACTTCAGCTTTTCCGTTAATTTGCTGCAACTTCCCGGAAGCCAGCTCTTCACGCAGGCGCATAAAATCTTCGCTGGGCTGCGTTACGTCAACATAGACAGGATCCAGCTGCTGTACGCTTGCCAGCGCGGTAGTTTGCGCGCTGGTGACCAACGCCCCTTCGGTTACGGAAGATTTACCAATTCGGCCATCGATCGGCGAGGTTACTTTGGTATAGGCAAGATTAATACGAGCTGACTCTACCGCTGCCCGTGACGCCACAACGGCAGCCGCCGTCTGGCTCTGGGTAGCGACAGCCGTGTCGTAGTCCTGCTGGCTGATATACTTAGTCCCCATCAGGGGTTTGTAGCGTCTTACGGTCGTAGCAGCAATTTGCGCATTGGCCTGTGCCTGTGCCAGATCGCCCTTAGCGCTATCATATGCGGCCTGATAAGTGGCCGGATCGATTTGATATAAAGACTCACCTGCCTTGATATCGCTACCCTCAACGAAGTTGCGTTTCAAAATAATGCCTGAAACCTGTGGGCGAACTTCTGCGACTCGGAACGACGAGGTACGACCTGGCAGGTCGGTAGTGATTTTAAGCGGGGTACTTTTTAACGTTATGATGCCTACTTCTGGCGCCTGCTGCTGTTCAGTCTGCTGTGGATCTTTTTTATCACACGCAGTCAGCGCTAAGCTCCCTGAAAGCATCAGAACGGCCGCCAGAGGCGTTAACCCTCTGTTTTTGTTCATAAATAAACCTCGAATGTCCGATATCGATTGTTCAATGGATTACAAACCCACTGCTGCGTTTAAATTTTAGTCGTGCTATAGTACATACATTCGCAAATGTATGTAAGTCTGAAGCGTTGTAAATCATACCGCTATGGCACGAAATACCAAACAACAAGCGCAGGAAACGCGCAATCACATTATAGATGCGGCTATCAAGCGTTTTTCTGAACATGGCGTTGCTAATACGTCACTGGCGGACATTGCCGCAGGCGCAGGCGTGACGCGAGGTGCAATCTACTGGCATTTTAAAAATAAAACCGATTTGCTCAATGAAATCTGGACTCAGTCCGAATCTGGTTTGACTGCACTGGAACTTGAGTATCAATCAAAATACCCGGAGGATCCACTTTCCGTGATGCGTGCGATGCTTCTGTATGTGTTTGAAGCGACTGCCACCGACCCAAGAAGACGTGCGCTTATGGAAATCATTTACCATAAATGTGAGTTCGTGGGTGAAATGACCACCCTGCAACTGATGCAGCAAAACCTCTATCTTGAATGTTATGAAAAGATAGAAGAGGTGCTGAAAGAGTGTATTGCAGCAAAGCAACTTCCGGAAAACCTGGATACCCGACGCGCCGCGGTGGTGATGCGCGGCTATGTGAGCGGCATCATGGAAAACTGGCTATTTATGCCGGAAAGCTTTGATCTGGCCGAAGATGCTGCGCAACTGGTGGCTACCTTAATTGATATGTTGAACTACAGCGTAACCTTGCGCAAACCGGCCTGATGGCGAATTATGCCAATGCGATGACCTTTTGTTCAAAATCCCGTTGTACAATAGCCAGGGCTGCCAGCACGGTTGCCGGGTCAAGCTGATTTTCCTCAAGTAACATAATCAAATCAACGGCTAGTTTGATTTCTTCTGGCGCAGTTTCCAGCGACATAAGGTCTCCTTATCAGATGTACTGCATAAGCTGAAGCTTTAGATGCGCAGAATTCTGCCCACGCCGGCCATGATCAGCGCACCGACCAGCGCCATTAGCAGGGCATGTGTGTCGAAAACGCTCAGAGAACCGTATTCGAAGTAACTACTGATATATCCGCCGATCAACGCACCGATGGCGGCAAGTACCAGCGAGCTGACCAGCCCACTGGCCCGGGCGGGGAACAGGCGCCAGGCCACAATACCCACCAGCAGGCCGATGACAATCCAGGTAAGCAGACCCATAATATTACCGCTGCTCCAGTCATAAAAGGCTAATAGCCGTCATACTTCAGGCGGCAGGAACGTTGGCAGCGTATTACTCGACTTCGCCCGGGCCTTCCCCCTTTGAGGCAGCGCCAGTACTGTGCAAAACACCATTTCGTTTTGCCTGCAACGCGACTTATTCGGTTATATTATAACCCACGTTCACGGTTTTCAATGGCGCGCTCAATTCGTTTTAAAGCTTGCAGACAACGCTGCAAACGTCCTTCCAGCGCCGCCAGTTCGCGTTGTAAGTGCTGCTGCCGGATCAGCGTTTCCTGCTGCGCTAACAGGCTTTCACGATCGCCGATCATGGCGCGCAGGCGGCGCTCAAAGTCCTGATGTTCCGCCAGCTTCTCGTACAAATTCTCTTTGACTGGGGCCGGGCGGCGCTCGCTGCTGCGCATTTTTTGCGTGGCGACTTCACGCTGTAGCGCGCTCATTTGTAAAACCACCCGTTCGGCCATCCACGCTACGCTTTCAGTGCGGTTATCACGCACGCTTTGCGCTAACTGTGCCAGCGTTTGGC
Source organism: Erwinia amylovora (assembly GCF_017161565.1). Taxonomy (NCBI): domain Bacteria; kingdom Pseudomonadati; phylum Pseudomonadota; class Gammaproteobacteria; order Enterobacterales; family Erwiniaceae; genus Erwinia; species Erwinia amylovora. The sequence continues at coordinate 1,092,614 of NZ_CP066796.1, forward strand.
GTACTTCCAGCAAATAATCGCCAAGTCGGGTGGTGTGGCAATGAAACAACTGATGGTCGAAGCGTGCCTGTGTCGTACGCTTATTGGCATGAGGCTCGACGGCCAGCGCCAGCTTTTCGAGCTGAATTTCCAGTTGTTGCAACAAAACTACGCTCTTCATTGGCTTCTCCCCGGCGTTAATCCCGGTATGATAACCTGAATTTAACTCTGAATTATGCGGGCTTGCCATGCGACGTTACATTCTGATGACTTTGGGTTGGTTAGCCATGATATTAGCCACTATCGGCGTTATCCTGCCACTGCTGCCCACCACGCCTTTTTTACTGCTGGCAGCGTGGTGCTTTGCCCGATCGTCGCCGCGCTTTCACGATTGGCTGTTGCATCGTTCGGTGTTTGGGCGTTATCTGCGCTACTGGCAGCAGCACCACGCCATGCCTCCGGGCGCTAAGGGCAAGGCAATCCTGTTTATTTTGCTCACCTTTGCTTTATCACTGTGGATGATCAACATTTTTTGGCTCCGACTCCTGTTACTCGCCATTCTCATCCCGCTGATTATTTTTATCATCCGACTGCCGGTGCATGATACAGGAGATGAATAACCCTGATTTTGCTGAATACGGTTGCAATTGGCCGGCGCTTTGCATAGATTTGGTCGTTTTCGTACGCGGCTTCCCCTCGACGTTTGAATTTCACGCATCGGCGATTGCCGCGTGAGATGAAGCTGCGTGAGTCAGATTTGTTTTTACCGGGCACAAGATTATGACCGCGACTGCGCAGCAGCTTGAATTTCTAAAAAACAGCATCAAAAGCATCCCGGATTATCCTAAACCGGGCATCCTCTTCCGTGATGTCACCAGCCTGCTGGAAGACCCGAAAGCGTTTGCGCTAAGCATTGAACTGTTAGTAGAACGCTATCGTCATGCAGGTATCACCAAGGTAGTGGGCACTGAAGCGCGGGGTTTTCTGTTTGGCGCGCCGGTCGCTCTGGGACTGGGAGTCGGTTTTGTCCCCGTGCGTAAACCGGGCAAACTGCCACGTAAAACCTTTGCCGAAGATTATGCGCTGGAGTACGGCACCGATACGCTGGAGCTGCATTGCGATGCGATCCAGCCGGGCGACGTAGTGCTGGTAGTGGATGATTTGCTGGCAACCGGCGGCACCATTGAAGCGACCGCGAAGCTGATCCGCCGTGCAGGCGGCAGCGTCAAGGATGCGGCTTTTGTTATTAACTTGTTTGACCTCAGTGGCGAAGCTCGCCTGCAAGCACAGGGCATTGAAAGTTATAGCCTGGTGAACTTCCCTGGCCACTAACCGGGATAGGGTCAGCCTTGTCTGGCCCGGTCTTTTTCCACCTTCCGGCGGCTGCCGTTATCCTTCTCTTTTCCCGGTCAAAATGACTGACTTCTGCCGGCCAATCGCAGCCCGGGCGTGATAAAGTGACAGCGATAAGACGACAACGGCGATAAACTGTTATAGTTGCCTGGACTGGTTTACCACAACCCTAATACACCCTATTCCACTCGATGATGAAGTCTTAATGAGCTATCAGGTACTGGCCCGCAAGTGGCGTCCACAAGCGTTTACCGAGGTTGTCGGACAGCAACATGTGCTGACCGCGCTGGCTAATGGTTTGTCCCTTGGCCGCATCCATCACGCTTATCTGTTTTCCGGCACCCGTGGCGTTGGGAAAACCACCATTGCCCGCCTGTTGGCGAAGGGACTTAACTGCGAAACCGGTATCACTGCCACCCCCTGTGGGCAGTGCGATAATTGCCGCGAAATTGAACAGGGCCGCTTTGTCGATCTGATTGAAATCGATGCTGCTTCACGCACTAAGGTGGAAGACACCCGCGATCTACTGGATAACGTACAATATGCGCCGGCGCGCGGGCGTTTTAAGGTCTATCTGATCGATGAAGTGCATATGCTTTCGCGTCACAGCTTTAACGCGCTGTTGAAAACCCTTGAAGAACCGCCGGAACACGTTAAATTTCTGTTGGCCACCACGGATCCGCAGAAGCTGCCGGTCACCATTTTATCACGCTGTCTGCAATTTCATCTTAAAGCGCTGGATCAGGAACAAATCCGTGGTCAGTTGCAGCATGTTCTTCACGCAGAGACTATTAGCGCGGAAAGCCGTGCTCTTCAGCTGCTGGCGCGCGCGGCTGATGGCAGCATGCGTGATGCACTGAGCCTTACCGATCAGGCGATCGCGATGGGGCAGGGGCAGGTCACGACTGCCACCGTCAACGACATGCTCGGGATGCTTGATGATGAACAGCCGCTGGCGCTGATTGAAGCGCTGGTTCACGCCGATGGGGCGCAGGTGATGGCGCTGGTCAACCAGGCGGCCACGCGTGGGGTCGAGTGGGAAGCCCTGCTGGTAGAAATGCTCACGCTGCTGCATCGTGTGGCGATGATCCAGCTGCTGCCTTCTGCGTTGAGTGAAGACATGGCTGCTGTAGCCCAGCGGCTGCGCGAACTGGCCCGGGTGCTGCCGCCCGCCGATGTGCAACTCTATTACCAGACGTTGCTGATGGGGCGCAAAGAGCTATCGCTGGCGCCGGACCGCCGCATGGGTGTTGAAATGACGCTACTGCGTGCGCTGGCTTTCCACCCTAAGGCGGTGATTGCCGAACCGATAGCGCGACCGGCGATGACGCCCGCTGCTTTGCCAGCGCAAGCATCCGCTCAGAGTGAAACGCGCAGCGAAGCGGTGGCACCGCCGTCACCGCAGGTGCCATCGTCTCAGGGGGTATCGGACGCCACCAGCCAGCTCCTGCAGGCGCGAACGCAGTTAATGCGCCATCAGGGGGCGAGCAAGTCAAAAAAGAGTGAGCCGGCAGCGCAGAGTGCGCGGCCGGCAAGTTCATCACTGGAGCGGCTGGCAGCATTCAGCGAGCGCGGGCAGCGGCGTCAGCAGCAGACCGCGGGCGAAGTGGCTCCCATAAAACAAGAAGCCTATCGCTGGAAAGCGCAAAACCCTACGGCAGTGAAAACGGAACCGCGCGCAACGCCCAAAGCGTTGCGCAATGCGTTGGAGTATGAAAAGCACCCGGAGCTGGTCGTTAAGCTGGTGGCGGAATCGCTGGAACGCGATGCCTGGGCGGCTGAAATCGCTGCGCTCACCTTGCCGAAACTGGTGCAACAGCTGGCGTTAAATGCCTGGAAAGAGACCATCGATAACGGCATCTGTCTGCATCTACGCTCTGCCCAGCGTCATCTTAATTCCCCCTCAGCGCAAAAAGCGCTGAAGGAAGCCTTGAGTGAAGCAGCCGGACGCCCTATTGAATTAACCGTGATAGAGGATGATAATTCTGCGGAGCTAACGCCACTGGAGTGGCGGCAAAAGATTTACCAGGAGAAGCTGGCGCAGGCGCGTCAGTCGATTATTACGGATACGCATATTCAGACGCTGTGCCGGTTATTCGGTGCCGAAGTAGACGAAGACAGTATCCGACCTGTTTAAACCGCCGCATCGCTCTGACAGAGATGATGTGGCCTGAGCTAAAGAGAGAGAACGTATGTTTGGTAAAGCCGGATTGGGTAACCTGATGAAACAGGCCCAGCAGATGCAGGATAAAATGGCGCAGGTGCAGGAAGAGATCGCCGCGATGGAAGTCACCGGCGAGTCCGGGGCCGGTTTGGTGAAGGTCACGATTAACGGCTCCCACAGCTGTCGCCGGGTTGAGGTCGATCCTAGCCTGCTGGAAGACGACAAAGATATGCTGGAAGATTTAGTGGCGGCGGCCTTTAATGATGCGGCCCGCCGTATTGCTGAAGCACAGAAAGAAAAAATGGCAACGGTATCAAACGGTATGTCTCTGCCACCTGGTTTCAAGATGCCGTTCTGATGCAAACCAGCCCCCTCCTCGAAACATTAATGGAGTCGCTGCGCTGCCTGCCGGGCGTTGGGCCTAAGTCGGCTCAACGCATGGCTTTTCAGCTGTTACAGCGCGATCGTAGCGGCGGGATGCGCCTGGCTCAGGCTTTGACGCGGGCGATGTCGGAGATCGGACACTGTGCCGACTGTCGGACCTTCACTGAACAGGACATTTGCACCATTTGCGCTAATCCACGGCGTCGGCAAAATGGGCTGATTTGCGTAGTGGAAAGCCCGGCAGACATCCACGCCATTGAGCAAACCGGGCAGTTCGCTGGCCGTTACTTTGTACTGATGGGGCATCTGTCGCCGCTGGATGGTATCGGGCCAGATGACATCGGCCTTGACCGGCTGGAGCAGCGGCTGGAAAAGGAATCGATTCAGGAAGTGATCCTCGCCACCAATCCGACGGTGGAAGGTGAGGCAACCGCTAACTACATTGCCAGCCTGTGTGAACAGTACGGCGTGGACGCCAGCCGCATTGCGCATGGTGTTCCGGTGGGCGGAGAGCTGGAAATGGTCGATGGCACCACGCTGTCGCATTCACTGGTCGGGCGTCAAAAGTTCAAATTTTGAGCAATTAAATGGCACGAACTCTTCGTGCCGTCTTGAAATCCATTTTTACATCCCCATCTTTACCTCAACGTTCATCAACCTGTTTTCATTGAGGTAGCAATGACCATGAAAGGACAAGAGACACGTGGCTTCCAGTCAGAGGTAAAACAGCTTCTGCACCTGATGATTCACTCGCTCTATTCAAACAAAGAAATCTTCCTGCGCGAACTGATCTCAAACGCCTCCGATGCCGCTGATAAGTTGCGCTTCAAGGCGTTATCCACCCCGGAACTGTACGAGGGGGATGGCGATCTGCGCGTGCGGGTGGCGGTCGACAAGGAAAAACGCACCCTGACGCTAAGCGATAATGGCATTGGGATGCGTCGCGACGAAGTCATTGAAAACCTGGGCACCATTGCCAAGTCCGGTACGAAATCCTTCCTTGAATCCCTGGGATCTGATCAGGCCAAAGACAGCCAGCTCATCGGCCAGTTCGGCGTGGGTTTCTACTCGGCGTTTATCGTTGCGGATAACGTTTCCGTGCGTACCCGTGCCGCGGGCGCTGCTGCCGATGAAGGGGTATTCTGGCAATCTGCCGGTGAAGGCGATTATACCATTGCCGACATTGAGAAAAGCGATCGCGGGACCGAAATCACTCTGCATTTGCGTGAAGGTGAAGATGAGTTCCTTGATGCGTGGCGCGTTCGCAGCATTATCAGTAAATACTCTGACCATATTGCCCTGCCGGTGGAGATCGAAACTCATAACGAAGAAGACGACACCACCACCTGGGAAAAGATCAACAAAGCGCAGGCGCTGTGGACGCGTAACAAGTCTGATATCAGCGAAGACGAATACAAAGAGTTTTATAAGCACGTTGCCCACGACTTTACCGACCCGCTTACCTGGAGCCATAACCGGGTAGAAGGCAAGCAGGAGTACACCAGCCTGCTGTATATCCCGGCCCAGGCACCGTGGGACATGTGGAACCGCGATCACAAACATGGTTTGAAACTGTACGTGCAGCGCGTGTTTATCATGGACGATGCTGAACAGTTCATGCCGAACTATCTGCGCTTCGTCAAAGGACTGATTGACTCTAACGATCTGCCGCTCAACGTGTCGCGTGAAATTTTGCAGGACAGCCGCATCACCCAGACGCTGCGCGGGGCGCTGACCAAGCGTTCACTGCAGATGCTGGAGAGGGTGGCGAAGGATGATGAAGAGAAATATCAGAAATTCTGGCAGCAGTTCGGTCTGGTGCTGAAGGAAGGCCCGGCAGAAGACAGCGGCAACGCCGAGACCATCGCCAAACTGTTGCGTTTCGCCACTACCAGCTTCGAAGGGGCGGCGCAAACCGTATCGCTGGAAGATTACGTCAGCCGCATGGTGGAAGGCCAGGAGAAGATTTACTACATCACAGCCGATAGCTACGCTGCCGCGAAAAGCAGCCCGCATCTGGAGCTGTTCCGCAAGAAAGGCATCGAGGTTCTGCTGCTTTCGGACCGCATTGACGAATGGATGATGAGCTATCTTACCGAGTTCGACGGAAAAACATTCCAGTCAGTCAGCAAGGCGGATGACGCGCTAAGCAAGCTGGCGGACGAGCAAACCGAAGAACAGAAAGAGGCCGGGAAAGCGCTGGAGCCGTTTGTTGAGCGGGTGAAAAGCCTGCTGGGTGAGCGAGTGAAAGAAGTGCGTCTGACGCACCGCCTGACCGATACGCCGGCAATCGTTACCACCGAAGCTAACGAAATGACTACCCAGATGGCAAAACTGTTTGCCGCTGCGGGCCAGGATGTGCCGGAAGTAAAATATCTGTTTGAGCTGAATCCCGAACATCCGTTAGTGAAACGCGCTGCCGATACTCAGGATGAGGCACGCTTTGCCGAGTGGATCGAGCTGCTGCTGGACCAGGCGCTGTTTGCCGAAAAAGGCACGCTGGAAGATCCGAATCAGTTTATCCGCCGGATGAACCAGCTGCTGCTGGGATAATCCGCACAGTATTCTGTAACAGGGCTGTTGACTCACCGGCAGAAATTCTGCCGGTGAGTCATTAATCAGCTTTTCCTTCATTCCTGCTTTGCACTCCCTTTCTCACTATTTAATATCATCACGTCATTTCGCATAACTATTTTATTAGAAAAATCAACCACCTGAAGAGTAACAGCCGGTTACGCGTGTAAGTTCTGTTAGATGAATGTCTTAAGATGTACTGTGATTTGGCAGATCCTTGCCAGCGGCATTGCGATGATGCCGAACTGTCATTCAGTGTCGTTGACCGTCCTGAGCGATGCCCTGCTACTCCATCATCGAAGCTTCTTCTAATAGCCAGCTGCGAAATAATTCAATCCCCTTATCCGCCTTGCGTGACGCTTTTATCATCATCCAGGTAGCGCGATCCACCTCGGCAAAACCCAGGGGTGCAATCAGTGAACCGTCGAAGATCTCTTTTTTCACCAGGATCTGCGGCGTCATGATAATCCCCATGCCGTTACGCGCCGCCTGAATCGCCAGAGTCAGATTGTCGAAATGATTTCCAGCCCAGAAATCACCGCGCGCTCCGGTTTTTTTCGCCCATTCGGACCAGGCGTTGAGTTTGGTATCGGCATGCAGCAGCGGTAAGGTAGAGAAATCGGTCTCGTAGCTGAAGCGGCTACTGAACGCTGGGGAACATACCGGGCCAATATAGTCGACGGTAATCAGCGTGGCGGCAATGTCCTTCTGTACTGGCTGCTCCTGACTGAGGATCAGTACGTCGGTATGCTCACTCCGCACCTTCTCCAGATCGACGTGGGTCTGGAAAGTCAGGGCGATTTCGCTATGACGTGAGGTGAAGCGGTTGATACGCGGAATAAGCCATTGCGCCAGAAAACTCGGGGCGCACGATATCGTCAGGCTGTGAAGATCGCACACGCGAATTTTGTCACAGGTCGCTTCTATACTGCGAAAGCTTTGCACACAGCACGCTTGAAGCCGCTCACCGTCTGCCGTTAATTGCACCCGGCCCTTAGTCCGCAGAAATAAAGGTTTTCCCAGCCACTCTTCTAACTGTTTGATTTGATGACTGACGGCACTGTGCGTTACGTTCAGCGATTGTGCCGCGCGGCTAAAACTCTGCCGCAGCGCAGCCTGATGGAAATAGTGTAATGCGCGCAGTGAGGGAAGGTTAGACATTATCGTACCTTGTTAGAAAAATTCACATTAAGTGTCTGTTTATATCATTTTTAAGTCCAGCCAAAATTCACTAGTCTGGCACAGGTTCCGGGGAATGTACTGGTAGCGAACAGCCTGAATCAACTGATGGAATCTCACTTAACACAGACGAATTTTCCCCTTGTCAGACCTCGTTAAAACTCAACAGCTATGCGAAGGAAAGGAAATGACAAATCAGTATTCTGTTAAGCCGCAACTCGTTATGTTTACCGGTGGTCGGGATAGCACCCTGGCCGCTTGTTATCTTATGTTACAGGGCATTCCTGTCCACCTGTGGTCGGGTAATAGCGGATGCTCACTGCATCGCGGTATTTTGTCGCACCGTGTTGAAGAAATGAAGAATCGCTTTGGCGATCTGGTCGTGGGTCATACCGTTGCCGACATTAGCGGAGCTTTTCGCTCTATTGCCATCGAAGCGCTGGAACAGGATATTCTCAAATATCGCAAAAATTTGGTGCTGCTCGGCGAAAAACTGGCCATTCATGCGCATCTGGTCGATTTCTGCCGCCGCAACGATATCAATACCATCAACGATGGCATTACACATTATCAAATGGAGTTCCCGGAGCAGCGACTGGTGGCAAAAACCTTCCTGATGGAGATGATGGCACAATATGACATCAACTATCAGTCGCCGGTCTATGAGTTTGCGCAGTCGGCAGATGACGTGAAATATCGTCTGTTGCAGCTGGGTATCTCGACGAAATCCCTTGAGGGGATCAGCATCTTTGCCGACAGTTTCTCTACGCCTTCAGATGATGTCGTGCTGGCTTATCTGAGAGAAAAAGCGCCTCTGGCACATAATATTGTGAATTTCCTTGCTGGCGAAACGCTTAATCCTCCCGTTTTGAACAACAGCGCCGCAGCCTGAGGCTGTACGAAAATCGTGACGTAATCTGCGGATTACGTCTTTCGGAGTTGAGATGAAAACAATTGTTAAATGCGCTGCCATTATTATTCATCAGCGCTCGCTGTTACTTACCCGTAAACGGGGCACCGCGATTTTTATTTCTCCCGGTGGCAAACCGTTGGCAGGGGAAGATCATCTGAGCTGCCTCAAGCGAGAATTAGATGAAGAGCTGGGTGTGCAAATCAAAAGTTTCCGACCTTTTGGGCTGTTTCATGGTCGCGCTGAATTCGAAGCACAGGCCATCGAGAACCACGTTTATTTTGTCGAAATTATTGGCCAGCCGCGCGCCGGCAATGAAATTGAAGAGATTACATGGGTAAATTATCGCAAACCGCCCTGTGAAATTGCGGTCGGGTCGATTTTTCGCAATAACGTTATGCCACTGTTATTCCAGCAAGAGTTGATCAACTGATGGATGCCTCCTCCCTTTCCCCGCAGTTGCAGCAGGTGCACGGCGATCGGTTTTATAAGCGAGTCAATATGCTAAAAGACGAACTTCGTGAAGAGCTTACACGGGTATACCGACTACATGATTACGATCTGTTTTTCGTCCAGTCGGTGCGCGTTGGGTTAGTGATCCTTTCACACCTGTTCTACAAGCAGGAAACCTCTTTATGCCTGGCGAAGCATGCGCATTACAAACCCATCAGTGAACTGTTTAACTCATCTTCAGCGCATGCCAGCGTGCCGGGCAGCGTACCGATTATTACCCACGTTAGCCCTTACACGGGGGAAGTTAACAGTCTGCAAGATTGCAAAGGGAAAGGGGTTGTTGATGCGTCTCACAGTTTCGCCACTAATCGCCACGCCGAGCTGATCGCAGAGAGTTCGGTGTTTGTCGCCCCCTTGCATAAACACGCTTCATTGACCGTTGGGCTGGCGATCGTTGCTTTACGCTCTGAACACTTCAGCACGCTGATGCGTAGCGAATTACGCCTGTTTGAAGAGTCCACCTCTTCAGACAAGCCGCTGGAAGAAGCGCTCGACAATGTGCGCAGTCACAGCTGGCAGCCCTTTAATGTTGCCCAGGTTCGGCCGGTTGAAATCAAGGATGCAGCGGGGATGGACTTTTGCTCTATCAGCGCACCGGACTTGCCATTCTGCTGCTTCCCTGTACCCACGCTAAGCGCCACACGGCAACAGCAGGTTAAGAAAGCCGGTGCCACTTATTTCCCCCATACCAACACGGTGCGATTGTCGTGTTGGGTGCGTGGCGATGGCAGTCAGCGGGTGGATATGACCAAACAGGTAGAGCAAGATTTGATTGCATTATGGGAGGGAAAATGAAAGGTTCCATGGCAGTAAATGGCAATCTGATTGGCATGGCGGGCGGCGTTATCCTGAGCACCGATGCGGTATTCATTCGTCTGATGGGAATCAATAACTCATGGCTGATTGTCACCCTGCGCGGGATCTGCATGTGGACCATTTGCCTGCTGATCTGGGTCTTCTGGCGTCAAAGCCGTTCAACGCTGGGGCAGCCGTGGCTGAACAGAGATAATTTGCTTTCGACGCTGTTTTTCTGCATCGCTTCCGCCTGTTTCGTTAATGCACTGAACCGTGGCAACGTGGCAACTGTACTGGTTATCATCTCCGGTACGCCGTTTATTTCGGCGCTGATGAGCCGTCTGTTGTTTAAAGTGGCGATCGATCGCAGCGTGATGCTGGCTGCACTGGCAGGCATTGTTGGCGTGAGTATCGTTATGTCCGGGAACAGCATGGGTCACAACGGCGTGGCCAATCTTTATGCGCTGGCTACGGCAGTATCGATGGCGCTGGCGTTTATTTTTACTTCGCGCGTAAGCGGCGGAACGGCCGGGCTGCCATCGCTGGGAGCGCTGCTGGCTTCGGTATTGATCGTCCTTGGGTCAGGTTCCGATGTGGTCATCAGTCTGAAAATGCTGTCGGCAGCACAGCTGGGATGGGTCATTGCTGAAGGCACCCTGATCATGCCGCTGGCGATGGGGTTAATTACCTTATCAACACGTTTTGTCTCGCCTGCTAATGCCGGACTGTTCTTACTGCTGGAAACCGCGTTAGCGCCACTATGGATGTATTTGTTCTTGGGTGAAGTGCCCACAGTTCAGGCAGTTATTGGCGGTGCGATCATTATCATCACGGTGATGACACAGTCGCTATACGCCCGTCAAAAGGAGTCTGCATCGCGCTGCGCCGATATGGCATAACCGTGCCCTTCCTTGTGAAAAACGGGGCATGATGATATGTTCGTGCCCTCAGATAATGTGTTCATTTAAGCAATTCGCAAGGGGATTTACGCAATGCGTATTATTCTGCTCGGGGCTCCGGGTGCAGGAAAGGGGACTCAGGCTCAGTTCATTATGGAGAAATACGGTATTCCGCAAATCTCTACGGGTGATATGCTGCGCGCCGCGGTTAAAGCCGGTTCGGAGCTGGGTCAGAAAGCTAAAGAGATTATGGACGCCGGTAAGTTGGTTACCGACGAATTGGTTATCGCACTGGTCAAAGAGCGTATCGCTCAGGAAGACTGCCGTAAGGGTTTCCTGCTGGACGGTTTCCCGCGCACCATTCCCCAGGCTGATGCGATGAAGGAAGCGGGTATCAAGGTCGACAACGTGCTGGAATTTGATGTGCCGGACGCACTGATCGTTGAGCGTATCGTCGGCCGTCGGGTGCATGTGTCGTCGGGTCGGGTATACCATGTTACCTTCAACCCGCCGAAAGTGGCAGGCAAAGATGATGTGACCGGCGAAGAGCTCAGCACGCGCAAGGACGACCAGGAAGAAACCGTGCGTAAACGCCTGGTGGAATATCATCAGATGACGGCTCCGCTGATTGCTTATTACAGCAAAGAAGCTGCGGCAGGTAATACGGCCTACCACAAAATCGATGGTACGCGTCATGTGACAGAAGTCAGCGCCGAACTGGCAAAAATTCTCGGGTAAAGCGGTGAGCCGGGTTTATCCTGGCTCAATTGCACCAATCGGTTCCACTCCCGCCTTTTTCCGCTAAAATAGGTCAGGTTTACATCACTGACCCTGTCACTAATTCAAGGAATAGCAATGAGGCAAGATAAACCTGGCGTGCTGCTGGTGAATTTAGGCACGCCTGATGCCCCAACCACTCCAGCCGTGAAACGTTATCTGAAGCAGTTCCTCAGCGACAAGCGCGTGGTTGATGCGCCACGCTGGCTATGGTGGCCACTGCTTAATTTCGGTATTCTGCCAATCCGCTCGCCGCGCGTGTCAAAACTCTACGCCTCGGTGTGGATGGATGAAGGGTCGCCGCTGATGGTTTACAGCCAGCGACAGCGCAGCGCCCTGGCAGCAAGACTGGATATGCCCGTGGCGCTTGGCATGAGCTACGGTAACCCCAGCCTCAAGAGTGCCATCGACAGCCTGATGGCAGAAGGTGTCACCCGGCTTATTGTTCTGCCGCTTTACCCGCAATTTTCCTGTTCCACCGTCGCGGCAGTATGGGATGGTATTACCGAGGTGTTTGCCGGTTACCGTAGCCTGCCGTCGGTCCATTTTATTCGCGACTATGCACAACATCCGGCGTACATTGCCGCATTGAAAGCTTCAGTAGAGCGATCATTTGCGCAGCACGGCAAGCCGGATCTGTTAGTGACGTCATTCCACGGTATTCCACAGCGCTTTGCCAACGAAGGCGATGATTATCCCCAGCGCTGCTATGAAACCTTTGACGCACTGAAAGCGTCTCTGGGGCTGGGCAGCAACGAAGCCATGTTGACTTTCCAGTCGCGTTTTGGCCGTGAACCCTGGCTGATGCCGTACACCGATGAAACCATGAAGGCTTTGCCTGGCAAGGGCGTTAAGCATGTGCAGATTATGAGCCCCGGTTTCGCTGCTGACTGCCTGGAAACCCTGGAAGAAATCAACGGAGAAAACCGTGAAATCTTCCTGCATGCTGGCGGCACACGCTTTGAATACATTCCGGCGCTGAATGATGATGAAGCCCACATTACCATGATGCTTGAACTGGTGAATCAGTACCGCTAATTGCCATCGTCCAGGGTTGCCTCTGGTCAGAGACAATCCTCACCGGGCGCAATTGTGTTATCATTGCGCCCTGTCCCCTTGCCAGCAACGCGCAATCATGAAATTCCCCGGTCAACGTAAATCCAAACATTACTTTCCCGTCAGCGCGCGCGATCCGCTGCTGCAATCGGCACAGCCTGAGAACGAGGCTGCCAGAAGCTGGATCGTCGGTATCGATCAGATCCTGGTCGATATTGAAGCAAAAGTGGATGACGAATTTTTCAGCCGTTACGGGCTAAGTATCGGTCATTCGCTGGTTATTGCAGATGATGTGGCTGAAGCGCTGTACGGTGAACTGCAGCGCAATAATCTGATCCGCCACCAGTTTGCCGGCGGCACCATTGGTAATACTCTGCATAACTACTCGGTACTGGCGGATGACCGCTCGGTGCTGCTTGGAGTGATGTGTAGCAACGTGCAGATTGGAGGCTACGCCTACCGCTATTTGTGCAACACCTCCAGTCGTACCGACCTGAACTATTTACAGGGGGTTGATGGCGCTATCGGTCGTTGTTTTACGCTGATTAATGCAAACGGTGAACGCACTTTTGCCATCAGCCCGGGCATGATGAATCAGCTTCGCCCGCAAAGCATTCCTGAAGAGGTGATTGCCGGCGCTTCAGCGCTGGTACTGACTTCTTATCTGGTGCGTTGCAACCCGGGCGAGCCGATGCCGTTAGCCACCATGCAGGCGATTGAATGGGCGAAAAAGCATAACGTGCCGGTGGTGCTGACGCTGGGCACCAAATATGTGATTGCGGATAATCCGCAGTTCTGGCGTGATTTCATTCGCGATCATGTTTCGGTGGTGGCGATGAATGAGGAAGAAGCTTTTGAGCTTACCGGCCAGCGCGATCCGCTTCAGGCAGCGAACATGGCCCTTGACTGGGTCGATCTGGTATTGTGTACAGCTGGCCCGGACGGGCTGTATATGGCTGCATTTACCGAAGATTCGGCTAAACGTGCCACCCAGCATCCGCTCTTACCGGGTGCAATCCCCGAATTTAACCGTTATGAATTCAGCCGGGCAATGCGCTATCAGGACTGTCGTCATCCGCTGCGAATTTTTTCCCACATTGCCCCGTATATGGGCGGGCCGGAAAAGATCAAGAACACCAACGGGGCTGGCGATGGCGCGCTGGCGGCGCTGCTGCATGATATCACGGCGAATAATTTCCACCGCGCTAACGTGCCTAACTCCAGTAAACACGCACGCAGCTATCTGACCTATTCGTCGCTTGCGCAGGTATGTAAATATGCCAACCGCGTCAGTTATCAGGTGCTGAACCAGCACTCCCCACGTCTGACGCGTGCTCTGCCCGAGCGGGAAGACAGTCTGGAAGAGTCGTATTGGGAACGCTAAGCCGCATCTGTATGTACAGGAAACTGACAGCCTCCTGTACTCTACTCCCTTTCAAAACAACAATCAGCCAGCTTCAAATGTCTCGTCCCACGCTAAAGTTACTGTGCATTATCTCAATAAGGCAGGCGAGGGATAAAGTCGTTTTCTGACTTGGATAATCAATTTAATTCATTTAACATAAGTTTTTTCCTAGTGGAACCACACAATAGCCTATAAAGGAGCTATTATGGGTCTTTTTACGGAATATTCGCGACTTTCACCAAGTTGTAATGATCTTATTCAGAAATTAAACAGCGATTCAACGCTAAAAGGGAAGGTCACGTTTTCGAATCTGCGAAGCTGTCTGAATAACGTCGAGAATTCAGAGGAAAAATCACAACCGCATGAAATCTCCGATCAGATAAGTCACGTATATTTAATCCTGCTAAATAGCGGCAGTAAAGTATTAGAAAGAAAAACTGGAATTCTAAAAAATATCTTTTTAATGTCAATAGCCCCTGAACCTTCGTCTGATGTATTGGTGTGGCTTGATAGAATGGATTGTCATCAAAAAGATGCAGCAACCCGGCATTTAATGTTTTGTGCAGGTAAATCGTATTCTGATACAGAAATAAAAATCACAATGCAAAAGAAATATTCGATCGATAGATTCAGAAATGAACTAAAGAAAAGAATTCAAGCAGCAGAAGCAGAAAAGGAAAAAGCGTTCGGCCCCAAACGCCCGAATTCACATTCTGTTCTGTGTGGAAGTTTATTGCAGCTTGATTAACGGACTTTTCACGTAAATTAAATAAAACCAGCAAGTTCTGAAGTGGGGGCCATTCCCTCAAATGAGAATTTGCTGATGATCAGAGAAAAGGTCGGGTGGCGTGAATGGCCGAAGACTTGCCATTTATTCTGAACGATATTTATCGGGGCCAGGCCGGTTTACCGTTCAGCCCCTTAACCGCACGCCGTTACGTTAAATCGGGCACGCGGACGGTTTTTCGTCCGGCAGCGGCAGTAATATAATATTTAGCATGCTATTGGCGATCTCGCGTTCGCCCATGACCACCCGATCGGCACCGCGCTCCTCAATATATTTAACCTCGTCGTCGTAGTGGGCGCGGGCGATAATTTCTATGTTTGGGCGTTTTTCTCGTGCGGCGGTAACGATCTCACCAGACTCGTAGCCGTTAGGGATGGTCAGCAGCAGCCAACGGGCGCAGTCAAGACGTGCCAGATCCATAATATCGCCGCGCGCCGCGTTGCCGAGCACTGCGGTGATGCCCCGTTCACGCAAAGCTTCAACCCGTGCACGGCTGTTCTCCACCACCACGACAGGAATGTCGGCCGCCATCAGCTGGCTGCCCAGCAGGCTGCCTACGCGGCCGAAGCCAACAATAATCGCATGATGACAGAGATCGACAGGAATTTGCTTCTCGTCTTCCTCCGTCTCTTTCGACGTTTGCTCTTCCAGATTTTCCGTTTTAACCAGATAGCGCTCTAACAGCGAAAACAGGATGGGATTAAGCATAATCGACAGAATGGCACCCGCCAGCACCAGATTACGACCACTTGCTGGCAGCAGGTTGAGCGATATCCCCAGCCCGGCGAGAATAAAGGCAAATTCACCAATCTGCGCCAGACTAACGGAGATGGTCAGGGCCGTGCGTCTGGAGTGACCACATAAGCGCACCAGAAGCAGCGCAACCAGCGATTTGCCCAAAACGATAATCGACAGCGCGCCCAGCACCGCCAGCGGCTGCTGGATCAGGATCATTGGGTCAAACAGCATCCCCACCGAGACAAAGAACAGTACTGCAAAGGCATCGCGCAGCGGGAGCGTATCGTGTGCGGCACGATGGCTCAACTCAGACTCGTTGAGCACCATTCCGGCGAAGAAAGCGCCAAGGGCAAAGGAGACATCAAAGAACTCCACCGCGCCAAAGGCAATGCCCAATGCCAGGGCCAGCACCGACAGGGTAAACAGCTCGCGAGAGCCGGTTGCAGCGCTGCGGGCGAGGATCCACGGCACCACGCGTCGCCCCACCACCATCATCAGCACCATAAACGCCACCACTTTGCCGATGGTGATCAGCAGGTCGAACAGCACCATCGTGATGCTGGCATTACCCTCTTCAAACAGTCCGGCAACGGCAGGCAGTAGCACCAGCGCCAGCACCATTACCAGATCCTCAACAATCAGCCAGCCGATAGCAATCTGTCCGCGTTTACTGTCTATTAACTGTCGCTCTTCCAACGCGCGCAGTAACACCACTGTACTGGCGGTTGAAAGACAAAGACCAAACACCAGGCCGGTCATCGTTGGCCATCCCATCCCCCACGACAGCCCCATGCCCAGCAAGGTGGCAACGGCGATTTGCGCCACGGCACCGGGAATAGCGATCGACTTGACTGCCATCAGGTCTTTCAATGAGAAGTGCAAACCAACCCCGAACATCAGCAGTATCACGCCCAGCTCGGCCAGTTCCGGTGCCAGATTGGTATCAGCAACAAAACCCGGCGTAAAAGGCCCGGCCAGCACGCCGGCCAGCAGATAGCCGACCAGAGGAGAGATGCGCAGGCGATTGGCCAGCATACCAAACAGGAAGGCAAGTACCAGGCCTCCCACAATGGTGGTGATAAGCGGGGTGGTGTGGTGCATGCCTGTCTCCTTTAATGGCACACTCGCTATGCATCGGGTGGCTCAGGAATAATCTGCTGTTTTCCTGTACCCGAATTAAACGGAGCGTAAATGGGTCTGAACGTTGTTTTTAAGTGTATGGCATATTGCGGGCGGGTGCTTGTCATTATTAGTGATAATGACAAAAAATATCAATTATTCAGATAAATTCGTCGAAGAGTGTGATTTATCCCACTTATCAACGGGTGATCCAGACGTTTCAGGTAGGCTGCGCGGTGCTAATCACAGTCATTAACACCCTTAATTGACTATTTGTGGCGGGTATCAGGCAGGAAAGCTGCGAGAATTCCGAGAAATGGCAGGTAAGCGCAGATTTGATAGACCAGCTCAATGCTGTGGCGATCGGCTATCACGCCAAGTAAGGCGGCACCCAGCCCGCCCATACCGAAGGAAAAGCCGAAAAAAAGACCGGAAACCAAGCCAATACGACCAGGCATCAGTTCCTGGGCATAGACCAGAATGGCAGAAAAAGCCGAAGCCAGTACCAGGCCAATCACCACCGACAGGACTCCCGTCCACCATAAGTTGGCATAAGGCAGCAGCAGGGTAAAAGGAGCCACGCCGAGAATGGATACCCAAATCACTCGCTTACGGCCGATTTTGTCGCCTACCGGGCCGCCAATGATGGTCCCAGCCGCGACGGCAAACAGAAAGACAAACAGATGTAACTGCGCATTCTGTATCGACAGGCCGAATTTATGCATTAAGTAGAAGGTATAGAAGCTGCTCAGACTGGTGAGATAGAAGTATTTGGAGAACACCAGCACCAGCAGAATGGCCATCGCGTACGCTACCTGACGGCGTGATAACGCGGGGATGGCTGCGGAAGCAGGGTGTTTGGCGGTGATATGCTGGGTTTGATACCAGCGACCAATCTGCAGCAATACCACAATAGCCAGCAGCGCCGCCAGCGAGAACCAGGCAAGGTTGCCTCGACCATATGGGGCAATAATCAGCGCAGCCAGCAGTGGGCCGAGCGATGTACCAAGATTGCCGCCGACCTGAAACAGAGATTGCGCCAGGCCATGACGCCCGCCGGAGGCCATACGAGCCACCCGCGAAGATTCCGGGTGAAACACCGATGAGCCGCTACCGACCAGCGCTGCCGCTAACAAAATCATCGCATAATGATTGGCCAGCGCCAGCAGTATCACGCCGCAGAGCGTAAAGCCCATCCCGACAGGCAGCGACCACGGCTGCGGATGTTTATCGGTGAACTGACCAATCAGCGGCTGAAGCAGTGAAGCAGTCAGTTGATAAGTCAGGGTGATTAAACCAATCTGCACAAAGTTCAGTGAAAAATCTTCCCGCAGCAGGGGATAGATCGCCAGAATCAGCGACTGAATCATATCGTTGAGCAAATGGGCAACGCTTATCGCACTGAGCACGCCAAAAGCGGTACGCTTCACCGGTATCTCTGGCGGAAGGGGAGTATGGACGCCTGTCATTATCGTACCTGTCATTAAGTTAGGGTTGTTAAGCGCCTGTCACCCGCCAATTTGCAACAATATAAGGCAGAGCGATTACCTTTTAGTAGCATTCCTGCGGCATAATCAGCCGGACGTCATAAAAACAAATAATTTTCACATTTCGGGGATTTAACAAGGAGAAGCGAGTGGCAATTTTCAAAACGAGTCTTGCCGGAGTGCTGGCGGTAGCGCTATGCAGCACGCCGTTGGTGGCACAGGCGTGGGAAAAAGACCGGACTTACAAATTCACCGTGCTGCATACCAACGACCACCACGGCCGTTTTTGGCCCAATGCACATGATGAATATGGTCTGGCAGCCCAGAAAACCATGATGGATCAGATCCGTAACGAGGTGCAGACTCATGGCGGGGCAACGCTGATCCTCTCGGGAGGGGATATCAATACCGGCGTACCGGAGTCCGATCTGCAGGATGCGGAACCGGATTTTCGCGCAATGAATATGATTGGCTACGATGCGATGGCGATTGGCAATCATGAGTTTGATAACCCGCTTTCGGTACTGCGCCAGCAGCAGAGGTGGGCGAAGTTCCCTCTGCTCTCGGCCAATATCTATCAGAAAAGCACCGGCAAACGTCTGTTCCAGCCTTACGCGCTTTTCAACCGCATGGGCCTGAAAATTGCCGTCATCGGACTGACGACCGATGATACGGCGAAGATCGGCAATCCGGAATATTTCGAGGATGTCCTGTTCCATAAACCAGCCACGGAAGCCAAAGCGGTGGTCGAAGAGCTGCGTGCACACGAAAAACCGGACGTGATCATCGCCGCAACGCATATGGGTCACTATAACAACGGCCAGCACGGGTCTAACGCGCCGGGCGATGTGGAAATGGCGCGCGCACTGCCTGCAGGCTACCTGGATATGATCGTTGGTGGACATTCGCAGGACCCGGTATGTATGGCCAAAGAAAACCTGAAACAGGTGGATTACGTGCCGGGCAGCCCCTGTACGCCGGACCGTCAAAACGGCACCTGGATCGTGCAGGCCCATGAGTGGGGCAAATATATTGGCCGTGCCGACTTCACCTTGCGTAATGGCAAGCTGACGCTGGTGAATTATCAGCTGATACCGATCAATCTGAAGCATAAGGTTAAGAATGCTGACGGCAGCACCCAGTGGGTGAACTATACGGCTGAAATTGCCAAAAACCCAGGGGTACAAAAACTGCTGACGCCATTCCAGAAAAAGGGTGAAGCGCAGCTTGGCGTAAAAATTGGCAGCGTCAACGCTCACCTTGAGGGCGACCGCAGTAAAGTGCGTTTTGTACAGACCAATATGGCACGCCTGATCCTGGCTGGACTGACAGAGCGGACTCATGCCGACTTTGCGTTAATGAGCGGCGGCGGGGTGCGTGATTCGATTGAAGCGGGGGCCATCACCTATAAAGACGTGTTGAAGGTGCAGCCATTTGGTAATACCGTGGCCCGGGTTGATATGAAAGGCAGCGAAATTGAGAAGTACCTTGCGGTCGTCGCCAATAAACAGGTGGACTCCGGTGCGTATGCACAGTTTTACGGCGTCAGTCTGGTTGCCGACGGTTCCGGGGTCAGTCATATCAAAATTCACGGTAAGCCGCTGTTAGCGGATAAAACCTACCGAATGGCGATGCTGAGTTTTAACGCCACCGGCGGTGACGGCTATCCGCCGTTGGATAAGCTACCCGGCTACGTGAACACCGGTTTTGTCGATGCTGAAGTTCTGAAACAGTACATCCAGAGCCATTCTCCGCTCGATGCGGCAAACTATCAGCCTGGCGGAGAAATTGTTTACCTGAAGACGGCAGCAAAGACAGCGGCGAGCGATAACGCGTCGGTAACAAAGCCTTAGCATCTGGTAAGACCAGCACCGCACTGCATCGATAGCGAGACGGGCGGTTCGAAATAAAGGGCCGCCCTGAATGAACAGATTGAGCCGGCTGCTGGCACGTCCAGCGGATTGGCCCGCCGTTAAACCTGCTTATTCAGCGCCTGCTGCCGCGGTGAGCCAGTCATCCGTTCGCGGATTTTGTCATACAACCAGTTATAAACCACCGTATATGGCAGGAAGAACAGAAAGAAAGCGACTTCAATCAGAAATGCCTGCCACAAGGTGATACCCAGCATCGAGGCGGCTATCGGCAGGCCGATAGCGATAAAGCCGCCCTCAAATCCCAGCGCGTGCAGTATGCGCAACTTCAGCCCGCGCTGTATCTTGTCGCGCGGCCACAACCGGTCAAAGCCAGCGTTGTAGACCATGTTCCATATCATCGCTACCGTCGACAGCACGATCGCCAACAGGCCCATCTGAAACAGCGGTTTATTCATTGCCCAGGCGGCCAGCGGTGACACCAGCACAATAGCCAGTAATTCAAAGCCTGCAGCATGGTAAAAACGTTCTTTTAGCGTACGGCCAGACATATAGTCCTCCTCTTTGTCTTCATTGCACTATTTTCCACCATTTTTTTGCTAAGATAAAATGACTATCCATCGATAAAAGCGATATACAAGTGCGTTATTCACCTGAATCTCTGCAAGCTTTTGTGCAGACTGTGGAAAGTGGCTCGTTCTCCGCAGCGGCGCGCGCGCTGCGTAAAAGCCAGTCCACTATCAGTACCGCCGTGGCGAATCTTGAAAGCGATCTGGGTTTTTCCCTGTTCGACCGCACCGCCCGTACCCCGTTATTGACCGAAAACGGTCAGCGTGCGCTGGCGCAGGTGAAAGAGATCCTGAGCGCCTCGGCGCAGCTGGACAGGCTGGCAGTGCGCCTGGCAGGTGAAGTAGAACCCTGTCTGCGGCTGGCTATCACCGACTTCTGGCAGGCCGACCACCATGCATTGCTGCTGCAACGTTTTGCCAGCCGTTACCCGGATATTGAGTTCGAGTGCATGATTGCGGAAGATGAAGATGTGATCGATTTGCTGCAGAGTGGCCGGGCGCATGTCGGCGTGTTGCGTGCGCAGCAGCACTACCCGCCGGACATCCATGTACAGCACCTGCAGGTGAAGGCGCAGATGGCCATTTATCTGCATCGGGATCATCCGCTGGCGCACCAGCAGCAGGTCAGTGAAGCTGAACTGAGCCAGCTCCGCCAGCTGCGGTTAAACACCTGGGTTGAGCAAACGCCGGCACCCCCCGGGAAAGTGTGGCTGGCGCCGTCATATCCGCTCTTACTGGAGATGGCGGAACAGGGTTTTGGCTGGAGTATTTTACCGCGCTGGCTTACCGCGCAGTTTGGTCATCAGCTGCTGCGCGAATTGCCGGTGGCGGGCTGGCCGCAAAATATTCAGGTTGTTGTGGCTAGCTCAAGGCGTTCACCACCCGGCCCGGCGGGGCAGTGGATGATCGATCGGCTTATAGCCCAGCGCCCTGATTAATTGCCTTTATACCTTTTATGCATCGGGCTGCTGTTCAAAAGCGCGTGATGTTTTTGCACAGCAGCCCGCATTATTTTTTGCCTACGGCGATATCGGCAAAGCGCGCACCGAGCAGCTGTGCCAGATCCTGTGGTGCCAGCTCGATATCCAGTCCGCGTCGGCCGCCTGAAACGTAAATGGTGGCAAAATGCTGCGCGCCCGTATCGATCACCGTTGGCAGGCGCTTCTTCTGACCGATGGGGCTGATGCCACCCAGCAGATAACCGCTGCTGCGCTGAGCAAACTGCGGATCGGCCATCTCCACTTTTTTTGCTGTCAACGCCTTAGCCACCTGCTTCAAGTCCAGCTGTGCGTCTACCGGAGTTACCGCGACAGCCAGGGTTTGGTTATTACCATTCAGCGCCACCAGCAGGGTTTTATACACCTGGGCGGCATCAAGATTTAACTTGCGCACCGCTTCGTCGCCGAAATGGCTTTCGCCGCTGTCATGCTCGTATGAGTGCAGCGTAAAGGCGACCTTCTGTTTTTCAAGGAGTTTTACCGCAGGTGTCATAAGTACAGACCTTCCGTGTTGTGCTGCTTAACAGTATCAACGATTGATGAATAAATAAGTGGTGAATGATGTCGCTTTAAGCGACAATCGACACCCGTTTCAGCTTAATGCTTAAACGATAACTAAAATCATAATGATGTCCATATTTAATGGCCGATAGCGATATTGGCCTTTTTTTTAGCCGCCGCTTAGCAGGCCGGGAAGGTTACCCTCACCATAAAGATGCAGCGCGCCAACCGCGACCACGTAGCGGCCCGGCGGCAGCTGCTGTATAAGCCGGCACCACTGCAGGTTACGCTGGGTCATCAGCAAATCATTGAGGCCACTGCTGAACGTGCCGGGCAATTCAAGTTTTCTCATGCTGCCCGGCGGGGCTTCCAGCCACCAACTTACCATCGTTTGCAGCAGGCGGGCATTGGTGTGCCAGTGTTTCAGCGTATCCTCCAGTAACGCAAGGCCGTTATCCGCCAGGGATTGCAGCAGCGTCAGCTGGGCTTCTGCCCCTTCCAGTTCGATCACCCTTATTGACTGGGCATGCGCGGCCTGCAGCAGCTGCAAGTCAATACCGCAATCGGCACGCAGCCCGAGCCGCTGCGCCTGTTGCGCCTGCAGCATTAGCGCAATCTGCCAGGCGGGCAGAGTATCAACCCGCAGAGGATCGACGCCCAGCTCTCCACACAGGCGTTGCAGCTGTTGCAGCTGTTGCAGCGGGAGCCGTTGCGCCAGCGGCGCGCACTCTTCACCTCTGTTGAAGGGGGAAGCGCCAGCGGAAATGTCCGCTTCAACGATAAGCGCATCGGCGCGCTGTAACCGATCCATCAGGAGCGCCGGCAGCGGCATCATATTGCCCGTGCCCATATGAATACTGCCCACCAGATGTAGCTGACGCGACCCCACAGCGATGTCCACAGCCGGGTAACGATAGCTTACCGCGCCCAGACTGCGCCACAGCTTCTGCAGTCTGTGCACCAGTGTCTTCATATGCTTCACCTCTTGCGCTTATTTCCCTCATGCTAACGTGAACGGTGGCTGGCTGACAGAAATAACCGCAAAGCCATCTGTCACGTCGGTGGGCGATAGCGGATCAGGCGATTGGCATTGCTCACAACGGTTATTGAAGACAGCGCCATCGCCGCCGCCGCGACGACCGGGCTGAGCAGCGTTCCGGTCAGCGGATAGAGCACGCCGGCAGCAAGCGGAATGCCGCAGGCATTATAAATAAAAGCACCCAGCAGATTCTGTTTCATATTGCGCAGCGTGGCTTTGGCGATGGCTAAACCATCCACCAGAACATTGAGGTCCGGGCGCATCAGCGTCATCGCTGCCGTTTCAATCGCCACATCGCTGCCGCCGCCGAGGGCAATCCCCACATCGGCCTGGGCCAGCGCCGGGGCATCGTTGATGCCATCGCCAATCATCGCTACCCGGTGCCCCTGCCGTTGCAGGGCGCTGATAGCTGCGGCTTTGCCCTCAGGCAACACCCCGGCAATCACGCGCTCGATTCCTGCCTCGCGGGCGATGGCATGGGCGGTTATTTCATTATCACCGGTCAGCATCACCAGGCGGTAACCCTGCTGGTGCAGGCGTTGCAACGCGCTGACGCTCTCTTTGCGCAGCGCATCGCGAATGGCAAACAGGGCGACGATCTGGCCATCCACCGCCAGCAGTACCGGTGTGGCGCCCTTTGCTGCCAGCCGTGACATCTGCATTGAGACGGCATCGGTGGCAATCTGCTGCTGCGCCATCAGCGCCGCGTTACCCAGCAGCAGAGCGCTACCGTCGAAAACGCCGCTCACGCCTTTGCCCGCTATGGTACGAAATTGCTCAACGTCCGGCAGCGTAGCCAGCCCGGCATGGGCGACGATAGCGCGCGCCAGCGGATGGCTGGCACCCTGTTCCAGAGCCGCCGCCTGCTGCAGCACCGTCTGGCGATCGGCCTGGTTAAACAGCATAACCTCGACCACGCGCGGCGTGCCTTCGGTCAGCGTGCCGGTTTTATCAAAAACCAGCGTGTCCAGGGTGCTTGCGCGTTGCAGCGCATCGGCATCACGCACCAGCACGCCGGATTCGGCGGCCCGCCCCACGCCGGCAATAATCGACATCGGTGTGGCGAGGCCCAACGCACAGGGGCAGGCAATAATCAGCACGGTAGTGGCTACCACCAGGGTGTAAACCAGTTGAGGCGCCGGGCCGAACAGATACCAAACGGCAGCGCTCAGTAGCGCGACCGCCACCACTACCGGGACAAAGACCGCAGAAATTTTATCCGCCAGCTGGCCGATTTCCGGCTTGCTACTCTGGGCCTGACGCACCAGCTGGATGATGCGCGCCAGGGTGGTGTTTTTGCCGACGGCCCCGGCACGCAACAGTACGCTACCGTCCTGCAACAGGGTTCCGGCATGCAGGGTATCGCCCGGTGCTTTGTGCTGCGGGATGGCTTCACCGGTGAGCATGGCTTCATCCAGCCAGGCCTCTCCCTGCACGACAGTGCCGTCAACCGGCACACGATCGCCGGTCATCACGCGTAGCGTCATCCCCGGCTGTACCTCGCTAAGTGAGCGAAGTTGTACGCCATCTTTGGTTACGACGCGTGCGGTGGGCGGGGTGAGATCCAGCAGACTTTCCAGCGCCCGTGATGAGCGCTGACGGGCGCGCTGCTCAAGCATATGTCCCAGATTGATCAGGCCGATAATCATCGCGCTGGCTTCATAATAGAGATGGCGTGCCGCCATCGGGAACAGCTCAGGCCAGAGATTTACCGTGATGGAGTAGAGCCAGGCGGCTGCAGTACCCAGTGCTACCAGCGTATCCATCGTGGCACTACGATTTAACAGGCTTTTCCAGGCGCTGCGGTAGAAATGGCCGCCGGCAACAATCATCACCAGCAGGGTCATAACTCCTGCCACCAGCCAGCCGTCGCGATTGGCTGCGGTGAGCATCATATTGTCACCGGCCATCCCCCAAATCATCAGCGGAACACCCAGTGCCAACGCCAGCGTTGCTTGCCAGCGGAAGCGTTTTACCGCCGCCAGCCCGCTTTTCTGCTGTTTTTCGCGCCTTTTCGCCTCGTCTTCAACGATTTCCGCGTGATATCCGGCGCGGCTCACCGCTTCGATTAATGCGGTGGGTAACGCGCAGCCCAGCACCAGCGCGCTGCGTTCTGCAAGGTTGACGCGTGCCTGGCTGACGCCGGGCACATTGTGCAACGCATTCCGGACGCGGCCTACGCAGCTGGCGCAGCTCATACCATCAATCAGTAACTGGAGGCATTCACTCTGTTGCGCCGGAAGCTCGCTGGTGGCCGCTGTCAGCGCTTCCGGCTGAATGTCTGAGTCTGTCAGCGGGTCAGTCTTTGGGCGCGCGAACGTTTCAGCCAGGCTGGCGTGATAGCCCGCCCCGGCAACCGTGGCGATCAGCGCCCCGGCGCTGGCGCTTCCGCTCACGCGTGCTTCGGTGATACTGACTTCCGCCTGCTCCACGTCGGCGCGCTGCTCCAACGCCTCTTTTACCCGTTTTACGCAGTGCCCGCAGGACAATCCGTCCAGCGTCAGTAGGGTGACTTGCGACATAGTATCTCTCCTGGCGATCCGGTTTGACCCAGAACTGTTTTTACATTAGTTATAAAGCTTAAACCTTCCATCAAGGGGAACGTCAAGGGGAAACCATGAACATCGGCGACGTGGCAAAAAAGACCGGATTGACCAGCAAAGCAATCCGCTTTTACGAAGAAAAAGGGCTGGTGACGCCGCCGTTACGTACGGAAAACGGCTATCGCAGCTACAGCGCGAAGCACCTGGAAGAACTGACGCTGCTGCGCCAGGCGCGCCAGGTGGGCTTTAATCTGGAGCAGTGCCGGGAAATGGTCAGTTTGTTCAACGACCCGGCGCGCCATAGCGCTGATGTCAAGGCGCGCACGCTGGAGAAAGCGGCGGAGATCGAGTCACATATCAGCGAACTCCAGCTGATGCGCCAGAAGCTGCTTGAGCTGGCTGCCAGCTGCCCTGGCGATGACAGGGCCGATTGCCCGATCATTGAGCATCTGACTGGCTGCTGTCACGGCAGTAAAGCCGGTTAAATGCTGCGCGCCACCACGCGCAGCGTAATCCCTTCTACCGCCACCACGATAATCCGCGTGCCTGCCGGTAAATCTTCATCGGCCTGCACGCGCCAGTTGCCGTCACCGATTCGGACATGGCCGAAACCGTTTACCAGCGCGGCATCCAGCGTTAGCTGGCGGCCAATGAGCTGCTTACCGCGCTGGTTAAGCGTGGAGGGCGGATGGCGCTGTTGACGGCCTTTCAGCCAGCGATACCACCACAACGCGGAAAGAATGGTCAGTATGGCGAAGCTCATCCCCTGCCACTCCCACGGCAAGGGCACCAGCCACACCAGCAGGCTGACCAACACGGCAGCGATGCCGCTCCACAGCAGATAGCCGCTGGTGCCAAGCATTTCAGCTGCCAGCAGCAGGCCGCCGAGCGTCAGCCATAACCACCACGGGTTTGCTAACAGCGGGTCAAGCATTAGCGTTTACGCTCCAGTTTGCTTTCACCTAACAGTTCGCCGATGCCGGCGATCGAGCCTAGCAGGCTACTGGCCTCCAGCGGCATCATCACCACTTTGCTGTTGGTGGAAGAGCCAATATGCTGCAGCGCATCGGTATATTTTTGCGCCACGAAGTAGTTGATGGCCTGAATATCGCCAGCGGCAATCGCTTCAGAAACCATTTTAGTCGCCTGAGCTTCTGCTTCCGCACTGCGTTCACGCGCTTCAGCGGCGAGAAATGCCGACTGGCGTTCGCCTTCGGCTTTCAGGATCTGTGACTGTTTGTCACCTTCGGCGCGGAGAATTGCTGCCTGACGTACGCCTTCGGCCTCAAGAATATCAGCACGTTTAGTTCGCTCGGCTTTCATCTGCGCATTCATTGATGCGATCAGTTCCGCCGGGGGACGCACGTCACGGATCTCAATACGGGTGATTTTGATGCCCCACGGGTTAGTGGCTTCATCGAGGATCTGCAACAGGCGGGTATTGATGTTATCGCGCTGAGACAGCATTTCGTCCAGTTCCATCGACCCCAGAACGGTACGCATATTGGTCATGGTCAGGTTAATGATTGCCTGTTGCAGATTGCTGACTTCATAGGCGGCCCGCGCCGGGTCGACCACTTGAATAAAGCACACGGCATCAATAGTGACGCTGGCGTTATCTTTGGAGATGATCTCCTGAGAAGGGATGTCCAGCACCTGCTCCATCATATTGATTTTGCGGCCGACGCGGTCCATAAACGGAACCACCAGGTTCAGGCCAGGCTGCAGGGTTGTGGTGTAACGGCCAAATCGTTCAACCGTCCACTGAAAACCCTGAGGCACAATTTTGATGCCTGACCAGACGATGATCAGGGCCAGCACGATAATGACGGGGATAACAGTCAGCATAAAAATAACCTCCAAATTGTTATTCACTATTGATGAGCGGTCGCTTTCCATCGCGGCCGCGTAGACGGACGAACCTGAACGGCAGTTCGTCCCGGGTAAAGCTTAGCAGACCCTTCCGTTCCTGTTCCGCTGTTAGTAGAGCAGGGAATAGAGCTGACGGCGATATTTGGCTGCCAGCGCATCTCCGGTACCGAGCGCGGCAAGGATCTCCTGGAGCATTTTGCGCGCCTGACCATCGGCAGCAGTAAGGTCTTGTTTCAGATGGCCGAACAGCAGCTCCAGCGCTTCTTCATTGCGCCCGACCTGATGAAATTGCAGAGCCAGCTGGGTGGCCAGTTCGGCATTATCAGGTTCAGCCTCAATTTGCTGCTGCAGCTGCTGAATTTCCGGGGTATCCGCCGCCTGTTTCAGCAGATCAATCTGTGCCACCAGCCCCTGATAACGCGTGTCCTGATCCTGCAACGGCACCACGCTAAGCACCGCCTCTGCCTCTTCACTGCGGTTCAGGCCAATTAAAACCTCCACCAGCAGAAAACCGATATCGCTGCGCTGTTTGCTTAGCGCCCAGGCGTCTTTCAGCAGCGGCAGGGCTTCAATCTGTTTGCCTTCGTCCATCAGCTGCATGGCCCGCTGCGCCTTCAGCTCTTCTTCTTTCGGCAGCACTTTTTCCAGCAGGGCGCGTACCGCTTCTTCCGGTTGCGGACCCTGGAAGCCGTCCACCGGCTGACCGTTCTGGAACAGGTAAACGGTCGGGATTGACCGCAGACCAAACTGCTGTGCCACGGCCGGTTCGGCATCACAATCCAGCCTTGCCAGAATAAACTGACCGGCGTACTCCTGTGCCAGACGATCCAGCAGCGGTGTCAGCTGCTGGCAGTGTTGGCTGCGCTCTGACCAGAAATAGAACAGCACGGGAACCTGCATCGACTGTTCCAGCGTCTGGTGCAGGTTAGTTTCATTAATCTCGACAATCTGCGCTTGTGATGACATCAATTCGTCTCTTTTTACCTAAGTTTAGTACTGTATTGGGGCGGCAGGTAGCGCTTCAAGGCCCGGCGCTTAATTCTGGCGTAAAATACGATCCATTATCCAGCCTGGCAGCAAACGGCGTAACAGGCTGATGCCATATGTGACCATGGTCACAGGATAGCGCAGGCGCGGATGGCGGCTTTCCAGTGCATGGTGCAGCCTGGGCAAAATTGCTTCCGGCGGCAGTGTAAAGCGTGCGGCAATGCCCGGGTTCTTAACCGGCTTATCCTGCTGCGACTGCTGAACATTATTGCTAAAACGGGTGCTTATCGGGCCTGGCTCTATCAGGCTAACGCGCACTCCGCTGCCGTGCAGCTCCATGCGTAAGGCGTCGGACCAGGCTTCCAGCGCGAATTTGCTGGCGGCGTAGGCACCGCGTTTCGGCGTGGAGATCAGCCCCATCACCGAACTGGTATTAATGATGCGCCCATTGCCGGAAGCCAGCAGAGCAGGCAGCAACAGAATGGTGAGCTGGTGGCTGCCGAACAGATTGGTGGCGAACTGCTGTTCCAGCTGCTGACGAGATATCGATTGCAGCGGACCATACAGCCCGAAACCGCCATTATTAAACAGACCGAACAGGCAGCCTTCACATAACGCTATAATTTCATCCGCCGCGTGCGCTACGCTGGCGGCATCATCAAGATCCAGCAGCACGCCGCTGAACCCCAGCTGGTTCATCCTCTCCACGTCTTGCGGTTTACGGCAGGCGGCAATCACATGGTAGCCACGGCGCAGCAGGTCATTAGCGGCGACCAGGCCAATCCCGCTGGAACAGCCGGTGATCACGATACTTTTTTGCATAACTTTTTGCACTCTTGATACATCTGGGAATTCATTATTAATGGTTAGTTTAGCTGATTTTGTTGGGATTTTTGTAGGTGTGAGTTAACATTCTATCGCCATCATTACCTGATGTGCGCTCGGCATTGAAAGTAAATTTTTAGTCGTTATATTTTCTTAACTCACTCCGGTCGATCAAACCAGAATGCACTCAGGTTTTGCCGCGCAGAGGATTAATTGACTGGCAGACAAGGCTGTTTTACGCATGATTCATGCAATGTGACATAGTGTGCTTACTGGGGATGGTTAAGAAGCACTATTTCGCTGACAGTATTCAGATCGTCGCCCGATCGCGGACAGTCTGACAATATTATACCCTGGTTCAACCAAAGGTTATTCTAAAAAATAATTAGTGGTTCTGAATTCGAAAAATATCCCTGTCATTACCGGGATTATTCCACTGAAGCTGATTTTGTGATTGCCGTGCAATGATTTTAAATATATTTTTACAGGCGGGAAGTGCTTATGGAGCTTAGCCAAAAAACTCCGTCGTAAACAAAGTGAAGGGAAAGCTTTGCTGTACTGTCTAATTGCACGATTTTATCGAGCATATCACAAAAAAGTGCAATGGATGTGTAAGTAATGAGCTGAGGGGAAAATGCGTGAGATAAAAAATGTCAAAGAACGCGATAACTCAAAAAATAAAATGTTTTATTTTTTTCTGCTTATCGGTATGATTCCATTTTGGATTATTTTATCAGTTTATCTGAATGATCCTGCATCACCAGTGCTTAAAGCTATAGCTGCCAGCACCGAAAATCTTCCGGCTATTATTTCCCAAAGCAGCCCCTTATTGAGCAAGGTTATGGATGTATATTGCAAATCAGCCCCTTTTTTAGGTATAATCTGGTTTGTTTGTTCTGCTAAATATATAAAACAAGACATCAAAAAGGATAAAAGATTATTTATAAGGGTTGTTCTTATTTTTCCCATTTTTTACTTTGTGATTTTCTATGTGGTTTTAATATGCAATCACGAATTAACTACTTCAAGCAGAGCTCTCAAGATAGTATCGGGGAATGAGTATTTATTACTGATTTTTTATTCCGGCCTGCATTCATTCATGCTCCTGCTTACTTTTATATTACTCGCTATTCCTTTCTTGACTTATAGAGTATTCAAAAAAGGACGGTGAAACCGTCCTTTGTCTGGATTAATGCACAGGCCGAATTACTTCGTTGTTGATCTTCTCGACTAATTTATCATCAATCAAGGATGCCACAGACGCAATCCCGATCACCCCGATTAGGGATACCACTGTTGCAGAAACGCCTAAGTACGCGGCAAAAGGGATCATCACAAAGGCAAAAACCCCCATCGCCAAAGATGCCGCTAAGCCGCTCAATACCCAGGACTCTACCTCCAGTAGCAATGGACTCCAGTTACCGGTTTAAATGCCTTCAACACTTTTCTCGCGGATTTTTTCAACCTTCAGAATTATCTCTGACACTTTAAATGCCTTGCTCAGGTTACCTAATTTTTCGGCCATGTCTTTCGCGTTTACCTGCTTCCATGCATTAACAATAACTGCCTTGTCGGATGAATTAAATTTCATGGCTGGATTAGCGGTAATTTTGTTTAATGATGCTATGGCTTCGTCGAAACTTCGGATTTTTTTTCCCTGGAAGTTTTTGATGTTATCAGCAATCTCTTTTGCTACCTGGTGATAACCTTCTCCCAATCTTTCACTGATTTTCCCACCTGCATCAGTGATTATTTCACCTGCTTTACCAAGAAATTCACGGTGCATTTTTTTAGTTTTACTAATTAGTTCAAGTTCCGGCTGAGCTTCGCGCATCGCTTTTCTTGCATCACGGATCCTTTGACCAGCATGGCCTTTTATTACTTTGGGAGCATTATCAGCAACAATTTTATTGAGTGCAGCCACTCTTTCGTCGGAAGGTCGCTACGAATGCGAATTACTGGGCCGAACGGTTTTCCATTGTTAATGCTATTAAGACGGTTAGGGACGCTGATGGCTGAAAATTCTGCTGGTGCCGGGCCGAGGTTAACACCAAAAGCGTCACCGCCTACATCGGGACATATGCCAATGACTTCTCCATAACTATTGATAAAATACTCGCTGAATATTTTCGGATCGAGTCCGTATGAGCGGGCTATCTCATCTCCATCAGACCGGGATAGATCCGGCTTAGTGCTTTTTTTTACCCGGTGATCCACCTGTTTTACTGTTACCTGCGTTTCCGTGGCTACCACCGCCAGGGCTCGGTTCGTTTCCTCTCTCTGAGCTCCACCCTGTGCCATCTCCAGGGCCTCCACCGTAGTTGAATCCAGCCATATTCTTTCTCCTTCTTTAGATGGTTAATCAGCCTGAAAACAGGCGTAGAGACTTACAGCTTCCTCTTGCTAACGGATGACTGATAAGTAAACTGTCAACCACATGCTGTATATAGGTGTATTTCTGGTTACATCATCAACTGCCATATATCAACGCTGGGTTAACACCGACATTGAATTGAGTAAATATAAAAAATACAAGCACCTTATTTCAAGTGAATTTAAAATAGGTACGTCTGACTTCTTAGTCCTGTTCCCGGACAGAACCCTGAGTATTAGTTTTACAGGAAGCGACTACACCTGAAGACATAGTGGACGAAGCAGAGAGGTCGCCAGAGAGTGTCTTGCAACGTTCTGGGTATGGATGTACAGGATTTGTAATTATTACTGCAAATTTTGATATATTTCTTCAGGTGGCTTCTGGAGTTTATATTACTTCACAACGAAATATTCAGTGAGGTCATGGTCGTTAAAAATCCCCCTGCTCATGTTTAACAGGGGGAAAAAGGTTACCCGAGTCCTGGCGATGATTACGGTTGTAAAATCATTTTTAATTATAAGCATGCAGTTAAGATTAATCTTTTTTTCAATACCCTTTCTTTGTCTGCTTACGTTTCGATAGCTGAAAATAAATCTGTGTGATTGCATTTACATAAAGTTTATCAACGTCGATTTTTGATTATCTTTATTTTCCTGGGTAATTAATTTTCATAAAATGAGACATTATTACCACCTGGGGGGTCCTGTGGTCGTCGCCAGGCTGACTTGTTCCGGGTTAATTAATTATTTTAGTAGTTTTGCATAACTTTACCCATCATTCCCCGCAGCATCCGGTAATTCCTGCTTAACTAAGGGAGCCAGCTGTTTTGCCAGCAGTTCAGCAATAAAGGGCTGGGCCGCCGGATTGGGGTGGATGCCGTCGTCCTGCATCCATCCTGGCTTCAGATAGACCTGCTCCATGAAGAAAGGAACCAGCGGGATGGCAAACTGACCGGCCAGTTTGGGGTAGATAGCGGCAAATGACGCGGTATAGCGTTTGCCATAGTTGGCGGGCAGCCGCACCTGCATCAATAGCGGCTGCGCCTTTGCCGCCTGGATTTGAGCAATCGCCTGACTCAGATCCTGCTCGACCTGCTGCGGAGGGAACCCACGTAAACCATCGTTGCCCCCCAGCTCAATCAGTACCCAGCGCGGCTGATGTTGCTTCAGCAGTGCCGGAAGCCGGGCCAGCCCCTGCGCCGTAGTATCGCCGCTTATGCTACCGTTAATGATAGCGGGGGATTTTTGCCATTTCTCATTGAGTAACGCAGGCCACGCGGCACTGGCGGACATGCGGTAACCGGCGCTCAGGCTGTCGCCCAGCACCAGCAGCGTATCCGCCGCCGTTGCGCGCAGCGTCATAAAAGCCATTAAAAACAGGAACGGGTAATGCCAGCGGAAAACATTCTTGAGGTTCATCATCTTAGTAAGTCCGTCGGTCAGGGTGAGCATCAGCTTTCAATCCTTACCGGAGTTGAGCTGGTTGTCAAACCGGCTGAAACCATTGCTCTGATCGGTGAGTCGGGATCGGGCAAGTCAACCCTGCTGGGGATTCTGGCGGGACTGGATGACGGCAGTGCGGGAGAAGTGATGATGCTCGGCCAGCCGCTGCATCAGATGGATGAGGAGCAGCGGGCTGAGCTACGGGCGCAGAATGTCGGCTTCGTCTTCCAGTCGTTTATGCTGGTGCCCACCCTTAACGCTCAGGAGAACGTGCAGCTACCGGCGCTGCTGCGCGGTATGAGCGACAGGCAGAGCCGCGAGCAGGCGGCAACGCTGTTGGCCCAGCTCGGCCTTGGCGAACGCCTTAATCATCTGCCCGCCCAGCTTTCCGGCGGTGAACAGCAGCGCGTGGCGCTGGCGCGCGCCTTTCATGGCCGTCCGGCGCTGCTGTTTGCTGATGAACCGACCGGCAATCTGGACCGCAAAACCGGCGAGCGTATCGTCGATCTGTTATTCAGCATGAACCGGGATTACGCCACCACCCTGATCCTCGTGACCCACGATGATCGGCTGGCCGCACGCTGCGGTCGGCGCTTGCGTTTGCGTGACGGCAAGCTGTGGGAGGAAACATGATCTGGCGCTGGTTCTGTCGCGAGTGGAAATCCCCCTCGCTGCTGATCGTCTGGCTGGCGCTGACGCTGGCGGTGGCTTGCGTGCTGGCGCTCGGATCGCTCAGTGACCGTATGGAGAAAGGGCTGACGCAGCAAAGCCGTGACTTTATGGCCGGCGATCGCACTCTGCGCAGCGGCAAAGAGGTGCCGGGTGAATGGTTAGATAAGGCCAGGTCCGAAGGGCTACAGGTTGGGCGACAGCTAACCTTTATGACCATGGCCTTTGCCGGTGATACGCCGCAGCTGGCCGCGGTAAAGGCGGTGGATAGCCTCTACCCGATGTTTGGCCAGCTGTCCACCGCGCCTGTCGGCTTAAAACCGGCAGCGGGCACGGTGCTGGCCGCGCCGCGCCTGTTGGATCTGCTTGACCGTAAAGCCGGAGATAACCTTGATGTCGGCGATACCACGCTGCGTATCAGTGGGGAAGTGATCCAGGAGCCGGATGCGGGCTTTAATCCGTTCCAGATTGCGCCGCGTTTGCTGATGAATCTCGCCGACGTGGCTAAAACCGGTGCCGTCCAGCCCGGCAGCCGGGTGACCTGGCGCTATAAATTCTCCGGAACGCCGGCGCAGCTGGCACGATATGACCGTTACATTGCCGCACGTCTTACCCCCGAACAGCGCTGGATCAGTATGGATAACTCAGAGGACGCGCTGGGTAAATCGATGCAGCGCGCTCAACAGTTCCTGCTGCTGTCGGCGCTGCTGACGCTGATGCTGGCGATTGCCGCAGTGACGGTGGCGATGAACCACTACTGCCGCAGCCGTTACGATCTGGTTGCGGTGTTGAAAACCCTTGGCGCGGATCGCCACGCCCTGCAAAAGTTGATAATCGGCCAGTGGCTGGCGGTGTTGCTGCTGGCCGCGCTGGCCGGTAGCGCCATTGGCCTCGGTTTTGAAACCTTGCTGCTAGGTATGCTGCGCCCGGTTTTACCAGGGGAGTTACCGGCCGCCAGCGGCTGGCCGTGGCTGTGGGCGCTGGGATCCTTATTAACTATTTCGCTGTTGGTGGGTTTGCGGCCTTATCGTCTGCTGCTGGCGACTCAACCGCTGCGCGTACTGCGCCGTGACGCGGTGGCGAATATCTGGCCGCTTAAGTTTTATCTGCCTGCCGTGCTGGTGGTGGTGATCGGCCTGCTGGCCCTGCTGGTGGGGGGCAGCAAGCTGCTGTGGGCGCTGATGGCGGGCATTGTGCTGCTGTCGCTACTGCTGGGGGCCATCGGCTGGGGCGGGCTGCTGCTGCTCCGGCGTCTGACGCTGCGCAACCTGGCGTTCCGTCTGGCGGTCAACCGCCTGCTGCGCCAGCCGTGGACCACCCTTAGCCAGCTGGCAGCGTTTTCGCTGTCGTTTATGCTGCTGGCGCTGTTGCTGGTGATGCGCGGCGATCTGCTCGACAGGTGGCAGCAGCAGCTGCCGCCGGACAGCCCTAACTATTTCCTGCTGAATATCACCGCCCGGCAGGTGCCTCAGGTGACGTCTTTCCTGCAACAGCACCAGGTGCAGCCGGAAACCTTCTATCCGCTAGTGCGCGCACGACTGACCGGGATTAACCAGCAGCCAGCGGATCCCTCGCTGGACGAATCACTTAACCGCGAGCTGAATCTGACCTGGCTTAAAGATTTGCCGCAGCACAATCCGTTGACCGCCGGCAGCGGGCCGCCGAAAACCGGGGAAGTCTCGATCGAGCAGGGGCTGGCAGAGCGGCTGGGGGTAAAGCTGGGCGATACGTTAACCTTTACCGGGGATACCCGGCAGTTCAGCGCTAAAATCAGCAGTCTGCGTAAGGTGGACTGGGAAAGCCTCAGGCCAAACTTCTTCATTATTTTCCCACCTGGCGCGCTCGACGACCAGCCGCAGACCTGGCTGACCAGCTTCCGCCTCAATGACAAGGACGCGCTGCTGGCGCAGCTAAACCGCCAGTTTCCTGGCTTAAGCCTGCTGGATATCGGCACCATTTTACGCCAGATAGGCCAGGTGCTGGCCCAGGTTAGCCAGGCGCTGGAGATCATGGTAATACTGGTTACCGCCTGTGGCGTGCTGCTGTTGCTGGCACAGATCCAGGTCGGGATGCGCCAGCGGCGACAGGAGCTGGTGGTTTACCGCACGCTGGGTGCCAGCAAGAAGCTGCTGCGTGCCACGCTGTGGAGCGAATTTGCGCTGCTTGGCGTGGTAGCGGGCGTGGCGGCGACCATCGGGGCTGAAGCGGCGCTGTGGGGATTACAGCGCAAGGTGTTTAACTTCCCGTGGCAGCCGGACTTTGTGCTGTGGCTGGCGCTGCCGTTAACCGCTGCGCTGCTGCTGTCACTGTGCGGCGGCTGGCTGGGCGTGCGTCTGCTGAAAGGCAGGGCGTTGTTCCGGGGATATGAGTCATGCTAACGGCGCTGCGAGGTGATACGGCGGGCCGCAATTCATCCCGCCGCACTAATTGCTTAAGCGAGTTTATCCACGGCCCAGGCAATACCGCTGGCATATTCCACAGGCAGCAGCGGAACCAGGGCATTCAGCGCGGTGCTAAGTGCCAGCGTGCTGGCATCTGCCAGATTCAGGTGGCCGACCTTACGCCCGGCGCGCACCTCTTTATTATACCAGTGCAGATGCACCAGCGG
The DNA here is from genome assembly GCF_017161565.1 of Erwinia amylovora. Classification (NCBI taxonomy): domain Bacteria; kingdom Pseudomonadati; phylum Pseudomonadota; class Gammaproteobacteria; order Enterobacterales; family Erwiniaceae; genus Erwinia; species Erwinia amylovora. Next base: position 1,129,031 of record NZ_CP066796.1, read on the forward strand.
CTCACTGAGCCACGCCGTATTGAGGTCGGTACCAATCAGGTTGACCATCACCGCCGGGGTATTGACCACCGGTGTGGGCAGCGGCAGGTTGAGAATGGCGCGCAGATGCAGTTCAAACTGGCTGATGGATGCGCCGTTCTGCGTCCAGTGACCGCTGTTGTGCACGCGGGGCGCCAGCTCATTGATCAGCAAACCTTCCGGCACCACAAAGCATTCCATCGCCATCACCCCAACATAGTTCAGATCGTGCATGATCGCCGACAGCATGCGTTCCGCCTGCTGCTGGTGCTGCGCATCGACGTCAGGCAGCATCACGCTGGTACGCAGAATGCCGTTCTGGTGCAGGTTATGGGTCAGCGGGTAGAACACCGTACTGCCGTCATCGCCGCGCGCGCCGACCAGCGACATCTCGCCCAGGAAGTTGATGCCCTGTTCGACGATGCACTCACCGTAGCATGCGTCGGGCAGCGTCGCGGTCTCGCTGGCGCGCAGACGCCACTGGCCGCGCCCGTCGTAGCCGCCGGTACGGCGCTTCACGATCGCCAGTTCACCGAGGGTGGTGAACACCTGTGCCCACTGGTCGGCAGCGGATAAGAGCTGCCACGGTGCCGTTGCCAGGCCGAGGCGGTCAAGCAGCTGTTTCTGCGTCAGCCGATCCGCCAGCAGCGGGAAGATATCGCGGTTAACAAAGGCGTAATGATCGGCAAGTTCACGCGTCAGGGCGGTTTCCGGCCAGCGTTCGATTTCGGCGGTGATCACGCTTTGCGCGATCGGCAGTGCCTGTGGTTCGGCGTCGAGGCCGACCGGATAAACGGCAATGCCCAGTGGCTCACCGGCCTGGCGCAGCATGCGGCCGAGCTGACCGTTACCTAATACGCAGACCGGTTTCATGCTTCCTCCCGCGGGTCCGGATGGTTCAGCACCTCATCCGTCTGAGCCTGTCGCCAGTCCGTCAGGCGCAGCGCCAGGCCGCTGTCGTGCAGCGCGAGAATTTGTGCCGCCAGCAGGGCAGCGTTGGCGGCCCCGGCTTTACCAATCGCCAGCGTGCCTACCGGGATGCCGCGTGGCATCTGCACAATGGAGTACAGGCTGTCAACCCCGCTCAGCGCGGCGCTTTGTACCGGGACGCCGAGCACCGGCACCCGCGTTTTTGCTGCCAGCATTCCCGGCAGGTGCGCCGCCCCGCCTGCACCGGCAATAATCACCTGATAACCATTATCCACGGCCTGTTCGGCAAAGCTGAACAGCTTATCCGGCGTGCGGTGGGCTGATACCACTTCGCAGTGAAACGGAACGTCCAGGCTGATGAGGATTTCCGCGGCAAACTGCATGGTGGCCCAGTCACTTTTGGAACCCATAACAATAGCAATGCGGGCCGGTGCGGCGTTGGATGACATGCGGATCTGACTCCTGTGATTGTATAACGTCACCCGCTGGCCATGAAGGGGCTACCGGGTGGGAAGGGCAGAGAGAATATCACGACTGCGCGGCAAGGAAAACGGTTGCGTGGCGCGCAACAGCGCCATATTACGCCTGTTTTCGCATCACAACGGCAAGGAAATCAATCTTATCTCGTCAGCACTGACTTTGATCATTGAGCCTTGCTGGTGCCAGGCCCCCAGCACCAGGCGCTGCGCCGGCTGGCCGTTCACTTCAAGCTGGTGCACCGCCGGACGATGCGTGTGGCCGTGGATCAGCAGCGGCGTGTTATAACGATGCATCGCTTCCGTCACCGCCTGCGGGTTAACGTCCATGATCGCCCTATCCTTACTGCTGTTAGCCTGTTTACTGCCGGCGCGCATTGTTAACGCAATACGCTGGCGCATAAACAGCGGCAGGGCAAGGAACAGCTTTTGCAGCCAGCGCTGCTGCACTTTTTGGCGAAAACGCTGGTAGCCGATATCGTCGGTGCACAGCGTGTCCCCGTGCATGATCAGCAGGCGCTTGCCGTACAGCTCCAGCACCTGTTCTTCCGGCAGCAGCGTCATTGCGGCCGAGCGGGCAAAGCGCTTGCCCAGCAGAAAGTCGCGATTTCCGTGAATAAAGTAGCAGGGGATGTCGAGCTGATGCAGGGCATGGGCGATCCGGGCGTGCAGCGGATTGGGATCGTCGTCGCCAATCCAGGCTTCAAACAGGTCGCCAAGAATGTACAGCGCATCGGCGTGCCGGGCTTCACGCTGCAAAAATTGCAGAAAACCGGCAGTGATTGCCGGTTCCTCACAACACAGATGGAGATCTGCGATAAACAGCGTGTGCGACATTATTCGCTGACGGTCACTTTCTGAATGATCACGTCATCTTTTGGCACATCCTGGTGCATGCCGCTGCGGCCGGTAGAGACGGCTTTGATTTTTTCCACCACGTCCATCCCTTCAACCACTTCAGCGAACACGCAGTAGCCCCAGCCCTGAAGGCTTTCGTCACGGAAGTTGAGGAAGTCGTTGTCCGCTACGTTGATGAAGAACTGGGCGGTTGCAGAGTGCGGCGCCTGAGTACGCGCCATGGCCAGAGTACCTTTGGTATTTTTCAGGCCGTTGCTGGCTTCGTTGCGGATCTCATCTTTGGTGTCTTTCTGCTTCATGCCCGGTTCGAAACCACCGCCCTGGATCATAAAACCGTTGATCACACGGTGAAAGATGGTGTTGTCGTAAAAGCCTTCGCGGCAGTATTCAAGGAAGTTTTTTACGGTAGCCGGTGCTTTATCATCAAAAGTTTTGATGACGATATCGCCATGATTAGTCTGGAAAGTAACCATTTTTTCGTCCTGTCGGGGTTGAAGTATTTAACTGTGGGCGCCGGAAATGCAGACATAATGTCTTCCCCTGGCGGCAGACGGCTTTTATATCACAAATTGTGATGGCTCGTCAGCAATGCTGCATAACGGCGCCAGGGCGAACCCTGCTTTGCGTAGCGCTGCACGAAAAAATACGTCAGAATATTATACACACTTAATTATCGCTAACCCGCACACGCTTAAACGGAATGTCTCGATGCTAAAGATTTATAACACCCTGAGTCGTCAAAAAGAGGAATTTAAACCCATTCATGCCGGAAAAATCGGTATGTACGTGTGTGGCATTACCGTTTACGACCTGTGTCATATCGGCCACGGCAGAACCTTTGCCGCTTTTGATGTGGTGGCGCGCTATCTGCGCTACAGCGGCTATCAGCTGAACTATGTGCGTAATATCACCGATATAGATGACAAAATTATCAAACGTGCGCACGAGAACGGCGAGTCTATCGAACAGCTGACCCAGCGTATGATCGGTGAGATGCATAAGGATTTCGCCGCGCTGAACATACTGCCGCCGGATCTTGAGCCACGCGCCACGCGCCATATTGCAGAGATTATCGAACTGGTGGAAAAGCTGATTGCCCGTGAACACGCCTACGTTGCCAGCAATGGCGATGTGATGTTCTCCGTCGACAGCGATCTGCAGTACGGTTCGCTGTCGCGTCAGGATCTGGACCAGCTCCAGGCCGGCGCGCGCGTTGAGGTCACCGCCGATGTGAAGCGCAACCCAATGGACTTTGTGCTGTGGAAAATGTCCAAAGCCGATGAACCCGGCTGGGCTTCCCCGTGGGGCAACGGCCGACCGGGCTGGCATATTGAGTGCTCGGCGATGAATTGCAAACAGCTGGGTGAGCACTTCGATATTCACGGTGGCGGTTCTGATCTGATGTTCCCGCACCATGAAAACGAGATCGCCCAGTCCACCAGCGCCCACGATGGCCCGTATGTAAATTACTGGATGCACTCCGGCATGGTGATGGTTGATCGTGAGAAAATGTCGAAATCGCTGAACAACTTCTTTACCGTGCGCGACGTGCTGGAGCACTACGATGCGGAAACCGTGCGCTACTTCCTGATGTCCGGCCACTATCGCAGCCAGCTAAATTACGGTGAAGATAACCTTAACCAGGCGCGTTCGGCGCTGGAGCGCCTGTATATTGCGCTGCGTAATACCGATACCGGTGCCACCCCGGCCGGAGGCGAAGAGTTTGAGGCGCGCTTCCGTGCGGCGATGGATGACGACTTCAATACCCCGGAAGCCTATTCAGCGCTGTTTGATCTGGCGCGTGAAGTCAACCGGATGAAAGCGGAAAATCCGGCGGCGGTAGATGGACTGGCGGCGCGCCTGCGCGTGCTGGGCGGCGTGTTGGGCCTGCTGGAGCAGGACCCGGAGCAGTTCCTGCAAAGTGGTGCCAACGTCAACGATGAAGAAGTGGCGCAGATTGAAGCGCTGATCCAGATGCGTATTGATGCGCGTAAAGAGAAAAACTGGGCACAGGCCGACGTGGCGCGCGACCGTCTTAACGAGATGGGCATTGTGCTGGAAGACGGTGCCGGCGGCACTCGCTGGCGTCGCAAATGATCTGACATTACTCTGCGAAAAGCCCCGGCCAGGTGCCGGGGCTTTTTTTGATCTGCAATCTGCGCTGCGCGGCAGGCTTAATGGGTGCTGTTAAAATCAATCACCATGCGGCCCACGATTTTACCGCTCTCCATTTCGTGGAAGATCGCATTGATATCCTGTAGCGGGCGGCGCGTTACTTTTGGTACAACCTTGCCCTCAGCGGCGAACTGGAAGGCTTCAGCTAAATCCTCACGCGTGCCGACCAGCGAACCCACGACCTGGATGCCGTCCAGCACCAGGCGCGGGATATTCAGGCTCATCGATTCCGGCGGCAGGCCCACCGCCACAATACGGCCACCGGCGCGCATCGCATCCACCGCAGAGTTAAACGCCGCTTTCGCCACCGCCGTGACCACGGCGGCATGTGCGCCACCGGTGCGCTGTTGGATCAGCTTTGCCGCGTCTTCATTACGTGAGTTGATGACCATATCGGCCCCCATCTCTTCGGCAAACTTCAGTTGGTCATCGCTGATATCAACGGCGATGACTTTGGCATTGAACACGTTTTTTGCGTATTGCAGCGCCAGATTACCCAGACCGCCGAGGCCATAGACAACCAGCCACTTACCGGGGGAAATGCCGGAGATTTTGACGGCCTTATAGGTAGTGACACCGGCACAGGTGATGCTGCTGGCGATTGCAGGATCGAGACCGTCAGGCACCTTCACGGCATAATCCGCCGCCACGATACACTCTTCAGCCATGCCGCCATCGGCGGTATAACCGGCGTTGACCGCCTCCCGGCACAGCGTTTCATTGCCGCTGTTGCAGTATTCACAGTGGCCGCAGCCCTTGAAAAACCACGCCACGCTGGCACGGTCGCCGGGCTTGAGGGACGTTACGCCCGGGCCGACAGATTTCACTACGCCAATCCCTTCATGCCCGAGGATAACGCCGGTTTTATCGCCGAAATCTCCGTTTTTAACGTGCAGGTCAGTGTGGCACACGCCACAGCACTCCATGGTGAGCAGGGCTTCGCCATGCTGCAGCGCACGGAGGGTTTTCTCTACCACATCAACCTGATGATCGTGAGTGACGACAGCAGCTTTCATCGTGAACCTCTTCAGTTTATAAGGTGAACATCACCAGCTTAGCGCCAGCGGTCAGCCATATATTGATATAGGTCAACTCACCACAGTATAGACATGGGCGCCGTATCAGATGGTTAAGAGATAAACACTGAGCATGCTGCGGGCAATAAAAAAGCCGCCCGTGAGAGGGCAGCCTTGCGCAGAGAATGATCGGATCAGGCGCTAACGGTCACGCTGTTGCCGTCAAAAGCCACCGTCTGACCTGCAACAATTTTGCAGCGCTTGCGGGTTTCTACCTCACCGTTCACGGTCACATAGCCGTCGGCGATAAACGATTTTGCCATTGCGCCACTTTCTACCCAGCCTTCCAGCTTCAACAGGTCACAGAGATCGACATGGGAATGATCGCCCAGAGAGAAAGTTGCCATTATGCTGATACTCCATCGTCGTTGCTTTCACAGGCCTGTAGGGTGTTTTGGATCAGAGTAGCAACGGTCATCGGACCGACGCCGCCCGGTACCGGGGTAATCCAGGCCGCACGTTCTGACGCCTGGTCAAAATCGACATCGCCAACCACTTTACCGTTTTCCAGGCGGTTAATCCCGACATCGATGACGATCGCGCCTGGCTTGATCCAGTCGCCGGGAATAAAACCGGGCTTGCCGACAGCGACCACCAACAGATCGGCGTTTTCAATATGCTGACGCAGATCCTTCGTAAAGCGATGAGTGACGGTAGTGGTGCAACCGGCGAGCAACAGCTCCATGCTCATCGGGCGACCAACGATATTGGAGGCACCCACCACCACGGCATTCAGACCGAAGGTATCAATCTGATAACGCTCCAGCAACGTAACGATGCCGCGCGGCGTGCAGGGGCGCAGCGTTGGAGCACGCTGGCACAGGCGGCCTACGTTGTAAGGATGGAAGCCATCAACATCCTTGGCAGGGGAGATATGCTCCAGCACTTTGGTATTGTCGATACCGGCAGGCAGCGGCAGCTGTACCAGAATACCGTCAATTTCCCCGTCGTTGTTCAGTTCTGCAATCAGATCCAGCAACTGCGCTTCGCTGGTAGTGGCGGGTAGATCGTACGAGCGCGAAAGGAACCCAACCTCCTCACAGGCACGACGTTTACTGCCGACATAAATCTGTGAAGCCGGATTATCACCAACCAGAACCACCGCCAGGCCAGGGGCTCGTTTCCCGGCGGCCACTCGCTGCTGAACTAACCCGGCAACCTCATTGCGTACCTGCTGCGCAATCGTTTTACCATCAATAATTTTTGCTACCATCAGAGAGGGGATCCATCTGTGTTAAGTTATATCGCGAATTGTGCCTATTTTGTCAGAAGCTGGCGATGCTGTCAGGCACAGATTGGCAGGATATTGTTCATTACTTCGGCATTGAATGTCTGGCGGCAGTAAAATCGTTGACTCAGCAGACTCTGGCCGTATAATCCGACGCATCTACTATGCGCCCTTAGCTCAGTTGGATAGAGCACCGGCCTTCTAAGCCGTAGGTCACAGGTTCGAATCCTGTAGGGCGTACCAATTAAATCAATGATTTACGCTATTATTAGTCCGGCCTGATTAATTCCGGGTGTCGTATTAGTGTCCTTACCTTCAATATCGCGTCAATTTTGCACGCATGTTCCGTTAAGTAATTCGGTGCAAGATGTGCAAACTACTGTACCGTTTCCAACTTTCCTACCCCCATTTCCTGCAATGCAGAAAGCGATATGCCTGTCTGAGCTAACCAGCTCGCCCAGGTGTGCCTCCAGTCATGAATCCTGAAGTTTTCAATGCCTGCACGTTTTAGCGCTGCGCACCATGCAGTTTTAATGTCAACACGCATCTTTCTGGCGGCAGCCGTTGTCGTCCCATCATTGCGTTCAGATGCCGCGGTGTGCACAAAATGATAGTGCGCTAATATGCCTGTAATTTACGCAGAGGCAACGTTGAGGGAGGCCCCCCCCTAAATCGGCGAATAATGTTAACCTGGTTAGCGTACAAAATGTCTCGTTAGCTCCTCAACCGTTATCGCTGCTGTATAAACGCTTCGTCGCGCCTCAATCCGAATGAGTGCTTTACCAGCTTATAACTCAACCAGTTGTCAACAATATTCAGTTATAAAGCAGTGATCTGCCTTAGCTTATTCTTAACCCACATAAACCGTGGGAAGTGTTAACTTCCCCGACAGGCTTACTGGTAAACCATTTGCGAAATAAACATGAAGCTTGTCACTAAAAATAATCCCCGAATCCCTTTGTGACATATCAATATTAAATGTTGTAGCATAATTAATTTTTGTGTATGACATATCGTCTGATTCGATACACTTCTACAAAATATCATCGCTCTTAAGGGAAAATTTCTCTAATTCACAGGTTGTCAATTCAGGGAGTTTATCTCGAAATAAGGATGACAGATATTTATCGCTCACCCTGTTTATCATTCTCTTACTATTGCGTTAGCATTTGTTGCCGCCCGGATCTGATAACAGATATATCACCTGCCAGTAAGGACTAACCGATGGCCGGAACAGCTTGTCTGACAACATCACTGCGGTTATTTATCATCATGGTTTTGAGTTTATGAATGCTGGCGTAAGTAACCTTGATAAGCAGAAAGGCAAATCGTAATCGAGAAAGCGGCTTGCTGTTGTTGTTACCGGCTTACCTCGCGTATCCAATGCTTGCTGACCTGACAAAACCGCTGCTTAGCCAGTCAGATTAGTGATACCGCCAGGCCGATCGCTTATTTCATCCGGCAGTAACCGAAAATCATTCTCCAGATGAGATATTTCAGGTCGCCTGGTAAAAATACGTTCCTTTTGATTCTTCCACCTTGCCCATTCCTCATTCCATCACCGTTACCATTTTTTGTCGTGTCCCGTCTTGCAATAAGAAACAGACAGGCAGAATTTTGGCAAGGCCAGGGCAAAGATAAGTCTTAGTGAAAAGTTATTATTAATTTTGAAGAAAATGTATTAAACAGAGTGACAAAAGCCTTTGCAGAAATGTTGATAATAAAACAATCATTAAATAATATAAAACTGGTGACTCAGGCTAATGTCATAATAACGAGTAAGTTGCTGGAGTATTGCCGTTTTTTCACTGAGTTTGACTTTGTGGTTGGCGAAATAGGTACCGCTTGAGTCTTTATCCTTAACCAATAGTCAGGAGTTATGATTTAAAAAAACGTGTAAGCAATCATAATGGTATAACCCGGTACCCGGGAGGAGTTGAAATTGAGGCTTTCATACATCAATTGAGAGTGCTCTTTTTATTGCTTCTGAAGGCTGGCGCCTGGAAGCTTTTCCATATCTTTCTGTTTTTGTTTCAGAGCGGCATCGTTGCCACCAGGGGCGAGACTATCCGGCATTCCCCAGTTTTTCCGGGGCGGACAATAATGAAGGTTTTTCCTATCTCAGTGAGTATTAACAACGTGTTGCGTATGGCACTGCATGAGAAAATAATCGTGCCATGACAACATATCGCGTAAGAGTTGGGTTTCATAACCCTTCAGCCCTGACATTCAGGCAACTTGATGAGATTTTTGAGCCTCAACGTTTCTGGCGAACAGATTCTTGCGGGGGAAAGTTCCGTTACTTTATGGAATATCAATATCATTCTGAGGCGAAGGATCTCTGTTCCGTATGCTCCCTGGCTTACTCGCAAGCCTGTAAGGTTAAAAAATGTCCGCTGGTTTTAGTGGAAATCATGCCTGAAGCCGATATGAGGTAGCGGGCCAGGTCGGCAGGATCACGCTGACGAGCGGTCGGTGTAATGGCCTTCGGAGCCTTCCCGGCAATGCTCTGCGCTTTAGACTTAAGCCATATCTGGCGCATTGTGCGCCAGAAATTAATCAGTTAGGTTTACTGGCGCCATTTTGAGCAGCATTGAAAATGGGTGATGTTGCAACGATCGGAAGCCTGAAGTCGTTACTCTCATTGATTAAGCACACGGTGCGCAGATGACGGTTACAGATAAACCAAATTTCGTCACGGTCGTTCGAAAGAATGTAGTAAGCATCAGATGTTTCTGAAGGGTTAAAGCAGCCCAACGCACGATAGGCTGTGTTGCTACTAAATCCACTCTGCAATGGAAGTGGACGCGGGCCGTTTTCCATTTCCTGTACTCTCAGATAGAGACCTTGTTCGAGCCACAGCATAGATCACCTGCAATCGGTGTTAAGGTAGGAGTATTATAACCAATGCTGTTCATTTCGCCTGCCACAGCTATTGACTGTCATTACTACCTCGCCGCTGCTGGAAAACGTAACGGGGCTTGAAATCATGTGGCGGATCCACAGAGGTAATACTTTATCTCCCTCGAACTTCGTTTCTTTGGGTAAAAAAACAGCAATCGTGTTATGGTGCATCTCGTTCACCAATGAGGTCGAATATCATGTCTCTTTTCAATCTTGCGCTGGCTAAAATTGGCAAAACCACAAATGATGCAAGGTGCCCTGTCTGCGATAAAACTTCAAAGCAATCAACCATTAAAATATCTAAAAAACAGACCTTAATTTGCCCGCAGTGTAAATCCCTTTTCGTTATACACAGCTAAAACCTGCTACTGATAAACAGGGGTTAATGCGTGGCGCTAAAAACTTCACCTATCTGGTCAGCCTTTTCAGGGCAAGAAACCGCATAGTGGAGAAATGATATCTCGCGCCAGCGGCACGATGCCATGATAACTCTATGATAGTTGATGTAAAACTGGAGGCTACCCTGAGTTCGTTTTTTGCTGTAGTTTAGTCAGCTTAGGAATAAACCGATCACCATAGAGGCCGAATATGTATAAAAAAATCATGCTGTGCCTGGTTTGGGGGTTGTTAAGTGCATGTACGGCTTCGGTCGGGCAGAATTTTGATGATACAAAACTGGCGCAAATAAAATATGACGTTACGTCCAGGCAGGATCTGATAGCTTTATTTGGTCAACCATCTTCAGAAACGCCCTTTCCGCAGGGGCAAACTATTTTAATGTGGACCTGGAGCCAGGCAAAAGCAATGAGCACTACGCAGGGAAGGACGCTGACCATAAGATTACTTAACGGCAAGGTCAAGAGCTACGCGGCCAGCCAAAGCTGAGCAATATATTGGACGTGAAAGAGCAGTCTTGGAGCGGCCAGCGGGAATCGAACCCGCGTCATCAGCTTGGGAAGCTGAGGTAATACCATTATACGATGGCCGCCTGGCGTGGCGCAGTATAACACACTTATAAAACAATTGTTTAATTATGGCAGAGCTAAATCGCTTATGCCGTTCGCACTTCCCCAGCTGGCCAGCAGCGTGTTCCGATCAGCCAAATCATTTTTTCTTATCAAGAAGAGATGTGGGTCCTGAATTGAGCCGCCCTGAAGCCCGTTACCAGCATAGTTAACGTTTCTTATTGACGACATGAGAGTATGCGGTTTTCGACCCGGCGGATTTTCACGTCATGCTGAATTGGCGCAAGGTGAATAAAACTGACACATAGGCGAAATCGTGTTAGTCTGAATTTCCATACTATAAAAAATTAAGCAGGTTTATTATCCAAAATATCAAATATCAGTGCCCGTCTTGTCAAGGATGTCAGTACCGCTTCTCAGTCTTTAACATCACTGCCAAAAATCCTCACGGTGCCAACTGCATTTTCTGTAAAGCTCAAATGATGGTCAGTTATAAGGCATTTGCCAGCTGATAATCATTGCCGTCGGCTTGTTGCCGATGGTAGATATCCTCCTCAGTTTCGCCTCTCAGTTCCCCGGCATTGCCGCGCCAGATGCGATAAACCAGAACAAAAACGCCATCGCAGCTAAAAAGATAAGTCCGGGGGCAATTGCTCTTTTATTCACGCCATTTCACCTTGTGTTGGTCATTAAAGGGGAAGGCGAAGTCTATCATATCCAGTATATGGCTTTACAGCAGTCCCGGTGTTTTGCGGGCAAAATGCGGTTTTAAGCCGGTCTCTCAAACCTTACGCCTGCTGATATCGAGGTGATGCAGCCATCAGCGCTTGCACCTTATTACTCGGTTTCCGGCATTAGCAGGTCGTTTAATGGCCCGCTGGTCAGCGCACTCCAATACAGCGGCTATAATGGTAGCTGATGTTAAACAACCGGAGAACAACAATGACCATTCATAAGAAAGGACAGGCACACTGGGAAGGCAACATTAAGCAGGGTAAAGGCACGGTTTCCACCGAAAGTGGTGCGCTAAGCCAGCAGCCGTACGGATTCAATACTCGTTTTGAAGGTAAACCGGGAACCAACCCGGAAGAGTTGATCGGCGCTGCGCACGCAGCCTGTTTTTCGATGGCGCTTTCGCTAATGCTGGGTGAAGCCGGGCATACGCCTGAAAGTATTGATACCACCGCCGATGTTTCGCTGGACAAAGTGGATGGTGGTTTTTCCATTACCAAAGTGGCGCTGCAGAGCAAGATTGCATTACCGGGGATTGAAAAATCCACCTTTGACGGGATCATCCAGCAGGCGAAAGCAGGATGCCCAATCTCTAAACTGCTTAATACTGAAATTAGCCTTGACTACCAGCTGGAAAATTAACTCCGGTTGAAGATGATGATGTTCTGGTTAAGTCAGGAAACTGTTAAGGATGTGAAAAAAACGCACTAATCCTTCTGCTTTAGGAGTTGGAGAGATTGGGTAGTGTTGTGCTTTCCCTGATATTCAGGCAGCGGCAGTTTTCAGGCCGTATGCTAAATGAGGATATCAAAATGAAAAAAACAACACTGTCAGCAATAATTGTCATTTTCACAGCAGGCGCTTTTTTTACACACCTTTCGCATGCACAAGGTCCGGGCGATGGCCCGGATCGCTCCTGGCACCAGCGGCAGGGTGAGCACGATAATCGTGGCGACGACCGTCGTGCCGACCCTGGCCACATCGATCGTGGTTACGGCAGTCGTGAAGGCCCGGAACAACGTAATCATTTCACCTGGCTCGGCGATGATTTTCGCCGTGGTCAGCCGGCTCCCCGGCGCTACCGTGGCGGCGACTACCGCGTTGACGACTGGCGCGACCGTGGACTGGACGAGCCACCGCGCGGTGCGCACTGGGCTTATATAGACGGCAATTATGTGCTGATTGCGGCTGCAACGGGGCTGATTACGGCGATCATCGTCGGTAATTTGTCAGGGTCAGGCTACCACTGATCCTCTTCAGCCGATGCTCTGCGCCATCGGCTTATCCCATTTTTCTACAGGTTATTCCGCTGAAGAATTGGTCTTACTCGCGCCATTATTATTATTTTCAGCCTGTTATGTTGCATGCTGTTACATCTCATTTCTTCGGCATATGCCGCATATTATCGTCAGCGTCAGGCTTGTTGCCCCGGCATTTGCTCAATTATGATGACCACATCGGACTGAATGAACAGCTTGCTAACATAAACCTGACTAAGGACAGAACATGGAAAACCGCATGGATAGACTGACAGGGCATGTTGGCCTGTTACAAGCCGATGTGGCGATGTTGAAAACAGACACAGGGATGCCTAAAACGGATGTTGGCGCGCTCAAAGTCGGTGTCGACCGGTTGAAAAACGATGTAAGTAAGCTGAAGGAGGATGTCGGTACCCTGAAGATCGATGTGGGGGTAAACAAGTCTAATTACGTCACCAAAGAAGATGTCTTCCGGCTTGACAGTAAAATGGAGAGCCTGCGTAGCGAGCTTCACCAGTCCCTGGCCGCCCACTCCAAGTGGTTTGCCACATATCAGCTCGGGTTGCTTGCCCTCGGGCTGGGGTTGGCAAAACTCCTTTTCTGAAGCCTGCTGGGGGTACCCGCTCACTTCCCGCCCGAACCAAACTATCCTGTATTTAACCTTATAGACGTCTGGACATGTAGCCATCACCTTATGTAGCATGTACATAAGAATATTCTCTAAGGAAAAGGCCAATGACGCAGCAGATAAAGATCCTGGACGGTGGAATGGGGCGTGAACTGGCCAGAGCAGGGGCCCCTTTTCGCCAGCCAGAATGGTCTGCGTTGGCGCTGTATGAGGCTCCGCAAAGGGTACGTGAGGTTCACGATAGCTTTATCTCTGCCGGAGCGGGCACCATCACTACCAACAGCTATGCAGTTGTCCCTTTCCACATTGGTCAAGCGCGTTTCCACGCTGACGGTGAGTATCTGGCCGCGCTGGCCGGTCAGTTGGCGCGCCAGGCTGCCAATGCCGCCACGCATCCGGTGCAGGTGGCAGGCAGCCTGCCTCCGGCGTTGGGTTCATATCGGCCCGATCTGTTTGATGCGCAACAGGCACTGAAGATCTATCGCCTACTGGTAGCGGCACAAGCCCCTTACGTAGACATCTGGCTGGGTGAAACCATCAGTTCACTGGCAGAAGCGGTCGCTATTCACCAGGCGGTAGCGGATCAGCCTCATCCTTTATGGCTGTCGTTCAGCCTGGAGGATGACCCTGATAAAACGCGACGCGACAGTACGTTGCGTTCGGGTGAAAGCGTTTCTGCAGCCGTTGAGCTGGCGGTGGAGTCAGGCGCAACCCATATTCTGTTCAACTGCAGCAATCCGGAAGTCATGCTATCGGCAGTGCAGCAGGCGGCCGCAACTTTGCGTCGGCTTGGCTCTGAGGCAGGAATTGGCGTTTACGCCAATGCGTTCGAGCACGGCAGCAACGGAGGCGGAGCAAATGAAGGTCTGAGCGACTTACGGCAGGATACTCATCCGGAAGGCTATTTGCGCTGGGCGCGCGAGTGGGTAGCGGCAGGTGCTACTCTGGTCGGCGGATGTTGTGGTATTGGACCTGAACACATCCGGTGCCTGGCCAGCGCGTTTAAATAAACACCAGTGCCCCAACCGCATTGCGGAAAAAAATAAAAACAGGAAAACAACATCATGAATCGTCGCAACTTTATTAAAACCACCGGTGCACTTTCTGTTGCTGCTGCCTGCTGCGGCTGGCCTTTATCCCCACTTTGGGCGGCTGAAACTACGCCGGAAACCGCCAAAAAAGGCGGCCACCTGATTGTAGGCATCGACAATGCGTCCAGTACCGATCGTCTGGACCCGGCATTCTGGTTTGAATCCTACATGTACTTCGTCGGTTCGCAGTTGTTTAACTGCCTGGTAGAAATTGATGAGCAGGGCAAGATCGTCCCTTCGTTGGCGGAAAGCTGGGAAGCCCGGGACGGCAGTAAAACCTGGCTGCTCAATATCCGTCAGGGCGTACAATTCCATGATGGCCGCACGTTGACTGCCAAAGATGTAGTTTATTCGCTTAATCATCATCGTGACGAGAAATCCAGCTCCTCGGTCAAGGGCTATCTGGAGCCGGTGATATCGCTGGAAGCCGCTACGCCAAACCAGGTTGTCATCAAGCTGAAAGAGCCAAATGTTGAGTTTATTGCGCTGTTAAGCGATGTGCATTTTGCTATCACCGCCGAACACGAAAGCTTCGATAAAGGCATTGGTACCGGTGCCTTTATTCTCGAAAACTTCAAGCCCGGAGTGCGGACCCTGGTGAAGCGTAACCCTAATCACTGGAACCCGGCTCGCGGTCATGTTGATTCTGTTGAAACGCTGGCGATGAATGACTCCACGGCTCGTGTTGCCGCGCTGGCCAGTGGTTCTGCACATCTGATAAACCGCGTTAACCCACGTATTGTCGATCGGCTAAAACGGATGCCAGCCATCCAGCTGTTGCGTTCGCGTGACAGTCAGATTTTCACCTTCCCTGGTCTTGCTAATGCAGCACCATTTAACACCCTCGACGGGCGTCTCGCGCTGAAATATGCCATCGATCGTCAGCAGATCATAAACACCGTTCTTAGTGGTTATGGCAGCGTAGCCAATGACAACCCGATTTTTCCGTCCAGCCCCTATTTCGCTAAGGACATTCCGCAGCGTCCTTATGACCCGGAAAAAGCCAAATTCCACTGGCAGAAAAGCGGTTTTGGCGGGCCACTGGTGCTGTCGGTTGCCGAGGCTGGCTTCCCGGGCGCGGTGGATGCCGGTCAGCTGTACCAAAACTCTGCCGCAAAAGCTGGTATTCCGCTGAAGGTTGAACGCGTGCCGGATGATGCTTTCTGGGATAACGTCTGGATGAAGAAGCCCTTTGTTTCCTCCAACTGGGCACTGCGCCCGACGGCGGATGCACTGCTGTCGCTGGTATTCACCAGCAACGCCCCGTGGAACGAGTCGCAGTGGAAAGAGCCGGCATTCGATCAGCTGGTCAAAGCTGCGCGCGCTGAACAGGATGAACAGAAACGCCGCCAGATATACCATGATATTCAGGTGATGCTGGTGGAGAAGGGCAGCGAAATCATCCCGCTCTACGCCGATGCACTGGATGCGGCCAGCAGTAAAATCCGTGGCTTCGTTGCCATTCCGGGCTTTACGATGAGCGGTAACCGTGCAGCGGAAAAAGTGTGGTTTGCGTAATTTTCCATGAGCCTATTTCGTGATAGTCGGGGGAAAGGACACTTTCCCCTGTTAAAATTGATTAGTTTGCGGCTGCTGGCTGGGGTGGCCATGCTGCTGGTGGTTTCAATGCTCATTTTTATCGGTATTCAGCTGCTGCCAGGCAACGCAGCAACCGCGATTCTGGGGCAATCGGCAACACCGCAAGCGGTGGCGGCGCTTAATCAGCAGCTGGGGCTGGATCAGCCGGCGCTTAGCCGCTATCTCTCCTGGCTGGGTGGCGTAGTGCACGGCGATTTTGGCCAGAGTTTCACCAGCCGTGAAGCCATTGCTCCGGTCTTGCTGGACCGGCTGGCGAACACGCTGTCTCTGGCCAGTTTTACCGCAATGGTCGCCGTGCCGCTTGCGCTGGTGACAGGATTCATTTCCGCGCGCTACCAGGGCCGGTGGATTGACCGACTGCTTAACCTGTTTACACGGGCTGCCGTTTCGTTGCCGGAATTTTTCTCCGGTTATCTGCTGATTCTGGTTTTCTCCATCACGCTTTTCTGGTTGCCCAGTAACAGCAGCATCGCTGATGATATGCCGCTTGTCGATCGTCTGCAGGCCATTGCCCTGCCTTGTGTCACGCTGATCTTCGCTATTCTCGGGCATATGAGCAATATGACGCGCGCTGCACTGGTCACTGCGCAGAATGCTGCCTGGGTTGATACCGCGTTAATGAAGGGCCTGTCGCCATCGGCGATCCTGTTCCGACATGTGTTGCCAAACGCGTGGGGGCCGATAATCAATGTTATTGTGCTGAACCTTGCCTGGCTTATGGTGGGCGTGGTGATTGTCGAAAATGTCTTTGTCTATCCAGGCCTGGGCCAGTATATGGTGGACAGCATTAGCAAACGTGATATCCCGGTGATTCAGGATTGCGCGCTGCTGTTGGCAGGAATCTATATTCTGCTGAACCTTCTGGCGGATGTGGTTGCCCTGTTGGCTAACCCGCGTCTGCGTCACGGCCGCTAACCGACGGCACTGTTTTATATCCTGGTGACCTTTTACAGGCAGCCAGGATGCTACCAGGAATTGTTGTAGATGTTGAGACTGAAAGTTGCTGTACTCCCCGGAGCCATCGGGCTGAGTCTGTTCATTTTGGTGGCGCTGCTGGCCCCGTGGCTGTCGCCTTATGCGCCGGACCAGATAGTCGGCAGTGCATGGAGCAGTATGACGCCACAAAACTGGCTGGGGACGGATAATCTTGGCCGCGACCTGCTTTCTCGCCTGATCTGGGGGACTCGCATCTCACTGAGCGTCAGCGCGCTGGCAACGCTGTTAGCGTTTGTCATCGGTATCTTCCTGGGTTTTCTGGCCGGTTACGCCCGTGGCTGGGTTGACCAGCTGATATCCAGGGTTAACGATGTGCTGATGGCGATCCCAACGCTGATCCTGGCTCTGGTGGTGTTGGCGATGCTGCCGAAAACCATGCCGATGATTATTGCCGTACTGGGCATTCTTGAGTCCACCCGCGTGTTGCGCGTGGCGCGTTCTCTGGCTCTGGATATTGCCGCACAGGAGTTTATTGAAGTGGCCCGCCTGCGTGGTGAACGGCTGAGCTGGGTTTTGTGGCGTGAGATCTTGCCGAATGCTTACACCACGCTGGTCGCAGAATTCGCATTACGCTTTATCTTTATCCTGCTGTTCCTGTCGGCGCTATCGTTCCTCGGGCTGGGCATTCAGCCGCCTGCTGCCGACTGGGGAGGACTGGCGCGTGATAACAAAGACGGCATTCTGTTTGGCGTATGGGCCGCTCTGATCCCCGGCGCGGCGATTGCCCTGCTGGCGCTGGTGTTAAACAGCGTGGCCGACTGGCTGTTAAGCCAGCATACTCGTAGCTGGCGGGAGTAAATATGAGCGAGCAACCATTGTTAAGCGTTGAAAAACTGCGGGTTACTGCGGGTAGCGCAGTACTGGTCGATGACATCTCTTTAACTCTGCGTAAGGGCGAGGTATTGGGGCTGATTGGCGAGTCCGGGGCGGGCAAATCTACCATAGGTCAGGCCATACTCGGTCACTGTCGACACGGCATGACGCTAAGCGGGGGGCAGATCTACCTTTCCGGGCGTGAACTGACCGCGCTGTCAGAGCGTCAATGGCGTAAGGTACGCGGCGCGAAAATTGCCTATGTGGCGCAGTCCGCCAATGCGGCCTTTAATCCGGCGAAAAAAATTGGCGAGCAGGTGATTGAAAGCGCCATTCGTCATCAGGTATGGGATCGCCGTACGGCTATTCGTCGCGCCATTGAAATTTTTTCCCAGCTACAGCTGCCGCAGCCTGAGGCTTTCTTCCACCGTTATCCGCATCAGGTTTCTGGTGGACAGCTACAGCGCGCCATGATAGCTATGGCAATTTGCGCCGGGCCTGAACTGATTATTTTCGACGAACCCACTACCGCGCTGGACGTGACTACCCAGCTGGAAGTATTGAGGGCTATTCAGCAGGTCATCAAACTGACCGGTGTCGCCGCACTCTATATCAGCCATGATTTGGCGGTCGTCGCCCAGCTTAGCCAGCGCATCATGGTGTTACGCCGTGGGCGCCAGGTGGAAGCGGGCGCCACTGAGGCGCTGCTGGCGCAGCCGCAGCAGGATTACACCCGCCAACTGCTGCACAGCCATGGTGAACCCCATAAGCCGCGTAGCGCGACATCGCCGTTACTTATTGCCCGGCAGGTCAGCGTTGAATATGACGGCGATAAGGTTCTGCATGCGGTGTCACTGACCATTGGCCGTGGGCGTACGCTGGCGTTGATCGGTGAGTCCGGTGCAGGAAAATCAACGCTCGGGCGCGCGGTATGTGGTCTTGTCACGCCATCGCACGGGGAGATTCATTTTAACCAACGGCCGCTGCCCGCCACGCTCCGTCAGCGCACGCGCCAGCAGCTGCAAAGTGTGCAGATGATCCACCAGCACCCCGATACCGCGCTTAATCCGCGGCTCACCATCCGGCTGCAAATTGAACGGGCGATGGTGTGTCTGACCGGGCTATCTGCGCCACAACGTCATACGCAAGTTGATCAGCTACTGGTGAAGGTGGGGCTTTCTCCGTTGCTGGCCGACCGTTATCCTCATGCGCTCTCCGGTGGGCAAAAACAGCGCGTCTGCATTGCCCGTGCGCTGGCGGTGCAGCCGCAGCTAATTGTCTGTGATGAACCTACTTCGGCGCTCGATCCGCTGGTCGGGCGCGAGGTGCTGGCCTTGCTGAAAAAATTGCAGCAGGAAACCGGCGTTTCGCTACTGTTTATCACCCATGATTTGCATGTCGTCAGGGCAGTGGCGGATGAAGTGATGGTGTTACGTCACGGCAACGTTGTGCGCCAGGGAGGGTTGGATCAGGTATTCAGTGCTCCGCTTGACGACTATACCGCCCGACTGCTGGCAGCAGTACCGCAAATGCGCCCCGGCTGGTTGCAGGAAGTGAGCGCAGACGCCTGAATGAAAAGTCCCTGAGAAAAGTTGCTGGCAGATAAAGTTTTGCCATTAATAACCGATGACCCGCGTCGCGCTGCTCAATGGAGATATGCGCTGGCTTTGTGCTTTTATCGATTAACGGCATGGGTTTGTGTCCGGCTAATTTTGCTCTCCAGTCGGCTGACATTCAGGGGCTGCATCCTGACGATGTTTTATCTTACTGGTTCTGTCAGTATGCCCACTGACGGCGTGCTCACTGTATGCACGCTAAGAGTTCCGGTTGCATTTCGGGCATGTTCAGGTTAACGGCATCGCTGGCATTAACGATCTCTGTCAAATATTCAGCTGTGCCAACGGGCTGCGTATGCGTAACGGGTAAATAACCTGACCAGGATAGTAGTGCTTATTCACGCAGTGATAAAGCGGGATCTCTGCGCATTGGTGTGGGAGTGTGATCCTGTTCTTATAGTAAGGATGTCGGGTAACCACTGATATCGTGTTACCCGACCGTTCCCTGCAACGCACTTTGCCGTTCTGTTATTGCAGGCCGAAATTTTTCTTACCGCAGTAAATTTAATGCCACCACTTTGCAGCAGACACGTTTATTTATGTACGGTCTGACTAAACGTTCCGCTAAAAGAAATCTCCGTGCTGTTGTTATCCTGCCAGGAGAAGTTCAGTTTATTGTCACCGCTTTCAGCCCAGGTCAGAAATTGCTTATCCCCATCCGTGGAGATGCTGCCCTCTGTCAGCCATTCAATATTTTCAACGCGCTGTGAATATCTGCCTTTCAGCGAGATCTCCGTTTTCTCCCCTATGGCGACATCATCCAGAGTGATTTTTTGATCGGTTGCGGAATAGCGAGAGATGTTATCACCGAGTTGACTGATATCAGAGATGCGGTTGTCCATCAAAGCCAACTGCTTAATAGCCGGGAATTGAGAAATAAAATCTATATTGCTGAGTTTACCCCCGGCAACGGCTAACAGGATCAGTTTGCTCTTAAATCCTATATCTCTGATCTGTTCATCGGTGATGCCGGTATTATTGCAAAACAGCTGCACAAGTTGCTCCGGGGATGAAACCGGTGAGAAGTCAGTGATGCCAGGGCAGCCCTGCAAAACCAATCGCACCAGTTTCGGTGCCGCACTGATGCCTTCAATATTGGTCAACTCGGTATTTTCAATTAAACTCACTGATTGTAGCGCAGGAAGGTTAGCTGCCTGGCTGAAAGAGGCAAGCCTGTTGTAGTTCAGGCTAATCTGCATCAGCGAGGGTAAGTTAGTCAATTCAATTTCAGTGATATTACTCTCATCCAGCTGGAGTAAATAAATGTATTGATGGCCTGAAATGACGGCTTTTTCGATCTTATTATTACTGGCGTAAACATGTGAAACATTTTCCATTTTATCCAGCCAGTCGAGGGAAATTAACTGGTTGTTATCAATCCAGAGTCTTTTCAGCCCTGACAGGTTTGCCACGTTTTTCAGGGAGACGATGCGGTTATTCGTCGCCCAAATACCAATCAGCCTGCTACTGTTTAACGCATCAATATTCGTCAGATTATTATTTTGGATCTGCAGCTGAACGAGTTTATTCATCCCGGACATAAATGAAATTGAGTTAAGCTGGCACGAGTTAAGCCAGAGAACGGTGAGTTCCGAATACTTCTCAAGCTGGTCGAACTCTTCGTCTGAGTACTCATTACCCGATAAATCAAGCTCGGTGATATGTTCCAGCTTAAGAATCTCCTCCATTTTGAGATTGGAGTTATAGGCAAAACCAACGCTATAGAGATGGTTAAGATTTTTCAAAGGTTCCAGAGAGGTAATATCATTTCCAGTGAAGGTAACTAATTGCAGGTTCTCTGCATACTCTAAACCTGATAAATCAGAGATGTCTTTATCCAAAGCTCTGAGATGCGTCAGGTTCAATATATTGAGAGTCGAAACACCTTCACTTTCCGCCAGATTTAAGGTGGTTTTAATGGCGGATTCGAGATTTTTATCTTCAAAATAGATCATGCTTTCCGCTGCAAAAGTATGAAGTACGCCTTTGGTATGAACTGACATAAATATTCCTTATTTATAGTGATTGACGTTTTTCTTTATGATGAGGTGGATAAATACCTCCCGGCAAATATATAAGATTAAAATCAGCTGAAACAAGTGAAATTCACCTGTAAAGGCGTTAGAATTTATTGACAGGAAATTAAATTATGTTCTTTCCTGCTCCGTTTATTAAATATCTTTGTCAGCAACATAACGGCTGGTATTAATTAATACTCCCGGCACCTTAGCCGTTTTGACCACGATGTGACTGCCTGATGCAGGCGCACTGCAGTTATGGACAGGTGAGGGTGATAGCCTGGTCTTTTGGCGCATTAATCAGGGCGAAACGGTGGTCAGAAATACGTTGTGTCAGCCAGCCATCCTCTGTCACCGCCATGGGGATATAGAGCTGACGGTCATTGGAGTGCAAGGGGCCGCTGTCAAGTTTCAGCGACGGCAGGTTGACTGAAAATGAGCTGAAACGGTCTATAATCCTGCCCTGCAACGTTCCCAGCGATTGACCACTCAGTGTTTCAACCTTGCCCACGCACATTTGGCCCTGCTCGTTAGAGGAGCAGGCACTGAGCAACAGCGCGGACAGCAATAAGCCCATTACGTAAGGCCGTGGCGAGCAATCTGGCTTTGACCAAAGTCCTGAACGGTACATACGGCATCCTGTTGGTTTTATGTCGGGGTAATTATAGCCCACTGTCACACCTTGATCAGGCCATTATTACTGCTGTGTTCCGCGCAGGTTGATGGCTTCAGTTATCACATCCGTCTGGCGATAATCATTTACTGAATCAATTCAGCTTAGGTGTTATCACCAGTTCGCAAGTCTGTTGATGAGTGCTACAATCACCGGCATATTGCGATCTCGATCACACTAATTGAGGGAGAAAACCCCTGTATCACAGGCTTCCGGGTGTTTTCGCCGTGAATTGAGAAGCACAATTTTGGCGGTTGTCGATGCAAAATGCTGCATCAGTTTTGTACTTTTTTGCGATTTATCCTGGCATGCTCAGGTCGATCACAGGGGACGAGTGGAGCTTACCAGGCTGCACCAGATAAGCCCTCCGGGGTACTAATCAGACTTATCGAATCATTCCAGTGAATAATAAATTCTTAGCGCTGTTTCTGACGTCTTTATTGCTGATACCCGCTGCTTTCAGCTATGCGCAAGCTGATGCTGGCGGCGTTCAGGGACAGGAACCGTCCCTGATGGTGATCAAACAGCGTGGCGGGCTGTCCGAACTGGATACGCCCGCTGCGGTCAGCGTGGTCGATGGTGACGATCTGCGCCGCGCCAGCGCACAGGTTAACCTCTCTGAAAACTTAGCCAGCGTACCAGGGCTGCAAATCCAAAATCGCCAGAACTATGCGCAGGATCTGCAGCTGTCGGTGCGCGGTTTCGGCAGCCGTTCAATGTACGGCGTGCGCGGCGTGCGGCTGTATGTTGACGGCATTCCCGCCACTATGCCGGATGGTCAGGGACAGACGTCAAATATCGATATCAACTCGCTGGGCAAAGCAGAAGTGCTGCGCGGGCCTTACTCCGCACTGTATGGCAATGCCTCCGGTGGCGTGGTCAATATTGATACCCTCTCCGGCAGCCAGCCTGCTACGCTGGAAGCAGGGACTTACTTTGGCAGCTTCGGCTCGTGGCGTAACAGTCTTAAGGTCAGCGGCGCGACCGGGGATGGCAGCGAGAAAGGGGACGTCAATTACACCCTCTCCGCATCGCGCTTTACCACCCACGGCTACCGCGATCACAGCGGCACGCAGAAGGATCTCGGTAACGGCAAGCTCGGCGTACGGGTGGATGACGTCAGTACCCTGACGCTGATGTTCAACAGCGTATCGGTTGACGCCAGCGATCCCGGTGGGTTGAGCGCAGAAGAGTACCTTGCCAATCCGCGACAGTCGCCACGCGGCGATACGTTCAATACCCGTAAAAGCCTCGATCAAACGCAGCTTGGTCTGCGCTACCAGCGCGCGTTCAGCGATAGCGATCGGTTGACGCTGACCACCTGGCACGGCGAGCGCCACACCACCCAGTATCAGTCGATTCCGCAACCGCCGCAGCTGAAACCTGCTCATTCGGGCGGGGTGATCGTGCTGGAGCGGAAATATCAGGGCATTGATACACGCTGGCAGCACGAGGGTCAGCTGGCTGCGGTGCCGGTAACGCTGACCGGCGGAATTGACTATGAAACCATGACCGAGCACCGCCAGGGCTTCCAGAACTACAGTCTGGTAAGTGGCGTTGCGACTTTCGGTGAGAAGGGCGCGCAGCGGCGTAATGAAAAAAACACCCTGTGGAACCTGGACCCTTATCTGCAAACCAGCTGGCGGTTGACGCCGAAGTTAACGCTGGATGCCGGGCTGCGCTACAGCACCGTCAGTTTTGATTCAACCGACGACTACATCACTGCGAAAAACGGCGACGACAGCGGCAGCGCGCGTTACCATCGGCTGTTGCCGATGGGGGCGCTGAATTATGCGGTCAGTGACGCATGGAATGTTTATCTCTCCGCCGGTCGCGGCTTCGAAACCCCGACGATTAACGAGCTGTCCTATCGTTCGGTTAACGGCAGCATTACCGGGCTAAATCTGGGATTAAAACCGGCCAGCAGCGATAACATAGAGTTGGGTAGCAAAACCCGCATCGGTTATGGCCTGCTAACCGCAGCGCTGTTCCAGACCGATAGCGATAATGAGCTGGTGGCAGATGACAATGAAAATGGCCGCAGCGTTTACAAAAACGCCGGGGAAACGCGCCGCCGTGGGCTGGAGCTGGGCTTCGACCAGCAGTTTGCTTCGGACTGGCGGGTGAAGCTTGCCTGGACGTTGCTGGATGCCCGCTACCGCAATGAAACCTGTAATGTAAAGCGCATCTGCACCCCGGCGGGCCACCGTCTGCCGGGTATTGCGCGCAATATGGCATACGCCTCGCTGCAGTATGCCCCGGAAAGCGGCTGGCACGCCGGGGCGGACATTCGCTATATGAGCAACATTCAGGCCAATGACGCTAACGATGCCCAGGCCCCGTCTTATACCGTTGCCAGCCTGAATGGCGGCTATCGCTTCAACTGGAACAAATGGTCTCTGGATCTGTTTAGCCGCGTCGATAACCTGTTCGACCGTCGGTACATCGGGTCGGTGATCGTCAACGAAGGCAACAGCCGCTACCTCGAACCGGCACCGGGGCGTAACTGGGGCGGTGGTGCCACCATCAGCTATCAGTTTTGAATTTTCGCCGGGCCAGGCCCGGCAACGGATCCGGCAAGTGGCTGCCAGGGACACTTGCTTTAGTACCGTCGCAACAAGACGGGATGGATAAGTAAGCATAAACGCGGATTTTAGCAAGACGCTTTAGGCTTCAACGATGACTTTTAAATTGGGTAAGGTTCAAACTATGCATAGTAAAGCATCAAGAATACTGATCCTGCTAACGGTTATATTCGCCGCACTGAGTGGCTTATATCTGTTAGCTGGCGGTATCTGGTTGGCTAAACTGGGCGGTTCTCTCTACTACATCATCGCTGGTGTGGTTATGATGATCACCGCATTTCTGCTGCATCGCCGCCGGGGGGCTGCGCTGTTGTTGTACGCCCTGTTCCTGCTGGGTACCACCGTCTGGTCGCTGTGGGAAGTGGGTTCTGACTTCTGGGCGCTGACTCCGCGTCTGGACGTCACCTTCTTCCTGGGATTATGGCTGGCGTTGCCGTTTATCTGGCGTGAGTTAAATGCCAAAGGGGCTTTGCCACGCGTCGCGCTATCTGCCGTGCTGGTCTTGGTTGTGGCGGTGCTGGCTTACTCGGTGTTTAACGACCCGCAGGAAATAAACGGTACGCTTAGTTCACAACAGGCGGCATCGTTGTCTGCGGCGGACGGCGTGGCGCCGGGCGACTGGCCGGCCTATGGCCGAACCCAGGGCGGTACGCGCTACTCCCCGCTGAAGCAGATTAACGATAAAAACGTGGGCGAACTGCAGGAGGCCTGGACCTTTAGTACCGGTGACCTGAAATCCCCAAGCGATCCGGGGGAGATCACCAATGAGGCCACGCCGATCAAAATCGGCAATGCGCTCTACCTGTGCACCGCGCATCAACAGCTGTTTGCGCTGGATGCGGCCAGCGGTAAGAAGAAATGGATGTTCGATCCCAGGCTGAAGCCGAACCCGACCTTCCAGCATGTGACCTGTCGCGGCGTCTCTTATTACCAGACGCCGCAGGCGGCGGCCACTCCAGCCGGAACGCAGCCTGCTCTTTGCTCGCGGCGTATTCTGCTGCCGGTAAATGACGGCAGTATGTACGCGCTGGACGCTGAAAGCGGCGCCCTGTGTAAGGAATTTGGCGATAACGGTCGGTTGGATCTGCAAAGCAATATGCCTTACGCAAAAGTAGGTTCTTATGAGCCAACGTCACCACCGATTGTCACCGCCACCAGTATTGTGATGGCGGGCGCGGTCACCGATAACTACTCCACTAAACAGCCGTCCGGCGTGGTGCGTGGTTTCGATGTCAACACCGGCAAACTGCTGTGGGCATTTGATAGCGGCGCAAAGGATCCCAATTTGCTGCCGCAGGATGAGCAGAAATACACGCCGAATTCACCGAACTCATGGGCGCCGGCAGCTTACGATGCCAAACTGGATCTGGTTTATCTGCCGATGGGCGTGTCGACGCCTGATATCTGGGGCGGCCACCGCACCCCGGAAATGGAGCGCTTTGCTACCGGCGTGCTGGCGCTGAATGCGACCAGCGGTAAGTTGGCCTGGTTCTATCAAACCGTGCATCACGATCTGTGGGACATGGACGTTCCGGCGCAGCCTACGCTGGCGGATATTGATGGCAAAGATGGCCACAAGGTTCCGGTGATTTATATTCCGACCAAAACCGGCGATATCTTTGTGCTGAATCGTACCAACGGTCAGCCAGTGGTTCCGGCTCCGGAAATGCAGGTGCCGGGTGGGGCAGCGAAGGGCGATCGTGTTTCGCCAACGCAGCCCTATTCCGAATTAAGCTACCGTCCGAAAGCACAGCTGGCGGGCAAAGATATGTGGGGCGCAACGCTCTACGATCAGCTTGTTTGCCGGGTGATGTTCCACCAGCTGCGTTACGAAGGTCCGTTCACTCCGCCATCCGAGCAGGGCACTCTGGTGTTCCCGGGTAACCTTGGTATGTTCGAGTGGGGCGGCATCGCGGTGGATGGCGATCGTCAGGTTGCCATTGTCAACCCTATGGCGCTGCCGTTCGTTTCCCGTCTGATCCCGCGCGGGCCGGGCAACCCTGGCGAGCCGGATGAGAATGACAAAGGCGGCACCGGTAGCGAAAAAGGCATTCAGCCCCAGTACGGTTTGCCGTACGGCGTAATGCTGAATCCGTTCCTGTCTCCGATCGGATTACCGTGCAAGCAGCCTTCATGGGGCTATATCTCTGCGGTAGACCTGAAGACTAACGATATCGTGTGGAAGAAACGCATCGGCACCGTGCGCGACAGCTCGCCGCTGCCGCTGCCGTTTAAAATGGGTATGCCAATGCTGGGTGGGCCAGTTGCCACGGCAGGCAACCTGTTCTTTATTGCGGCAACGGCCGATAACTATCTGCGCGCGTTTAACGTCTCTAACGGCAAACAGCTGTGGGAAGCGCGTTTGCCCGCGGGTGGTCAGGCAACGCCAATGACGTATGAAGTTAACGGCAAGCAGTACGTACTGATTTATGCTGGCGGACACGGTTCGTTCGGCACAAAGCTGGGCGACTATGTGAAGGCTTACGCACTGCCGGACAGCCAGTAAACGCTGACGGCCAATCAGGGCGACCCGTTTGGGTCGCCTTTTTTTATGCCAGCGCTTGCAGCGCGTTAATCTGTTCGCGCCAGCGGGCAAAGGCAGCGGCTTCATCCTTCAGGCAAAACGTTAAGCCGCTTGATACCGTGGCATAAGGAGCGCGATGGGCCAGCACCTGCTTCACTTCAGCGCTGAATACCGCCAGTTTCAATGCCGTTAATGTCTCCGACCGTAAAGCCGCCTGTGCCTGAATTTCCAGCACGGCACCATCCAGCACCAGTGCCAGCGTGATTTTATCGTTGCGCTTCAGGTTGGCGGTAGTGGTGGATCCCGGCCAGATGGCAAATAGCAATTCGCTGGGCGAGCGGGCAATAATCTCCCCCAGACTGAGTTGAGCCGCGTAGGGCCAGCCATTTTCGCCCACGCTCGACAGGCGGATCGCCTGATGCAAATGGCTGGCAGGCAGCGACCCGTCGAGCAGTGCCATGAGTTCAGCAGTCAGAGTGCTGGCGTCGGTCATATATCGTTTCTCCTTGATACAGAAATGACCAATGTAACTTGCGCAAGTATTATTTTGCCCCGCGCTTTACTCGGTTTAATCTTAATTTTCGCCGTCTTGCGCTGCCGCATCAGGGGCAGACGCGTCCGGCAAGAATGCCAGATTATGACTTAACAGCGCCAGTCATTTGGCCCCTTGTTATTTATCGTCCGATCAACAGTTGCAATCTAAGTGGTTATTTTCTCTATTATTTACCTGACATTAACATAAATTTTATTTATATTTCTATTACCTCCGCAGACAGTTGCTAAATCCGATCTCCCGTTGTTAAACCGTTATTAACCCCGCTCGTTGCAACAGATCGTTTGACGGAGAATCTCCTTCCCGGGCCTGAGCAATTTATATTTAGACTATATATAGAATTGATGCTAACCAATTTGCGTTAATTCACAGGGGATTATTCTGAATAGCCACGGTTTGTGCAACGCCATGCGCAGAGGGTGTTCCTCCTGTGCCGTCGCGATGTTGCCGTTTGCCGTACGCATCAACGTTAATACGGGTGATCCGTTCTCCTTCAGCACTATAAACTGTTAATAAGGTTAATGAATGTCGGAATTTTTGCCTTTCTCGCGCCCGTCGATGGGTGCAGAAGAGCTGGCCGCAGTTGAAGAGGTACTGCGCAGCGGCTGGATAACCACCGGGCCAAAAAATCAGCAACTTGAGCAGGCATTTTGTCAACTCACCGGCAATCGTCACGCGATTGCCGTTAGCTCGGCAACCGCAGGCATGCATGTGGTGCTAATGGCCCTGGGAATTGGCCCAGGTGATGAGGTGATTACGCCATCGCTGACCTGGGTATCAACCCTGAATATGATTGTGCTGCTGGGGGCAACCCCGGTGATGATCGACGTTGACCGCGACACCTTAATGGTCACTCCGCAGCTGGTTGAAGCGGCGATCACCGCGCGCACCCGGGCGATTATACCGGTGCATTACGCCGGCGCTCCGGCAGATATTGAGGCGATCCATGCGTTAGGTAAGCGCCACGGTATCACGGTGATCGACGATGCGGCTCATGCGGCGGGAACTTACTACCGTGGGCGTCATGTGGGTGACAGCGGCACCGCTATTTTCTCCTTCCATGCGATTAAAAACATCAGCTGCGCCGAAGGCGGAATGGTAGTGACCGATGATGATGCGCTGGCGGATCGCGTGCGTAGCCTGAAGTTTCATGGCCTGGGCGTGGATGCGTTTGACCGCCAGACGCATGGGCGTGCGCCCCAGGCAGAAGTGCTGACCCCTGGCTTCAAATACAACCTGGCAGATATCAATGCGGCGATGGCGATGGCGCAGCTGGATAAGCTGGCGGCACATAATGCCCGTCGTGAGCAGATAGCGCAGCGCTATCTGGACGAACTGACGGACACGCCGTTTCTCCCTCTGGCGCGCCCCGTCTGGCCGCATCGGCATGCCTGGCATCTGTTTATTCTGCGCGTTGACCGCGAGTCTTGCGGGCTGAGCCGCGATGAGTTGATGCAGCAACTGAAAGAGCAGGGGATCGGCAGCGGCTTACATTTCCGTGCGGTGCACACCCAGAAATATTATCGCGAACGTTTTCCGCAGCTCTCGCTGCCGGAGACGGAATGGAACTCGGATCGAATCTGCTCAATTCCGCTGTTTCCTGGCATGAACGATGGCGACTGCGATCGCGTTATCGCTGCCTTACGCAAGCTGGCGGATGGCTGATATGACAGAGCAAGAAATAAAAAAAGTGTCGGTAGTGATCCCGGTTTATAACGAGCAGCATAGCCTGCCAGAACTGATGCGGCGCACCGATGCCGCCTGTGCGCAGCTGACGCTGGACTATGAAATCCTGCTGGTGGATGACGGCAGCAGCGACGACTCCGCTGCGCTGCTGGCGGCAGCGGCCGAAGCGCCTGGCAGCCATATCGTGGCGGTGCTGCTTAACCGCAATTATGGCCAGCACTCGGCGATCATGGCCGGCTTCAGCCATGCCAGCGGCGATCTGGTGATTACCCTAGATGCCGATTTACAAAATCCCCCGGAGGAGATCCCGCGCCTGGTGGCAACTGCGCAACAGGGCTATGACGTGGTGGGAACCGTGCGGCAGAACCGCCAGGACAGCAGGTTCCGCAAATTTGCCTCACGGATGATGAATCATCTGATCCAGCGTACCACCGGCAAAGCGATGGGGGATTATGGCTGCATGCTGCGCGCCTACCGCCGCCATATTATCGATGCGATGCTGCACTGCCATGAGCGCAGCACCTTCATTCCGATTCTGGCAAATACCTTTGCCCGCCGCACCACTGAAATCCCGGTTCTGCACGCTGAACGAGAATTTGGTGATTCCAAATACAGCCTGATGCGCCTGATCAACCTGATGTACGACCTGATTACCAGTCTGACGACCTCGCCGCTACGCCTGCTTAGCGTATTCGGCAGCATCATCGCCATATTGGGGTTCGCTTTTTCCCTGTTACTGATTGCACTGCGTTTGTTCCTTGGCGCGCAGTGGGCGGGGGATGGCGTGTTTGTCCTGTTTGCCGTGCTGTTTATATTTGTCGGCGCACAGTTTGTCGCCATGGGGCTGCTTGGCGAGTATATCGGGCGCATCTATAACGATGTGCGCGCCCGTCCGCGTTATTTTATTCAGCGCGTTGTCAGCCGCAACGCCGATGCTATAAAGGATCAGAAATCATGAAAGCTGTGGTATTTGCCTACCATGATATTGGCTGCACCGGGCTGCGCGCACTGGCTCAGGCGGGTTATCAGATTGCCGCTATTTTCACTCATACGGACGATGCCGCAGAAAATCACTTTTTTGCTTCGGTCGCACGCACTGCCGCACAGCTTGGCGTTCCGGTGTATGCACCAGAGGATGTTAATCACCCGTTATGGATTGACCGCATCCGCAGTATGGCCCCGGACGTCATCTTCTCGTTCCACTACCGCCATATGCTGAATGACGCCATTATCAGCAGTGCCAGCCGGGGTGCCTTTAATCTGCATGCCTCATTGCTGCCGAAGTACCGCGGTCGGGCGCCGCTCAACTGGGTACTGGCCAACGGTGAACGGGAAACCGGCGTCACGCTGCATCACATGGTGAAGCGTGCCGATGCCGGGGCAATCATTGCCCAGAGCAAAGTCCCTATCGCTGACCATGACGATGCGCTGACGCTGCATCATAAAATGTGTGCGGCGGCGGGGGAGCTGCTGGCCAATACGCTGCCGGACATTCGCACTGGCAGTGATGTCGCCCATCCTCAGGACGAAAGCCAGGCCAGCTATGTTGGCCGTCGTACCCCGGAAGATGGCCGTATTGACTGGCAGCTTCCGGCGCAGCGTATTCATAACCTGGTGCGTGCGGTGACCGACCCCTGGCCTGGCGCATTCAGCTTTGTCGGCTCCGGTAAGTTCATCGTCTGGCAGTCAAAAGTGCGTCACGATTATCCAGCGAACAGGCCGGGTACGATCCTTTCTGTGGCACCCCTGGTGGTGGCCTGTGCCGAGGGTGCGCTGGAGATCGTCACCGGGCAGAGCGACAGCGGCGTCTATATGCAGGGCAGCCAGCTGGCTCAGACGCTTGGGCTGGTGGCTGGCGCATGGCTGCATAATCAGCCGGCGGCCGTGTTACAACGGCGTACCCGTGTACTGATCCTTGGAGTGAACGGCTTTATTGGTAATCACCTGACCGAACGCCTGCTGCTTGACGATAACTTTGACGTTTACGGGTTGGATATTGGTTCGGATGCCATCAGCCGCTTTATCGGCCATGAGCGGTTCCACTTTGTTGAAGGGGATATCAGCATTCACTCAGAGTGGATCAAATATCACATCAAGAAATGCGACGTGGTGTTGCCGCTGGTTGCCATTGCCACGCCGATAGAATATACCCGCAACCCGCTGCGCGTTTTTGAACTGGATTTTGAAGAAAACCTGAAGATCATCCGCGACTGCGTGAAATACAAAAAGCGCATTATTTTCCCATCCACATCAGAAGTTTACGGCATGTGTACCGATGCGACCTTTGACGAAGACAGTTCTAATCTGGTGGTCGGGCCGATCAATAAACAGCGCTGGATTTACTCGGTGTCCAAGCAGCTGCTTGACCGGGTTATCTGGGCCTACGGCGATAAAGAAGGGCTGCGTTTCACCCTGTTCCGCCCGTTTAACTGGATGGGGCCCCGGCTGGATAATCTCAATGCGGCGCGTATCGGCAGTTCGCGCGCTATCACCCAACTGATCCTCAATCTGGTGGAAGGCTCACCGATCAAACTGGTTGACGGAGGAGGGCAAAAACGCTGCTTTACCGACATCCACGACGGTATTGAAGCGCTGTTCCGCATCATCGAAAACAGGCAGCACAACTGCGATGGCCAGATTATCAACATCGGTAATGCGGATAACGAAGCCAGCATCAGGCAACTGGCTGAACAGCTGCTGGCCAGTTTTGAGCGCCACCCGTTACGCAACCGTTTCCCGCCTTTTGCCGGTTTCCGTGAGGTGGAAAGCAGCAGTTATTACGGCAAGGGTTATCAGGATGTTGAACACCGCAAACCCTCAATCAGTAATGCGAAACGGCTGCTCAACTGGCAGCCAAAAGTGACGATGGATAAAACCATCGATGACACGCTCGACTTCTTCCTGCAAAACGTTGAGCCAGGAGACGCAGCCCAATGATCGATGTCGGCCTGCGTATCGACGTGGATACCTGGCGAGGTACGCGTGACGGCGTGCCGCGCCTGCTGTCGATATTGCATCGCCAGCAAATCCGCGGCAGCTTCTTCTTCAGCGTGGGGCCGGATAATATGGGCCGCCATTTGTGGCGACTATTAAAACCGCGTTTCCTGTGGAAGATGCTGCGCTCAAATGCTGTCTCTTTGTACGGCTGGGACATTTTACTGGCCGGGACGGCCTGGCCGGGGCGGCGCATTGGTCAGGGGCTGGCGGAAGTGATCCGTGCGACCAGCCAACAGCATGAGATTGGCCTGCATGCCTGGGATCATTTTGCCTGGCAAACCTGGGCAGGAGTTTGGCCGACGGAGCGCCTGAGCGCCGAAATACTGCGTGGCGTGGAAGCACTGGCGCAGATCGCTGGTCAACCGGTCAGCTGTTCTGCCGCGGCCGGCTGGCGGGCCGATGGCCGGGTAGTGGTCGCCAGGCAGCCTTTTAATTTTGTGTACAACAGCGACTGCCGTGGCACCCGGCCGTTTCGGCCGCAGTTACCCGATGGCCGACTCGGTACGGTACAGATCCCGGTCACGCTGCCGACCTGGGACGAAGTGATCGGCAGCGGCGTAAGCCGGGCGGATTACAACGGTTTTATCCTCGACAACATCCTCCGCCACCAGGGTGTACCGGTATACACCATTCATGCCGAGGTGGAAGGCATTGCTCTTAGCGAGATGTTTGCAGATTTGTTAACCGAAGCGCGTCGCCGGGGTATCCGTTTTTGTCCGCTAAGCGAGTTATTGCCGCAGGATGTGGCACAGCTTCCGGTGGGTAAAATTGTACGGGGGAATGTCCCTGGTCGTGAAGGCTGGTTGGGCTGCCAGCAGCTAACCTGAGTGATTGAGCATGAAATACACCCGTTATGCGCTTTTATTACCGCTGTTCTATGCGTTGTTCTATTTGATCCCGCCGGAGTTACGGGCGCTATGGCAGCCGGATGAGTTTCGCTATGCCGAGGTCGGCCGTGAAATGTTGGTGAGCGGCAACTGGGTTGTGCCGCATTTCCTTGATCTGCGCTATTTCGAAAAGCCGGTAGCCGGATACTGGGTTAACAGCCTTGGCCAGTGGCTGTTTGGCAGAAGTCATTTTGCCGTGCGTTCTGGCTCGATTTTCTCCATCACCCTGAGCGCGCTGCTGGTCTACTGGCTGGCACTGCGTATGTGGCAACAGCGTTCCACCGCGCTGCTTTCGGCGGTGGTATTCCTTACCTGTTTGTTGGTCTATGGCGTGGGCACCTACGCCGTACTTGACCCGATAATCACGCTGTGGATGGTGGCGGCAATGTGCAGCTTCTGGCTTGCCGCGCAAACCAGCAGCAGGCTTCAGCGGGTCACGGGCTGGCTGCTGCTGGGGCTGGCGTGCGGCATGGGGCTGATGACCAAAGGGTTTCTGGCGCTGGCGGTACCGCTGGTGGCGATAGTGCCGTGGATGCTCTGGCAGCGCCGTTATCGAGAGCTGCTGCTTTTCGGGCCGCTGGCGATACTGAGCGCGGCCATTATTTCTGCTCCCTGGGCTGTCAGTATTGCGCGCCAGGAACCTGACTTCTGGCACTATTTCTTCTGGGTGGAGCACGTTCAGCGCTTTGCGCAGCCCGATGCGCAGCATAAGGCTCCGTTCTGGTACTATCTGCCGGTGCTGCTGGCCGGAACGCTGCCGTGGCTGGGGTTGCTGCCGGGTGCGCTCCGGCGCGCTTGGCGGGAACGCAGAACCTGCCCCGCTTCGTTTTATCTGCTTTGCTGGGTGGTGATGCCAGTGCTGTTTTTCAGCCTGGCGAAAGGCAAGCTGCCGACCTATATTCTGCCCTGTTTTGCTCCGCTGGCGATACTGCTGGCACATCACGGCGTTAAGGTGGCCGGCACAGAAGGCCGGGCGTTAAGCGCCAACGGTATAATTAATCTGCTATTCGGTTTACTGGGGCTGCTGGCCGTTGTACTGGTGCTGGCCCCGTGGGGAGTGGTTCAGCATCCGCTTTATGCACGTTCTGAGCTGTTCAAGGTGCTGCTGGCCGCGATCGCGTTCCTGTGGTGGGCGCTAACCGGCTTAGTCA
The DNA here is from genome assembly GCF_017161565.1 of Erwinia amylovora. Lineage (NCBI taxonomy): Bacteria > Pseudomonadati > Pseudomonadota > Gammaproteobacteria > Enterobacterales > Erwiniaceae > Erwinia > Erwinia amylovora. The sequence goes on from NZ_CP066796.1 coordinate 1,163,469, forward strand.
GCCTGGCAGACGGCGCAAGATACTGGCGGCTGGCTGCGTTATCTCCGTTGGCGCTGGCATGGGTTATGGCGGCCGCCATCCCCGATCGGATAATTGACTCCAAACAGCCGCAGTCATTTATCGCCGCGATAAATCAGAAGCTACAACATAGTCGTTACGTGCTGGGTAATGAAGTCGGCGTGGCTTCTGCGCTGGCATGGGAGCTGCAACGCAGCGATATCCTGTTGTTCAGTCAGCAGGGTGAACTGAAATATGGCCTGAGTTATCCCGACGCAAAAGGGCGGTTTATCGCCAGTGAGGATTTTCCCAACTGGCTGAAAGAGCACCGCCGGCTGGGCAGCGTATCGCTGGTGATGAAGCTGTCTGATGAAAACAGCCAGCTTGATGAGCGCATCCCGGTGCCAGATCAGAAGTATCAGCGCGGCCGGCTGCGACTGGTTTACTACTCATGGCAACCATGAACACTTTGCTGATTATCCTGGCCAGTCTGCTCAGTTGCGCGGGGCAGCTATGCCAGAAGCAGGCTACCCACCAGCGTAGTGGTCGCCGTGTTATGCTGATATGGCTGGCGATCGGCATTTTTTTGCTGGGGCTGGCAATGTTGCTGTGGCTGCGGGTACTGCAGACGGTGCCGGTTGGCGTAGCCTACCCGATGCTAAGCCTGAATTTCATTTTTGTTACCCTGGCCGCGCGCTGGCTATGGCGTGAAAGCTTTTCACTGCGCCAGGCGATCGGCGTGCTACTGATTGTGGCTGGCGTAGCCATAATGGGGAGCTACACCTGATGGGGCTACTATTTGCGTCAGCCAGCGTTGTGCTGGTGAGCCTCGCACAGCTGTTATTGAAATGGGCAATGGTGCAGCTGCCTGATATCAGTCAGCTGCCGGAGTTTCTTTCTGCGCCAGGCAATATGCCGGTGCCAACAGCGGCGCTGTTGCTGGGACTGCTGGTCTACGGGCTGTCGATGCTGTGCTGGTTGCTGGCGCTGAAACGTATGCCGCTAGGCCGCGCTTATCCGTTGCTCAGCGTGAGCTATCTGTTGGTATGGCTGGCCGCACTGTGGCTGCCAGGCATCAACGAAGCTTTTCTCTGGGGCAAGCTGGCTGGGGCAAGCCTGATCGTTGGCGGGCTGCTGTTGCTGTGCTGGCCGGCGGCAAAAGCGCGCTGACAGAACGCTTCCGGATAGCAGTAACAGTTCCGCGCAGGCGGTGCCGAAAATGAAGGTTTGCCGATCCAGCCCGGCGGGCGAGATAAACAGAGATAAAAAAACGCCCGTAAAGGGCGCTTATCATCATGCAAATTAAACTTAACGGCGGCCCAGCAACTTAGCTGCCAGGAAGCCGACACCGGCGGCGATAGCCAGTGATACCAGCGGTGCATCCTGAGTTTTCGTTTTTACGCAGTCCAGCGCATCATCAACAGCATAAGAGGCTTTTGCCGCGTGCTGGCGTACTTTGCCTTTCAGTTCATGCTCCGGCGAGTCTACGGCTTTGCCCAACTCTTCCTGACCTTTGCCGACGGCTTCTTGTGCTTTATCGTTAGCTTTATCAAACAGACTCATTGTGCCTCCTTTGATGGCATGACTTCTCTCAATCAGAACTGTAAGCGTAGACCATCGCTCGAATTTTGCCGCAACGTTTTTGTGTAAAAATATGACCAGGCGGCAGTTTTTATTGGCTGAAGCGGTTGACGGCGCCGCGGTGGTTTCTGGTGGTGAAGTAGGGCGAACCCGGCGGTTCGCCCTGGCGAATATCAGTGATAACCGGCGTCCGCCTTGATTTTGCCGCGGAAAACGTAATAACTCCAGAAGGTGTACACCAGGATCACCGGAATGATCAGCAGGCCGCCGACCAGCATAAAGCCCTGGCTCTGCGGCGGCGATGCAGCGTCCCAGATAGTGATGGCTGGCGGAATGATATTCGGCCAGATGCTAATGCCAAGTCCGGTAAAGCCAAGAAACATCAGCGCCAGCGTCAGCAGGAATGGCGTGTAGTGCGCATGGCGGCTTAACGCGCGCCAAAGCCCCCAGCCGGCCGCCAGCACCAGTACCGGCACCGGCATAAACCAGAACAGGTTGGGGCGGCTGAACCAGCGTTGCATAATGTCCGCGTGCGCCAGCGGTGTCCAGACGCTGACGATGGCAATCACCGCCAGCAGGGCGATCAGCAATGGCTTAGTCAGCGCGGTCATTTTGCGGTGCAACTCATTTTCCGTTTTCATAATAAGCCAGGTGCTACCCAACAGGGCATAAGCCAGCACCAGCCCCACGCCGCAGAACAGGTTAAACGGCGTCAGCCATACCAGTTCCGGGCCGCTGTAGGTGCGGCCAGTGACCTCCAGACCGTTAATCACCGCACCCAGTACCACGCCCTGGCTGAAGGTGGCAACGAAAGAGCCGCCGATAAACGCTTTATCCCAAAAAGGGCGATGCTCCTCGGTGGCCTTGAAGCGAAATTCAAATGCCACGCCACGGAATATCAGGCCGATCAGCATAATCGTCAGCGGGGCAGCCAGTGCATCGGTAATCACCGCATACGCTAACGGGAAAGCACCAAACAGGCCAGCGCCGCCGAGGATAAGCCAGGTTTCGTTGCCGTCCCATACCGGGGCAACGGTGTTGACCATCATGTCGCGCTCAACCGGATCTTTGTTAAACGGAAAAAGGATACCAATCCCGAGATCGAAGCCATCCATGATGATATACATCAGGGTGGCGAAGATGATGATAGTAAACCAGATAACTGAGAGATCGATTCCCACTTTACTTATCCTCCTGCTGCGACGTTAATTTTTCCTGCACTGCAGACAGCGGGCGTGCTGGAGTATGGGAAGTGCCTGGACCGCCATCCGGTGTGTGACCGCCTTCACCTTGCTGCGGGCCTTTCCTGATCAGGTTAGCGAGGTAGGTATAACCAATGCCAAACACGCAGAAATAGACCACCAGGAAGACAATCAGGCTGATGCTCATCTGCAGGGTGCTGTGCAACGATACGGCATCACGGGTGCGCAGCAAGCCATAAATCACCCACGGCTGACGGCCTATCTCGGTAGTGATCCAGCCTGCGACCAGCGCAATCAGGCCCGATGGCCCCATTAGCAGCACGAACCACAGGAACGGACGCGACGTATAAAGGCGTTGTCCACGACGCATCCACAGGCTAAGCACGCCGACCAGGATCATCAACATCCCCAGCGCGACCATCACGCGGAATGACCAGAACACCACGGTGGAGTTGGGGCGATCTTGTGGCGGGAAGCTTTTCAGGGCCGGAATTTGTTTGTCAATGCTATGGGTGAGGATCAGGCTACCGAGGTAGGGAATTTCCAGCGCGTACCGGGTGCGCTCTTCCTTCATATCCGGCAGGCCGAACAGGATAAGCGGGGTGGCTTCTCCCGGCTGGTTTTCCCAGTGTCCTTCAATCGCCGCAATTTTTGCTGGCTGGTGCTCAAGCGTATTCAGACCATGCGCATCCCCGATCATTGCCTGTATTGGCGAGACGATCAGCGCCATCCACAGCGCCATCGACAGCATTTTACGTACTGCCGGGGTGTCATTTTTACGCAGCAAATGCCAGGCGGCGGATGCGCCGACAAAGAATGCGGTGACCAGGAACGCTGCAACGGACATATGCAACAGGCGGTAAGGGAATGAAGGGTTGAAGACAATTGCCAGCCAGTCGGTCGGTACGACGATGCCGTTTTGCAGAGCATAGCCCTGCGGGGTTTGCATCCAGCTGTTTGAAGCGAGGATCCAGAACGTAGAAATAAGGGTGCCGATCGCCACCATGCAGGTGGCGAAGAAGTGCAGGCCACGGCTGACACGGTTCCAGCCAAACAGCATTACGCCAAGGAAGCCTGCTTCAAGGAAGAACGCTGTAAGCACTTCGTAAGTCAACAGTGGGCCGGTTATGCTGCCGGCAAACTGCGAAAAGCCGGCCCAGTTGGTGCCAAACTGATAGGCCATCACCAGTCCGGAAACCACGCCCATACCGAAGTTGACGGCGAAAATTTTCGACCAGAAATGGTAGAGGTCACGATATACCTCGTTTTTTGATTTCAGCCACAGTCCTTCCAGCACGGCCAGGAAGCTGGCCAGGCCGATGGTGATAGCCGGGAAGAGGATGTGGAAGGCGACAGTAAAACCGAACTGTATCCTGGCAAGATGAAACGCATCTAATCCAAACATTGCTTACCTCGTTCTAACATAAACTGCCTATATTTTTTTACCCACGGTTAATAAAGATATGACATTTTCAGCATCAGGGAGGTCATTAACATGGGACTTCTCATCGAAGCGTTGATCCTAAAACCAAAGCTTATGAAGAAGTAGCTACAGTAATATTGATTCGGGGTATAACAGTAGCGATTAATACGAGTAATTGTTTCGCGACGAGGTTAAATATTAGTGCTGTAATGTTAAAATTACATTCCATCTTGATGCTTTAATGTAATATTTATGTGTTTTACGGGCCTTTGAACATCTGGTTTGTGTCATCTGTTAAGCTGCTTTCCCTGCTACCTGAAATGATGATTCTTCAGTATTTCCAGCCATTGACAGGTTCAACGGAAATTAAAGTTATTAAAAGAAGATACTAACGTCTTAATGATATAACAAGCCGGAGATATCGCACGGTTTTTAGCAAGGATGTTGTAGGGGTGTTACGCGTTTGCCTACTAAATTCACGCTCACTCATTCCGTCTGGGGTTGGTAATTTCACTCTACAGGCGCGCGGGTGGTGCTAAGAATTGGCCTGTAAATGTTAAGGTTTTCATACCCAAAAATATTTATTTAGAATTATTTTTTTACAAAAAAAGACATTTTTTTGGGTTTTACCTGTTTGAAATCAAAAAATCACCTATTCATGCACGGCATAACGCAGAGGCTCACAGTGAGTTACAGATTTATAACTGCCTTAACTTAGTGCGGTGACTGCGCCTGATAGTGATGGATCCTGAGATAACGGGTGACTCGCTTACGCTGCTTAGTTGTCTGGCACGGGCAGTCCCGGCCCGGGCAATATGGCGATCGTGACGGCGGCTATACGCCAGGCACGTTTACCCGCACTGGTACTGGCAGCTGGGGTGATCGGTAGATCGTTGCTGGTGGCCAGCGCGGGTCAATCTTGCTGCAAATAAAGGGGCATTTGCCCTGTTTTTACCGCGGTGGGGTTAAAACAAGTTTTTCTCTGCTCGAACAGCATGAGCGGGTGAATATGCCTCATTAGCGACTGTGGCAGAGCACAGGCCCGGTACGGTGCTTAACTTATTCTCGTTTATGCGCAAAGACCGAATAACTGGGTGATTTTCACAACGGTTATTGCTAATTCTGCCCGCTGCCAGATATATTATTGCATTGATATTTCGGTATTTTTTACTAAAGCCAAATTTTCTGAGATAAAAACCTCTCTTCAGGACAAACTCAGCATGCAAAGTGAACACAGCGAAACCAGTCCTGCACCATTTCTGGATTTGACGGCTATCCCTGCCGATATACTTCAGCTGGGCAAGCGGTTGGCAGATACAAAATATCAGATCGATGTGCTGGGAAAACAGGGCTGGGGGGAGCTGACGGGAAATTTGCACGGCCTGGAGGCCGGCGGTGAATGGAACGGCCCGGATGATGCTTTAACCTTCTTTAGTAAAATTCTTCCGTTTGCCGCCTTGCCGTCTGAAAACGCACCTCCGGGCATCTGGCAGGTGCCGGTTGAACGGGTAATTGGCCGCAGCTGGCGCTGGTGGCCAGAGCACCTTACTGGCAACAGTGAAGAGAAATTGCGTGAACACCTTGCCGGAGACCACGCTGCTGACGGCACGTCGTATTATTTTATTTCTTCGCTGGCATTGCTGCTTGCGGTGCAGGGACAAAGCCGGGTTAACTACTGCCGACAGCGCCATATCCCCTTTATCACTGCCAGAGTTACCGGGTTAAATTACCCACCTGCCGACCGCTTCAAGATTTACCATGTAACTAAAGGGGCTACCCGACAAAGTTGGGTGGTACTCAACGACCGTTATTTGCAGGCGGTTCACTGGCCGCGCATCACCTTACCGGTGCTTACCCGTTATGGTGTCCAAAGCGACCGCTGGCCGCAAAAATTCCCGGCCACTGACCTTATTTTCGCCGAGCTGCACCATCCGCAGGCCGCTCAGGATTTTATCGCTCCCTGTGTTGATTTACAGGCGCTTCAGCAGAAGATCGATGCCGCAAATCAGGCGGCAAAGTTAGCAGCGAAGCCGACAAGAATGGCCATAGGTTATATGGGTATCGTCAATATCTGGCCAGTAAGTATCACGCTGACAGGCATTTTTCTGCTTTCGCTGATCATGACAGGAATGACAGCGGGAGAAGGCTGGCCAGGGCTGCTCAGTTTGCTGGTTTGCGCGATGTCAGCCAGCATGCTGCTGTTTCTGGTTGCCCCGGTTTTTCAGGTACGCCAAAATTCGGGCAACATGAGCACAATGCGTGTGCAAGAGTCATTGACTGAATCGACGAAATACCCGCAGCCACCGACAGAAACAGCCTAAAATCGTTTGTTGACGCTGGTTATCTCTGTTGTCGAAACGGCTGCCCTGACTTCTTTGTGCCGCTGACGGCGTTTGTGCCACTGCTTTTTTGCCAGGGGGCGGTTAAATCGACTTACAGCGAGTATTTTGATCTGTTGTAGCCAGATGGGGCGGGGCGTATTGTTCGTCTCCTGTTACCATAAGTTGCATTATCGATGCGATTGGGCGAAGCCCGCATTGATCATCTGCTCTCGTATTGCGTTTGCAATAACACGATTACCGCCGGTCACCGGAAAGACGACATTATTAATAACATCATCAAGGTAGTGCTCACTGAATTCCTGCCGGGTCAGTTGAGTACCTCCTTCATCGTTAATGGCAATCGATCCCTGGATATGGTCGCCTGCATTATCCGCTTTGATACAGTAACGACCCATACTGGTATTTATAGTGCTCATAATCACTCCTGGTCACGTTTGCGTCTCAGTGGAAAAGGCAGCAGGTGAGTCCATAACCATTCTGATAAGTTTAACGACTCAGCTCACACTTCTCTAAGAATGCGCGTAACAAAAATAGAAGATCGTGACCGCTGTCGATAAAATATTTTTATTTGATAAATACGCTCTGTTACCCGGCGAGCGTGACCTCAATATCGTGTGTTCTCAGTTCCTGCCGCGCGCTATCCGGCAGTTGGGCATCGGTAATGATGTGGTCAAAACGGGTGAGAGGCAGCGCGAGGAAGGTGGCTATTTTATTGTATTTTGAGCTGTCGGCCAGCAGTACACGTTTACTGCTGATTTCACTTACCGTACGCTTTATGGCAATTTTTTCTTCGTCAGGGGTGAATATGCCCCGCATGCCCCAGCAAGAAGCGGAAATGAACGCAATATCTAACGAAAGTCCGCGTATTGTCTGAGCCGCCGCTTCCCCAACGCAGGAGCGATTGTTTCGACATAATTTGCCACCTGTATGGATCATTCGACACTGGCTGCTGTCAATCAGCAGGTTGGCGATGACGAAATCATTGGTCACGATCAGCAGATCGTCTCGTATTCCCAGTTCACGAGCCAGCGCCAGCGTGGTGGTGCCGGCATCCAGGTAAATACAGCTGTTATGCGGTATATTGCGTGCGGCGGCAGCACCAATTGCCTGTTTCTGCAGACTGTACATGCTGGTTTTATCCAGGTACGAAGGTTCGCTGGAGAGCCGCTCGGTTGAGCGCACCCCGCCGGAAACCAGCAGTACGGCTCCCTGTTCTTCCAGTTTTTGCAGATCGCGACGGATCGTCATATGAGAGACGGCCAGCCGTTCGGATAACTCAGCAATACTTACCACGCCACGCAGCTGCACCAGCGCGACTATTTGTTGATGACGTTCAACCGGGATCATGACTACTCCTGAGGGTTTGACAGAGAATCTCAGCCAAAGTGTAAAGAGCGGCCCGGCGCTGTGCACCAAAATTTTCAGCTATTTTAAGAGCAGGGGATCGCGGCCCAATCGCGTGTGCACAAGCATTATCTCTTTGAATATCAACAGAAAAAAAAGTGAAGAACACCATTCTTGTTGTTGTTGATTTTTGTGAAATAACCCTTGCCTGTGTTATCTGATGTGAAGTTTATCACTAATAAAAGCGGATGCGGTCGCTGCAGCTAACATATTACAACAAATAATCACCAGAATTAATATGGGGGCCTGTGTCTAAAGCAACTTCATTGTATGCCTGTGCGATTGGCCCTGGCTCAGTGGCCATGGGGGCAGCGCAATCTGTTTTTAACGCGGGCCTTGAAATTTGGGGTGTAGAACTTCATCAGCAGGCTTTGCAAACCCAGCGCGACAGCGGGGAGCAAGGGGCAGATACTCGTGCCGATACTGTTGCCACCGACCCGTATGCGGTGTTGCGGCTAATGGTTAATGCGGCTCAGGTCAAGCAGATCCTGTTTGCAGAAAGTGGTCATGCCGCACGATTAACATCGGGTACGGCAGTGATGGTCTCTGCTATCTTGTCTTCACAGGATGCACAGCACATTGAACAGCAGCTGACAGCGCATCAGCTGATTGTGACGGATGATCCGGTGTCTGGCAGAGCAGTGAAAGCGGCAAAAGGCGAGATGACGCTGATGGCATCAGGCAGTGACCGGGCTTTTGCACAGCTGCAGCCGATGCTGGCTGCGGTTGCGTCTAAAGTCTACCGTATCGGCAGTGAAACTGGCCAGGGTGCAACGGTGAAGATGATCCACCCGTTACCGGCCGGTGTGCATATCGCTGCTGGTGCAGAAGCGACAGCGCTGGCTGCCCGAGCCGGTATCCCCCTTGCTACTTTGTTTGAGGGGGTAATAACCGCAGCGGGGAACGCCTGGATGTTCGAAAACCGCACGCGTCACGTTGTCGATGGTGACGGCTCGCCAACGTCAGCGGTTGATATTTTTGTCAAAGACCCCGGACTGATGATCAACACGGCCAGAGAGCGGCGCTTTCCGCCGCCGCTGGCATCCACTGCGTTAAATATTTCCACCTCTGCCAGCAATGCGGGCTGTGGTCGCGAAGATGACAGCGCGGCCATCAAAATTTTCAGCGGTATCTCTCTGCCAACCCAACCGGAGTCTGAATAATGCGTCTGGGAGTGATTGCGGATGATTTTACCGGAGCAACGGACATTGCCAGTTTTCTGGTGCAAAACGGCATGTCCACCGTGCAGTTTAACGGTGTGCCTGCTGAAGCTCGTCAGATTAGCGCGGATGCGCTGGTGGTCAGCCTGAAATCCCGTTCATGCCCGCCTGAAAAAGCGGTAAACGATTCGCTGCAGGCGCTGGTTTGGTTGCAACAGCACGGCTGTGAGCGCTTCTACTTTAAATACTGCTCGACATTCGACAGTAGCGCCAAAGGCAATATTGGCCCGGTAACCGATGCGTTGCTGCAAGCACTCGGCGAATCTCAGACTGTGCTTTCCCCGGCGTTACCCGTTAACGGTCGTACCGTTTACCAGGGCCATCTGTTTGTAAAGGATCAGCTGCTGGGTGATTCGGGTATGCGCCATCATCCGCTAACGCCCATGACCGAAAACAGCCTGTTACGCCTGATAGAAGCCCAGGCCAGCGGCAAAGCTGGCTTGATCTGCAGCCAGACCATCGACCGGGGAGCGGAGGCGGTGCGGGCGGCGCTGGGTGCGCTGGCTGAGCAGGGCATAAACTATGTAGTGCTGGATGCACTGCACGAGCAGCATCTGTTAACTCAGGGCGAAGCGCTAAGCGATATGCGGCTGCTGACCGGGGGATCCGGCCTGGCCATTGGCCTGGCGCGTTGGTGGCAGAGAGGTGCACCAGACCGCTGCCATACGCAGGCGGCAGGTGCGCCGCAAGGGCAATATGCCGTGGTGATTTCAGGCTCGTGCTCAGAGATGACGCAGCGCCAGGTGGCGCGCTATCGTCAGCAGGCGGCCGCGCAACGTATCGATGTTGAACGCGCCCTACATCAGCATGAGGCTTATGTCAGGGAGCTTTGTGACTGGGTCGTACAGCATAAGGAAGATGTGCTGGCACCCCTGCTTTATGCCACCGCCGGACCGGACCGGCTGCGATCTGTTCAGCAGCGTTTCGGTGCAAAGCGCAGCAGCGACGCGGTCGAACAGCTGTTTGCCGCCGTAGCACGCGAGCTACAGCAGCGTGGCTGGCAGCGCTTCATCGTCGCCGGGGGCGAGACCTCAGGCGTGGTAACACAGTCGCTGGCGATAGACGCTTTTTATATCGGCCCGGCTATCTCACCCGGCGTACCTTGGGTACGTGCGGTACAGCAGCCGGTATCACTGGCGCTGAAGTCCGGGAATTTTGGCGGCGAAGATTTCTTTGCACAAGCACAGAGGGAGTTTTCAGTATGACGGAACAGCACGCGCGCGAAGAGATGATTCAGCTGGGGGCCTCTTTTTTCCGGCGCGGTTATGCCACCGGTTCGGCTGGTAATCTGTCGATGCGTCTTGCCGATGGCACGCTGCTGGCGACGCCAACCGGTTGTTGCCTCGGGGAGCTTAAGGCGCAGCGTTTATCAAAAGTGACGGCGCGAGGGGAATGGATCTCCGGGGACATACCTTCAAAAGAGATTAGCTTCCATCGCGCCATATATTCGAATAAACCTGACTGCGGGGCGATTGTGCATCTGCACTGTCTGTATTTAACGGCACTTTCCTGTCTGCAAGGGCTGGATGCTGAAAACTGTATTCGTCCCTTCACGCCGTATGTGGTGATGCGCGTTGGCGCGGTGCCTGTGGTGCCTTATTACCGCCCTGGCGACGTGCGACTGGCCGAAGATCTGGCGCAGTTAGCACCTCATCATAAGGCGTTTCTACTGGCCAATCACGGCCCGGTGGTGGTGGGGGAAACTCTGCGTGAAGCGGCGGATAATGCCGAAGAGCTGGAAGAGACAGCCCGGCTGATATTTACCCTGGGCGACCGCCCGATACGCTACCTTAACGCTGACGAAGTGGCCGAATTAAGGAGCTGAATATGCCTAAGTTTGCTGCCAATTTATCGACCCTGTTTACCGAAATCCCGTTCCTGCAACGTTTCGAAGCTGCGGCAAAAGCCGGGTTTCGCGCTGTGGAATTCCTCTTTCCCTACGACTATCAGCTCGCAGAATTAAAGCAGGCGTTAACCCGTCATCAGCTGGAACTGGTGTTATTTAATACCGCACCTGGTGACACAGCTGCCGGAGAGTGGGGCGTTTCCGCTATTCCCGGTCGTGAAGCTGAAGCCCGACGTGATATCGACCGCGCACTGGAATATGCGCTTGCGCTTGAAAGCCACCAGGTACACATTATGGCAGGGGTGGTGCCAAAAGACGCAGATCGCGAAGCTTATTGTCGAACCTTCATCGACAATGTGCGCTACGCCGCTGAACGTTTTGCCCGGCACGATATCCGCATTTTACTCGAAGCACTCAATCCCGAAACCAAACCTGACTATCTTTACTCCAGCCAGTATCAGGTGCTGGAGATGGTAAAGCGCATAGACCGGCCAGGGGTTTTCATTCAGCTCGATCTGTATCACGCGCAGCTGGTGGACGGTAACCTGAGCCATCTGATCGTTAACTACATCGGTCGTTATCAACATATCCAGATTGCCTCAGTGCCGGACCGCCATGAGCCGGATGAAGGTGAAGTTAATTTTCCCTGGCTGTTTGAACTGCTCGACAGCAGCGGTTATCAGGGCTGGATTGGCTGCGAATATTTTCCGCGCACCACCACGCTGGCTGGGTTAGGCTGGCTAACCGCTTTTAATTAAACACAACCTCTCTCGATCAACGCGGCGGGCTACGGCTCGTGGCGCGGGTTGTTGCGGCCGTGATCGGACCACAACAGCGCGAAGCCGGCTGTGAATGCGCCTCAGGCGTGCAAAACAATAAAATCCTGTGAGGTCAATTAAACGACTAAGGCCCTGTTGTTAAGCGCTGCCGTAGGCAGCGTACCGATATTGCTGCTGGTGATTAAAGCCAAAGTGCATCCGTTTGTTGCTTTGCTGGTGGTTAGCCTGCTGGTCGCGATGGCACCGGCATTCCGGCTGATAATAACCTGCAGGCGAACGTTGCCGGGGGCTGGGATCGGTCACCACTGGTATTACGTTGGGTGCGTTGGCGGGAGCAATCATTGAGTTTTCCGGCGGGGCGGAAGTACTGGCACAGCGCCTCGGTGAAAACAAAGCGTTGCGGCGCTTAACTTAAGCATTCCCGTCTTTTGTGATGTCGTGGCGAGATTGACAACCAGCAGCCAGTCACTCAGGCGGTCAGTGGCCTGAGTGACTGGCTGCTGGTACTGGTTACGCTATCCGCTTGTTTTGGCGGCCGGGGGCTGCCACATATGAACGATGCGGAGTTTTGGCTGGTTACCCGCTTTCCTGACCAGTCCGCCGCTGACGGGCTTAGAACCCGGACCGTGCTGACCCCGGTGATGGCATTCACCGGATTTACATAAGATGGCTTTTGACTTTACCGCGGGAGAGTGATTATCAAAAGCAAAGAATAAATTACGGGGAGTAAATCTAATCCTGTCATGCACTTACTTGAAAAAGTCTTGGCGGATTTAACACTGAGTGAGGCAACGAACTGAAGATGACGGTGGATTATGGCGAAGGTTTGATTTCAAATCTACTGACTAACATCGGCGTGTCTGACTTATTTTCTAAAACTGAAACGGGATCCCCGTCTTGTCATCCGTAGTCCGGCCCCGATCTACCCTTCTGCAGAGTTAACGGTTCACGATGCTAAAGCGCTAAACGTTGCTGCCTGAGGAACTGAAGCAGCGGTATGCGCATGCTTGTTACATCATGAATGTTGCAGTTTGACGCTGTAACAGCGCTCGGCGGCATTGTGGATATCTGTTTTTCCACAGGCTGCCCTTATAGCCGGTGAGCGAACTGAAAGGTCAGCGACATTCATGCATTTATGACAGGCAGCGCAGATAGCGCCGTGATGTTCACCGTATCGGTCACCGCGCTTTGTGAAAATAAATCTGCGACAACCACATCTGCTGCACCTTAGCATCTTCATCCCCCTTGCTTACCATGCAAACGATTTCTTCAGAAATATCTTAACAAATTTTATACAGAGATCCATAAATAAAATTTACTAAAAAAGCCAGGGGCGCTATTCACGCAACATGATGTTAATTAGCGATTTATTAATAAAAAATGTATTCTCAACGCGCTTTTTGGCGCTGGATTACATAAAAATCATGGGTTTTAATGATCCAGATCAACTAATACGAGCGAGGAGTGATGGCGCAAAAAGAGCATAAACATGCTGTCCGCTGGAAACTTTTTTTCGTTGGTTTAGAATCCGCAGGGACGAGGTGTTACGGATTTGACTTATCTAACGAAATCATAATGATTAGTTGATAGAGGTTACTGATAAGTCAGGCTAATCGACTGTTCAAGGTGCGTTTAGGCCACTTTTTTATAATTGAGAAATAACATGGCCCGACATGCGCGGCCTTTTTGTGTGCTGTGTCACACATTTTCCAGGGAGCTGTAAAACCACAATGAAACTCAAATCCGTCCTGTACTTACTGATGCTGCTCAACTGTCTGGGGCTGAAGAGTGCTCATGCGGCCACTTTGGTGCACGGAATTTCCACAAGCTGGCATAGCTTCAGCAATAGTGTTAGCCAGACGTGGAACGAACCGCAAACCTTTGACCTGTATATGCCTGCCCTCACCTGGCATAACCGCTGGACTTACGATGCAGACAAAATCGACAGATACAATGAACGTCCCTGGGGAGCCGGCGGCGGCATGTCACGTTATGACGAAAAGGGCAACTGGAACGGTATCTATCTGATGGCATTTAAGGACTCCTTTAACAAATGGGAGCCAATTGGCGGTTACGGCTGGGAAAAGACCTGGCGTCCGTTAAACGATCCCGATTTTCATTTCGGGCTGGGCTATACCGCCGGGGTGACGATGCGCGATAACTGGAATTATATTCCCATTCCGTTGCTGTTACCCTTAGCTTCAATAGGTTATGGGGCTGCAAATTTTCAAATGACATATATTCCAGGAACTTATAACAACGGTAACGTCTATTTCGCCTGGCTGCGCTGGCAGTTCTGATCGGGATAGGCTGGCGAGAAGATAAGGTATGAAAAAAAAAAACGATATTTATCACTTTTTCTTCGTCGGCGACTGGACAAAAGCCTCCGCAATTGCTGTACTAACTAGCGACACAGTTTAGTGTCCATTTTTCATGTAAAGGTAATATTGATGTCTAAGATTAAAGGTAGCGTTAAGTGGTTTAATGAGTCCAAAGGATTCGGTTTCATTACTCCTGAAGATGGTAGCAAAGATGTGTTCGTACACTTCTCTGCCATCCAGAGCAACGGTTTCAAAACTCTGGCTGAAGGTCAGCGCGTAGAGTTCGAAATCACCAACGGTGCCAAAGGCCCATCTGCTGCTAACGTTGCCGCTATTTAAGTTATCAGATAGAATTTTAAAACCCGCCTGATGGCGGGTTTTTTTTATCTGCGATTCGGTGACCGGGGTGGCCTGACGCTAACCTATCCGCCCTGAATCACTAACGGCTAAAAAACTGCACCAGCCAGATACCCGTTGCAACACCTGTTATCACCGTGGCAAGACATTCGTTTCGGGTGCGCGGCAGCCAGATCATCTTATTAATCCTGTTCGACCAAAAGATAGCCAGTCTAATGTGATAATATTAAGGAAACATTAAATTAAGTGACAGCAGGCAGGGGATGTGGTGGCGCAAAGATGAGCCACAGAAACTGAGATTTTGCTTTGCTCATCCTCGCTGCTATGCTGTTAAGCAGCTTATATGCTGGTCATAAACTTCTCCGTGCGCTCCTTAACTCGCGCTGCGGAGAGCCAGCAAATCGCGGCGTCAGGAGAAATTCATAGTGAAAGTGGCTTTAGGCCAGTTCGCGGTTAAACGCGAGTGGCAGGAAAATGCCGATATCTGCCTCGGTTTGATGGATCAGGCGCATCAGCAAGGTGCTCGCTTACTGGTATTGCCGGAGGCGGTGTCAGCTCGTGATATTGCCGACCCGGAATGGGGTATAAAAGCCGCACAATCTGTCGACGGGCCGTTTCTGCGGTTGCTATTGGCTGGCAGCCTGTCTGATACCCTGACGACCGTGTTCACCGTGCATGTGCCGGATGGTGACGGGCGTGTTGTCAACGCGCTGGTTGTCATTCGCCAGGGCAGGATTATAGCCCGCTACGATAAGTTGCATCTTTATGATGCATTTACTTTGCAAGAATCGCGCAGCGTGACTGCGGGCGATGGCATACCGCCGCTGGTGGATGTCGATGGGATCAACGTCGGACTGATGATCTGCTATGACATCCGTTTCCCGGAACTGGCACGGCGACTGGTGTTGGACGGCGCTGACCTGCTGGTGCTGCCTTCTGCCTGGGTCAGAGGGCCGCTTAAAGAGATGCACTGGCAGGTTATGGTCAGCGCGCGCGCGCTTGAAAACACCTGTTATGTTGCAGCGGCAGGGGAATGCGGTCCGCGTAATATCGGTAACAGCATGGTGGTTGATCCGCTCGGGGTCATTGTTGCTCAGGCTGCGGAGGGGCCGGCGCTGGTGGTGGCCGAAATCGATGCGCAGCGGATCGCCGAAGCCCGCCGCGCTCTACCGGTTCTGGCAAACAGGCGCTTTGCTCCACCGCAGCTGTTATAAACATATTTTGTTACAGCACCGGCTTGAATTGCTTTCTTTAGCGAGTGTAAATACCTGTGTTTTGAGACCGTATTGACGGTCGGTTTGCTTACAGAAGGTAGAAAATGGAAGGTATCAGTCTTGCTAAATTATTGATCGTCGGTGCGTTAATTGTCCTGTTATTTGGCACAAAAAAATTGCGCACTCTTGGTGGGGATCTGGGATCGGCGATTAAAGGCTTTAAAAAGGCAATGAATGACGATGACGGCGGCGCACGCCACACCGGCTCAGACGAAAAAAAACCGGGCAGGTAGCTGATAAAGAGTCACTGGGCAGTAAAAAAAACGGATGACTGAAAAGTCATCCGTTTTTTTTCGCCAGCGGCGTTATTTTACTTCCAGCCCTTTAGCCTGCATATCGGCATGATATGATGAGCGCACAAACGGCCCGCATGCCGCATGGGTAAAGCCCATGTCTACGGCCGCTGCTTTCATTTCGTCAAATTCCGCTGGGCTGACATAGCGTTGAACCGGCAAATGGTGGCGGCTGGGCTGAAGATACTGGCCAAGGGTCAGCATGGTAACGCCGTGGCGGCGCAGATCGCGCATCACTTCAACGATCTCAGCATTGGTTTCACCCAGTCCAACCATCAAACCTGATTTTGTGGGGATTTCCGGGTGAGCTTCTTTAAAGCGCTCCAGCAGCTTCAGCGACCAGTCGTAATTCGCGCCGGGTCGCACCTGGCGGTAGACGCGTGGAACGTTTTCCAAATTGTGGTTAAACACATCCGGCGGCGTGGCGGTGAGTATCTCCAGTGCGCGATCCATACGCCCACGGAAATCCGGCACCAGCGTTTCGATTTTGATCGACGGGTTTTTTTCCCGAATAGCGCTGATACAGTCAGCAAAGTGTTGAGCGCCGCCATCGCGCAGGTCATCACGGTCCACCGAGGTAATAACCACATAGCGCAAGGCCATATCGGCGATAGTCTGTGCCAGTTTACCCGGCTCGCTGGCGTCCGGTGCCATCGGCCGACCGTGTGCTACGTCGCAAAACGGGCAACGCCGGGTGCAAATGGCCCCAAGGATCATAAAAGTGGCCGTACCGTGGTTAAAACACTCAGCAAGGTTAGGGCAGGAAGCCTCTTCGCAAACGGAGTGCAGACCATTTTTCCGCATCGCAGCTTTGATTCCCTGGATACGGCTGGAGTCGGCGGGCAGCTTGATTTTCATCCATTCAGGCTTACGTAAAATTTCCTTACGTTCAGTCGCCACGGTTTTCACCGGAATCAACGCCATTTTGTCTGCATCGCGGTATTTGACACCGCGTTCCATCACGATCGGTTTACTCATATTCTTGCTGGTTCCAGGTTGGAATGCGACAGCCACTGGTTTCAGAATAACGCAGCCGTAAAACACTCAATGTGTTGGTGATTTTCAACTTTATTTGATGAAGCGCGTAAATTATATCACCTCATCGCAGCAGATTCAGCCTGACCTTGCGAGAAAGCGTTGCAGAATTGTAAAGCCGCTTCAGCGTTTTCTCAGATTACGGCAGTTGGGTGCTTTCGCTCCAATAAATGTCGCTAATTGCCAGCTGTCGGGTAAAGTTGGCAATTAATACCGGCTGTACTTCAGTCAGCGTTACATCTGGCTGTTGCTGCGCCAGCTGGGTCATCTTCAGGCCGGCATAACCACAGGGATTGATACGACCGAACGGCGTTAGATCCATATTGACGTTGAGCGCCAGGCCATGAAACGAACAGCCCTGGCGGATGCGCAGGCCAAGCGAGCAGATTTTTTTTTCATCCACATAGACGCCTGGCGCATCGGCGCGCGCGGTGGCGTTCACGCAAAAAGCCGCCAGCGTGTCGATGACCGTCTGCTCGATTGCTGAAACCAACTGACGCACGCCCATTTTTCGCCGTTTCAGATTGATCATCACATACATCACCTGCTGACCCGGCCCGTGGTAGGTGACCTGGCCGCCCCGGTCGCTCTGCATCACCGGAATATCGCCGGGCATGAGCAGGTGTTCGCTTTTTCCCGCCTGTCCCTGGGTGAACACCGGAAGATGTTCCACCAACCAGACTTCATCTGGTGTTTGATCATTACGCTGGTCGGTAAACTGGTGCATGGCAAGGGAAACGGGCGCCCAGGGCTGCAGGCCCAGCTGGCGGATAATCAGAGTATCTGGCGACAAAACGGGCAGTCCGGTTGGATAAAGAGGCAGGCAGTATATCGCTGGTGCAGGGCAAGAACCAGCTTGCCCCATATCATTGCTTACAGCACCATTCGTACAATTTCGATGTTACCCAATTCTTCATAAAGGGTTTCCACCTGTTCGATATGCGTTGCGGTAACGGTGATGGATACAGAATGATAGTTGCCTTTGCTACTGGGCTTGACCTCTGGAGAGTAATCACCCGGGGCATGACGTTGCACCACTTCAACCACCTGATCGACCAGCTCAGGCTGTGCCAGTCCCATCACTTTATAGGTAAAAGACGTAGGGAATTCGAGCAGTTCTTTGAGATTGGTTTTCATTTAGACTCCGGTGACACCACTAAGGCTCCCGCCACAGCGGGAGTTTACAAATAAAAGACTGGGTAGATAGCTGACAATATGGGGATACTGGCAATGAATTTCAAGCGATGTACGCTGACGATGCGCCAGGGACCGATCGCCGATCGGTCCTTCAAAGCGCAGCGGATTAACCAAACCAGTGATGGAACATGAGCTTGATGTAGTCAACGATACGACCAAAGAAACCGCCTTCAGGCATATCATTCAAAATCACCAGCGGATGCTGTTCAATGGTTTTGCCGTCCAGCTGGAAGTTGATGGTGCCAATGACCTGATTTTTCTGCAAGGGTGCATGCAGTTCGGTGTTGCTTAGCGTATAGCTGGCTTTCAGATCCTTCATCCGGCCGCGCGGGATGGTGAGGTAAACGTCTTTTTCAACACCCAGTTGAACGCGGTCGCTGTTGCCAAACCATACCGGTTCTGAAGCGAACTCTTTACCAGCCTTGAGCGGTGCCACGGTTTCAAAGAAACGGAAGCCCCAGGTCAGCAGCTTTTTGCTTTCGGTTTCGCGACCTTTATAAGTATGGCCACCCATCACCGTCGAGATCAGGCGCATCTGCTGGCCTTCAGTCGCAGAGGCAACGAGGTTATAGCCCGCAGACTCTGTGTGGCCAGTTTTGATGCCGTCAACGTTAAGGTTGGTGTCCCAAAGCAGACCGTTTCGGTTCATCTGGCGAATATTGTTAAAGGTAAACTCTTTCTCATGATAGACCGCATATTCATCAGGCACATCACGGATCAGTGCGCGGCCAATCAGCGCCATATCGCGCGCAGAGCTGTACTGACCTTCGGCATCCAGGCCATGCACCGTCTGGAAATGCGTGTTTTGCAGGCCCAGGGCCTTTACGTAGTTGTTCATTAGTCCAACAAACGTATCCTGGCTGCCGGCAACATAATCGGCCATTGCCACACAGGCATCGTTGCCTGATTGCAATACTATCCCGCGCGTCAACTGAGAAACCGGCACGCGGTCGCCCGGCTTAAGAAACATCAGGGAGGAACCTTTGAATACCGGGTTGCCGGTTGCCCAGGCATCTTTACCCACGGTAACCCTATCATCCTGGTGAATTTTACCCGCCTTTATCGCCTGGCCGATGACATAGCTGGTCATCATTTTCGTCAGGCTTGCCGGGTCGCGGCGCGCATCAGCATTCTTTTCTGCCAGCACTTTCCCTGAGTTGTAATCGATCAGAATATAGGCTTCCGCGTCAATTTCTGGCACGCCCGGGATCATGGTTTTGATGTTGACATCGTCGGCATAGGCGACAACGTTGAGGCTGAGAGCAATCAGCATGCCTGCAGTCAGGCGTTTAAGCAGTCGGGACGAGTTCAGATTGTTCATGTTAAGGACGATAACATCCATTGGCCAGGTTAATAAAAGTGACTCACTATAGCAAAATCATTCATTTTCGGCCTGCTTAATCTGGCAGACCGCAAGAATTACATTGCGCCAGGTGCGACGGTGATAAACGATTGTTGCTGCGCTTCATTCGCCAGCCGCTGCTGTAGTACAGCCGCCTGCTGACGTGAGCTGAAACGGCCCAGCTGTACGCGATAAATGTTGCCACGGCTTTCTACCGTCCCGGCAACGCCAAAGCGCTTGCCGAGACTGGTCGCCATTTGACGGGCGTTTTCTGGGTTGTTGAGTGCACCGACCTGCACCACATAGTTACCGCCGGCAGCTGTGGATGCGGCAGCAGGCGCTTTGGCCGCAGCGGAGGTGGGCGCAGATGCAGTGACTTCAGGCTCGCTGCTTTCAAGTACGCCGCGTTGTAACGGCTGCGCGGCACCCAGGAAGCCGCTGCTGCGGACCGGTGCACCCATCGCGTCGTCACTATTGCTAAGCGTTGCGTTGTCCAGCGGATGCGCCTCTTGCTGTGGGCTGGAGCCTTGCGCCGGTTGCACCGTCGGCGCAGATACCGCCACGCCGCCGCCGTTGCCAGGGATGCCGCCGCCAATATCCGGGCGCGATGGCAGAGCGTAGCTCTGTTTCGCCACCGTCGTACCGATGGTTCCAGGGCCTGACAGCGATCCGTCCGCCGCGACGCTGATATAGTCGATACGTACCCGGGTATTATTAGAGGTATTCAGCCGATCAGCCGCTGCCCGCGACAGATCGATAATGCGTCCCGGCGTGTAAGGCCCCCGGTCATTGACGCGGACAACAATCATACGGCCGTTGGCCAGATTAGTGACGCGCACGTAGCTGGGTAACGGCAGTGTCGGGTGCGCTGCGGTCATCGCATTGGCATCAAACCGTTCACCCGTGGCCGTCTGGTTGCCAGCCTTCTCGTCACCGTACGAGGTGGCGATGCCAGTCTGGCTGAAGTTTGACGGGTCTTTGACAATTTTGTAGCCAGTACCGTTGACCGTATAATCCTGTGCGGTCGCCGGGTTAACCGGTTCATATTGCGGTTCAGCACCGCCGATCTCTACCACAGGGCCGTTATAGGCCGGTTGCTGCTGTGTGACCGGCGCCTGCTGGTCGTTGTCAGTGCTACAGGCAGTCAGCAATGCTGATGCCAGCGCGATACCAAGCCAATCCTTACGCATGTTAATGCCTCTTAAACGCTCTTTGACAACAATTTTCGATGGGTATGAATCGACATAATGATACCAAATCCGGCCATCAGAACGATAAGCGCGGACCCCCCGTAACTGACCAGCGGCAGCGGTACCCCGACCACCGGCAGGATGCCGCTTACCATGCCAATGTTCACAAAAACATAGACAAAGAAGATCAGCATCATTCCCCCCGCCATCACGCGACCGAAGGTAGTCTGCGCGCGTGCGGCCATCACCAGGCCGCGCAAAATCAGCATGACGTAGAGTATCAGCAGAACCAGCACTCCGACCAATCCTAATTCTTCAGCCAGCACGGCGAAGATGAAGTCTGTATGGCGTTCAGGCAAAAACTCAAGTTGAGACTGAGTCCCGTGCAGCCAGCCTTTGCCGCGCAGCCCGCCGGAACCAATAGCAATTTTGGACTGGATAATATGATAACCGGCTCCGAGCGGATCGCTTTCCGGGTCCAGCAGCATCATCACACGGTCACGCTGATAGTCATGCATCAGGAAGAACCACAAAACAGGGATAAACGCCGCCACCAGCAACACCGCTACCGCAATCAGTTTCCAACTCATTCCCGACAGGAACAGCACAAACAGACCGGAAGCGGCAATGAGAATGGAGGTCCCCAGGTCAGGCTGTGCCGCTACCAGCAGTGTTGGCAGGAAGATCAGGATCAGGGCAATAGCGGTATTTTTTAGCGTTGGCGGGCAAACGTCGCGGTTGATAAAGCGCGCCACCATTAGCGGCACGGCAATTTTAGCTATCTCCGATGGTTGAAACCGCACCACGCCGAGATCCAGCCAGCGCTGTGCGCCCTTGCTGATTTGGCCAAAGGTGTCAACCGCAATCAGCAGCACAACGCACAGGATGTACAGATAGGGCGCCCAGCCTTCATAAACGCGGGGCGGGATCTGCGCCATCACCAGCATCACGATAACCCCCATGCAAATCTGAGCGAGTTTACGCTCCATCATGCCCGGATCCTGCCCGCTGGCACTCCACATCACCAGCGCGCTGTAGACCAGCAGCGCGGCGATAATAAGACAAAATAGCGGATCAATATGGATACGGGCCCAGATTGTTTTTTTCTGATGGCTACTGCTCATAACCGGTTATTCACCCTCGTAGCCCGGCGGCGTTGGCGCCGCGACAGGCAGGTTGGTATTGTTGTCGCCAAGAATTATATGGTCGAGGATCTGGCGCATGATAGTGCCGACTGCCGGACCCGCTCCGCCGTTCTCAAGGATCATGGTGACCGCTACGCGCGGCTGGTCGTAGGGGGCAAAAGCGGTCATCAATTTATGGTCACGCAGGCGCTCAGTCAGTTTGTGCGCGTTATAGGTTTCATTGGCTTTCAAGCCAAACACCTGCGCCGTACCCGACTTGGCGGCAATTTTGTACGGTGCATCCGCAAAGCTCTTGCGCGCAGTGCCGTTAGGGCGATTCGCCACGCCATACATTCCGTCTTTCGCTATTTCCCAATACCCGCTATGCACATCAGCCACCGGAGTGCTTTGCGTCTGACGCCACGGCAATTTACTTGTTCCCTGCATGGTATCCATCATCAGGTGAGGGGTTTTGATGACGCCGTTGTTAATCAGGGCGATCAGCGCCTTATTCATCTGCACAGGGGTGGCAGTCCAGTACCCTTGCCCAATGCCAACCGGGATGGTATCTCCCTGATACCAGGGTTTCTTAAATCGTTTCATCTTCCATTGGCGCGTTGGCATAATCCCGGGCGTTTCTTCCGTCAGATCGATGCCGGAAAGCTGTCCGTAGCCAAATTTGCCCATCCATTCACTCAGGCGGTCGATTCCCATATCATAGGCAACCTGGTAGAAAAACGTATCCGCAGATTCTTCCAACGATTTTGTCACGTTAAGGCGGCCGTGCCCCCAGTGTTTCCAGTCACGAAAGCGCTTTTCTGAACCCGGAAGTTGCCACCAACCGGGGTCGAACAGGCTGGTATTGCGGTTAATCACCCCGGCGGTGAGGGCGGAGACGGCAATATAAGGTTTCACCGTTGAGGCCGGAGGGTAAGCCCCTTGGGTAGTACGGTTAATCAGCGGGCGGTTTTCATCATTGATCAAAAGGTTGTATTGCCTGCTTGAGATACCGCCGACGAAGGGATTGGGGTCGTAGCTGGGCATAGAAACCATCGCCAGCACTTCGCCATTACGCGGGTCGGTTACCACCACGGCAGCACGGCTGCCCGCCAGCAGGGTTTCTATATACTGCTGCAGCTTGAGGTCAATAGTCAGATGGATGTCTCGCCCGGCCTGGGGTTCTTGCTCATGCAGCTGGCGGATAACCCGCCCACGGTTGTTAACCTCTACTTCTTCGTAGCCGGTTTTGCCATGCAGGACATCTTCGTAATAACGTTCGATACCCAGTTTGCCTATGTCATGGGTTGCCGCGTAATTTGGCCAATCTCCCACTTTATCCAGGCGTTCGACGTCGCGGTCGTTAATTTTCGACACGTAACCCAGTACATGAGTCAGGGCGGAACCGTAAGGGTAAAAACGACGCTGGTAGCCCTTCACTTCCACGCCGGGGAAGCGATACTGGTTGACCGCAAAGCGGGCTACCTGAACTTCACTCAGGCTGGTTTTCAGCGCAATTGAGGTGAAGCGACGCGACCGTCTGCGTTCCTTTTGAAAAGCGTCCAGGTCTTCATCGGTCAGATCGACAACCGGCTTAAGCTGTTGCAGGGTTTCTTGCAGATTGTCGACTTTTTCCGGGACCAGTTCGAGCTGATAAATGGTGCGGTTCAGCGCCAGCGGGATCCCGTTGCGGTCAAAGATGATCCCCCTGCTGGGGGCCACAGGAACCAGTTTGATGCGGTTGGCATTAGAACGCGTACTGTAGTCGTCAAAGCGGATAATTTGCAGGTGGTAGAGATTGACCACCAGAATACCGGATAGCAGTAAAATGCCAAAAAAGGCGATCAGCGCCCGGCGAACAAACAGCGTCTGCTCGGCAGTATAGTCACGAAAGGAGTTACGTTGTAATTTCATCCGCTGCTTATGTCTGTCCGGTTGACCTTATCCGTTACTCTCGGTGATAAGGGTGATTCGCAGTAATGCTCCATGCACGATATAAACTCTCTGCAACCAACACGCGAACCAGCGGATGGGGCAGGGTTAGCGCTGAGAGTGACCAGCTTTGTTCCGCCGCTGCCTTGCAGGCGGGTGACAGTCCTTCCGGGCCACCAATAAACAGGCTGACATCACGGCCATCCTGCTTCCAGCGTTCAAGCTGGCTGGCAAGCTGCGGTGTTTCCCACGGCTGGCCGGGTATATCCAGCGTGACGATGCGGTTACCTTTGCCGGCCGCTGCCAGCATCATTTCGCCTTCTTTCTCAAGGATGCGTTTAATATCCGCATTCTTACCGCGCTTGCCGGCGGGAATTTCGACCAGCTCGAAGGGCATATCCTTCGGAAAGCGACGCAGATACGCCATAAAGCCTGTTTGTACCCAGTCGGGCATTTTGCTGCCGACGGCAACCAGTTGCAGCTTCACGGCTTAACTCCAGAGCTTTTCCAGTTCGTACAACTGCCGGCTCTCTTCCTGCATCACATGAACGATCACTTCCCCCAGATCAACGACGACCCAGTCAGCTGCAGCACGGCCATCAACGTTAAACGGGCGCAAACCGGCAAGACGAGCTGCCTGAACCACATGTTCGGCAATTGACACGACGTGACGCGTAGAGGTACCGGTGCAGATAATCATACAGTCGGTGATGCTGGATTTGCCGCGGACATCGATAGTGACGATGTCCTGGCCTTTTAGATCGTCTATTTTATCAACAACGAAGTCTTGGAGTGCTTGACCTTGCAAAAGGTTCCCCCTTGGGATTTAAGTCTGCGGGGTTATCTCATATTTGCGGCGCGAGCCAAAATGATAACCATAACATTGTGTATTAAAAGGGCGGATGTTGCCCCAGAAAATTAGCGGCGCAGTATATCATGCCGCTGTGGGTTGCGATATAAACGCTCGCGATCGATATATGCGCTGACCGCCGGGGGCAGCAGGCCGGCATCGGATTCCCCCCGATGATGCCGCGCACGGATCTCTGTGGCGGAAATCGCCACCAGCGGGGTGTGCGCCAGGAACACTTTGCCCGCCGGATTGCGTTGCAGATCCCCGGGGGAATGCGTTTGATGGCTGTCCAGCCAGCGCTGCAACTTCTTGGTTTCCATCGCGCTGCAATATCCAGGACGTTGGCAAACCAGCAGATGGCACAGCGACAGAATATCCTGCCAACGGTGCCATTGGTCTAAGGTTAGCAGCGAATCCTGGCCAATAATAAAGGCCAGCGGCTGATGCTCCCCGCGTTCGGCGCGCACAGCAGCCAGCGTGTCGATAGTGTAAGAGGGCGTTTCACGCTGCATTTCACGCAGATCAAGGTCAAACAGCGGGTTACCGGCAATCGCCAGCCTGACCATCTCTGCCCTTTGTGCCGCCGTTGCTTCCGGCTGTGGACGATGTGGCGGTACGTTGTTGGGAAGCAGCGTGACCTTTTGCAGGCCTGCTACGGTGGCCATTGCTTCTACCGGACGCAGATGCCCGTAATGAATCGGATCAAAGGTGCCGCCAAACAGCGCGTGTAGCGCATTGTTGTCACGCATCACAGAAACTCGCCGGGAAAGTGGGGAGACTCAACATCAGCGTCAGCGTTTCCAGCTCCGCCCAGACAGTCTGGCCATAATCCTGCTTCAACGTCAGCTCGGTTTGGGTCAGCAGCGTTATCGCTTTCGCCAACCGTGTGGCGGTGAGGCGTTGCAGGGCCTCAGCGAATAGCGCCCGGCGGTTTTGCCACACGCGATGCCGATCGTACAGGGTGCGCAGCGGGGTATATGCCATCTGCCGCTGTAACGTCAGCAGCAGCAGCAGGTCGCGTTGCAGGGTGCGCAGCAGGATCACCGGCTCACTGTCTTCAGCACGCATCTGCCGCAGAATATGCAGCGCACGTTTGCTTTTGCCTGCCAGCAAAGCATCCACCCAGTGGAACGGCGTAAAATGTGCCGCATCGTTAACCGCCTGCTCGACGCGTGGCAGCGTCAGCTTGCCGTCTGGCCACATCAGCGAAAGCCGTTCCAGCGCCTGAGAAAGCGCCAGCAGATTACCCTCGTAGCAGTAACACAGCAGCTGATTTGCGGCATCATCCAGCGTCAGGTTAAGCTTCTTCGCCCGCATAGTCACCCAGCGGGGCAGCTGACCGTGTTCGGGTGTCTGACAGGGAACCGCTACCGCATTGGCGCTGAAAGCTTTATACCAGGCGCTGTTTTCCTGTGCTTTAGTCAGTCGGGTTGCGCGCAGAATCAGCAGGATATCGCTGTGCAGCAGGGTAGAAAGGGTTAGCAGCTGTTCACTCATCGCGGCATTCGGGCCATTTTCAGGCAAAGTGAGCAGTAACGTCTGGCGGCTGGCGAACAGGCTCAATGCCTGACAGGCGGAGAAAATTTCCTGCCAGTCGGTCCCGATCTCCAGCGCCACGCTAACGTGTTCGGTATACCCCTGCTGTTGGGCTGCTGCGCGGATAGCATCCTGTGCTTCCTGCAACAGCAAAGGTTCATTGCCGCTCAATAAATAGCAGGCGCGCAGCCCTTCACGAAGCTGCGCGCCGAGTTGCTCCGGGTAAATCCTGATCATCGGGTGTAGGAGTTGTCCGAAACAGTGCTTGCATCGGCGGGTAAGCGATCGACGGCCGATGGCTTATGGTCAAGCGTATTAATAGCCGGGTTGGTTTCTGCAGCATGAACGGTTAACAGCTGACGTACCAGCTTCTCTACCGCCTGGGTGCGCATCTCATTCACGATAATCTCCTGCTCGGAGTCTTTTGCCAGTGCGGCCTGGGGATTGTCAAAGAATGAACGATACGCGGTGGCGCTGATGGGATAGATGCCTTTTTGCGGTAGCAGCACCTGAGCGCGCAGCGTCATCATCATCGAATATTCCGCTGTCTTACCGTCCCGGAAAATCGAGGCGGTATCCCGACTGAGGGTTTCCCCCTGCAGGCGCAGCGAAGGCACGTCCGTACGCAGTCCTGGCTTGTCGATAATGGTCACGTTGTTCAGCCTCAGTTGCTCACGCACCTCGCGCGTTAGCGGGCCATAAGGATCTGAGGTATCCACAATCAGCGTTTTCATTTCCGACGGCACCGAGGTGGTGCCGCGCAGATGGTATCCACATCCGGCGGTGATCAACACCGCCATGCTGACTAACAGAGAGACTATCGGATGTCGCACAATTCCTCCTGACATCAACCAACAACCAGGTTAAGCAGCTTGCCCGGTACATAAATCACTTTACGAATGGTGACGCCATTAAGATACTTGGCCACCAGATGCTCCTGCGCAGCGCGAGCCTGCACCTGTTCCTGTGTCGCGTTAGCGGCTACGGTTATTTTCCCGCGTACTTTACCGTTTACCTGAACCACAACCAGCAGAGAATCCTCCACCATTGCCGCCTCATCCGCCTGTGGCCACGGAGCGTTGTCAATGTCTCCCATGCCGCCCAGCGCCTGCCACAGCACAAAGCTGACATGCGGGGTAAACGGATTCAGCATGCGAACCACTGCTAGCAGGGCTTCCTGCATCAGCGCACGGTCCTGCCCACTTTCCTGTGGCGCACGCGCCAGCTTGTTCATCAGCTCCATAATCGCCGCAATCGCGGTATTGAAGGTCTGGCGGCGGCCGATATCATCGGATACTTTGCTGATTGTTTTATGCAGATCGCGACGCAGCGCCTTCTGGTCATCGTTAAGCGCATCAACGTCAAGAGCGGCGACGGTGCCTTTTTCCGTATGTTCGAAGGCCAGTCTCCACACGCGCTTCAGGAAGCGGTTGGCTCCCTCCACGCCAGACTCCTGCCACTCCAGGGTCATTTCAGCAGGGGAAGCGAACATCATAAACAGACGCACGGTATCGGCACCATAGCGTTCTACCATCACCTGGGGATCGATGCCGTTGTTTTTCGACTTCGACATTTTACTCATACCGGCATAAACCAGCTCGTGGCCATCGTTATCGGTGGCTTTAGTAATGCGCCCTTTTTCGTCACGTTCAACGCTGACGTCCGTCGGTGACACCCAGTTGCGCTCGCCGTTACTGCCGGTGAAGTAGAACGCATCTGCCAGTACCATGCCCTGACACAGCAGACGTTTCGCGGGTTCGTCAGAATTGACCAGGCCCGCATCACGCAGCAGCTTGTGGAAGAAGCGGAAATAGAGTAGGTGCATGATAGCGTGTTCAATGCCGCCGACATACTGATCTACCGGCAGCCAGTAGTTAGCCGCAGCCGGATCAAGCATACCATTGTCATAATCCGGGCAGGTGTAACGTGCGTAATACCAGGAAGACTCCATAAAGGTGTCGAAGGTATCGGTTTCACGCAGCGCTGGCTGGCCGTTGACGATGGTTTTCGCCCATTCGGCATCGGCTTTAATCGGGCTGGTAATGCCATCCATTACCACATCTTCCGGCAGGACAACCGGTAGCTGGTCCTCAGGAGTTGGCATCACGGAGCCATCCTCCAGCGTGACCATAGGGATGGGGGCACCCCAGTAGCGCTGGCGCGACACGCCCCAGTCGCGCAGGCGATAATTCACCTTGCGCTCGCCAACGCCTTTGTCCGCAAGCTTGGTGGCAATGGCCTCAAAGCCCGCTTCGTGAGACAAACCGTCAAATTCCCCAGAGTTAAACAGCGTGCCTTTTTCCGTCATCGCCGAGGCGCTCAGATCCGGTACGCTGCCATCAGCGGCAAGAATAACCGCTTTGATTGGCAGACGGTATTTGCTGGCAAACTCCCAGTCACGCTGGTCGTGGCCCGGTACGGCCATAACCGCACCGGTGCCGTATTCCATCAGCACAAAGTTTGCCACCCACACCGGCACTTTTTCGCCCGTCAGCGGATGTGTTGCAAACAGGCCGGTCGCCATGCCTTTCTTTTCCATCGTTGCCATATCTGCCTCGGCAACTTTGGTGTTACGGCATTCGGCAATAAAGTCCGCCAGCGCCGGATTGGTCATCGCCGCCTGAGAAGCCAGCGGATGACCCGCCGCTACTGCCAGATAGGTAACGCCCATAAAGGTGTCGGGACGGGTGGTATAGACGCCCAGCTTCTCTTCGCTGTCAATAACGCTGAACTCAATTTCCACACCTTCGGAGCGACCAATCCAGTTACGCTGCATGGTTTTCACCTGTTCAGGCCAGCTTTCCAGCTTGTCGAGGTCATTGAGCAATTCGTCAGCATAGTCGGTGATTTTGACAAACCACTGGGGGATCTCTTTGCGCTCAACTTTGGAGTCGCAGCGCCAGCAGCAGCCGTCAATAACCTGTTCATTAGCCAGTACGGTCATGTCATGCGGGCACCAGTTCACCGCAGAGGTCTTTTTGTAGACCAGGCCTTTTTCATACAGTTTAGTGAAGAACCACTGTTCCCAGCGATAGTACTCCGGCTGGCAGGTTGCCAGCTCACGATGCCAGTCGTAGCCGAAGCCCAGCAGTTTCAGCTGGTTCTTCATGTAGTCAATATTGGCATAGGTCCAGGGGGCCGGCGCGGTATTGTTTTTCACCGCCGCGCCTTCAGCCGGCAGGCCGAAAGCGTCCCAACCGATTGGCTGCAGTACATTTTTACCCAGCATACGCTGATAACGGGAGATCACGTCGCCAATGGTGTAGTTACGCACGTGGCCCATATGTAAGCGTCCGGAAGGATAGGGCAGCATGGAGAGGCAGTAGTACTTCTCTTTACCTTCTTCCTCGATGACTTTGAACGTTTGCTTGTCGTCCCAGTGCTGCTGGACGTGGGATTCTATCTCTTCCGGGCGATATTGCTCTTGCATGGTAGCCAGTGGTCCTTGGTATCAATTTTTTGTGTTCGATCAGATCCGCATAGCATAGCCGATCCGTCCCCGACGCAACAACAGGAAGCGGCCAGCCGAACGGCATTTCTCTGTAAGCTGGAAGCGCGCTGGCAATTATGACTGCAAAATAACGGAAAATCTTTCACAGGCACTAGAATGAGTAAATACGCTTTCGTTATCAATAAAGGAGTGTCAATGAACAAGGTCGCTCAGTATTATCGTGAGCTGGTGTCTTCGCTGACGGCGCGTCTGGAGCGCGGTGAGCGTGATATTGATGCTCTGGTTGAAAGTGCGCGTCAGCGTATGCTCAACCGGGGTGAATTAACCCGAAGTGAAATTGATGACGTGACGCATGCCGTGCGCCGCGACCTGGAAGAGTTCGCCCGTAGCTATACAGAACAGCGGCAGGAGCTGGGTGAAAGCGTGTTTATGCGCGTGATCCGTCAGAGTTTGTGGAAGGAGCTGGCAGACATTACCGACAAAAGCCAGCTTGAGTGGCGCGAAGTGTTTCAGGACCTGAATCATCACGGGGTCTATCACAGCGGAGAGGTGGTAGGGCTGGGAAATTTAGTCTGCGAACAATGTCAGTTTACCCGGGCCATTTACACCCCGGAAGTGTTGACACGTTGCCCGCAGTGCGGCCAGCATCGCTTTACGCGTCAGCCATTTGAACCTTAGTTTTCAGCGCGTTCCAGCTCTGCCAATATCTTATGGTTTAACCGCTCAGCCTGTGCAAAGACGTCCTCCGCACAGGCTGCTGTTGACCCCTCCCCTCACGGGTTACTCTGGCTGCACTATAAGGCTTTAAGGTGAGTGATGCTGCGGACTCACCCTGCTGTCAGCGGAATTAATGCAGGATTTTCGCCAGGAAATCCTTTGCCCGTTCTGACTGTGGATTATTGAAGAAGTCATCCTTCGGTGAATCTTCAATGATCTTACCCTCATCCATAAAGATAACCCGGTTAGCCACCTTACGCGCAAAGCCCATTTCGTGGGTCACCACCATCATCGTCATGCCTTCGTTGGCCAGCTCCACCATCACGTCCAGCACTTCGTTGATCATTTCCGGGTCAAGAGCAGACGTTGGCTCGTCGAACAGCATGGCGACAGGATCCATACAGAGAGCGCGGGCAATAGCCACGCGTTGCTGCTGGCCGCCGGAAAGCTGGCCGGGAAACTTGTTGGCATGGGCAGCAAGGCCGACGCGATCCAGCAGTTTCAGCCCCTTTGTGCGCGCTTCTTGCTTATCGCGCTTTAATACCTTCACCTGTGCCAGCGTCAGATTATCGACTATCGACAAATGCGGGAACAGTTCGAAATGCTGGAAAACCATGCCTACTTTCGAACGTAGCTGTGCCAGATTGGTTTTTTTGTCGTTAACCGTCGTGCCGTTAACTTCAATAACACCCTGCTGAACCGGCTCCAGGCCGTTGACCGTTTTGATCAGCGTCGATTTTCCGGAGCCGGAAGGACCGCAAACCACCACAACTTCACCTTTGTTAACTTCTGTGGTGCAGTCGGTCAGGACCTGAAAGTGACCATACCACTTAGAAACATTTTTCAGGGTAATCATTTAAACAGTCCTTTTTTTCTTTAGATAGCTGACCAACAGCGACGCGCTAAGGCTGATAACAAAGTAAACCGCACCGGCAAACAGCACCATCTCAATCTCAGTACCGTTATTGACGCCAATGGTATCAGCGGTTCGGAAGAAGTCGGCAAGGCTCAGGACATACACCAGGGAAGTGTCCTGGAACAGGACGATACCTTGCGTCAGCAGCAGTGGCACCATGGCCCGGAACGCCTGTGGCAGGATGATCAGTTGCATTGACTGCCACTGAGTCATCCCGAGCGCCAGCGCCGCGTTGCCCTGTCCGCGCGCAATACTGAGGATACCGGCGCGAATAATTTCAGAGTAGTAGGCGGCTTCAAACAGTGAGAAAGCCACCATGGCCGAGATAAGACGAATATCGGTTTTGGGCGAAAGCCCCAGCACCTGCTGCAGGAAACCCGGTACGACCAGGTAGAACCATAGCAGGACCATCACCAGCGGCACCGAGCGGAACAGGTTGACGTAGATTTTGGCGAACCAGCTCAACGGTTTGAATGAAGACAGGCGCATAACCGCCAGCAAAGTGCCCCAGATGATGCCGAAAACTATCGCCGTAAAGGTAATTTTCAGGGTGATGACCATACCATTCCACAGCCACGGCAGATTGGGAACGATAGTGCTCCAGTCGAATTGGTACATTATTTTCCTCCCGTGCCGGGCAGGCGGACTTTACGTTCAACCAGCCCCATCAGCAGCATAATCACCGCGTTGATGGCAACATAGGCTAAGGTAATTGCGGTAAAGGATTCGTAGGCATGAGCGGAATAGTCCAGCAGTTTGCCCGCCTGAGCGGCCATATCAACCAGGCCGATGGTGGAAGCAATCGCCGAGTTTTTCACCAGATTGAGCATTTCGGAGGTCATCGGCGGCACAATAACCCGATAAGCATTGGGCAGCAGGACGTAACGATAAGTTTGTGGCAGCGTCAGCCCCATCGCCAGACCAGCGTTTTTCTGCCCGCTGGGAAGGGACTGAATGGCGGCACGCACCTGCTCGCAGACACGGGCGGCAGTAAACAGGCCCAGGCAGAGCACCGAACAGGTAAAAAACTGGATGTTCGGGTCAATTTCCGATTTAAACCACGTGCCGATAGCTTCCGGCAGCAGTTCCGGCACCACCAGATACCAGATAAAGAATTGAACAATAAGCGGCACGTTGCGGAACAGCTCAACGTAACAGGTACCGAGAGATGAAAATAGCCGTCCCGGTACAGTTCGTAAGATACCGAAAAACGAGCCGACGCACAGGGCGATGATCCAGGCGCAGACCGAGACGGCAATAGTGACCTGAAAGCCCGACCATAACCACCCGAGGTAGCTGGTATTACCGAACGGGGCCTCTTGCAGAAATATTCCCCAGTTCCAATCGATAGACATAACACACTCCGGTAAAAAAAGGGTAGCGGCTGCTACCCTGAAGATCGATGAGAGGCTCCCATACCCATTTTGTTTTGGGTATTTATGCGCACCGGGGAACGACCGGTTTGCATCTTCGCCCGGCCGTATGGCTTTAGCGATATCGGCCGAACTGTGTCTGTCCGAGCCTGGCTTCAACAATCGTAGGGCGAGTTACTGCCCTTGACCCGCCATACTTAACGTGCAGAAGGTGATGCAGGCATCTGCAGGATGCAGGCGTTTTGCCTCGCCAGTTATTTTGGGCGTTAGTTTTATTAATTCATTGCCTTATCGTTCGGCGTTTTGAACAGCGCTTTCATGTCATCTGACAGATCGAAGTCCATGGTCATATTTTTCGGCGGGACAGGCTGTTTGAACCATTTGTCAAACCACTTAGCTGCTTCGCCAGAGGTTTGTGCCTGCACGATGGTGTCATCCATCAGCTTTTTGAATTCGCTATCGCCTTTGCGCAGCATACAGCCATAGGCCTCACGGGACTGAGGCGTACCGAGAATTTCCCACTCAGACGGTTTTTTCGCTTTAGCGCGTTCCCCCGCTAACAGGGCATCGTCCATCATAAATGCGACAGCACGGCCACTTTCCAGCGTACGGAAGGAGTCGCCATGATCTTTAGCACTGACGATACGCATGCCCATTTTCTGTTCATCATTCAGTTTGTTCAGCAGGATTTCAGAGGTGGTGCCAGAAGTGACGACCACTGTTTTTCCTTTCAGGTCCGCGAAGTCTTTGATCGCGCTGCCTTTTTTAACCAGCAAACGGGTACCGACCACAAAAATACTGTTTGAAAAGCTTGCCTGTTTCTGGCGTTCAATATTGTTGGTGGTGGAGCCGCATTCGAAGTCGTAGGTTCCGTTTTGTAACAGCGGAATACGGTTTTGTGAGGTAACAGGCAGCATTTTTACCTGGAGATCGGGTTTGTTCAGCTTCTTCTTGATAGCGGCGACGATCGCATCAGAGTAATCCTGAGAATAGCCGACGACTTTTTGCTGATTATCATAGTAGGAGAAGGGGACGGACGATTCACGGTGGCCGACCACGATCACGCCATTTTTAGCAATTTTTTCCAGAGTGTGAGTTTGCTGTTGCGCATCGGCGGTTGCTGGTGCTTTAGCATCCTCAGCATGAGCAATACCGGAGGCGATGCCTGCCAGGGCCAGGCAAAGCCCCAGTTTTCGAAATTTCATATTCAACTCCTTTGCAGTTTGGGCGCTCAGCATATCGACGCCGACGAGATGTGTTTATTTTGCATCCAATTATTTGTTTGAAATTCGAACTAAAACCGCTGTGATCCTCAACCAACATAGCTGAATGTTAATGTTATGAAACAAAAAAGTTTCTTTTTTGCGACTCAAGCCGCACCAATTTAGCGCAGTCCCGCTGGCGATGTTTCATCAGGGTGCGAGTCGTGTGCTTATAATGGTGCGTTCGCCATGTCTTCGACGGTTCAGCCCGCGCAGCGCCAGCTACACATTGTTATTAGCAAGCATCGTGCCAGTGGCAACAGGTAACAGGTATGCAGATCGGGTTTTCAGGGAGGGGGTGGTACAGAAGTGGCACAGGGCTTATGCCCTGTGCGGATAAAGTGGCCTTTAATGCGGCAGACGAGCGCATCAAACGCGTTGAGACAGGATCAGGCGCGACGCGAGCGTCTGGCAAATAACAGTCCAGTGACGGCAAACCCCATTGTTACTACCCATATCCCCCAGTTACCGAAACGGGCGTATGGCGTCAACCCGATGGTTGGGGAGACCTTCGCCGCCAATACAGCGGGTTTGAATTGAGGGATGATCTGCGCAATGTTACCACTGGCGTCAACCACTGCCGTCACACCATTGTTAGTGCTGCGCAACAAGGGGCGCCCTAGTTCCAGCGCACGCATGCGTGCCATTTGCAGATGTTGCCACGGGCCAATCGAATGGCCGAACCAGGCATCATTGGAGAGGGTCAACAAGAAGTTGGTATCTGGGCGGAAGTTATCGCGTACCTGCTGGCCGAGCACAATTTCATAGCAGATGGCGGCAGTGAGTTTGTAACCGGCGACCTGAAGCTGGGGCTGAATGTATGAACCACGGCTGAAGGATGACATGGGCAGGTCAAAGAAGGGGGCCAGTGGGCGCAGCAGCGTCTCTAAGGGCACGAACTCGCCAAAAGGTACCAGATGGTTTTTCTGGTAACGACTGCTGCTAAAGTAGTCATAAGGCTGCGCACCACCCAACACGATGATCGAGTTGTAATCGTGGTAACGATTATTCTCGAGGCGGGAATCAACAATGCCGGTCACCAGACTGCTGCCGGACGCGCGCAGCTGTTGATCTATTGTTTTCAGGAATGGCTGCTGGTTGGTTTCCAAATCGGGAACGGCGGATTCCGGCCAGATGATAAGCGGTGTTTTACCCACATAAGGGCGACTGAGCCTGGTGTAAGTTTTCAGGGTAGTAATTAGCTGATTGGGATCCCATTTTAGCGATTGCTCAATGTTACCCTGCACCAAAGCTACGTCTACCGCTCGCAGCGGTTGGTACCAGTCAATGGTTCGTAATGGCCACGGCAGCCACAGTAGCGCCAGGGCAGCCACTGCGGCGACAAGGTGACGCAGCAGTACGGCATAGACTGCCAGTCCGGCAATGATCATCAGCAGGAAGGTGATCCCCTCCACCCCCAGCAGGGGTGCCAGGCCCTTCAGCGGACCATCAATCTGGCTGTAGCCAAACTGTAACCACGGGAATCCGGTCAGTACCCAGCCACGCAAAAATTCCGTAAGCTGCCAGAGTGCCGGGGCAGCAAGCGTAAGCCGCAGCAGCGAACTCTTCGGACACAGGCGGTTGAGCAACCCCGCAAACAACAGGGTATACAGCGACAGATAAGCCGCCAGCAGCACGACGAGAAAGACGTTAATGGTACCCGGCATGCCACCAAAAGTGGCGATGCTGACATAGACCCAGTTAATTCCGCTACCGAACAGTCCAAAACCCCACGTAAAGCCGATGGCGCAGGCTTGTCGGGTGGTACGGTTCAGCGTCAGAGCCTGTAAGCCAAACAATGAAACCAGAGCGGCTGGCCAGACGTCGTAAGGGGAGAAGCTAAGGGTGCCGATGGCACCCGTAATCAGCGCTAAAAGCAGGCGAACCTGCTGACGCTGGTAGATAGAGGCCGTTGCCATAGCGTGTTTTATTCTTCCAGAGTCGGTTGCGGCGAGTTTTCCGGTATTCTGACGTGAACCTGTATAATGCGCCGGCTATCAGCCATCGCTACTTTAAACTGGTAACCATCTATCTCAACACTTTCACCACGGGCGGGCAGATGGCCAAAGCCCTGCATCACCAGACCGCCGATGGTATCCACCTCATCATCGCTAAAGTGGGTAGCGAAAACTTCGTTAAAGTCCTCGATGGGCGTCAGTGCACGAATAGTGTAGGTATGACGGCTCAGCTGACGAATATCGCGATCCTCAATGTCGTCATATTCATCTTCAATCTCGCCGACGATCAGCTCAAGAATATCTTCAATAGTGACCAGCCCGGAAACGCCGCCGAATTCATCAATCACAATGGCCATATGATAGCGCTGTGAACGGAACTCTTTCAACATGCGGTCAACGCGTTTGCTTTCAGGGACTACCACGGCAGAGCGCAGCACTTTTTCGATACTGAAGGGTGCTGACCCACTGCTCATAAACGGCAGCAAATCTTTAGCCATCAGGATGCCTTCAACATGGTCCTTGTCTTCACTGATAACCGGGAAGCGCGAGTGGGCAGACTCAATGATCACCCCCAGACACTCTTCCAACGTCTGGTTGCGCTTTAGCGTTACCATCTGAGAGCGCGGGATCATAATGTCGCGTACACGCTGATCGGCAATATCCATCACCCCTTCGAGCATGTCCCTGGTATCCGGGTCGATCAGGTCATTCTGTTCCGAGTCGCGGATAAGCTCCAGCAGGTCGTCACGGTTCTTTGGCTCGCCGTGGAAAAGCTGGTTGAGGAATAGGGTAAAAAATCCCTTTTTACTGGCGGGACTGTCGTTGTTTTGTGAATGGTCATCGCTCATGGCGTTTTTGTGTTTGTCTCTCTTCTAATGGGATCGGCTGCCGCGACAGGGGCCATGGCAGGCGTGTTGGCTGGTGGCCCAGCCGGGTACGGATTATCCCCGCTAAGGCAGGGAAACTGTGCCAATCGTCTTGAAAGACGACTTACTCTTTCTCCGAAATGTACGGATCGGGATAACCAAGAGCAAGCATTATCTCTGTCTCCAGCGATTCCATCTCTTCGGCTTCGTCATCTACGATGTGATCATAGCCTAGCAGGTGCAGGCTGCCATGAATAACCATGTGTGCCCAGTGGGCTTCCAGCGCCTTTTCCTGTTCGGCGGCTTCGTGCTCGACAACCTGGCGACAGATTATCAGGTCACCCAGCAGCGGCAGCTCAATGCCTGGCGGGGCTTCAAACGGGAAAGAGAGCACATTGGTCGGCTTTTCTTTGCCGCGATATGTGTGGTTCAGGTGATGGCTTTCTGCTTCATCCACCAGCCGAATGGTCACTTCGCTCTCCGACTGGAACTGTGGCAGTACCGCTTCCAGCCAGCGTTGGAAGTCGGCTTCAGTTGGCAGGCCCTGCTGGCTTTCGCAGGCTAGCTGCAGGTCCAGAATTACCTGAGTCATTTATTCTCCTGGGCTGTCAGGGCTTCACGTTTACGTTCTGCTGCCTGTGCATCGCGCCGCTTTTGGTCTGCAGCCTCCCAGGCTTCATAGGCAACAACAATACGAGCCACAACAGGATGGCGCACCACGTCTTCACTGTGGAAGAAATTAAAGCTCAAATCAGGGACATCAGATAGCACCTCAATCGCGTGGCGTAGCCCGGATTTCAGGTTGCGCGGCAGGTCAATTTGCGTTACGTCACCAGTTACTACCGCTTTAGAGTTAAAGCCAATTCGCGTCAGGAACATTTTCATCTGCTCAATGGTGGTGTTCTGACTTTCATCCAGGATGATAAACGCATCATTTAGCGTGCGGCCCCGCATATAAGCCAGCGGTGCAACTTCGATGACGTTACGCTCCATCAGCTTCTCAACCCGCTCAAAGCCGAGCATCTCGAACAGCGCGTCATACAGCGGGCGCAAATAGGGGTCGACTTTCTGGCTGAGGTCACCCGGCAGAAAGCCAAGCTTTTCACCGGCTTCAACAGCGGGACGAGTCAACAGAATACGCCGCACTTCCTGGCGCTCCAGCGCGTCCACCGCAGCGGCGACGGCCAGATAGGTTTTCCCGGTACCTGCCGGACCAATGCCAAAGGTGATGTCATGGTCGAGGATATTCGCCAGATACTGTGCCTGGTTAGGCGTGCGTGGTTTGATCACCCCACGTTTGGTTTTGATATGTATCGCTTTGCCGAATTCCGGCACGCTTTCGGCGGTCTGTTCCAGCACCCGGCTTTCTTTGATAGCCAGGTGAATTTGTTCCGGGTCAATATCCGGGATGTTGCCGCGTACCGGTGACGTATCGACGTACAGATGGCGCAGAATATCCACGGCTGCATGCACGCACAACGCACGGCCCACCAGCTTAAAGGCGTTATCGCGACGGTTAATCTCTATGCCCAGACGGCGCTCCAGCTGTTTGATATTGTCATCAAACGGGCCGCACAGGCTCATCAGCCGCGCATTGTCGATGGGTTCCAGAGTTATTTCACGAGTTTCAATATTCAAACTAATCCTTGGGGTCACACAGGGCCAGGTTGAGAAAATAAATGTCAGTCCGGGCTAATGCCAGAGCCATGAGGAAGGTAAATCAGTGAGCGCAAAGCTGCAAACGTTTGGTGAGATATTTGGGCGCGCTCTTCAGAAAGCAAGTGTCGTGTCATGAAATCATGCGGCGAGACATGAACACTCGCCGCATTTATCCGATTGTCTGGCTGCATAAGCCCAGCTTTGACGCCTTCCCCAGCGCGAGTCATTCTGAGTAAGTCAGGGAAGCCAGGTCGACACGCCCAGCTCATCCTCTTTACGGGTACGCGCAATCACCGAAGCAGGAGTCTCCAGGGTACGCAGGCCCATCTGGTGTTCGCCACGCAGTAACACGCCGCGTAGCGAGTTGGCGTAGACATCGGTGATTTTTACATCGACGAACTTACCAATATGATCTGGCGTTGCTTCAAAGTTGACCACGCGATTACACTCTGTACGGCCGGAGAGTTCCATCACGTTTTTACGCGACGTGCCTTCGACCAGAATACGCTGAACGGTACCGAGTTTACGGCGGCTCCAGGCCATAGCCTGCTGGCTGATGCGGTCTTGCAGAACATACAGGCGCTGTTTTTTCTCATCCTCCGAAACATCGTCTGGCAGCTCGGCTGCCGGGGTTCCCGGACGGGCAGAATAGATGAAGCTGTAACTGGTATCAAAGTTGATTTCGCCTACCAGCTTCATCGTTTGTTCAAAGTCCGCCTGGGTTTCACCAGGGAAACCAATGATAAAATCAGAACTGATTTGAATATCCGGGCGCGCCGCTAATAGCTTACGAATGATAGCCTTATATTCCAGCGCGGTGTGTGCACGTTTCATCAGGGTCAGGATGCGATCGGCGCCACTTTGTACCGGAAGGTGCAAATAACTGACCAGTTCTGGCGTATCCCGATATACCTCAATGATATCGTCCGTGAATTCAATCGGGTGGCTGGTGGTAAAACGGATGCGATCAATACCGTCAATGGCGGCCACCAGGCGCAGCAGCTCGGCAAACGAACAGATACCGCCGTCGTAGGTTGCTCCGCGATATGCGTTGACGTTCTGCCCGAGCAAATTAACTTCGCGCACGCCCTGTGCTGCCAGCTGGGCGACCTCGAACAGAATGTCGTCTGCGGGGCGGCTGACCTCTTCACCGCGCGTATAAGGCACCACGCAGAAAGTGCAGTATTTGTTGCAGCCTTCCATAATCGAGACAAACGCCGTCGGTCCATCGGCACGGGGTTCCGGCATACGATCAAATTTTTCAATTTCCGGGAAGCTGACGTCAACCACCGGGCTTTTGCTGCCGCGCACGCTGTTAATCATTTCCGGCAGACGGTGTAAAGTTTGTGGACCGAATACGATATCTACACAACTGGCGCGTTGTCGAATTTTCGCACCTTCCTGAGAGGCGACACAGCCGCCAACGCCGATAATCAGATTGGGGTTAGCCTCTTTCAGCTTTTTCCAGCGCCCGAGCAGGCCGAAAACTTTTTCCTGAGCCTTTTCACGAATTGAACAGGTGTTCAGCAGTAATACGTCGGCGTCTTCTGCCTGTTCGGTCAGGGTATAGCCGTGAGTGCTGTTTAACAGGTCAGCCATTTTGGATGAATCATACTCATTCATC
This sequence comes from Erwinia amylovora, assembly GCF_017161565.1. Lineage (NCBI taxonomy): Bacteria > Pseudomonadati > Pseudomonadota > Gammaproteobacteria > Enterobacterales > Erwiniaceae > Erwinia > Erwinia amylovora. The sequence continues at coordinate 1,203,537 of NZ_CP066796.1, forward strand.
TGACAGCCCCAGGTTTTGATATGCAGTTTTTTAGTCATTGACTTGCCATTTGTCATGCAGAAAGAAGTGCAGGGCGCGTAATGCAGAGGTGCGCAGCCTGTTAAACTGGTGTAACGGGTTCAGAATAATAGCGAGAAATCCGGTACACTTAATAACGTTCAGGATAACAGAATTTGGCCGGTGAGGTGTAGTAGCACGGTGCACCTGAAGCCGCTGGTGAAGGAAAAAAGATGACGCAAATTAAGCAAAAAGTCGATGTCGCTATTGTTGGTGGCGGTATGGTGGGGGCAGCGTTAGCCAGTGGTCTGGCGCAGCAGGGTTTTCGGGTGGCGGTGCTGGAAAAGGAAACACCGGCTGAATTTGATCCGTCCGCCGATCCTGATGTGCGTATTTCAGCGATTGGTGCGGCTTCAGTTGCCCTGCTAAGGCAGCTGGATGTCTGGCCACAGGTGCTCAGTATGCGCTGCACGCCCTATCGCAAACTGGAGACCTGGGAGTGGCAAGCGGCCCAGGTGAGCTTTGACGCCGAGTCGCTGGGCTTACCCGAACTGGGCTTTATGGTCGAGAACAGCGTGCTGCAACGTGCGCTCTGGCAACGTTTGCAGCAGCAGGATGTGAACCTGCTTTGCCCGGCCCGCTTGCAGGATTTGCAGCAGGTAAACGGTGGCTGGCAGATAACGCTGGATAATGACGAGATACTGCAGACACGGCTGGTGGTTGGGGCTGACGGGGCTAATTCACAGGTACGCCAGCTGGCGGGTATTGGCATTCATGGCTGGAATTATGCGCAATCCTGCATGTTGATCAGCGTGCGCTGTGAACATTCGACGGGTGATACCACCTGGCAGCAGTTTACGCCGCAGGGGCCACGCGCCTTTCTGCCGCTGTTCGACCGCTGGGCTTCGCTGGTGTGGTATGACACGCCAGCACGTATTCGCCAACTGCAGGCGATGAGTATGCCGCAGTTACAAAAAGAGATTCAGGCGCATTTCCCGGCGCGAGTGGGCAAAGTGACGCCGGTGGTTGCCGGTTCTTTCCCGTTAGTACGTCGCCACGCTACGGGTTACACCTTACCCGGGCTGGCGCTGGTCGGCGATGCGGCACATACCATTAATCCGTTAGCCGGGCAGGGGGTAAACCTGGGATATCGTGATGTGGATGCCTTGATCTCGGTGCTGAGTGAGTCACGCCAGCGAGCGGAGGATTGGTCTTCCGCAGCAGTATTACAGCGTTATCAACGCAAACGTCTGACGGATAACTTATTGATGCAATGCGGGATGGATCTGTTCTACTTCGCCTTCAGCAATAAGCTGGCACCGTTAAAGGTGGTGCGTAACCTGGGGCTGATAGTCGCGGAGCATTCGGGAGTGTTAAAACGCCGTGCATTGCGCTACGCGTTGGGTTTATGACGTTACCGGCGGGCAGGCCCGTATGGCGGGGCTGCCCGCCGGCTGTATTTACCGCTGCTACAGATGCAAAAAAGCCCGCAAAAGCGGGCTTTTTTACTTTATGGCTGGGGTGCAGGGATTCGAACCCCGGAATGCTGGTATCAGAAACCAGAGCCTTACCACTTGGCGACACCCCAATTTTTTATGCGACTGGCGAACCAGGCGTCTTTTTTTTTGCGACCTATAAAACCAGTCGTCTGAATATGGCTGGGGTGCAGGGATTCGAACCCCGGAATGCTGGTATCAGAAACCAGAGCCTTACCACTTGGCGACACCCCAATAAAATTGGTGGCTACTACGGGAATCGAACCTGTGACCCCAGCATTATGAGTGCTGTGCTCTAACCAGCTGAGCTAAGTAGCCTGAACTTTACTGCTGACAACATGTTGTTATAAAAAAATGGCTGGGGTACCTGGATTCGAACCAGGGAATGCCGGCATCAAAAGCCGGTGCCTTACCGCTTGGCGATACCCCATCCGTGCAAGCTTCTGAACTGGTGCGGGAGGCGAGACTTGAACTCGCACACCTTGCGGCGCCAGAACCTAAATCTGGTGCGTCTACCAATTTCGCCACTCCCGCGCAAAAAAAATGGTGGCTACTACGGGAATCGAACCTGTGACCCCAGCATTATGAGTGCTGTGCTCTAACCAGCTGAGCTAAGTAGCCTTCTTTTTTTGCGCCACCTTCATCGGCGTTGCGGGGCGCATTATGCTAAGTTGGTCCAAATGCGTCAACAAGTTTTTTGCCGTTTTTAACCACATTCGCACTGATTGACTGCCTTGTAACCATCCTGATGATAAAAGCAACGGATTACAGGGCTGAGCAACGCAAGAGAGAACAGAAAGGGCCGTTAAGCCCGTTTCAGTTGACTCACCCGCCACTGATTAATAAGCGGACTGGTGCACGCCTACAGCACGTCCTGACGGGTCGTCCATGTTTTTGAAGGCTTCGTCCCATTCAATGGCTTTCGCTGAAGAACAGGCAACTGAGGGGCCGCCCGGTACGCATTCTGCCGCGCTGGGGAGCGGGAACAGTTCCGCAAAGATTGCGCGGTACAAATACGCTTCCTTCGATGTTGGCGTGTTGTAAGGAAAACGGAAGCGCGCCGTTTCCAGCTGTTGGTCGCTCACCTGGGCGGCGGCCATCTCTTTCAGAGTATCTATCCAGCTGTAACCAACGCCGTCAGAGAATTGTTCTTTCTGACGCCAGGCCACGCTTTCTGGCAGATAAGAGGCAAAACACTGACGCAGAATGTGTTTTTCCATTTTGCCATTGCTACCACACATTTTGTCCTGTGGGTTGATGCGCATTGCCACATCGAGAAATTTCTTATCAAGAAAAGGCACACGAGCTTCAACGCCCCAGGCAGACATCGCTTTGTTAGCGCGGGCGCAGTCAAACATATGCAGAGCATGGAGCTTGCGCACGTTCTCTTCATGAAATTCGCGGGCGTTCGGCGCCTTGTGGAAATAGAGATAGCCACCAAAGACTTCGTCAGCACCTTCGCCAGAAAGGACCATTTTGATGCCCATCGCCTTGATTTTACGTGACATTAAATACATCGGCGTTGAGGCGCGGATCGTGGTCACATCATAGGTTTCGATGTGATAAATCACATCACGGATGGCATCCAGTCCCTCCTGTACGGTGAAATGTATTTCGTGATGTACCGTTCCCAGATGTTCCGCTACCGCTTTTGCTGCTTTCAGGTCCGGCGAACCTTCCAGGCCCACTGCGAATGAATGCAGCTGCGGCCACCAGGCATCGCTTTTATCTTCATCTTCTACCCGCTTAGCCGCATAACGTTTAGTAATTGCGGAGATGATAGAAGAGTCCAGCCCGCCTGAAAGCAGAACGCCATAGGGGACATCGGACATCAGATGGCTTTTGACTGACTCTTCCAGCGCATTTTTCAGCGCCTGAGCGTCTGTTGTGTTGTCTTCGACAGCAGAGTAGTCAAACCAGTCACGTTGCCAGTAGCGGCGGACCTCGCCATCGCTGCTGGACAGGTAGCTGCCTGCCGGGAATTCTTCAATGCTGCGGCAAACCGGCACCAGCGCCTTCATTTCAGAAGCCACAAACAGGTTACCGTGTTCGTCATTGCCCATATACAACGGGATGATGCCGATATGATCGCGGCCAATGAGGTAAGTGTTTTTCACGCTGTCATACAGGATAAAGGCGAACATACCCTGGAGATCATCAAGGAATTCGACGCCTTTTTCCTGGTAGAGCGCCAGAATGACTTCACAGTCAGAATCGGTCTGAAATTCGTAGCGGTCGCTTAATTCAGCGCGCAGAGCCTGATGGTTGTAAATTTCACCGTTCACCGCAAGAACGTGGGTGTGCGCTGCGTTATACAGCGGCTGTGCGCCGTTATTAACGTCGACAATCGACAGTCGCTCGTGGGCAAGGATCGCATGCTCATCAGCATAAACCCCGGACCAGTCCGGGCCGCGGTGGCGCATCAGACGCGACAACTCAAGGGCTTTCTTACGGAGTTCAGCAGGATCGCTTTTCAGATCCAGTACACCAAAAATAGAACACATATACAGCTCCCTAACGACTTAGCTTGCGGTGAAGATATCGGAGTTAAGCGACAGTTATCGCCTGATGACTATGAAAATGCGTTAAGACGGCAGGTGATGCAAGTATTTTAGCTATTTAGTGAAAATTAGTCTGACTGACCGGCCTGATACTTATTGAATATGCAATATTAGCAGGGTTTTATTGATGAATCGTCAATTATATGGCGAATGTGAATGAAATCTGTACGCAGAGTCAGTTGCAATGCCCGGCCAACCGGGCCAGGCGTCAGAAAATGTCGATATCAGCGACGGAAGGGTAAACCCAGGTTGGTCGATAAGGCATGGCGTCAATATCACTGAGGGTGGAAACGCCAGACAGCACCAGAACAGTTTCCAGCCCCGCCTGGAACCCGGCCAGAATATCGGTACGCAGGTTATCGCCAACGATGACCGTCTCTTCGGAATGTGCCAGCATCTTATTGAGTGCGGCGCGCATTATCCACGGGCTGGGCTTACCAACGTAAAATGGCTGACGGCCGGAAATTTTTTCAATGCCGGCGCACAGGGCGCCGCAGGCCGGGGAGAATCCGTGGCCGTGACTGTCGGGGTTGGTGGCAATAAAGCGCGCCCCGTTGGCGACAAACCTGGCGGCCTTGTGCATCATATCCCAGTTGAAGGAGCGCGTTTCTCCGACGATAACGAAATCAGGATTGATATCGGTAATGGTGAATCCGGCTTTGTATAGCTCATGGATCAACGCGCCTTCACCGATGACAAACGCTTTTTTGCCTTCCTGGCGCTTGAGAAAGTCAGCGGTTGCCATCGCGGAGGTATAAAACACGCCGTCAGGAAGCTCAATGCCGGCGGCGGCAAAACGGTTGGCAAGATCCATCGCCGTTTGCGAAGGGTAGTTAGTCAGCACCACCAGCGGCATATTATTGCCCAAAATGCGTTGTAAAAACTCGCGTGCGCCGGGTACAGCAGTATTATCGTGCATCAGCACGCCGTCTATATCGCAGATTATGTTCTTTATGGTCATGTGTTCAGAGTCCACCCGTTAAATGGCCTTCCAACAGGCGTTGCAGCAGAACACCGTTCAGCATTGCCCGTTTTGCCAGGGCAAAAGCGCCAATGGCCGATCGGTGATCAATTTCTGAACGTACCACCGGAAGGTTTTTGCGAAAGGCTTTAAGTGCCTGTGTATTAATGCAGCCTTCAATTGCCGGGAGCAGCACTTTATCAGCTGTGATGAGGTCACCGGCAATCACTACTTTTTGCGGATTAAACAGGTTGATGGCAATGGCTATCGCTTTGCCCAGATGGCGGCCAACATATTCAACCACTTCGCTGGCCAGTGCATCTCCACGGTTAGCCGCCAGGCAGATTGCCTGGATCTGGCACTGATCGAGAGTAAGACTCGACGGGTAGCCTTGAGTCAGAAGATGACGCACGCGGCTTTCAATGGCGCTATTAGCGGCAATGGTTTCAAGACAGCCAAAATTACCGCAGTGGCAGCGTTCGCCTAACGGATCAACCTGAATATGGCCGATCTCACCCACATTCCCGTTACTGCCGAGGAAAATATGGCCATTAGCGATGATACCGGCACCGGTTCCGCGATGGACGCGCACCAAAATCGAGTCTGCGCAGTCGCGTGATGCACCAAAATAATGCTCGGCCAGTGCCAGGCTGCGAATATCGTGGCCGACGAAACTTGTCACGCGAAAGCGTTTTTCCAGATGGGCTACCAGCGGCCAGTGTTCGACGCTGATGTGCGGCATATAGCGAATGATGCCATTGATTGGGTCAACCAGACCGGGCAACGTCACTGAGATAGCAATCAGTTCGAGCAGCTTACGCTGATGCAGTGCGCAAAAGTCGGCAATCGCTTTAAACAGCGCATTTTCCAGGGTTTCCTGGGTGCGCTGCGGCAGGGGGTAAATCTCTTCAGCCAGCGATTTACCGCTGAGATCAAACAGCGTGACCGTGGCATCGTTACGTCCAAGACGCACTCCGACAGTATTAAAACCGCGCGTTTCGGCGATGATGGAGATTGCCCGCCGCCCTCCGGTAGAAGCCTGCTGGGCAACCTCACGGATCAGCCCGCGTTCGATAAGCTGGCGGGTGATTTTGGTGACGCTGGCGGGCGCAAGCTGGCTAAGTTCAGAGATTTGAATCCGTGAGATAGGGCCTTGCCGGTCAATAAGCCGATATACGGCCGCGCTGTTAAGCTGTTTAACAAGATCAACATTTCCAATTTGAGCCTGGCCGCCGGTGGTCATTAAATATCTACTCGCTTAAGACCTCGTTACCATTAACGATGGTCCGGGTGATTTTGTAGTCGCGGGTGAACACGGTAATGTTGGCCACTTTTCCGGCTTCAACAGAACCCAAAGTTTTGTCCACTCCGATTGCTCGTGCCGGGTATAATGTTGCCATACGAACGGCCTCATCAAGGGGGATGCCGACATGTTCGACGCTGTTAGCCACAGCTTCAATCATTGTCAGTGCAGAACCGCTGAGAGTACCGTTTTCGTCAACGCATAGCCCGTTCCGATAGTATATTGTTTTACCGGCAAAAATGAACCGATCAATAGATGCACCGGCGGGTGCCGTGGCATCAGTAACCAGTATCAGCTTATCGCCTTTGATGCGTTTAGCATTACGAATATTGGCGTAATGGACGTGCAATCCATCCGCGATAATGCCACACCAAACGTCGGGCGAATCAAGCAGTGCACCGATCAAACCGGGCGCACGTCCGCTGGTGGTCGGCATGGCGTTATAAAGATGCGTAGAGAAAGTGACACCGGCCGCCATACCGCTCAGGGCTTCTTCATAGGTGCCGTTTGAGTGGCCTGCCGAGATAACGATCCCCGCATCATGTAACTGACGTATCACTGCGGCGTCGACTTTCTCAGGCGCAAGGGTAATTTTGCTGATCACATCGGCATTGGCGCAAAGGTAAGCCACCAGCTGCTGGCTGGGGGCGCGGATCAGATCCGGGTTATGGGTGCCTTTTTTCAACGGGTTCAGCCAGGGCCCTTCCAGATGCAGGCCCAGCGCCTGATTGGCATTCTGCGCCAGCCATGTGCGCATCACTTCTACCGCCCGCTTAATTAACTCATCACTACTGGTGATCAACGTCGGCAGGAAGCTGGTACAGCCGGATTTCTCATTGGCTTTTTGCATGATCTTCAGCGTTTCAACGCTGATTGCTGCCATGTCGTCATTGAACTGAACGCCACCACAGCCATTAAGCTGTAAATCAATAAAGCCAGGGGCAATAATCGCATCACCCACTTCACGAGTCTCAATACCGGGCGGAAGATCGTCCTGCGGGCAAACACGTTCGATCAGGCCATTAGCCACCACTACCGCGTGCCGCTCAAGGATGTGATGGCCGGTAAAAATGCGGCCTTGGGTTAAAGCGTACATAATTGTTCTCCTGACTCCACTCATTTCCTTTCCTGCCCGACAGGGGACTGTCGCGGCAGGAACAGGTCTGCTATATCGCTAAATTTGGAAGCAATTACAGATCTTTTATATTTTCCGCTTCCATTTCGCTGAAGTACTGCACGGTTTTCATCTTCAGTTCCATGGTGGCCGGTTTGTCACAGACTACAACGGCCCTGGCATGCAGCTGCAAGCAGCTAATTGTCCACATGTGATTCACATTGCCTTCTACCGCTGCCTGAAGCGCCAGCGCTTTCAGATGACCGGTAACCAGAATCATTACTTCTTCGGCATCCAGCAGGGTACCAACGCCCACGGTGAGTGCATATTTAGGCACCTGGTTGGTATCGCCGCCAAAGAAGCGCGAATTAGCGATGCGCGTATCGTGAGTCAGCGTTTTGATGCGCGTGCGCGAAGCCAGCGATGAAGCCGGTTCGTTAAAAGCAATATGGCCATCATTGCCGACTCCGCCCATAAACAGGTGAATTTTGCCGTAGGAACGAATCTTCTCTTCATATTGGCGACATTCTGCGTCAATATCGGGCGCATTGCCATTGAGAAGATTGATATTTTCACTTGGAATATCAACATGATCGAAAAAGTTGCGATGCATAAAGCTATGATAACTTTCCGGATGCTCCTGCGGCAGCCCGACGTATTCGTCCATGTTGAAAGTCACTACGTGCTTAAAGCTAACCTGGCCCGATTTATGCATCTCGATGAGGTGCTTGTAGGCTTCCAGCGGCGTGCCTCCGGTGGGTAGCCCCAGCACGAATGGACGGTCAGCAGTGGGTTTGAACGTATTGATACGGTTAACAATATGTCGTGCTGCCCATTTGCCTACCTGCCCTGGTGTGGACAGAGGAATAAGTCTCATGTTGCACCTCGTATTAAGAGAGAGTTGTAAGGGTTAGAACGGCGCCCTGACTGTCGTTGGATAAGCGTAACGCTACAGCCGTAAGAAGAAAGGGGGATCGTCTGCTTTGATTTTTTGAATCATAAAATAAGTTGGCCTTTTTTACCAGCGTAACACCAATGATATTGTTTTATTAAGGTGACTTTAATCACATATATGGGGAATTAATTTGCTGTACGAATTTATTGTTTTTACACTCAGCCTAAGAATTTTTGATTTAAACTGATTCTGCACAGACGGTTAATAACATAGTTTTTCTGTCGCCTTATTGAAGGGGACTTTGCGGGGTAAAAGGTGAATATACTAGGATTTTTCCAACGATTGGGGCGGTCTTTACAGCTGCCGATAGCCGTGCTGCCAGTGGCCGCGTTGATGCTGCGTTTTGGTCAGCCTGACTTACTCAATATGCCATTTATTGCTCAGGGCGGCGGAGCCATTTTCGACAATCTCCCGCTTATCTTTGCCATTGGGGTGGCGTCAACCTGGTCTAAAGATAACGCCGGAGCAGCCGCGCTGGCGGGCGCTGTGGGCTACTTCATCATGACGAAGGCCATGGTGACCATTAGCCCTACGGTGAATATGGGCGTTCTGGCGGGGATCGTTACCGGCCTGATTGCGGGTATGACCTATAATCGCTGGGCCGGTATTAAACTGCCTGACTTTCTCAGCTTCTTTGGTGGCAAACGTTTTGTCCCCATTGCCACCGGTTTCTTCTGTTTGCTGCTGGCAGCGGTATTTGGCTACGTCTGGCCTCCGGTGCAGGCTGCTATTCATGCCGGCGGGGAGTGGATTGTTTCTGAAGGCGCGTTCGGCGCCGGTATTTTCGGGCTGGTTAATCGTCTTCTGATCCCTACCGGCCTGCATCAGGTGCTGAATACCATTGCGTGGTTCCAGATTGGTGAATTCACCAATGCTGCCGGTGCGGTGGTACACGGTGATATCAACCGCTTCTATGCCGGTGACGGCACGGCGGGGATGTTCATGTCCGGCTTCTTCCCTATCATGATGTTTGGCCTGCCGGGGGCGGCGCTGGCGATGTATCTGGCGGCACCAAAGGCGCGACGTCCGATGGTGGGCGGGATGCTGCTGTCCGTTGCGGTGACCGCATTTCTGACCGGGGTGACCGAGCCGCTGGAATTCCTGTTCATGTTCCTGGCTCCGGCGCTGTATCTGATCCACGCCCTGTTGACCGGTATCAGTCTCTTTGCAGCAACCGCGCTGGGCATCCATGCCGGGTTCTCGTTCTCGGCTGGCGCTATCGACTATGCATTGATGTATAAACTGCCGGCGGCGAGCCATAACGTCTGGCTGCTGATGGTGATGGGTGCCGTTGCATTTGTCATTTACTTCACGCTGTTCAGCGCAGTTATCCGCATGTTTAATTTGAAAACTCCCGGGCGTGAAGATGCCTTCGAGCAGCAGGGTGGCAACAGCAATACAGAAGAAGGACTGAGTCAGCTTTCGCGTCAGTATATAGGGGCGGTTGGCGGTTCAGATAACCTGAACGTGATAGATGCCTGCATCACCCGTCTGCGGCTGTCGGTTAAAGATGCTGCGCGGGTCGATGATGCAGCCTGCAAACGTTTAGGGGCTTCAGGGGTAGTAAAACTGAACAAGCAGACGATCCAGGTGATTGTTGGCGCGAAAGCCGAATCGATTGCCGAAGAGATGAAGAAACTGATCGCCAGGGGGCCGGTGGCCGCGACGAACAGTGCCTGCACTGCGCCCGCAGCGCCGCAGGCGGTACCGAATAGCGCCAAGGGTATTGTCGCAACGCTGGTGGCTCCGGTCAGCGGAACCGTAGTGGCCATCGAACAGGTACCTGATGAAGCCTTTGCCAGCAAAGCGGTCGGTGACGGGCTGGCTATCCAGCCAACCAGCAGCACCGTTGTTGCTCCGGCAGCCGGAACGCTGGTGAAAATCTTCAATACCAACCATGCTTTCTGCCTGGAAACCGATAAAGGGGTGGAAGTGGTGGTGCATATGGGGCTGGATACCGTTGCGCTGGAAGGTAAAGGCTTTACCCGTCTGGTTGAAGAGGGCGCACAGGTGGTGGGCGGTCAACCGATACTGGAAATGGACCTTGCTTTCCTCAATACGCACGCTCGCTCAATGGTCAGTCCGGTCGTGGTCAGCAATATTGAAGACTTCGCCGGTTTAACGCTGTTGGCGGGTGAAACCGTCGTTGCCGGTGAAACACGGTTATATGAAATTAACGGCTAAGTCAGGCGGCTAAGACTACTGTTTCAGGGCGGGGAGACATTCCCCGCCTTTTTTTATGCTATTCGTTCAACAAACGGTTGTTTCACAACTCTGCTTTGTGGATCATACTCCGTTATTTCATATACCCTTCATACTTCAAGCCGCAGTTACGTGGGCCGCTCGCATTCACCCGAATCACTTACTCTGGTAAGCTTATCGGGATCAGCGAGTCTGGCGCGTTACCCGGCATAAGTCTGGGCCTCGCCCCTTCCGGGCCAGCACCAGTGCTGTTCAAAAGCGCGTTGCGTTTTTGTCCTGCAACTCGAATTATTTTTGCGTATAGCTAATTTATGCCATGCATTATTGAGGAAATTGAGATGAGTGAGGCTGAAGCCCGCCCAACTAACTTTATTCGTCAGATTATTGATGAAGACCTGGCGAACGGTAAGCACAATATCGTGCATACGCGCTTTCCGCCTGAGCCTAACGGCTATCTGCACATTGGCCATGCCAAATCAATTTGCCTGAACTTTGGTATCGCACAAGACTATCAGGGGCAATGTAATCTGCGTTTCGACGACACCAACCCGGTAAAAGAAGATCTGGAATTCGTTGAGTCAATCAAACGTGATGTGCAGTGGCTCGGCTTCCAGTGGAGTGGGGAAGTACGATACTCATCTGACTATTTCGAGCAATTGCACCATTATGCCGTTGAACTGATCGGTAAAGGCCTGGCTTACGTTGACGAACTGTCACCAGAACAGATCCGCGAATACCGTGGCAGCCTGACATCAGCGGGTAAAAACAGCCCGTACCGCGACCGTAGTGTGGCAGAGAACCTTGAGCTGTTCGCCAGAATGCGAAACGGCGAGTTCGCTGAAGGCAGCGCCTGTCTGCGTGCCAAAATCGATATGGCTTCCAGTTTTATCGTGCTGCGCGATCCGGTGATCTACCGTATCAAGTTTGCCGACCACCACCAGACGGGTAATAAGTGGTGCATCTACCCGATGTATGACTTTACCCACTGCATATCCGATGCGCTGGAAGGTATTACGCATTCGCTATGTACTCTGGAGTTCCAGGATAACCGTCGTCTGTACGACTGGGTGCTCGACAACATCACTATTCCGGTGCATCCGCGGCAGTATGAGTTTTCACGCCTTAATCTTGAATACGCGATCATGTCCAAGCGTAAACTGAACCTGCTGGTATCAGAGAAAGTGGTTGAGGGCTGGGACGATCCGCGCATGCTCACCGTTTCTGGTCTGCGCCGCCGTGGTTACAGCGCAGAATCTGTTCGTGAGTTCTGCCGCCGCATTGGCGTGACCAAACAGGACAATATCGTGGAGATGGCGGCGCTGGAAAGCTGCATTCGTGACGACCTCAATGAAAATGCACCGCGCGCCATGGCGGTACTGGATGCGGTCAAAGTGGTGATTGAAAATCTGCCGGCGCATCATGAAGAGATGATCAGCATGCCGAATCATCCTAACAGGCCCGAAATGGGCACGCGCGAAGTGCCGTTCAGCCGCGAGATTTACATCGATCGTGCTGACTTCCGTGAAGAAGCGAATAAGCACTATAAGCGCCTGGTTCTGGGTAAAGAAGTGCGGCTGCGTAATGCCTACGTGATCAAAGCTGAACGTATCGCCAAGGATGAAGCGGGTAACATCACCTGCCTGTTCTGCTCTTGCGATATTGATACCCTGAGCAAAGACCCTGCCGATGGCCGCAAAGTGAAGGGCGTGATCCATTGGGTTTCAGCAGAGCACGCGTTGCCGGCAGAATTCCGCCTGTACGACCGTTTGTTCAACGTGCCTAATCCGGCGGCGGAGGAGGATTTCCTCTCTACCATCAACCCGGACTCACTGGTTATTCGCCAGGGTTTTGTTGAGCCAGGTATGCAGCAGGCGCAGGCCTCTGCCCCTTACCAGTTCGAGCGCGAAGGTTACTTCTGCGCCGACAGTGTTTACTCCAGTCCGGCTAAGCTGGTGTTTAACCGTACCGTTGGTCTGCGTGACACCTGGGCGAAAAACGGCGAATAAGTCTGATTTTATGCATGTAAAGGGCGATAATTCGCCCTTTTTTTTGACCGTTGCTTAGGCCAGGCTGGTTATTATCGGGGTTTGATTATTGCTGCTGCCAACTTACAGGCATTTCATGTCAGTGTTACCCGAACAGGCCAGCAGCAGCATTATTGCGCAGTTTGACCAGCAACTGGCCATCCGCTATCCCCAGCTTCAGCAGCAGGAGGAAACCAGGGTATTTGTCTGGCGGTGACTGACGGCGCCTGCAACCTGCCGCACTGGCGTTATTGCCAAGAAACAGGGTTGTCAGCTAATTACTGTACTAGTTCGATGGTGTGATTGCATGTAAACTATGCGGCGTTAATGCCGTTTAGCCAGTGGAATATCCCGGCGGGGGCGTTTTTATTCTGTTTTTCGCTAAGGATTTGCTATGGCTGTGCCCGCTTCTGCTGCTCTACCTTCCACTCTGTGGGGGACTTTAATCATCGGCGGTACCATTATTGGTGCCGGCATGTTCTCCCTGCCGGTTGTGATGTCCGGTGCATGGTTTCTCTGGTCATCAATGATGTTGCTCGTCACCTGGTTTTGCATGTTGCTATCCGGGTTGCTCTATCTTGAGGCCAGCCTGCACTATCCCGCCGGATCCAGTTTCAACACCGTCACTCGCGATTTGCTGGGGCGCGGCTGGAATGCGTTTAATGGCCTGTCGGTGGTCTTTGTGTTGGGTATTCTGACCTACGCCTATATCTCGGCCAGCGGCGCGATTATCCAGCACAGTTTGAATCAACTGAATGTGGGGATTTCGGCGCGCATGGCCGGGCTGCTATTCACGCTGCTGGTCGCGCTGTTTATCTGGCTGGGTACTGCGGTGGTGAGCCGCATGACGCTTATTTTCCTTGGCGCGAAGGTGGTGACATTTCTGATGATCTTTGGCGGGCTGCTATGGCATGTCCAGCCCGCCAATCTGATGGACAGCGGCACGAGTGAAAGTCACTATCTGCGCTATCTGTGGATTGTGGTGCCATTTTGCCTCGCCTCATTTGGCTATCACGGCAACATTGCCGGGCTGATTGGCTTTTATGGCAAAGATGGCGGCCGCATCAGTCGCTGCCTGGTTTACGGGACGTTGCTGGCGCTGGTCATCTATTTTGTCTGGATCATTGGCACGATGGGCAATATCCCGCGTCCTGAATTTAAACAGATTGCCGCGCAGGGAGGGAATATCGATGTTATGGTTACAGCCCTTTCAGGCGTCCTGCAAAGCCGTAACCTCAATCTGCTGCTGGATATTTTCTCTAATTTCGCCGTCGCCTGTTCATTTCTTGGTGTCAGCCTCGGCTTTTTTGATTATCTTGCCGACTTGTTCAGGCTGGATAATTCGGCGACCGGGCGGCTGAAAACCACCGTGCTGACGTTTATTCTGCCATTAACGGCTGCGCTGATCTGGCCCAATGGTTTTCTGCTGGCCATTGGCTATGCCGGGCTGGCGGCGACCATCTGGGCGGTGATCACCCCGGCGCTGCTGGCCTGGCGGGCGCGGCAGCGCTTCGCTACACCGTCATGGCGGGTAAGGGGGGGGATGCTGCCTGTGGTGCTGGTGCTGATATTCGGCGCCATGAATGCGGTGGTTTCAATCATTTCTTACGGTGGCTGGCTGCCGGTTTATGCTCAGTAGCAGGGAAAAAAAACGGTGGCGCAGAGGCCACCGTTCCGTCTTCTGATCCGTCCCTGATGAAGGCCAGGGGCGCTGCCATCTTCCCGCAGCGCGCCATATTCGGTTATCAAGTGCAGATTATTTGTCGTGGAGCGTCTCATTTTCTCGGCAGTCGCCCAGAGCACAGTGACCATACAGATACAGGCTGTGGTTACTCAGTTTGATGCCGTGACGCGTGGCAATTTCACGCTGACGGGACTCAATGGATTCGTCTCTGAATTCAATAACTTTGCCGCAGTCAAGGCAGATAAGGTGGTCGTGATGGTGCTGCTGCGTCAATTCAAAGACGGATTTTCCGCCTTCAAAGTTGTGGCGGGTAACGATCCCCGCATCGTCGAACTGGTTCAGTACGCGGTAAACCGTGGCCAAACCAATCTCTTCGCCCATGTCGATCAGGCGCTTGTACAAGTCTTCCGCACTGACGTGATGGCCTTCGGGTTCCTGAAGCACTTCCAGAATTTTCAGTCGGGGAAGCGTGACTTTCAGGCCGGCCTTCTTTAATGCGGTGTTATTGTCAGTCATGCGGATTTTGTCCTGTTACTTTGCTCGTCACTTAGTGGCTGTAAGGCCCTGAACATCGGTCGACGCTAAAGCGCAATGAAGGTCAGTATAGAACTGATACGTCGAAATGAAAACCAAAGGGGGACCGTAAACCGCAGCTGGAGGCAAAAACAACACTCTTAACAGCCAGGGAATTTAGCGCCCGGGTGGTGCAATGTTAACATTTCGATCTACCACATCCGATCGCCTTTGACCGACCATGGTCGTCAGAAAGGCGAAGGGCGCTTAGAGAGCCGATAACCGATGGGGTTATTGTACCGTTTTGCAGGTAAAAGGTACAAACATCTATCTATTACTTGTATCGCTAAAACCATTGACTTAGCGCGGGATGACTGTCACGCCAGGTTGCTCAGTTCAGGCCTCAATGATTTCTTTCAGCTGAAGCTCATCGAAAATCTGTTTTACCCATTTATCAACGCGTTGGTTGGTGAGTTCGGGTTGCCTGTCCTCATCAATGGCAAGGCCGAGGAAATGGTTATCGTCCGCGAGACCTTTTGAGGCTTCATACGTATAACCCTCGGTAGACCAGTGACCGACGATCACCGCACCGTTAGGCTCGATGATATCGCGGATGGTTCCCAGTGCATCACAGAAGTATTCAGAATAATCTTCCTGATCGCCACAGCCGAACAGGGCAACCAGCTTACCGTTAAAGTCGATCTCGGCAAGCGTTGGGAAGAAGTCATCCCAGTCGCACTGGGCTTCGCCGTAGTACCAGGTGGGAATGCCCAGCAGCAAAATATCAAAGGCTTCAAGATCTTCTTTGCTGCATTTGGCAATATCATGAACTTCTGCAACATCTTTACCCAGCTGTTTCTGGATCATCTTTGCAATATTTTCTGTATTACCTGTGTCGCTGCCAAAGAAAATGCCGACAAGTGCCATGAGCTTAATAACCTCTTGAATCTTAATGATATGGAGACTGCCGTATGATAAGCAGCTAGCTGTAATGATATCAGACTGCCGTAAGCGGATAAATGTGTAATATCGCGACATTTGTTGCTGAGTGCTAAGTCCGCTACCGTTCAGCTCTGATGGCGTTGCAGCTGCTCAAGCAGCATTTCTTCGATCAGTTCGCTGCGACTCATATTACGTTCTTCAGCCAGCTGATTAAGTACCTCGACCGCGTCGCTGTTCATTTTCAGTTCGACACGCTTCAGCCCGCGCACTTTATCGCGTTTGAGCTGATTGCGTTTATTAATACGCAGTTGCTGATCTCGCGTCAGCGGATTCGTTTTGGGTCGTCCCGGGCGACGTTCATCTGCAAACAGATCGAGCGTGGTGCGGTCAGTGTTCTCTTTTGCCATAGGATCGTGATACTGAAAGGCTGGATTTCTGATGAATAGGTCCGTGTTGCCGCCTGAAAAATAGCAGCGGCAAAATTTTTAGCGCGTCATCATAACCCAGCGAAACTGGTGACGACAATTATTTCACCGCAGCGTGAAATAATTGTTTTTACAGCGCAAAAAAGCGGCGTATTGCGCGCAATACGGCATCAGGTTTTTCCGCATGAACCCAATGCCCGGCCCCGGCTATCACATGTGCACGCGCCTGTGGGAACTGCGCCAGCAGCTCGTCACGATACTCATCGGCCAGATAAGGCGACAGTTCGCCACGAATAAACAGCACCGGATGGGGCCATGCAGGCTGCGGTTGCCAGCCGATAATGCGGTCGTAGTTTTGCCAAAGCGCCGGCACGTTGAAGCGCCATTCTCCGTCATGAAAGGATTTAAGGAGAAACTGAATAACGCCTTCTTCTTCTGCGAGAATGTCACGCATCAGTACTGCTGCATCACCACGCCGGGTGATACCGGCTGCCGTCACCGCGCGCAGGGCATCAAATATCCGATCGTGATGACGGGTGCGGTAGGCGACGGGCGCAATATCAATGGCGACGATGCCCGCCACGCGTTCGGGAGCCAGCGCTGCCAACGCCATGGCGATTTTACCGCCCATCGAATGGCCGACCACATCGAAACGTTCAACCTGCAGGCCGTCGAGCGTATCAAGGATATCCTGGGCCATTAGCGGATAAGCCATCTCGGTTGCTCGCCCGGAAGCGCCATGATTTCGCATATCAAGCTGGATAAGGTGGCGCTCGTCCTTCAAACCACGCGCCAGCACGCCCAGATTATCCATGCTGCCAAACAGGCCGTGGATCAGCACCAGCGGCAGATCGTTGCTCACAGATTGTTCAGATTGCACGCGGAAATTCAAATTCATAGCGAAGTTCTTTCTAATGAGACGGGGGCTTAGGGTATCATGAATTCCACAATTTCTGCCGTTAACCAGATAGCGGTCATGGGCTTTTTTACGGCATATTCCGACTTTTGCCGTGAAACGGGCCTGGCGCTACACTCTGGCAGTATTTAACCTTATAGTCCTGATGTTGGAACAGGTTGGGCTGGAGGTCTCGTTAGCGCGATGACGCTCATGTTCGTCTCTGGCCACCCGGGTTCAGCCAGGTAATAACCGTATTGGATAAAGATGAAAACGATAGAAGTCGACGAAGAACTATACCGTTATATAGCCAGCCACACTCAGCATATTGGTGAAAGCGCATCGGATATTTTGCGCCGGATGTTGAAGTTCACGGCGGGTCAGAATGTCCCGACTGCAACCGAAACAACTGACGCGCCAGCTAAAGCGCATTCGCAAAACCCGGTGCGTGTCGTGCGCGAGCTATTGCTGTCTGATGAGTATGCCGAACAAAAAAAAGCAGTAAATCGCTTCATGCTGATCCTGTCAACTTTGTACCGTCTGGATGCCAAAGCGTTTGGTGCAGCGACAGAGTCACTGCATGGGCGTACCCGCGTCTATTTCGCAGGTAATCAGCAAACATTGCTGGAGAGTGGTACCCATACCAAGCCGCAGCATGTTCCTGGCACGCCTTACTGGGTGATCACTAACACCAATACCGATCGTAAACGCAGCATGGTGGAATACATCATGCAGTCAATGCAGTTCCCGGCGGAACTGACTGACAAAGTTTGCGGTACCCTCTAACTTTAGCGTCAGGGAGAAGCGCCAATGGCCAATCACCCCCGTGCCGGGCAACCCGCCCGGCAGAGCGATTTGATTAACGTTGCACAGTTAACCTCGCAGTATTACGTCTTGCAGCCTGAACTGGGCAACGCAGAGCATGCGGTAAAATTTGGCACCTCGGGCCATCGCGGCAGCGCGGGTCGCCAAAGCTTTAACGAAACGCATATTCTGGCGATTGCGCAGGCAATTGCTGAAGAGCGTAAAAAAAACGGTGTGACCGGTCCCTGTTATGTCGGCAAGGATACGCATGCGCTGTCAGAACCGGCGATGGTCTCGGTGCTGGAAGTGCTTGCAGCTAACGGTGTCGATGTGATCGTGCAGCAGGATAACGGCTATACGCCAACGCCGGCGATCTCTAATGCGATCCTTGAACACAATAAAAGCGGCGGCCCGCTGGCGGACGGTATTGTCATCACTCCGTCCCATAACCCGCCGGAAGATGGCGGGATCAAGTATAACCCGCCGAACGGTGGCCCGGCCGATACCAATGTGACTAAAGTGGTGGAAGACCGCGCCAACGCGCTGATCAAAGACCGGCTGAAAGAAGTTAAGCGCGTGACGCTGGATCAGGCGTGGGCCAGTGGTCATTTGCAGGAAAAAGATCTGATCCAGCCATACATCGAAGGTCTGGCGCAAATCGTTGACATCGCGGCGATCCAGAAAGCCGGGCTGAAAATCGGCGTCGATCCGCTGGGCGGTGCAGGTATCGCTTACTGGCAGCGCATCGCCGATTATTACCAGCTTGACCTGACCATCGTTAATGATGCCGTTGACCAGACTTTCCGCTTTATGCATCTGGATCACGATGGCGTGATCCGCATGGACTGCTCATCGGAATCGGCTATGGCTGGCCTGCTGGCGCTGCGCGATGAATTCGATTTGGCGTTTGCTAACGACCCGGACTATGACCGTCACGGTATCGTCACGCCCGCTGGCCTGATGAATCCTAACCATTATCTGGCGGTAGCGATTCAGTATCTGTTCCAGCACCGCCCGCAGTGGGGCAAAGAGGTTGCCGTCGGAAAAACGCTGGTTTCCAGCGCGATGATCGACCGCGTGGTCGAGGATCTGGGGCGTCAGCTGGTGGAAGTGCCGGTCGGTTTCAAATGGTTCGTGGATGGCCTGTATGATGGCAGTTTTGGCTTTGGTGGCGAAGAAAGCGCCGGTGCTTCATTCCTTCGCTTCGACGGCACGCCGTGGTCGACCGATAAAGACGGCATCATCATGTGCCTGCTGGCAGCGGAGATTACCGCAGTTACCGGCAAGAACCCGCAGCAGCACTATGATGAGCTGGCCGCGCGCTTTGGCGCACCAAGCTACAATCGTTTGCAGGCTCCGGCCACCTCGGCTCAGAAATCCGCCTTGTCTAAACTGTCACCGGACAGGGTCAGCGCCGATACGCTGGCGGGTGATGCTATCACCGCCCGCCTGACAGCGGCTCCGGGTAACGGTGCAGCTATTGGTGGTTTGAAAGTGATGACCAAAAACGGCTGGTTTGCTGCACGTCCGTCCGGTACGGAAGATGCCTACAAAATTTACTGCGAAAGCTTCCTCGGTGCCGATCACCGCGAGAAAATAGAGAAAGAAGCGGTAGAGATTGTCAGTGCGGTTCTGAATAACGCCTGATTTGACCGGCGGTGAAAAGGGGCGTTCACCCACGGTGAACGCCCCTTTTTTATGGCATAAAGCGATATCCAACGCCGGTTTCGGTGAGAAGATGCTGCGGCTGCGCCGGGTCATGTTCCAGCTTTTGCCGCAGATGGCCCATGTAAATACGCAGATAATGGTGATGTTCAACCGCATTAGGTCCCCAAACCTGCATCAGCAGCTGACGTTGCGTCATCACTTTACCGGGATGATTCAGCAGGCTCACCAGCAGACGAAACTCAATGGGGGTCAGGTGCAGGTCCTGGCCGTTGCGGGTGACGCGCCGAGCGGCGATATCAACGCTAACGCTGCCGAAATTGACCTGAGCCTGAACGTTTTCGCTACTCTGCGGACGATGGCGCAGGGCAACGCGAACTCGTGCCAGCAACTCACCCACGCCGAACGGCTTAGTCAGAAAGTCATCTGCACCGGCATCAAGCGCCGTGATCTTGTCACTCTCGTCGCTGCGCGCCGAGAGGACAATCACCGGCATGGTGCTCCACTGGCGAATTTCATGAATAAACTGGCAGCCATCGCCGTCAGGCAGTCCGAGATCGAGGATGACCAGCTGCGGTTTACGTGTTGCCGCTTCAATCAGGCCACGCTTCAGGGTTTCTGCATCGACAACGCGGAAATCTTCGCCTTCCAGCGCAACGCGCAGAAAACGGCGGATCTCTTTTTCATCTTCAACAATCAAAATGGTGGTCACAATACCTCGCCGGTCGGTCAACTATCATAGTGGCATTACGCTTAACCGGGCTAATTTAGCAAAAAAGGCTGGATGGCGTCTGTGATTATTACCAGCGGGCAGATGGGGCAGAAAAGGGTCCGGTCAGCCCGTTAAAAGTCTTTCATTAACGTAAAGGTCACATTGTTGCGGATTTGGCCTGATTACAGGTTTTTTTTCAGCAAAAGTGGTCCGATCAGTAGATAAGCTACCCTTTTAGTATTAGTATTTTGCTTAGTTTATACACAGCCACTTCTGTTTATCAATTCGGGAGGACGTATGGGTCTTTATCAACATTATTCATTGGGCCGCATTTTCTTACGTCGCAGCCTGGTGCTTATCCTGGGTATTAGCGCTTTTCCATTAATGCTGTTCCGCTCTGACCGCGCTCGTTTTTACAGCTATTTGCACCGTATCTGGGTTAAAACCAGCGATCGGCCGGTGTGGCTGGCGCAGGCTGAAGACGCCGGCTGCAACTATTATTAAACCTCACCCTGTTATCAGCCTGACTTCATCTGATGTGAAAATGGATCATCCTGCCCTGTGGCAGGATTTTTTTTGCCCGTGACCCAAGGTTTACGCTACACTTAAATGTGTACAAGTTTCTAGAGGCTGTATAACTATGGATAAGAAAATTCCGGTTGGCATCAGTGCCTGTCTGTTGGGCGAGCGCGTGCGCTTTGATGGTGGGCACAAACGCTGCGAATTTGCCGCACAGCAGCTGGCACCTTTTTTGCGTTATGAACCAATATGCCCGGAAATGGCAATTGGATTGCCAACCCCACGTCCTGCACTGCGCCTGACCGAAGCCGCTCAGGGGGATATTTCGCTCAGTTTTAGCAACGGCAGCGACCTTCCCGTCACCGAAAAGATGCAGGCCTTTTCCGAGGAAAAAATCAGCCAGTTGCACCATCTTTGCGGCTATATCGTCTGCGCTAAATCCCCCAGCTGCGGGATGGAACGGGTGCGCATCTATCAACCGGACAATAATAATAACCGCAAGGCCGGAACCGGGGTGTTTACCCGCGAACTGATGGCGCAGATGCCCTGGCTGCCGGTTGAGGAGGACGGCCGCCTGCACGATCCGCTGCTGCGCGAAAACTTTGTTGCACGCGTCTATGCCCTGCACGAGTTTAACCGGCTATGGCGCAGTGGGCTGACGCGCGCCAAACTGATGGCGTTTCACACCCGATATAAACTGCTGCTGTTGGCTCATTCCCAGCCGGATTATCGTCAGATAGGGCCTTTTGTCGCCAAAATGGACCAGTGGGCGTCGCTGGAGGCGTTTGCCGCCGAGTACCGGCAGCGGCTGATGGATCTGATGCAGCATCCGGCAACGCGCAGCAACCACACCAATGTGCTGATGCATGTACAGGGGTACTTCCGCCGCGAGCTGACTTCAGCCCAGCGTCAGGAGCTGGCAGGAGTGATCGATGATTACCGTCAACAGCTGTTACCGCTGCTGGCACCGATAACCCTGCTGAAACACTATATGACGCAATTCCCGCACCCGTGGCTGGCGGAGCAGCGCTATTTCGCGCCGTACCCGGAAGTGCTGCGTCTGCGTTACGGACACTGATCTCAGGGAACTTTATGACGACTCATCTGGTTTGGCTGCGCAACGATTTGCGCATCAATGATAATCACGCCCTGTATGCGGCCTGCCGTTCCGAACAGGCCAACGTCATCGCGCTGTTTATCGCCACGCCGCAACAGTGGCGCATGCACCACATGGCACCGAAGCAGGCAGAATTTATCTGGCAAAGTTTACAGGATGTGCAGCAGTCGCTGGCGGCAAAGGGGATTGTACTGCACGTGGCGCAGTGCGATGACTTTAGCGCCAGCGTCACGCTGTTACAGGACTTCTGCCGCGAGCATCGCGTCGACCGCCTGTTTTATAACTATCAGTATGAAGTTAACGAACGGCAACGCGATGCGGCGGTAGAGCGGGCGCTTTTCGAGGACGACGTGGTGTCACAGGGCTTTGACGACAGCCTGCTGCTGCCGCCCGGCAGCGTACTGACCGGTAATCGCGAAATGTACAAGGTTTTCACCCCGTTCAGCAAAGCCTTCGTTAAACGCCTGCAGCAGGGGCTGCCGGAATGTCTGCCAGCCCCCGCCGTACGCCAGAGCGGGGCGATTGAGCCTGAAGCAGGCTCACTGAAACCCTTTGACTACCCGCGTGAGGATATCGAATCCAGCCTGTTCCCGAGCGGCGAAAAAGCGGCGATTGCCCGGCTGCGTGAGTTTTGTCAGCAGGCGGTAACCGACTATCCGAAACAGCGCGATTTACCGGCACGCGATGGCACCAGCCGTCTGTCGGTTTACCTCGCCACCGGCGTTCTGTCACCGCGTCAGTGCCTGCATCGGTTGCTGAAACAGCATCCCGCTGGGCTGGAAGACAGCCGGGTTTTTGTCTGGCTTAACGAGCTAATCTGGCGCGAGTTCTATCGTCATCTGCTGGTGGCATTTCCCGCACTGTGCCGCCATCAGCCGTTTACCCGCTGGACGAATAGCGTCAAATGGCGCGACGACAAACAACAGCTCACCGCCTGGCAACAGGGCAAAACCGGCTATCCGATTGTTGATGCAGCGATGCGACAGCTCAACAGCCTGGGCTGGATGCATAACCGTCTGCGCATGATTACCGCCAGTTTCCTGGTGAAAGACCTGCTGATCGACTGGCGCGAAGGCGAGCGCTATTTTATGTCGCAGCTGCTGGATGGTGACCTGGCGGCGAATAACGGCGGCTGGCAGTGGGCGGCCTCCACCGGAACCGATGCGGCCCCTTACTTCCGCATTTTCAATCCCACCACTCAGGGGGAGCGCTTCGACAAAGACGGCGAGTTTATTCGCCGCTGGCTACCCGAGCTGCGCCAGGTTCCGACGGAATACATTCATCAGCCGCACCAGTGGGCGCGAAAAAATCAGCGAACGCTCGATTATCCGCTGCCGTTAGTGGATCATAAGCAGGCACGCCAGCAGACGCTGGATGTTTTTGAGGCGGCACGAAAAAACGGGACTGATCATGCGCAATACTGAACTCGAACAGCGGGTTAACCAGCTGCTTAACAGCGCGGACTTTAGCGACTACGCGCCAAACGGGCTGCAGGTTGAAGGGCGCAGTGAGATTAAAAAAGTGATTACCGGCGTTACCGCCTGTCAGGCACTGCTGGATGAGGCCGTGCGCCTGCAGGCGGATGCGGTGCTGGTCCATCATGGCTATTTCTGGAAAAACGAAGCGCCCGCTATTACCGGCATGAAGCGCCAGCGTTTAAAAACCCTGCTGGCGAACGATATCAACCTGTTTGGCTGGCATCTGCCGCTTGACGCGCACCCGCAGTTAGGCAACAACGCCCGGCTGGCAGAGCTGTTTGGCATTGCGGTGAAGGGCGAGGTGCAACCGCTGGTTCCCTGGGGGGAATTAGCACAGCCGCTAAGCCCCGCCATGTTGACGCAGCGCATCAGTCAGACGCTGGGGCGCGAACCGCTTCACTGTGGCGACAATGCCCCGGCCGTGATCAAACGCGTGGCATGGTGCAGCGGCGGCGGTCAGGGCTTTATTGACGCGGCCGCGGCTTTCGGCGTTGATGCTTTTATCACCGGTGAAGTCTCTGAACAGACGATACACAGCGCGCGCGAACAGGGGCTGCACTTCTTCGCTGCCGGGCATCACGCCACCGAGCGTGGCGGCATCAAAGCGCTGGGTGAATGGCTGGCCGTGCACCACGGTCTTGACGTCACTTTTATTGATATCGACAACCCTGCCTGATCCTTTCTTTTGCACCATTCATGCGCCAGCTGCCAGATCTGAACAGTCTGGCGGGTGGTTGACAGCCCCGCCACAATTACGCATAACTACTTGATAACCTGACCCTGATTGAGGAGGCCAGTTTTGCAACAAGCACGCTGTTACCTGCTGGGCGAACGCGCGGTAGTCCTCGAGTTAGCACCTCCGCTATCGCTGGCCAGCCAGCAGCGCATCTGGGGGTTAATGCAACGCCTGAAGGATTGCCGCGAAACCCTCGAAATTGTCCCCGGAATGAACAACATTACCGTTCTGTTGCGCGATCCTCAGCGCGATATACATCAGGCAATTGATTGGCTACAGCAGCACTGGGAAGAGAGTGAAGCGCTGGAGCTGGCATCACGCCGGGTTGACATTCCTGTGGTCTATGGCGGTCAGTCGGGCGCGGATCTGGACGAGGTGGCGCATCATAGCGGCATGACAGCTTCTCAGGTCGTGGCCTGTCACGCATCGACAGATTACGTGGTGTACTTTATTGGTTTCCAGCCGGGTTTCCCGTATCTCGCTGGGTTGGACAAACGGCTGCATACGCCGCGACGCGCGGAACCTCGCGTGCTGGTGCCTGCCGGCTCAGTCGGTATTGGCGGCAGTCAGACCGGGATTTACCCCGTGGCGGCTCCCGGCGGCTGGCAGTTGATTGGTCAGACACCTATCGCGCTGTTCACCCCGCAACAACATCCTCCGGTGCTGTTGCGCCCCGGCGATCGCGTGCGCTTTGTGCCGCAGAAGGAGGGTATATGCTGAACATTATCCGCGCCGGGATCGGCAGCAGTATTCAGGACGCGGGCCGTGCTGGCTGGCGGCAATACGGGGTCAGTTCGGGCGGCGTGATGGATCAACCGGCCATGCAAACCGCCAATATGCTGGTGGGCAACGCCGCAGGCAGTGCGGTAGTGGAAATCACGCTTGGCGGTTTTTGCGCCGAGTTTGAGCGTGATGGCTGGATCGCGCTGGCGGGGGCGGGCTGCCACGCTGAACTGGATGGTCAGGCGGTGTGGACCGGCTGGCGTTGTGCGGTGAAAAAAGGCCAGCGGCTGACGCTCAGTCTGCCGCAGCGCGGCATGCGCAGCTATCTGGCGGTTAACGGTGGCTATGTGATTGAGGAGATCATGAACTCTGCCAGCACCGATCTGAACGCCGGTTTTGGCGGATTCGCCGGGCGCAAGCTCCAGGACGGCGATCGCATTCCACTCGGTACGCCCAGCCGTGAGTTTCATCAGCCTGCCGGCGTGCGCCAGCTGCTGTGGGGCAACCGGGTGCGCGCCATGCCCGGCCCGGAGTATCATGAATTCAGCGCAGAGAGCCGGGAAGCGTTCTGGCGCACGGCCTGGCGGCTGAATCCGCAGAGCAACCGCATGGGGTACCGCTTGCAGGGGCGTCAGCTGCGGCGTGATACTTCGCGCGATTTGTTGTCGCATGGCCTGGTGCCCGGCGTGGTTCAGGTGCCGCCGGGCGGCCAGCCCATCGTTCTGATGGCGGATGCGCAGACGACCGGCGGATATCCGCGTATTGCTTGCGTTATCGAAGCCGATCTCTGGCATCTGGCGCAGCTGCGTCTCGGCGAACCGGTGCACTTTGTCTGTTGCACGCTGGAGCAGGCGTTGCAGGCAAAACGTGAACAGCTGCGGGCGCTGGAACAAATGGCTAAGGGGCTGGCCGATGAAAGTCGATCTTAATGCCGATCTGGGTGAAGGATGCGCGCATGACCGCGCGCTGTTGCAGCTGGTTTCATCCGCCAATATCGCCTGTGGTTTTCACGCCGGTGATGCCCAAACCATGCTGCAATCGGTGCGTTGGGCGCTGGAATTTAACGTGGCGATAGGCGCGCATCCCGGCTTTGCCGACCGCAATAATTTTGGCCGCAGCCCGCAGCAGCTGCCGCCGGAAACCGTCTACGCGCAGGTGGTTTACCAGCTGGGTGCGTTAAAAGCGCTGGCAGAAGGCGAGGGGGGCAAACTGGTACACGTTAAACCGCACGGTGCGCTGTATAACCAGGCGGCAAAAGACCCGGTTCTGGCTGACGCTATCGCCCGGGCGGTAAGCGTGACTGACCGGGCGCTGGTGCTGGTCGGGCTGGCCAACAGCGAGTTAATCCGCGCCGGAAAACGCCACGGGTTAACCACGCGCCAGGAAGTCTTTGCCGACCGCGCTTACCAGCGCGACGGCTCGCTGGTTGCACGCGGTCAACCCGGTGCGCTGGTTGAAAACGATGCGCAGGCCATCAGACAGACGTTGACGATGATACAAAAAGGGCAGGTCCAGAGCCTGGGCGGGGACTGGGTGAAGGTTCAGGCGGACAGTATCTGCCTGCACGGCGACGGCCCCCACGCGCTCGATTTTGCCCGCCAGCTGCGCCGGGCGTTCAGCTTGCTGGATATTGAAGTCAGCAGTCACTAAAACCGTAACTTTTTACAGGCTCCGGCCTCAACCGTTGGCGCGTTTTTCTCTTTTAAGGAGTGACTATGGACGTTGCCGTGAATCTCTGGCCGCTGATGGGCATTGCCACGATCGTGGCAAAACAGCTGCCCTGCTCGTTTGGCTCCTCGCTGGAGGTGCCGTATGCGACGATCGAAGCGGTAAAGCCGGAGCGGGTGATTGCGGTCGGGCAGGCCGGTGGCCGCGCTGATATCAGCATTGAGCGCGTGGCGATTAACATTGACGATGCGCGCATCCCGGATAATGCGGGTGCGCAGCCGGTTGACCAGCCGGTGGTTGTCGGTGGCCCGGTAGCGCTGTTTTCCACGTTGCCTGTTAACGCGCTGGTGGCCGGGATCCGTGAAGCCGGGATCCCCGCATCGGTTTCGCAAACTGCAGGTACCTGTACCTGTAATCACGTTATGTACGGACTGATGCACTATTTGCGTCGGCGCAAAACGCGTGGCGGTTTTATCCATCTCCCTTATCTGCCTGAGCAGGCGATGAATCATCCCGGCGCGCCCGGCATGCCGTTGGCAACGAACGTTCTGGCGCTGGAGATGGCCGTCAGCATTGCGCCGGCTGTTGAAGAGGATATTCGTCTTGAGGGCGGGGCAACGCATTAAGAGTAAAGGAGCGACAGATGCCGGAAGGTCCTGAAATCCGCCGGGTGGCGGATCGGCTGGAAGAGGCAATAAAAGGGAAAGTGCTGACCGACGTCTGGTTTGCCTTCCCGGCATTGCAGACTTATCAGCAAATGCTGGTCGGCGAGCGAATTATCTCCATTGAAACGCGCGGCAAGGCGCTGTTGACCCATTTTTCAAATGGCCTGACGCTGTACAGCCACAATCAGCTGTATGGAGTCTGGCGCATTATAAACAGCGGGGCCGAGCCGGCAGAGAGCAAGCGTGTACTGCGGGTGCGGCTGGCGGCCGCTGACCAAACGCTGCTGCTGTACAGCGCATCGGATATTCAGCTACTGGATGTTCAGGGGCTGGCTGCACATCCGTTTCTGCAACGGACAGGCCCGGACGTGCTGGATATGGCGCTGACAGCAGAGCAGGTGCGTGAACGGTTATTGTCGAAGCGCTTTCGCCGTCGCCAGTTCAGCGGGCTGTTGCTGGATCAGGCATTTCTCGCCGGGTTGGGTAACTATCTGCGCGTTGAGATCCTCTGGCAGGCAGGGCTTGCCGCACAGCACAAGGCCGAAACGTTGAGCGACCAGCAGCTCGATGCGTTGGCAACGGCACTGCTGGCGGTACCACGCCTCTCTTATCGTACCCGCGGCAAGGTGGATGAAAACCACCATCACGGCGCGCTGTTCAGCTTTAAAGTTTTTCACCGCGCCGGTAAAAGATGCGAGCGCTGCGGTGACATCATTGTCAAAACCGTGCTCTCTTCCCGGCCTTTTTACTGGTGCCCTGGCTGCCAGAAATAACAAAGCCGGGCTGACTAAGCCAGCCCGGCCACGTTTAGCGCTTGCAACAGGATGCGTTACCAGAACCTGTCGCCAGCAGTTTACTTTTTAATCTTTGAGGTGAAATTACGCTGGTCGTAACCGGTGTAAAGCTGACGCGGGCGGGCAATTTTCACCCCATCATCATGCATTTCCTTCCAGTGAGCAATCCAGCCCACGGTGCGTGCCATGGCAAAGATCACCGTGAACATAGAGGAAGGAATACCCATCGCTTTTAAAATGATGCCGGAATAGAAGTCAACGTTAGGATAGAGTTTTCGCTCGATGAAGTACGGATCATTCAGCGCGATGTGTTCAAGCTCCATCGCTACTTCCAGCAGATCGTCTTTCATCCCCAGCTCATTCAGCACTTCATGACAGGTTTCACGCATCACCGTGGCGCGTGGATCGTAGTTCTTATACACGCGGTGGCCGAAGCCCATCAGACGGAACGAATCGTTTTTATCTTTAGCCCGGCGCAGGAATTCAGGAATGTGCTCAACGCTACTGATCTCTTCTAACATACGCAGGCAGGCTTCGTTTGCCCCACCGTGAGCAGGACCCCACAGTGAGGCAATTCCCGCTGCAATACAGGCGAACGGATTGGCACCGGAAGAGCCGGCAGTACGTACGGTAGAGGTGGAGGCGTTCTGTTCGTGGTCGGCGTGCAGGATCAGAATACGGTCCATGGCGCGTTCCAGAACCGGGTTCACCACGTACTCTTCGCAAGGCGTAGAGAACATCATATTGAGGAAGTTACCGGCGTAGGAAAGGTCGTTACGCGGATAAACAAACGGCTGGCCGATGGAATATTTGTAGCACATCGCCGCCATGGTCGGCATTTTAGACAGCAGTCGGAAAGCGGCAATTTCACGATGGCGTTCAATATTGACATCCATCGCATCATGGTAAAATGCGGCCAGCGCCCCGGTAACACCGCACATCACTGCCATCGGATGGGAGTCGCGGCGGAAGCCACGGAACAGATGATGTATTTGCTCATGCAGCATGGTGTGACGCGTCACTGTCACTTTAAAATCTTCGAACTGTTCTGCGCTGGGCGCCTCACCATTAAGCAGAATGTAACAAACTTCCAGATAGTTGGAGTGCAACGCCAGCTGGTCAATAGGGAAACCACGATGCAGAAGGATGCCTTCATCGCCATCGATGTAGGTGATTTTAGATTCGCAGGACGCGGTAGAGGTAAAGCCTGGATCGAAGGTGAAGTAGCCTTTAGAGCCGAGCCCACGGACATCGATTTCTTCCTGGCCTAACGTGCCTTTCAGCACATCAAGCTCGATAGCAGCTTCACCATCGAGGGTTAGCGTTGCTTTTTTATCAGCCATTTTCAATCTCCTTAGCGCCTAATATAGGGATCTTTATCACCGGGAAAGCCACATCTCCCCAGCCTCTTGCCTGACGCGAAAGGTAATCAACTCTGTGGCATCTTATTGTGTGCAGGGTACAGAGTGACGGGCGCATGCCGGGCGGGTGGGCACCATCCTGATGAGTATCATAGTCATGACACGATCCGGTATGAATATGGCTTACATAGTAGCCAATACCTGAGAGTTTGGATAATCTTAACCAATGTTACATAACTTATGCGTATGGGAAAGTGTGTCCCCTTAACTTTTGTGCATTTCGGAACGTATCCGTAGATTTGTAGCAAAATTGTTTAACTTTTGTCAAATCAGATAATTAAATATGCGAGTTTTATCTAAAGTGTGATTTTTGTCACTGTTTGACCGATTTTTTACCAAAGAGTTTGTAGGGGAATTGTAATGAGATTGTGATCCACTTATACTTTCGCCAGGTCTCCGGAAATACCCTGCAACAGGAGCCACCCAGCGTTTCATACGCGCCGTTTGACACTGGACGTTGAAGTTTATGTGCCTGCCGCGAATGCTTGCCTCAATAACGCTGTCTGACCCCCCTTCAGGACCGGAGGAAGCAAAATAAGAAAGGCTGTGTGGGCAAAACCTTGAAAAAACAACGACCTGTCAACTTGGATCTCTCAACGATCCGGTTTCCCTTAACCGCAATTGCGTCCATCCTCCATCGCGTTTCCGGCGTCATTACCTTTGTGTCGATTGGAATTCTGCTGTGGTTGCTGGGTTTGTCGCTCTCTTCTCCCGAAGGTTTCCTCCAGGCTTCTGCCGTGATGGACAGCTTCATTGCCAAATTCATTATGTGGGGTATTTTAACTGCGCTGGCGTACCATATTGCCGGTGGCATTCGCCATATGATGATGGATTTTGGCCTGCTGGGTGAAACCTTAGAGACCGGCAAATTTTCTGCGCAAATTGCATTCGGTATCACCGTCGTGCTCTCAATTCTGGCTGGAGTCCTCGTATGGTAAGCAACGCTTCTGCACTGGGGCGCAATGGCATTCATGACTGGCTGCTGCTGCGTGCCGCCGCTATGATAATGACCCTTTACGTGTTGTACATCCTCGCTTTTATCGTCATGTCAGGCACCCTGACCTATGATATCTGGCGTGGTTTTTTTGCCTCATCCTTTACTAAAGTCTTCACCCTTCTGACGTTGTTTTCTATCCTGGTGCACGGCTGGATCGGGATGTGGCAGGTACTGACCGACTATATTAAACCACTGGCGTTGCGCATGATGCTGCAGCTGGTTGTTGTGGTAGCACTGTTGGTGTATGCCATTTATGGAACTGTTGTTGTGTGGGGTGCGTCATGAAGTTGCCAGTCAGAGAATTTGATGCCGTTGTGATCGGCGCAGGCGGTGCAGGTATGCGCGCCGCATTACAGATTTCCCAATCGGGGCAGACATGTGCCCTGTTATCAAAAGTTTTCCCAACCCGTTCCCATACGGTATCGGCTCAGGGGGGGATCACCGTAGCGCTGGGTAATACCCATGAAGACAACTGGGAATGGCATATGTACGACACCGTCAAGGGTTCCGATTATATCGGCGACCAGGACGCGATTGAATATATGTGCAAAACCGGCCCGGAAGCGATCCTTGAACTTGAGCATATGGGCTTGCCGTTTTCACGCCTGGACGACGGTCGTATCTATCAGCGTCCGTTCGGTGGGCAGTCGAAAAACTTCGGCGGTGAGCAGGCGGCTCGCACTGCTGCTGCTGCTGACCGTACCGGTCACGCCTTGCTGCATACGCTTTACCAACAAAACCTGAAAAACAACACCACCATTTTCTCTGAATGGTATGCGCTGGATCTGGTGAAAAACGCTGACGGGGCCATCGTCGGCTGCACCGCGCTCAATATCGAAGATGGTGAAGTGGTGTATTTTAAAGCGCGTGCAACGGTACTGGCTACCGGCGGTGCAGGGCGCATCTACCAGTCGACCACTAACGCACATATCAATACCGGCGATGGAGTAGGCATGGCGCTGCGTGCCGGCGTGCCGGTGCAGGATATGGAGATGTGGCAGTTCCACCCAACCGGGATTGCCGGTGCGGGCGTGCTGGTAACGGAAGGCTGTCGTGGCGAAGGCGGCTATCTGTTGAATAAACACGGTGAGCGTTTTATGGAACGCTATGCGCCGAATGCGAAAGACCTTGCCGGGCGCGACGTGGTAGCACGTTCGATCATGATCGAAATTCGCGAAGGCCGTGGCTGTGACGGTCCGTGGGGACCGCACGCTAAGCTCAAGCTTGATCACCTTGGCAAAGAGGTGCTTGAGTCACGCCTGCCGGGCATTCTGGAGCTGTCACGCACCTTTGCCCACGTTGACCCGGTGAAAGAACCTATTCCGGTCATCCCAACCTGTCACTACATGATGGGCGGCATCCCGACCAAAGTAAGCGGTCAGGCGCTGACGCTGAACGAGCAGGGGGAGGATGTGGTGATCCCCGGTCTGTTTGCCGTCGGTGAAATTGCCTGCGTATCGGTGCACGGTGCTAACCGTCTGGGCGGCAACTCACTGCTTGACCTGGTGGTATTTGGCCGTGCGGCCGGGTTGCATCTGCAGGAGTCAGTTCAGGAGCAGGGCGCACTGCTGGATGCAACTGAAGAAGAAATTGAGGCTTCATTGGCGCGTCTGAACCGCTGGAACAACAACATCACCGGCGAAGATCCGGCAGATCTGCGTAAAGCCCTGCAGGCCTGCATGCAGCACAACTTCTCGGTGTTCCGCGAAGGCGATGCGATGGCAAAAGGTCTGGCCGAGCTGAAGGAACTGCGCGAACGGTTGAAAAATGCCCGTCTCGATGACCGTTCCAGCGACTTCAATACCCAGCGCGTCGAATGCCTGGAGCTGGATAACCTGATGGAAACGGCTTACGCCACCGCCGTATCGGCCAACTTCCGCACCGAAAGCCGCGGCGCGCACAGCCGCTTTGACTATCCTGAACGTGACGATGCAAACTGGTTATGTCACAGCCTGTATCTGCCGCAAAGTGAAAGCATGACGCGCCGTGAGGTGAACATGCAGCCTAAACTGCGTGCGGCCTTCCCGCCGAAAGCGCGTACCTACTAGTTTGCGGAGATAACACCATGAGACTTGAATTTTCCATTTATCGTTACAACCCGGATGTCGACGATGCTCCGCGTATGCAGGATTACCAGCTGGAGTCTGAAGACGGCCGTGACATGATGCTGCTGGACGCGCTGATGCGTCTGAAAGAGAAAGATCCGACTTTAACCTTCCGCCGCTCATGCCGTGAAGGGGTTTGTGGCTCCGACGGCCTCAACATGAATGGTAAGAACGGGCTGGCCTGTATTACACCCGTTTCTGCGCTGGGTAACGGTAAGCAAAAAATTGTTATCCGTCCGTTACCGGGATTGCCGGTGATCCGCGATTTGGTGGTGGACATGGGGCAATTCTATGCGCAATATGAGAAGATCAAGCCTTACTTGTTGAATAATGGGCAGAAACCGCCAGCAAGAGAACATCTTCAGCAGCCGCAGCAGCGCGAAAAACTGGATGGTCTGTACGAATGTATTCTTTGCGCCTGCTGTTCCACCTCATGCCCGTCATTTTGGTGGAACCCGGACAAGTTTATCGGCCCGGCTGGCCTGCTGGCCGCTTACCGTTTCCTGATTGACAGCCGTGACACCGAAACGGATGCGCGTCTGGATAATCTCAACGATGCTTTCAGCGTATTCCGCTGTCACAGTATTATGAACTGTGTCAGCGTATGCCCTAAAGGGCTGAACCCCACTCGCGCCATCGGCCATATCAAGTCGATGCTGCTGCAGCGGGGCGCATAACGCCACAATTCCGGGAACCAAAGGTTCCCGGAATTTTTATCAGGCTATCTTTGTAAGGGGTGTTCGCCAGACGGATGTTAGCGGAAACTTTTTACAAAGGTTCCCTTACGGGCCGGTCGCTCGTATCGAAGAACCGTACCACGGCAAGCCGTTAACGCGGCGCGGGACTTGCAAAGGTTCCATCAAACAACCACGGCGAAAAAAAAGCACAATTATGCTTAAGGGATCACAATGCAGAACAGCGCGATGAAACCCTGGCTGGACTCCTCCTGGCTGGCCGGCGCGAACCAGTCCTACATAGAGCAGCTCTATGAGGACTTTCTAACCGATCCTGACTCTGTCGATGTGGCCTGGAAGTCTCTTTTCCAGCAGCTTCCTGGTACTGGGGTTAGACCTGAACAAATTCACTCCACCACCCGCGAATACTTCCGCCGCCTGGCGAAAGACGCTTCGCGTTACAACACTCCCATCAGCGACCCTGCAACCAATGCCAAGCAGGTTAAGGTACTGCAACTGATCAACGCGTTTCGTTTTCGCGGCCATCAGCAGGCCAACCTTGACCCACTTGGGCTATGGAAACAGGAGCCGGTAGCGGATCTTGACCCGGGCTACCACGGCCTGAATGAGGCGGATTTCCAGGAAAGTTTCAACGTAGGATCTTTTGCCATCGGCAAAGAGACGATGAAACTGGCCGACCTTTACGCGGCGCTAAAGCAAACCTATTGCGGTTCCATTGGCGCGGAATATATGCACATCACCAATACAGATGAGAAGCGCTGGATTCAACAGCGTCTTGAATCGGTGGTGGGGCAGGCTTCCTACTCTGTGGAAGAGAAAAAAGGTTTCCTCAGGCAGCTAACCGCCGCAGAAGGCCTGGAACGTTATCTCGGGGCGAAATTCCCCGGTGCGAAACGCTTCTCGCTGGAAGGGGGGGATGCGCTGGTGCCGATGCTGAACGAGATGATCCGCCATGCCGGTAAAAGCGGCACGCGCGAAGTGGTGCTGGGTATGGCGCACCGTGGCCGTCTGAACGTACTCATCAACGTGCTGGGCAAAAAGCCGCAGGACCTGTTCGACGAGTTCTCCGGCAAGCATAAAGAACATCTCGGTACCGGTGACGTTAAGTACCATATGGGCTTCTCTTCCGATGTTGAAACCGAAGGCGGTATGGTTCACCTGGCGCTGGCGTTTAACCCGTCGCATCTGGAGATCGTCAGCCCGGTAGTGATGGGATCGGTTCGTGCCCGCCTCGATCGTCTTGACCAGCCTGGCAGCAACAAAGTGTTGCCGATTACCATTCACGGCGATGCAGCGGTGATTGGCCAGGGTGTGGTGCAGGAAACCCTGAACATGTCCGAGGCGCGCGGTTATGAAGTGGGCGGTACGGTGCGTATCGTGATCAACAACCAGATTGGTTTCACCACCTCAAACCCGAAAGATGCCCGTTCTACGCAGTACTGCACCGATATTGGTAAAATGGTGATGGCACCTATCTTCCACGTCAACGCTGACGACCCGGAAGCGGTTGCCTTCGTCACCCGTCTGGCGTTGGATTTCCGTAACACCTTTAAACGCGATGTGTTTATCGATCTGGTTTGCTATCGACGTCACGGTCACAACGAAGCGGATGAGCCAAGTGCCACGCAGCCGGTGATGTACCAGAAAATCAAAAAGCATCCCACGCCGCGTAAAATCTACGCTGACAAGCTGGAAGCCGGGCAGGTTGCCAGCCTGGAAGATGCCACGGAAATGGTCAACCTGTACCGTGATGCCTTAGATGAAGGCGAGTGCGTGGTGCCGGAATGGCGACCGATGAGCCTGCACTCCTTCACCTGGTCACCGTATCTGAACCACGACTGGGACGAGAGTTATCCGGAGCGCATCGAACTGAAGCGCCTGCAGGAGCTGGCTAAGCGCATCAGTACCGTACCGGAAGCGGTAGAGATGCAATCGAGAGTGACGAAAATCTACAACGACCGTGCAGATATGGCCGCTGGCAACAAGCCGTTCGACTGGGGCGCGGCGGAAAACCTCGCCTATGCCACGCTGGTGGATGAGGGCATTCCATGCCGTCTCTCCGGTGAGGATATGGGGCGCGGTACCTTCTTCCATCGTCATGCGGTGATCCACAACCAGTCTAACGGTTCGACTTACACCCCGCTGCAGCATATCCATAACGGTCAGGGCACCTTCAAAGTATGGGACTCCGTGCTGTCGGAAGAAGCGGTACTGGCGTTTGAATATGGCTATGCGACTGCGGAACCGCGCACGCTGACCATCTGGGAAGCACAGTTTGGTGACTTTGCCAACGGCGCTCAGGTAGTCATCGACCAGTTCATCAGTTCCGGCGAGCAGAAATGGGGCCGCATGTGTGGTCTGGTGATGCTGCTGCC
Organism: Erwinia amylovora; assembly: GCF_017161565.1. NCBI lineage: Bacteria > Pseudomonadati > Pseudomonadota > Gammaproteobacteria > Enterobacterales > Erwiniaceae > Erwinia > Erwinia amylovora. The sequence continues at coordinate 1,239,083 of NZ_CP066796.1, forward strand.
TCACGGCTACGAAGGGCAGGGGCCGGAGCACTCCTCCGCGCGTCTTGAACGCTATCTGCAGCTATGCGCCGAGCAGAATATGCAGGTTTGCGTCCCTTCTACGCCCGCACAGGTTTACCATATGCTGCGCCGCCAGGCGCTGCGCGGCATGCGTCGCCCGTTGGTGGTGATGTCGCCTAAGTCACTTTTACGTCATCCGCTGGCAGTATCTTCTCTGGAAGAGTTGGCTAACGGTGCTTTCCAGCCGGCGATTGGCGAAATCGATGCGCTTGATGCGAAGTCGGTGAAACGCGTGGTGCTGTGTTCCGGTAAGGTTTACTACGACCTGCTGGATAAGCGCCGCAAGAATGAGCAAACCGATGTCGCTATTGTGCGCATTGAGCAGCTCTATCCGTTCCCCCATAAAGCGGTTCAGGATGTGTTGAAGCAGTATTCCCACGTACATGATTTTGTCTGGTGTCAGGAAGAGCCACTCAATCAGGGGGCATGGTACTGCAGTCAGCATCATTTCCGTGAAATCGTCCCGTTTGGGGCTTCATTACGTTATGCCGGTCGCCCTGCCTCTGCATCGCCGGCAGTGGGTTATATGTCCGTTCACCAGCAGCAGCAGCAAGATCTGGTTAATGACGCGCTGAACGTTGAATAATTAAGGAAAGAAAATGAGTAGCGTAGATATCGTTGTTCCTGACCTGCCTGAGTCCGTGGCTGACGCCACCGTAGCCACCTGGCACAAAAAAACCGGCGACAGCGTCAAGCGTGATGAAGTGCTGGTGGAAATCGAAACCGATAAAGTAGTGCTGGAAGTACCGGCCTCTGCCGACGGCGTGCTGGAAGCGATCCTTGAAGAAGAGGGTGCCACGGTGATTTCCCGTCAGGCGCTGGGTCGCCTGAAAGAGGGCAACAGCGGTGGCAAAGAGACCTCTGCCAAAGCCGAAGCCAATGAATCGACGCCAGCACAGCGCCAGACGGCATCGCTGGAAGAAGAAAGCAACGATGCACTTAGCCCGGCTATTCGTCGCCTGATTGCCGAGCACAGCCTTGACCCGGCAGCGATTAAAGGCAGCGGTGTCGGCGGGCGCATCACGCGTGAGGACGTGGAAAAACATCTGGCGCAGGCTGCCCCGGCGACCAAAGCTGCACCTGAAGCGGCAGAAGCGGCTGTCCCCGCCGATCTGGCGAACCGCAGTGAAAAACGTGTGCCCATGACTCGTCTGCGCAAGCGCGTGGCCGAACGTCTGCTGGAAGCGAAGAACAGCACCGCCATGCTGACCACCTTCAATGAAGTGAACATGCAGCCGATTATGGCGCTGCGAAAGCAGTATGGCGAAGCGTTCGAAAAACGTCACGGCGTCCGTCTGGGCTTTATGTCCTTCTATATCAAAGCGGTAGTAGAAGCCCTGAAGCGTTACCCGGAAGTGAATGCGTCAATCGACGGGACGGATGTGGTTTACCATAACTACTTTGACGTCAGTATTGCCGTCTCTACGCCACGCGGCCTGGTAACCCCGGTGCTGAAAGATGTGGATGCGCTGAGCATGGCCGATATTGAAAAGAAAATCAAAGAGCTGGCGGTGAAAGGCCGTGATGGCAAGCTCACCGTCGACGAACTGACCGGCGGTAACTTCACTATCACTAATGGTGGTGTCTTTGGTTCACTGATGTCCACGCCGATCATCAACCCGCCACAGAGCGCTATTCTTGGTATGCATGCGATCAAAGATCGCCCGATGGCGGTTAATGGTCAGGTGGTGATCTTGCCAATGATGTATCTGGCGCTCTCTTACGATCACCGTCTGATTGATGGCCGTGAATCCGTTGGCTATCTGGTGGCGATCAAAGAGCTGCTGGAAGACCCGGCTCGTCTGCTGCTGGACGTCTAAACCCTGGCGTGTGGCATGGAATAATGCCGCACCCATTCCTGGATGGCTGCGTAAGGCAGCCACGTCTTTTCAGACCTGAATGGATATAACATCATGAACTTACACGAGTATCAGGCAAAACAGTTGTTCGCACGGTATGGCTTACCGGCACCAACCGGTTATGCCTGCACAACGCCGCGTGAAGCAGAAGAAGCCGCCTCCAAGATTGGTGCTGGCCCGTGGGTAGTGAAATGTCAGGTTCATGCCGGTGGCCGTGGTAAAGCGGGCGGCGTGAAGGTTGTCAACAGCAAAGAAGATATCCGCACATTTGCCGAAAACTGGCTGGGTAAACGTCTGGTGACCTATCAGACTGACGCTGGCGGTCAGCCGGTAAACCAGATCCTGGTTGAAGCCGCCACCGATATCGATAAAGAACTTTATCTCGGCGCGGTGGTTGACCGTGGTACCCGCCGGGTGGTGTTTATGGCTTCCACCGAAGGTGGGGTTGAAATCGAAAAGGTGGCGGAAGAAACCCCGCACCTGATCCACAAAATGGCGCTCGATCCACTGACCGGTCCCCAGCCTTATCAGGGCCGCGAGCTGGCGTTTAAGCTCGGGCTTAGCGGTAAGCAGGTAGGGCAGTTCACCAAGATCTTTATGGGGCTGGCAACGCTGTTCCTTGAGCGCGATCTGGCGCTGGTTGAGATCAACCCGCTGGTTGTCACCAAACAGGGCGATCTGGTGTGCCTCGATGGCAAGCTGACCGCCGACGGCAATGCGCTGTTCCGCCAGCCCGATCTGCGCGAAATGCGTGACCCAAGCCAGGAAGACTCGCGTGAAGCGCATGCCGCCCAGTGGGAACTGAACTATGTTGCCCTGGAAGGCAACATTGGCTGCATGGTTAACGGTGCCGGCCTGGCGATGGGTACCATGGACATTGTGAAACTGAGCGGTGGTCAGCCGGCAAACTTCCTCGACGTGGGCGGCGGTGCGACCAAAGAGCGCGTTACCGAAGCCTTTAAAATCATTCTGTCTGACGACGCGGTGAAAGCGGTGTTCGTTAACATATTCGGCGGCATCGTACGCTGCGACCTGATCGCAGACGGCATTATCGGTGCGGTAGCAGAAGTGGGCGTCAACGTACCGGTAGTCGTTCGTCTGGAAGGAAACAATGCCGAGCTGGGTGCTAAAAAACTGGCGGACAGCGGCCTGAATATTATTGCAGCAACCAGCCTGAGCGATGCGGCGCAGCGCGTTGTTGCCGCAGCGGAGGGTAAATAATGTCTATTTTGATCGATAAAAATACCAAGGTAATCTGCCAGGGCTTCACCGGTGGTCAGGGAACCTTCCACTCCGAGCAGGCGCTGGCGTACGGTACACAGCTGGTTGGCGGCGTGACTCCGGGCAAAGGTGGCAGCGAGCATCTTGGTTTACCGGTGTTTAACACCGTGCGCGAAGCGGTGGAAGCCACGGGCGCAACCGCATCGGTGATCTATGTTCCGGCTCCGTTCTGCAAAGACGGCATTCTGGAAGCCATCGAAGCCGGCATCAAGCTAATCATCACCATTACCGAAGGCATCCCCACGCTGGATATGCTGACGGTCAAGGTGAAACTGGACGAAGCCGGTGTGCGTATGATCGGTCCAAACTGCCCGGGTGTGATTACTCCCGGCGCCTGTAAGATCGGTATTATGCCTGGCCATATTCACCAGCCGGGCCGCATCGGCATCGTTTCCCGCTCAGGGACCCTGACTTATGAAGCGGTTAAACAGACGACGGACATTGGTTATGGCCAGTCAACCTGCGTAGGTATCGGCGGCGATCCAATCCCGGGTTCTAATTTCATCGATATCCTGAAGCTGTTCCAGGACGATCCGCAGACTGAAGCGATCGTGATGATCGGCGAAATCGGCGGAAGCGCTGAAGAAGAAGCGGCGGCGTTTATCAAAGAGTACGTCACCAAGCCGGTAGTCGGCTATATCGCTGGTGTTACCGCGCCGAAAGGTAAACGTATGGGCCACGCCGGTGCCATTATCGCGGGTGGTAAAGGCACGGCTGATGAGAAGTTTGCCGCGCTGGAAGCGGCCGGTGTAAAAACCGTCCGTAGCCTTGCCGATATCGGTGATGCGGTGAAAGCGGTATTGCCGCAGTAAAACCGACCTGCATTGACATCATGCAATCACTGGCCGCTTTCAGCGGCCTTTTTTTTGAGCATCACTGATAACTGGATGTGTAGCCGGCTACTCTGCTAACCTGATCTTTGTCATTATCAAAGAGGGTTAAATAACCGTGCTGAAATAAGGCAAGTTGTTAGCCTGTAATAATTATTTTCTCTCCCCTCTGGCAACCCATTCCCAATGCGAATGCTCTTGCGTATAGTAACAACGTTTTCCTGGCCAACGTTTAGCATTATCGGGATGTAGAGTGAGTACAACGCTGTTTCGATGGCCGGTGCGTGTCTATTACGAAGATACGGACGCCGGTGGGGTGGTTTTCCACGCCAGCTATGTCGCTTTTTATGATCGGGCACGTACTGAAATGCTGCGTCAGCACCATTTCAGTCAGCAGGTTATGCTGGAACAGCAAGTCGGCTTTGTCGTGAGGCGCATCACGGTTGATTACCTGGCTGCGGCTTGTCTCGATGAACTGCTCGAGGTGCAAAGCGAGGTTGTTGCCATGACCAGAACCACCATGACATTTGCACAACGCATTGTAAATGCAGAAGGCCGTGTGCTTAATGAGGCAGAGGTTCTGATTGCCTGCATCAATCCACATCTAATGAAGCCGATACCGCTTCCCAAGTCTATTGTCGCGGAGTTCAAGCAGTGACTGACATGAACATTCTTGATTTGTTCCTGAAGGCGAGCCTTCTGGTCAAACTTATTATGTTGATTTTGATCGGGTTTTCCATCGCCTCCTGGGCTGTGATCATTCAACGAACCCGTATCCTGAATGCGGCGGTACGAGATGCTGATGCCTTTGAAGATAAGTTCTGGTCCGGGATTGAGCTGTCACGTCTTTATCAGGAAAGCCAGTCTCGGCGCGATGAGCTAGGCGGTTCGGAACAAATTTTCTACGCCGGCTTTAAAGAGTTTGCCCGCCTGCATCGTGCCAATAACCACGCGCCAGAAGCGGTGGTAGAAGGGGCGACGCGTGCGATGCGCATCTCCATGAACCGCGAACTGGAAGCGCTGGAAAACCACATCCCTTTCCTTGGCACCGTTGGATCTATCAGTCCTTATATTGGCCTGTTTGGTACGGTTTGGGGGATCATGCATGCTTTCATCGCATTGGGTGCCGTTAAACAGGCCACATTACAGATGGTTGCTCCGGGTATTGCTGAAGCACTGATTGCTACCGCCATCGGCCTGTTTGCCGCTATCCCGGCGGTTATGGCCTATAACCGATTAACTCTGCGCGTGAATAAGCTGGAACAGAACTACGATAACTTTATGGAAGAGTTCACGGCTATCCTGCATCGCCAGGCGTTTTCCAGCGATGTAAGCAAGTAAGCCGGAGGTTAGCATGGCCAGAAAACGTGGTCGCGGTCGCCGCGACGTTAAGTCCGAGATCAATATTGTTCCGCTGTTGGACGTGCTGCTGGTGCTGCTGCTGATATTTATGGCAACAGCACCGATTATCACCCAGAGCGTGGAGGTCGATCTGCCGGATGCGACAGATTCTAAAACGGTCTCCAGTAATGATAATCCGCCGGTGATTGTGGAAGTGGCTGGCGTAGGGCAGTACAGCCTGGTAGTCGATCATGACCGGATGGAGCAGTTGCCGGCAGAACAGGTCGTTGCCGAAGCGCAGAGCCGCCTGACGGCTAACCCTAAGACGGTATTCCTGATTGGTGGAGCTAAAGAGGTTCCTTATGAGGAAATCATCAAGGCGCTAAACTTGCTGCATCAGGCAGGCGTGAAGTCTGTTGGATTGATGACGCAGCCGATTTAATTCATTCGAACCGTTTTTGGGAACCGACAGTGTCGAAGGCAACCGAACAAAACGATAAGCTAAAACGTGCCATATCCATATCTGTAATCCTGCATATCATTTTGATTGCACTGCTGATATGGAGCTCGTTTGACGAAAACATAGATGCCAGTAGCGGCGGTGGCGGTGGCGATATCGATGCCGTCATGGTTGACCCGGGCGCAGTGGCAGAACAGTACAATCGTCAGCAAAATCAGCAAAGCGACAGCCAGCGTGCCGAACAACAGCGCCAGAAGCAGGCTAAACAGCAGGCGGAAGAGTTGCAGCAGAAGCAGGCTGCTGAACAGCAGCGGCTGAAACAGATTGAGAAAGAGCGTTTGCAGGCTCAGGAAGAGGCGAAACAGCAGGCGGCAGAACAGAAACAGGCGGCAGAAGCTGCACGTCAGGAGCAGCAACAGGCCGAAGCCGCTGCAGCAAAAGCGAAAGCCGACGCAAAAGCGCAGGCGGAGGCGCAGAAACAGGCGGCAGAAGCAGCGAAGAAAGCCGCTGCAGACGCGCAGAAAAAAGCAGCCGATGCCGCAAAGCAGGCGGCCGCTGATGCGAAAAAACAGGCGGATGCCGAAGCTAAACAGGTTGCCGCAGAAGCCGCTAAAGTAAAAGCGGCGGCAGAGGCTAAAGCGGCTCAGGAAGCTAAACAGCAGGCCGTTGCCGAAGCCAAAGCGCAAGCGGCCGCTGAAGCGAAAGAGAAAGCAGCCGCAGCTGCCAAAGCAAAAGCTGACGCCGCCGCGAAGTCGAAGGCCGCAGCGGATGCGAAAAAGAAAGCGGCTGCCGAAGCGGCAAAAGAGTCTGGTGACGTCGGCGATCTGCTGGGTGACCTTACTGCCGGCAAAAATGCACCGAAGCCTGGCGAGGCTGGTGGCGCCGCTGCAGGGCAGGGCCAGCAGAAAAAAGCAGGGGCTTCAGGGGCGGCCATTGAAAGCTATCTTGGGCAGGTAAAAGGCGCAATTCAGAGCAAATTTTACGATGCTGACACCTTCGCGGGTAAAACCTGTGACGTGCGGATTAAGCTGGGGCCGGACGGGCTGCTCATTTCCGCCACTGCGGCAGGGGGGGATGCAGCGCTTTGTCAGGCTGCAATCAATGCGGCACGTATGGCCAGGATACCAAAACCACCGAGCCAGGATGTATGGCAGGCGGTGAAAGAGGCCACTATTGAGTTTAAGCCGTAACATTTTGCTCAACTGTGGCCTGTTGAACTATGTTAAACATGCCGTACTCTTAGGGTTGTTGATTCATAGCTAATTATCGTGGGTGCTTAACCCGGATAAGGGAGAAATAATGAAGCAGGCATTTCGTGTAGCGCTGAGCGTTTTAATGCTGTTTATCGCGGTGGCACATGCAGAAGTACGCATTGAAATTACTCAGGGTGTGAATACCGCTCGTCCTATCGGCGTTATGCCGTTTAAATGGGATGGCCCCGGTGCCGCGCCTGAAGACATTGGCGCCATTGTTGCGGCGGATCTACGTAACAGTGGTAAGTTCAATCCAATCGATCGTGCTCGTCTACCGCAGCAGCCTACCTCTGTCGCAGAAGTGCAGCCAGCGGCCTGGACTGCGCTAGGCATTGACGCGGTGATCGTCGGGCAGGTTCAGCCCGGGGCTGACGGCAGCTATGCGGTCTCTTACCAGCTGGTCGATACCTCGGCCAATCCAGGGGCGGTGCTGGCCCAGAACCAGTTCAAAGTGACCAAACAGTGGCTGCGCTATGCTGCGCACACCGCCAGTGATGAAAGCTTTGAGAAATTAACGGCGATTAAAGGCGCATTCCGTACCCGTATCGCTTACGTGGTGCAGACTAATGGCGGACAGTTCCCCTATGAACTGCGCGTCTCTGATTATGATGGTTACAACCAGTTCGTTGTACACCGTTCACCACAGCCGCTGATGTCTCCCGCCTGGTCACCGGACGGCAGCAAAGTGGCCTACGTGACTTTTGAGAGTGGTAAATCGGCGCTGGTTATTCAGACTCTGGCTAACGGTGCTATCAGGCAGGTTGCCTCGTTCCCGCGTCACAATGGGGCACCGTCATTCTCGCCTGATGGCAGTAAGCTGGCCTTTGCGCTGTCTAAAACCGGTAGCCTCAACCTGTATGTGATGGATGTGGGTTCCGGTCAAATCCGCCAGATTACCGACGGTCGCTATAACAGCACGGAACCTACCTGGTTCCCGGATAGCCAGAGCCTGGCTTATACTTCTGATCAAGCAGGCAGACCACAAATTTATAAAATCGGCGTTAACGGCGGCACTGCCCAGCGCATTACCTGGGAAGGTGCACAAAACCAGGATGCAGACGTTAGCGCTGATGGCAAATCAATGGTGATGATAAGCACCAACAGCGGCGCTCAACACGTCGCCCGACAAGATCTGGTAACCGGAGCCGTTCAAAAACTAACGGACACGTTCCTGGATGAAACGCCAAGTCTCGCACCTAACGGCACAATGGTGATCTATAGCTCTACTCAGGGCATGGGTTCCGTCTTGCAGTTGGTTTCGACGGATGGGCGTTTCAAAGCGCGTCTTCCGGCAACTGATGGACAGGTAAAATTTCCTGCCTGGTCGCCGTATCTGTGATGCATGTGTAAATATGTATGGCAAACTATAATAGGAATTAAATAATGCAACTGAACAAAGTGCTGAAAGGCTTAATGCTGGCACTGCCAGTTATCGCAGTAGCGGCATGTAGCTCTCACAAAAACAACAATAATGACCAGACTAATGGAATGGGCCTGGACGGTTCTGCCAACAGCGGCATGAACAGCGGCAATATGTCTTCTGACGAGCAGGCTCGCCTGCAGATGCAGGAGCTGCAGAAAAACAACATCGTTTACTTTGGCCTGGACAAGTATGACATCCAGTCTGATTTTGCTCAGATGCTGGATGCGCACGCTAACTTCCTGCGTAGCAACCCGTCTTACAAAGTGACTGTAGAAGGTCATGCTGATGAGCGTGGAACCCCTGAATACAACATCGCCCTGGGCGAACGTCGTGCATCAGCGGTGAAAATGTACCTGCAGGGTAAAGGCGTTGCTGACGACCAGATCTCTATCGTCTCTTACGGCAAAGAAAAACCAGCAGTCCTGGGCCATGACGAGTCAGCGTATGCTAAAAACCGTCGTGCCGTACTGGTATATTAAGAGAATCATATGATTAGTAGCTTCAGAACTCATCTCCTGAGTCTGTCGTTACTGGTTGGCGTAGCGGCCCCCTGGGCCGCTAATGCCCAGGCAACAATCAGTAGCGTTGGCTCCGGCTCGGTTGAAGACCGTGTCACCACTCTTGAGCGTATCTCGAATGCTCAGGCACAACTCCTCCAGCAACTTCAGCAGCAGCTCTCCGACTCGCAAAACGATATTGACTCACTGCGCGGTCAGATCCAGGAAAACAGCTATCAGCTGAACCAGGCGGTGGAACGCCAGAAAGGAATCTACCAGCAGATTGACAGTTTAAGTCGCGGAGGTTCAAATGCCGCTGCGACAGCGTCGGGTAATGCTGATGCCGCAGCACCGGTTACGGATGGTGCCGCGGTGGCGTCGGCTCCCACTCAGAGCGGCGATGCCAATACCGACTATAACGCTGCGGTCGCGCTGGTGCTGGAAAAGAAACAGTATGACAGCGCCATTTCGGCTTTTCAGACTTTTGTTAAGAAGTATCCAGATTCCACCTACCAGCCAAATGCTAACTATTGGCTGGGCCAGTTGAATTATAACAAAGGCAAAAAAGACGATGCGGCATACTATTTCGCCACGGTAGTCAAAATGTACCCTAAGTCGCCGAAGAGTGCTGATGCCCTGTTTAAGGTTGGGGTGATCATGCAGGAAAAGGGTGATAAGGCGAAAGCAAAAGCGGTCTATCAACAGGTGATCAAACTGTATCCTGACAGTGAAGCGGCTAAAACGGCACAGAAGCGATCTGCGGCGCTATAAAGGGGCCAGATGGCCTGTTTTTGCCTGTATTCTGTTCTGACCGCATGAAAGCTAAGCAGTTGAACAGCCTGTGCTGAAATAGTGGTTGCGCTGGGAATTCAAATCAGTAATATATGCCGCCGTTGCCGGGGAATATGTTCAGAGGCTCCAGCGGCGCAAAAGTGGGTCGTTAGCTCAGTTGGTAGAGCAGTTGACTTTTAATCAATTGGTCGCAGGTTCGAATCCTGCACGACCCACCACTTTTACTGCAGTAAGCGGTGCGAACCGTAAAGGATGATAAGCCACAGCAGCTTGAGTCGGGCAACAGCGAGACAACGTTGCGTCAGCTTCTGACCTCATAGCGAGGCCTGACCGCAGTCATCTCAGATGACCCATCCTTGCAGATTGACCGAATTCCGGGTCGTTAGCTCAGTTGGTAGAGCAGTTGACTTTTAATCAATTGGTCGCAGGTTCGAATCCTGCACGACCCACCAGTTTCAGGCAGTATACGATGTAAACCGTGCAGGCTCCGAACTGCAGCAGGGCAGGTCAAGCGAGAGCGAGACAACGTTGCGCCAGCAACGACCCGCAGTGCAGGCACAGCAGGCGTAGTCGTAGTACTGTTAAGCAGTTGCATCAAGTTTCGATATGGGTGATTAGCTCAGTTGGTAGAGCATCTCCTTTACACGGAGGGGGTCGGCGGTTCGAGCCCGTCATCACCCACCATATCGGGTCGTTAGCTCAGTTGGTAGAGCAGTTGACTTTTAATCAATTGGTCGCAGGTTCGAATCCTGCACGACCCACCAGTGTAGAAAGGCGCCCTAAAGGCGCCTTTTTGCTGTGCGCAAACCGGGCAGGGTTCGAACCTGCAGCAGGTCGGGTCGAGCGTAAGTGAGACAACGCTGCCAGCGGCAACGGCCCAAAGGGCAAGGCGCAGCTGAAGTCATCCTGCACGACCCACCAGTGCAGAAAGGCGGCCTGAAGGCGCCTTTTTGCTGTGCGCAAACCGGGCAGGGTTCGAACCTGCAGCAGGTCGGGTCGAGCGTAAGTGAGACAACGTTGCCAGCGGCAACGGCCAAAGGGCGAGGCGCAGCCGAAGTCATCCTGCACGACCCACCAGTGTAGAAAGGCGGCCTGAAGGCGCCTTTTTGCTGTGCGCAAACCGGGCAGGGTTCGAACCTGCAGCAGGTCGGGTCGAACGTAAGTGAGACAACGCTGCCAGCGGCAACGGCCCAAAGGGCAAGGCGCAGCTGAAGTCATCCTGCACGACCCACCAGTGTAGAAAGGCGGCCTGAAGGCGCCTTTCTGCTATGCGCAAACCGGGCAGGGTTCGAACCTGCAGCAGGTCGGGTCGAACGTAAGTGAGACAACGTTGCCAGCGGCAACGGCCAAAGTGCGAGGCGCAGCCGAAGTCATCCTGCACGACCCACCAGTGTAGAAAGGCGCCCCAAAGGCGCCTTTTGGCTGTGCGCAAACCGGGCAAAACATCATCTCTAAGCTAATCTTCCGCTAACCAGAGATGCATTACCGCGTAACTGCGCCACGGGCGCCATGCCATACAACGCGCCTGTGCCTGCTTTGCGCTTAGCCCGCCCAGCTTAGTACGCACCACCAGATCTCCCTCCGGGAACGCATCAGGCCAACGCAGCGCGCGCATGGCGAGATATTGCGCTGTCCCTTCACTGACCCCGGGAAGTTGCAGTAGCTGACCGATGCTTTGCTCTGGCTGGCTGGCCACATCCAGCTGCAATTCATTTCGGGCACAATTGGCTGCCAGTGCCAGGATGGCCCGGCTACGTGAGCTGCCAATCCCCAGGCGGGTCAGCTCTGCAATACTGCATTGCGCCACTCTTTCCGCCAGCGGTGAAAGGATTGAAAGCTGAGCTAACGGCGTAGTTATCGCCTCGCCGAAGGCCCTAGCGAAGCGGAAACCGAGTGTGGCGGCGGCCCCGGCGGTGATTTGCTGACCGAGAATGGCGCTTACCGCTATCTCAAAGCCGTCAAAAGCACCGGGAACGCGTAGTCCGGGATGTGCCAGCAAACAGGGGCGTAGTTGCGGGTCAAGGCTGAGCTGCTGTGCAATCAGATCGGGACGGGCGCTGAGATCAAACAGGTTTCTTAATCTTCGCAGCAGCAGCGATAATACCGGGGTCAATGAATGACTAAACTCCACCTGTAACGCATTTTTTAACAGTACCTGGGTCACCTGTATCCACCCGCGGCGCTCCCCAAGACACACGGTACGGGCATAACTGTTCTCCTCAACGTATTCCACGCCTGGCAACGCGCGCTGCCGCAGAAAGGTTAGCATCGCCTGCCAGTCATAGGGCGGGCGGTAGGTCAGTAAAAACCTTGATGTGTCAATGTCCTTCAACAGGTTTTCCCGCTGTGCGCTTACCTTGCGCAAACGTGAAGGTGACATGCGATAATGACTGCTGAATACGGCGTTAAAGCGGCGCAGGCTGTTAAACCCGCAGGCAAAGGCAATATGTGTGATCGCCAGCTGCGTTTCACTCAGTAGTTGCTTCGCCAGCAGCAATCGCCGCGTTTGCCGAAGCTCCTGTGGCGATACCCCCAGCTCCTTCTTAACAATACGCCGCAGCTGGCGCAGACTGAGCTGAAACTCGGCAGCGATCTGCTCCAGACTGTCAACCTGCTCAACCAGTCCTTCATCGATACGCTGCACCAGCCGTTCTGCAATACGCTGACCGTGATCGACCGGCGCATTGCCGGGTGCCAACTCCGGGCGGCAGCGCAGGCAGGGTCGAAAAGAGGCTTTTTCCGCGGCTTCGGCAGTGGCGAAAAACAGACAATTCTGCGCGCGTGGCGCTTTCACCGGGCAAACCGGACGACAATAGATGCCGGTAGAGATTACGCCAACGTAAAACACGCCATCAAAGCGCGCATCACGCGAGGTAAGCGCACGATAGGCGGAAATGGGGTCGATCATGCTGATGCCCTGTTTTGGAGAGTTCATCATAGGTTATACGTGCAGCCCGCCGTGTTGGTCGTCAAACTATTTTATCCTGATGTCCGTAAACGGCCAGTGACCAACGCCAGAACAGGCATAATCGGTGCTGAAACACAATTCAAGGAGAAGCAACGTGGCTTTCTGTTATAAAAAGATGCACTCCCCGCTGGGCGAACTCACCCTGGTCGCCAGTCAAAGCAGCCTGGTTGCCGTTATGTGGGCAGATGCCAGGTTGCCGGGCGCATGTTTTTCCCCGTCGCATGAGGCACCGCGTCATGCGATCCTGACGGAGGCGGAACGGCAGCTGCAACAATACTTTACCGGGCATCTGCAAAAATTCGATCTTCCGCTGGAGTTCGTCGGCACCTCGTTTCAAAAACAGGTCTGGGCTGCACTGATCGCCATCCCTTATGGCGAAACGCGCAGCTACGGGCAAATTGCGCAGCAAATTGGCCATCCTTCCGCCGTGCGTGCTGTGGGGGCGGCAAACGGGCGAAATCCTTTGCCAATCGTTGCGCCATGTCATCGGGTGATCGGCAGCAACGGTAAGCTGACCGGGTTTGCCGGTGGGCTGGCGAGTAAAGCCTTTTTACTGCGTCTGGAGAATGGACTGCGCTGGGGAAAGCAGGCGCTGTGTCGTTAACTGCCTCATCTACAGAAAAAAAGAGCAAGACAGCGACCGGTTTATCGGTTGTTTTGTTTATCATATAAAACAAAAATACAAATTTCTGGTGAAATTTGTGCGTTAATTATAAAATGGGTTAAGTACGAAAAACAACAATGAGAATTAAGCGCAGTTTTTGATCCCAATGCAGCCGTATTGTGGCCACCGAACGCGGAATTTTCTACAAAATGCAACAGGCCTGCCCTGACAAGAAGCTGCTGGAGGCTCCCACCGCCGGCGAGGGGGCGACCTGCCGCAGCTGCACCCACTGTCCGTGGATGGCAATGAACGATCTGAAAGCAATTGCCGACGGGCTGGAGCAGGGAGAGAGGGCGCGAAATTCTGGTTGACGATGCGCTGCGTGAGGGTGCATTGATCCCGCTGCATCGTATGCTAACCTTTGCGGCAGTTCTCAAGCTTAAGGTCAAGGGTAACGCCTGGCTCCTCTTTTCAGGATAAGGAAGACAGTATGGATTTTTTTAGCACGTCGAATATTCTGTTTCATATCCCTCTCGGAGCGGGGGGATACGATTTGTCATGGATTGAAGCGACAGGAACCCTTGCAGGATTACTGTGCATCTGGTTAGCCAGCCTTGAGAAGATTGTAAACTATGCATTTGGCCTGATTAACGTGACGCTATTTGCAGCGATCTTTTTCCAAATCCAACTTTATGCCAGCCTGCTGCTACAGCTGTTTTTCTTTATTGCCAATCTTTACGGATGGTATGCCTGGAGCCGTCAGACCAGCGAACACCAGCAGGCGTTAAACATCCGCTGGTTGCCAAGGCGGCAGCTCTCTGGCTGGACTGCTGGCTTAGCGCTAACGATTGCCCTGTTGACTCACTATATCGACCCGGTATTTGCTTTACTGACCCGGTCAGCGGTAACGCTGATGCAGGCAACAGGTCTCGATGTCACAATGCCGCAGCTTCAGCCTGATGCTTTCCCGCTTTGGGACTCAAGTATGATGGTACTGTCGATTGCCGCGATGATCCTGATGACGCGGAAATACGTGGAAAACTGGCTGTTGTGGGTGGTTATTAATGTTATCAGCGTGGTTATCTTTGCGCGTCAGGGGGTCTACGCCATGGCACTGGAGTATGTTTTACTGACGTTAATTGCACTCAACGGCTCCCGGTTATGGATCAAACGCGCCGCTCAGCGCAAGTAGTGGGCACTGTTGCTTTCTCCCGGTGCACGAAAGATGTGTACCGGGCGGAAAGACGCATCTCTGCGAATGAAGGGGCATCGTTAATGATGGTGCAGATGTTCGTCATTGCCTGACTGTACCCAACGGCTGTCGCAATCGTCAGACTCACAGCGCTGATACTCCATTTGCACCGTAGCATGCTCAATCTGATAATGATCGTGCAGGTAATCATGAATACGCTGCAGCAGGGCGTCGTGATCGTGGGGTGGGATCACCTGAACATGCAAAGTAATTAGTGGTTTCTCTCCCACCTGCCACAAATGCACATGATGCACATTGCGTACTTCTGATATATCGCGAACCAGCGAACGTTGTAACTTAGTTATGTCGATATGCTGTGGTGCTCCCTCCAGCAGTTCATGCCCGCTTTCTTTAATCAGCCTCCAACCGCTTCGCAATACCAGCACTGAAACCAGGATAGAGAGTATCGGGTCGATCGGGGTCCAGCCGGTAAACAAAATAACCAGCGCGGCGACAATCGCTCCAACGGAACCGAGCAGATCGCCCAGAACGTGCAGCGCGGCGGCGCGGACATTAAGGTTTTTCTCACCACTGCCGTGGTGCAGTAGCCAAAAGGAGAGCAGATTTGCCAGCAGGCCACCGATGGCAATGACCAGCATCATACCGCCCGCTATCGGCTGCGGATGCCAGAAACGTTGCACAGCCTCCCAGACAATCAGCACGGTGATCGCCAACAGAGCAATAGCGTTAACAAACGCTGCCAGCGTGGTCAGGCGCAGTAACCCGAACGAATGATGTCCACTGGGCCTGCGGCGTGCAAAATGCGTTGCTAAAAGAGCTATCAGCAAAGCTGCGGCGTCGGTGAGCATATGCCCGGCATCTGCCAGTAGCGCCAGTGAACCTGACAGCAAGCCGCCAGCGACTTCAGCCAGCATAAATACTGCGGTAACACTAAATGCCGCCAGCAAGCGTGAGCGGTTACCATCCTTCTTCATGTGATTGTGAGCCATAATTTCCCCGTTAATTGAACTGACTATGCAGCAATGATATCAATAAATTGAAGACTGGCTCGGCGGGCTGATAAATTTAAGTGATGGCGAGTCTGAATCGGTTAGTTTCACTGGCACATGACTCTCTTTGGCGGGAAAGAAAATCAGCTAAATCCCGGCGGATTTGGGCAAAACATCCGATTAACGCAAATATGAATACAAAAAAAGGAGAGCCGTGGCTCTCCGTAAACAGTGTCAATCAGCTTACTGGCTGGTACCGTTAGTTTTGGTATCTGCACCGCTACCAACCTTAGAATTGATGTTGGTACAGTTACCCTCTTTACACTGGGTATTTTTGTGCACGTCATTTGCGCTCATACCGTGGTGCTTTTTCTTGTGGTTGAGTGCGCTGCTACCCTCGGTATTGATTTTACTGTTATCGACGTGGTTAGGAGCCAGGTTATCTTTTGCGCCGGGAGCAATCGCACCGGCGTCTGCGGCCGCATTGGATGAACCATTACCGCTTGCTGCTATCACTGAACCACTACCCAGGGTTATTGCTGCTGTCAGCAATACGATTGCAAATTTATTCATCATTATGCTCCGTTAAGTATTGAATACTGCCTGACAAACGCGATTAGTGAGCTAACGCAATGTGAACATGCAGAAAGAAACATTCTGCATGATCGAATCACATAAATTGTAAATAGGGTTAATACAGCTGTTAGCACTCGAAAGTGTAGACAGCATCGAAGAGAAATCAAATTTGGATGCGATATTAATGTCTAAAGCTGATTTACAGGGCAGAACAGGCGCGATAAATTGAGCCTGATGCGCCCGGTGTGCAGTAAGGCAATGAAATAACCTGGAAATATTATGAATTATCTGAACGATGACTTAAGAATCAAAGAGATAAAAGAGCTTCTGCCTCCAGTGGCATTATTCGAAAAATACCCTGCCACAGAAAAGGCTGCTGCAACAGTCTCCTCCGCCCGACGAGCCATCCACCAGATCCTTCAAAAAGAAGATGATCGGCTGCTGGTAGTGATCGGCCCTTGTTCCATCCACGATACCGTTGCGGCAAAAGAGTACGCCAGCAGGCTACAGGCTCTCCGACAAGAGCTCAAAGATTCACTGGAAATCGTGATGCGTGTCTATTTCGAGAAACCGCGAACGACGGTGGGCTGGAAAGGATTAATTAACGATCCGTATATGGATGGCAGCTTTCGTATCAATGACGGTCTGCGCATCGCTCGCCAACTATTAGTAGAGATCAACAACATCGGATTACCGACAGCCGGCGAATTCCTGGATATGATTACTCCGCAGTACGTCGCCGACCTGATGAGCTGGGGCGCTATTGGAGCGCGTACCACCGAGTCCCAGGTACACCGCGAGCTATCATCCGGACTGTCCTGCCCGGTGGGTTTTAAAAACGGCACCGATGGAACCATCAAGGTTGCCATTGATGCTATCGGTGCGGCCAGTGCACCACACTGTTTCCTGTCGGTGACAAAGTACGGCCATTCTGCCATCGTTGAAACCAGTGGTAACACAGATTGCCACATTATTCTGCGCGGTGGTAAAGAACCAAACTACAGCGCACATCATGTCAGTGAAGTGAAAAGCGGGCTGGAAAAAGCAGGGCTTCCTGCTCAGATGATGATCGACTTTAGCCACGCGAACAGCAGCAAGCAGTATAAAAGACAGTTGATAGTTGCTGAAGATGTGGCGTTACAGATTGCCAGAGGTGAACAAAGCATTATCGGTGTAATGATTGAAAGCCACCTTGTGGAAGGCAATCAGAACCCGGATGGCGGAGAAGCGCTGGTATACGGTAAAAGCGTAACCGATGGCTGCATAGGTTGGGAAGACACCGAAACCGTGCTGCGTCAGCTTGCACAGGCGGTGAAAACTCGTCGTAAATAGCGCCCTGTACTGGCTTTACAGCACTCAGCACCTTTATCGTCAAAGGTGCAGGAGTGCTGTTTAACGTTCAGCGGCTGGCGCCGCAGAACGTACGGCATGGCTGTCTTTTACGACGTTGACAGGCTGCACACAGATTATTAATTTGAACTCACAGTATGCATTAACTCCCCAGTAAATCTAAAAAATCCATAAACAGTCTTATTCCACATCGCGTAAATATATTTCCACGATTTATTCATCAAGTTGATCTTTTGTTGAAGCTCCACTGGCTCAAAACCGCCATAATCCAGTGCATCATCTGAACTTGTTTATCACACCTTTTCACATCTGTTGAAAATAGAAATGATCCTTAATTAAGATTTTATCTTTTTACTAATTGATAACTTTTTCCTGAATCAATTCCTGAACCGTGTTTTCTTACTTGAATAGAAATGCATCATAACCTGCTGCCTCAAAGCAAGGGTTTGTCTCCAATATCCGATATAAAAACCCTCAGGAAACTAATGGTGCTTTATATTTCATAGCCAACCATTAGTTGATGAATAAGGTTTAATACTCATCTGGCAATGGCAATGGCAATGGCAATGGCAATGGCAATGGCAATGGCAATGGCAATGGCAATGGCAATGGCATATAAATAATGCGTATTATTATGCTCAGTGACAGGAAATGTCCGTCCAGTAAATCGACATCGGTGATGTGCAGCATGCAGTAACAGGTTAAAGTGAAAACGTGATATTAAATACAAAAAATCTTTGGAGTTCCATTGTGGAAATAATCAATAACGGCGTTGATAATGTAATCTTAAGCACGCAACAGGATAATTTTTTAAGCGCATGCATGTCCGGTGTAGATCCCCGAACGGGTTTTTTCAATCACGCGACGACTATATTTGATTACAACTCAGTGAATTCTGATGCTAGGTTTACTTTTGTGCTGAATTATAATTCTAAGTCAATTTATTACAATCAGGGTTATGGCTATGGTTTTACCGATAACCTGTCACGTTATGATGCAGAATTGAAGACGCTGATGCTTTCTTCCGGACAGGTTTACACTATTGCTAATGATATGGACGATGACCCCTCGGATTTAGTCAGCTTCGATTTTGAAAACTTCACATTTACTAAAAATAGAGTAAAAGACGTTACGGGAGAAGAACCCAAAATTAGCTACTATATAAAATATATCGATGGTGTCATTGAAAGGATGGTAAACAGAGATTTGAGCGGGGGAGGGCAAAAAATATATGTGCCAAGCGTTATTTATTATGGTGTGACCAGTGAAATACATTTGCAATGGGATTATATTGACGGAGTTCCATTTTTACAATCGGTAAAAGAACATAAATCCGGTACCTATACCAGCGGCTATCTTTTATCATTCATGGCCGGAAACAAAAATGAAAGAACGATAAGGCTATTTGAAAATGAACCATATGAATATAAGGTAATTCTGTATATCAATGAAAAAAATCTTCTGGCGGAAATAAAAAATTTCGGATTAGACTCTGGCGGGATTTACAAATGGGAATTCAAATACACAAATAAAATAGGAAAAGGGAGGCTTTTGAATGAAATAAGATATCCTTGCGGCAGAAATGATAAAATTGAATATATCAGAGCAAGAGGCCGTTCGAATATACCATCTTCGAAAATTTTAAAATTATTTGTGGTAAGAAGATACTATATAAGCCCGCAGTTCGTCGCGGGTATAAAGAAAATTGTAACGCAGTATCATTTTAAAAAGACCGACGAGAAC
Source organism: Erwinia amylovora (assembly GCF_017161565.1). Classification (NCBI taxonomy): domain Bacteria; kingdom Pseudomonadati; phylum Pseudomonadota; class Gammaproteobacteria; order Enterobacterales; family Erwiniaceae; genus Erwinia; species Erwinia amylovora. The sequence continues at coordinate 1,258,322 of NZ_CP066796.1, forward strand.
GAAAGATATTTATCTGCTGAAGAATATATGGATATAAGTTTCAGAGTGATGAGGAGAATTACCAGAAACTACAACAAATTCCATCTTTTAATCAGTGAGTTGACAGAAGTCGGTATGACAACCACAGAAATCATTTACTCCTACCTAAATTGTGATGAAAAAAAAGAATTGTTACACCAGGCTGCTAACTATCAATGCATCACAGAAACAGCCACGACGTATACCGATTTGTCTATTGCTAAGAACAACACGAGACGAGATAAGGTTGAAATGTTCTATGATGAAAAAGGTAACCTGACAAGGCAGATCAATAATAATATTTCGATAATCTTTTTTTCTTATGCGCTTAGAGTAAATCAAGGTGGAGTTTTAGTTGATATTCCTAATGGAATGAGATTACTCGAGTCTCTTGAAATAATGTATCTCAAGAGTCAAGGTAACAATATCGTTAAAGAATATGAATATGAATTAATTTCTAAGCCTGCTGTGATGATAGGTAATCCCGAAGAACCTAAAACTTATAAATTGGTGCTTGTGAATGAGAGCACGCATATTAATAACATTTTAATAAAATCGACTTCTTTAAAATACTTCAAAAGCATCCATGACAGAGAAAACTTAGGAAAATTGAAATCTACAAGAATTAAGTGCTTTGACAGAATAAAAGTTAAAGAGTTTACATGGTCTGGAGGTTCTTACTATGACGATCTGACTTTATATACTAAAACAATGATAAATGAATTAATAATTGAGGAGGTTTTAGTATGGAATGCAATAACGGGCCTTTTAAACAGTGCCACTGACAGCTTGGGCAGGAAATTAGAGTATAAGAGAGATAAAGTAGGAAGGATCCTTAACACAATCATGACATCAAATATCAATGACCATGCAAGGTCAAGGAAATTTAAACATTACTATGAATACAGTATTGAGAATATTTCAGGAACCTTATTTTACCAAAAAAAAACGGTGGACTTGCACCATAACAGTATCTACGAAAGATATGATGGTCTTGGCAGGCTACAATATGTAGCGATGAGAAAAAACACAGTAATGAAGAAAAGATACTTCACGCTTACAAATATGACTATCTGTCGAGAATTGAATTCGAAGAGCATTTTACTCATAAAGGAAGTAAAAGCTTTAGTTTAGCCAGCATCTACTCTTATGATGATTGGGGATATATCAAGACGTTAAGACACAATGATGGAGTTGAAGAGAATGTTGTTACAGATCTGATAAACAGAACTAAATCGCATTGGTTGGCAGTTGGCGAGAAAAAAATAAATGAAACAAAAATCACATTTGATATCAACAATCAGCCCGTGAGTTATAAAAGATATTTGTCTGACGGGCAATTTTTGCAAACAATCTTCGAAAGAGATTTTTGCGGCAGACTAATCAAACATCAAGATGAATTAGGAAGCATAACTGAATATGGTTATGATTTGTATGACAGGGTCAATAAAATCGTTTTTCCTGACAATTCAGTGATCGATAAAAAATATAGTATATATTCAGAGCAGCAACTGGTTGAGAATATTACATTCACATCGGCTGATGGCAAGGTTCATGATATAGGTGTTCAGACTTTTGATGAATTAGAGCGAATAATTGAAAAGGAATCCTATGGGGTAAAAACGAAGTATGTTTATTCTCTACACCAGACGCTACCTGATGAGATCGTCTTTGCTGACGGGACGAGTAATTTTTATGAAAATAACTACGCTTTGAATGATAATATTCTCTCAGTGACTGATGATAAGGGGGAGTTTATAAAAAAATTTAAATATTCAGACGTTGACGGTTTACTAAAAGAAACTAAATTCTTTACTCCAAAAGATACCTATATAGAAAACATTGAAGAAGACAACTTAAATAACATCGTAGAAATCATCACAAAGTTTATTCATGATGGGAAAATCATCGAAATGATGTACAAGCAAGAAGATAATTATAATAATGAAGGTATCTATAAAATCACGGATGAAACCAACACCGAATTTGTCTATTCTCGTGACCTTTATGGCAGAATAACGGAGATCGCTTCAGGACAAGAGAAAACAAAAATAGCGTATGACATTTTCAGCAGGATTAGCATCATTGATGAATATGACCTGGAAGGAAAGTCCGTTGTTCAATTATCCTACGATGAATTAAGTAGAGAAATTGGTCGAAAGGTACAGATTTATTTCGATAACGATCCTTCTCTTAGCCAGCCCAGTATTTCTTTCACAGTTAGCTCTAAATACCATAAGAATAATTTGCTAAAATCACGATCGATTGAACAATACTCTGGCGAAAATAAAATAGATATTAGAAAAGAATCTTTCAACTACGACATTATGAATCGTATCATATTTTATGAATGTATTGGTATTATACCAACTGTAGATAAAAACAATAAAGCAATAAAAACGATAGGATATTCCTACGATACCGTGGGGAATATAGTGATTACTGATACTGTTTACTCAGACGAGAGTAGAGCTCGCGTATCATTTATCTATGATGAGAAAAATCCATTTATCCTGAGTTGGATGCAAAATGAGAGTACCCTTGATATTACTCAGAATGAATACAACAGACTTGGCTTTCTTGTCAATAAAACTTACACGAAAAGGATAAATGCTGATTTTTCTAAGAAACAGGAAGTTGACTATAGATATAATAACCTACTTTGTTTGTCATCTGTCACGAATAAAACCACCGGTACTCATCTTTCTGATGAAAGCCAGAATATTGAGTACCGTTTTGGCACCACGGGAAAACTGTTCTTTAGAAAGTCAGTAAAGGATAAGGTAAAGAATGAGCAAATAATAACTCATCGGGGTTACAATGAGGAAATAACTAACTTTATAGATTTTGAAGACCAGTCAAAGATGACGCTAATCAACTCTGCATATGGCGCGTCTAAAATGATATTGCAGAAAACTGACGTGCTGACGACTAACTATAAAATGGTAACTAATAACTCAAATACTCCGATATTTGTGGCGAAATACTGGGGTGGTAGATATGTGAGTAGTGAATATTCCACCATCGGGATCTACGGATCATTAGGGAAAAATAGTATGCAACTTGCATTAAATGGTTGCTTATTTGATGATGAGTCCGGTGGGTATATAATGGGGGGTAGAATATACGACCCAGAAAGTATGAGGTTTACCACGCCAGATAGTTTGTCACCTTTTAATGGAGGGAATATTAATCCTTATATCTATTGTAATAATAATCCTGTAAATAATAGTGATAACACGGGCTACCTTACCAGGGAGACTTGGAAGAATATCATATATATTGGTGCAGTACTGTCTGTAGGAACGGGTATATTGACATTAGGTTGCTCAATTGCAATGTCATCGGTTTTGATAAGCGTTATGTCAATAATTCAGATAACTGGAGGTGCGTTTAGTCTGGCATCTCTTAAAAATATCAATGATGATTCAGAGTTAGCTGCACACGGCATTTCAACGCTATTTGATATTGGCCTGTCATTTTTTAACGTTGCAAAATTGTCCAGATTACCCTTATCCAAGAATTTGAGCAGTTTTTTTGATTTTAACAGAAGTTTGACTAATCTTAGAACGTTGCCCGTGAATAAAAACAGGAAAAAAATATCTGGGGTGAACTATCTGGGGAGAGGAGTGAGTATATTCAACGATACCTACAAAAAAAAAGCCAGGTTAAATATTTATTCACACGGGAAAAGGGCCGCACTGATTGAAACACGAATGGACGATTCAGGCAAGCTTTACGAAAAATTCAGACTGAGTTCGCAAAGTCTGGATAACTTACTGCGTACGAGTGGAGGGATTAAATATGACGATTATGCATCAATAAGAATCATTGCCTGCCATTCTGGTGACCCCAGTCAATATAAATCGGCAATAGGGTTTGATATGCATAAAATAACAGGCTTGCCGGTAAAAGCTTTCCATGGGGATGTGACGATTTTTGGCATTCCACCAGAAACTCTACAAAGCTATTTCGAAAGGCATTCTACTGACCCACATTCTCTGCATAACATACGTAAAAAATTTTCCGCTGAATTCGAACTTATTCATAATTCCAATTATCTCCCGACGTATTTCTCCTAATTGGCAATATACGCAGTATGGGATGAATGCTTTACTTTTAATGTCTAAATTAGCATGGGTATTTTTAATTGTACTATAGTAAGGGGTAAATGATTCAACAACGCGACAGTAACCTAATGATATTATTACGGAGGGTTCATGAAGGGAATAACGCAAACGCTTGCGGATTTCAATGTAAATATTCAACAGGATAATTTCATCAGTGCTTGTATGGCTGGAGTCGATCCTAGGACAGGTTTTTTCTGTAATTCCACCACGCTTTTTGACTATAATTCATGTTTCTCCGACGCCAAGTTTTCTTTTGTACTTAACTATAACTCCAAGAACATGTGTTTGAATCAAGGATATGGCTATGGGTTTACGGATAATCAATCACGCTATGACGAAGGAAAAAAATTATTATCTCTTTCATCAGGCCAGGTATACAGAATAGCTAACGACCCCATAGAGGGGCAGCCAGAGATAGCCGATTGTAAATACCACGACTTTACCTTCAAAAAAACATTGCTCAGAAGCCCTGATGGCGCCGTATCCCAAAAGATATACTACATTACATATATGAATGGCGTAGTGGAAAAACTTGAAAACGTAGACATTAACGGTGATGAACAATCTTGTTATGTCCCTTTCATGATCCTTTATGGAGTTAGCGGTAAAATACAGATGTTCTGGGATTACGATAATGGAGTGCCGCAGTTAACGACAGTTCGGGAAATAAAAAAAGGCATAAATATTAATACTGATCTGCTATCTTTAAGTCATAAGGAAAAGGGTAAGATAAGGTTAAGCGTATTTGATGATACTGAATATAATTATAGAATAGTATTGACTTTGAATAGCAAAAATCAGTTAGTACAGATAAAAAATACGGGTTTAGATATTTATGGCAAACATAGCTGGAAGTTCAAATATTCTGATGTGGCGGCTAAAGATCATCTGTTAGAGGAAATCAGATACCCGAGTGGAAGGAAAGATACGATTGAATATAAGCGTAGCGAAAATAATTTCGATTTGATTCTTCCAGGAGATTATCTATTATACAGCGTATGGCTTTACCAGATAATCCCACAGTTCATGTCGGGAATAAAGCAGATTGCTACAAACTATACTTATAACTGGGCCGATGATAATAATCAATATTCATCTGTTGAAGAGTATTTGGACATAAGACGCCAGGCAATAAAAAAAATCACCAGAACTTATAATAAATTCCATTTATTAATTAGCGAAAGCATTGAATCTGGTACGACTGTTAAGCATATCAGCTATGTTTATAATGATTGCGATGTTACGAAAAGTCTAATGCTGCAATCTCTCAAGTATCAATGTATCAATGTAATAAAGACAACATATATCGATAACAGCGGTGCTGAAGTCAAACAGCGTGATGAAGTCGTCAGTATGGAATACGATGAATTTGGCAACCTGGTCAAACAAAAGAATCATAACAATTCAATTTTTTCATTTATCTATACGAATTTAATCTTGTATGGAGACCAGCTAGTCGAAAATCCCAATGGCTTCTGGATCATGAAATCTACCAGTATAGTATATCCTGATAATGTCAAAAGTCAGATTTGTAAGGAATATGTTTATGAGTTATTAACAGAATCTGTTAACGATTCCAAATCTGTTGAAGATATAACCAGCTATAAGATAGTATCAACTGAAGAGAAATTGTTCATAAACTACGAATTAGTCAATACCACTTTGCTGACTTACCATATGGAATCGAAAGATAAACCCCATTTCGGTAAATTGAAGTCTCATACGCTTCTATGTTTCGACAGAAAAATATGTAAGACTTTCAAATGGGATTACCTTTCTGACCAATTAGTTGTGCAGGCCATTAATCAAAATAACGATTTTTCTGGCTGCACTACCGTGAAGTTTAATGGAACAACAGGCCTGCTTCAAAGTAGTTATGATGGATTTAATAAGTCGATAGAATATAAGCGTGATAAACTGGGGAGAATAACCTTAGTCACTCTTACCTCCAATATCGATGACCCATATAAAAAGAAAAGTTTTAAATACAGATATAAATACCAATTTAAGGAGCAGTTAGGATCTTTTAATTATGAGGTGGAGACTACAGATTTATATGGCAATAAGCTCTATGAGCGCTATGACGGTCTTGGTAGAATGCAAACTGTTGCAATCATGAAGAATAACAGCGATAAAGAAAAAATCATTAATTCGTACAAATATAATGAACTGTCTCAACTAGTTCACGAAGATCGTTTTTCATACAAAGGTAATGAAAAGCTAAGTTTTATAAATATTTATTCGTATGATTTTTGGGGTAATATCAATAAGATCAGGCATGATGACGGGGTTGAAGAAAATGTTATAACAGATGTCATAAATAGAACTGTGACTCACTGGTTATCACATGGTAATGATATTTCGAATAAAACAATGACTGAGTTTGATTTAAATAATCAGCCAATAATATTTAAAAGATACTCTCTGGATGCAAAATTTACACAATTAACATTGGAGCGGGATGTTTCAGGTCGAGTGGTAAATAAAAAAGATGAGTTAGGAAGAGTTACTCACTATGATTATGACCTTCAGGACAGAGTTAATGTCATTACTCTTCCCGATAAGTCAATTATTACTAAGTCATACAACAGGTATTCAGAAGAACAACTTATCGAAAAGCTGACTTTTACCTCTTTCAATGGGAAAATCTTTGAAATAGGGTCACAGATGTTTGATGAACTGAACAGAGTGCAAGAGAGTCAGGCATATGGCGTGACGACAATGTATCGTTATACTCTTAATCGTCTACTCCCTGATGAGATTACTTTTGCAGATGGCAACTCTATATTATATGAAAACGATTATGGGTTGAAAGACAAAGTAATATCGATTACAGATAAAGAAAAAAAATTCCGCAAAGAATTTTTCTACTCTAATATCGATGATTCATTGATCGAAACTAAATATATTTCAGCACATGATGTTTACATTGAAAAATTTACTGAAGATGCTCTTAACAGTTCTCTGGTCATTAATACTACATTTATAAATGACAACAATTCGATTGATATCGCTTATAAACAGGAAAACTTTGTCAATAATGACGGTGTTAGCAAAATTACGGATGAAACTAACACGGAATATGTTTATACGCATGATACTTATGGAAGGCTTACAGGAATTAATGGCGGTAAAGTCAAAACTGAAATTTTGTACGATAAATTCAGCAGGGCCAGTCATGTCTCAGAAAGTGATGAACTCGGAAAATCTGTTATTCAGTTGGTTTATGACGAGTTTGGCAGAGAGATTGAGCGGCGTGTTACTTTGTCTCTTTCCAGTACTGAACTTGTTCCAGATCCGCTTCAGAGCCTTACTCTGGTCGTTGAAACCAGTTATTATGCTAATAATTTAATTCAATCAAAAGTGATAAAGCAGTTAAAAAACCATATCGAAATCATCAGGATTGAAACTTTTATATACGATGAACTGGACAGAATAAAAAATTATCAATGCAAGGGAGACGTACGGACAACCGATAATAGTGGAAAGGGAATAAAAGCAGTAGTGTATACTTATGATGAAGTAGGCAACATATCTCAAGCCGATTTCACTTTAGACGATGAAAGCCACGGTATTAAAAAGTTTTCCTATGATGAGATTAACCCGTTTTTATTAAGGCGCATGCTCCATAGCAGCACATCGGATTATACTAATTATGAATTTAACAGTTTGGGTTACCTTTCAAGAAAAAGTCAGTCGCAGACTGTGAACGATCGTTTGACCAGGGCAAAAGAGTCATTTTACAGCTATGATAGCTCGCTAAATTTATCTTCGATAGATCAAACCAGCTATGAAAACAATTTAGCGTGTGGCAGACAGGTTACAGATTACAAGTTTGGAAACTCTAATAAAGTCATGTTTAAAAGGACCATTGCGGAAGGAAAAAAAACAGAGGAAATCAGCACATTTCGTGGTTGTAACGATGAAATTATTAGCATTATCGATTTTCAAAATAAGATGCAATACCAGAAAGTCAATTTTCTTCAGGGGAAAGCGAAGCAGATTTGTTCTCAGAGTCAGAATGACACGATCATAAAAAAAATCACAACTGACAATTCAGGTACTCCATTCTATGTGATGAACTTTAATAACGGTAAATATAAAGGCAGTGAGGTTCCAACGACGGATATTTATGGCAGTTATGCAAAAAGCGTCTCCCCCGTTGGTATTAATGGATATCTTTATGACGCACATGCAGACGGATATCTGCTCGGGTCACGGTTATACGATCCTGAATGTATGAGGTTTACCACTCCTGATGATTTATCACCTTTCTACGGTGGTAATATAAACCCTTACATCTACTGTAATAATAACCCAGTAAATAATGATGACAAATCCGGTTATCTCACCAACGAACATTGGAAAATCCCGATATATATCGCCGGTTCTTTATCATTACTTTCTGGAGTGGCTACTCTGGGAGGGTCGCTGGCGATGTCCTCTGTCATGATGACCGCTTTTTCAATATTTGAAATCGGAGCGGGGATTTCAGCAATAGCATCCTTGCAGGGAGAAGGTAATGAGTATGAACTGGCCGTTGGGGGTACTGCTTCATCATTAGGTTTAGGGGTATCTCTTTCTCATGTTTTTGGAAGGTACAAATATCCTTTATCTAAGAGTTTAAAAAGTTTTTTCGACTTCAATAAAAGTCAACAAACTATGCGTAATCTCTCTTTCGATAAAAAGAAAAAGGAAATTATGGGATTAAAGTATTTAGGCCATGGCGTCAGTGTTTTTACTGACACATATAAAAATAAACCCCGACTGAATATCTATTCGCACGGAAGAAGGGCGTCTTTAATTGAAACCCGACTTGATGATTCAGGCAGGCTACTACCGGTTAATAAGTTAGATTATAAGGGGCTAGATCAGCTATTGCGTTCGACCGGAGGCATTCAATATGATAATTACGCATCAATAAGAATTATTGCTTGCCACTCCGCTGATTTCGGTTTTCTGACCCCACCTTTAGGGTACGACATGCATCAAATAACCGGCTTGCCGGTGAAAGCTTTCCAGGGAACAGTGACTTCTTTTGGTTACCCCCCGGAAATATTACAAAGCAGTTTTGAAAAATTTTCTCATGACCCGCATGCTTTGCAAAATATTTTAAAACAGTTCGCCTCACGATTTGAAATCATCCATAACGCTGGTTACTCTCCCAAATATTTTTCTTAGCAGCCACAGAGATGAATAGTATCTGACTTCGTCAGGGTTGGTTTTTGTCCGCGTATGACTGGTACAGCTGTTGAACCGCACCCTGAACATCTCACATCAGGTCTTTCAGGGTGCGGATTTATTCTCTTACTTTGCTTTACCCTGATTAGCTACGGCAGCTGCCTTAGCGGCGATTTCATCAGCATCACCAAGATAGTAATGTTTGATCGGCTTAAAGTTTTCGTCGAACTCATAAACCAGCGGTACGCCGGTTGGGATGTTTAATTCGAGGATCTCTTCTTCACTCATATTGTCCAGGTATTTGACCAGCGCGCGCAGGGAGTTACCGTGCGCAGCAATGATCACTTTCTCACCGCTTTTCATACGCGGCAGGATGGATTCATTCCAGTATGGCAGCACGCGGTCAATAGTCAGCGCCAGACTTTCGGTCGTCGGTAACTGTTCTGTGGTCAATGAAGCATAACGCGGGTCGTGGCCCGGGAAGCGCTCGTCGGCACGATCAAGCTCAGGCGGGGTAACGGCGAAGCCACGACGCCACTGCTTGACCTGCTCGTCACCGTATTTGTTAGCGGTTTCAGCCTTATCCAGTCCTTGCAGCGCACCGTAGTGACGCTCGTTAAGACGCCATGATTTCTCGACCGGCAGCCACACCTGGTCAACTTCATCCAGGATGTTCCACAAGGTATGAATGGCACGTTTCAGCACAGAAGTGTAAGCAAAATCGAAGGTGAATCCTTCTTTCTTCAGCAGCTGACCGGCGGCTTTTGCCTCGGTGCGGCCTTTCTCTGACAGATCAACGTCGTACCAACCGGTGAAACGGTTTTCGTTGTTCCACTGGCTTTCGCCGTGACGTACCAGAACCAGCTTCGTTACAGCCATAGCTTAACTCCTTAATAAATCTACATTTCAATGTTAAAGGCGATCGGTAAATCGCCGCGACATCACCCGCGACAATTTCAATGTGCAATACCATAGCTGAATTCTGCGCAGCGCGTAAGCCCGTCAGACGCGCTTTGCGTGTTTTTCACGCGCTCAGTCAAGCACCGTCAGCTGATAGTGCGTCGCCGACTGATACGTTTCACCGGGCTGTAGCCAGCAGTCTGGCTGCGGCCACTCTGGGTGGTTAGGCGAATCGGGCAAGAACTCGCTTTCCAGTGCAATGCCCTGAAAAGAATGATAAACACCCCGATCGCGTGCCGGAATACCTGCCAGGTGATTGCCGCTATACAGCTGCAACGCGGGGGCGCTGGTGAACACATCCAGCCGTAATTTGCCGTCAGCAGACCAAAGCGTGGCGGCCGCTTCGCCTGCTGTCGCGTTCAGCAGAAAAGCGTGATCGTAACCCTGTACGGCATGCTGGTCATCATCCTGCATGAAATCCTGTGCCACGCTCTTTGCCCGGCGAAAATCAAAGCTGGTGCCTTCCACGGCTTTTAGCGGCGCGGCAGGAATGCCTTCACCGTTGACGGGCAGATAGCGAT